>NZ_JBXAKW010000002.1:660293-770807 GCF_058798815.1 Janthinobacterium sp. GW822-FHT07A03 | reverse complement strand
CTTTTACCCTACCAACTAGCTAATCAGATATCGGCCGCTCCACGAGCATGAGGTCTTGCGATCCCCCACTTTCATCCTTAGATCGTATGCGGTATTAGCGTAACTTTCGCTACGTTATCCCCCACTCCAGGGTACGTTCCGATATATTACTCACCCGTTCGCCACTCGCCACCAGAGCAAGCTCCGTGCTGCCGTTCGACTTGCATGTGTAAGGCATGCCGCCAGCGTTCAATCTGAGCCAGGATCAAACTCTTCAGTTTAATCTCTGTTTAATGTCATTTCTGACAGGTCGGACAGTATCACTACCATCCAAATCTTTTGCATTGCAAAAGATTTGCTCACTCAAAAAACTGACAGGCTACTTCCGAAGAAGTATCCTATTTCATTATTTCTTGTGAACATTTGATATTTTAAGTATTACAGCAATCCGAAGATCACTGCTGCACTACATCAAATGCCCACACTTATCGACTGTTAATTGTTAAAGAACTGTATTCGGTTACTGCTTTCGCGCTATCGACAAAGCGTTGTGTTTGTCAGCTGCGAAGAAGGAAGAGTATGAAGCGTTTCGGCTAATTCGTCAACCTTCTTTTTTACTACCCAGCCCCGGAAGGCCGTCCCTTTTGTGCCGCAAACTAGTGCGTCTCATCGGGGAGGCGAATCATATCAAAGACCGTCGAAGTTTGGCAAGCGCTTTTCCAGGAAAGCGTGCATGCCTTCTTTTTGTGCAGGCGTGCCGAAGGCGGCCTGGAACAAGCGGCGCTCGTAGGCGACGCCATCGGTCAAGGTCGTTTCAAAGGCGCGGTTGACGCAATCCTTGATCATCATGGCCACCGAGGTCGGCATGGCGGCGATGGTCTTGGCGGCAGCCAGCGTTTCTTCCAGCAACTTATCGGCCGGCACGACGCGCGACACCAGGCCGATGCGTTCCGCCTCGGCGGCATCGATGGTGCGCGCCGTCAACAGCAGATCCATGGCCTTGGCCTTGCCGATGGCGCGCGGCAAACGCTGCGTACCGCCCGCGCCTGGCGTGACGCCGACCTTGATTTCCGGCTGGCCGAATTTGGCGCTGTCGGCAGCGATCAGGAAATCGCACATCATGGCCAGTTCGCAGCCGCCACCGAGTGCATAGCCAGCCACCGCACCCACCACCGGTTTGCGCACGCGCAAGATATGTTCCCAGTTGCGGCTGATGTAGCCCTGGGTAAAGGTATCGGGATACGTGTAATCGGCCATGGCGGCGATATCGGCACCGGCGGCAAAAGCTTTTTCGCTGCCCGTGAGCACGATACAGCCGATATTCTCGTCGGCGTCGAATTTCAGCAAGGCGTCGCCCAGCTCATTCATCATGTTGTCGTTCAAGGCGTTCAAGGCCTTGGGACGGTTCAGGCGGATGATCGCCACCTTGTCCTGGATGTCGATGATCAGGTCTTCGTATTGCATAGTGTCTCCTCTCGATGAACGGTGCAACGATTGTAGCGGCTAACGGCAGCGGCGCGGCAGGTGCGCTGCTATTATTGTGGGCCTGATCACCTTTCATCGAGCAGCGTATTTTCTCCTCCTTCCTCCAATATTGCGCCCGCTACCTGCGCGGCGACGGCAGCGCCGCCAGCGTCAATTTTCGCCGCCTGTGGTTCAGCAACGGCCTCAATTGCTTCGGCGCCCAGATCACCTCGCTGGCCCTGCCCCTGTGCGCGGTACTGCTGCTGCATGCGACGCCGGAACAGATGGGTGTACTGGTCGCGCTGCAGGCGCTGCCGTTCGCCCTCTTCGGCTTGCCCGTCGGCGTGCTGCTGGACCGGCGCAGCAAGCACCCGATCATGCTGTTCAGCGAAAGCATGTCCGGCCTGGCCCTGGCCAGCGTGGCCGTCGCCTACTGGTGCGGCGTGCTGTCGATGCCCTGGTTATATATAGTGGGATTCATCATCGGCACGGGCTTCGTCGTCGGCGGCGGCGCCGAGCAGGTGTTTCTGACTTTTCTGGTGGGCCGCGATGGCTTGATCGATGCGCAGTCGAAATTTGCCGCCACCGAATCGGCTTCGCGCCTGATCGGCCCCGGCCTGGCCGGCGTGCTGGTGCAAATGCTGTCGGCGCCCGTCGCCATCCTGTGCACGGCTTGCGGTTATCTGGTTTCCGTCTTCAATTTGCGCGCCATGAGCGTGCGCGATCCACGCCCTGCTCCCTCCGACAAACACGCCCTGCGCGACATCGCCGACGGCTTGCTGTTCGTCTGGCGCGAACCGCTGCTGCGCGCGCTGGCCTGGGGCGCCGGCATCTGGCACTTCCTGTTTTACGCCAGCATGGCCTTGACGGTGCTGTTCGCCACGCGCGACCTGGGCATGAGCCCTGGCGTGCTGGGCATGACGCAAATGCTGGGCGGCGCCGGCGTCTTGCTCAGCGCCTTCATCGTCAAGCCGCTGACGAAGCGCTATGGCGCCGGACGCACCATTCTGATCGGACTGGCGTCCACCTCCGTGTGCTTTGCCCTGACGCCAACGATTCCCGCCGCGCTGTTCGGCAGCGCGGTCGCCAGCGCCGTAGCGTATGCCATATTGATGTTCTTTTTCGATTGCGGCGTGATGCTGTTTTTTATTCCCTACCTGGGCCTGCGTCAGAAAGTCACGCCCGACCCCATGCTGGGCCGCATGACGTCGACCATGCGCTTCCTGACGGTGGCGACGGCGCCGCTGGGGGCGCTGGCCGCCGGCTGGGTGGCGGAACATTTTGGCGTACGCAATGGCCTGGCCTGCATCGCGGCAGGCAGCATTGTGTTGACGGCCGCCATGGTGTGGGGCACGCCGTTGCGTAGCGTGCGCACCTGAAGCGAGGAACGGGAATACACTGCAGAAAGATTGCCTTGGCGACACTATTCATGCCAAAGCCTGTGAGGTTTGATTTACATCAAGGTTTTAATTGATGTAAATCCATAAGCTGTCTTACATCACTTGAGGAGTACGCCATGTTTAACGCCATCTTATTTCCCACCGACGGCTCGCCGCTGTCCGACAAAGCCGCCGAGACCGCCCTCGCCTTCGCCCAATTGAACAAGGCCAAGCTGGTCGCCATCAGCGTGGTGCAACCCTTCCCGTTCTCGCCGATGGCCGACGGCGGCATCGTGCTCGACGCCAGCCTGTATGAACAGCAGATGCAGGAAGCCTCGCAACGCGCCATCGACAAGATCGGCGCAGCGGCGCGCGCCGCCGGCGTGCCCTTCGAAGGCGTGGTGGCCGTGTCACCGAGCCCGCATGACGAAATCGTCAATGCGGCGCAAACCTACCATTGCGACATCATCCTGATGGCCTCGCATGGCCGCAAGGGCTTGAACAAGCTGTTCGTGGGCAGCGAAACGCAAAAAGTGCTGGCGCATACACACTTGCCCGTCATGGTCCTGCGCTAAGCCAGGCCATAGCTACCCCGGCGTCGCGCGCAGCAACTCAGCGCGCTGGCGCCTGCTTCGGCAGCAACACCCACACGGCGCCGCTCTGCTTCATGCGGCCCGCATTCTCGGCCGCTTCCGCGCCAAAGCCAAAGAAGTAATCGACACGGATGGGGCCACGAATGGCGCCGCCCGTATCCTGCGCCATCACCAGGCGCTGCATGGGGATCTCGCTATTGGCTTGCGTGGTGGCCAGGAACACAGGCGCGCCCAGCGGCAGGAAGCGCGAATCGACGGCCACCGAGCGCTGCGGCGTCAACGGCACGCCCAGCGCGCCCTTCGGTCCCACTTTCGGATCGGGCAAGCGCTCCTCCTTGAAGAAGACATAGCTGGGGTTGGCGTTGAACAATTCATCCTTGCGCGTGGGATGGCCGGCGATCCACGCCTTGATGCCCTGCGCAGACGCCTGGTTCAGGGTCAGCTCGCCCTTGTCGACCAGGTAGCGGCCGATCGACTTGTAGGGATGGCCGTTTTGATCCGCGTACGCCACGCGCACGGTTTCCTGCGTATCGGTCAGCTGCACGCGCCCGGAACCCTGCACTTGCAGGAAGAACGCCTCGACTTCGTCATCCACCCACAGCAATTCCTTGCCCGTCACGGACGTGGCGCGCTCAATGTCGGCGCGGGTCGCGTACGGGATCACCTTCTTGCCAACCAGCTTGCCTCGCAAGCGCATGTTTTTCAATTCCGGATACACGCCGGCCAGGTCGACCGAGACGAGGTCGTCAGGCACCTTGTACAGCGGTGTCTGGTATGGACCGCCACGCTTGCGCGCGCCGTGCAGCAAGGGTTCGTAGTAACCGGTCACCAAGCCAGTATTGGCGCCATCGGCGGTCACCACTTGATTTGGCACAAAGAAGGTCTCAAAAAACAGGCGGATGGCCTTGTCGCTGTCGGCATTCACCTGGCGCGCGATCGTGCACGATTCCTTCCAGTCCGGTCGCTTCACCAGCACGCCGCACGAAGCCATGAAGGCTGGCCAGGCGGCACGCATGTCGTCGCGGGCCCAGCCAGGCAAGGCGGCAAACTTGGCGGGCACAAAGGTGGGGGCAGCCACATCCGTGGCTTCCTTGGCATCTGCCGGCTTGGCCGGCACTGGCTTGACGACAGTCGGGGCAATCGCCGGTGCCTTGCCAGTCGCGCTGACCGGCTCTGCCGGCGGCGTGGTACAGGCGGAAAGAGCAAGCGCGACGGCGCCGAGTGAAACGGGTAGACTACCGCGTGTCAACAGACGGCGGGTAAATACTAAGCTGCGGGTAAATAACATAGGGGTGCGTATGTGGATCTTGATGATAGAGGCGCTGGTGGCGTTCTTCTTGCTGGCATTTATAGTCTGGTGGACCATGTATTCGGGTAAAAAACCCGCGCCACCGGCGCGCAAGCAGCTCGGCGAAGAACAGGACAGCACCGAAAAACTGAAATAAGGGGCGCGAGCCCCGGCCTTTCGTCAATGCAGGGTGCGCGGCACCGACAGCACGAACTCGGGAATCGGCGCTTCAAACTGATGGCCGTCTTCGGCCACGCAGAAGTATTCGCCATGCATCGAGCCTTGCGGCGTGCCCAGCATGGTGCCGCTCGTGTATTCGAACTGTTCGCCCGGCTGCAGCAACGGCTGGTGGCCAACGGCGCCCAGGCCGCGCACCTCTTCCACCTTGTTGTTCGCATCCGTGATGACCCAGTGGCGCGAAATCAGTTGCGCGCCAGCCGTGCCCGTATTGACGACGCGGATCGTGTAGCTGAACACGTGCCGCCCCTGGTCCGGTGCCGATTGTTCGGGCAGATATTGCGTCTTGACCGTTACCGTAAATTCATAAGTCGCCATCATTATTCCTATTCAGACATTGCCAGTCGCATATTGCGTCGCGTGTACCTTATTGGCCACCGCGCGCCATGTATTCTGTGTTTCATTAAGGCATGGTAACGGCGCCAAGCGTAAAATAGCGCATCTTCGCATTTTCTACTCTGAGCCTTTAGCCACCATGACAACATTCCGTATCGCTCCCAGCATCCTGTCCGCCGACTTTGCCCGCCTGGGCGAGGAGGTGCGCGACGTCGTTACCGCCGGCGCCGACATCATCCACTTCGACGTGATGGATAACCATTATGTGCCGAACCTGACCATCGGCCCGCTGGTGTGCGAAGCGATACGCCCGCACGTGCAAGTACCGATCGACGTGCATCTGATGGTCAAGCCTGTCGATCGCATTATCCCGGATTTCGCCAAGGCTGGCGCGAACATCATCACCTTTCACCCGGAAGCGTCGGATCACGTCGACCGTTCCTTGCAGCTGATCCGCGACAACGGCTGCAAATCTGGCCTGGTATTCAACCCGGGCACGCCGTTGCACTACCTGGAACACGTGATGGACAAGATCGACATCATCCTGATCATGTCGGTCAACCCGGGCTTCGGCGGCCAGTCGTTCATCCCGCAAGCGCTGAAGAAAATCGCCGAAGCGCGCCGCATGATCGACGAATCGGGCCGTGACATCATGCTGGAAGTCGATGGCGGCATCAAGATCGACAACATCGCCGCCGCCGCCGCCGCCGGCGCCGACACCTTCGTCGCCGGCTCGGCCATCTTCGGCAAGCCGGACTACAAGGCCGTCATCGATGCCATGCGCGCCGAATTGGCCAAAGTAGCGGGCGCCTGATGCAAGCGGGCACGGTGAAAGACCACGTACTGGCCGGCGTGCGTGCCGCCATCATCGACCTCGATGGCACGATGCTCGACACCGTGCCCGATTTTCATGTCGCCATCAACGGCATGCGCACCGAACTGGACCTGGCGCCCATCAGCGCCGACGCCATCAAGCTGATGGTGGGCAAAGGCTCGGAAAACCTGATCCGCACCGTGCTGGCGCTCGACTTCGATGCGGCCGACGTGGAACAGCGCTTCGAGCAGGCGATGGATGGCTACCAGCGCCACTACCTGGCCATCAATGGCCAGTTCAGCACCCTGTACCCGGACGTGGAAGCGGGACTGGCGGCAATGCAGGCGGCGGGATTGCGCCTGGCCTGCGTCACCAACAAGCCGATCGCCTTCGCCCTGCCCCTGCTGAAACTGAAAAACCTGGACCAGTATTTCGAGATCGTCTACGGTGGCGATTCGCTGCCGAAGAAAAAACCGCACCCCATGCCGCTGCTGCAAGTGTGTGCGGACTTCGACCTGCCGCCATCCAGAGTGGTGGCCATCGGCGACTCCTCGAATGACGCGCAAGCGGCCAGGGCTGCGGCTTGCCCCGTATTGACCGTACCGTATGGCTACAATCACGGACACTCTATACACGATACCGATTCCGATGGTATAGTAAAGACACTGCTCGAAGCAGCCCGTTTTATTGGCATGCAAAACTAACCGGCATACTGACCAAACCCAACACCATATCGTGAACACGTTTCTCATCAAAAAACACAATGTCACCCAAACCGGCTCGATTGAGGCCTGGCTTTGGCGACGCTGGCAATCCTGGCAGGCCTAAGGGCCGAGCCGTTACGATTGCTGCCGGTTACACACGCGTCCTTTGCGCATCTTGCGCATGTTCCATGTACCGGCAAGTTTTTTGATAACCCACCGCAGGGTTTGTGCACTATGCACACTCATACCCTGACGGCATGGAGAGAAACATGACCGAACTCGAATTCAAATCGTTGGCCCAGCAAGGCTACAACCGCATCCCCCTGATCGCGGAAGCGTTCGCCGACCTGGAAACCCCGCTCACCCTGTACCTGAAACTGGCACAGGCCCAACAAGGTGGCAAAAACACCTTCCTGCTCGAATCCGTCGTCGGCGGCGAACGCTTCGGCCGCTATTCCTTCATCGGCTTGCCCGCCACGACCGTGTTGCGCAGCTATGGCAAACGCACTGAAATCGTCAAGAACGGCAGCGTGATCGAAGAACACGAAGGCAATCCGCTGGACTTCATCGAACAGTTCCAGTCGCGCTTCAAGGTCGCCCTGCGCCCCGGCATGCCGCGTTTCTGCGGCGGCCTGGCCGGCTACTTCGGCTACGACACCGTGCGCCACATCGAGAAAAAGCTGGCCGGCGGCGCGCCGAAGGATGACTTGAACCTGCCCGACATCCAGCTGATGGTGACGGAAGAACTGGCCGTCATCGACAACCTCTCCGGCAAGCTCTACCTGATCGTCTACGCCGACACGACGCAGCCCGAGTCGTTTTCGAAAGCACAGCAGCGCCTGAAGGACTTGCGCATGATGCTGCGCCGCGGCGTCGATGCCCCCGTGACCAGCGCTTCCGTGCGCACGGAAACCATCCGCGATTTTTCCAAGGAAGACTACCTGAAGGCGGTCGCCAAGGCGCACGAATACGTGATGGCGGGCGACCTGATGCAGGTGCAGATCGGCCAGCGCATCCGCAAACCATATGTCGATTCGCCACTGACCCTGTACCGCGCCTTGCGTTCGCTCAATCCGTCGCCGTATATGTACTTCTATAATTTCGGTGACATGCAGATCATCGGCGCCTCGCCGGAAATCCTGGTGCGCAACGAGAAGACGGCGGACGGCGGCAAGAAAGTCACCTTGCGTCCGATTGCCGGCACGCGTCCGCGCGGCGCCACGCCAGAGCGCGACGCCGAATTGTCGGCCGAGCTGCTGGCCGATCCGAAAGAGATCGCCGAACACGTGATGCTGATCGACCTGGCCCGCAATGACATCGGTCGCATCGCGGAAACGGGCAGCGTGCAGGTCACCGACCGCATGGTCATCGAAAAGTATTCGCATGTGCAGCACATCGTCTCGAACGTGGAAGGCGCACTGAAGGACGGCCTGTCGAACCTGGACGTGCTGCGCGCAACCTTCCCAGCCGGCACCCTCACGGGCGCGCCGAAAGTGCGCGCCATGGAAGTGATCGACGAACTGGAAATCACCAAGCGCGGCATCTATGGCGGCGCCTGCGGCTACCTGTCGTTTGGCGGCGAAATGGATGTGGCGATCGCCATCCGCACGGGCGTGGTCAAAGACGGCATGCTGTACGTGCAGGCCGCGGCCGGCATCGTGGCCGACTCCATCCCCGAAATGGAATGGCAGGAAACGGAAAACAAGGCGCGCGCCGTGCTGCGCGCCGCCGAACAAGTGCAAGATGGCCTGGATGGAGGGTTTTAAGATGCTGCTAATGATCGACAACTACGACTCCTTCACCTACAACATCGTGCAGTATTTCGGCGAGTTGGGCGAAGACGTGCGGGTCTACCGCAACGATGAAATCACGATCGAGCAGATCGAGGCGCTGAACCCTGACCGCATCTGCATCTCGCCTGGCCCGAAAGCGCCGGCACAGGCGGGCATTTCGGTGGCAGTGCTCAAGCACTTCGCCGGCAAGAAGCCGATACTGGGCGTCTGCCTGGGCCACCAGGCCATCGGCGATGCGTTTGGCGGTAAAGTCATCCGCGCCAAGCAGGTCATGCATGGCAAGACTTCCCTCATCGCGCATACGGGCGTGGGCGTCTTCAAGGACATCCCCAGCCCCTTCACAGTGATCCGCTACCACTCTTTGGCGATCGAACGCGCCTCGCTGCCTTCCTGCCTGGAAGTGACGGCGTGGACGGACGACGGCGAAATCATGGGCGTGCGCCACCGGGAATACGATATCGAGGGCGTGCAGTTCCACCCCGAATCGATCCTCTCGGAGCACGGCCACGCCCTGCTGAAGAATTTCCTCGAGCGCTGATCCCATACGCACGCCCCGGCGTGCCATCAGTGTCCTCCTGCGCCATCATTGAAGAAGGAAGCATCATGCCGATCACCCCACAAGAAGCCCTGCTGCGCTGCATCGAACACCGCGAGATCTTTCACGACGAAATGCTGTACCTGTTCCGCCAGATCATGTCCGGCGAAATGTCGCCCACCATGATCGCGGCCCTCACCATGGGCTTGCGCGTGAAAAAGGAAACCATCGGCGAAATCGCCGCCGCCGCGCAAGTGATGCGCGAGTTTTCCACCAAGGTGCCCATGGCCGACACCACCAACCTGCTCGACATCGTCGGCACGGGCGGCGACGGCGCGCACACTTTCAATATTTCCACCGCCTCGATGTTCGTGGCGGCGGCAGCGGGCGCGCGCGTGGCCAAGCATGGCGGGCGCAGCGTCTCGTCCTCGTCCGGCAGCGCCGACGTGCTCGATTCCTTGGGCGTCAACATCAACCTGCAGCCCGAGCAGATCGCCCAGTCGATCGCGCAGACAGGAATCGGCTTCATGTACGCGCCGAACCACCACGCGGCCATGAAGCATGCCGCGCCCGTGCGCCGCGAACTGGGCGTGCGCACGATCTTCAATATCCTCGGCCCGCTGACCAATCCGGCCGGGGCGCCGAACATCCTGATGGGCGTGTTCCACGCCGACCTGGTCGGCATCCAGGTGCGCGTGCTGCAGCGCCTGGGCGCACAGCATGCGATCGTCGTGTATGGCCGCGACAATATGGATGAAGTGTCGCTGGGCGCCGCCACCATGGTGGGCGAATTGATCAACGGCGAAATCCGCGAATATGAAATCCATCCGGAAGACTTCGGCATGTCGATGATCGCCAGCCGCAATCTGAAGGTGGCCGATTCCGTCGAATCGAAAGCGAAGATGATGGAAGCGCTGCGCGGCGAACCCGGTGCCGCCGCCGATATCGTCGCCCTGAATGCGGGCACGGCGCTGTACGCGGCCGGCGTGGCCAGCTCGATCGAAGACGGCCTGGCGCGTGCGCGCACCGCCGTCAGTTCGGGCGCCGCGCTGGCAAAACTCGACCAATTCGTGCGCGTGACGCAGCAGCTGGGCACCCCGCCGCAAGCGTAAGCCTCCGCCCTCCTTGATAGAATAGCGACCATCATGTCCGACATACTCGATAAAATCCTGGCCGTGAAAGCCGATGAAGTGGCCAAGGCCAAAGCCCGCCGCAGCCTGGCCAGCCTGCGCGGCGACGTGGAAAGCGACAGCGCCCTGCGTGCCGGCCTGCGCGGCTTTGAAGCCAGCCTGCGCCAGCATATCGCTGCCGGCAAGCCCGGCATCATCGCCGAAGTGAAAAAGGCATCACCGTCGAAAGGCGTGATCCGCGCCGACTTCCGCCCAGCCGACATCGCCGCCAGCTATGCGGCGCATGGCGCGGCCTGCCTGTCCGTGCTGACGGACGAACAGTTCTTCCAGGGATCCGTCGATTATCTGCAGCAGGCGCGCGCCGCCTGCGCCATCCCCGTGCTGCGCAAGGATTTCATGGTCGACATGTACCAGATCTATGAAGCGCGCGCCATGGGCGCCGACTGCATCCTGCTGATCGTCGCGGCGCTCGACCATGGCTTGATGGCCGAGATGGAAGCATGCGCCCACGAACTGGGCATGGACGTGCTGATCGAAAGCCACGACGGCGAAGAACTGACGGCGGCATTGAAACTCAAGAGCGCGCTGATCGGCATCAACAACCGCAACCTGCGCACGTTCGAAACGTCGCTCGACACCACCATCAACCTGTTACCGCGCATCCCGCAAGACAGATTGATCATCACGGAATCGGGCATCCACAGTACGGCCGACGTGCAACGCATGCGCGACGCGCACATCCACAGCTTCCTCGTGGGCGAAGCGTTCATGCGTGCCCCCGACCCCGGCGTGGAGCTGGAACGCCTGTTCAGTTAAACCATGGTAGGCTGGCAGCCATGAGACACGCAATTATCGTCCTTGCCGCCGCCCTGCTGTCTGCTTGCCAGACTGCGCCCCCGCCCGTGAGCCGCATGCCCTCGCCAGTGGAGCGCACGCCCCCTGGCACGCCGGCCGCGATACAGCTTGCCGCCAGCATCGACGTCTACAAGTCGCTGGTGGCGCAGCAGATCATGGCGGCCAACGCAGAATATACGTTCAGCGGGCGCCTGCCGCCCATGCTGCCGGCCATCGTCGTGCTCGACTTGAGCGTGGGGCCGGACGGCGAGCTGAAAAGCGTGCATGTGCACCGTTCGCGCGACAGCGAAGCATCAGCCGCCGCGCTGGCCGCCGTGCGGCGCGTGCAGGTCCTCTTTCCGCCGGCGGCACACCTGATGCACCGCCACGCCAAGACTTTCGATTTTTCCGAAACCTTCCTGTTCAACGACCAGTACCGCTTCCAGCTGCGGACCTTGTCCGGTCCTCAGTAAACGCACAAGCATCGAGTTCGATGCGGTCGCGTCCCCGCTCCTTGGCCAGATACAGGGCCGCATCGGCGCGCGACAACAGCTGTTCCAGCCCTTCCACCACCGATGCCTGGCAAGCGACGCCGATGCTGACCGTACACGATGGCAGCCCCGCATGACTGGGCTCGCGCAGCAAGGCACGGATGCGTTCGGCCACGCCCAGCGCGTTATGCGCCGGCATGTCCGGCATCAGCACGACGAACTCCTCGCCGCCGAAACGCGCCACGCAATCCGATTCGCGCAGGGCGCCACCGATGACGGTGGCCACATGCGCCAGCACCTGGTCGCCCACCGCATGACCGTGGCGGTCATTGATCAATTTGAAGTAATCGAGGTCGATGCTGAGCAGTGTCAGCGGCAGGCGGCGGCGCCGCAGATTGCCGATTTCGCGCGCATAGGCGTCGCCAAAGCCGCGCCGGTTCAGCACCTGCGTGAGCGGATCGTGGGTCGAGCGGCGCTCCAGTATCTGCTGCAGACGCCGCGTCGCCACCGTCATGAAGCCTACCGTCAGCAGCAACGCCATGAAATTGGCAACCGCCAGATAGATTCCGGCCGGCGTGCCGGCCACCGCCAGGTTCACGCTGGCGCCGCCATGCAGCAAGGCCGACACGCCGCGCGCCAGCACCACGACCGCTTGCAGCAGCATCAGCGCGGCAAAGAAAAAACTCGAAAAATGGCGCTCGCCATGACTCCACACCAGTTGCACCTGGCGCGTATAAAACAGGAAGACCAGCAGGGAAAAGACAGCCACACGCGCCGAGAAGTCGGGGCGCACCAGCAGCCACCAGCTATTGCCGGCGATGGCCAGGGCAAGTATCAGCAGATAGGCGCGGCGGCTGGGCGCCAGGCCAAAGAATTTCTCCGTGCCCAGCATCGACAGGCCGATACCGGCCACCAGCGCCGCATTGGCCGCGATCGTGGACAATGCCGGCGGCAGCACTTCGCGGGTGCCGAACAGCAGCGACGCGCACACCAGCAACAGCAAACCGGCTGCCCAATGCCCCAGGCCATGCACCTCGCGCCGGAAACTGCGATACACCGAGAACATGACGATGCTCATCGCCCCGCACATCAGGGTCGTCATCAGCATAATCGTTCGAGGATCGAGGGTTTGCACGTTGGGCACGATCTAAAAGAGACAATCCGGCAATTTTAGTTTAGTTAAAGAAAAATTAGTTCATTTGCGGTAAATATGATGGCAAGACACAAATTTCAGCGGAAGAGTTGCATTTGGGAAATTACCGTCTGAAATAGAAAACCGGCCAGTGAGGCCGGT
Organism: Janthinobacterium sp. GW822-FHT07A03; assembly: GCF_058798815.1. Taxonomy (NCBI): domain Bacteria; kingdom Pseudomonadati; phylum Pseudomonadota; class Betaproteobacteria; order Burkholderiales; family Oxalobacteraceae; genus Janthinobacterium; species Janthinobacterium sp. GW822-FHT07A03. The sequence goes on along the minus strand of NZ_JBXAKW010000002.1, from coordinate 757,936 downwards.
TTTCTGTCTTACTGCACGACAAACAGCATCATGCCGCGCTAGGGCGCTTCGGCCCCGTGGCTTTCTTTGGTGCCGGCAGCAGGGTCAAGCTGACGCCCGGCACGCGGTCGCCCTGCAGCACGGCGGCAAACGTCATCAGCTCGTCGCGGCGGAAGGCGTGAATGGCCACCTTGGCGCCGACGGCGTAACGGCCCAGCAAGGTGTCCAGGTTCGCCGGGTTGCCCGTCACGCGCAAGCCATCGACGGCCACCAGCACGTCACCCGCCGACAGACCGGCCACGTGGGCGGTGCCGCCCTGATGCACCTGCGCCAATTTGGCGTCGTTACCGTCACGGCCCAGGTTGACGTCCAGGCTGGCTTTTTCCGCCTTGCGCGCGTCGCTGTATTTCACGCCGAACGGCGCCAGCAGGCGCGCCAGCGGCACGTCGTCCGTACCGCGGATGTAGCGCTCGAAGAACGGTTTCATGCGCGTGCCGGAGACCTCATCGAACAAGGCTTCGACTTCGGCCGGCGTCACGCCGCGCGCTTTACCCTTGTAGAAATCGCGGCCGTAGCGCTGCCACAGCGCCTGCATCACATTGTCCAGCGATTTTGCGCCATTCGTCTTGCTGCGCAAAGTCAAATCGAAGGCCAGAGCGATCAGCGAACCCTTGGTGTAGTAGCTGACGATGGCGTTCGGCGCGTTTTCATCCTGGCGGTAGTACTTGCCCCAGGCGTCGAAGCTGGAATCGGCCACGCTTTGCTTGGTGCGGCCGCTGCCGCGCAGGACGCTGTTGACGGTTTTCCCGAGCAGCTTGAAATAGGCCGCTTCGTCGATCAGGCCTGCGCGCACCAGCATCAGGTCGTCGTAATAGCTGGTGAAGCCCTCGAACAGCCACAGCAGCGGCGAATAGCTTTCCGCCTGCAGGTTGTACGGCGCAAAGGCGGCCGGCTTGATGCGCTTGACGTTCCAGGTGTGGAAATACTCGTGGCTGCACAGGCCCAGGAATTTCAGGTAGCCGTCGCCGATTTCCGTGCTGTTGGAGGCCGTCGTCGGCAGGTCGGCGCGCGCGCAGATCAGCGCCGTCGAGGCGCGGTGTTCAAGGCCGCCGTAACCGTCGCCGACGGCCATGGTCATGAACACATAGCGGTCCATCGGCGCTTTCTTCGTCTTCGGCTCGAAGAAGGCGATCTGCGTTTCGCAGATGGCTTTCAGGTCGCGGCACAAACGGTCCAGGTCCAAATTCGGCACCTTGCCCGTGACGACGATATCGTGCGGCACGCCATATGCGGTGAAGGTGGCCAGCGCGAAGTCGCCCATTTCCACCGGGTGGTCGATCAGTTCATCGTAGTTGGCTGCCTGGTAGCTGCCGAAGCCATAGCGCTTGGCCTTGAGTTCCGGCAGGGTGGTGGCGACTCGCCAGGTCTTGCAGGCCGCATCCTTGGGCTGCACGATGTGCACTTCATGCGCGTCGGATTCCTGGCCCAGCACGCGCAAAAACACGCTGGTGCCGTTGAAGAAGCCGTGATTCTGGTCCAGGTGGGCGGCGCGCACGGACAGGTCCCAGGCGTAGACGTCGTATTCGACCGTCAACGGGCCCTTGCACGGGGCGGCTTGCCATGAATGCTTGTCCAGTTTGGCCAGCGCCACGGCCTTGCCCTCGGACTCGGCGCGGATGCTGACGATATTGCGCGAAAATTCGCGGATCATGTAGCTGCCCGGGATCCAGGCCGGCAAGGCAAATACCTGGCCGATGGCGGCCGGCGACTTGACCGTCAACGTCACCTTGAACATGTGGCCCGCCAGGTCGGCTGCGGCGATGCTGTAGATGATGCCGGCGGCCGGTGCGGTTTTCACTGCGGTTTTCGTCGCGGCTTTGCTTGTGGCTTTGCCGCTTGCCTTGGCTCCCGCCTTGGCGGTGATTTTTTGAATCGGTGCTTTCTTCATGTTTTCCTCGTGTCTGGCATGGATGTTCTACAATCGCCCGGGCGCGCCAGGCACCGGCGACAAATCGTCAGGTATATCAATATCGCGCAAGATGCCGCTGTCGTCCACTGGCACTTCGCATACGGCATGGCTGTTGACGATGCTGCGCGCGCCCTGGTCGCCATCGAGCGCCAGCAGCAGCGGCAAGTGAAAGGCGCTGAACGCGACAGGATTGCCGCGCCGTCCCTGAAACACGGGCACGGCGATGCGCGCGCCATCGCCGACGGCTTGCGACAAGGCGGCGATTGTAGCCGCTTCCACGAAAGGCATGTCGCCCAAGGCGATCAGCCAGCCCGGTGCGCCGCGCACGTGATCGATGGCGCAGGTCAGCGACGCGGCCATGCCCGTATCAGCGTCATGGCAGACGCGTACCTCGCAGCCCAGCGCACCGAGCACGCGCGCCACCTGCGTGTCGTCGGCGCGCACCACGGCCAGCACGCGCGGCAGGGCCGCCAGCATGTTCTTGGCCGCCGCCACTACCACAGGCAAGCCCGCATGCGGGCCTTCGGCCAGCGGCTGCAATAATTTGTTCTGTACGCCGGAAGGGTCGAACCTGCGTCCCCTTCCGGCTGCCAGCAAGATGCCGACCGTACTCAAAAAACCGCTGCCGTCATGCCGCCGCCAGGTCGAACGGCAGCTTGCGCAGGCGCTTGCCCGTCAGAGCGAACAGCGCGTTGGCGAAGGCGGGCGCCAGCGGCGGCACGCCCGGCTCGCCCATGCCCGTCGGCGCATCGCCCGACGGCACCAGGTGTACCTCGATCACCGGCATGTCGGGCATGCGCGGCACGGGGTAGTCGCCGAAGTTCTGCTGCTCCACCACGCCATCCTTGAGCGTGATGGCCGCGCCAGGAATGGTCATGCCCAGCGCCATCAGCGCGGCGCCCTGCACTTGCGCCTCGATCGTCAAGGGGTTGACGGCCAGGTTGCAATGCACGCCCGCCCATACCTGGTGCAGCTTGGGCGCACCGTCCACCACGGAGGCCGTCACCACGTAGGCGACGACGGAATTGAACGACTCGTGCATGGCCACGCCCCAGGCCTGCCCTTTCGGCAACTTCTTCCTGCCGTAGCCGGACTTGGCCACGGCCAGGTCCAGTGCCGCGATGTGGCGCGTATGCTTGGCGTCGATCAGCTGCTTGCGGTAGGCAACGGGGTCCATCTTCGCCACGTGCGCCGCTTCGTCGATCAGCGTTTCCATGACAAAGGCCGTATGCGTCGAGCCGACGGAGCGCCACCACAGCACGGGCACGTTCGCCTTGGCCGTATGCACGGACAGCTTCATCGGCAGGGTGTACGGCTCGCCCATGCCTTCGACCATGGTGCCGTCGACGCCATTTTTCACCATGAAGGCCTCAAAGGGCGTGCCGGCCATGATGGACTGGCCCACGATGGTATGGTCCCAGGCGAGGATCTTGCCCTTGGCGTCGAGGCCGATCTGCGCGCGGTGCACATGCGACGGCCGGTAGTAACCGCCCTTGATGTCATCCTCGCGGCTCCACATCAGCTTCAATGGACCGCTCTTGCCGGCCGCCCGGTACGCCTTGGCGACGTTGACAGCTTCGACCACGTAGTCGGACGAGGGTACGGCGCGCCGGCCGAAGCCGCCGCCCGCCATCATCGTGTGCAGGGTCACCTGCTCCGGTTTCAGGCCGGAAGTAGCCGCGATGGCCGCCTGGTCGCCCGTCTGGAATTGCGAACCCACCCACATCGTGCATTTATCGGCCTGCAGGTCGACCACGCAGTTGAGCGGCTCCATCGGCGCGTGCGCCAGGTAGGGAAATTCGTAGACGGCTTCGATTTTCTTCGGCGCCTTCGCCAGTGCGGCGACGTCGAATGCGCGCGCCACCGTGCCCGGCGTCCTGGCCAGCGCCTTGAAGGCGGCCAGCTGTTTGTCGCTGCTGACCTTTTCCACGGCGCTGCTGTCCCACTCGATCACCAGCGCATCGCGCCCCTGCTTGGCGGGCCAGTAGCCGTCGGCGATGACGGCCACGCCGCTGCCGCCACGGTCGGTCTTCACTTCCAATACCTCCAGCACGCCCTTGATGGCTTTCGCCTTGCTGGCGTCGAATTTCGCTACCTTCGCGCCAAACACGGGCGGACGCGCCACCATCGCCACTTTCGCGCCGGGCGGTTTGAAGTCGATGCCGAACTGCTGTTTTCCCGTGGACTTGGCGGCCGCGTCCAGGCGTTTCACGGGTTTGCCGATGATGGAAAAGTCGCGCGGATCCTTCAGCTTGACGGTGGCAGGCACGCTCTGGCGCATGGCCGCATCGGCAAACTCGCCATACGTCGCCTTTTGTCCGCCGGGGCCATACAGCACGCCCTTGGCGGCCCGTACCTGGTCGGGATTGACCTTCCACTGCGCGGCGGCGGCGCCCACCAGCATGGCGCGCGCCTTGGCGCCGATTTCGCGGTACTGCGTAAACGAATGGGCGATGCTGCCCGAGCCGCCCGTCATCTGCATGCCGTAGGCGGCATCCTTGTACTGCTCACCGGCTGGCGCCAGCGCGCCATGCACCAGGCTCCAGTCGGCGTCGAGTTCCTCGGCGATCAGCATGGGCAAGCTCGTTTGCACGCCCTGGCCGAATTCCAGCCGGTTTACCTGCACCGTCACCGTGTTATCGGGCGCGATGTGCAGGAAGGCGTTCGGCGCATACACGGGCTTGGCGGGGGCGGCATCGGCCGCCTGCGCCAGCTTGCCCGCGCCGGGCAGGAAAAAGCCCAGCATCAAGCCGCCGCCCGCCGCCGCGCCGGCCTTCATGAAACCGCGCCGCGACAAGCCATCGGCCACCGGAGCCGATGCCAGCGCCGCGCCCAGGGTCACTCCGCCATGCTGCAATGCTTCCTGATTCAACCATTCGATACGCATGTCGCTCTCCTCAGGCCAGGGTCTTGGCCGCGTCCTTGATGGCTGCGCGGATCCGTTGATAGGTGCCGCAGCGGCAGATATTGCCGCTCATGGCGCCGTCGATGTCGGCATCGCTGGGCGACTTGTTCGTGCGCAGCAGCGCCGTGGCGCTCATCACCTGGCCGCTTTGACAGTAGCCGCATTGCGGCACGTCGTGGCGCACCCATGCCGCCTGCACGGCCTTGCCCACCTGGTCGTTTTCCATCGCTTCGATGGTGGTGATCTTTTGCGCGCCGACCGAAGAAATCGGCGTGATGCAGGAGCGGATCGGCTGGCCGTCGAGGTGCACCGTGCAGGCGCCGCACAGGGCCGCGCCGCAACCGAATTTGGTGCCCGTCATGTTCAGGTTATCGCGCAGCGCCCACAGGATGGGCGTGGAAGGATCGGCGTCGACCTGCGTGTCGCGTCCGTTGATATTCAAGGTAATCATCTGCTGCTTCCCCTTTTTTGGATTGTTATGGCGTCTACGAACAACACTTGATGATACGACAGCGGAAAAAAGTGCAAAAAAAAGCGCGCCTTGCGAGGGCGCGCCGTCCAGCCTTCCTGGCGACAGCCCGGATTACTTAATGGTCGAGAATTTCTGTTCCAGCGTTTTCGCATCGACCGCGCCCGGAATGCGGCTGCCGTCGGCAAAGAAGATGGCTGGCGTGCCCGAGACGCGCAATTGCTGGCCCAGGGCGAGGATTTTTTCATGCGGATTGGCGCAATTGGCCGGCGATGCGGCAGGTACTTTGCCATTCAGCATCCAGTCATCCCAGGCCTTGTTGCGGTCCGGCGAGCACCAGATATTGCGCGACTTGGCGATCGAATCGGGCGACAGGATGTTGTACATGAAGGTGTAGACGGTGACGTTGTCGATTTCCTTCAGCGCGTTCTGGCGGAAGCGCTTGCAGTAACCGCAGTTCGGATCTTCGAACACGGCGATCACGCGCTTGCCATTGCCCTTGACGGTTTTCATGGCCGAATCGAGCGGCAGGTCGGAGAACTTGATGCGGTTGACTTCGTCCAGGCGCACCTTGGTCAGGTCCTGCGACGTCTTGGCGTCGAAGACGTGGCCGACGAACAGGTATTGCGCCGATTTGTCCGTGTACAGGATGTCGCCGCCCGTGCGCACTTCGTACAGGCCGCCGTACGGGGTTTCCTTGACCGAGTCCACCTTGGCGCCTTCGCCCAGGCGCGGCTCGATCAGCTTTTTGATGCTCGCTTCCGTCGGCGTTTCCGCGCCGGCGCACGACATCATCAGGCCCGAGGCCATCAGCAAGGCGATTTTGCTCATGCTTCCGTTCATTGTTATCACTATCACTTCTCCACTTGAAACGCCCGGCGAAACTGGCCCCTGGCCCGGCGTCGTTATCTCTTTGACAAAACGATCGCCGCAGACCAGCTGCGGCGAGCTTGAATTTTCATTGCTGCCATTATCCGGCGATATCTTAAGATACGCTGATATTTACGAATGTCCCAATGCGTGCGAGATCATTTTTCGCTTCAGCGCAGGTAATTTATCCAGCAAGTTTAATCCCAAATTGCGAACCACGCGCAACGGCTCCAGATCGGCGCCGAACAAACGCGCCAGGCCATCGGTCGCCAGCTGCATCAGCAGCACGTCTTCCTTGCGCGCGCGGGCATAGCGCGCCAGCACGCGTTCGTCGCCGATGCCGCGGTGCGCTTCGCGTTCGCCGATCGTCTTGACCAGCTGCGCCACGTCGGCAAAACCCAGGTTCATGCCGTGGCCGGCCATCGGGTGCACCACGTGGGCGGCGTCGCCGACCAAAGCCACGCGCGGCGCCACCATGGCATGCGGGCGCATCAGGGTCAGGGGAAACGCGCGCACCAGTTCCGGCTGCAGCGGCGTGAGTTTACCCAGTTTGTCGTGGCAATACGCGGCCAGGCGCGCGGCCAGGGCATCGGCCGGTTCGGCCATCAAGGTATCGGCCAGCGCATCGGGCGCCGACCAGACGAGAGAGACGCGCTCGCCCGGCAGCGGCAGCAGCGCGACGATGCCTTCGCTGCCCGTAAACCACTGGTGGGCCGCGCCATGGTGCGGCTTTTCGCAGGCGAAGTTGCTGACCACGCCCCGCTGGCCGTAGGAGCGGTAATCGAGGCCGATGTCGCACTGGCCGCGCACCCACGATTGGGCGCCGTCAGCGCCCACCACCAGCGCGCAGGTGATGGTGTCGCCGCCGTCGAGGTGCACGATGGCCGAGTCGTTCGTCCATTCCAGGCGGCTGGCGCGGCCCTGCAGCACGTTGACGTTCGGCGCGAATTTCAGGGCGGCGTCCAGTGCCTGGCCCAGGTTGCGGTCTTCGACGATCCACGCCAGGGCGCCCACATGCGCACCGTAGGCGTCGAAACCGAGTCCGCCCGCCTGCGCGCCGTCGCCGTTGACCAGCATGGCATCGACGGGCGCCACCCTGTCGCCTTCCAGCGCGCCCCATACCTTCAGCGACGACAGCAGCTGGTGCGCCGTATGATTGAGCGCATACACGCGCACATCCCAGCTGGCTTCGACCGGCCTGGCGGTGGGTACAGGAGGGTTCGCCGGGGATAACAGCGTGACGCTTTGTCCTGCCTGAGCAAATGCCAGCGCCGTGGTTTTCGCGATGGCGCCATTGCCGACGATGCAAACGTCGCTGTGGCTGTGCATGAAGCGCCGCATGGTGGGGGGAGTGGGACTGTTCATGCGGTCATTATAGCGTTTGCCCCACCCTTTTCAGCTAGTCCGGAAGTACAGAACGCATGCACCAGGTCAAGCGGCGCCATGAAACATGGGCAACACGTATTCCCCGATCTCCTGCAAGGTCTCGGCCAGCGGGCGGCGGTTCTGCCGCAGCTGCAGGCCGATATGCCGCACGCCGGCCGCGCGCATGGCGTGCAGCTCGGCGATCAGGCCATCGCGCCCCGTGCGCCCGCCGAAGCGGAAGCGCTGCAGCGGCAAAGTCGGATCTTCGTCCAGGTCCAGGTGGATGAAGCTGACATACGGCTTGTCGCCGCCAGCCACGGCCCGCCATTGCGCCGCACGCCGCGCATGGTCTTCCGGTGTGCCCGGATACGCGAGCCAGCCGTCCATCTGCGCGCCGATCCACGCGGGCGATTGCTGCGCCAGCCCCGCTACCAGCAGCGGCAACGGTGCGGCCGGCTTGGGCAGCAGGCGGATGCCGGGCGGCAGGCGCGTCTCGCCCCAGTCGCGCAGCATGGCCACCTGCTCGCGGAAAGCCTCACCGCGCTGGTCGAAATCACGGCCGAAGACGGGATATTCGACGGGCCGGTCGCCGCTGGCCACGCCCAGCAGCAGGCGCCCGCCGCTCAACTGGTCGACGCTGGCCGCCGCTTTCAAAGTCAGCACCGGCTCGCGCAGCGGCAGCACCACGGCGGCCGTACCCAGCAAGATGCTCTCAGTGATGCCGGCCAGGTAGCCGAGATAGGTAAACACTTCGAAGACCTGGGCCGCGTCGCCGAACGACGGATCGTACAGGGGCACGTCGCGCAGCCACAGCGCCCGGAAACCCAGGCGGTCGGCCAGCTTTGCCAGCGTCGCATGCTGTTGCAGGTCCGGCTCGCCCGGCACGCGGCCGGAGGCCGCATTCGCCTGGCGCCCCGTGGAGGACCAGTCATTGTCGAGCGGCAATTCCAGGCCGATACTGAAACCACCCTGCCCCAGCTTCGTCATGGCGCCCATCTCAATCCCACTGCGGCGCCAGGCCGTCCGGGTTGGCCAGGCGTTCGCCCCGCTCCAGCGTGGCCATCTGCGCCATCTCGTCCGGCGACAGAGTGATGCGCCGGAAATGCAGGTTCGCTTCCAGGTTGGCACGCCGGGTCGACGACGGGATCACGGCAAAGCCCTGCTGCAGCGACCAGCTCAGAGCCACCTGCGCCGGCGTCACGCCGTATTTGGTGGCGATGGCCGCAATCACAGGGTCGGCGACCACCTTGCCGTACGCGAGCGGCATGTAAGCCGTGATGTGGATGCCCTGGCTGCGCGCGAACTCGATGACCTTGCGGTTTTGCAGGAAAGGGTGGATCTCGACCTGCTGCGTGGCGATTTCCGCCGCGCCCACCGTATCGATGGCTTGCCGCAGCTGCGCATTCGTGAAATTCGATACGCCGATGGCCTTGGTCAGCCCTTGCGCCTTGGCGTCAAGCAGCGCCGCCATGTAGTCGGCCACGGGAATCGCGTCCTGCGGCGACGGCCAGTGGATCAGCGTTAAGTCCAGCTGCTCCAGCCGCAGCTTGTGCAGGCTGTCTTTTAAACTGGGAATCAGCTTGTCGCGCTGCAGATTGTCGATCCAGATCTTGGTGGTGACGAACAGTTCGTCGCGCGGAACGGCGCTGGCGGCGATCGCCTGCCCCACGTCGGCTTCATTGCCGTAGATTTGCGCCGTATCAATATGGCGGTAGCCGACGTCGAGGCCCGTCGTAACGGAATCGATGACGACCTGCCCCTGCAGGCGGAAAGTGCCCAGGCCGATTTCAGGGATGGCGGTGTGTTGGGTAGTGGCGTGCATGCGGTAATCCTCTCAAGTCAGTAACGATGGCCACACTATGCGCCCATCCTTTGTTGAGAAAAATACCGTTTATCTCAAATCATATTTGATCCACGCGCAAGTAACGGAGGGCGAATCCTGGAAATGCAGGAAAAGTCGTAGCCGGCTCTTGCATTCCCGTTTCGGTCTGCTATAATTCGCCACCTTGGCCTGGTAGCTCAGTCGGTAGAGCAGAGGATTGAAAATCCTTGTGTCGGTGGTTCGATTCCGCCCCGGGCCACCAAGAATTCGTTTTACGTTCAAAAACGCCACCTTCGGGTGGCGTTTTTGTTTGTGGGCCACATAAAAACGGGCCGTTTCCGGCCCGCAGTTACGCCAGTCCGGCGCCATCAGCGCCGGGCCATTACCCATTTACCACATCAAATCATCGGGAATCTGGAACGCCGCGTACGGATCGTCCTCGTCCACTTCCGTGCTGGCCTGTTTCACGCGCACGACGATGGCCGGGTCGCGTTCGGCGATCTTGTCGGCGATGATGCGCGGCACCAGTTCCACGGCGCCGCCCAGGCAGACGATCACCAGGCGGCCCGCCACCAGGTGGGCCTGCACGGCGGCCGTCACGTAGATGCGCTCGATCTTGTTGTTGAACGTGAAGTTATATGGCACGTCGCCGTTGTTGCCCTTGCTTTGGCGGTTCTTTTGCACCATTTGCGCGATCTGCGCCACGATGGCTTTCTGGTTGGCGGCCGCATCGCGCTGGGCGTTCAGTTCGCGCGCGCGTTCCGCGTTCTTGCGCTGGGTCTCGAGCGCGGCCAGGCGCACCTCGTCGACGCTTTGCGTGCCGCTCTTGCGCTCGTCCTTTTTTTGCTTGCTCTTATCCTGGTTGGCCAATTTGACCTTCTTCTTGTCGACCAGGCCGGCCTTTAAAAACTGCTCTTGCAACGAGACCATAACTACTCCGTATTGAGGGTGCGCCGGCCAAGGCAGCGGCATCGGCCGGTGGAAAGACGCTAGCATAGCAAAAAATGGGGCCGCTGCCGCCGCAACATGGCGGCCCGGGCCAGCCAGCGGGGGCCTGGCGCCGGGCAGTAACAAAAAGACACACTCGAGTGGGAATTTTGTTGATAAATGTCATATAGTTAGTTACGTTCTGCATATCGGCATTCATCGCCGATTGCATGTCCCTTCCATCGCCTGCGTCTACAAGGATTTGCCATGAAACAATTAATCGCCCTCTGCATCGCCGCCGCGTTTGCCAGCACCGCCTTTGCCGCCGCACCGGAAGCGGCGCCCGCCGCCAAGACGGCGCAACAGTCGAAAATGACCACCTGCAATGCGGATGCCGCCGGCAAGAAAGGCGATGAGCGCAAAACCTTCATGAAGGAATGCCTGAGCGCCAAGCCGGCGCCGGCCATGACGCAGCAAAACAAGATGAAGGCGTGCAATGTCGACGCCAAGGACATGAAGGGCGACGCGCGCAAGGCTTTCATGAAAGAATGCCTGAGCGCACCGAAGAAATAAGCACCCGTTCGAAGCGCCAGTGTGCGCTTCACTGCACAGCGCCAGCCAACAGGCTGGCTTTTTTTTGCTCCCATCAAACGGCGCGGCGCCCAAGGCAGAATGACCATGCCCCGCCAAAGGGTCGATGAATGAGGCAGCCACGCTAAACGCCGGCAATCATGACCAATGACCAATGATCAAGATGACAAGAGGATTGATAGCGCGTAATATTTACTCAGCAGTAATGCACGGCGCGGCGGCAGCTTACCCCAGGGGAAGGATGGCAGCGTGGCGATATCGAGCGATCTCGCGCACTGGCGCGGCCTGGTCTTTACCCGCCTGTTGCAGGTGGTGTTGCTGCTTGGCATCGTCACGGCCATTCCCAGCGCGCTGCTGGCCGCGAGCGAAGCCATCTGGTCCATCGTCGTCCTCGACTTGCTGGCCATCGGCTGGATCGGCGTCATCTGGCATCTGCGCGCCATGCCCTACCGCTGGCGCGTGTGGCAATTCCTGATCGTCGCCTACCTGGTGGGCGTGGGCCTGCTGCTGAAAATCGGTCCCGTCAGCCAGATCTACATGATGCTCATGCCCGTGCTGGCGGCACTGCTGCTGGGCATGCGGCCAGCCTTGTCCACCCTGGTCCTGACCTCGCTGACCATCTTTTTCCTCGGCCTGCACCCTGACATCGCCCTGCACCTGCCGGGCACGCCCGACTCTCCCGTGCTGCGCGCGCTGATCGTGGCCCTGAACTTCCTGTTTATCGCCGCCGTGCTGACCCTGTCCTGCGCCTTCCTGCTGCGCCACCTGGAAGACAGCAGCCAGGCCTTGTCGCAGCTCAATGCCGAGCTGCGCCTGACGGCCACGGCGCTGGCCCGCCTGAACGACATGGTGATGATCGCCGACGTGCTCGATGCCCCGCCCGGCCCCGGCACGGTACCGGCCACGCGCATCATCTTCGTCAACGACGCCTTCGAACGCAGCAGCGGCTATGCGCGCGCCGAGGTGCTGGGCCGCAGCCTGCTGTTCCAGCAAGGCCCCGCCACCGATGCGGACGAACTGGCCCGCATCGCCGCCGCCATGGCCCGCGCCCAGCCGGCCAGGGCAGAATTGCTGAACTACAACAAGGCCGGCAAGGCGTACTGGGTCGAGGCGGAACTGGTGCCGTTTACGGACGCGGACGGCAGGCAGACGCACTGGGTGGCTGTCGAGCGCGAAATCGACGAGCGCAAGAAATCGGAAGCGGACATCCACCGCCTGGCCTTCTACGACGTGCTGACGGGCTTGCCCAACCGGCGCCTGCTGATGGACCGCATCAGCCACCTGCTGGCCGCCGCGCCGCGCGACCATACGATCAGCGCGCTGATGTTCATCGACCTCGACCACTTCAAGCACATCAACGACGCGCGCGGCCATGCCACGGGCGACGCGCTGCTGCGCCTGGCGGGCGAACGGCTGGCGCAGCTGATGCGCAAGGCCGACACGGTGGCACGCATCGGCGGCGACGAATTCGTCGTGCTGCTGGCGCACCTGGCCGATGACCTGGACAACGCCGCCCGCGCGGCGGCCCAGGTGGCCGAGAAAATCCGCGCCGCCATCGCGCGCGACTTCGACATCGGCGCGCAGTCCTATCATTGCAGCGCCAGCATCGGCGTGACCCTGCTGCCGAAAGCGGGCCAGCAGGCGCACGACCTGCTGCGCGAAGCGGACATTGCCATGTACCGCGCCAAGGCGGAAGGGCGCAACGGCATCGCCTTCTTTGAAGCGGCCATGCAGGCGGGCGTGGAGCGCCGCCTGACCCTGGAACGGGCGCTGGCGCGCGCCCTCGCCTTGGGCGAACTGCGCATGCACGTGCAGCCGCAGGTCGACCGCCACGGCCGGGTGACGGGCGCCGAATTGCTGATGCGCTGGCCGCAGCCGGACGGCGGCTTTATCGCACCCGGCGTCTTCATTCCCATCGCCGAGGAATCGGGACTGATCGTCAGGCTCGGGCACTGGGCCCTGCACGAAGCGTGCCGCGCCGCCAGCCTGCTGGCGCAGGCCCAGGCTGGCCAGCCGCCCCCCCTGTCCGTGAACGTCAGTCCGGCCCAGTTCCGCCAGCCCGATTTCGCGTCCCGCGTGCAGGCGGCGCTGGCCGAACACGGCACGCCGGCCGGCGCCCTGATCCTGGAACTGACGGAAGGCTTGCTGATCGACCAGCGCGACGCCTCGCTGGCGCGCATGCGCGAACTGGCGGACCTGGGCATCCGCTTTTCCATCGACGATTTCGGCACCGGTTATTCCAGCCTCGCCTACCTGACCTCGATGCCGCTGTACGAACTGAAAATCGACAAGCGCTTCATCGACGACACGCCGCGCGATACGCGCGACACGGCCATCGTGCAGGCGATCCTGGCCATGGCGCGCCACCTGGGCTTGCGCGTCGTGGCCGAAGGCGTGGAAACGCAGGAGCAAGCCGACTTCCTCATCGCCCACGATTGCGACGGCTTGCAGGGCTACCTGTATGCGCGGCCGATGCCGCTCGACGACTTTCCCGGCTGGCTGGCCCGGCATCAAGCTTAGCTTTCCGACATTTCCCCCACGAAACTCCTCCGCTAGAATACCGGCCTCATAGCCTGTACCTTCACCATCACCCTTGATTAAAGCGATCTCCGATGCGTCTGGTTCTCCCCCTGCTGCTGCTATCTCTGCTGCCCGCCGCCAACGCGGCCCCCTCTGCCACCGCGCCCACGCCGATCACGCTGGATCAGGCCATGGCCGATCCCGACTGGATCGGCACACCCGTCGAAGCGGCGTGGTGGGGCTGGAATGGTCAGTTGTATTACAAGCAAAAACGCCTCGGTTCGCCCCTGCGCGACACGTTTCAACTATCTGGCGCGAATGCGAAACTCAATAGCGGCAAGAAGGTTGACGATGCGCAATTGGCGAACCTCGATGGCCAGCAGATGGTCGTCAACCGGGCCGGCACGCGCGCCATCCTGCTGCGCAACGGCGACTTGTTCGAACGCGACCTGAAAAACGGCGCCTTGATCCAGATCACGCGGGGCGTCTCCGCCATCAGCGACCCGCAGTATTCCGCCGACGGCAGCGCCGTGCAGTACCGCAGCGGCAGCGACTGGTTCAGCTGGAGCCGCGCTGACCGCCTGAGCGCCCCCGTCGCCCTGCTGCGCGCGGCCAAGGATCCGGACGCCAAGCCGGAAGCGGACGCCCTGCGCGAGCTGCAGCTGCGCCTGATCGTCAACCTGGCGCGCCAGAAGGAAGACCGCGACGCGAGCCGCGAACGCCGCCACGAAGAGCGCCGCCTGGACGCCACGCGCGCGCCGGAACCAATCTACCTGGGCGAAAAAGTGACGATTTCCGGCAGCGCGCTGTCGCCGGACGGCCGCTGGCTGCTGTTCGTCACGCAAGACAAGGCCGCCGAAAAGGGCAAGCTGGGCAAACTGGCCCGCTACGTCACGGAAACGGGCTATCCGGAAGCGGACGACGAGCGCACGCGCGTGGGCCGCAACATGCCGATCGCGCAAAGCCTGAAGCTGGCCGACCTGCGCACGGGCCAGGTGCGCGACATCGGTTTCGACAGCCTGCCCGGCATCGCCACCGACCCGCTGGCCAGCCTGCGCGCCGAACAGAAGCTGCCGCCGCTGAAAGGCAACCGTGCCGTGCGCATCGACGCCCAGCGCGACGGCATCGCCTGGACCGATGACGGCAGCAAGGTGGCCGTGCGCGTGCGCGCGATCGACAACAAGGACGGCTGGCTCGCCACCGTCGACCTGGCCAATGGCACGCTCGTGCCCACGCACCGCATCAGCGACACGGCCTGGGTCAACCGCCGCGCCGAGGAATTCGGCTGGCTGCCCGACAACGCCACCCTGTGGTATCTGTCCGAGGAAAGCGGCTACGCCCACCTGTACACGAAAACGGGCGCCGCACCCGCGCGTGCATTGACGCAAGGCAAATGGGAAGTGAGCGCCGTCGAATGGAGCCGCGACGGCAAGAATGCCTATTTCATGTGCAACCCGCAGGCGCCGGGCACGTATGAAGTGTGTGCCAGCACGGTGAAAGAGGGCGGCGCGCGCGAAGTGACGAATCTGAAAGGCGTGGAAAACTTCGGCCTGTCGCCCGATGGCGGCAAGCTGCTGCTGCGCTATTCGAGCAGCTATATGCCGGCCCAGCTGGCGACCATTTCCGTCGCAGGCGGCAAGGCGAATATCCTGACGGACACGCGCAGCGACGCCTTCAAGGCGCGCAACTGGGTCATGCCGGAACTGGTGCAAGTGCCGTCCACGCATGGCGCGACGCCCATCTGGGCCAAGCTGTACAAGCCAAGGCAGCTGGAAGCGGGCAAACAGTATCCGATCGTCATGTTTGCGCATGGCGCCGGCTACCTGCAGAACGTGACCGAGCGCTACCCCGTGTATTTCCGCGAACAGATGTTCCACAACCTGCTGGTGGAGCAGGGTTACATCGTGCTCGACGTCGACTACCGCGCCTCGCTCGGCTACGGCAGCGCCTGGCGCACGGCCATCTACCGCCAGATGGGCCACCCGGAACTGGAAGATTTCATCGATGGCGCCAACTGGCTGGCAGCCCGGCACCAGGGCGACATCAAGAACGTGGGCATCTATGGCGGCAGCTATGGCGGCTTCATGAGCCTGATGGCCCTGATGCGCGCGCCGGAAATCTTCAAGTCCGGCGCCGCCCTGCGCCCCGTGACGGACTGGACCACGTACAACCACGAGTACACGGCCAATATCCTGAACACGCCGGACATCGATCCGCAGGCGTATAAAATCTCGTCGCCCATCGAATACGCCGACAAGCTGACGGGCAACCTCCTGATCGCCCATGGCATGATCGACGATAACGTGTTTTACCAGGATTCCGTGCGCCTGTCGCAGCGCTTGATCGAGCTCAAAAAGGATAACTGGGAAATGGCCAGCTACCCGATGGAGCGCCACGGCTTCGTGCAGCCGGAAGCGTGGTATGACGAGTACCGCCGGATTTATCAGTTATTCCAGCGCACGCTGAAATAAACGGCGATGCCCGCTTTCATGCGGGCATTTTTTATGGGCCGCCCGGCGATTGGCCAGCACGCGAATCGCGCTTGCCATTTACGCAAGCATGGCACATGATGAAGGCATGCATACCTCTACCTACTCCGCCCTGCGCGCCGCGTGCGCCGCCATCCTGCTGCTGGCCACCAGTGCCTGCGGCAGCGCCCCCGCACAAGATGCGCCGCCCGCGCCCGGCAATGCCGGCTTGCTGGCGCAAATCCAGGCGGAAGTGGGCACCGCCGCCTGCGATTCCACCCAGCAATGCCAAACCATCGCCATCGGCGCCAAGGCCTGCGGCGGCCCCGAGCGCTACCTGGCCTGGTCCAGCAAGGACAATGACGGCAAAAAACTCAAGGCCTTGGCCCAGGCGCAAGCCGAGGCCAGCCGCAAGCAGCAGCAGGCGGACGGCATGATGTCGACCTGCTCCATCGTCACGGACCCGGGCGCCACCTGCGAGGCGGGACGCTGCGTGCTGCAAAAGAGCGCCATGGGCAGTAGCTCGGCGATGTAAAAAAGCCGCTGGATCAGCGGCTTGCGTGATGCGGCAACAAGTCAGGACTGCAGCTGCAAGGTCTTGATAATTTTGCTTTCCACCTTCTCGCCCGCGCCCGAAGTGGCATTCTTGCTTTCCTTGCGCAGCAACAATAAATGGTCGCCACTGACGCCATACTGGCGCGTCTCGTCCGTCTTTTGCGTAAAACTGACGACGACAAAGGCCCGCCCGCTCACATCGAAGTGAAAATGGCTGGCCAGCGGCGTGCCGTCGGCGGCGATCCACACCTCGATGCCGCCCTCGAACTTCTTCACATACTTGCGGTCTTTCTCAGGTACCTTGTCGAGCGACAAGGTAAAACTCAACAGGCGCGCCGGCTTGCCCTTGTAGCTGTCCACCTTCTCGCCGCTGAACACGGCTTCCTCGATCTCGCGCGACAAGGAATCGGCCGCCGACACCATGGAACGCAACTCCGCCGCCTTCATCTCCCCCAGCGCAAAGCCGATCGGCGTCTTGACCTTCGGATCTTTCACCTTGGCGCGCTGCTCGGCTTCCACTTTCGCCAGCAAATCCTTGCCGTAGAGCACTTGCAAGCCCGCCGGTCCGCCCTCGACAGCCACCGTGGCCTGGCCGCTATCCTCTTCCGCCGCCTTGCCCTCGCCCTCTCGGCGCCAGGTTTTCGATTCCACCTGCGCCTTGATGGGCAGTTGGCCCTGCAAGCGCGCCAGCGCCGCATTCAGATCGGCCAGGCCATCAGCCCGCGCCGTACCGCAAAACAAACTGAACAAGCCCGCAGCCGCCAGGCCCTGCACTCCTATACGTCGCCGCATCGCCACATCCCTTCAGCTCATACAAGGATGCCAAAACACCATGTTTTGGCCATCTGTTGCATTTGAACACAGCTAGCTCTGGTCAGGTGGAAAGTCTTTCTGCTATAATTCGCCGCCTTGGCCTGGTAGCTCAGTCGGTAGAGCAGAGGATTGAAAATCCTTGTGTCGGTGGTTCGATTCCGCCCCGGGCCACCAAGAATTAGTTGTTACAGAACGCCAACCCTCCCGGTTGGCGTTTTCGTTTGTGGCCGAGAGATCGATGCATCGGTCTCATTGCGCTCCTGGTGGCGGTCCATGTTTGGCGCGAGGATAGAATGGGTCAGAGTCCCCTGCTATTGCGGCGATTGTTGCGGGCGAAAGACAAGATGGACGGCGCGCCCCACGAGGATTGGCCCGTCCACCGCCTGGCGCAAGTGAGCGCCGTCTCGGTGGCCTACTTCGCGCGCGAATTCAAAAAAGCCTTCGGCGTACCACCCCATCGCTACTTGCTTACCCGTCGCATCGAACGGGCCACGGCGCTGCTGCGCGATACCGACCTGCCCATTACGGAGATCGCGCTTCAAACAGGATGGGCCAGTCTTGGCACCTTTGGGCGCATCTTCCGTGACATCACCGGCGCAAGCCCGGGCGAGCTTCGAACGCGCGAGCGGTCAGTTCCGCACTTGGGGGAGCATATCCCCGAATGCGTCATGCGCGATGCCCGACGGCCAAACCTGAATACCGCAGTTTTGGAGAAGCGGCGCAGGAAAGCAACTGGCAAACTATAGCTTCAATCCAAGGAGCTTATATGACTCACAGTGTCAATGTCGTCGGTCTGTATGTGCGCGATCAGGACGAAGCGCTTGCGTTCTACGTCGACAAGTTGGGATTCCGCGTCCACACCGACGTCCGAAACGGCGCCTATCGCTGGCTGACGGTGCAGCATGCGGAGCAGCCATCGTTCCAGCTCGGCTTGTTCATTCCCGGACCACCGATACATGACGTGGCAACCGCGCAGGCCCTGCATGAGATCGTAGCGAAGGGAGCCATGCCGCCACTGGTACTCCTGGCCGACGACTGCCGTGCCGAATACGAACGTCTGAGCAAGTGCGGCGTTGAGTTCACGCAGGAGCCCGTGGACCGCTACGGACAGGTGGATGCCGGCTTTCGCGACCCGTCTGGCAACGGCTGGAAAATGATCGGGGCCGCAGCCAAGTCGTATTCGCGGCAACCGTCATGAACTGGAGCCATTCGATTCGGCAATGCCACCGCTGGCTGTCCATCGTTTTCACCTTGACTGTGATTGCCAACTTCGCGGCAAGGGCCATGGATCGGGCCGAGCCGTCGCCGTGGATAACGTACTCGCCGCTGCCCCCGCTCTTTCTCATGTTAGCTTCCGGCCTGTACCTGTTCGCGCTGCCGTATACGGCCAGGCGGCGCAGCAGGCCACGCCCCTGACCATGCAAGCACCGCGGTGCTGCTTCAGCACGGCCTGGCGATTGCCGGGTGCGAGGCACTTGTTGAAAATCCTTGTGCCGGAGCTTCGATTCTGCCCCAACCCACCAGGAATTCAGCAATACATGGCAAAAAGTCAACCTTCTGGCTGGCTTTTTTGTTTTCGCCTGCAAACAACACCAGACCATCCATCGCCAGCTATGTACGCAAACGAACGGACTGCAGCCGCCCAAGAGACCATGCTGCAGGCAGACCATCACTTCCCCTCCCGCCGCCAGCGCCCTGCGCGACACGGCGGACGGGTCGGCTGGTCAGCTTTCCCCGCCACACCGCCATGCGAAACTCGCGCCCGACGCCGTCGAGCCGTTCCGTACATTACGGCTCACTGCCAAAGGATGCATCATGAAACCTACCCTGATATTGCTCGCGCTCGCCTCTACCCTCGCCCTGACCGCTTGCCAGCGCGAAGCGCCACCCGCGCCGACCGTCGTGCAAGTCGTTCCCGGCCCTGCCGGCGCGCCTGGTCCTGCCGGCGCCACGGGCGCCACGGGCGCTGAAGCTCCTGCCGGCGCGACCGGTGCCACCGGCGCCACGGGCCAGACCGGCGACAGCGGTGCCGCCGGATATGACGGTGCCAAGGGCGCTACCGGTGCACAAGGCAACGATGGCGCCAAGGGCGACGACGGTGCCAAGGGCAAGACGGGCGACACGGTGATTGTCGTTCCGCAACGCTAATACGCCTCACGCCCCCCACCACAACGCCAACCCATGCGGTTGGCGTTGCTCCGTATGCGCTGTACCGCACAGTAACATCGGCCGCATCGGCCTACCCTGTTGTCATTACACAGGGAGATATCGCATGCTGACGATCATACTGATGGTGGCCCTGCTGGGCCTGGTTGTACTGTTCGCGCCCGGCCCCGTGCGCCGCGCCCTGATCAGCCCCCACTTGCTGGCCCTGTTCAAGCGCATCCTGCCGACCATGTCCGAGACGGAACGCGACGCCCTCGAAGCGGGCACCACGTGGTGGGATGCCGATCTGTTTTCCGGCAAGCCCGACTGGACAAAATTGCTGGCGTATGGCCGCGCCACGCTCACTGCCGAGGAGCGCCATTTCCTTGACCACGACGTCGAACGCTTGTGCGAGCTGGTCGACGACTGGGAAACGCAGCAGGCGCAGGACTTGCCGTCCCAGGCCTGGGACTACATGAAAAGCCAGGGTTTCCTCGGCATGATCATTCCCAAGCAATACGGCGGCAAGCAGTTCTCCGCCTACATGCATTCGCAGGTGGTGATGAAACTGTCGAGCCGCTGCTCGGCGCTGGCCGTGACCGTAATGGTGCCCAATTCGCTGGGACCGGCCGAGTTGCTGTTGCACTACGGCACCGAAGAACAGAAAAACCATTATCTGCCGCGATTGGCTGCCGGCACCGAGATTCCCTGCTTTGCCCTGACCAGCCCGTATGCGGGCTCCGACGCGGCCGCCATCCCCGACCTGGGCGTCGTGTGCATGGGCATGCATGAGGGAAGATCGACCCTGGGTTTCCGCCTCAGCTGGAACAAGCGCTACATCACCCTGGCGCCCGTGGCGACCTTGCTGGGGCTGGCATTCCAGACCAGCGATCCCGACCACTTGCTCTCCAACAACGATACGCCCGGCATCACCTGCGCCCTGATCCCCGCCAGCCACGACGGCGTGGTGATCGGCCGCCGCCACCATCCCTTGAACGCCGCCTTCCAGAACGGCCCCACGTCCGGCAACGATGTCTTCATTCCCATCGAGTGGGTCATCGGCGGCCAGGCACAAGTGGGCAAAGGCTGGCGCATGCTGATGGAATGCCTGGCGGCCGGACGCGCCATCTCGCTGCCCTCGTCCAGCGTGGGCATGGGCAAGATGGCCGTGCGCGGCACCGGCGCGTATGCAGCCGTGCGGCGCCAGTTCAACATGCCGATCGGCAAGTTCGAAGGCGTGCAGGAAGCGCTGGCCCGCATGGGCGCCAACCTGTACCTGATGGATGCGGCCCGCACCCTGGCCGCACACGCCGTCGACCTGGGCGAAAAGCCGGCCGTCATTTCCGCCATCGTCAAATACCACGTCACGGAGCGGGGACGCGCGCTCGTCAACGACGGCATGGACATTCTTGGCGGCAAGGGCATCTGCGTGGGCCCGAACAATTTCCTCGCCAGCGCCTACCAGCAAATCCCCATCGCGATCACCGTCGAAGGGGCCAACATCCTCACGCGCAGCCTGATCATCTTCGGCCAGGGCGCCATCCGCGCGCATCCGTATGTGCTCAGGGAAATGGCCGCCGTCAACGAAAGCGACGGCCGCAAGTCCTTGCGCGATTTCGATGCGGCCTTCTTCGGCCACGTGGGCTTTGTGCTTGGCAACCTGGCCAGGGGACTGTGGTACGGACTGGGCGGCGCCCGCCTGGCAGCCGTGCCCGACGCCGGCGCGCCCGCCCTGGCGCCCTACTACCGCGCGCTGACGCGGCTGTCGACGGCGTTTGCCGTCTTGACGGATATGTCGATGTTCGTGCTCGGCGGTGAACTCAAGCGCCGCGAGCGGCTGTCCGCCAGATTGGGCGACGTGCTGGCGCAGCTGTACCTGGCTTCGTCCGTGCTGAAGCGCTACGAGGATGATGGCCGGCCCGAGGCCGACCTGCCCTACGTCCACTGGTCGCTGCAGGACGCGCTGGTCAAGGCGCAGCAGGGCTTGACGGGCGTACTCGACAATTTCCCCGCGCGCATGCTGGCCGTGCTGCTGCGCACCTTGCTGTTCCCGTTTGGCCTGCCACACCGTCCGCCGTCCGACGAGCTGGGCAGCGAGGTGGCGCTGGCCCTGCAAACGCCGGGCGCCGACCGCGACCGCCTGCTGGCCGACGGCCATGTCGCCAGCGAGGGCAACGATCCCGTCGCCTGCGCCGAGCGGGCGCTGGCCTTGCTGCCCGAGGTTTTGCACATCGAAAAACGCCTGAAGGACACGCCCGAAGGCGCGGCCCTGCGGCATCTGCCGCAAAGCCTGTCCGCCATGCAGCCGTGGCTGGCTGCGGCCAAGGCGGCAGGCACCATCAGCTGCCAGGAGCACAATACCTTGCTGGAATATGCGCGCCTGGTCGATGGTTTGATACAGGTCAACGATTTCCCGCCCAATACGGCGCATCAGGCTCACAGCGGCGGCGTGCGCCGTCTTGACGACGCGCCGGCCGGCGAGAGCCGCGCGGCCTAGGCCAGGCTGTTTTGCAGCCTATACTGAATGGAGCGGGTGCGATGCCCGCTCTTTGCAGAAAGGAGTCGATCATGACGCGAAAATTCATCGATTGCCGGGAATTCCCCAGCGACACGCATTGCTCGGTGGCCATCTCGGCCGACAGCGAAGAAGAGCTATTGGGTATTGCTGTGGAGCACGCAGTCTCGGTACACCATCACCACGACACGCCGGAGTTGCGCCAGCAACTGCGTCAATTGTTCAAGGACGGCATGCCGCCCGAACACTTGCCCATGACGGGGCAGGCCGGCAGCAGCGGAGCCTCGCACGCACACTAGCCTGCCTGGGCTTGCGCCGGCCTCGGCAAGCGCAAGCCCAGCACGAGCGGCACCAGCGCCGCATACACGACGATCACCGACAGCCAGACGGCGCCGGGCCAGTACGCCCTGACGCCAAAATAAATGCTGGAAAACACCAGCGGGCACAGCACGGACGCCAGGCTCACGGACGAGGCCAGCACGCCCTGGAACTGGCCTTGCCGGTCGTCGGCAACTTGCCGCGTGGCCAGCGACTGCAGGGCCGGCGCGCCGATGCCGCCCAGGGCGAACACGGGCATGATGGCGAAGATCATCCAGCTGCGGGTGGCAAAGGCCATGACGACCAGGGCCACGCAGGCGCACGCCACGCCCCCCAGGATGGTGGCGCGCTCGCCCAGCAGTTTCACGGCCGGGCCGGGCAAAAAAGCCTGGGCCAGCGCCTGGCACACGCCAAACGCGCCCAGCGACAGGCCGATCCACAACCCGTTCCACTCGAACGCATCGTGGCCCCACAGCGCCCAGCACACGCCATACACTTCGCCCGCCGCGCTGAAGGTAAAGAAGATGGCGGTGATCGGCAGCAAGCTTTTCTGAGAAAACACCCAGCGCAGCGGACGCAATGGATTCAATGCCGCCAGGTCGATTTTTTCGCGGGTCGGCGTTCGTGATTCGGGCAACGTGAACAAGGCCAGCAGCAGGTTGCCGGCATTCAAGATGGCCGCCGCCATGAACGGCAGGCGCAGGCCGTAATCACCCAGCGCACCGCCGAGCACGGGGCCGATGATGAAGCCGGCGCCGAACATGGCGTTGAGCAAGCCGAAACGGCGCGCCCGCGTTTCTTCGGGAGAAATATCGGTGATGTACGCAGTCGCCACGGAGACATTGGCGCTCGTCAAGCCGGCGATGGCGCGCCCCAGCAGCAGCATCCACAGGCTGGGCGCAAACGCGAGGAACAGGTAATTGACGGCCGCGCCCGCCAGCGAGAGCAGCAGCACGGGGCGCCGCCCCAGGCGGTCGCTCAACGCGCCCAGCACGGGCGCAAAGATGAACTGCATCAACGCATACAAGGCCGTCATGATGCCGATATACGCCGCCACGTTATCGGCATGCGTGACGTCGCGCAGCAGCGCGGGCAGGATGGGGAAGACCAGGCCGATGCCGACGGCGTCGAGCGCGACCGTGGCAAAGATGACAGGCAGCGCTGCCACGGGAACGGATGGTTTCATATACTCAATCTAAATATGTACTCAGTATATAAATAGTACGCCCAGCTTTGCTGCGCCATCAAGCCTTATCTGTACTCAGTACACTTCGTGTATGATCGGGGCAACATGACGATTCCTTCCGACCTCCGCTCCCGCAAACGCCTTGCCACCCGGCAAGCCATCTCGAATGCCGCCACGCGCTTGTTCTTCGTGCGCGGCTTCGAGCAGGTGACGGTGGACGAGATCGCGGCGGCGGCCAGCGTGGGACGCATGACGGTGTTCAACCACTTTCCCCGCAAGGAAGACATGTTCTTCGACCGCGAGGAAGAGGGACGCGAGCTGCTGCGCGCCGCCTTGCGCCAGCGCGATCCCATGGTGCCCCCGATCGTAACCCTGCGCCTGCTGGCGCATCGGCTGGTGGCCGAAGACAGTCCCTACATCACGTTTTCCGCCGCCGGCCAGGGTTTCATCGCCACCATCGAGGCCAGCGAGACCCTGAAAGCGCGGGCGCGGGCCATCCGCGACGAACTGGCGCAAGTGGTGGCAACGGCGCTGACCGACAGCACGGGGCGCGACGCGCACGATCCCCAGGCCCGGCTGGCGGCCAGCCTGCTGCTGGCCACCTGGAGCACGGCCCTGATCGAGGCGCACCGCGCCTTCGCGCGGCATGGCGACGCGCAGCTGGCCAAGGCCCGCTTCCTGGCCCTGGTGGACCAGGGGCATGTCGGCCTGAAGGCGGCGTTGGCGGGCACGCCTTACGTCTGACGTTGCCGGGCATCGGATGTCAATCTCTTGACCCAAGGCAAGGCAATCCGGCGCCAGCCCGCCTACAATCGCCGGCTTTGCCCATCCCATGCGCCACGCTCCCGAACTCCTCCTGCCTGCCGGCTCCCTGGCCAAGATGCATGCCGCCTTCGACTATGGCGCCGACGCCGTCTACGCGGGCCAGCCGCGCTACAGCTTGCGCGTGCGCAATAACGATTTTTCGACCTTGCAAGCCTTGCAAGAGGGAATTGATGGCGCCCATGCGCGCGGCAAGCAATTCTTTGTCGCCAGCAATATCTTCGCCCACAACGCCAAGCTGAAGACGTATTTGCGCGACATGGAGCCGGTGATCGCCATGCGTCCCGACGCCCTGATCATGGCCGATCCGGGCCTGATCATGATGGTGCGCGACAAGTGGCCGGAGATTCCCATCCACCTGTCCGTGCAGGCGAATGCCGTCAACTGGGCCGACGTGAAGTTCTGGCACCGCATGGGGCTGACGCGCGTGATCTTGTCGCGCGAACTGTCGCTCGACGAGATCGAGGAAATCCGCCAGCGCTGCCCGGAAATGGAACTCGAAGTATTCGTGCACGGCGCCCTGTGCATCGCCTATTCGGGCCGCTGCCTGCTGTCCGGCTATTTCAACCACCGCGACCCGAACCAGGGCACGTGCACGAATTCCTGCCGCTGGGATTACAAGGTGAAAAATGCCACGGAAGACGCCAGCGGCGACCTGGGCGGCATGCAGGTGGTGCCGCTGGAATTTCACCAGGCGCTGGCCGAAGCCGACAACAATGCGTTTTCCGCCCTGCACCAGCAGCCGCGCCACCCGCTGGCCGACCAGCCATATCTGATTGAAGAAGCGCAGCGGCCGGGCCAGCTGATGCCCATCCTCGAAGACGAGCACGGCACCTACATCATGAATTCGAAGGACTTGCGCGCCGTCGAGCATATCGAGCGCCTGGTCAAGATCGGCGTCGATTCGCTGAAGGTCGAGGGCCGCACCAAGTCGCTGTACTACGCGGCGCGCACGGCGCAAGTCTACCGCCAGGCCATCGACGATGCCGTGGCGGGCCGCCCCTTCGACATCAGCCTCCTGGGCCAGCTGCAGGGCCTGGCCAACCGCGGCTACACGGATGGTTTTTACCAGCGCCACCACACGCAGGCGCACCAGAACTACATGCGCGGCGCGTCCGAGGCGGACCGCAGCCAGTACGTGGGCGACGTGCTGAGCGTGACGGATGGCTGGGCCAGGGTGGAAGTGAAAAACCGCTTTGCCGTGGGCGACCGCATCGAAGCCCTGCACCCGGACGGCAACCGCGACTTCACCATCGCCCGCATGCTGGCCGACGATGGCAGCGAGATCCAGGTGGCGCCCGGCAGCGGCCACTTCGTGCGCATCGAACTCGACGGCGCGCTGAATAAAGCCTTGCTGGCGCGCTATTTGTAACCGCCAGTCTGGCGTGCTGGGCGGCAAACCAGTATGCAAGTGTTTGATTTGATAAGAAAAATTCCAACTGGCGCCGCCTAAATAATTTGTTTAGGCTTCAACATTGCTATACGATACGGCCACCCTGCGCCCGGGGGCCTGATCGGCATCCGGTGCGTCCCTGACACGTTCACCGGAATCCCCGATGCCACCTGCCACACCCGCCCTGATCACCAATGACGCCGTCGTCCTCGGCCTGCTCGCCATGACCCTGGGGGGCGTCTTCTGGACCGCCTCCCGCGCCAACGGCTTCTGGAAAAAGTTCTACGCCTATATCCCGTCGCTGCTGATGTGCTACCTGATCCCGGCGCTGCTCAACACCTTCGGCATCATCGACGGCAACGCCTCCGGCCTGTACGCCGTGGCGCGCGACTACCTGCTGCCCAGCGCGCTGGTCCTGCTGTGCGTGGCCATCGATTTCGGCGGCATTATCCGTCTCGGCCCCAAGGCCATCATCATGTTTCTTACAGGAACACTCGGCGTCATGCTGGGCGCGCTCGTCTCGTTCGAGGCGCTGCGTTTGATCCACCCGGAAACGGTGGCGGGCGACACCTGGCGCGGCATGACGACCGTCGCCGGCTCGTGGATAGGCGGCGGCGCCAACCAGGCAGCCATGAAGGAAGTGTTTGAAGTGGACGCGACGCTGTTCGGCCAGTTCGTCGCCGTCGATGTGCTGGTGGCCAACGTGTGGACGGCCGTGCTGCTGTTCCTGGCCGGCCGCGCGGGCGCCTTCGACCGCTGGACCGGCGCCGACTTGACGGCCATCAATGCGCTCAAGGACAGCATCGAAAGCTACCGCGCCCAGCACGCGCGCGTTGCCAATCTGACCGACATCATGATCATCCTCGGCGTGGGCCTGGGCGTGACGGGCCTGTCGCACTTCCTGGCCGGCCCCATCATCAGCTGGATCGCCACCCTGCCCGCCGCCTGGCGCCTGCAGGATTACAGCCTGACGTCGAACTTCTTCTGGATCGTCGTGCTCGCCACCACCTTCGGCCTGCTGCTCAGCTTTACCCGGGCGCGCAGCCTGGAAGGCGCGGGTGCCTCGACCATCGGCTCGGCCATGCTGTACGTGCTGGTGGCCACCATCGGCATGCACATGGACTTGAAAGCCCTGCTCGACAAGCCTTTCCTGTTCCTGCTGGGCCTGATCTGGATCGCCGTGCATGGCGGCCTGATGCTGCTCGTCGCCAAGCTCATCCGCGCACCGCTGTTCTTCATGGCCGTCGGTTCGCAGGCGAACATCGGCGGCGCCGCCTCGGCCCCCGTCATCGCCAGCGCCTTCCACCCGGCCCTGGCCCCCGTGGGCGTGCTGCTGGCCGTGCTCGGCTACGCGCTGGGCACCTATGGCGCCTACATCACGGGCTTGATCCTGCGCAGCATGGCGGGATGACGCCCATCCCGGCTTGACCGGCCAAGCTTATCATCATGACCACAACGCCAGCCTTCGGGCTGGCGTTGTCGTTTCCCCCCGCAGCTTTCGCAGAGTCCTGAAAACTCCCCACAATGTAGCAGAAACCCCTCAAAACCAAATTTCCGCACCATTTTTGTGCGAAATCTGCGATGATAGTTGCCCAAACAACCGATTACCTCCATGGAATTCTGATGAAATACGCATCTGCTCACGAGTATGTCCAGCATGTCGCCGCACGCAATCCAGGTCAGCCCGAGTTTCTGCAAGCCGTCACCGAAGTCATGGAGAGCTTGTGGCCGTTCCTGGAGCAGCACCCGAAATACGCGGAACAAGGCTTGCTGGAACGCTTGATCGAGCCGGAGCGCGTGGTGATGTTCCGCGTGTCGTGGGTCGATGACCATGGGCAAGTACAAGTCAACCGCGGCTACCGCATCCAGCACAGCATGGCCATCGGGCCGTACAAGGGCGGCATTCGCTTCCACCCTTCCGTCACCCTGTCGGTGCTGAAATTCCTCGCCTTCGAACAGACGTTCAAGAATGCCCTGACCACGTTACCGATGGGCGGCGGCAAGGGCGGCGCCGATTTCGATCCGAAGGGCAAGAGCCCGGGCGAAGTGATGCGCTTCTGCCAGGCCTTCGTCAGCGAACTCTTCCGTCACGTGGGTTCGGACACGGACGTGCCGGCCGGCGACATCGGCGTGGGCGGGCGCGAAGTGGGCTATATGGCCGGCATGATGAAAAAACTCAGCAACCGCGCCGATTGCGTGTTCACGGGCAAGGGCGCCAGCTTCGGCGGCTCGCTGATGCGTCCGGAAGCGACGGGCTACGGCACCGTGTATTTCGCCGAGGAAATGCTGAAGACGCGGGGCCGCTCGTTCGAAGGCATGCGCGTGTCCGTTTCCGGCTCGGGCAACGTGGCGCAGTACGCGGTGGAAAAAGCCATGGCCATGGGCGCGAAAGTCATCACCGTCTCCGATTCCAGCGGCACCGTCATCGACGAAGACGGTTTTACGCCGGAAAAACTGGCCATCTTGATGGAGGTCAAGAACCATTTGTATGGCCGCGTCAGCGATTACGCCGCGCGCACGGGCGTGCGCTTCGAAGCGGGCGTGTCGCCATGGCATGTGCCGGTCGACATCGCCCTGCCCTGCGCCACGCAAAATGAACTGAACATCGACGATGCGCGCCTTCTCATCGCCAATGGCGTGCAGTGCGTGGCCGAGGGCGCCAACATGCCCACCACCATCGAGGCAGCCAAGGCCTTCGAGGCGGCCGGCGTGCTGTACGCGCCGGGCAAGGCCAGCAATGCGGGCGGCGTGGCGACTTCCGGCCTGGAAATGAGCCAGAACGCGGCCCGCATTTCCTGGCCGCGCGAAGAAGTCGACGCGCGTTTGCTGCAGATCATGCAAGGCATCCATGCGGCGTGCAAGCAATACGGCACGCGCGCCGATGGCACGGTCAGCTATGTGGATGGCGCGAATATTGCCGGCTTTGTCAAAGTGGCCGATGCGATGCTGGCGCAGGGTGTCATTTAAGCGTAGGTCGGATTAGGCGCAAGGCGCCGTAATCCGACAACATTGTTGGCATCGGTGGGTGGCGTCGGATTACGCGCTTGCGCGCTAATCCGACCTACACGGACCTACAACATTTCAGGTTTCATTAAACTCTTGCGGCTGATGGTCCGGCCCGATACCATGAACTCGCCATTGCCCCGGTAGTGCAGGGTTTCGGGCAGCTTGGGCGAGGTGGCCACGTGGGCCTTCACGCACTCGAAGATGAAGAAGCCGCCCTTCGGGTTGCCCGCCACCTGCGCCAGCTTGCATTCGAAGTTGGCGTAGCACTCGGCGATCAGCGGTGCGCCCACCAGTTCGGCCGGCTGCGGCGTCAGGCCGAAGGCCGTGAACTTGTCCGTGTCTTCGCCGCTGCAATTGCCGATAGCGACCACCTGGTCGACCATGTCGGCCGTGGGCAGGTTGATCACGCACTCCATGCTGCGCTTGATCATTTCATGGCTGTGATTCGCGTCGGAAATGAAGCAGCCCAGCAAGGATGGCGTAAATTCCATCAGCATGTGCCAGGCCATGGTCATGACGTCGCTTTCGCCCTGCCACGTTGAACTGACGAGCACCACCGGCCCCGGTTCGAGGAAGCGGCGGATATCGGCGACGGGATAATCTTCTTTGTGGTAATTTTTCATCTGCTCTCCAGGACGCGGTACGCGATAGCATAGCCCAACGGCGCTTGGCCGGGCGCGCGGCTGGCCGATGGCGGCACCGTATCATCCGCGCCGCGATTTGCTCATTTCCTCGCAAATTTCTCCCAGTTGGAGATGTTGCAACATAGAATACACTGATCAACTACTCAAGGAAACCGCCATGCGTCCTCTGTTCCTGTTGCCAGTCCTGTCCCTCGCTTGCCTCGCCAGCCTCGCGCATGCCGACGAGCAAACCCGCACGGTCGCCGCCTTCAACGCCATCGATATCCGCGGCCCCATCAGCATGGAAGTGGAATCGGGCAAGGAGCAAAGCCTGCTGCTGCGCGGCGACCAGAAATTCCTCAGCGGCGTGATCACGGAAGTGGTCGACGGCGAACTGAAAATTTCCATGAAGGATAAAGATATCAAGAAGACCGAGGGCGCCCCGCGCATCATCATCACCATGCCCACCTTGCGCAAGCTGATCGCGGAAGGTGCGGGCGAGAAGATATTGACCAAGCTCAATGGCCCACGTGTCGACATCAGCTACAAGGGCGCGGGCCGCCTGGCCGCCGATGGCCAGGTCGACTGGCTGCGCCTGAAGGCGCAGGGCGTGGGCGAAGTCGACACGAAAGCCTTGCTGGCGAAAAACGTCGACGTGAATTTCGAAGGCATCGGTTCCGTCAAGGTGTATTCCTCGGGCGAACTGAACGCCGTGGTGCGCGGCATGGGCGAACTGACGTATTACGGCAAGCCGAAGATCGTGCACAAGTCGATCGCCGGCATCGGCAGCGTCAACGCCGCCAAGTAAGCTTTTCCATAAAAACAAGGCCATCAGGCCACTGGAGACCGCATGACCGCTTTACAAGATACCGACGCACCGCTGGTGCTGCGCGAAGAGCAGGATGGCCTCGTCACCCTGCGCCTGAACCATCCCCTGCAATTCAATGCCCTGTCGGAAGCCATGCTGGCCGCGCTGCAGGAAGCGTTCGATGCCATCGCGCAGCAGCCACACGTGCGCTGCGTGGTGCTGGCCGCCGAAGGCAAGGCGTTTTGCGCGGGCCACGATTTGCGCCAGATGCAGGCCACGCGCCAGCTTGATTATTATCAAACCCTGTTCGCGCAATGCTCGCGCGTGATGCAAGCCATTCAAACCTTGCCCGTGCCGGTGATTGCCCGCGTGCATGGCATCGCCACGGCGGCCGGCTGCCAGCTGGTCGCCAGCTGCGACCTGGCCGTGGCGGGCGCGTCCGCCCGCTTTGCCGTCTCCGGCATCAACGTGGGCCTGTTCTGTGCCACGCCGTCCGTCGCCCTGTCGCGCAATGTATCGCCCAAGCGGGCCTTCGACATGCTGGTGACGGGCCGCTTCATCGACGCCGACACGGCCGCCGACTGGGGCCTGATCAATGAAACGGTGGCCGACGCGGCGCTCGACGACGCCGTGGCCCGCCTGGCGCAGCAGATCATGGCGAAAAGCCCGACGGCCATCCGCTACGGCAAGGCCATGTTCTACCGGCAGCGCCAGCTGCCGCTGGACGAGGCGTATGCGTACGCGGGCGACGTGATGGCGCGCAACATGATGGAAGAGGATGCGGAGGAAGGCGTCGCCGCCTTTTTAGAGAAGCGGCCGCCCGGCTGGGCGCGGCCTTGAGTACCTGACCGAACCTACTGCGCGTCGGTATAGGCAGCCTGCGATGCTCACTGTACTTCAGTACGGTTGCGCTTCTCGGCTACCTCTCCCTTCCGCTCGCTACGGTTCTGTCAGGTACTCTTGGACTTCCTGGTCTTAACGACTGTCCTTCATCTGCTGCTGCACGGAAAGACTCAAGGTCCCGAGGTCTTCCTTGCCCAGCAGCGGCAATTGCGCCAGCAGCTGGGCAAGGGCGGAGCTGCCCGTCACGTCCAGCTCGGACGACTGCACCAGCACCGTGCCGGCGCCCGTGAAGTCGATCTGCTTTTCCTCGCCCGACAGGGTAAAACCCGTGAGCGCGCCGGCGGCCGAGGCCCAGCCCTGCACGTGGGCATAGTCGTAGTGATACGAGGGGCTGGGGCAATCGGCCCAGCCCAGCACGGCCTGCTCGTCCACGCGGCACGGCAACTCGAGGAAATGCACGGGGCCGTTCGACGAGGCGATGACTTTACCGGTGCCTATCATGGTCAGATAACCGGGCAAGGTCGATTCCTGGCAGATCACATCATTGGTAAAACCCAGCAGGTTTTTCGCGCGGATGGTCATGTTGGCGTTGTCCAGGTCGTAGCACGCCAGGTCGTTGCCGTTGTCGCCCAGGATCAACTGGCCCTGCCCTTGCGCCACGACAAAGTGGTGCACGTATTTCGGTGCATTGAAGGCATTGCGCACGATCAAGTCGAGCACGCTGCTGCCCATGGCTTCAAAGCGCAATTCGCCATAGAAGGCGATCATCTTGCCCTTGCGAATGAAGATCTGTTCCTTGACGTCGATGACATACGAAAAACGGTTCAGGTTATCGTTCTTCGGCAAGGTATCGGGGTTGTAAATCGTCATGGCTTACCTTTCGCTCGCTTGGATGTAGACCGTGCCCTGGCCCGTGAACTTCACCTGGTAGGATTCGCCGGACGCCTGGCCGACGAAGGTTTTCCAGTTCAGGTCCGTGACGATGGTCGAGCTCAGCTGGCCCGTATGGCCGATATACGCTTGCGGGTCGACGAAGACGGGCACGTCCGGCGTGACGGGCAAGCCGATGGCATTGCCGTCGGACAAAATCGCCACTTCGCCCGTGCCTTGCAGGGTGGTGGTAAACAAGCCCTGGCCCGAGGCCATGCCGCGCACCACGCCCTGCACGCCGCCCTGGTTGCCGAGGAACATGGTGCCGGCCGTCAGGCGCGCATCGAAGGCCAGCAGGGAGTCGCTTTCCACATAGAACGTTTCGCCCCGTACGGGGACGATGCTGACGAACAGGCCGCCCTGCGCGTAAAACACGCTGCCCGTGCCGCGCGCCGACATCAGGGCATAGCCCTCGTTCGTGACGGCGCGCATGGCCAGGCTTTGCACGCCCTGGCCGGCCAGGAAGGAGCGGCTGAACGCCACGTCGCCCTGGTACGACACCATGGCGCCCTTGCGGGCGAACACTTCTTCATTGCCGAGTTTGACCTCAAGCATCTTTTCATTGATCTGCTGATAGACAGGCATGGCGGGTCCTCGCTGACTTAACGTTCGGCGGGCTGGATGAACACCACGCCCTGGCCTGTGAATTTGTGCTGGTACGATTCGCCCGAGCTCTGGCCGATCATGGTGCGCCAGTTGACATCAAAAACGAATTCCTGGCGGATATCGCCCTTGAAGCCGACGAAGGCGTCCGGGTCCACGCGCAGCGGGTGCGCCGGCGTCACTTCCAGCATGATCAGGTTGCCGCGCGAAATGACGGCCAGGTTGCCATGGCCTTCGACGGTGGTGGAAAACAGGCCCTGGCCGGAACTGGCGCCGCGCAGGCCCGCAAAGCTGGTGCCCGTCTTCAGGCTCGTGTCGTAGGCCAGCAGGCTGCTGCTTTCGATGGTCAGCTTTTCGCCGGCCAGCGCCATGACGGTGATCTCGGCCGCATTCTGCGCGAAAAACACCGTGCCCGTGCCGGCGGCCTGCATCACCTGCATGCCTTCGTTCGTCACCTTGCGCTTGAGCGCGCCGAAGAGGCCCTCGCCGCCCAGCAGGGATTTTTCAAATTTGATGCTGCCCGTGTAGGCGACCATCGCGCCGGCAATCGCCAGCACTTTTTCATCCTGCAGGCGCACTTCCAGCAGGCGGTCGGTATTGGTGCGGAAACTGGTCACGCGCGACTCCCCAAGAATGCCAGGGCACAAAGCCATGGCTATCCGACAAGATACCGGGGGCGTTACCGCCATGCAAGTGCTATTCCTCCCGAACGGGGGTGAGTGCATAAAAAAAGGCGTGCCCGGAGGCACGCCTTGCGTTCACGCAAAGAACGGCTTATTCCGCCAGCACCGGCTTGGCGCCGCGCGCGTTCTGGAACAGCGGCACGGGATCATTGGTATTGACCTCGACCACCGTCACGCCCTGCACCACGCCAGCGACCTGGTAGCCGACGGCGCCCAGGTGGCGCTTGCCTTCGGCCAGGTTGGACCAGCTCAGCGAGACAGACGCGGTGCCGCCTACGTAGGCCGTGCCCGGCATCAGCGCCTTGAAGCTGCCGTTGTTCAAGCCCGGCGCCAGCACCCACGACGACAGGGTGTAGTCGGCCTGGCCGTTTTGCGGCGCAAAACCGATCACGCACACCTTGTACGTACCGGCGGCGGGCAGGCGCAGCTCCACTTGCTCATTGGAACTTTCGTTGCCGCTGCTGCCGACCAGCACATTGGCGGCGTTGTAGACCTCCATGTCCATGTCGGTATTCGCGCCGCCCGTCGTTTCCGCGTCGTAGGTGGCAAAGCGCGCCGCCAGGGTGCCGACAGGAATCACCACGTTGTGCACGTTCACGCCCGTGGCGCCGCCGGCCTTGCAGGCGGCCGATGCGGCAGCGCCCGTCGCGGCCTGGCCGATCGTGCGCGACTCGCGCACGGCTTCAACCAGGCCCGACTTGACGCCGACCAGCGCACCCGAGAAGCCCGTGCCCAGGGTCAGCACCTTGCTGCCCGTGGCCGCTTCGCTGCTGACCAGCGGAATGGCGGCCAGCGAGGTGCCGCGCGCCGTCAGCGGGCTGCGCACCGTGTGCGTGCCATCCGTCCAGCTCAGGGCGCCGTAGGTCCAGGTATTGGCCGGTGCCGTGGTGCGCGTCAGCTTGACCTGGTACTGGCCCTTGGCGCCCGGCGCCAGGCTCAGGCTCGTTGGCGTCACCGCCACCGTGTAGCCGGGCAGGCTGGCCGAGACGTTGTAGACGGCGCTGCCGGCGCCCACGTTGGTCACCGTGCGCGTCAGTGTCTGCGTGCCCAGCACGTTGGCCGCCGTCAGCGATGCCAGGTTCAGGTTATAGGCAGGAATGGTGCCGACAGCCTGGCAGGTGGCGGCGCTGTAGACCTTCAGGTTCAGGCCGCACAGGAAGCGCGCATAGTCGATTTCCGACACGTCGTACACGAGCCCGGGATCGGCCGCGCTGTTCGGCGCGATATGGCCGGCGCCCTGGCCCCATGGCAGCTGGCCCGAGTTCTTCGCCGTGGCATCCCACGACACGGAACCGTTCAAGCCATCGGAATACGTGCTGAAGGCCGTCGTCATCAGCGCCGACTTGATGGCCGCGGGCGACCAGGTCGGATGCTGCTGCTTGAGCAGCGCCGCCACGCCGGCCACGTGCGGGCTGGCCATCGAGGTGCCGGAATAGAAATCCCATTCCGCCACGGGCGCTGCGCCGCCGGCCGCCACCGCATCGCGCTGCGCCGGCGTCAGGTCGGCCGTCACGCCGGCCAGGATGTTGGTGCCGGGCGCGGACAGGTCGGGTTTCAGGATGTTCGCGTTGGCCACGTTCGGCCCGCGCGAGGAGCGGTCGCTGACGATGGGCGCCTGCACCGTGGTGTCGGCAACGGTATGGATTTCGCCCAATGCCGCCGTGCCGTCCGGGCTGGATGCCATGAAGGCCTTCAGCGCGTCGCCCTGCGCCTGCGCCAGGTGCACGGTCGACAGCACGTGCGCCTGGTTGATGATGGTATTGGCGCCGCCGGCCACGTTGGCGATGATCACGCCCGCCGCGCCCGCCGTCTTGGCATTCGCGCTCTTGTTGACCAGTACGTTGCCGCCACGGTCGCACACGAGCACCTTGCCCGCCACTTTCGCCGGGTCCAGATAAGCCGGGGCGGCATCGGCCGCGCCGTAGCAGCGCAGCAGATTGACGTCCGTCGGCGGCACGCCGGCCAGGCCCGCGTCGCGCGAGCGGATCAGCGGCAGCGCCGGCGTATTCGCATTGCTCGACGCGCCTTCCAGTTTCGTGCCGTTGCTGAGGATGACATTGCCCGCATACAGGCGGTTATGCGTGGAATTGGCCACCGTGGCCAGCCACGGGCTGATGTGGGAGACGGGCGCCGGCACGTCGGGCGCGGGCGTGGCCGGGCCGGAATTGCCGCCGGAGGTGGCGACGAAGACGCCGGCCGCCGCCGCGCCGAGGAAAGCGACTTCCGTCGGTTCGTCGAACGCGCCGCCGCCCGCGTTCGGGCCGATGGAGAAGTTGATGACGTTGACGCCATCCTTGACCGCCTGGTCGATGGCGGCCACGCTGTCGGCCGTGGCGCAGCCGTTGCGGCCCGTCGACGCGGCCGTCCAGCAGACTTTATAGGCGGCGATGCGGGCGCGCGGCGCCATGCCCGAGGCCTTGCCCAGCGACACGCCGTTCGAGGTGGCGATGGCGCCATTGTTGCCGCCGGCCGTGGACGCCGTGTGCGTGCCATGGCCGCCGTGGCCCGTCAGGCCGGCGACGGAATCGCGCGGCGAGCGGAATTCCGTCCAGTGCAGGGCCGACGTGGCGGCGCGGTAATAGCGCGCACCGATCAGCTTATTGTTGCAATTCTCTGCGGAAAAACCTTCGCCCGTCTGGCACGTGCCCTGCCAGCTGGCCGGCGGCGCGCCGTACACGACATTGCTGCCGCTATGGCTGGGCACGCCGTTCTCGTCGAGGCGGTCGGCAAAGGCCGTGTTCTCGGGCCAGATACCGCTGTCGACGATGCCGATGATGATGTCTTCGCCCGCGTGCGTCTTGCCGCCCAGCTGCTCCCACAAGCCGCCCGGCTTGTCCAGGCCCAGGAAGGTGGGCGTGTAGCTGGTGTCGAGCTGCAGGATGGAGTCGGCGCTGATGCTGGCCACGCCGCTGTTTTTCTTCAGGGCCCGCACTTCATCGTCCGTCAGCAAGGCGGAAAAGCCGTTGAAGACGACGCTGTACTGGTGCGTGATTTCAGCCGCGCTGACGGTGCCGGCCACGGCGGCCTGTTTGCTGTCGAGGTAGCTCAGGTAGGCCTGCACGTCGGCGGCGCCCACGTTGATGCGCGCGCCCGGTGCTGGCTTGGTGGCGGCCAGGCCGTCGACCTGGCCCGTGTAAGTGGCGGCCGGCTTGTCGACCAGCTGCACGATGTAGGAGCGGCGTTCCTGCGCCTGCGCCGCTTGCGCCAGGCTGGCGGCCAGCAGGAGGATACCGAGGGAAACGGGACGTAATTTCATCTCACGCTCCTTGCACGGTGAACGGGGAGAACTTGCCGCTGCGGCGGCGCGACAGCATGCCGATGGCGCCCAGGCCGGCGAGCAGCAGCATGTAGGTCGACGGTTCCGGCACGGCGCTGATATTGATATTGTCGAGCGCAAACTGGCCCTGGTTAAAGGCTGGGAAATCGATGGAATTGCTGCATACGCCAGTGTCATTGAAAATGCAGGCGTTGAAGGTCAGGCCCGTAAACGCGTAGTTGTTGAAGCCGCTCAACAGGGAAGCGCTCTGGAAATGGTAATTGCCATCGCTGCCCTGGCCGGGAAACGCCAGCGAAGTGCTGACCACCTGGCCGTTGCTGAGGGTACCGCTCAGCTGCAGTTCGCCCCAATTCTGGTTCGGCAAGCCCGAGACGGGGGCGATGAAGGAATAGTCGAAACCGGCCAGGCTGAACGCCTGGCGGTCGGCACGCGCGAAATTCACGCCGCCATCGTTGAGGATGGCCAGGTAATTGCCGGTGGCGCCCTGCGGACAGGCGGCGATATCGCACGACGAGCCCACGCGGCCATCGAGGATGGCGCCCACGCCGCTGACGCCGCCGCCGGCCGCCGTGGTCGGGTCGGCCAGGAACAGCAGGTTGTAGCTGGACGTATTGAGCGTCTGGCCGCTGGCGTACACGTCGGGACGCAAGCTGTCGAAGGTCAGGACCCCGGCCATGGCCGGCGCGGAAGCGAGCACGGACACGGCGGCCAGTGCGGCCAGGACAGTGGCGCGGCCGCGGGTAGCGGGCGGATTGGCAGTGGCGGGCGATACCCGCGCATGTGATAGACGATTCATTCTATTCCCTTGATTGTTGTGGATAGATAGGTCGGCAGGTCTGGTGCCCGCTTTCAGCTTTTTCACAAAAGTGTCAACAAATATAGCAAATCGCATAAAACAAATATCATATTTTTAATATCATTTATTTATTTTTTATCTAAGCCTGCGAAACTTTGTTTTGTTTTATCTATGGAAGCTTGAGGAATCTCAACGTTACATTGGAACAACAATGCCTCGCACTGCAGACGTGCGCGCCAGCGTGTCGGCGCAACTTCAGATAAGCTCGAAAACCGTGCCTGCGGCCAGCGCAAGCGCGTAGCGTCACATCGCGGTACACCTGTTCCATCCTGGAACAGTCATCCCCTCCCCTGCCCCGCATGACGCGCCCCCAGAGGCCCCTGCGCCGATGGCATGAAGCTTGCACAACAAGAAGATCGACCGTGCTCAGGGAGCAGCATCATGGAACACCATCAACTGGCCGGCAGCGGCCGCTCAGGCGCGCGGCCGGCCCGGCGCCTCCTCGTGTGCGGCGCGCTGGCGCTGGCTTTTTTCCTGCTGGCCGCCAGGCTGGACCTGGCCGAACGGCTGACGCATGCGCTCGGGCGCCAGGAACACTGGCAGCTCGATGAACTGGCCCTGAGCCTGCTGCTGCTGGCGCTGGCGCTGGCCGGCTTCGCCGTGCGGCGCGGACGCCAGGTGGCGCTGCTGCTGGCGCAAAACCGCGCCCTCACGCAGCGCCTGCTGCGCGCGCAGGAAGAAGAGCGCTGCGCGCTGGCGCGCGAGTTGCACGATGAAGTGGGACAGGACTGCACGGCCATCCGCGCCGCCGCCAGCTACATCCTGCGCGCGCGCGACGGCGACCAGGCGAACGTGCAGGCCTGCGCCGCCAGCATCGCCCGCTCGTCGGAAGCGCTGCATGCGATGGTGCGCACGATGCTGCGCCGGCTGCGCCCGCCCGTGCTCGACAGCCTGGGATTGGCGCCGGCCCTGCAGGCGCTGTGCGACAGCTGGGCCCAGCAGCACGGCATCGCCTGCCATTTCGCGCCGCACGCCATCCCCGCCAGCCTCGACGACAGCACCGCCACCGCCATCTACCGCCTGGTGCAGGAAGGCTTGACGAACGTGGCGCGCCACGCGGGCGCCGACCGTGCCACGGTGGAATTGCGCGCCGACGCGCACGGCGTGCTGCACCTGGCCATCGAAGACAATGGCCAGGGTTTGCGCCAGGACAAAACGGAAGAAGGCGGTTTTGGCATGCTGGGCATGCGCGAGCGCGTGGCCGGCCAGCGCGGCCATATCCGCTGGATCAGCGCGCTGGGCAACGGCTTGCGCATCGAAGTGGCGATGCCGCTGGCGGCCGGTGCGGCATGAACGCGGCCATGACCCCGATCCGCGTGATGCTGGTCGATGACCACCCGGTGGTGCGCACGGGCTACCGCCGGCTTCTGGAACAAGGGGGCGACATCGCCGTCGTGGCCGAGGCGGGCAATGGCGAAACGGCATATGCCCTGCACCTAGAACAGGCGCCCGACGTCTGCGTGACGGACTTGTCCATGCCCGGCATCGGCGGCCTGGAATTGCTGCGCAAGCTGCTGGCCCGCGATGCCGGCGCCCGCGTGCTCGTGTTCAGCATGCACGACACGCCGCAGCTGATCGCGCGCGCGCTCGACGGCGGCGCCTGCGGCTTCGTCAGCAAGCAGGCGGACCCGGAACACCTGGTCGACGCCGTGCGCGCCGCCCACGCGGGCCGGCGCTACCTCGATCCGCACAGCGTACCGGGCGTGCTGCACGGCACGGCCCGCATGGAAGCGCAGCGCTTGAGCAGCCTGAGCCAGCGCGAATTTGAAATCTTCCGCCTGCTGGCCGAAGGCCGCAGCGCCGCCGACTGCGCCCGCCTGCTGCACCTGAGCAGCAAGACGGTGGCCAACCACCAGACCTGCATCAAGGAAAAGCTCGACGTGCCCGGCCCCGCCGCCCTGGTGCGCCTGGCGCTGCGCAATGGCATCATCGAGCAGCGCCAGCTGGGATGACTTAAAACGCGTAGCGCAGACCTGCATTCACGCTGCGCGGCGCGCCGGCCGCATAAAACGTCGCATTGACCATCGGATAGTCGCCGTTCACGGCGGGCAGCGGCCGGGCGGCAAAATTGCCGTTGGCGTCGAAACCCGTCGCGCCCAATTGCGCCGCCGTCGCGTACTGGCGGTCGAACAGGTTGTTTATCTGGGCAAACACGCTCAGGCGCGGCGTCAGCTGGTATTTCCCGTTCAGCTCGACCACGGCGTAGCCGGCGCTCTTGCCCGGTCCCAGGTAGGACGGGCCGCCCGCCTGGTGCCGGTTGTTCTCGTTGCCGCGCGCATAGGAACTCGACACGGCCGTCATGGCCAGGCCCACCGTCCAGTCGCGTCCGCCCTGAACATCCACGTGCGCCTTCAGGATATGGCTCGGTGTCAGCGGTATGCGGTTGCCGGGCGTGATGACGATATTGCCTTCCAGGCCAGGCGCGTCCGCGTCGCTGCTGCTGTTGGCGCTGCCGTTGACGGTTTCGCGGCTTTGATACGTTGCCTGCAGCCACGTGTAGTTGACGCCGAAGTCCAGCGCGCCCGCCTTGCCGTCCAACGCCAGCTCCACGCCCTGGTGGCGCGTCTTGCCAAAATTCTTGAAGTAGCCGAAACCGGCCTGGTTGTCGGCCACGAACAGGATGTCGTCATGGTTTTCCGCGCGGAACACGCCGGCGCTCCAGCGGGCCACGTCGCCCCACTTGCCGCGCACGCCCGCTTCCCACGTCTTGGTGACGACCTGTTTCAAGGGCGGGTCGCCCGCCATGGCGTTGGGCAGGCGGCACGGGTTTTCCGGGTCGGCGCAGCCGAGTTCGATGGCCGTCGGCGTGCGGCTGCCTTCGTTGTAGCCGAGATAGGCGCTGGTGCCGGCCACTGGCGCATAGGCCAGGCCGATGGCGGGATTGAAACGGCTGAAACGGTGGTCGCCATCGAGCGAGCCGCTGCCGCCGCCCGGCGTGATGGCGTCGCGGTTGCGCACGGTGCTGCGGTTGTAGCGGCCGGAGATGGTCAGGGTCAACGCTTGATTGAACGCAATGCTGTCGCTTGCATACACGCTCCACGTGCGCATGCGCCCGCTCAAGTCGACCCGGTTGTCGACGGGCGTGCCGTCGTCGTCGATTTCCGTGCCGTCGGCAAAGAAGTCGACGGGCGTGATGCTGCGGTCCGGGTTCAGGTAGCCGAACTGGCTGGTCTGGCGGAAGGTGGCGTGGCTGGCATCGAAGGCGGCGCCGGCCGTGACGCTGTGGCGCTGCCCGGCCAGGTCGGCCGGTGCCGTGAACTGCCCCGAAAGACCATAGTTTTCCTGCTCGGTATGGCTGCGGTTGAGCATGCCGTTGCATTTTTCGGCCGGTTCATCGTTCAGCAAGACGTTGCCGATGCAGCGCCATTTCGGGAACGGCGTATTCGACGCATTCGCCCCGCTGGCGGGAAAGCCCGTGTAGCCGGCCGCCGCCAGCGCCGCCCGTTCGGCCGCGCCGGGCTGGTAGACGGACTGATCGAGCGACTCGTCGTTCAGGTCGCCGTTAAACGTGTGCGTGTCGATCTTGCGGTAGTACACATTGCCGGACAAGAGCAAGCCGGCGCCGGCCTGGTGCTTGCCCGTCAGGTTCAACAGAGTGGATTTGTTCTGCGTCAAATCGGGCTTGGTGTAGACGCTGCGGTAATCGCGCGCCAGCAGGCGCTGTTCCTGCAAGCCGTTGCCCGTCAGCGCATTGTCCGCGTGGGCCACGGTGACGGCGATATCGGTGCGCGCATCGCTCCAGCCCAGCTTGCCAAACAGCTGACGCACGTCGGACGGCGAATCGTCGCGCCAACCTTCTTCCCTGAAGCGGTTGCCCGTCACGTACCAGTGCCAGCCCTGCGCATTGCTACCGCCATGCTCGAACTCGATGGCGCGCCGCTGGTGCGAACCCAGGCGCGCTTCCACGGCCGTGCCGGGATTGCTAAGACCATCCTTGGTCTGCAGGGCCAGCGCGCCGCCCAGGGTGTTCAGGCCGAACAGGGGGTTCGAGCCCGGCATCAGGGTCAGCGAGGCGATCGCCATGCGCGGGATCAAGTCCCAGCTGACGACGTCGCCAAACGGCTGGTTCAGGCGCATGCCATCGAGGTAGACGGACAGCCCTTGCGGCGTGCCCAGCAGGGGCGACGCCGTATAGCCGCGGTAGCTGACGTCGGGCTGGAACGGATTGTTCTGCACTTCATTGACATACACGCTGCCCAGGTTGCGGCGCAGGAAGGCGGAAATGTCGAGCGCGCCGCTGCCGGCGATCTGCTGCGCGCTGGCCGTCTGCACGGGCGCGGCGAGCGCATCGCGCGGCTGCTCCACGGTGGGCAGCGGCATGCTGCCCGTGATGATGACGGTGGGCAAGTCGTACGCCGCCTCCAGGCTGGCAGGGTCGGCAAGGTCGGCAGCTTGCGCCTGGCACAGCGCCATGGCGGCGGCCGCGAATAAGGTCAGTCTCATGCATCTCCCCGATTTATCGTGTTTTTTATTACTGCCCAGTATCGGACAGCCACCGGGGGAGGGGCTAGGGAAAAACTCCCGCCGTGCGGGGAAGAGGTAACAAAGTCAGCGTTGCAAGGGCAGGTAGCTCTGCTTAAGCTGGCGCAACACAAAGCTCGATTTGCTATGGCGGATGCCGGGAATTTTATACAGGCGCTCGCGCAGCAGGCGTTCGTAGTCGCGCGTGTCGCTCACCGCAATGCGCAGGTAGTAATCGTAGTCGCCGGACACAAGAAACGCTTCCAGCACTTCCGGGATCATGGCCAGCGCGTGGCCGAATTCGAACAGGGCCTGGTCGGAATGGTCGTCCAGGGTGACTTGCACGATGACGGTGTCGGCCAGCCCCACCTTGGCCGCATTGACGTTCACCGTATAACCCTCGATGACGCCATCGTCTTCCATGCGCTTGATGCGCGCCCAGCATGGCGACGAGGTCAGGCCCACCTTGGCGCTCAGGTCGTGCAGGCTGATGCGGGCATCCTGCTGCAGGGCCGTCAGGATGGCGAGGTCGAATTTGTCCAGTTTCATTCTGTCATATCCTTATTTCACAGCAAATTTTGCTGAAGTATGCATTTTATACGAGAAAACCAGCAGCCTTTTCTGCCGCATCAGGCAGAAAATAAGGCCATGAAACCCGATCCCTCTCCCCTCCTCGCGCGCGCCTCCCATAACGGCGCCAGCACCCTGATCGACACCCTGCTGGCGCTGGGCGTCGACACCGTCTTCGGCTATCCGGGCGGCGCCGTGCTGCCCCTGTACGACGCGCTGCACGCCCAGCCCCGGCTGCGCCACGTGCTGGTGCGCCACGAACAGGCGGCCGTGCACGCGGCCGAAGGCTATGCGCGCAGCACGGGCCGGCCCGGCGTCGTCTTCGTCACGTCCGGCCCCGGCATGAGCAATACCACCACGGGCTTGCTCGACGCCCTGTGCGATTCGATCCCCGTCATCTGCATCAGCGGCCAGGTGGCCACCACCAGCATCGGTACCAGCGCCTTCCAGGAATGCGACGCGCTGGGCATTTCGCGCCCCGTCACCAAGTGGAACCGGCAAATCCGCACGGCCGACGAAACGGCGGCCGTCGTGCGCGAAGCATACGCGCAAGCCACGCAGGGCCGGCCCGGCCCCGTGCTGGTCGATTTCCCCAAGGATCTGCAACTGGCGCCGGTGCAGGAAACGACGGTGCAGGCCCCTGCCACGCCGGCCCCGGTGCCGATGCCGGCAGCTTCCGATCTCGAACGGGCCGCCAGCCTGATCTCCTCCGCGCGCCAGCCCGTGTTCTATGGCGGCGGCGGCCTCGTCAACTCCGGTCCCGCCGCCTGCGCCGCCTTTGGCCAGCTGGTGAAACTGGCGGCCGCGCCCTGTACATTAACCCTGCTGGGCCTGGGCGCCTTTCCCGCCTCGCATCCGGCCTTCCTCGGCATGCTGGGCATGCACGGCACCCTGGAAGCGAACCTGGCCATGCACCATGCG
Organism: Janthinobacterium sp. GW822-FHT07A03; assembly: GCF_058798815.1. NCBI lineage: Bacteria > Pseudomonadati > Pseudomonadota > Betaproteobacteria > Burkholderiales > Oxalobacteraceae > Janthinobacterium > Janthinobacterium sp. GW822-FHT07A03. The sequence continues at coordinate 714,723 of NZ_JBXAKW010000002.1, read as the reverse complement.
GATCTGATCGTTTGCGTCGGCGCCCGCTTCGACGACCGGGTGACGGGACGTCTCGATGCCTTTTGTCCTGGCGCAAAGGTCATCCACGTCGATATCGACCCGGCGTCGATCGGCAAGGTGGTGCGCGCCGACGTGGCCCTGCGCGGCGATTGCGCGCCCGTGCTCGCGGCCCTGCTGGCGCAGCTGCGCGGGCGATTGCTGGCGGACCGCCAGCCGTGGTGGCAGCGCATCGACGGCTGGCGCGCACAAGACAGCCTGGCGTTCGACGACACGCCCGGCGTCATCGCGCCGCAGGCGCTGATGCGGCGGCTGCAGGCGGCGCTCGACAGCATGGATGGCGGCGACGCCATCGTTTCCACCGACGTGGGCCAGCACCAGATGTGGGCGGCGCAGCATCTGCGTTTCGAGCAGCCGCGCCGCTGGCTGACGTCGGGCGGCGCCGGCACCATGGGTTATGGCTTGCCGGCCGCCATCGGCGCGCAGATCGCCCACCCGGATGCCTGCGTGGTGTGCGTGAGCGGCGACGCCTCGATCCTGATGAATATCCAGGAACTGGCCACGGCCGTGCAGCACCGCCTGCCCGTGAAAGTGGTGCTGTCGAACAATGGCTACATGGGCATGGTGCGCCAGTGGCAGGAACTGATACACGGCGGGCGCTACAGCCACAGCTACACGGAAGCGCTGCCCGACTTCGTCGCCCTGGCGCGCGCGTTCGGCTGGCAGGCGCACACGGTCAGCCGGCGCGAGGAACTCGACGCTGCATTGGCCGACTGCCTGGCGTCCGAAGGCCCGTACTTCCTCGACGTGCGCGTGCACGGCGCGGAAAACTGCTTCCCCATGATGGCGCCCGGCGCGGGGCACCATGAAGTGACCTTGCGCAAAGGCGTGGTCTACACCGGGTAACAAATCCGGTTCAACTCCACACTCTGTATATCCAGTAGCTTTCATCGTCGCGCATGGCGCGCGCCAGCTCGGTGGGGCTCAGCCCTGTGATTTCGCGCGTCTCGCGGCAGAAATGCGCCTGGTCGGCGTAACCGCCGCTGGCGGCGACGTCGGACCATGACGCCGTGCCCTGCAGGATGGCGCCGCGCTCGTCGAGGAACAGCTGCTCCGCGCGGCGCATGCGGCGCAAGGTGCGCATGGGCTGGCCGGCCCAGGCCTTGATGCGGCGCTCGATGTTGCGCGCGCTGCTGGCCAGGCCCGTCGATGCGGCCTGCACGCCCAGCCGGCGCACCCAGTCCTGGATGGCGCCGGCCGGATGGTCGCCGCTCTTGCGCGCCAGCTGCCAGCGCGGCGCCAGAAAATCCTCCACCAGCCTGACGCGGGCCTCGTCGTCCGGCGCTGCCAGCACGGCGTCGGACAGGGCCAGCCAGTCGGCATCGAACAGCGCGCCCAGGGGGCGGAACTGGTCCAGCAAGGCATCCATCGAGATGCCCGTCAGCGCATGCAGGGCGGCCGGATAAAACATCACGATGAACGAATGCACGGGGCCGGGATTGTAGCTGACCAGCGGATACGAACGGGGGCCGCCGAACAGCGCGGGCGGCATGCGCACGTCCGGCAGCGACAGGCCCGGCGCGGCCGCTTCCACGTGGCCGGCGACGGTCCAGACGATGCTGCACATGGGCGCGGCGGGAAAGCGGTTCAGGCGCTGGGCCGGCGGCAGGGGCGCGCAGCCCGTGGTGTCGCGCACGAGCATGGCGCGCACGCAGGAAGCGAGCGCGGCGCGCGGTGCGATCAAACGGGTCAGGGGCAGATGGGCGGCAGGCATGGCGACGATTGTACCGGCAAAGCCGGGCGCCGCACGATGTCGTATTCGTTCAAGACGCGGGCGCGCAAGCGCGCTACAGTGATGTCATTGTCGCCATCCACCAGGAGTCCGCCATGCCCCCGCTCGACCATGCTGCCGCCCCCGCCGTCGCCACGCCCATGCGCCAGATCCGCCACCTGCCGGGGCCCTTCGCCCTGCCCATCGTCGGCAACAGCCTGCAGCTCAAGCTCACGCGCATCCACCGCGACGTGGAACAGTGGGTGCAGCGCTACGGCCCCTTCATGCGCGCCTGGTTCGGCCGCACTCTGGTGCTGGTGGTGGCCGACAGCGAGGCCGTCGGCGCCGTGCTGCGCGACCGGCCCGACGGCTTTCGCCGTCCCCTGAGCAGCTCCGTCGTGTCCGAGGAAATGGGCGGCATTCCCGGCCTGTTCCTGGCCGAAGGCACGGAGTGGCGCAACCAGCGCCGCATGGTGATGGCCGGCATGGCGCCCGGTGCCATCAAGGCCTATTTCCCCGCGCTGGTGACGGTGGCGCAGCGCCTGCAGCGGCGCTGGCATATTGCCGCCACGCAAGGCCAGGCGATCGACCTCGATGGCGACCTGAAACGCTACACGGTCGACATCATCGCCGGCCTGGCCTTCGGCACGGAAGTCAACACGCTCGAATCGGGCGAAGACGTGATCCAGCGCCACATGGACGACATCCTGCCCGCCGTGGCGCGGCGCAGCCTGTCCATGTTCCCGTACTGGCGCTACTTCAAGCTGCCCATCGACCGCCGCCTGGACCGCGACGTGGCGGCCCTCTCCGCCGCCGTTGCCGGCCTGGTGCAGCAGGCGCGCGCGCGCATGGCGCACGACCCGGCGCGCCGCGCGCGACCGCCCAACCTGCTCGAAGCCATGATCGCCGCCGCCGACCTGGAAGACAGCGGCGTGACGGACCGCAACGTGGCCGGCAATGTGCTGACCATGCTGCTGGCGGGCGAGGATACGACGGCCAACACGGTGTCCTGGATAATTTACTTGCTGCAACGCCATCCGGCATGCCTGGCGCGGGCGCGCGAGGAAGTGCGGCGCCTGGCGCCCGACGCGGCCCATTTCACGATCGAGCAGATGGATAGCCTCGATTACCTGGGCGCCTGCGCCAGCGAAGCCATGCGCTTGAAACCGGTGGCGCCCTTCCTGCCCGTCGAGGCGCTGCGCGACACGGTCATCGGCGATATTGCCGTGCCGGCCGGCACCCTCGTCTGGTGCGTGATGCGCCACGACACCGTGTCCGAGGCGCACTTTCCCGACCCGCAGGCCTTCCAGCCCGAACGCTGGCTGGCCGACAGCGGCGAGGCCAACAACAAGCGCGCTTCGATGCCCTTCGGCGCCGGCTTGCGCACGTGTCCGGGCCGCTACCTGGCCTTGTTGGAAATCAAGATCGCCATGGCCATGCTGCTGGGCAGCTTCGACATCGCCGGCGTCGACACGCCCGATGGCGGTGCAGCGCAGGAACTGATGGGGTTTGTGATGTCGCCCATCGGCCTGACCATGCGCCTGGCGCGGCCGCAGTGATACCATGGGGGAATCTCAGTCAACGTGCTTTCCCCCATGCAAATTCACCTGGAATCGCCGCAGCAAGCGGATGTGCAAACCCTGATCGCCGAGCTTGATGCATATCAACAAACGCTGTATCCGGCCGAGTGCGTCTACTCGCTGGACCTGGCATCGTTGCCGCCGGACACCCTGCTGTTTGCCGTCGCCCGCGATGCGGCGGGCACGGCGCGGGCCTGCGGCGCCATCGTCGTCACGCCCGATTTCGGCGAGGTCAAGCGCATGTATGTGCACCCGGACAGCCGCGGCCTGGGCCTGGCCAAGCGCCTGCTGGCCCTGCTGGAAGAACAGGCGCTGGCGCGCGGCTGCCGCTTGCTGACCCTGGAGACGGGCATCCACCAGCCGGAAGCCATCGCCCTGTACGCGCGCCACGGCTACCAGCGGCGCGGGCCGTACGGCGGCTATCCCGACGATCCATTCAGTGTCTTCATGGAAAAACCGCTGCAGGCGGCCGCATGAGCGCGCCCGCCGACAGCTTGCTCGACATCCGCGCGCGCCTGCGCGCCTTTGCCGACGAGCGCGACTGGGACCAGTTCCACACGCCGAAAAACCTGGCCATGGCCCTGTCCGTGGAAGTGGCGGAACTGGCCGAGCACTACCAGTGGCTGCCCACGGGGGCAGATAGCGAACTGGACGAGGCGAAACGCACGGGCATCCGCCACGAGCTGGCCGACGTGCTGATGTATTTGGTGCGCCTGGCCGACAAGAGCGGCGTCGACCTGCACGCGGCCGTGCTGGAAAAGATGGCACTGAACGCGCAGAAATACCCGGCGCAGCAGGTACGTGGCGACGCGCGCAAATATAGCGAGTACTGATATACCCACCCGTGCGTGACTGCTGCGTAAAAAAGCGTAGCATAAGGACATGCGCATTCCTCTCTCCCTGCTGCTTGCTGGCTTGCTCGCTGGTCTACTCTCCAGCGCTGTTGCGCTGGCGCAAACCGCGCCCGTGCCGCAAGTGAAAGTGGACGCCACGCGCGACCCCGTCGATAAATCGTATCGCAAGATGCTGCAGGGCGTGGACCGCTTCGAGCGCGACCATGCGCTGGCGCCGCAGGCCGTGCTGCGCTTTCGTCTGCTGCCGCGCCAGCCCGGCGTGGACATGACGGGCGTGCAGCTGCGCATCGCCGGCGACACCGTCAGCATCCCGTTACCGCTGGCCGAGGACAACAGCTTTGCCCCCGTGCGCAACGCGCAAGCGGCGCGCGAAGACGCCGTGCTGCTCGCCAACCGCAGGGCTTCCACCATGAGCTGGCGCGCGCAGGTGATCACGCCGGGCTTGCCGCCCGGCACGCGGCGCCTGGGCGACTTGCGCCTGGAATGCCGCGCCGGCATGGATTCCGGCCTGATCTCGAACGACCCGCAAATCATCGCCTGGCTGTCCAGCATGCTCTACAGCACCGACAAGGTCTGCTCGCAGCCGGACGGCAATTATCTGTTCTTTACGGAGCGGCCCCTGTTCGGCGTGACCCTCGTGCATGGCGAACGCCGCCTGGAGCTGCCGTTCACCATGCTGTATGCGGGCGGCGAGCAAACGCCCGCCTCGCTGCCCTATTGCGATTGCCAGGTCTTGCTTGACCGCACGTATTACGCGCCCCTGTGGGATGCCAGCTGGCCCGACGATACCCTGCTGGAATTTGACTATATGGACGAGGTGGCGCCATGAAGTGGCTGGTATTTCCCGTGCTGGCATTGCTGGCCGCCTGTTCCGGCACGCGCGCCTTGCAGGCAAGCAAGAATGTGCCTTACGCCACCCTGGAACAGGTGGTGCACGTGGGCAGCAGCACGCGCGAGCAGGTGCGCGCCGCGCTGGGCGACAGCACGGCCATCCGTTTCGACAGCGGCAAGGAAGTGTGGATGTACAGCTACCCGGCCGCCTCGGGCGCGCCGGGCGAATATGTGATCTTGTTTGGCGGGGATGGGGTGGTGCAGAAGGTGCGCAGCGGGGAAGTGTATCGGGTACGGAAGTAAATCCCGCCAACGGTGCGCTGGCGGGATGATCGTCTTAGCGTGCCTTCAGCAAGGCCCGCGACGCGACGCCAGCGCCCACGCTACGCCCCACGCCGGCAGCCTTGCGCTTGGGCGAGGCCTTCAATTTGAAGATGCCGATCGACTGGGCCACGCTCTCCGTGCGTTGCGCCAGGCTAGTGGCGGCGGCGGCGGCCTGCTCGACCAGGGCCGCATTCTGCTGCGTGATGCCATCCATGTGGATGACGGCCTGGTTGACCTGGCCGATGCCCTGGTTCTGCTCGCGCGTGGTCGAGGAAATCTCGTCCATCACTTCCGTCACGCGGGCTACCGAGGCGATCACTTCCGTCATGGTGGCGCCCGCATTGCTGGTCAGCACGCTGCCCGCATTCACGGTGGCGATCGAATGGTCGATCAGATTCTTGACCTCTTTCGCCGCGGTGGCCGAGCGCTGCGCCAGGCTGCGTACTTCGCCCGCCACGACGGCAAAGCCGCGGCCGTGCTCGCCCGCGCGCGCCGCTTCCACCGCTGCGTTCAAGGCGAGGATGTTCGTCTGGAAGGCGATGCCGTCGATCAGGCCGATGATGTCGAGAATCTTGCGCGACGAGGTGCTGATCTCGTCCATCGTGGTGACCACTTCGCTGACAATGGTGCCGCCCTTGGCCGCGACGGTGGAGGCCTGCGCCGCCAGGTCGTTGGCCGTGGCCACGTGGTCTGCGCTGTTTTGCACGGTGGACGTCAGCTCTTCCATGCTGGCCGCCGTCTGTTCCAGGCTGGAGGCCTGCGACTCCGTGCGGCTGGACAAGTCCATATTCCCCGTGGCAATTTCCGCCGTGGTGATGCGGATATCCTCGAAGTTGGCGCGCACGTCGCCGATGATGCTGTGCAAGTTGATGTTGGTCTGGCGCAAGGCCGCCATCAATTGACCCATGTCATCGTCGCGCACCTTGTCGATGACGCCCGTCAAGTCGCCGCCGGCCATCTTGCGCGCCACCGTGATGGCGTCGCCCAGCGGCGCGACGAGGGAATTGTGCAGATGGGCCCAGAAATACAGCATCAGCGCCACGGCGGCGGCGGCAGCGCCGCTGAGCCAGCTGCGCGTGGCCGTGCTCGTGTCGCCGTCGATATTCCACACGGCGCAGCCGAGGATGGCCAGCACCACGCCAAAGACGATGCAATGCAGGGCCAGGTCTTGCGACAGGGTCAGCTTGCGCCACTCGGCCAGCTTGGCGGCCCAGCCCTGGCGCACGACGCGGCCATTGCGGATCGCCAGGTTGGCGCTATTGCCGTCCTTGAAACTTTTATACAGGGCCGCCGCTTCGTTGATCTGCTCGCGCGTGGGCTTGGTGCGCACGGACATATAGCCGATCGGGCGGCCGTTTTCGATGACGGGCGTGATATTGGCGAAGACCCAATAAAAATCGCCATTCTTGCAGCGGTTCTTGACCATGCCGGTCCACGGCATGCCCGTCTTGATGGTGTCCCACAGGTCGGCAAACGCTTCGGCCGGCATATCGGGATGCCGAAGGATATTCTGTGGCGCACCCAGCAGTTCTATTTCTGAAAAACCGCTGACCTCAATGAAATACTGATTGGCGTAATTGATGTTTCCCTGTAAATCCGTGGTGGAAACAATCGTCATGCCTTCATTTAATACGTATTCATTTTGCGTGATAGGCGTATTGACCCGCATCGTCGCTCCTCTATTTTTTTTCAACTAGCATAACAAAAACATAAAAACAATATACCACATCAAGCACCCATGATATATCGCCTCGGCGACAGTGACACTGGTCAAACAATTTAATAAAAATCAATTCATTTATGTTTTAGAATTTACTTTGACTCAACTTGATTGATTTTATTGAAATACAAAATTTAAATTGCGCGCAGATACAATAATTAATAAAAAATTATGTATCGATGCGGCAGGCAATAAAGACGGTGCTTGCGCCGATAAAAAAAATGCGCAAGCGCCGCAATAAGCGCCGGCCCATGGCGGGGCCTGCCGGCAAGCATAATGCGGCAATCACAATCATTTCTTGAGGGAAAATAAAAACTGGCGCGAACGCGCCAGTGGGGGAACTGTCTCCAATCCGCGACACAGGCGCCGGAGAGGCGCCTGTGGGGACCGATTACTTGTAGGTCTTGCGCGGCGGCGATTTCGGACGCGGTGGCGCAGGCTTGCGCTCCGTCGTGCCGTCATCGAGGCTGATGCGCAGTTTCTGGCCCGACACCACGACCGATTTCAGGTGGTCGAGGATTTCCGGCGGCATGCCTTCCGGCAAGTCCAGCACACTGTAGTTGTCAAAGATATCGATGCGGCCGATATGCTTGGCTTCCAGGTTCGCTTCGTTGGCGATGGCGCCGACGATGTTGCTTGGCGTCACGGCGTGCTCACGGCCCACTTCGATGCGGTAAGCCGTCACGCCCGGGCGTGGACGTTCCTTCTTCGGCGCGCGCGGCGCAGGTGCTGCCTCGCCCGCATCCGCTGGCGCGGACTTGGCGGCGAACGGCTTGCGCGGCGCGGCTGGCGGCGCCAGGTCCGGCGCGTCGCCGTCGCGGCTGATGCGCAGCTGCTGGCCCGCGACCCACACGGTTTTCAGCTGGTCCAGCAATTCTTTCGGCATGCTGTCTGGCAAGTCCAGGACGCTGTAGTCGTCATAGATTTCGATGCGGCCGATGTTTTTCGAATCGATGCCCGCTTCGTTGGCGATGGCGCCCACGATATTGCCCGGTTTTACGCCATGTTGATGACCTACCTCAATACGGAAAGTCTGCATGCCGGCGTCGGCTGGACGCTGGATGCGTTCCTTTTTCGGGAAGGCCGGGCGTTCGCCACGGTCGCTGCGCTCGAAGCGGTCGCCCCGTTCCGGACGGTCGTTGCGCTCAAAACGGTCCTGGCGCACAGGACGGTCGTCTTGCCACGTGGCTTGCTCGCGCGCCTTGTTCTTGTCCAGCAACAACGGCACATTGCCACGCGCCATCTTCGCCAGGGCGGCGGCGATTTCGATGGCGGGAATGTTCTGTTCGCGTTCGAAATCCTCGATCAGCGACTGGAACTGCTCCAGTTCGCCCAAAGCCAGGGTTTCGCTGATCTGTTCCTTGAACTTGGCGATGCGCACGTCGTTGACGGCCTGGATCGTTGGCAGTTCCAGCATGCCGATCGGCTGGCGGGTCGAGCGTTCGATAGCTTTCAGCAAGTTCTTTTCACGCGGGGTGATGAACAGGATCGCTTCGCCGCTGCGGCCGGCGCGGCCCGTGCGGCCGATGCGGTGGGTATAGCTTTCCGGATCGTGCGGCACGTCGTAGTTGACGACGTGGCTGATGCGCTCGACGTCCAGGCCGCGGGCGGCCACGTCGGTTGCGACCAAAATGTCGATCTTGCCGTCTTTCAACTGCTGGATCGTGCGCTCGCGCTGGGCTTGCTGGATGTCGCCATTGATGGCGGCGGCCGAGAAGCCGCGGGCTTGCAGCTTGCTGGCCAGCTCTTCCGTGCCCAGCTTGGTGCGGGCGAAGATGATCATGCCGTCAAACGCTTCCGCTTCCAGGATGCGCGTCAGCGCGTCGAGCTTGTGCATGCCCGACACGAGCCAGTAGCGCTGGCGGATGTTGTCGGCCGTGCCCGTCTTGGCGGCGACCGTCACTTCGGCCGGGTTCACCAGGTAGGTGGTGGCGATGCGCTTGATGACGGAAGGCATGGTGGCCGAGAACAGGGCCGTTTGATGGCCTTCCGGGGTTTCTTTCAAGATACGTTCGACGTCGTCGATAAAGCCCATGCGCAGCATTTCATCGGCTTCGTCCAGCACCAGGGTTTTCAGCTTGGACAGGTCGAGCGAACCCTTGTCCAGGTGATCGATGACGCGGCCCGGGGTGCCGACGATGACGTGCACGCCGCGGCGCAGGGCCGACAGCTGCGGGCCGTAGCTTTGGCCGCCGTAGATCGGCAGCACGTGGAAGCCGGGAATGTGGGCGGCGTACACCTGGAACGCTTCGGCGACCTGGATGGCCAGTTCGCGCGTCGGTGCCAGGACCAGGGCTTGGGGTGAGCTTTGTTTCAGATCGATGCGCGACAGGATCGGCAAGGCGAAGGCGGCGGTCTTACCCGTGCCCGTTTGCGCCTGGCCCAGCACGTCGCGGTTGGCGAGCAATAATGGAATCGTGGCCGCCTGGATAGGCGACGGTGTTTCGTAACCGACATCCTTGAGCGCGCGAATCAGCGGCTCGCTCAGGTTAAGGTCGGAAAATAAGGAAATTGGTGTATCAGACATGAAATCACTCACAAGTTCGCTCGAATCGCCCAATGCGAAAGAGTGTATCTGCTAGTTTACTCTTTACTGGACCTTACCGGGTGGAACGAGGCGGCAGAACGCCATTTTTTGCATTCTAAAACGCAGAAAAATCGGCGATCCGCACGCAATTGGTGCAAAAACCAAGCAATATTATGCGTTTTGCAATAGATTCGGCTATTTTACAGATGCGCCCCGATATTGCTTGCCGCATCGACCGAGTGGCGCAAGAACTCCAGCAAGTCCTCGTTCAGGCGGTCCTTGTGCGTCGTCGCCAGGCCGTGCGGCGCGCCCGCGTACACGAGCAATTTGCTGCCGATGATGAGCTCAGCCGTGCGCCGCGCCGAGGCGGCGATGGGCACGATCTGGTCGTCGTCGCCATGGATCACCAGGGTCGGCACGTCGAATTTGGCCAGGTCGCTGGTGAAATCCGTTTCGGAAAATTGCTTGATGCACAAATAGGACGCCGGCATGCCCGCCTGCATGCCCTGCAGCCAGAAATGCTCGCCCACGCCCTGCGACGGCTTCGCATCGGGCCGGTTGTAGCCATAGAAGGCCTCGCTCAAGTCGCGGAAGAATTGGCTGCGGTCGGCCTGCACGCCCGCGCGGATGGCATCAAAAACGGAGAGCGGCAGGCCCAGCGGGTTGTCGGCCGTCTGCAGCATCAGCGGCGGCACGGCGCCCACCAGCACGGCGCCCACCAGGCGCTGCGTGCCGTGGCGGCCGATGTAGCGCGCCACTTCGCCGCCGCCCGTCGAGTGGCCCACCAGGGTGGCGCCCGTCAGGTCCAGCGCCGTGATCAGCGCGGCCAGGTCGTCGGCATAGGTATCCATGTCGTTGCCGCCGAAGGGCTGGCTGGAACGGCCATGGCCGCGCCGGTCGTGCGCGATGACGCGGTAGCCGTGCGCGGCCAGATAAAACATCTGGTCTTCCCAGGCGTCGGATGACAGGGGCCAGCCGTGGCTGAAGACGACGGGCGGGCCGCTGCCCCAGTCCTTGTAATAAATCAAGGTACCGTCAGCGGTACGCAGGGTATTGCTTGAATGCAAGTCAGGGCTAGTCATGGAACGCTCCTTGTCGGTGGACCAGCGGCCATTGTGGCCGCAATCGGCTTGCGCGCGCCGCGCGCTACGCCAGAGCATTGCGGTAGAGTAAGATTGTCGCTGCTTTGCTTTCCCGTATTCACTTTTGGAGTTGTCATGCGCTTTCCTTTCGTCCTCGCCGCCAGCCTGTTCAGCACGGCTGCCCTCGCCCAACCGCTCGTTGCCGAAGCGCCTTTGCGCGCCCACCTGTCCTTCCTGGCCGACGACTTGCTGGAAGGACGCGGCACGGGCCAGCGCGGCGGCGACCTGGCCGTGCGCTACCTGGAAACGCAGGCGGCCGTAGCCGGCCTGCAACCGTTGCAGGATGGCAGCTACCGCCAGGCGCTGACCATCGTCGGCAGCAAGGCCTTGCCATCGAGCACGGTGACGTTCAGCGCGGGCGGCAAGACGCTTGCTCCCGCCTTCGGCAAGGACATCGTCTTTGGCGCTTCCAATGGCCAGCAGACAGTGGCATTCGACGCGCCCGTCGTGTTTGCCGGCTACGGCATCCGCGCCCCCGAAGAAAACTGGGACGATTTCAAAGGCGCCGATCTGAAGGGCAAGCTCGTCATCATGATGGTCAACGACCCGCAGCCGACCGCCGCCGAACCGAACCGCTTTGCCGGCAAGTCCCTCACGTATTACGGCCGCTGGGTCTACAAGTACGAGGAAGCGCTGCGCCAGGGTGCCGCCGGCGTGCTGCTGATCCACACGACCGAGTCCGCTTCTTACCCATGGTCGGTGCCCGCCAACGGCTTCGGCCACGAGCGCTTCAACCTGGCCGGCACGGGCAATGCGATGGAAGGCTGGCTGCAGGAAGACGCGGCGCGCGCCCTGTTCCAGGCGGGCGGGCAAGACCTGGACGCCTTGCGCGCGCAGGCCGAAACGCGCGACTTCCGCCCCGTGGCCCTGAACGCGACGGTCAAGGTGGCATTGAACAGCCAGATCCGCAGCATCGAGCAATTCAACGTGGCCGGCATCGTGCCGGGCACGGACCCGAAGCTGAAGGACGAAGCCGTCATTTACTCGGCCCACTGGGACCACCTGGGCAAGGATGACGAAGGCAGCGCCCGCTCAGGACAGAGCGACCACATCTACAACGGCGCCATCGACAACGCCTCGGGCGCGGCGGCCCTGCTGGCCATGGCACAGGTGGCCGTGAAACAGCCGGCGCGCCGCACGCAGATCTTCCTGTGGCCGGCCGGCGAGGAAACTGGCATGCTGGGCAGCACCGCCTATACGCGCAAGCCCCTGTGGCCGCTGGCGAAAACCGCCGCCGACCTGAACCTCGACAGCATGAACTTCGTCGGCAAGACGCACGACATCGGCGTGGCCGGCGCCGAGCGCAGCAGCCTGTATGCGAGCGCCGCCAAGGTGGCCAAGCGCATGGGCCTGCGCCTGGCGCCAACGATCCCCGACCTGTCCGGCGCGTTTTACCGGGCCGACCATTTTGCCTTCGCCAAGGCGGGCGTGCCGGCCTTCAACGTGGGCTCGGCCGTGTTTTCCGGCGACGGCTCGTTCGACTTCGTCAAGGAGCCGAAGGCGTCCAGCGAACGCCTGGTCGCCTTTAAAAAGGATTACCATCAGGTAACGGATGAGTACCACCCGTCGTGGGACTTGTCGGGCATGGTGCAGCAGGCGCAGTTCACCTTGAACCTGGGCTACGAAGTGGCGAACGACAAGAATTTGCCGGTGTGGAACAAGGGCGAGGCGTTTGGCAAGGTGAAACGCTAAAACTTCCACACATAAAAAAAACACCGGCCTCGGCCGGTGTTTTTTTTATGCGCGCTGGACAAAATGTTCAGGGCTAGGCGTGTTGCCGAAGACAGTACGCATGTACGGCTAGGCAACGCAACAATGCCATGGACTTTTTGGCAGGCGCGCTAAATCGCCATGATGCGTTTCAGGTCGACAAATGCCGTTTCATACAGGTGCTGGAACGCGCCCACCATGACCTCTTCCACGCCTTCGGCCGCATCGAACTCGCTCGACCATTCCGCCACGCAGGAAGCGCCGCCCGGTTCGCCCGTGACGCGCAGGGTGGAACGGTAGTTCTTGACGGGGATCGGGCCAGAGACGATGGTGTAGCTGTAGCTCTTGTCCGCTTCGCTGTAGCTTTGCAGGCGTTCGGCGATGATGGCGCCGTCCGTGGTTTTCAGGCGGCGCACGCGGCCGCCGTGTTCGGACAGGCTGGTCTTGATGGAGCTCGACCATTCAGCCAGCGACTGGAAGCCGCCGATAAAATCCCACACGCGTTCGGCGCTTGCCGCCAATGTTACAGAAACAATTACTTGGGCCATCTTTAATTCGGTTCCTCATCCAGGTTTGCCGGGCGCCGCGCCCGGCCGGCCGGAGTTGCCCGGCACAGCCGCTATTTTAGCGCCCATGCGGCTTTGCTGCTGAGCAAACCATGACAACTGGCCAGCCTGAGGCGGCGGTCTTACAGATTTTCCGCCAAGAAAATCAGGGAATTGCCATGCGCGTGGGCCGCGGCGCGCTGCTGGTAGCTGTCGCGGTGGGTGCAGTTGAAACCGTGCTCGGCGCCCGGGTAGATATGGATTTCCACGTCTTGCCGGTCTTCGAAGCGTTCGGCGATCTTTTGCACGGCTTCCGGCGGAATATGGCTGTCCTGGCCGCCGAAATGCATGAGCAGCGGCACCTGGATCTTGTCGGCCAGGTCCAGCTTGTTCTGGATGCCGCCGCCGTAATAGGCGATGGCGGCGTCGACCAGGCCGGCCGCAGCCGTCTGGAACGATAGCCTGCCGCCGAAGCAATAGCCGACCGAAGCCAGCTTGCCCGTCACTTCCGGACGGGCGCGCAGGACCGCGACGGTGGCCTTGATATCGCTCAAGGCATGCTCGTTATCGGTCGCCTGCATCAGTTCGACGGCGCGCTTCCAGCCGTCCGCATCATAGCCCAGCTCGATGTGCGCGCCGGCGCGCCAGAACAGGTCCGGCACCAGCACCACGTAGCCGTCGGCTGCGTACTGGTCGGCCACGGCGCGGATGTGCTCGTTGACGCCGAAAATTTCCTGCAACAGGACGATGGCGGGGCCCTTGCCCACATGCGGCACGGCCAGGTAAGCCTGGAAGCTGCCGTCCGGGCCGGCGATATCGATCCACTGCGAAGTTGTGCTCATAGAAACTCCAGTCTGAGGTTGGGGGAATGCCACAGCCAGGCATGTTACTGGTTTTTCACGCTGCCTGCGTGCGCCCGCTTTTGCCCTGCCTCAATACATCTCGCGCAGGTAAATCACGGGGCCCGATCTGAGGATGCCAAAGACGACGACGCCGACCGTGCTGCCCAGGTAGGGATGATTGCCCACGGAAACGTCCACGCGGCCAGACTTGCCGGTTCCGGGCGCCAGCACAGTCAATCGATTGAACTGCGGCAACACGCCTTGCGCGACGGTATAGGTCCGGTCATCCACGGCCAGTGCAGCGCAGTCCAGCGGTTTCTTGCAGTTGGCCAGCACCACGTCCGACTTGTTGAATGCGCTGATGCTGTCGAGCAAATTCGTCACCCATTTCGTGCCATTCCAATACTGGACTTGCACGGCCAGCTTGACGGGCAACAACTCGGAACCATAACCGTGGGCAACCTGCCATTGCCCCGACAGCACGGTCAGCCGCGCCTCGTTCTGTATCAATGCGGAGGTCGAGCTGACGACGATGCCGCCGGGATACGTGCTGCTGGCGCGCAAGCGCACGCCGGTGGGCGCCACCGGCGCGCCTGCCTTGCCCGGAAAACGGTAGGCAACCATGGGCGAGGCAACGCCCAGGGTGAATGTCGCGGGCGCCACGCCGGTGATGGTGGCTTGCGCCTTCTTGCCGTCGGTGAGCCGGCTGCTGTCATCAGAAGTGCTCGGTGGAAAGGAAATCGTGCCCGTGGCCGCATCCCAGCCGTCGAGCAGCACGGGCGCCAGGACGCTCGGATTGAGCTCGTCATAATTTTGGGTCGTCGTCTCCCCAAGCGCGCGCGCCGTCACCCGCACGCCTATCGCCTGCCCCGAGTAGGCGTAGCGGCCTTTTTCCCCATCGTCGGCGCAGGTAAGCGGCGCGGCGCACGGCGTGGCGATGCTGTCGGCAGCTCCGGTCTTGATCAACTCCGTGATGAAGTGGTGCGGGATGAACTGCACCTCCTCGCTCACGCGTGAGGGCTTGGGCAAGGTCGGCACGGCAGTGTTGGCCTCCAGGTAGCCCTTGGGATTGGCCAATTTGAAGGCGATGGTGATCGTTCCCACTTCCGGCCAGCTCAAGTCACTGCTGGCAACGCTGCCATTCTTGAAGACCACGCCACCCTGAATGTCCGGCTTGGCTGGTTTGCTAATCTCGATCGTCGTCGGCTTTACCAGGCTGGCCAGCGTAGACAGCGCAGTTTCTGACGGCTTTTCATTGCCGAAGTTCGGCGTCACGGCGCCCGCGCTATTGAGCGCGCTCATGCTGACCGTCACTGGCGCGCCTGCGCGCTGGGGGTTCGCGATGGCAACGACGCTGAACGCGTCCGGCACGACGATGACATCGGCGCTGCCCGTCATGCTCAAGCCAGTGTCGCCGCTGGCGCTTGACCCCGTATAGGTCGCTTTCAAATTCACTTTTCCCACATCCGCGTAGGACATGGTGACCTTGGCGACGCCCTTGTCATCGAACGCCAGGTTGACGCTCTTCCCCAAGGCACTGCAAGCACTGCTGTTGTTCGCCGCCAGGGCGATGAAACCACCCGTGCCTTTGACAAAGACGGGCAAAGTGCCGCTGGCGGGATTGCTGTAGCCGCAAGCGAGCGTCACGTCCTTGTTTTTATTCGCAAACAGGGGCACGCAGGCTTGCTGGTCTCCGCTGGCCTGCACGGCGCTGATGCCAAACGACGGCTGCGTGCCCGAGATATGGTTGACGGGCGTGAGCGTCAAGCCCGTCGCCGCGAATGCCATGTTGCAGCTATTGCTGTTGTCCGAGCTGCGCTTGCACACCAGCGCGTCCGTGGCGCCGGGCACGCTGGTCAGGCTCAGGGTGGCCGTGCCGACGGTGTACTGGCGCACGCTGGCCGTCGCCACGCCGCTGCTGTCTATCGGCGTGGCAACGCCGCCGGGGCTGACGGTGACGTTCGCGCCGCCCGTGTACCTGGCGCTGCAGGCTGCATCCGCGCACGCCGTCACCGTCACCGTCTGCGGCGCGCACGTCAGCGCATTGCCCGGATGGTCGATCTGGAAGTGGTGGGGACCGGTCGGGATGGCCGGGCCGCATTTCGGCCCCATCGGTTCATTGAAGGCCCAGCCGCTGTTGTTCGTCACGCAGCTGCACGGATTCGATGGCGTATAGGCCTTGCAGGTGATGGTTTGCTGCACCCGGCCCTGCCAGCCCAGGGTAATGTGGTCGACCTTGGCGTTGCCCGTGATGTAGGCGTTGGACGAGTCGAGGGTGACCTCGCCGGCATCCACATTGCCCTTGATGCCATTGCCGGAGGCGATCGACAAGGAATTGCTCGCCTCCACGTCGCCGGTGACGAGCAGGCCGGACGCCTTCAGGTCGATCGTCGGCGATTTCAGGTCGCCCGTCACCTGGCTGCCGGAACCGATGGTCAGCGACACGCTGGCCGTGATATCGCCCTGGATGCGGGTACTGGCAGCCAGGATATTGACGACGGTGCCGCTGATCGGCCCGTTGATGACCGACCCCGAGGCGATTTCCACCGGGCCCTTGGCGCTGATCTTGCCCGTCACCGTGACGTTGTTCGAGCCCATCTTGATGGTGCTGGCGGAGATGTTCGCCGTGACGGCCTGTTCCTGCGCGCCCATGAGGAAAGTGCCGCCTTCGGCGCTCAGGCTGCCGCCCGTCACCTTCAGATTGGACGGTTTGATGTCCTTGATATCGAGATTGCCCTTGACCGTCAGCGCGGCATTGCCGCTCATCGTCAAGCCCTGGTTATAGCTCATCGCCAGCGAACTGTTGACCGTCACGCCATACGCGCTGCCGATGATGATGACGTCGGTAGAGCCCAGCGCCAGCGAGGCGCACGTGTATTGCAAGCCATCCGTGCTCAGGCCGCAGCCGCTGACGGCGCCGCCATTGAAGTTGAGCGTGGCAGCCTGGGCAATAGTTGAGTACAACAATAGTGTCAGGGTGGCAAAAAAGGGAAGTAAACGCACGATATCCAGGAATCTGATGAATGGGAAACCAGCGGGCGCGTGGCTTATTCCATGCTAATCTACGCCCTCGCTGTTGTTGCATTATGGCAGTATTTGTCACCCTCGCGCATATCGCATGATCAAGCAAAGCCTCCAAGAATTCCCCCTGCGCACCGTCGACATCATCGTCTATCCCGGCTTCAAGGCGCTCGAAGCCATCGGCGCCATGAAAGTGTTTGACTACGCCAACACCCATTTGCGCCTGCGCAATCTGCCCGGCGGTTACGACGTGCGCATCGCCTCGACGGCCATCGGCCCCGTCGAGTCGGACACCCTGATGTCGCTGCACGCGAGCAAGGCGCTCGATGCCAGCCGCCTGCCCGACCTGGCCGTCATCGTCGGTTGCCACCACGTCGAGCAAGTCTTGCAGGACATCCCCGCCCTGGCCGCCTGGGTGGCCGAGGCGGCGCCCCGCATCGCTACCCTGGCGGCCCTGTGCACGGGCTGCTTCTTCCTGGCCGAGGCCGGCGTGCTCGACGGCAAGAGCGCGGCCACGCACTGGAGCGCCGTGGACAGCCTGCGCCAGCGCTATCCCTTGATACAGGTCAATGCGGATGCGATTTTCGTGCGGGAAGGGAAATTCTGGACGTCGGCGGGCGTGACGGCCGGCATCGATCTGGCGCTGGCCCTGGTGGAAGACGATTTCAGCCGCGATATCGCGCTGGAAGTGGCGCGCGACCTGGTCGTGTACCTGAAGCGGCCCGGCGGCCAGTCGCAGTTTTCCGTGCACCTGTCGAGCCAGATGACGACGCATCCGACCATCCGCCAGTTGCAGGGCTGGATCATGGAACATCTTGCCGAAGAGCTCACGGTGCCGCTGCTGGCGGCCAGGCTGGCCATGAGCGAGCGCAATTTTACGCGCGTCTTCCAGCGCGAAACGGGCACCAGCCCCACGGAATTCATTGACACGGCCCGCTTCGAAGTGGCGCGCCGTTTGCTGGAAGACAATGTGTCTTCCTTAAAACAGGTGGCCGTGCAGGCGGGTCTGCATAGCGAGGACAGGCTGCGGCGCCTGTTTCAAAAGAAACTCGCCATCACGCCGCGCGACTACCGCGAACGCTTTTCCAGCACGGCGCGCTAGCTGGGTGAAAAATCAGCGCAGCTTGCCGTGACGCACGTGGCGCGTGGCCAGTTGACGGCTCTGCCGGGCCAGCGGCGTAAACAGCAGTGCGCACAGCAGATACGTGGCCAGCAGCGCCAGCCAGATGGCGGGCGTGGCGAGGATGGCGGCATTGCTCCACCACAAGGCCAGCAGGGAAGACAGGGCCGCGCCCAGGAAGACGGGCAACATGCGGCGCAAGGTCGCGAGATAGGCAGTGGCAAACATGAACGGCTCCCAAAGCAAGACATGATGTCTTCACACTAGCAGGGGCAGGCAGCGAAGTACAGCCTGCCGCCCTGCCCCGTCCGTCAAGTGTTGCGCAATGAGTACATCCGATAAGATTAGTACAACACGACGGAACGGATCGATTCGCCGCTCTTCATCAGGTCGAAACCTTGATTGATCTCATCAAGCTTCAGCCTGTGTGTGATCAAATCGTCGATATTGAGCTTGCCTTCCATGTACCAGTCGACGATCTTCGGCACGTCCGTGCGGCCGCGCGCGCCGCCGAAAGCCGAACCGCGCCATTCGCGTCCCGTCACCAGTTGGAACGGACGGGTGGAAATTTCCTGGCCGGCCGCCGCCACGCCGATGATGAAGGACTTGCCCCAGCCCTTGTGCGTGCACTCGAGCGCCTGGCGCATCAAGTTGGTGTTGCCCACGCATTCGAACGAATAATCGGCGCCGCCGTCCGTCAGCTGCACGATGGCGTCGACGACGTTTTCCACCTCGTTCGGATTGATAAAATGCGTCATGCCGAACTTGCGCGCGATGGCCTGGCGCGCCGGGTTGATGTCGATGCCGATGATCTTGTCGGCGCCGACCATTTTCGCTGCCTGGATCACGTTCAGGCCGATGCCGCCCAGCCCGAACACGGCCACGTTGGCGCCCGCTTCCACCTTGGCGGAGAACAACACGGCGCCCACGCCCGTCGTCACGCCGCAGCCGATGTAGCAGACCTTGTCGAACGGCGCGTCTTCGCGGATTTTTGCGAGCGCGATTTCCGGCACGACGATGTAATTGGAAAAGGTGGACGTGCCCATGTAATGGAACAGCGGCTGGCCGTTCAGCGAGAAGCGGCTGGTCGCGTCCGGCATCAGGCCGCGGCCCTGCGTCGAGCGGATGGCCTGGCACAAATTCGTCTTTTGCGACAGGCAGAACTTGCACTGGCGACATTCCGGCGTGTACAGCGGAATGACGTGGTCGTCCTTTTTCAGGGTCGTCACGCCCGGGCCCACGTCGACGACGACGCCGGCGCCTTCATGGCCGAGAATGGCAGGGAAGATGCCTTCCGGATCGGCGCCGGACAAGGTGTAGTAATCGGTATGGCAAATGCCCGTGGCTTTGAGTTCGACCAGCACTTCGCCGGCGCGCGGGCCGGCCAGGTCGACTTCTTCGATGGTCAGCGGAGCGCCCGCCTTCCAGGCAATCGCGGCTTTGGTTTTCATGGGATGTCTTCCTGCTCGGTTTCAGATGCGCCATTATCGGGCGCTGGCGGGCGGGGCGGCGCAAGCGGCCCCGCGCTTGTCTGAAAACGCGGCGCATTTGTCCGAAGGCGCCGTACCGTGCAGCAGCGCACGGAAACAAGGCAGGCGCGGGCATATGCTGGTGCCAGTGCGACGTCCGTTTGCGCCAGCTCAATCTTGCCGGCACCAAGACGCGCATTCTTGGCACAAGCCCATTATTTGTCGAGCAGCCGTTGCGTCATTCCCGCAGGAGACTGACATGCGCCATCTCTCTTCCCGATTCCCTTTCCGCTTGCCCCCGTCCTGGCTGGCCCTGCTGCTGGCATGCTGCCTGGCCCTGCTTGCCGCCTGCGGCGGCGGCTATCACCACCCGATGCCCGGCGCGACCACGGGCAGCCTGACGGTCAGCATCGGCGGCTTGCCGGCCGGGGTGGCAGGTGCCGTCACGGTCACGGGGCCTGCGGCGTACAGCAAGACGCTGACGGCCACCACCACGCTCACCAGCCTGGCGCCCGGCGCCTACGCCATCAATGCCGCCAGCGTGGCGCAGGGCACGGGAACCCTGGCGCCCACACCCGTCACGCAGCAGGTGCAAGTCACTGCGGGCGCCACGGCCAGCGCCAGCGTCCTGTATGCGGCGGCCGCGCCGCTGGCCCTGCGCCTGCAGGAAGTGGCCAGCGGACTGGATGCCCCCATCTTCCTCACGGCGCCGCCCGGCGACAGCCGCCTTTTCATTCTTGAGCGCCCCGGCCGCATCCGCGCGGTGCAGAACGGCAACCTGCTGGCCACGCCCTTCCTCGACATCAGCACGCTCACCACCACCAGCGGCGAACGGGGCTTGCTGTCGATGGCCTTCCATCCGCAGTACGCCAGCAATGGCTATTTTTTCATCTACTACACCAACCTGGCCGGCGATATCGTCATCGAGCGCCGGCAAGTGTCGGCCGGCAACGCCAACGTGGCCGATCCCCTGTCCGCACTGACCATCCTTACGATACCGCATCCCACGTTCAGCAACCACTATGGCGGCCTGCTCAGCTTTGGGTCGGATGGCTATCTGTATGCGGGCACGGGCGACGGCGGCAGTGGCGGCGACCCGCCCGGCAATGCGCAAAACACGAATGTGCTGCTGGGCAAGCTGCTGCGCCTGGACGTCAACGCCAGCACGGTAGCCCAGCCGTACGCCATTCCGCCCGGCAACCCGTTTGCCGGCACGGCAAGCGGGCGCGCCGAAATCTGGGCCTACGGCTTGCGCAACCCCTGGCGCTACGCCTTCGACGTGCCGGCTCAGCTGCTGTACATCGCCGACGTGGGCCAGGCCAACTGGGAGGAAGTCGACGTGCGTCCCGTGGGCCAGGCGGGCAACAACTATGGCTGGAACATCATGGAAGGAGCGCATTGCTACAACAGTGCCAGCTGCAACCAGGCGGGCCTGGTGCTGCCCGCCATCGAATACGGCCACGATACGGCCGGCGGCTGCTCGATCACAGGCGGCTATGTGTACCGGGGCACGGCCTTGCCGGAACTGGCGGGACAATACCTGTATTCGGACTACTGCAGCGGCTGGCTGAAAAGTTTCAGCTACAGCAACGGTGCAGCGTCCGCCGTAACAGACTGGGGCATCACCAACGTGGGCAACATCCTGTCGTTCGGCCAGGATGCGCAAAACGAGCTATACATGCTGAGCGGCACGGGCAAGGTGTACCGGATTGTACGAAAATAAGTGCGCAACTAAGGTACGTAAATAAGCGTGCGCCAGTGATGCGCAGCCACGCACGCGGCTGGGGCCGTTTTTCGACGGGGCGCGGGGAACCGGCTAGAATGGGTTTTTTCCGCCGCGCCCTGCGCACCAGCCCAAGAGAACACCATGGCCCGTTTGAAACTTGAATTTCCTGAAGACCAGTACTGCTATTCCTCGCAACTGACGGTACGCACGACGGACATCAACGCCGGCAACCATCTCGGCAACGATTCCATGATTTCCATGATTTCCGAGGCGCGCGCCCGCTTCCTGTTCGAATACGGCGTGCGCGACATCGAAGCGGACGGCACCGGCATCATCGTCACCGACCTGGCCACCACCTACCGCGCCGAAGCCCATGCGCGCGACCAGCTGCTGTTCGAAGTGGGCGTCATGGATTTCAATAAATATGGCGGCGACATCACCTTCCGCATCACGCGCCCGCGCGACAACACCCTGATCGCGATGGCCAAGTCCGGCTTTGTCTTCTTCAACTACAAGCGCAGCCAGGTCGTGCCCATGCCGGAAGAGTTCGGCAGCAAGTTTCCACAGGTAAACTGGATCGATTGAGCAAGGCTCGATTAAACGGGTCCTCATGCCGCCATGCTGTATGCTTATCAGGAAGACATTAAGCCTGGAGCGGCATGCAATCAGCAATAACGGCAAGACTGTGCCTGGCCCTGGCGCTGCTGGGCATGTTGCCGCCCGTCCTGGCCGCGCCGCAAACCGTCATCCTGTACGGCGACGATGACTATGCGCCGTACAGCTATGTGGAAAACGGCGCCTTCAAGGGCATGTACATCGACATCCTGCGCCAGGCGGCCAGCCGGATGCCCGAGTACCGGCTGGAACTGCAGCCGCGCCCCTGGAAACGGGGGCTCGACGCGCTGGAAAAAGGCCAGGTCTTCGGCCTGTTCCCGCCCGGACGCAAGACGGAACGGCCATACGTGCAGCCGTATTCGGCCATGCTGCACCGCGAATCGGTGGTCCTGTTTTGCCATGATGCCGTCATGCGCACGCCGCGCACGCACTTCCCGAGCGACTTTGCCGGCCTGACCATCGGCGTCAACACGGGTTTTCTGCTGTCGGAAAAGTTGATGCTGCCCGCGCGCCAAGGGTTGCTGCGCCTGGAAGCGGCCAAGGGCAATGAAGCGAACCTGAAGAAACTGGCCCTGCGGCGCATCGATTGCTACGCCAGCGACCGTGGCGCGGCACGCCACACGGCGCGCCAGCTGCAAGGCGAACTGGCCGGCTACGGCTTTCAATTGCGCGAAGTGCTGGAACTGTCGTCCGAAGCCACCTACATCGCCTACAGCGCGCGCAATACGCCCGCCTACAAGGCCGATTTCATCGAGAAGATGAATGCCGCCCTGCTTGTCATGCGGCAAAACGGCCAACTGGCGCGCATCGAAGAGGCTTATCTGCGCTGATTACCTGCGCTGCACATCGCGCGGCTGCAAGGTCATGACGGGACTGCTGCGGCCCTGCGGCTTGATGCCGAAGGTATTCTTGAACCACTCGTCGATCATGCGCTTTTCATAGCGCAAGGCATCGTTGCTGGAATAACGATTGATATGTTGCAAATAAGACATATCCGACAGATAAGCGTTGCCGCTGGCAATGACTTTGCCATGTTGCTCGAGCGTATAGCGCAAGCGCAGGCGGGGCCAGTCAGCACGGCCCGTCATCACGCGCACATCGAAGGCGCCGCGGCGCGCCGGGTCTTCGCGTCCCGCCAGATCGACATCGGTGATCGCGATCCGGAGTTCCTGACCGCGGGGCAAGCTCTTGCCCAGCCAGCTGAAGTGATCCGCCAGGCCCGCCAGCACCTGCTCCCGGTCGCGCGAGCTGAACGGCACATCGGAATAGTCGTCGGGTTTGTCGAACGTTACCTGGACACCGGCCCAGGCGCTGCTGCCCGCGGCCAGCGCCAGGGCGGCTAGCCAAGTTTTCGTCATCCTGGAAATACGCATATGCCTTCCTTTCAGAAAGTTCACGGCCAGGCGGCAGCTGCCATGCCGGCCTCTGCCTGCCCTGCCTGACTATAGCCCGAAGTGAAAATTTCCGGAGCGCAATACGTTGCGCGCGGCGGCAAGTGCGGCGGCACGCGCGGCGGCAAGTGCGGCGGCACGCGCGGCGGCAAACCGCGCGATAGCCCGTGCCGCTTACTTGCGCGCGTGGCGCTTCGGCTTGACGCCGAAGGTATCGGCATACCAGTCATCGATCATCAACTTTTCATAGCGCAACTTTTCATTGCTGAAGTAAGGATTGATGCGGGTCAGGTAGGACATGTCGGACAGGGCCGCATTGCCGCTGCTGATGACCTTGCCGTCCTGTTCCAGCACATAGTGCAGGCGCATGCGCGGCCAGTCGACCCGGCCATTCATGACGCGGATATCCTGGCCGGCCCGCAGCGATGGATTTTCACGTCCCGCCAGGTCCACGTCCGTCACGTCGATTTTCAAGGTTTGCCCGGGCGGCAGCGAGGCGCCCAGTTTCTCGAAATGCCGGCTCAATTCCTTCAATACGTCGTCGCGGTCCTGCGGGTTGAACGGGACGTCCGTGAATTGATCCGGTTTGCTGAACTGCACTTCAGTTCCTGCCCAGGCCGCGCTGCTGGCCAGCAAGGCCAGACCGGCGATCAGGGCGCGCGTCGTTTGCTTTTGCATGATGTACCCTTTCAGGAAATATGAGTGGCATGGAGCCACTTCTTATGCCTGTCCAATATAGCGCGCTCCAGTCCATTCTGACGCGGAATTCATACCTTGTTACTTTTCTGATTTTCCGCCGGGAAGGAAAGACGCCGTCTTTTTTTGCAGATTCATTGGCAATATTAATTAAAACAAAGTATTGTCTTGAAAATATAGTTGCCTAAGCGATAAAGTATAGATAGTGTGGACAGCATGGATTTAAAGTGCTTTTTTGGCACGAGTGTTGCATGATTTTAGTCAATTGTTCTTGCTTATTGTTAATACTTAGCGGTCGGTCTACAATCGACAAAATGCGCCCGAAAAACGCGCAACGCCGGTAGTGGCGCACAGGAATTCCTGGCGCGGGCGTCTCAGCATTGCGTCAGTTATGCCTTTTAGCGGAACTCGCCCTTATGTCATTTTTGTCTTCAGCATCGCCCAAGTTACCTCCCTGGAAAGTCCTGCTCGTCGATGATGAACCCGACATCCATGACATCACCAAACTGACACTGAGCCGTTTCCGCCTCGAGGGCCGCGCCCTGAGCTTCGTGCATGCGTACAGCGGCGCCGAGGCCAAGCAGGTGCTGGCGCGCGAAGACGGCATCGCGCTGGTCTTCCTGGACGTGGTGATGGAACGCGAAGACAGCGGCCTGGAAGTGGCGCGCTGGATGCGCGAAGACCTGGGCAACCAGTTTACGCGCATCGTGCTGCGCACGGGGCAGCCGGGACAGGCGCCGGAAGAGCGGGTGATCGTCAACTACGACATCAACGACTACAAGGAAAAAACCGAGCTCGACCGCACCAAGCTGTTTACCACCACCTTTGCCGCCCTGCGCGCCTACCGCGACATCATGAAGGTGGAAGAGGCGCGCCAGGCCCAGCTGCATTACCGCGAAGGCCTCGAGCGCGTCATCGCCGCCTCGGCGCACATTTTCAAGCAGCGCAACCTGCGCGACTTCGCCAGCGGCCTGCTGCAGCAAGTCGTCGCCCTGCTGCGCCTGGAAACGAGCATGCTGCTGCGCCTGCGCGGCGCCAGCGCCATCACGGGCGAGCAGGACTATGAAATCCTCGCGCAGATCGGCGACACGGACGACGGCATCCTCAGCCCGTCCCTGCTGTCGCAGCTGGACCATGCCAAGAGCAATAAAATCTCGCGCCTGCATGGCGACACCTATGTCGGCTATTTTCCCAACAGCAGCGGCAAGGCGTCCTTGCTGGTGCTCAAGGGCGTGGAAGAAATTTCCGACCTCGATGCGCAATTGCTGGAAGTGTTCTGCTCGGGCGTGGCGATCGCCTTCGACAACATCCTGCTGACGCAGGAAATCACCGATACCCAGGCCGAGCTGATCCTGCGCCTGGGCGACGTGGTCGAATCGCGCTCGCACGAAGGGGGCAACCACGTGCGCCGCATGGCCGAAGTGTGCCAGCTGCTGGCGCAGGCCTCCGGCATGTCGGAAGAGGAAACCATGGTGCTGCGCCACGCGGCGCCCATGCACGACATCGGCAAGATTTCCACGCCCGACGCCGTGCTGCTGAAACCCGGCAAGCTCGACGCAGCCGAATGGGAAATCATGAAGCAGCATCCGACGGTGGGCATGTCCATCCTGGACGGCTCGCAGCGCCCGCTCTTGAAGGCGGCAGCCGTGATCGCCCACCAGCACCATGAAAAATTCGACGGCAG
Organism: Janthinobacterium sp. GW822-FHT07A03; assembly: GCF_058798815.1. Taxonomy (NCBI): domain Bacteria; kingdom Pseudomonadati; phylum Pseudomonadota; class Betaproteobacteria; order Burkholderiales; family Oxalobacteraceae; genus Janthinobacterium; species Janthinobacterium sp. GW822-FHT07A03. The sequence goes on along the minus strand of NZ_JBXAKW010000002.1, from coordinate 689,158 downwards.
CGGCTACCCGCAAGGGCTGGTGGGCGAAAACATCCACAAATACGCGCGCATCGCCGCCGTCGCCGACGTCTTCGACGCGCTGATGCACAAACGCTGCTACAAGGACGCCTGGCCCCTGGAACGCGTGGTCAGCTACCTGCGCGAAGTGAGCGGCAGCCACCTGGACCCGCAGTATGTGGAGTTGCTGATTGCGAATCTCGATGAAGCGCTTGCGCTGAATCAACGCTTCCCTGATTAAACGGCGTAGGTCGGATTAGCGCTCGCGCGTAATCCGACAACATCGTTGACGTGGCTTGTGGTGGCGTCGGATTACGGCCCTTCAGGCCTAATCCGACCTACGCGGCTGATATTCACGGCCGTCGTTTTCATTCTGCGAACCCGCGACGCAAGAGCGCCTGAAAAACGTTCAGGGCAAGGCGCGCGGTCGCAGACAGTGCGAATAGCACGGCAAGACCAAGCAACGCAGCCATGGACGTTTTCTCAGGTGCTCTTAGGTTCCAGTGGGAAGCGGATCTTGTAGTGCAAGCCCATCCCCGGCGCACTGACTACCTTCACCGTCCCGCCCAGCGGCCCCGTCACCAGGTTGTACAGGATATGCGCCCCGAGGCCGCTGCCGCCCGAGCCCCGCTTGGTCGTGAAGAAGGGATCGAACAGCTGGCCCAGGGTAGCGCTGTCCATGCCCATGCCGTCGTCGCTGTAATCGAGTTCCAGCATCTCGCCAGCCGTCCGCACGCTGATCTTGATCTTGCCCGGCTCGCCTTCGGCAAAGCCGTGCACGAGTGAATTGACCACCATGTTCGTGACGATCTGCGAGACGGCGCCCGGATAGCTGCGCAGCTGCACCTCGTGCGGGCAGTCGATCTCCACCCTGACCGGCTTGCCCTTCAGCTTTGGTTGCAATGAAAGCAATATTTCATCGAGGTATTTGCGCAAGTTAAAGCTGCGCAGCTCGTCCGAGGACTGGTCGACGGCCACCTGCTTGAAGCTGCGCACCAGCGCCGCGGCGCGCTGGGTGTTCGTCGTCATGATGCGCAGGGTCTGGTCGATGATGTCGAAAAATTGCCGCAAGCCATCTTCATCGAGCTGGCCGCCTTCCAGGTCTTCGCGCGTGAGTTTCAATTCCTGCACCAGGTGGCTGGTGGCCGTGACGCAGATGCCCAGCGGCGTATTGATTTCATGCGCCACGCCCGCCACCAGCCGGCCCAGGGATGCCAGCTTTTCCTGGCGCACCAGTTCCGACTGCGCTTCCTGCAAGGCGCTCAGGGCGCTGTTCAGGGCCGCATTCTGCTCTTCCAGCGCTTCCTTGGCCTGGCGCATGGCGCTGTCGGCCTGGATGCGGGCCATCGCCACGGCCACGTGGCTGGCCATGAAGGCCAGCACGTCCAGTTCCGCCTGGCCATACACGACGGATTCGTCGTAGCTTTGCACGATGATCACGCCATATTTGCGCTCGCCCAGCAGCATGGGCGCGCCCATCCAGCTGGCGATGCTGGTATTGCCCAGCGGCTCGTCCATCTCGCCGCTGGCCACCAGCGCCGCATAGCTGCTGGCATCGAGCAGGCACGCCTGGCGGCGCGCCAGCACGTAGGAACTCATGCCGATGCCGTAATGGAAACGTTTCACGGGCGCCTGCGCATCCTTCTCGTCGACGAAATACGGGATCGTGATGTCCTTGTTGTCCGGGTGGTACAGGGCGATGAGGAAATTCTTTGCCGTCACCAGTTCGCTGATGATGGCGTGCAGGCGCGCATACAGGGTCGTCGCGTCGGCCGCCTGCGCCGACAGGTTGGCGATTTCATACAGCGCATGCTGCAGGTTTTCCGCGCGCCGCCGCTCGGCCACCTCGTGCGCCAGCAGGGCCGTGCGCTCCTGCACCGCCTTTTCCAGCCGGTCCATGCTTTGCATGCCTTGCAGGGCGCTCGACACGTGCGTGGCGATCAGCGCGAACAGCGCCTGGTCTTCCAGGCTGAAGCGGTGCTGCGCGTCGTAGCTCTGGATGACGATGGCGCCCAGCACCTGATGCTGCTGGTCCAGCAGCGGACAGCCTATCCAGTGCTCGGCCGCCGTGCCGCCGCCCCAGGCACCGCCGCCGATGGCGCGCATGGCGTCGTCGTCGGCCGTCATCACCAGCTGCTTGCGGTTGACGATGACCCACGCCGTGGGCGACTGCGCGGCGCTGGCCAGGCGCACGCCCTCGTCCGGATCGGGCGCGGCGTCGAATTCGTCGACAAAATACGGGAAACGCACGAGGCCGTCGTCGTGGTCGCTGAGCGCCACGTAAAAGTTCGCCGCATACATGATGCGCCCCAGCGCCGCATGCACCGCCTGCAGGAATTCGCTGATATCGCTGCAGGTGCTCGAGCGCTGCCCGATTTCCAGCAACACGGTTTGAACGGCTTCCAGGCGGCTGAGGCGGCTTTCCATGGGTGACTATGTACCTTGTGCAAGTATATGTTCTGAAAATCAATATTATCAGTTCAGCCCAGCCTTGGCACGGCATAAAACGCAGAATCTTGCCTTGAGGCAGAGCAACACACGCCACGCGCGCATTTGCCACGCTGGCAATACAGTGGCAGACTAGGCCCCTTCCTACAGACCAGACCGTCCTCATGACTGCCACGCTACGCGCCTCGCTTCGCCCCTACACCCTCGCCGGCCTGCTGGCCTTTGCCGCGCTGGGCATGCCGCCGCTGTGCGCCGCGCCAGCCAAGGCGCCGGCGGCGGAAACGGCCGATGGCGGACGCTATTTCGGCCCCCTCGTCGCGGGCAAGATGCACGGCCAGGGGCGGCTCGAATACGCGAGCGGCGCGTTTTATGAAGGAGGCTTCGCGCGCGGCGTGTTTTCCGGCCAGGGCAAGCTGCGCCAGGCTTCCGGCGTCGAATACACGGGCGCCTTCCGCCAGGGCGCCTTCGACGGCATCGGCCGCTACACCTCGCCCAAGGGCGAAATCTATGCGGGCAGCTTCGCCAAGGGCAGCTTCGAGGGACAAGGCCGCTTCCAGGGCGCCGATGGCGCCACCTTCGAGGGACAGTTCAAGCACTGGCGCCCGCACGGCGCCGGCAAGCTGACCGACACGGACGGCACCGTCTTCGAAGGCGAATTCGTCCAGGGCCAGGTGCAGGGCAAGGCGAAGGTCACCACCAGCGACGGCATCCACTACGAAGGCGAGCTGAAGGACTGGAAATTCGAGGGCGAAGGCGTGCTGCGCACGGCCGACGGCGACGAGTACCGGGGCGGCTTCAAGAATGGCCAGTTCGACGGCAAGGGCGTGCTGCGCTACGCCGTGGCGCAGCCGGACGGCCGGCGCGAAGACAGCGGCAACTGGACGGAAGGCCAGCTGGACGACCCGGCCGCAGACAAGCTCACGCGCGACAATATCGAGCTGGCCCTGTACAACCAGCGCACCCTGCTCGACGGCGCCCTGGCCCGCATCGCGCCGCGCGACGGGGCGAAAAAGATCAATCTCTATCTGCTGGGCGTGGCCGGCGACGGTGCGCAGGAGGTGTTTCACCGCGAAACGGCCTTCGTGCAGCGCCAGTTCGACCGCGATTACGGCACCGTGGGCCGCTCCTTGATGCTCGTCAATAGCCGCAACACGGTGGCGCAGCAGCCGATGGCCACGCGCACCAGCATCGCCGCCAGCCTCGACGCCCTGGGCGCGAAGATGGACAAGGCCAACGACATCCTGTTTTTATTCCTCACCAGCCACGGCTCGCCCGAGCACGAACTGGCGCTGGCGCAAAACGGCATGGATTTGCACAGCCTGCCCGCGCAGGAGCTGGCGGGCATGCTCAAGCACAGCGGCATCCGCTGGAAGGTCATCGTGATCTCGGCCTGCTATGCGGGCGGCTTCATTGCACCATTGAAAGATGACAACACCCTCATCATCACGGCCGCGCGCAGCGACCGCACCTCGTTCGGCTGCGACGACCAGAACGATTTTACTTACTTCAGCGAAGCGTATTTCAAGGAAGCCTTGCCCAAGAGCGCAGGCTTTGCCGAGGCGTTCGACAAGGCGAAGGTACTGGTGCAGGCGCGCGAGGCGGCCGATTTCCTCGAAGGCGGCATGGAGGCGGAAGAGCATTCCGAGCCGCAGCTATTCCAGGGCAAGGCCATCGCCGCGCAACTGAAGGCGTGGCGCGCCCAGCCACGCTAAGCGCTACTTTCTGTACAATAGCCGTCACCATGCGTAAATTCTTCCTCATTTTGCTGCTGTTCGTGCTTCCGCTCCAGATGTCCTGGGCCGCGGCGAGCGCGTATTGCCTGCACGAGGAAGGCAAGGCGGCGCAGCACCTGGGCCACCACAGCCATCAGCACAAGGCCGATGCGGACAAAAAACCTGTCGCAGATAAAAAAGTAGCCGAAAAGCAATCCAAGGGCCAGCCGCACAGCGATTGCAACGTCTGCCATGGCATCGGCCATGCGTGGCTGCCGGCCGGCTCCAGCCTGCCCATCGGCGACATGGCGTCCGTCAACGCGGACACGTCCCCCTTCTTTTACGCTTCCCACATCCCGGACGCTCCCAAGCGCCCTGACTGGTCGTCGGCCATCTAGGCCGACGGGACGCTTCTTTCACTGATCGCAATAAGCGGGCCTGACTAAAGCAGGCGCCAGCCTGCGCGTCCCGTCGAATTCTTTTTCCATTCCCTGGAGAATTCGATGTACCAAATCATCTTGTTACTTTCCGCTGGCCTGCTGGCCGGCAACTTTGCGCACGCGCAAACACCTGAAGAACCCGCCGGTCCGCTGACCCTGCCCGCCGCGCTGGCCCTGGCCGAAGGCGGCAACGCGCCCCTGTCGGCCGCCCGCCATGAACTGGCGGCGCAGGGCGGCGCCCTGCAGCAGGCGCGCGCCCTGCCCAACCCGGAACTGCAAACCGTGCTGGAAGACACGCGGCGCGCCACGCGCAGCACCACCGTGCAACTCAATCAGTTGATCGAGCTGGGCGGCAAACGCGGTGCGCGCGCCGCCGTCGCGCAGCGCGGCGAAGACATGGCGCACGCGGGCCTTGCGCTACAGCAAGCCGACACGCGCGCCGCCGTCACGTCCGCCTTTGTCGACGTGCTGGCGGCGCAGGAAGGCTTGCGCCTGGCCGACAGCGCGCAGGCCCTGGCCGCGCGCGCCAGCGACATCACGGCGCGCCGGGTGACGGCCGGCAAGGCGTCCCCTGTCGAGGAAACCCGCGCCAGGGTCGCCGAAGCGAGCGTGCGGCTGGAACTGAACCTGGCGCGCAGCACGCTGGCCAGCGCCCGCAAGCGCCTGGCCGCCCTGTGGGGCAACGCCACACCCCGCTTTACCCTGGCCGAAGGCCGCCTGGAAAGCTTGCCGCCGTTGCCGCCAGGCAGCGAACTGGCGGCGCGCCTGGAGCAGGCGCCGGCCGTGCGCCAGGCGCGCAGCGCGCTGGCGCAGCGGCAAGCCATGCTGGACGTGGAACAGCGGCGCGCCACGCCCGACGTCACGGTGAGCATCGGCATGAAGCGCTCGGAAGAACTGGGCCGCAACCAGGCCATCATCGGCCTGGCCCTGCCGCTGCCTTTGTTCGACCGCAATGCGGGCAACAAGCTCGACGCTTTGCGCCGCAGCGACAAGGCCAGCGACGAGCTGGCCGCCGCCCGCATCGCCGTGCAAACGGCTGTCGCCGCCGCCAGCGAACGGCTGGCCACGGCCCGGCTCGACGTGGAAAGCTTGCGCCAGGACATCTTGCCTGGCGCACAAAGCGCCTACGACGCGGCCAGCAAGGGCTTTGAGTTCGGCAAGTTCGCCTTCCTCGACGTGCTCGATGCCCAGCGCACCTTGCTGCAAGCCAAAAACCAATACCTGCGCGCGCTGACGGAAGCGCAGCACGCCGCCGCCGAGATCGAGCGCCTGCTGGGCACACCAGCTCCCCTGTAAGGAATACCCTCCATGAACATCACACTCAACAAAAAGCAGGCGATCGCCATCGCCTCCATCGCGGCCGCCGGCATCGTGCTGGCCACCCTTATCCTGGGCACGGGCAATTCCAGGACCGCGCCGCCCACCGCCGCCAAGGCGGAAGCCCACGCTGAAAAGAAAGACGAACACGGCCACGAGGAGGTGGAAGGCCGACTGGAATTGACGGCTGCGCAAGGCAAGGCGGCCGGCGTCGTCATCGCCACGGCCGCGCCCGGCCGCATCAAGACGACGGTCGCCCTGCCCGGCGAAATCCGTTTCAATGAAGACCGCACGGCCCACGTCGTGCCCCGCCTGGCCGGCGTGGTGGAAGCCGTACAGGCGGACCTGGGCCAGCTGGTGAAAAAGGGGCAGGTACTGGCCGTCATCGCCAGCACGGAACTGTCGGAACAGCGCAGCGAACTGCTGTCGGCGCAGCGGCGCTTGTCGCTGGCCCGCTCCACGTATGAGCGTGAAGAAAAACTGTGGCGCGAGAAGATTTCGGCCGAACAGGATTACCTACAGGCCCAGCAGGCGTGGCGCGAGGCGGAAATCGCCGTGCAGAACGCGCAGCAAAAACTCAGCGCGCTGGGCGCCAGCGGCGCTGCCAAGGGGCCGCTGAACCGCTACGAGATCCGCGCGCCGTTCGACGGCATGGTGCTGGAAAAACACATCACCCTGGGCGAAGCCGTCAAGGAAGACGCGAACATCTTCGTCATTTCCGACCTGTCGACCGTGTGGGCGGAAATCGCCGTGCCGGCGAAGGACCTGGCCACCGTGCGCATGGGAGGCAAGGCGGAAGTCAAAGCCAGTGCTTTTGATGCCAGCGCGCAAGGCACGATCACCTACGTGGGCGCGCTGCTGGGCGAGCAGACGCGCACGGCCAAGGCACGCATCAGCTTGCAGAATCCCGACATGGCCTGGCGCCCGGGGCTGTTCGTCAGCGTGGAAGTGGTGTCCGGCGAAGCGGACGCGCCCGTCACCGTGCAGAGCACGGCCATCCAGACGGTGGAAGACAAGCCCGTCGTCTTCGTGCAGATCAAGGACAGCTACCAGGCCACGCCCGTGGTGCTGGGGCGCAGCGATGGCAGCTTGACGCACATCAAGCAGGGCCTGGCCGCCGGCACGCCGTACGCGGCGCAAGGCAGTTTTGTCCTGAAGTCCGAGCTGGGCAAGGACTCCGCCGGCCACGAACATTGATCACGTCAAAGCTAAGGAAACCATCATGTTTGAACGCTTGATCCGCTTCGCCATCGAGCAGCGCTGGCTGGTGATGCTGGCCGTGGCCGCCATGGCTGGCCTGGGCATCTACAGCTATCAAAAGCTGCCCATCGACGCCGTGCCCGACATCACCAACGTGCAGGTGCAAATCAATACCCAGTCCGCCGGCTATTCGCCGCTGGAAACCGAGCAGAGGGTCACCTTCCCCATCGAGACGGCCATGGCCGGCTTGCCGAATCTGGAACAGACGCGCTCGCTGTCGCGCTATGGCCTGTCGCAAGTGACCGTGATCTTCAAGGATGGCACGGACATCTATTTTGCCCGCCAGATGATCAACGAGCGCTTGCAGGAAGCCAAGGAAAGCTTGCCGGCCGGCATCACGCCCAAGATGGGGCCCGTCTCCACGGGCCTCGGTGAAATCTACCTGTGGACGGTGGAAACGCAGGAGGGCGCGAAAAAGCCGGACGGCACGCCCTACACGCCGACGGACTTGCGCGAGATCCAGGACTGGATCATCAAGCCGCAGTTGCGCAATGTCACGGGCGTGACGGAAATCAATGCCATCGGCGGTTACGCCAAGCAATACCAGGTAGCGCCCTACCCGGAAAAACTGGCCGCCTACGGCATCAGCCTGCAGGACGTGGTGACGGCGCTCGAGCGCAACAACAGCAACGTGGGCGCCGGCTACATCGAAAAACAGGGCGAGCAGCTGCTGATACGCGCGCCGGGCCAGGTGGCATCGAAGGACGACATCGGCAACATCGTCGTCGCCAATGTGCAGGGCGTGGCCATCCGCATCCGCGACGTGGCCGACGTGGTGCTGGGGCGCGAGCTGCGCACGGGCGCGGCCACGGAAAACGGCCGCGAAGTAGTGCTCGGCACCGTCTTCATGCTGATCGGGCAGAACAGCCGCGCCGTCTCGCAAGCCGTCGACAAGAAGATGATCGAAATCAACCGCAGCCTGCCGAAAGGCGTGCACGCCGTCACCGTGTATGACCGCACGGTACTCGTCGACAAGGCCATCAATACGGTGAAGAAAAACCTGCTGGAAGGCGCCGTCCTGGTGATCGCCATTTTGTTTTTGTTCCTCGGCAATATCCGCGCGGCCGTCATCACGGCCATGGTGATACCGCTGGCCATGCTGTTCACGTTTACGGGCATGGTGCAATACCATGTGAGCGCCAACCTGATGAGCCTGGGGGCGCTCGATTTCGGCATCATCATCGATGGCGCCGTGGTGATCGTGGAAAACTGCGTGCGCCGCCTGGCCCATGCGCAGCAGAAGCTGGGACGGCCGCTGACCTTGCAGGACCGTTTTCATGAAGTGTTTGCGGCATCGCAAGAAGCGCGCCGCCCCTTGCTGTATGGTCAGCTGATCATCATGGTCGTGTACCTGCCCATCTTCGCGCTGACGGGTGTGGAGGGCCGCATGTTTACGCCAATGGCCCTGACGGTGGTGATTGCCCTGCTGGGCGCCATGCTGCTGTCGATCACCTTCATTCCGGCCGCCGTGGCGCTGTTTATCGGCGACAAGGTGGCGGAGAAGGAAAACGCCATCATGCGCGCGGCCAAGCGCTGGTATGCGCCGCTGCTGGACAAGGTGATGCGCAACACGCCCGTCGTGCTGACGGGTGCGGCGGTAGCCGTCGTGCTGTCGGGCTTGCTGGCTACGCGCATGGGCAGCGAGTTCGTGCCCAGCCTGAACGAGGGCGACATCGCCATCCAGGCCTTGCGCATCCCCGGCACCAGCCTCACGCAATCGCTGGCCATGCAGCAGCAGCTGGAAAGCAAGCTGATGGCAAACCACAAGGAAATCGCGCGCGTGTTCGCCCGCACGGGTACGGCCGAGATCGCCTCTGACCCCATGCCGCCGAATATTTCCGACGGCTATATCATGCTCAAGCCCCGCAGCGAGTGGCCGGAACCGAAGAAGTCGCGCGAGCAATTGCTGGCGGAAATCGAAGCGACGGCCACCAGCTTGCCGGGCAACAATTACGAGTTTTCGCAACCGATCCAGCTGCGCTTCAATGAACTGATTTCCGGCGTGCGCAGCGACGTGGCCGTGAAACTGTTCGGCGACGATATGGGCGTGCTCGACAGCACGGCGGCGAAGATTGCCGGCGTGCTGGGCAAGATTCCGGGCGCAACAGAGGTAAAAGTCGAGCAGACCACGGGGCTGCCCATGCTGACGGTGCAGATCGACCGCGAGCAGACGGCGCGCTATGGCCTCAATATTGCCGACGTGCAGTCGGCGATCGCCACGGCCATCGGCGGGCAAGAGGCGGGCACCCTGTTCCAGGGCGACCGCCGCTTCGACATCGTCGTGCGCCTGCCCGACAGCCTGCGCAGCGACCTGGAGCAACTCAAACGCCTGCCCATCGCCCTGCCCCTGGGCGAGGCGGCGGAAGGCCGTGCCCGCTTCATCCCGCTCGGTGAAGTGGCCAGCCTGCAGGTGGCGCCGGGGCCGAACCAGATCAGCCGCGAAGACGGCAAGCGCCGCATCGTCATCAGCGCCAACGTGCGCGGGCGCGATATCGGCTCGTTTGTTGCCGATGCCACCCAGCAGTTGCAAGCGCAGGTGGCCATCCCGGCCGGCTACTGGACCAGCTGGGGCGGCCAGTTCGAGCAGCTGCAGTCGGCCACGAAACGCCTGGAACTGGTGGTGCCCGTGGCGTTGGCGCTCGTCTTCGTGTTGCTGTTCGCCATGTTCGGCAACGTGAAGGATGGCTTATTGGTCTTCAGCGGCATCCCGTTCGCCTTGACGGGCGGCATCGTCGCCCTGTGGCTGCGCGACATACCCATGTCGATTTCGGCGGCCGTGGGTTTCATCGCCCTGTCCGGCGTGGCCGTGCTGAACGGCCTGGTGATGATCGCCTACATCCGCCAGCTGCGCGAACAGGGCATGCCCTTGCAGGATGCGATACGCGAGGGAGCCATCACGCGCCTGCGGCCCGTCTTGATGACGGCGCTGGTGGCGTCGCTGGGCTTCGTGCCGATGGCCATCGCCACGGGCACGGGCGCCGAAGTGCAGCGTCCGCTGGCCACCGTGGTGATCGGCGGCATTTTATCGTCGACGGCCCTGACCCTGCTGGTGCTGCCGCTGCTGTACCGGCTGGCGTACCGCAGGGAAGACGAGGCGGAAATGCAAGCCGCGCCCGAAGGCGCGGCAGTACAGCTGAGTAAATAGAGACAGGAACGCGCGCTACCGCAATCGGCCTATCATGGCCGGCGGTAGCCGCCTTCGATCCAGTTCGCCGCGGATGTCGCATTGAACTTGAAGGCGGCCGAGGTGCGCACCTTGGCGATCTGTTCGCCGTCGGCGTCGTAGGCGCTCAGTTCCGCGTACGGGTGGTCTTCGTCGGGCACGATGTCGAACATCACCTTGATCTGCCCTTCGTCGGTGGCGACGAACAGGTTCTTGTGCAATTGCGCATGCAGTTGCTGCTCGTGGCGGCGCAGCACCTCGGACGCCGTCTTCACCAGGGTATTGAAGGCGTTGACGTCGAGCGGCTTCGGATTTTTCTTGTCGCGGCCCATGGTCCACGGGCCCACGAGGGCCGGCTCCGGTTCGCCATCCTTGATCATGGCCACGGCCCAGCCTTCATCTTCCTCATTCTTGATCACGCGCGCCGTCCAACCATTGCCTACCCACAGGCGCGGCTCCTGGATCGGGGCGTCATTGTCCTGCTCGGCGGATTCGTCGGAAAAATCGGGGAAATCGGTACTCATGGCGGTGCTCGTGATGGAAGGTCGGGGCTAGCATGATAGTCGAAAACGCCCACCCGTGCCGCCTTGCCGCAAGGTAAGGCGCAGCCCGCCATAGTCGATCCCGGCAATAAGACAAGCTATCAATGTAGTAGCTTTCCTCTAGCAATCGAGCTTTGATATTTCTCAAGTAAACCTATTATTATTTTGCAATCTGAATTGTGTTTTTTATATTTAAATATTGCACGTAGTAATGCTTGGCCTCAAGAAATTCTTTCATCATGCGCCGTCCCTCGTCTCCGCACGCCGCATTGCCTCGCCACGCCGGGCACTTTCGTCGTTCCTGATACACATCGCCGTGCACACCCATACATTCGAGGGAATCAACATGAAAATCTTGTCCACTCTGGCCTGCGCGACGCTCGCCGTCGCCGCAGGCAGCGCCAGCGCAGTTCCCACCTTTACTACCGGCGGTACGGTACTGGCAGGCGAGGGCCTGGTCACGTCGGTCGCGGGCGCCACCACCATCAATTTCAATAATGGACTAGTGCCCGGCAATTACACGGGTAGCGTCTTTACCAGCAATCATCCAGGCTACGCCGCCCAGCCGCCGAACGATCTGACGCCCTTCTATTCCGTCGGCGTGACGAATGGCCAGATCACCCCTGGCGTCGCTACCTTCGGTGGCGGCCTCAGCTATTTTGGTTTCTACATGGGTTCGCCAGATACGTATAACAGCGTCGTCTTCACCATGGGAGATCAGAGCACGGTCACCTTGACGGGGTCGCAAATCGCCACGCTGGGCAATATCAGCGCCAATGGCGATCAATCGGTCGGCCTGTATGTGAACGCGTGGGCGGGCGCAGGGACAAAATTTACCTCGATCGCCTTTCACTCGACAGGCCAGGATGCGTTTGAAAGCGACAACCACGCCTTCATCGCAGCCGTTCCCGAACCGGAAACCTATGCCATGCTGCTGGCCGGCCTGGGCTTGCTGGGTTTCATGCTGCGCCGCAAGCAATCCTGATTCCAGGCATGCACCCGCACAAGCCCGCACCGCGGGCTTTTCACTAGCAGACTGGCCATTTCTTTCAATGGCCAGGCATCAGCACATGGACATGGCGGGCCGGTTCGGCCAGGTCAGCGGCGGACCGGGCGGTACCCAGCGCGGGTCGATGGCCGGCAGCGGCGCGTGGTAATTGAACGGGGTGATGATGATCGGCGGGATTGCCGATGGCGCGCCGACGGGCTCGGCGCAGGACTGCGGGGCGCTACGCTGGCGCGTGGTTCGATGGTGGGAAAGGGATAGCGATTGATCCCCGGTATCTGCAAACAAAAGCATGTTGCCCTCCTTGCGAGACTGAGGTGTTCAGTATAGGACGGCTTGCGCACATTACAAGAAAAGAAATCTTGTTCCAGATCAGCGTTTTCTGCCCTCCAGCGCCTTCCATACCGTGAAAATGACGGCCTGTCGCACGCCGCTGGCGGCAAGCGGGGTGCGCCCCTACAGTGTGACCATGCAATCCCCGATCTCCCACACACTGAGGCTTACCATGAAAAAACTGCTCACCTTCGTCCTCATCGTCATGCTCGCCTGCCTGTTCCTCGACAAGATCGGCGGCAGCGACATGCACATGCAGTTCAACGGCGACGAAATCGACGGTCCGCTGGAGTCGCTGTTCGGCCTGGTGTTTGCCGGCGGCGGCTTGCTGATCGCCGCCATTGCGCTGGTGTGCGCCGCCGTCGTCACGGGCGTGGTGCTGGCCGGCGTGGGCGTGGTGCTGATCGCCGTCGTGGCCCTGTGCGTGGTGTTGGCACTGGCGCTGAGCACGCCCGTGCTGCTGCCGCTCTTGATTCCCGTCGCCATCGTCTGGCTGATCGTCAGCCGCAACCGCAAGCAGGCGCAAGCGCGTCAGCACAGCCTGTAATCACTGCGCCATGAACTTGCTGAGCACGCCGTCGCTGCCGCCGTCATTCTGTTCGATGCGGTTGCGCCCGCCCCGCTTGGCCCGGTACAGCGCCTCGTCGGCGCGCGCCAGCACGGCGTCGCAATCGGCATCCGTGCCGGCCATGGCGGCCATGCCGATGCTCACCGTGATGGTGAGCACTATGCCGCCATCGATGGTCAGCGAACTTTCCGCCACGCGCCGGCGCAGCCGTTCGGCAAACACGGCCGCCGCCGGCAAATCCGTGCCCGGCAACAAGATGGCGAATTCCTCGCCGCCCACGCGGCCCGGCACGTCGACCTTGCGCAGCGCCTGGCACATCAGCGCGCCCAGATGACGCAGCACGGCATCGCCCACGGCGTGGCCATACTCGTCGTTGACGCGCTTGAAGTGATCGATATCGAGCATCAGCACGCTGGCGCAGCTGGCCAGTTCGCGCTGCAAGCGGGCATGCTCGTTTTCCAGCGACGCCATGAAGTGGCGCCGGTTCGGCAAGCCGGTCAGGAAATCCGTGGTGGCCAGCTGCAGCAGTTCCGCGTTCATGCGCTTGCGCTCGGTGATATCGAGCGAGGACACCATGACAAAGTCCAGGCTGTCCGCATGGCCGGGCATCACCAGCAGGCTCAATTCATTTTGCCGCGCCGCGCCGTCGAGACGCACAAAGCTGCTTTCGCACTCGTACAGGTGGGCGCCGCCAGCCAGCGCCAGCAGCGCATCGCCGAAACGGGGCAAGGCGCTGTCATCGAAATTCTGTGCCAGGCTCAGCGCGCCGCGGCGCTGGTCGTCCTCGTTGGCGCGCACCTGCGCCAGCGCCGCGCCGTTCGCATCGATGATGCGCACCAGCCCCGCCAGCCGCTGCAGCGCGTCCGGATTGGCCTGGAAATGGGCGCCGAGGTCGCGCACGCCCGCTTCCTCGAGAGCATCGAGCGCGGCGCGCACGGCCGACCAGTCCTGTTCCCACAGGGCAACGGGCGCATGGTCGTACAGGCTGCGGAAGCGCGCTTCGCCGGCGCGCAGGGCCAGCGCCACCTGCGCCTGCTCGATGGCCATGCCGGCCAGGTGCGCCGCCTCGCTCAGCCGCGCCAGATGCGCCGCGCCCGGCAAGGTGGGCTGGCGGTGATACGCCATCAGCACGCCCAGCAGCTTGCCCGAGCCGCCACGCACGGGCTCGGCCCAGCACGATTGCAGCTGGGCCCGGCACGCCAGTTCCATCGTTTCCTGCGCCTCGGCATGCAGGTCGCCGACGATCACGCGCTGGCCGTCGCGCACGGCTTGCGCGGCGATGCCATGCACGCCCTGCAGGGTGTCGAGGTCATGCCCATGGCTGGACAGGTTGAAGAACGCGGGCAAGCTCGGCGCCGCGCCCAGCACCAGGCGGTGGCGGCTTTCATCGAGCAGCAAGATGCTGCACAGCATGGCCGGATGGTCCGCTTGCACGCTGAGCACCACGCTTTCCAGCACCCGCTCCAGCGGCGCGCCCGTGGCCAGCATTTCCAGCACTTGCCGCCGAGTATGCTCGCGCCGCTCCATCTGGCTGCGCTCGCTGATATCGCGGAACGTCCACAAGCGCGCCTGCTCATTGCCCAACTGCATGCTGCGCACATATTGCTCGACCACCCGTCCATCGCGCAGGTGCAGCACGTCGCGCCGCTCGCGGTGGCCGTGCGGCGCGTGGGCGCGTGCCCCGAGGAAAGGCGCCGCCTGCTCCAGCTGGCTTTCCACATGGCGCACCAGCGCCGCGCCATCGGCTTGCCAGTCGAGCGCATCGGGCACTTGCCACAGGTCGCGGAAGCGCCGGTTCGAGGTGAAGATGCGGCCGTTGATGTTGTCGACCAGAATGCCGTCGATGGTCGAATCGAGGATGCTGCGCAGCATGGCCTGGCTGCGCTGCGCCGCCTCGGCCATCGCCAGCACGCTCGCCTGCCCCTGCTCCAGCTGGCCAGTCAACTCGCTCGAGCGCGCCAGCGCCGCCTGGGCACGGGCGCGGCCCGCCGCCAGCAGCCAGGCCGCCAGCGCCAGCACGATGCTGGCCAGCAAGCCGGTCCAGGCCACCACGCGCGGCCGCGCCAGCAGCTCGCCATCGAAGCCCGGCATGGCGCGCACGCGCAAGGTCCAGGCGCGCCCGGCGATGGTGATCGCCTGCAGCGACACCAGGCTGTCCGAGGCGGCAGACGACAAGGTGCCCGGCAGGCTGTCATACATCAGGGCCGCCTCGGTCAGTTGCGCGCCGTCATAGATTTCCAGGTCCAGCAGGCGCGCCCCCTCGCCGCCCACGCCCGCCATCAGGTCGCCCATGCGGAACGGCGCAAAGACCCAGGCGCGCAAGGCGGCGCGCCGCTGCTCCACGCTGGCATGCGGCAAGCCATTGTCGTACACGGGCAGCACGACCAGGAAGCCATGCGCCTGGGCGCTGCCGCCATCCTGCACCAGGTGGATCTTGCCCGTCATGGCGGCCAGGCCCGTGTCGCGCGCCTGCTCGAGCGCGGCGCGGCGCACGGGTTCGGACCAGATGTCATAACCGAAGGCCAGCAGGTTGCTCTCGCTCAAAGGTTCCAGATAGGTGATGGGCGCGTGCCAGGCCCGCTGGCCCTGCGGACGCACGGCATAGCCGGGATAGCCCTCCGCGCGCACGCTGGCCTCGTGCCGCGCCAGGGCGGCGCCGGGCAACAGCGGCAGGTAACCGATGCCGTGGATGCCGGGAAAGTGGCGGTCGACTTGCTGCACCGCAAGATAGGCATGGAATTCGCTGCGCGTGACTTCCTGCGAACTGGCATACAGTCCCTGCACCCCGTGCAGCACCTGGATGTAGGTCTGCATGCGGCCGGCGATGTTGTTCACCAGTTCGCGCACGCGGAAATCGAAATCGGCCTGCACCTGCTGTTCGCTGGCGTCGTGGGCATTACGCCAGGCGCCATACGTCAGTCCCAGGCACAGCGCCAGCACCAGCGCGGCCAGCGCGCGCGGCCCCGCCCAGTGCGACACTGGCCGGGCAAACCACGACGAAGACGCGCGTGTAGGCATGGCAGGCTGACAGGCAGAACGACATCAAACCGCGACACGGCCAGCAACATGGCTGGCAGCGGGCTGCACGATTACCATCGGTAGTCGATGAGAATGATAGTACGTTACAGCGGGCGCCCTTGCAATGCTGAATATTGTATTAAAAAGAGCACATATTTCATCGTTGCAATGATATGTACTCCAGGAAAATTCGATGCCATGAAAACAATCTCCCGCCCGCTGCTATGATCGCCCCGTCATCCATCACCAGGGAGCCGCATTTGCAGCAAGACAGCTGGCAGGGAACGCTATGGCTGGCGCCGGACTTTGCCATCCTGCATGGCGCAGCGGGCGCCACGGACAGGCACGCCCATTATGCGCACCAGCTGATGCTGAGCACGGGCGCGCCCTTCACGGCCGAGCTCGACGGCATCGTCCACACGGCGCGGCACTTGCTGGTCGATAGCCTGCGCCCGCACGCCATCGTGGCCGCGCCGGCGCCCATGCTGACCATCTATGCGGAGCCGCAGCGCCTGGGCGGCGCAGCCTTGCTGGCGGCCGCCGCCCAGGCTGGCGCGCCCACGCTGGAGCATGTCGCCGCCGCATTGCAGGCCCAGCCGCGCGAGCCCTTGCCCGATCCCCGCTTGCGGCGCGCGCTGGAGCAGGTCGATGCGCTGCTATCGGGCAAGGTCAGCGCGGCGGCCGTGGCCGGGGCCGCGCATTTGTCGCTGAGCCAGCTGGAACGTCTGTTCAGCGCCCAGCTGGGCCTGCCCGTGCGCCGGCTGGTGCTGTGGCGCCGCCTGCGCCTGGCGATCCGTTTCATCTTGCTCGGCAGTACCTTGACGGACGCGGCCCACGGCGCCGGCTTTGCCGATGCCGCGCATTTTTCGCGCACCATGCGCAGCCTGTTCGGCGTACGCGCCGACCGCAGCTTGCGCCAGCTCAAGGTCACGCTGCTCGATTGAGCGCATGCTTCAAGCCAGCCGGCAGCTCAGGCGCGCGCACGCCCTCTTCCGCGCAGAACGGTTCCAGCAACTGCGCCCCATATGCGACAGGGTAATCGGGCCGGCTGCCGATGCCCAGGTCCTCGCCCCGCATGCGGTAGCCCGGTGCGTCGAAACAGGTGCCCAGCAGGCGGTCCCAGCAGGTAAAGAACAGGCCGAAATTCACGTCGCCGGCCGTGCCGTATTTCATGTGATGAAAACGGTGCATCGGCGCCCAGGCAAATACGTGGCGCAGCGGCCCCATGCGCATGTCGACATTCGCGTGCTGCAGCAACAGCTGGATTGCCACGGCAAACGCCAGCACGGCCATGACGGGCTCCGGTATGCCCAGCAGCAACAAGGGCAGCATACCGCCCGCCGCTTCCAGCAGCAGGTGCAAGGGGTGTTTCATCCAGCCATTGAATCCGTACAGGCGCCGCACGCTGTGGTGCACGGCATGCAGTTTCCACAGAAAGTAATAATGGTGGCTCAGGTAATGCACCAGAGTAATGCCGCAGTCGGCGATGAGGATGGCCAGCAGCAGCTGCGCCCCGAACGGCAACTGGCCCGGCCAGATTGTGCCCAGCGCCAGGTGCCCCGCCAGCAGGGGGAAAACAGCCAGGCCCAACAGGTACAGCGCCTCGTTGACGAGCGCGTGCACGAGGTCGCGCCAGCCGTCGCCGTGCGCGTGGTTCCACGCGCCATCGTAGGGAAGATAACGTTCCGCAAGAAAGGACGTGAGCAGGGCCAGCAGCAGCAAGGGCGGCAAGACCCAGAGAGAGTAGTGGCACACCGCAATCAGGCAACTGGCGGCACCGATGAAGCCGCCCCAGAAGACGGGGCCGTACAGCGCGGCAAAGAGGAATGTCATGGCAAGGTTCTCCTGTGGCAAAAGCCACAGCATGGCCGCCCCCCCTGCCGCGCCGCTTGAAGAAACGGCGCAAACTGCTTATTTCAGGGCCGGTTTCGCCGCCTTCCTCGCCGCGTATTGCTGGTAGCCGTTCGCGCGCAGGGCGCAGGCGGGGCAAGTGCCGCAGCCATAGCCCCAGTCGTGCAATTCGCCACGCTCACCCAGGTAGCAGGTGTGCGTACCGCTGCGGATCAGGTCGACCAGCGGCTGGCCGCCCAGGTCTTCCGCCAGGTCCCAGCTTTGCGCCTTGTCCAGCCACATCAGCGGCGTTTCCAGCTTCAATCGCGTATTCATGCCCAGGTTCAGGGCCACTTGCAGCGCCTTCATCGTGTCGTCGCGGCAATCCGGGTAGCCGGAGAAATCCGTCTCGCACATGCCCCCCACCAGCACCGTCAAGCCGCGGCGGTAGGCCACGGTGGCGGCCACCGTCATGAACAGCAAATTGCGTCCAGGCACGAAGGTGTTCGGCAAGCCGTTTTCCTGCATGACGATCTCGACGTTCTGCGTCATGGCCGTATCGGAAATGGCGGAGATCAGGGACAAATCGATCATGTGGTCCTGGCCCAGGCGGCTGTCCCACTCGGGCGACTGCCGGCGCATCTGCTCGAGCACGCCAGGACGCACGGTCAGCTCGATCGCATGGCGCTGTCCATAGTCAAAGCCGATGGTTTCCACGCGGCTATAGTGCTTGAGAGCCCAGGCCAGGCAGGTGGTGGAATCTTGTCCACCGCTAAAGAGCACCAGTGCGGAGTCCGTTGCTAGCATAATTTCTTTCTTTTCAGTTTGATTCTGTTCCAATTGTGCGCGGGAAAACAGGATTCCCAGTGCAAAAAATACTTATTCGTCCGCCATCAGTTTACCTATTCCGGTAACATGCAGTCAGCATTTACTCATCTGGAGCACCATGTTTTCTGCACGACCCATACGGCATACGGCTGCCGGCAAGGCGATACGACCACGAATTTTGGCACAAGTAGTGACAAAAGCAATGGGTCAACTGACACTGGCGGCCGCCGGCAGTGTCATCTCGCTGTTTCCCATCGCCCACGCCGGCGCGCAGGAGGGTACGCAGGAACGCACGCAAGACGCCGTTGCGGACAGCCCCGCCACGGAAGCGGCGCCCGCCCCGCTGCAGTACGAGGTCAAGGTCAATGCGCCCGGCGACCTCGATGAGTTGCTGGAAAAAAACCTGGACCTGGAACGCTTCCGCGGCAACCCGCGCATGGACCGCGAGCAATTGCAGCGCCTCGTGCGCGATACGCCCGAACAAGCCAAAAACCTCATCGCCACGGCCGGCTACTACACGCCCGTCGTCACGGTGCGCGTCGATACGACGGGCGCCAAACCCGTCGTCATCGTCGACGTCGACCCGGGCCAGCCGGTGACCATCGACAAGGTCGAGCTGGAATTGCGCGGCTTCGATCCCACGCCGCCGCTGGCCGCTTCCGAACCCTACGATACGGAAGCCCTGAAACGCAGCTGGGCCCTGAAGACGGGCAGCGTGTTTCGCCAGGCGGAATGGGAGTCCGCCAAGCGCGCCCTGCTGCGCGAGGTGGTGCAGACGCGCTACCCGCGCGCCCAGCTGGTCGATACGCAAGCCGTGGTCGATCCGGAAACGCACAAGGTCTCGCTGCTGGTGGTGCTCGACAGCGGCCCCGAGCTGCGCTTCGGCGAGCTGCGCATCGAAGGCTTGAAGCGCTACGATGCCAGCATCATCCGCAACCTCGACAAGATCCGTCCGGGCGACTATTACAGCGAATCGGCGCTGCAATCGTTCCAGGCGCGCCTGCAGGACACGGGCTACTTTGCCAGCGTGGAAGTCAGTGCCGACATGAGCAGCATCCTCAACGAGCAGATCGAGGCAGGCCAGGAAAGCCAGCAAGCCAATGCCGCCGGCGCCGCGCCAGAAGCCAGGCCCGCCAACCGCGGCCCCGCGCCGCAGCTGCCGCTGGTGGTGCGCGTGACGGAAAACAAGCAGCAGAACGTCAGCGCCGGTCTCGGTTTCAGTACGAATACGGGGAATCGCGCCCAGCTCAACTATGACAACCTGAACGTATGGGGCACGCGCTTCAAGAGCGCGCTCACCATGGAAACGAAGAAACAGGCGGCGCACGCCAATTTCTACTTTCCGACAACCGAACGCGGCTACAACGACAGCGCGGGCGCCTCGTTCGAGCGCAGCGACATTTCCAACGAAATCACGGCCGTCACCACCATCTCGGCCAAGCGCAACTGGGGCGGCACCAACCTCGAGCGCAGCCTGACGTTCGAGTTCCTCAGCGAAGACAAGACGGTGGTGGGCCTGGAACAGACGCGCAGCAAGAGCTTGCCGCTGACCTATGCCATCACCAAGCGCAGCCTCGACAGCCTGCTGTTCCCCACCAAGGGCTATGTCATCAATGCCCAGGTGGGCGGCGCCCTGCTGCCCGTGCTGACGGACGAGCGCTTCGTGCGCGTGGCCGGCAAGGCCGTGTATTACCGTCCGCTCGGTGAAAAAGGCGAGCTGATCGTGCGCGGCGAAATGGGCGCGCTGGGCTCGAAGGAAAAACGCGGCGTGCCGGCCGTCTACCTGTTCCGCGCGGGCGGCGACCAGTCGGTGCGCGGCTATGGCTACCAGGAACTGGGCGTGAAGGAAGGCGACGCCACCATCGGCGGGCGCTACATGCTCACCGGCAGCGCCGAATACCAGTACTGGTTCAAGCCGAAATGGGCGATTGCCGCCTTCTATGACGCCGGCAACGCGGCCGACACGGTGAAAGCGGCCATGACGCCGAAATCGGGCTATGGCCTGGGCGGGCGCTACAAGAGCCCCGTCGGCCCCATCAATGTCGACGTGGCGTATGGCCACGCCGTCCACGCCTACCGTTTGCACTTTTCTCTGGGATTCACTTTCTGATGTCCGATATTTCTACCGAGTCCCCCAACGGCGCCGCGCCGCCACCGCCGGCGAAAAAGGGCCGCCGCTGGCCCCGCTATGTGGCGATCACCGTCGCCAGCCTGGCCGTGCTGCTGGGCGGCGCCTTCTGGTTCCTGGGCCGCGAATCGACCTTGCAGATGCTGGTGCAAAAAGTGGCCAGCGCCAGCGGCGGCGACATCGCGGTGTCGGGCGTGTCCGGCTCGCTGTACAACCGCATGCACCTGGGCCACGTCAGCTACCGTAGCAAGACGCAGCACATCACGGCCGACAACATCGACATCAACTGGTCGCCATTCCAGTTCTTCTCGGAAGGCATCGCCATCAGCGAACTGCACGTGGCCAGCCTGGCCGTGGAAAGCACGGCGCCGTCCGAGGAACCGTCGACCATGCCCGCCAGCCTGGCCTCGCCGTTCAAGATCGGCATTGCCGACGCGCGCCTGGACAAGGTGACCCTCGTCAGCGCGGGCGGCAACACGGTATTTGAAAAGATCCATTTCACCTTGTCGGGCGACAAGTCGCAATGGCAGCTGGAAGACGCCTCGGCCGTCACGCCGTTCGGCCAGGCCACGGCCAGCGCGACCATCGCCGCCACGCAGCCGTTCAAGCTCAGCGGCAAGGCGGGCTTGACGCAGATCAACCCTGCCGCCGGCGAAAAACCAGCCGCCCTGGCGCTGCAGCTGGGCGGCGACCTGAACGTGCTGAACGTCACGGCCAAGGGCAGCGCGGGCGCGGCCACGGCCGACGCCCAGCTGGCGCTGGCGCCGTTCGACCCCGTCATCATCCTGCACTCGGCCAGCATCCGTGGCCGCAACATCAATCCGGGCAAGTTCGACGCTACCCTGCCGCAGGCGGACCTGAGCCTGGAACTCGATGCCGCCATCGATACCCGGCCGACGAAGCAAACCGTGTCGGGCAAGCTGGCCATCCTCAACCACGCCACGCCTGGCCCCATCGACCAGCAAAAGCTGCCGCTGCGCCAGTTCGAGGCGCGCCTGGGCGGCACCCTGACGGCCACGACTTTGGAGTCGGCCATCATCGATTTCGGCAACGCGGGCAAGTTCACGGGTGGCGGCAAGCTCAACCGCGACGCCGTCGATGGTCCCATCGGCAATGCGCAATTGACCTTGCACACGGACAAGATCGACTTGCAGCACATCTACAGCAGCATCAACAGCACCAAGATCGTCGGTGACATCGTGCTCGACAGCGACGGCAAGACGCAAACCCTGCGCGCCAAGCTCGGCGAAGCGAAACTGCGCCTGGACGTGGAAGCCACGCTGGCCGATTCCCTGGTGCAATTGCGCAAGGCAACCTTGCAGGCAGGCAAGAGCAGCGTCAACACGACGGGCCAGATCAGCCTGAAGGATGAGCAACCGTTCAAGGCCGTGGCCAGCACCAGCCGCCTCAATCCCGCCGACTTCGGCGCCTTCCCCGTGGCCGACCTGAACCTCGACGTGCGCGCCAATGGCCACGTGGCCCCCAAGTGGCTGGCGAATGCGGACTTTACCGTGCGCCCCAGCAAGCTGCTCGACCAGCCCCTGTCCGGCAAGGGCAAGCTGACGGCCGATGCGGCCCATTTCAGCGGCATCGACGTGCAGTTGGCGCTGGGCAAGAATAACGTGACGGCCAAGGGCAACTTTGGCGGCGCCGGCGAAAAGCTGAACTGGAACGTCGATGCGCGCCAGCTGTCCGCCCTGCAGGGCGACTTGCTGGGCACGGTGCTGGCCAGCGGCGTGGTGCAGGGCACGATGCAGCAGCCGCGCACGAGCTTTGTGGCCGACGCGAAAGGGCTGGGCCTCACCAGCGGCAAGCGCCCCGCACCCGACAGCGCCATCCACGCCAGCGGCGAAGTGGGCTTGACGGGTCCGAAGCAGCAGGCGGAATTGAAAATGACGGGTTCCTTGCAAAAGATCAACCCGGCCGCGTTTGGCGCATCACTGCCCAACGGCAACGTCAATGCGGATTTCAACGGCAGCGGACGCTTGACGAGCGACTGGCAAGTGGCCCTCAACCTGGCCCTGCGCGAATCGACTTTGCAAAACGCGCCGCTGGCCGGCTATGCCAAGCTGTCGGCCAACGCGAAACGCATCGACAGCGTGGATACGGAATTGCGCCTGGGGCCGAACAGCCTGCTGGCCAAGGGCGCGCTGGGCGGCGCCACGGACCAGCTGACGTGGAAGCTCGATGCGCCGCAACTGTCGACCCTGGGTCCCAAGTTTGCCGGCGTGCTGCATGCGGCCGGTTCCGTCTCGGGCAAGATGGACGCGCCCGCCGCGCAACTGACGCTCGATGGCAAGGATCTGACCTTCTTTGGCGACCAGCAATTGAAAGCCGTGAAAGGCAGCGCCAGCGTGGGTGCCGGCCAGGGCGCGCTCGACCCCATGGTCAGCAGCCTGGAGATCACGGGCTACAGCACGCCCACCTTCAAGCTGGCCAGCGCCCGCCTGGGCACGACGGGCACGCGCGGCAGCCATACGGTGAGTTTGACGGCGCGCAATGACGATTTCGATGCCACAGTGCAAATCCGCGGCAGCCAGAGCGGCGCCGCCTGGACGGGCAGCATCGACAGCCTGCAAAACAAGGGCCGCTACGCGCTCGTGCTGCAAGCGCCCGTGCCCGTGAAAGTGGCGGGACCGGCCGGCAGCGGCGTGGCGGGCCTGGGCCAGCCGGAACAGATCAGCGTGGGCAACACCGTCATCAAATTGCCGGCAGGCAGCATCACCATGCAAAACCTGGTCAAGAACGGCCCCCGCTGGACCAGTTCCGGCCAGGCGGCCGGCGTGGCCCTGACCTATCTGGCGCAGGTCATTCCCTCGCTGCAAGCCAATGCGCGCAGCGACCTGACCCTGGGCGCGCAATGGTCGCTCGACATGCAGGTGCCGACGGCGAAACAGAAAGATCCCTCGCTGGCGGGCATGCTGCACATCTACCGCGAAAAAGGCGACGTGACGGTGGGTGTGGAACAGCCGCTGGCGCTGGGCTTGCGCACCTTCGATGCCCGCGTGGATGTCGCCAACCAGCAGCTGCGCCTGGCCGTGAAACTCGATGGCGCGCGCGCGGGCCAGAGCGATATCAATGCCACCGTGCAAATGTTGAGCGGGCGCATCAGCAACGACAGCGCCCTCTCCCTGACGGGCACCACGAATATCGATTCGCTGGCCTGGCTGGCGCCGCTGACGGGCCAGCCGGGCCTGGAGCTGGGCGGCGCCTTGAAGGTGGCCCTGTCCGGCAGCGGCACCATCGGCGCGCCGCAATTGAATGGCGACATCAACGGCAGCAAGCTGCTGGTGAACTGGGCCGACCAGGGCTTGAAATTGCGCAATGGCGTGCTGCAAGCCAAGCTGGCCGGCGATCAGCTGCAATTGCAGCGTTTGAGCTTTGACGGCGGCGACGGCAAGGTGCAGGCAGATGGCTGGGTGCGCTTTGCAAATGGCGAAGCGAGCCTGGAACTGAAGCTGATGGCCGACCGCCTGCAGGCGCTGTCGCGTCCGGACCGCACTTTGGTGCTGTCCGGCAACAGCACCCTGGTGCGCAACGACAAGCGCTTCAGCTTCGAAGGCAAGTTCAAGGCCAACCGCGCGCTGATCGAACTGGCGCCGCAGGATACGCCCACGCAAAGCAGCGACGTGGTGGTGCTGGGCAAGGAAGTCAAGGGCAGCAAGGAAGCGCCTTCGCTGCCCCTGAATATCGACCTCGAGTTTGACCTGGGCAACGCTTTCCACCTGCGCGGCATGGGGCTCGACGCGGATCTGGCCGGCAATGTGCGCGCCAGAGTCATCAACCGCGCCGCGCCGCGCGTGACGGGCAGCATCAAGGTTGTCACAGGTCAATACGCGGCCTACGGGCAGAAACTGTCGATCGAGCGGGGCCTGATCGCCTTCACGGGCGCCTACGACAACCCGTCGCTGAACATCCTGGCCGTGCGCAAGCGGCCGGAAGGCGAGGCGCTGTCGGAAACGAACGTGGAAGCGGGCGTGGAAGTGCGCGGCACGGCGCAGGCGCCGACGGCCAAGCTGGTGTCCACGCCCAGTGTGTCGGACAGCGACAAGCTGGCCTGGCTGATCCTGGGCCACGGCGCGGAAACGGCGGCCGGCGATGAAATGGCCCTGCTGACGACGGCCGCAGGCGCCCTCTTCGGCGGCTCCGGCGGCGGCTTGCAGGGCAAGCTGGCCAATTCGCTGGGCCTGGACGAAGTGGGCCTGTCGCAGGCGCAAGGGCTGGAAAGCACGGTCGTCACCGTCGGCAAGCGGCTGTCGTCGCGCGCCTACCTGACGTTCGAGCAAGGCACGAGCACGGCGACGAGCCTGGTCAAGCTGCGTTATAAACTGAACCGCCGCATCACCCTGCAATTCCAGACCGGCACGAACAATGCGCTGGATGTGTTGTACACCTGGGCATTTGATTAGATTGGCGGCCAACAATGTTGTCGGATTACGCGTGGCGTTGCCTCGCTAATCCGACCTACGGCCCATGTGCATACGCGTAGGTCGGATTAGCGGCGCAGCCGCGTAATCCGACAACACTATCAGAAACAACAAAGGGCGCCTCGGCGCCCTTTTCCTTGATCTGCCGCAAAGGCGATCTTACTCGGCCACGTCGAGCCCCCGCTCGATCATGCCTTCGACATACGCGCGCAGGTATTGCTCCAGCGCGGGGCCGGACAGCACGTTGGCCGTCAGCGCGCCGTGCGGCGAGCCTTTCAGCACGCCGTCGTGATACACGCGCGCAATCCAGGCCACGTCCGCGCCCTGGGTGTAATCGAGTTCATAGTCGAACGATTCTCCGCTGACTTTGCGTGTGTAGACTTCCTTGACAATTGCCATCTAAAACAGCCTTTCTTGAGGAGATTAACTGGGATGCGGGTGCGGCACGGGATCGTCCTGCGGCACCGGGTGCACGGGCCCCGGGTGGCGCCCGGGCGCTTCTTGCGGCTCCGGCGCCGGCATGGGTTCATCGACGGGCGCCGGGTCGGGCGCGCGGTGGGCGTGGATGACGGTCATGGCTGGCCTCCCTGCAGACAAAGGAAGACCATACCACGAGATGCGCGCCGCTGCCCTTATTTGCCTGCCGGCTTGACGTCGGCGGCTGGCGGCGCCGCGTTCTTCACATATTTCTCCAGCCAGTTGTTGCTTTCATACAGCATCTGCATGATCGATTCGCGCGCGCGGTAGCCATGGCTCTCGTTCGGCAGCATCACCAGGCGCGCCGTGCCGCCCAGCCCCTTGACGGCCTGGAACATGCGCTCGCTCTGGATGGGGAAAGTACCCGAGTTGTTGTCCTGCTCGCCATGGATCATCAGCAGCGCATCCTTGATCTTGTCCGCGTAATTAAACGGCGACATGGTCTGGTAGACGGCCGGCGCCTGCCAGAACGGGCGCTCTTCCGCCTGGAAGCCGAATGGCGTCAGGGTGCGGTTGTAGGCGCCGCTGCGGGCGATGCCGGCGCGGAACAGCCGCGTGTGCGCCAGCAGGTTGCCCGTCATGAAGGCGCCATACGAGTGGCCGCCGATGGCGATGCGGTTGCGGTCCGACACGCCCCGCTTGACCACTTCCTCGACGGCCGCCTCGGCATCGGCCGCCAGCTGCGGCAGATAGGTGTCGTTCGGCTCCTGCTCGCCATTGCCGACGATGGGGAACGATGGATTGTCGAGCACGGCGTAGCCCATGGACAGGAAGGCGGCCGGGCCCCAGTAGCTGACGGCATTGAATTTGTACGGCGAGCCCTTGGTCTGGCTGGCGGCGCTGGCCGTCTTGAATTCCTGCGGATACGCCCACATCAGGGTCGGCAGCGGGCCGTCGCGCTTGACGTCATAGTTCGGCGGCAGCATCAATGTCGCCGTCAAGTCCACGCCGTCGGCGCGCTTGTAGCGGATCAGCTCTTTCTGCACGTCCTTCAGTTGCGGCAGCGGATGGGGAAAATGCGTGAGGGCCGTCAGCTGCGCCGCGCCCTGCTGTTTCAGGTTGCGCACGTAATAATTCGGCTGCTCGGTCGGCGATTCGCGCGTCGACAGCAGACGGCTGCCCTCCTCGTCCAGCACGGCCACCACGTTTTCATAGTAGGGCGCGGCGCTCTGGAACAGACGCTCCTTCTGTTTCGTCGCCAGGTTCAGGCGGTCGATGAATGGCCGGTCGCCATCCTTCGATGCGCCCTGGCCGTCGAGCAGGATGGAGCCGTCAGCAGCGATGAGCAAACGCGGCAAGCCGGCCGCGTCCGCGCGCATGACGGGCTGGCCCGGATCGTTGTAGCGGTCCTCGAACGATCCCGCGTACACGAGGTCGGCCGGGGTGGCGGGTTGATCTGGCGCAATGCGCCACTGCTTGACGGCGCGCGTCTTGTACCACGCTTCGCTGAGCAGGGCCAGGTCGCCGCGGCCCCAGGCCACGCCCGCGTAGCGCGAACCGAGCCTGGCCAGCACGGCCGGTTTGTTGGTAAACGGCGCCGCCTGCGTGTAGACGATGTCGCGGATTTCGGCCGCCTTGGCCGGATCGCCGCCGTCCTGCGCTTCGGCCCACACCAGGGTGGCGGGCGCATCGACGCGCCAGCTGACGGAGCGCACGCCGGCGGACACGGCATCATTGCCCGGCGGCAAGCCTTCTTCCAGCGGCAGGGCCGCCACCGCGTGTTCCACCTTGCCATTCAGGTCGCGCACGTCGATCTTGTGGCCGAAGTCGTGCGCCGGCACGATGTAGGAGTATGGACGCACGAGGCTGGTCGTCAGCAGGTGCTTGCCATCGGGCGAGGCCGACACGCGCGAGAACTGGCCCGGCTGGCCGACCAGGCGCTGCTTGCCCGCCACGTCCAGCAAGGCCAGCTGCACGGTGATGTAGTGTTCGAACAGCTGCGCATCCTGTTCGTTTTTCAGCAAATCGGGATAGGTGCGCAATTGCTTGACGCCGCCGCCCGGCACGCTGTCCTGGATGGACGGGCCCGTCGGGATGCCGCTCTGCACGGGCGCCGCGCCCAGCTTGGCCGGTTTCAGCTGCACCAGCAAGGTCTTGCTGTCTGGCATCCAGGAAAAGCCGCGGCCATACACGGCCGACAGGGGGGTGCTGGACAGCTTGCGCGCCGCTTTCGTCTGCACGTCGAGCAGCCACAGTTCCACGCCCGACTCCTTCACGCCCCTGGCGGGATCGGCAAAGGCGACGTGCGTAAACGCCAGGTAGCGCTGGTCGGGCGACCAGGCCAGGTCGGCGATGCGGGGCGCCGCGGGCAAGCCGCTGACCTTGATTTCCTTCTGCGTATCGATGTCGAGCAAGCCCAGACCCGTGTGGAAACTGAAGCGGCTGGCCGAATACGTGCGCGGATTGATGCGCAAGCCCGCCAGCTTCAGTTCCGGCTGCGCCACTTCGCTGATGCTGGGCAAGGATGGCGTGGGCAGCACGGCGGCCAGGTTGCGTTTCGGGCTCAGGCTCAGGGTCGGCGCGCGCGGCGCATCGACGATGGCTTGCAGGGGCGCTGGCGGGGCTTGATAAGCGCCATCTTGCGCCATGGCAAGGGAAGACGAGGCCATCAGGCCGACAGTGAGGGGCAGCAAAGGCAAACGAGTAGACATGGAACTCCAGTGTATGAAGGTGATGACAGGCAGCGAGCGCACCGCACCGCTCATGGCGGCGCTTTGTGACAGGGCATAGTGCGTTCATGCCAAGTAAATGTCAACCAGCAACTTTTGCTGTTTGACAAGCATCGCCGCCCGCCCCCATCTGGCTTACAATCGCTGTTTTACCCGCACCCGATTGCCTACATGGAAACCACTACCCTCGCCCTGCTGTTCCTGGTCCCGCTGCTGGTCTGGCGCATCTATTCGCGCCTGAAGAAACTGGTGGCGCGCCAGAAGTCGCAGCTGTGGCGGCACTGGAGCGTGGCGATCGCCTTTCCCGCGCTGCTGCTGTTCCTGGCGACGACGACGAAATTCGAGCTGCTGCCGCTGTCCAGCCTTGGCGCGGCCGCGCTGGCCGGCGGCTGGCTGGGTGTGCTGGGCTTGAAGCTGACGCGCTTCGAGCAAGTCGGCAAGGATTTCTTTTTTACCCAGCACCGCTATCTGGGCCTGGCCATCACGATGCTGTTCATCGCCCGCTTGCTGTACCGCGGCATGGAAATCTACCTGAACACGCGCCTGGACGTGCCCGTGCCGCCGCCGCCGTTCGGCCAGAGCCCGCTGACCATGGCCGCCTACGGCCTCGTCATCGGCTACTACGCCGTGTATGCGTGGGGCCTGGTGGGGGGGGGGCAGGGGAAAAAAAAACCCCAAAAAACAAAAGAAAAAAAAGAAGAA
>NZ_JBXAKW010000002.1:0-660283 GCF_058798815.1 Janthinobacterium sp. GW822-FHT07A03 | reverse complement strand
CTTTTGTGCGTGGGGCCTGGTGCGCTCCCCCCACCCCAACAAGCCCCTGCAAACCGCAGAGTAAACCGGGTCAGTAGTACTGGCACAGGCCTTCGCAACTGGTCGCCGACAGCGCCTGGCGTATCGTCGCCAGCGCCGGCGCCAGGGCGGGATCGAGGTCCTTGTCCGCATCGGCCAGGCTGGTCAGCAGGCGTTCGCGCAAGGGCGGCGCCATCAGATTGGCATTCGCCGTGGCGTGCTGCGCCGCCGCTTCCAGCATGACCTTCTTTTGTGCCACGCTCCAGAACGGCACCTGCACGAACTGCACCACGCTCGTGAAAACAATGGCCGTGTTCTTGCTGAACGCCCGCGCGCGCAGACGCTCTGGCCCGCTCACCGCATCGGCCGGCTGGGCGCTGAATTCCTGCTCCATCAGTCCGATCAAATGGCCATGGCAATGCATGCTGAAAGCAAACAAGCTGCTCATTTCATCGCCGTAATTGGCCAGGTTCCGCGTCACTTGTTCCTTGCGCGCCTGCTGCAATTCGGCGCCGGACAGCGGCAACGGCCGTTCCAGGCCAAACGCATAGTATGTTTTTCCCAGACGCATGGCCTTTTCGCACACGGCCACGCTCTGGTTCACGTCCTGCAGCGCGGCGACGGGAGCCTGGAACAGGCGCGGACCGTCGGCGATCTGCGCAAACAGCTGCGCCACGCCAGGGTCGCCCAGGCGCGGCAAGCCGGCCTGCGGCGTCGCCTTGGCCATCAGCGCTTCCAGCTGGCCGCTGGCTTTCTGGAAATCGCTGTAGCTGTCGGCCCAGGCGGCGGGTGCGGCAAGCAGCGCGCCCAAGAGCAGGCTACGCAGACGGCGGGGGAGAAGCGGAGTGGGCATGACGCTGTCTTTCTATTTCTTCAGTAAGTAATTGGGGCGCAACGCAGGCGCCTCGCCCGTATTCTCGCTGCCACCCTCGACATTGCCGAAATACACGTTCAGATCCTGCTGTGGGCGGAAGTTGCGCAGTTTGACTTGCAAGGTGGTGGGATTGATCTTGCTGAACGTGCCGGGGAAGCACAAGCTGATCAGCTCGTCCGGCTTGCCCTTGACCAGGTTCAAGGTGAAGTCCTCGATGCCATTCTTCCAGGTGTTGCCCGTCTTCAGGATGTACGAGACCCACTTGGCATTGACGAAGCCGCCCTCGCCCTGTTGCGCCGCCAGGCGGTTCCACGTCTTGTAGAAAGCCTTGTCGCCGCAATATTTTTGTTCAAATTCCTTGCCTTCGCCCAAGTAGGAGGCGCCGGGGCCGGCGGCCACAAAGGGGGCATATTGATGGCGCACGCGCACCGTCTTACCTGCAGGGAATGTCTGCCGCCACTGGTAGACCACCGTCACGGACCAGGCCGGCACCCATTCTTCATCTTCGGACAGCTTGGCCAGCAAGCCTTCGGCGATCATGGCTTTTTTCTGCGCGGCGTTCAAGGCCGCCACCTTTTTTTCGAACGGGCTGAACGACGGGAAATAAGCCACTTGCGCATCCGACAGGCCCAGCTGCGCCAGGCGCGCCGTCACGTCACGGCCGTCGAGTTTGGCGACCAGCACAGTCTGGTAATCCTTACGCTTGCCGTCGACCTCGATCGAGAACTGCCGCGGCTGGCCGTAGTACGTGGGCGACTGGTGATAGCCGGCCTGGTAGGCGGGCAGCGGGAAGATGATGGTCTCTTCCACGTCGCTGTGCGATTCGTTGAGAAACTCGTACTCGACCTTGATCAAGTCCGT
Source organism: Janthinobacterium sp. GW822-FHT07A03 (assembly GCF_058798815.1). NCBI lineage: Bacteria > Pseudomonadati > Pseudomonadota > Betaproteobacteria > Burkholderiales > Oxalobacteraceae > Janthinobacterium > Janthinobacterium sp. GW822-FHT07A03. The sequence goes on along the minus strand of NZ_JBXAKW010000002.1, from coordinate 658,530 downwards.
GCTGACAGTCAGCACTTCCTTTTTCATGGCCACGGCGTCCGTCTTGCCAACGATAATGCCGCCGGCGCTGACGGAACCGATGCCGTCATTGGCCATGGCCGCGCCGGCCATGGCCAATGACAGGGCCGCGGCCATCACGCACTGGCGCACGGCCATCACGCGGCCTTGCCCGGCACGGGTTCGACCCGGCGCTGCAGTACGAAAATCGGTTGCGCCCATTGGGTATCCTTCTTTTTCTTGCTCGTGATCAAAGTGAGTTCCGATGGATCGTAGACATCCGTGTTGTGCGTCAACGGCGTCGTCATCAGGTATTGCGCTTCCGTGTTTTTCAGGAATTCGCCGACCAGTTGAATATTGCGGATATCCAAATGGGCAAACGGTTCGTCGATGAAGACGAAGCCGCCGGAACCGTCTTCCGATTTCAGCAAGCCGATCAGCAGCACCAGCGACTTCATGACCTGCTGGCCGCCCGACGCTTCGCCATCGTTCATGCCGATGACGCCCTTGCCGTCGAACTTGAAGCGCACGTGCAAGCCCGCCTGCGACAGCTGCACGTCGTCGTTTTCCAGGCGCACGGGGTCGGCATGCACTTCGATGCCGGCCAGTTCGCCCAGCTCCTTGATATTCTTGCTGTAGGTCTTGATGGTGTAGCGCAAGCGCTCCATGTAGGCGCCGCGGGCATTGCCCGTCGCTTCGATGGCGCGGTTGTTCTGGTAGCGGCGCTCGTCCGTTTCCGACTGGCGGCCATGCAGCTGGTCCGACAGGCGGTGGTGCTGGTCGATGACGGTGGCGTCGAGTTCCCAGTCGTCGCGCGCCAGGCTGTTTTGCAGGCTGGCCACGCGCAAATCGACCTGGTGCGCATTCTGGTGCTCGGCCACGAGGGCCGCGCGGCGTGCGGGCCTGCGCCAGCTTTTCGGCAAATGGCGCCACGCATGGCGCAAGGCCAGCAAGGCGCGCGCATGCTCGGCGCGCTGTTCAATTTGTTTCTTGTAGCCAAGGCGCGAACCCGCTTCCGCTTCGGACAGGGCCAGGCGCGCGTTTTGCCATACGGTATCGGCACGCGTGCGCGCCACGGTGGCGTTCTTCGTCAGGTTTTGCAGCTCGCCCAGGCGGCCGCCCACTTCCAGGCGCTCTTCCTTCAGCGGCTTCGAATTGCGCAGCGCTTCGGCGAATTCTTCCTGGCGCGCACTGAGTTCCTTGGCCGCGTCGACGCCGGCGATGCGCGCTTTCAGGGCGCCCACTTCGGCCGCCAGTTTCGAGATCGCCAGGGTCAAGGTGTCTTCCTGGCCTTCCAGGCCCGGCAAGGAGCGCAGCAGCGCTTCCAGGCGGCCGCTGCGGCCAGCCTGGCCGAAGCGGTAGCGCGACGCTTCCACGAACAGGGAGCGGCCGCCGCGGCGTTCGCGGTGATACGCCTCGGGCGTGATCCATTCCTCATTGTTGCCCAGCTTGAAGCCCGCTTCGACGGAATCGACGCGTGCAATGCGCGACAGCTGCTCGATCAGCCAGCTGGGCACGGGCGCGGAAAATTTCACCACCGCCAGCAGGCTGTCGTCTTTCGCGACAGGCGCCGTGACCAGGTCGGGCACGATGAAGTGGCGGTAGCGTTCCTTCTCGGCCAGGCGATAGGCAGCGGCCGCATCCTTGGCCTTGTCCAGCAGCACCACCGAGGCGTAACCGCCCAGTACGCCTTCGACGGCGCCCTGCCAGCGGCTGTCCGTCACTTCGACGATGTCCGACAGCATGGCGTGCGAAATCCCCGCGTCGCGCAGCGCGCGGCGCATGCCGCGCACATTGTCCGGCTCCGGCATGGCCGTCTTGCCTTGCAGCGCGGCAATCGTTGCCTGTTCGCCCGCGATGCGCGCCGACAGGGCGTCGCGCTGCTGGCGCTGCTGCAGCAATTGCGCTTCCTTCTGTTCCAGCTGGGCCGCCACCTCGGCGATATCGCTGCCCGAATCGGCCGCCAGCTTGTGCAAACGGTCCTTCTGCTCCAGCAGGCTGTCCAGCGGTTTCAGTTTGGCATTGATCAAGGACAAACGGCTCTGCAAGCCGATCGATTCCTGCTCCAGCAGGGTTTCGTTCATCTGCGCGTCGGACAGGGCCTTGGCCTGCGCGGCCAGCGCATTGCGTTTATCCGTCAGCTGCTGGTCGGCCTGCGCCATCGGTTTACGCGCGTCGCGCAATTGCCGGCTGGCAATGGCGGCCTTTTCGCGCGCTTCGTGGTACTGCAGGCTGGGCAGCACTTCTTCCAGCAGGTTGCGGCGTTCCTTATGTAAACCTTCCCACTGGTGGTAATTGGCCACGCGCAGGCGCAAGCCTTCCAGGTTGGTCTTCGACGCTTCGAGTTCCGTTTCGAAGCGTTTCAGCTCCACTTCCGTATCGCGCTGGTGGCGCTTGGCTTCGTCGTAGGCATCGAGCACTTCCTTGTCGCCGAAGACCTGGAACACCAGGTCGAGCAGCTGGCGCGGCGCGTATTCGCACAGTTTGTCTGTCTCGCCCTGCTCCAGCGCCAGCACTTTCGACATGGCCGGCGACAGGCCCGCATTGGCCAGGCGCTTGCGGTAGTTTTCCACGCCGAGCCAGTCGTTGGCATCCGTGATGTCCTCGATCTGCACATTGCCCGGACGCATCAGATACTGGCGCTTCCAGTCGCCGCCATTCTTCTGGATCTGGCAAAACAGGGTCACTTCATCATCGCTGAAGAAGCCCGAGCTGCGGAACGGGCGGTTCGACAGCTGCTTGCCCACGTTCTTGTTGTCGACCACGGCGCGCAGCCAGGCCGTCTGCTGGCCCGAGTGGCGCGCATAGTGTTTATACGTGCGGCCCATCGAGCAGTCGAGGCCGAACAGGGTGCGCAAGGCGTCGAGCAAGGTGGTCTTGCCCGAGCCGTTCTGCCCCGCGATGGTGATGATCTTCGCGTCGAGCGGAATATTCTTGATGCGCTGCCAGTAATCCCAGTGCACCAGTTCAAGTGATTTGATATGAAACATGGGCGCTTTCAGTGAGGAAGGTCGGACGCGGGCTCGTCGCCCGCGTCTGGCAGGTCGCCGATGTCTGCGGACAGGTCGGCGGACAAGTCAGCGTCCAGGTCGACGGCCACCAGGCGCGCCGGCGCGCGCTTGAACACGTCGGCCAGGGCGCCGTTGATGATGCGTTCCTTGAGCACGTCGGTATCCATCATCAGGTCCAGCAGCGGGCCTTCCAGGATGAAGTCGCCGCGCCGCTCGATGAAGCCCAGCTTGGCCAGGGTGCCCAGGTTCATGTCCATGCGCGTCTTCTTGCCCAGCTTGTCGCCGAAGTCGGACAGCAGCGCCTTGTAGGAAATGCCGATCGACGCGTCTTCCGCGCGCGGCAGGGGCTTTTCCGTGCCAAACATGTCATTTTGATCATCATCGGCGTGCTGGTGCGTTTCCTGGCGTTCACGCTTGGGCAGGATGATCTGCGCCCACAGCACCACAAGCAAGGCCACGCCATCGCGGGCCAGGCCAAAATTGTTGTTTTGCCACACGTCGCGCGCGCCGAAGATCTTCGGCTCGATGGTGCGCGTCAGGGCCAGCGTCACATGATCGGCATACACATTGTCGAGCAGCTTCAAGCCGCAGGCCAGCAGGCGCGCATCGATTTCGGCGCGGAACAGCTCGTCGGACAGCACGCGCTTGACGAGCTTGTCGTCGCGGCGCAGGGTTTGATGCGTGAGCAGGCGCGCAATCAGGATTTGGGAATCGTCATTCATCGGCTGTGCCGCTATCTAAATCAAGTGAAACATTCAGTGAAAGCGAGGCGATCGACATGGCCGCCACGTGGGGGTCGGACAGTTGGACCATCTCGTCGGTCGGTGTAAAGGTGATCGGCAAACGGGCCAGTTCGGCCGTCGAGCCTTGCAAGCTCGCTTCGGACACGTCGCCGAGCAGCGGCAGCATCGAGGCGCGGTACGACGCCACGGCAAAGCTGGCCGGCAGCAGCGAATCCTGCACGGGTACCGATTTCGGCCCTTCTTCGCCGATGCTGGGGAAATTGCCCAGGCTGGCAAAGTTCGACAGGCGTTCGAGCAAGTCGTCGAGTTCAAGCTGCATGGCGGGACCGTCGCTGATGGTGGTGGGCGCGTCCTCTCCGCTGGGCAGGCCCGTGTTGATGACGCCTGCCGCCCGTTCGGACAGCAGTTCCGTTTCCGCCACGTCGATCATCTCGGCCGGCGTGGAGAACAGGGGCACGACGGGCTGGTCTATGGCGCCTTCGGCCAGGCTGGCCAGGTCGTCGTGCAGCAAAAGCCAGCGCTTGATGTCCGTGGTCGACAGGCCTGACTGGCCCAGGTGCACCCGCTGGCGCTCGATCTGGTTCAGGGCGCGCGAAAACATGCCTTGCATGTTGAGCAATTTACTCTGCGCGCGGCCGATCGCCTGCGCCGCCTTGTGCGTGGCGCTGTCCGCGTTTTCATCGGAGGTGATGGCCACGAGGATCTCGGAACCCTTTTCCACCCAGTCGCAAGCCATGTTCCACTTCGCCTGCGCCGTGCGCAGCCGGAATTCGGAACCGGAAGCGATCGCGTCGGAGAACTCTTCCGTCAAGTCGACCAGCCGCCCCAGCAGATGTTGCAGTTGTTCCACCGACACGCCGCCGACGGCTTGCGCGCCCGCCACCTGCGACAGCAGGAAGCCCATTTCCGCCTCGTCTTCCGTCTGGCCCAGGCCCAGCAGGCTGTCGATGGCCGACAGCACATTGCGCGCCATGGGCGTGACGCGGTACACGCCCTGCTGCGCATCCCAGGCCAGCAGCTGGTTCGAGCGCAAGCGCAGCAAGACCGTTTCCAGGCTTTCCGGCAACAGATAAGCCAGTTTCGTGTTGATATCGGCGCGCGTATAGGCGGACGTGGCTGCATCGGACGCCAGCTCGCGCAACACCAGCAGACGCACCAGCACGCCATCGAAACCGCCGTGGAACAGGGCCGTAAACACTTGCAGCAAGGGCTGTGCCCGTTTCAAGTGAAATACTTGCTCGATTTCATCGGCCGAAATATTGGGCTGGAAATGCGCCTGCAAGGAATCGTGATGCTCCTGCTCTGTCTGATTTGCATCCGTAGCCACGGCTGCACTTGCCATTATATCAATCATTCTTTTCCGGATGAGTGTTCAGCGGGCGGCGCAGCGGGCTAACGCAGCGCTGCGGGGCGGGGGCGTCAGTATATCAGTTCTGACATGCAATTTAGCGCGTGGGAGGGGGCGGTGCGGACACGGCGCAACACGACCGGCGCACGGTAGCGGGCCAGGATGATGAAATGGGGGGCCGAACATGGCCTGCCTGGCCCCGGACCATTAGTGAACACTTACTTCTTGACGATCTTCTGCAAGGTTTGCTCGACGTAATCGCCACCGTCCGCATCGGCGAATGTCACCTTGACGGGATACCATTCCAGCGACGGCGCCAGCCACAGGTCCACTTGCTGGCCCTTCTTGTCCGGCGGCGGCGCCTTGACCAGGTGGATGGCGGCGACCTCCCCCATGCCCGTGGCGACCGTCTCTTCCTTGACCACCTTGAAGGTCCACGGCTCGGCATCATGCGCGCCGGCGACAAAAAACGCCCATTCCGAGCCGGGGACGAATTTCTCGGGCGCGGCGCGCGCCACGCTGGCCAGTTGCCAGACGGCGCTGTTGCGGTCCTGTTCGCCGCCTTTCAGCGGATAGGTTTCATCGCCTTCGCCAAAGACGATGGTCTTGCTGTCGCGCTTGAAGGTGGTCGTCACGGCATCCTTGCGGAAGCGCTTTTCCACGAATTGAACGGGCGCCAGGCCGAAATCGTCGACCGTGCCTTCGCTGCGCTGCTCCAGGATCTTGCCGAACAGGGCAGCCTTGGTTTCGGCCAGCAGCGAATACTTGCCGTCGCCCACGCGCCAGTTGCTGACCGATTCGCCGGACAGCCCGATGCCGCGCTGTTTGGCCTTGATCGAATAGACGAGGTCGGCCGATGGCACCAGCTTGTACGGGCGCTTGATGGCCGGATGCTCGAGGGGAGCGTCGGCCATGGCGGGAGTGAAGGTGGCGGCCAGCAGGCCGGCGAGCAAAAGGCGTTTCAACGTGGTCAAAGTAGTCATTTATTTTCCTGTAGCGTCATTGACGCGGATATTGGTCACGGTTTGCGTGGTCAGCGCCCCGTTCGCTTCGGTATTGCGTATTTGTACCGGATACCATTGCATGGACGGCGCCAGCCAGATATCGAGCTGCGACGAATACGTGCCCGGCTTCGGCGGCCGGCGCAAATGCCAGGTCACCAGGCGGCCCATTTTGGTCTCGAGTTCTTCCTCGCCCACCAGCTGGAAGCGGAACACGGTCGCTTCCTTTTCCTCGCCGACGAGGATGTCGATATTGCCGGCCAGCTGGTTGACGTCGGCGCGGCCGATGGCGGCCAGCTGGAACGGCACCGTGGCCTTGTCCTGCGCCCCCTCCTGCCATGGCACCGTCGCCGTCGTGGCCGAAAACGTGATGGCCTTGGCGTCGCGGTTGAAATGCGTGGCCGTTTGCGCGCGGCCCTTGCGTTTCTCCGTGGCCGTGACGGGCACGATGCCGCTGCCGTCGATCAGGCCCTCGCTGGTCAGCACCAGCAGGTTGATGCGCGTGATCAGCATGCTCAAGCCCACTTCCAGCTTCAGCTGATACGTATCGCCCCGGTTGTCCCACGCCATGGCGGCCACGCCCTGCCACTTGGTGCCGTCCGCATCGCGCCGGTCCACGTGCAGGTCGAACTGGGCCGAGGCTGGCGCATTCGTCTTGTAGCGCCGCGCCTGCTCGACGGCCGGTGGCGGCGGCGCGGGAGCCGGCGCGGGAGCTTCCGCCACGGCCGGGGCAGGCGCCGTGATGGCCGGCGCGCTGGCCGCCGGTGCCGCGGGCGTCACCGGGCCTTCCGGCGCGTCGCTGGCGGGCGCCGTCAACTGGGCCGACTCGCTCGACGGCAGCTCCGTCGGCGGCGGTGGCGGCGGCAAGCGGGGCTCGGGCAAGGGCCGCAGCTTGGGCGGCGGCGGCGGCGTCACCGGCACGGGCCTGGGCGGCTCGGCGATCAATGCCATGCTGACCACCTGCGCATGATCCTGCCCCAGCGGCACCATGCTGGCACGCGAGGTGAGCCACTCCAGCGCCACGTAATGCAGTGCGCCGATGACCGCGACAAAAATGACGGTGCGGCGGCGCGGTGGCGAAAAGAAGGAGTCAGGCATCATAGGCCGTAGTGTACCGCTTTCACGCCGCTTCCCGCTTCTTGCCCGTGCTCAACTCCTGCTGTTTTATGTAAGAAAATGTTGGCGGCTTTGCGTCAGTTGCAAGCTGATATCTGCTACGCTAGGCACATCCACCTACCAGGAGATTTCGCATGGCAAACCCGCAAATGCCCCAAATGCCGGGCGCAGCAGTTGTGACCGATACCCTCGACTTCGTCAAGAACCTGTGGGGCAGCATGAGCGTGCCCGGCATGGGCGTACCCGGCATCACGGCGCCCACCATGTCGGTGGAAGAGCTGGACAAGAAAATCAACGACCTGAAAGCCGTCGAAGCCTGGCTGAACCTCAATACCAGCATGCTGCGCGGCAGTATCCAGGCACTGGAAGTGCAGCGCGGCACCATCGCCACCCTGAAATCGATGGGCGCATCCCTGGCGGCGGCCATCACCCAGCCCGGTGCCAGCGAGAAAACCGTGTTTGAATCGGTGCCCTACGCTTCCGCGTTTTTCCAGCAGGCCGCACCTGTACCTGAACCGAAACCGGCTCCCGCGCCGGTGCCCGCGCCGGAACCGGCTGCGGCGGCGCCCGGCGATGCCGGCAGCCACGCGGCAGCCCAGCTGGCCAATCCAAGTGCTTGGTGGAATTTGTTACAAGATCAGTTCAAGCAGGCCGTGTCGGCAGCCATGTCGCCCGACGCCGCCAGCGCGGCAGCGGCCAGTTTTGGCGGTGGCGCGGCTGGAGCGACGGCCAAGCCGGCGGCCGGCAAATCCGCCAAGCCGGCAGAAGCAGGTACGGCAGCCAAGGCCAAGGCCCCGCTGCGCAAGGCGCCGGCAAAGCGCGCGGCACCCAAGTCGAAAGCGCCAGGCAAGGCCTAGCACGTCAAGCTGGCGATATGATCAGGCGATACGATGAATGCGGATCGCCTCGATCTGATTGTCGGCCTGGCGTTTTACGTCACCGATCGTGATCAGGCCTTCGTCGGCCAGCGCCTTGGCGTGCTCGTACGAAGACTGGAATGTTTCCAGCGTGTCTCCCTTGGCGGCGACCGGGCGTACCCAGGCAACGGCGCCAACTTTCATTTTTTTGTATACTTCATTGACCACATCACGCATAGTTTCTTCCTTATTGTTGTAGAGCAACTCAAGCACGGGCGAACCCACGCTGGCCCCTAGTTTATCATCCGGCACGCTCGCGCACGGATTTTCCCCCTTTTTCCGGTACCGGCGGCGTTTTTTCCGCCACCTCGACGGCCGCTTCCGGCCCCGGCGGCGGCGTCAGCTGCACCAGTTGCTCCATCAATTGCGCGAAGCGCTGCTGCCCTGGTGCAATTTTGTCTACATACAACAACACTTCCATGGCTTCGGCCGCCAATTCCGCCTGGTAACCGCGCTGCTCCAGGAAAGACACGATGATTTGCGCGGAATTGAACAGGATGCGCAGGTTGTTCGGCAGCTTTTCGCGCGCCGCGCGCATCCAGGCGACGGCTTCGTTGAGCTTGTCCGTCTTCCACAGCAGCACGCCCTTGTTCATCAAGTCCGACGCTTCCTTGCGCGAGGCGATGATCAGGCTGGTGCCTTCGTCGCCCATCTTCGCCTTGTCGAAGATTTTCTGTACTTCGTCCTGTACCACCTGGTTGTCGTGGTTGTTCTTCACTACATAGCACAGCAGGCCGGCCGGCGCATCCTTGACGCCGACGGCGAACAGCAGGGTCGCCAGCTCCATGCAGATATTTTTCTCGGGCCGCGCCGGGTCCTCGGCCAGCATGGCTTCGAGCTCGTCGCCGCACTTGCGCGCGCGCCGGTAATCGCCCGTTTCGTGGTGCACCATGCCTTCCGTGATCTTCGCGCGCAAGCCGATCTGCTCGGGCGAGAATTCGCGCTGCGCCAGCAGCAGCCACTGCAGCGCCTCCTTGGCATCCTTCTTCAATCCGCACACGCGCGCCAGGCCCAGGTAGGCGTCCGGCGTCTTCATGACGGAAAATTCCCCAATGGAAATACATTTGCGAAAAGCCTTTTCCGCCATGCTGACATTGCCGATCTTTAACGCCGCGAGCCCCAGGTTGCGCTGGCGCGGCACGGAATTGGGCGACAGGCGCGCCGCCTTTTCCAGCACGCCGCACGCTTCCTCGTGCTGGCCCATCAGCTGGTAGGCGACGGCCATCTGGTCGTAGGCATCGATGTAGTACTTGTTTTCGACGATGACGCCCTGGAAGATCTGCCGCGCCGCCTCGTGTTCGCCGTTATTCATGCGGATCTTGCCCAGCCCCGCCCTGGCCCAGCTGTAGTCGCGCTCGGCCAGCACTTTTTCGTACACGGCGCGGGCTTTTTCCGGCTCGCCGCTTTTCAGCAGCAACGACGCCTTCATGCGCAGCAATTCCAGCTCGTGCAGCTTGTTGACTTCGATCTGCGCATCGCACAATTTGGCGGCGCGCAGATAATCCTTTTCCATGCAGGCCTGGTCGATTTCACGGAACACCTGCTTCTTGTGCCACACGCGGTTCAGCCGCGTCAGCAGCACGCCTTCCGTGATCGGCTTGATCAGGTAAGCGTCGGGCTGGTGCTCGGCCGCGCCCATCACCGATTCCACGCTTTTTTCGGCCGACACCATCAGCCACACGCTCGATGGCGCCGTCAGGTTGCGCACGCGCGTCTCTTCCAGCACTTGCTGGCCGTTCTTGCCTTCACCCAGGTTGTAATCGCACAGCACCACGTCGTAGCGCGTCTTGGCCAGCAGCTTCATGGCTTCGCCGCCGCTGGCCGCCTGGTCGATATGGCGCGCGCCCAGGTTGCGCAGCGATTCGCGCAGCAGGATGCGGATGCCGATGAAGTCGTCGACCAGCAGATAATGCTTGTCGGCCCAGTCGGTGCTGCCCGCTTCGGCGGCGGTGGCGTGGCTGTCTGTCGTCATGGCGTCCTCGCTCAGGGCAGGCGCAGGATGAAACAGCCGCCGCCCAGGGCGCCGCCATTTTCCAGGGCGATGCTGCCGCCCTGCCCCCGGTGCTTGTGCATCTTCGCCACTTCGCTGGAAAAATACAGGCCCAGGCCCGTGCTGTTGGTGGAAAAGTTCACGCCGGCGGCCATGCCATCCATGGCCGCGCTGCCCGCGTCGAGCAAGGCTTGCGAATAGCCGTCGCCATTGTCTTCCACGCGCAGCTCCAGCAAGCCATCGACCTCGCGCACCGACAGGCGGATGGTGTCCTGCGTATAGCGGATGGCGTTGTTGATGGCATGCGCCAGCACGCCGATGACCAGGTCTTCATCGAGGGTCCAGATCAGCTCCGGCGGGCAAACCGTCTCCAGGCCGATGCCTTTCGACGTCAGCAGGATCTTTTCCTGGTCCACCACCTGGTCGATGACCTGGCCCACCAGTTGCGGCTGCACGTCGAAGGGGTAGCCGGGCTTGCCCACTTCCTTGTACAGGGCCAGCAGCTGGATCAGGTTATCGTTGAGGCGCTTGGTCTGGTACAGCATCTGCGCCATCTGCAGGTAGGCCGGGTCGGCCTGGGGCGCGTCTTTCGCCTGCTCGGCAGCCAGCAGGGATTCCAGCGTGCCGCTGACGACGCTGATCGAGTTTTTCATGTCGTGCACGGTCGACGCCAGGAACAGGAAAAGCTCGGGCGAGCTGTGTTGATCTTCCACCGGATATCTCCTTGGGCGCCGGCGGCACGGCGCCGCGGCTTGAATATTGCCAAGGATAAATTATACCGCCAGCCTGCGGACGCCAGCCAGCCGCGCGCAAAGTCCGTGATCTGACGCAACAATGCCGCCCCCGCTGGCGCCGGGGCGGCATCATATTGACAAGCTGGCAATATCAGCGGCGCGCGCCCGCCAGGCGTTGCACCACGACGATCATGCGGTCGATTTCCTCATACGTATTGTAGAAGGCGAACGATGGCCGCACGGTCGCTTCCACGCCGAAGCGGCGCAGGATCGGCTGGGCGCAATGGTGGCCCGAGCGCACGGCGATGCCCTCGTCGTTCAGGGCGCGCCCCACTTCCGCCGGCTCGTAGCCGGCCAGCACGAACGACGCCACGCTGGCCTTCTCGAACGCCGTGCCGATCAGGCGCACGCCGGGAATCGCTTGCAACTGGTGCGTGGCGTATTCCAGCAGCGCGTGCTCGTAGGCGGCGATGTTCTCCAGGCCGATGCGCTGCACGTAATCGAGGGCCGCGCCCAGTCCCACGGCATCGGCGATATTGCCCGTGCCCGCCTCGAAACGGTTCGGCACGCCCTGGTAGACGGTGCGCTCGAACGTCACGTCGGCGATCATGTTGCCGCCGCCCTGCCACGGCGGCAATTGCTCGAGCAAGTCCGCCTTGCCATACACGGCGCCGATGCCCGTCGGGCCGAACACCTTATGCCCCGAGAACACATAGAAATCGGCGCCGAGCGCCTGCACGTCCACGCGCAAATGCGACACGGCTTGCGCCCCGTCGACCAGCACGCGCACGCCGGCCGCATGCGCCAGCGCGATAATCTGCGCCACGGGCGTGACGGTGCCCAGCGCATTCGACACCTGCGTCACCGATACCAGTTTCGTGCGCCCGTTGAGCAGCTTGCGGAACTCGTCGACGATGATCTGGCCGCTGTCATCGACGGGAATCACGCGCAGTGTGGCGCCCTTTTCCGCCGCCAGCTGCTGCCACGGCACGATATTGGCATGGTGTTCGAGCTGCGAGACGATGATCTCGTCGCCGCTGCCGATGTACTTGCGGCCGAACGTGTTGGCGATCAAATTGATGCCTTCCGTGGCGCCGCGCACGAAGATGATTTCATTGGCCGAGGCGGCGCCCAGAAAGTTCGCCACCTTGGCCCTTGCCGCCTCGTACGCATCGCTGGCGCGCGCCGCCAGCGCGTGGGCGGCGCGGTGGATGTTCGAATTCTCGTGCGCATAGAAATACGACACGCGGTCGATCACCGACTGCGGCTTGTGCGTGGTGGCCGCATTGTCGAACCAGGCCAGCGGCTTGCCGTTGACCCGTTCGGCCAGCACGGGAAAGTCGCGCCGCACGGCATGCACGTCGAACGGCGCGGGCGTTTGCCCGTGGCCCGGCTTGGTCCCCGCTGACTGCGCAGGCAGCTCGGTCTGGAAATAGAACGCGGGCTGGCTGGTTGACGGCGTCACGGACAGCTGGCGCGCGGGTGCCTGCTGTGGCGTGGCAAACAGCCCTCTTAAGTCATCGGGGACCGATTGTCCCAGCCCCTGCTGCGCCAGGCCATCGAGCTTGCCATGCGACGCCGGATAACCATGTGCGCCACCGATAAAATAATACGGCGATGGCGCACCGGGCGCATTGATCGCCGACAAGCGCGGCGTCGGCACGGAGGCGGGCGCCGGCGCAATCGGTGCTTCCAGTGGCGCCGTCACGGGCGGCACTTGCGCCGTCGCCACGCCGGGGGCGATGGCGGCAAACGACGGGCCGGGCTGCGGCGGCGGACGGTTCACATAGCGGGGCGCCGCATCGAGCACGCTGCCGGAACCACCGAGGCTGGGCGACTTGTCCAACGCGGGGGCCAACCCGGGCAAACGGGCAAAGAATTCCCCGGCCAGGCGGTTCAGGGTCGCTTCGTCAGGTAAGAATGGGACGGCAGGCAAGCCCGCCGCGCCATCACTTGTAGGTGTCTGGGTAGTCATGGTATTTACCGATCTCCACGTCTTCCAGTACGGCCAGCGCATCGTCGGTCAGCACGGCCAGCGAGCAATACAGCGAAATCAGGTAGGACGAAATCGCGTGGCGGTTGATGCCCATGAACCGCACGGACAGGCCCGGGCTTTGCTCACCCGCCAGGCCAGGCTGGAACAGGCCGATCACGCCTTGCCGCTGTTCGCCCGCGCGCAGCAGGATGATCTTCGTCTTGCCGTCTTCGATCGGCAGTTTGTCGGACGGCACCAGCGGCACGCCGCGCCACGTCAAGAACTGGGAGCCGAACAGGCTGACGGTGGGCGGCGGCACGCCGCGGCGCGTGCATTCGCGGCCAAAGGCGGCAATCGCCAGCGGATGGGCGAGGAAGAAGCCCGGCTCCTTCCACACTTTCGTCAGCAGTTCGTCGAGATCGTCCGGCGTGGGCGCGCCCGTCAGGGTAAAGATGCGCTGGTCGTCGTGCACGCTGGCCAGCAGGCCGTAGTCGGGATTGTTGATCAATTCGCTTTCCTGGCGCTCCTTGATCGTCTCGATGGTCAGGCGCAGCTGCTCCTTGATCTGGTCGTGCGGGCTGCTGTACAGGTCCGACACGCGCGTGTGCACGTCGAGCACCGTGCTGACGGCATTGAGAAAATACTCGCGCGGCTGGTCGTCGTAGTCGACGAAGGTTTGCGGCAGTTCCGACTCGTCGCGCTGCGAGCAGGCCACGCGCACGTCCTTCGGATTTTTCACGCGGTTCAGGCGGTAGATACCCGCTTCCACGGGCAGCCATTGCAGCAGGTGCACCAGCCAGCGCGGCGTGATCGTGGATAACTGGGGGACGCTCTTGCTTGCATTGGCCAGCTGGCGCGCGGCGTTGTCGCCCAGCGCAAACTGGCTCTCTGTTGCTACTGTCATGACTACTCCTGATGAGAAAAGTGAATATGCTTATCTGAAAAACAAATAAAGTATCGGACGTCTCCCCTCTTCTCTCAACATGCTATCGCCATCATCGTGACGCTTGATCCACCCGCTTTAATCGACCAGTTCCGGTTCGCAGCGCGCCATCAGTCCCGCCAGGCCGACGCCCAGCGCGATGGCCAGCTTTTCCACCGTCAGCAGCGATGGCGTGGCGGCGCCCCGTTCGATTTCGCCGATGAACGAGCGGTTCAAGTCGGCCGCTTCGGCCAGCCGTTCCTGCGACCAGCCATGCCCTTCTCGCAACTGGCGCACGGCCAGTCCAAACTGTTTGATCAACATGCTGTCCTCATGGATGGTGGGCAAAGGCGGGGTGGGATGGGGCCGGCAACTCCGGCGCTTCCTGCTGGTTATGCGCTTGCGTGACATGGCTGCCGGGCGCCACGCTGCGGGTCAGCCAGACGTTGCCGCCGATGACGGAACCCTGGCCGATGGTCACCCGTCCCAGGATCGTCGCACCCGCATAGATGACCACGTCGTCCTGCACGATGGGGTGGCGCGCCAGTCCCTTTTTCAGCGCGCCGTCGGCGCCGGCGGGAAAGCGCTTGGCGCCCAGGGTGACGGCCTGGTAGATGCGTACCCGCTCGCCGAGGATGGCCGTCTCGCCGATCACCACGCCCGTGCCATGGTCGATGAAAAAGCTGCTGCCGATGATGGCGCCCGGGTGGATGTCGATACCCGTCTGCGAATGGGCCACTTCGGCGATGATGCGCGCCACCAGCGGCGCACCGAGCGCGTACAAGGTATGCGCCAGGCGGTAATGGATGATGGCCAGGATGCCCGGATAGCACAGCAGCACTTCGTCGACGCTGTGCGCGGCCGGGTCGCCCTGGAAGGCGGCCGCCACGTCCGTGTCGAGCTGGGCGCGGATGCGCGGCAGCGCGCGGGCGAAGCGCTGCACGATGGCCAGCGCCTGCTGTTCGATGGAGACCGTCTGCTGCAAGCCGTGCTGGCGCGCGTGATAACTGAGTTCGCGCCGCACCTGTTCGTGCAGGCCTGTCAAGGTCGTGTCGAGCGTGTGGCCGACAAAGAAATCCTCGCTCTCCTGCTGCAGGTCGAGGGGGCCCAGGCGCATCGGGAACAAGGCCGCGCACAGGGCTTTGATGATATCGTGCAGATGCTGGCGCGACGGGAATTCGCGCGCGCCGCACTCCTGGCTGCTGGCCAGCCCCTCGCGCCACTGCGCGCGCACGGCGCGCAATTCATCGACGATCTGGTGCAGTTCCCATTGCGGCTGCGCGGCAAGGGAGGCCGGGGGAATGGCTCGCTGGTTCATGGTGGTCCCGGGAAGAGGTTTAATCTTGCAGCCAAGGCAGCGCATGCCAGCGCCAGCCGCCGCTGTGGCCGCGCTGCTGATGTGCATCAAGGTCGCCCTCGAAGCCTTGTGCGATATTGAAGACCTGCGTAAAACCCGCCTTGGCCGCCGCTTCAGCCGCCAGGGCCGAGCGCTTGCCGCTGCGGCACAGCAGCACCACGACGGCTTCCTTGCCGCCCACCTTCGCTTCCAGCTCGCGCACAAAGCGGGGGTTGCGGTTCATGGCCGTGCCGGTCGCCCACGCCACATGCAGCGAGGCGGGCACGTAGCCGACAAAAGTGCGTTCTTCGTTGGTGCGCACGTCGACCAGCACGGCTTTTCCGGCCTGCACCAGCTGCCACGCATCCTGCGCGCTGACGATGCCCGCATACGGCAAGCCCTGCGCCTGCGCCTGGCTGCGCGCGAGATGGAGTACTTCGTCAAACGCCGCCTCGCCATGCGCGGCGCGGGGATCGAAAATCAGTTCTGCAGCAGCCATCTGTCCACCTCTTTATTCCGTCGTCAAAAACCAGCACGAGTCCACTGTAGCGAACTTATGTTGTTCGGAAAACAAATTAAAAAGAGTTTGGAAAGCTGAAAAACAGATATGGGGACTACGCGCGGAGCGTCCGCATATGGGCTCAGACCCTCACGCGCGTTGGCGCCAGGCTTTGCGTCAGCTGTGTTGGGGGGTTGACCCCAGCCCTCGCCTGCTCTGCGTCAACGCTCAACCAGCGCGGCGGCGCTCGCGCAGCAGAAAACGCGCTGGGTCGATCGCAGCAGCCAGTTGCGCCTCGACAGGCAGCGGCTCCCCCTCCAGCTGGCAAGCCAGCAGCTCGGCCGCCAGCGGCGCCCAGATCAGACCGCGCGAGGCGTAGCCCAGCAAGCCAAACAGGCCGGGCCAGCGCGGCACGTCGCGCAGGCGCTCGCAGCGGCCCGGCACGCCCGGGTCGGGCAAGGCGCCGGCCAGCGGCAAGCGGTCGGGCGCCACGCAGCGAAAGCCCGTGCGCCCGGCCAGCGGCGCGTCGAACGGGGCGACGTCCAGGATGTCGGCGATCTTCGCGATATTTTCCTCCTGGCTCGACGGGCGCAGCTTGGCGTCCGCGTCCGCATCGTAGCTGGCGCCCACGCAGACAATGTTCTGCTGCGCCGGCGTCATGTAGGCTTCGCGGCAGACGACGAACGGCAGCGCTGGCAAGCTGCCTGCGGCCAGGTGCGTGACCTGGCCGCGCACGGCGTCGAGCGGCAGGCCGGCCGCCTGTTCAAAGGCTACGGCGCCCGTGCCGGCCGCCAGGATGACGTTGGGCGCCGCCGCGATCAGGGCGCCTTGCGCATCGCGCACCAGCCACTCCTGATCGCCACGTTCCAGGCGCAGGGCGCTGCTGGAAAAACGCCGCGTGAGCAAGGCGCCGCAGGCGTCCAGCATGGCCGCGCAGACGGAAGACGGGCGCGCCCAGCCGCCCTGCTCGAACCACCAGGCGCCATCGGGCGCCGGCGCGCCCAGCATGGCGGCCGCCTCGGGCGCCTCCAGCCAGCGGGCGAATTCGCGCGGATACAGGCCGCTGGCGGCGATCTGCCGCTGCACGTACGCGTGTTCTGCATCGCGCGCCAGCTGCAGCACACCGCATTGCGCCCCATCAAAGACGGCGCCGATGCCGCCCAGGTCTTGCCAGTAGCGCAGCGAGTACAGGTAGGCGGCGCGCACCAGGCGCGTGGCGATATTGTCATCCTTCGACAACTGCGGCATGAAGATGCCGGCCAGGTTGCCCGACGCCTCGCTGGCCGGCTGCGCGTGGCGTTCGACCAGAGTCACCTTCCAGCCGCGCGCGGCCAGCCGTTCGCAGGCGGCGGCGCCGGCCACGCCCGCGCCGATGACGATGGCGCGCCGCTCGGGCGCCACGGCGCTCACGGATTCTCCGCGCCGGGCGTAAAACACGGCGCGCAAACGGCTCTCGTCAAACACGAAACCATGCTGTTGCAGGGCCGCGCGCTGCGCTTCCTCCAGGTGCACCGCTTGCAGGCGGGCGCCATCGGCCATCAGGCGCGCCAGCACCGGCGTGGCGGCCGGCACCCAGGCCAGGTGCACTTCATCGACTCGCGCCGACAATTGCGCCAGGCAGGCATCGGGCTCGCCGATCAGCACATCGAGTGTGACGAGGCCGTCGCGCGCGACCATGCGGTGCAGGCCAGGCACGCAGGGCGGCCATTGCGTGCGCCACTCCTCGGGCAAGTGGCTGGCGTCGACGGGCCGCGGCGCCAGCGCGATGTAATGCAGGCGGCGCCCGCCATGCGCGGCACAGGCGGCGCGCAGGCGGGCGCCGTCAAAATCCGTGTCGAGCAGGACGTGTGCGCGGCGCATCAATGCCCCGCGCGGCAAAAGCAGGCGGGCGCGTGGTCGTTGACCATGCCGATGCCCTGCATGTAGGCGTAGATGATGGTCGAGCCGACGAACTTGAAGCCCCGCTTGAGCAAGTCTTTCGACAGTTTGTCGGACAAGGCCGTCTTGGCAGGGAATGCGCCGGGCTGCCAGCTGTTGACGATGGGCTGGCCATCGACATACGCCCACAGGAAGCTGTCCAGGGTCTGGCCTTCCGCGCGCAGGCGCAGGTAGGCTTGCGCATTCGTGATGGCAGCCGCCACCTTCAGGCGGTTGCGCACGATGCCGGAGTCCGCCAGCAGCTGCGCCACCTTGTCCGGGCCGTACGCGGCGATCTTTTCCGCATCCCAGTCGTCGAAGGCGGCACGGTAGGTGTCGCGCTTGTTGAGGATGGTTTCCCAGCTCAGGCCAGCCTGCGCCCCTTCCAGGTTCAGCATCTCGAACAGCCTGCGCTCGTCGTGGCAGGGCACGCCCCACTCCGTGTCGTGATACGCAAGGTAGCGGGGATTGGCCGGATTGGCCCAGGAGCAGCGGGTAATGGTCATGGTCGTCGTCTTCATGTGCAGGCAAGTCCCAGTATAGATTATCGGCCGCGCAGGATGCGCCCCAATTCAAGCAGGCCGTGCGCCATCTCGGCCGGGGGAATGGCCGCAAAGCCCAGCAGCAGCCCGGGCGGCGTGGCGCACTCGGGGCCCGCCGCCGGGTCGGCATAGTGGCCCAGCGGGCGCAGTTCGATGCCCCGCGCCAGGCCCGCGCGCGCCACCGTTTCTTCATCGTGGCCGCCGCGAAAATACGCGCACAGTTCCAGGCCGCTGTCGGCCGGGCCGCACGCGAGCTGGTCGTCGAGTTCGCGCGCCAGGCCGCGCACCAGCAGGTCGCGCCGTTCGGCATTGCTGTCGCGCGTGCGGCGGATATGCCGGCCAAAGTGGCCCTCGGCGATGAAGTCGGCCAGCGCCATCTGGGGCACGATGGCCGTGTGGCGGTCCATCACGGCCTTGGCCTGCACCAGCGCTTCGGCCAGCGCGGGCGGCGCCACCATGTAACCGAGGCGCAGGCCGGGAAACAGCACTTTCGACAGGGTGCCCACGTAGACCACGCAGCCGGCCCGGTCCAGGCTTTGCAGCGAGGCCAGCGGCGCGCCCGTGTAGCGGTATTCGCTGTCGTAATCGTCTTCCACCAGCCACGCTTTATTTTGCGCGGCCCAGGCCAGCAAGGCCAGGCGGCGGGGCAAGCTCATGCTCACGCCCAGCGGCATCTGGTGCGACGGCGTCACGTACGCCAGCTTCGCCTGCGGGCAATGCGCCACGCCATAGGCCACGTCCAGCCCCTGCGCATCGACGGGAACGGGAAACACGCGCGCGCCGGCCGCGCGCAAGGGGCCGCTGGCGCCCCGGTAGCCGGGCGACTCCATCCAGGCGGCGTCGCCGGGCGCCAGCAGGATGGTCGACAGCATGAACAGCGCCTGCTGCGAACCGGAGGTGATGACGATCTGCTGCGGCGTGCACTGGACGCCGCGCGACGCCTTCAGGTACACGCACAGCAGTTCGCGCAGCGGCAGGTAGCCGGCCGGGTCGCTGTAGCCGAACTGGTGGTCGGGCCGGCGCCAGCGCCGCGCTTCCAGGCGGTTCCACACGTCAAATGGAAAATGGTCGATGCGCGGCATGCCGACGCGGAAAGCGCGCAGCGGCCCCCGGTGGAACGCCACCTGGCGCATGGCCGCCACCACGCCCTGACCGCGCGCCGACAAGGGCCGCAGCAGGCCGGGCGTAGCGGCCGGCGGTACCGGCAGTGGCACCTCGCGGCTGACAAAGGTGCCGCGCCCGACGGCGCCATCGAGGTAGCCTTCAGCCGTCAGCAGCGCATACGCATTGAGCACCGTCTGGCGCGACACGGCCAGCAGGCGGCAAAAATCGCGCGTGGGCGGCAGCTGCATGCCGGGACTCATGCGGCCATCGAGGATGGCCGCCTTGATGGCCGCATACAGCTGGCGGAACAGCGGTTCGCTGGCGCCGCGCTGCAGCGGCAGGGTGGCGATGAGCTGGTTCAGGTGGGAAGCTGGCATAGTGTGGCTCTCGAATTGGTAGCTTCAAGATAGCACTTATTGGCTGTTTTAAATAGCCAAGACTGGCGCTAAGATGGCGCATCCCCTTCTACTCTTGCGGAGCATCCATGCATCAGTTTTTCGCCACCGTGGCCTGGCAGCGCGACGGCCAGGATTTCGCCGGCCAGCGCTACAGCCGCGGCCATGAATGGCAGTTCGACGGCGGCCTGACGGTACCCGCCTCGTCGTCGCCCCTGTCCGTGCCGCTGCCCATGTCCGTGGCGGCAAATATCGACCCGGAAGAGGCGCTGGTGGCCGCCACGTCGAGCTGCCACATGCTGTTCTTCCTGTCGCTGGCAGCGCAGCGCGGCTACGTCATCGACGACTACCGCGACGCCGCCGTCGGCGAGCTGGGAAAAAATGCCGCGGGCCGCCTGGCCATGACGCGCATCGTGCTGCGTCCGCGCATCGCCTTCGCGGGAACGCCGCCCTCGCCCGAAGCGCTGGCCGCCCTGCACCACGACGCGCACGAGCGCTGCTACATCGCCAATTCGCTGACGGCCGACGTCGTCGTGCAAGGAGCCCATTGAATGTACACGCCCGCCACCTTCCGCGAAGAGCGCCTCGACGTGCTGCATGGCCTGATCGACGCGCATCCGCTGGGCGCGCTGGTGCGCCACGGTGCCGATGGCCTGTGCGCCGACCATCTGCCGTTCGAGATCGCCGCGCCCACGCCCGAGGCGCCATTCGGCATCCTGCGCGCCCACGTGGCGCGCGCCAACCCGCTGTGGCGCGCCGCCGGCGGAAACGATGAGTGCATGGTGATCTTCCAGGGGCCGCACGCCTACATCACGCCCGCCTGGTATGCGGAAAAGCAGCGCAGCGGCAAGGAAGTGCCCACCTTCAACTACGCGGTGGTACACGCGCACGGCCCCCTGCGCGCCATCGACGATGCGGCATGGCTGCTGGGATTGGTGGAGCGGCTGACGGCGCGCCATGAGGCAGATCAAGCCGCACCGTGGAAGGTGGGCGATGCGCCGGCCGACTATATCGACAAGATGCTGAAAGCCATCGTCGGCATCGAAATTCCCCTCACGCGCCTCACGGGCAAATGGAAGCTGGGGCAGAACCGCAGCATGCAGGACCAGGCCAGCATGGCGCATGGCCTGACGCTGGACCATCAACCCGGCGCAGCGCAGGCGCTGGGTGCGCTGATCGCCGCCAACGTCACGTCAGCCAGCTGACGGCCGCCGAAAATGTCAGGAACGACAGCGCCGTCGAGACGAGGATGATGCGGGCGATGCGCGCCGTCGCTGTGCTCCCGATGATGCGCAAGGCGCGGGGCGCGCCCCGGGACGTTGAGTGTTCCCTCACGTCAGCCAGCTGACGGCCGCCGAAAACGTCAGGAACGACAGCGCCGTCGAGACGAGGACGATGCGGGCGATGCGCGCCGTGTTCGCGCCGAAGCGCTCCGACAGCAGCGAGACGTTGCTGGCGCTGGGCAGGCAGGCCACCAGCACCATGCAGGTCAGCGCGAACGGCTCGAGCGGCGCGCCCAGCGCGATGGCCGCGTGGCCGATGCCCCACACCAGCAACGGATGCAGCAGCAGTTTTTTCAGCGCCACCGGCACATATTCCCCCAGCGGCGCCGGGTCGCTCGTGCTCATCTGCGAGCGGGCCAGCACGGCGCCGATGGTAAACAGTGCCACGGGAGAGGCGGCATCGGCCAGCAGGCCCACCGTCTGCATCAAAGGCTTGGGCAAGGCCAGCTCCAGCCATGACGACAGGGCACCGAGCACGATCGCCCACGGCATCGGGTTGCCCGCCATGCCCTTCATGGCGTTGACGACGGCGGCGCGGCTGCCATGCGCGCCGCCGCTGCCGATGCGCGACAGGGCGATGCACAGCGAACTGGTGATGAGCATGTCGACGATGATGGTGACGATGACGGGCCCCGAGGAGCGGGGGCCGAGCAGGGTCAATAGCAGGGGCACGCCCATGAAGCCCGTGTTCGGGAAGGCCGCCACCAGCGCGCCGAAGGCCGCATTGTTCCAGTCGATGCGGTGGCTCAGGGTCATGGCGGTGGTGACGCCTACCATGATCAGGGCGCACAGCAGGTACACGCCGAACACGCTGGCGTCGAGCAGCTGCGCGATGGGCGTGGCGGCGCCGAAACGGTACAGCATGCACGGCAGCGCGAAGTACAGGACAAAACTGTTCAAGCCGCCGATGGCGGCCAGCGGCAGCAGCCTGCGCCGCACGGCCAGGTAGCCGCACAGCACCAGGGCGAAGAAGGGAAAGGTGATGGCGAGGATGGTCAGCATGAAGCGCCATTGTAGCGCGCCGCACTGGCTGGTCGCCTGGCGCAAAAAAAGGCCGCTCGCGCGGCCCAAGGAGGTTTCGGAGAAAACGCCGGTCGCCGGCTATGGCTTGAGCTGCGCGCGGATCTCGCCGGCCGGATACGCGGCGCTGTGCACGTTCACGTACAGGTTGCCGGCCTGGTAGCTCGCATACTGGGGCGGCGTGAGCATGGTGCCGTCCGGCACGGCAAACATGCCGGCGCTGGTCTGCATCAGGGGCACGATGACGGGGCCGTTGGCGCCAGCGGGCGCTTCATGGATATGCGCGACGGTGGCCACCATGCCCGTGTAGCGCACGACGCCGCTGACGCTGCGGTCGTGGCCGACGCGGATATTGCTGCTGCCGCTGGCCATGCTGGTATTGGCCGGCACTTCCTGCGCGCCCGTCAGGGTGACGTCATGGCCGCCCGGGTGATGCGGGCCATGGGAACAGGCGCCCAGCAGGGCGGCCAGCGCCAGCACGCTGGCGGCGCGGCATACGTGTTGTGGCAAGGTGGTCATGGCAGTACTCCTTCAACGGACATCGGGTCGCGGATGGCGTCCTGCCCCGCACAACCGGGCCTGCGCCGCACTGGTGTCACGCAAAAAAACTTGCTGTAGCGTGAGAATAACGCCATACCGCCGTGCCCGCTTTGCTTTGCGCCAAACTTGCTGCTCGCCTGCCAGCGCGACTTCAGGCCAGGTGCCCTTCCGCCACCCAGCCCCGGTTGGCTGGCGCTGCCTTGGGCTTGGGCGCGATGCCGCTGCTTTTTTCCGCATCGAGGATGATGCTGCGCATGCTGTCGCTGGCGGCCGGCCCGGGCGCGAACGCGTAATACTCGTCATTGATGGGCAAGCCCGTCGTCGCATCGACCAGCACCGGATCGGCGGCCAGGCCCGTGTCGCGGCTGGCGATGACGAGGCTGGCGCCTTCGGGCGCGAAGTTCTCGTTGCCCCAGGCGATAAACGCCAGCAGGACGGGCTTGAAGGCGCGCCCGGACTTGGTCAGCACATAGTCGTAGCGGGGCGGCTTGGCGCAATACAGGCGGCGTGTCATCAGGCCCCCTTCCACCAGGTCGGCGAGGCGGCGCGTCAGGATGGTGGGCGCGATCTTGAGGCTTTTTTCAAATTCGTCGAAACGCGTCTTGCCATAAAACGCTTCGCGCAGGATGAGGATGCTCCACCATTCGCCCACCTTGCCCAGGCTGCGAGCGATCGGGCAAGGCAAATTATTAAAGTTGGTATGTTTCATGACCATCTCCTCACATTGATTCAACACAACAATCGAAAAGTCTTTCAGTTGCAACACGGAAACTTAGTTACTATCATTTTGCAAGCGACCTGCTCATCCCGGCAGCGGCGTGAAAATACGCAAAAACTCACACTTTCCTGTTTCAAGTACAATCATGGCTGGTTCTGCTCTCCCAATCCCGGTGCGAAAAACGGTGTCAGCCACGCCTTCCAGCGCTGCTGCCCACGCCCGTTTTTCACTCACTGCGTTCACGATGACCCCTTTGAAGCTTGCCGTACTGCCTGCCCTGTTCGCCCTGTCCCTTTGCCAGACCACCACCGCCGGTACCGTCTCTTCCGCAACGCTCCAGGCCACCTTCGTCGTCCACGAAGCGTGCACGGTCGTCTCGCAGCGCGGCGGCACCCAGGTGCGCTGCCAGCACAACACGCCCTACCTGCTGCTCCAGCAGACAACGCCGTCGGGCGCCGGCCTCGTCACCGTCACGTTCTAAAAATAAATCGTTGCCGTCACCGTGTCCTTGTAGTCGCCGGGACGCGGCGACACCTGCGCCGGCACGCGGCCGTAAATCGTCAGCGGCACGCTGGCGCCCGTGCCCGTGCCTGTCACCATGCTGGTGCCTGCCGTGCCATCACCCCACAGCGGGCCATCGAGCGTGGCGGACAGCAGGTAGCTGACCTTGTCCGTCGTTACAATGTTTTTCATTTGCCGGTTCGCCACATTGGCCGCCACGCTGCCGCCGTTCAGGGCAATCTGGTACGCATTGTTATTCACGCAGCGCACGGACAAGGTGCTGGTGCTGCGCAAGTTGCCCGTCAGGATGGAGGCGTTCGCGAACGCCATCGGACTGGCCGCGATGGTGCAGTCGTTGACGGCCGTGGCATTCACCGTGAAACCGAAGCTGCCGCTGCTGGCCGAGCAACCCTGCAGGTTGATCAGGCCATAGGTCGTGTAGGTGTACGTGCCCACGCCGGCAAAGCTCGACGTATAGACGGTATTGGCGTTGCCCACCGTCGGCACGGCGGCCAGGGCCGTGCCGGCAGGAATCTTCGCGTACACGGTAAAGGTGGTGGAATACGTGCCGGGCGGGGCCAGCAAGCCGGCCGACAGGATCATGCCGAAGGTCGACGGCGCGCCCGCCACGCCGGCGCCGCCCCAGATCTTCGCCGTGGCATACGAATTGTCCACGTACACGTTGTACTCCATGCGATTGGTGCCGTTGCCCAGCTTGCGCGGCAGGGCCGAAGTGGAATTCGTGCCCAGCCCCAGCGAGATGCACACTTGCGCGTTCGGCGTGAGCAACTGTCCCAGGTTCAGCGATGAAAACAGGCAGCTGAAGGTGCCCGTGGCCTGCGCCACGTAATCGGTGCCGGAAATCGGGCTGACGGCGCCAAAATCGATATTCGTCATGCTGACCGTGCAGGTATCGGCCGCCTGCGCCACGCTGCCCCAGGCGCAGCCCAGCAGCAGGGTCAGCCATAGCAGCAGGCGGCGCATCAGCGGCCCGCCCCGGCGCTGGCGGCGGCTGCGCAACGCAGCGGCCCGATCACGGGCAAGCCGCCCGCCGCCGGGCGCACATAGGAAAACCGCACCGTGCACGTACTGTCGCCCTCGCCGACTTGCAGCTGATTCTGCTCGCGCAGATCGTCGACGAACACCATGCCGTCAAATCCCACCACCGTCTGCTTGCCGCTTTGCACATGCAGCACGGGCAAGCCCGTGGCCAGCGGCTTGCCATCGGCGCCTTGCACGATGACGGTAGCGGCGCTGTAGCGTTCGACGGGAAAGGCCGCCAGCACGCCGGCCAGGTGTTGCGGCACGACATTGATATTAGTCACGGGCACGCGCGCATCGACGTCGAGGTCCTCCGTGGCGATGCTGATCTGGTTATTGCCGTAGGGATTCAAATTCGGCACCAGCAGATAGCCGCTCCCGCCCGTCACGCCGATCTGGCGGTTTTCATGCAGCACAGGAATATTGCCCACGCCGCCCGTGGAAACCAGCGCAAAACCGTTGCCCACCTGGCGCGCCGCCTCGATATGCCCATCCATCAGCACCAGCGCGCCGGCCGCGCCCAGCGAGGAAGCATTGCCCATGCTGCTGCTTTGCGTGCGCGCAGTCACGCGGCCGTCATTGCCCAGGTATTCCACTTGCGCTTGCCGGTAGGCATTACGACCCACCGTGCCAGCCTGCAAGTTCCAGCCGAAGCCGCCGCCAAAGTCCGCCGCGCGCTGCGCGCTGACGCTGCGGCCGCTTTCGCCGTTTTGCCGGCTGTCGCTCGTGCTGATGGCCAGATTGTTGTCGAAGGCCATGCTCAGGCCGACATAAAAGCCCCGCTTCTCGCGTTGCCGCAAATCCTGGAACAGGCTGGCGTTCAGGAACAGGCCGTGGAACAGGGTCGCCGAATAGCCCAAGGTGGCCAGCTTCGATGGCGGCGCGCCGGGGGTGCGGTAGCCAATATAACTGCTGCTGATGCTGCTTCCCGCCGGCAAAGGCAGGCTCACGGTGACGCGGTCCGCCGCGCGCACGACAGGGCTGCCATCGCGCGAGGCCAGGTCGCCAAACCCGGCGCTGGCGCGCACGCTTTGCACATCGATGCTGAAGCGCGGCCCCATGTACTGGTAGCCGGCGCCCAGCTGCGCACCACGGCTGCGGCCGGCGCTGGCCGACAGCGAGCCGCTGAGCACGCCCGCCTGGCCCAGCCGCACCAGCGCGCCCGCCCCCGCCTGGTACAGGCCGGCAGCCAGTTCCGCATGGCCTTCGATGGTGAAGCTGTCGCTGACGCCATGGCGGCCGGACGCGCTGGCAACCAGTTGCCGCTCGTAGCCGAACAGGCGGCGGCCATAGTCCCGCCGCACGGCGCCTGCCTCGACCGAGTAATCGCTCAAGCCGCTGGCCAGCATGCGCGTATCGACATACAGGGGCAGCACGGTCGTCACGCTGCGTCCCAGGGCATCGCGCGTGATGAGCGTGGCTTGCCCCGCGCCATTGATGCCGGCCACCTGGTTCAGCACGAATGGACCGCTGGGCACGCTGGCCGCATATTGCTGCACGCCATTGACGTACAGGCTCAGCGACGATGGCACGAGCGCCGTGCCATCGACGGAGGCGACGGGAAACGTCAGCAGGTCGGGGCGCAGCTGGAAGTTCTTGCGCCACTGCACGCCGCCCACGCGCACGGCGCGGCTCCAGCTGAGCGACGAGGAAATCAGGTCGCCCACCTGCCACGTTTGCAGGGTCTCCGGGTCGGCATGGCTCCAGAAGGTGTCGAAGCGCATGTACTTGCGCTGGTCCGACCCCAGGTTCACGGTGCCGGTATTGCTGAAAACGCCGCTGTCATTGAAATAGCGCAAATCATTGAACAGGGCGGCACGCCGCGTCTGCCCCAATTCCGTATAAGCTTCGTAATTGAGGACGGCACCCGGCGTGACGCGCGATGGCGGCGTCTGCGCCGCCGTGCGCGCGCTGATGCGGTACGGCGCGCGCAAATCGTCCGCCACCTGCAGCGACACGCTCTGGCGCGCCGCATCATAGTCATAGCTGAGTCCGGGAATCGCGTCGAGCGCCACCTCGGTCTGACCGGGTGCGCCCAGGCGCGCGGGGTCCAGCCCCAGCTGCTGCAAGTTCGCCACACTGCTGCGCAAGCCTTTGCCCACCTGGGTAAAGCGCAAGATCAGCCCGGTTGATTCAGCATTCACAGTTACCTCCAGATACAGTTCATTCGGCGCCATCGGATCGCTGGGCAAGCTGGCCGGTCCCGGATCGGCACCCGTCCCGGCGGCCGCTCCATCGGCCCTGGCCACCGGTGCCATGGCCAGCAACAGCAACAGCAAGGATGCCAGTGCGCGTCTCATGGTTTAACCCGGCCGTGCCCATGCCCACGACGCGCGGCAAGCCCGCCTGCCATGGCGGCCCGTTTCAAGGTGTCGAATTCGTGGCAACGAGCGCCTTTGCGTTCACGTTGACCGCAATACTCAACGGTCCATCCAGTTCGGCCTCCCTGGCGACGGGCAGGCGCCAGACGCGCATGCGTGCCGCCAAGACATAGCCAAACAGCCCCTTGCTGATGACAAACTCCTTGCCCGCCTGGTTCGTCAGCGTCATCGCCCCGATCTGCGCATGGAAATTGCCGCTATTCTTGACACGCAACATCCACTCGCCCCGCTCGCGAAAGACTTGCCAGTCGAGTATTTCCTTGCCCGGCGCACCGGCCGGCAGCACGAACACGGGCACCGAGTAGCGCAGACGGATATCGACGCCGCTGCGGCCCGCCTCATCCTCGCGGCTGACTTCATCGATGAGCACGCGGTACGTCTTTTCCTG
Organism: Janthinobacterium sp. GW822-FHT07A03; assembly: GCF_058798815.1. Classification (NCBI taxonomy): domain Bacteria; kingdom Pseudomonadati; phylum Pseudomonadota; class Betaproteobacteria; order Burkholderiales; family Oxalobacteraceae; genus Janthinobacterium; species Janthinobacterium sp. GW822-FHT07A03. The sequence continues at coordinate 631,111 of NZ_JBXAKW010000002.1, read as the reverse complement.
CGCAACGGGGCCGGCCTGGGCGTGCACGAGGCGGATGGTCTGCCGGCTGTTGGCGGCGATTTCGACGATCGGCGGACTGGCCACCAGTTCCTGCGTGGGCGCCAAGGTTTCCTCGCCATCGCGCTGCTCCCAGGCAAACACCCGCACCTGCCCGTAGATGGGCTGGTCGCCGAGATTTTGCAGGTTGATGCCCGCGGCATTCTGTGCGGCGCGCAAATTGAGCGTCACCGGCGAAATCTGCAGATTGGCGCCATTCGCGCCTGCGGCACAGCAAGCCAGCAGCGCCAGCACGCTTTTCATCAGGGAGGCGGCACGGGCCTTCACGCAGCGCCTGGCTTAAAAGTACACGGTGGCCGTGATGGTCGACTTGTAGGTATCGGGCGCCGGTGTCGCTTGCGGCGGAATATTGCCGTACACCGTGATCGGCTGCGATGAGCCATTGCCGGTGCCGCCGACGGTATTCGTGCCCTGGGTATCGCCCCACAAGGTGCTGCCGGCCGTCTGGTACAGATTGAATTGCACCGTCCCCAGGTTGCCGCCCGTGCCGCTCATGTAGCGCGTGGTGCCGGTCGAGCCGGTGCCCGAGCCGGCCGTCAAGCCCACGTTGTACAGCGTGGTGTTGGTGCAGGTGACATTCACGGTCGTATTGACGTTCACGGCAGTAGCCAGTACACCCTGACTTTGGCCAAAGTCGAGATTGGCCGCCGCGATGGTGCAATTGGCGATGATTTTCAGGGTGACGTCAAAGGTCGCGGTGTTGCTGCCGTTCAGATACACGGCGGCATCGGCCTGGCCAGGGACGAAGGCCGTACTGGCCATGGCGACACCGGCGACAGCGATCAAGCGGGGGAAAATAACTCGCAACATGATACCTCCTGATGATGGAACATCATTAATGAGCCCGCCAATTTGAGGGGCATCGAGGATAGTCACGGTATTGCCGGCGTTTTCTTGGGCACGCAAACCAGGACGACAAAATACTTGTGCCGAGAGTCAGGAAGCCGGGGACTCCGACATTTTTTGCGGCATTGGCAAAACAGATTTTTTGGCAATCGACATTGCTTAAAATCAATGCATGAATGAATTATTGGCGATCTGGGAAATCCGCGCTTCTTCTCGCGGAGAAACATCTTTTGAAATACGAGAAAAGCAGAAAAAAAAGAAAAAGCGAGGCATAATAAGCCACAACTTGCTATTTGGTTAAGTCATCCATGCCATGCCATTGACCAGCGAAACCATCAAAAAGAACATCTTGATCGTGGACGATTCCGCGTTCGAGCAGCGCATGCTGATGGAGCTGCTCAGCGAGCAGCCCTACCGCTTCAGCATCGCCTTCAATGGCTACCAGGGCTACCAGCTGGCATTGGCCACGCATCCCGACCTGATCCTGCTCGACGTGCGCATGCCCGAGATGGATGGCTACACGGCGTGCCGTTTGCTCAAGGCCAATCCCGAGACGGAACAGATTCCCGTGATCTTTCTCAGCGGCGCCGACGCCGCCAAGGAGCGCGTCATGGGCTTGCAGGTGGGCGGCGTCGATTACATTTCGAAGCCCTTCCTGCCGGAAGAACTGGCCGCGCGCATCCATATCCACCTGGGATTGATGCGTAAAAGCAACAGTACCTTACCGGCGGCGACACCGATCAGCGACCGGCAGCAGCATCCGGACCTGGTGTTCGTCAATGCCGTCAAACAACTCATCCTCGACAACCTGGGCAGCCTGCCCAACCTGTCCGAAATCGCCCGCAGCGTGGGTACCTACCGCGAAAAGCTGACCCTGATGTTCCGCGAGCAGACGGGCATGACGGTCTTCGCCTTCATCCGCGAAGCGCGCATCGCCCGCGGCGTGGAACTGCTGCAGCAAACGGACATCGACGTGCAGGATGTCGCCCTGCTGATCGGCTTCCACAACGCGGGCAACTTCGCCACGGCCTTCCGCGAACGCATGGGCATCACGCCCAGCGCCTACCGCCAGCGCCTGCATGAGCAGACGGGACAGCGGCAGGCGGCGGGCGGTTAGAACTTGTAGTTCAGCTTGAGCGAGGCAAAGCGGCCGCGCGGATCGGCTTGCGTATAGTCAAAGCCCGAGGCCGAGTAATCCCACGGCGCGCGCTTGTTGGCCAGGTTTTGCACGATGAAGGTAACGTTCGCCGCTGGCGTGACTTGCCAGCTGGTGGTCACGTCGAACGTGCTGAAGGCGGCCACCGATTCATCGAGATGCGTATTTTGCGCATAGCTGCCCACGTAATTCCAGGTGAGCGTGGACGACCACTTGCCCTGCTCCCAGGTGGCCGAGGTGACGCCGCGCCATTTCGGGATGGAGCCGAAATAATTGGTGCCGGCGCCATCGGTGAGCGGCGCGCCGTCCGACAGCGGTTCGGCAAAGCGCAGCACGCGGCTCAGCTGGCCGGCCAGGGTCAGCTTGCCCCAGTCCTTGTCGACGAAGCGCTGGCGCAGGTCCAGGTCGATGCCGGACACTTCGCGCTGGCCCTGGTTGCGGTACTGGCGGTACAGGGTCGTGATGCGGCCATCGGCGTCGCGCGTGATCTTTTGCGGCGCCGAAGCTTCGTTGGCCAGCGTGGTGGTGGCGCTTTCCGTGCCGATCACGCCATCTTGCCTGATGCGGTAGTAATCGAGGCCGATGCTCGAACTGCTGGTGGGCGAGACCACCACGCCCAGGTTCAGGTTATTCGACCGCTCCGGGCGCAGCGCCGTATTGGCGATGGTAATGGCCGTCACGCCGCGCGTCTGCGTCGGTGTGACGGGGTCCTTCGGATCGAGCACGCTGACATAACTGACGGCCGTGCTTTGCGTAATTTCCGGCAGCGACGGCGCGCGGAAGCCGCGCGACACGGTGCCGCGCACCAGCAGCCACGGCGCCGCCTGGTAGCGCGCGCTGGCCTTCGGCGAAAACGCATTGCCGAAATCGCTGTAATGGTCGGCGCGGCCCGCCAGGTTGACGGACAGGTCTTTCACCACCGGCACGTTAAATTCGGCAAACAGGGCCGACACGCTGCGCGAGCCGTTGATGATGTTGATCGCCGGGCGCAGCTCGGTGCCGGACAATACCGCTGTCGAGGTTTGCGAATCCATCTTTTCGCGGCGCCACTGCGCGCCGGCGGCAAAGCCCAGCGGACCGGCCGGCAACTGCCACAAATCCTTCGCGGCCGAGAAATCGACGGTGTCGAGCGTCGACTCGGCCGGACGCAGGGTCGACAGGCGCAGGCGGTTGCGCACCGCTTCGCTGTTTTGCGTTTGATCAAAGAAGTTATAGCTGCCGTCGGCCAGCACCTGCTGGAATTCGTAGCGGTTGACGAAGTTCTGCACTGTTTCCTCCAGCTTGCTGCTGGAGTGGCCTACGGCCGCATCCCAGTCCCAGCCCGCCAGCGTGCCCTTGACGCCCGCCAGCGCGCGGTAGAACGTGACCTTGTCCTGCTTCAGGCGCGGTCCCAGGTCGAACAGGGTGGCCGTGAACGGCAGGGGCGTAGCGCCCGGATTGTTCGGATGGCCGACAGGCAGCACGACGGGTATCGTGTCGAGCGCCTGGGTGGCGTTGTTCCACACGCGCGTGGCATTGTTCACCGTCAATGGCGCGCTGAAGGTCTGGTCGGCGCGCGAGTAACTGTGCAGCAGGTCGACATACGCTTCCGTGTCCGCATTCAGTTTGAAAGTGGCACGCGCGGCCGTGTGCACGCGCTGGATGCCAGGAATCAGGGTTTTGTAGGGCGACGGGTTATACGCCAGCACTTGTCCCGTCTTGCCGGGCGTGATGTCGCCATAATTAACCAGCTGCAATGGTCCGCGCACGCCGCCCAGGGTCTTTGTCGGGTCCGTGCCCGCATAGTTGGTGATGGCCCAGCCCAGGCTGCCACGCTGCTGGTTGCGGAAGTCCGCATCGCGCATCCACGCCACGTCGCTTTGCTGCAGCTTGTCGCGCTGCTGCGCATCGACCGAGAAGACCAGGCTGTAGCCATCTTCCTCGAGCTTGCCGAAACCCGTCTGCAGCGCCGCGCTCTTTTCATGCTGGCCCGTGCCTTCGGTCGAGCCGCCCCACTGCGCCGTGATGTCCGTGCCCGTGAATTCCTTGTACAGGATGATGTTGACCACGCCGGCCACGGCGTCGGAACCATAGACGGACGAGGCGCCGTCCTTGAGCACCTCGATGCGCTGCACGGCCGCCATCGGCAGGCTGTTCAGGTCGACAAAGGTTTCCTGCAGGTTTTGCGCCGTCGCATAGCTGGCCACGCGCTTGCCATTGACCAGGATCAAGGTATTTTTCTGGCCGATGCCGCGCAGCGACAGGCCCGAGGTGCCGGCCGAGAAACTGCCCGTGTATTGTTCGTTGTAGCTGTTGCCGCTGTTGGCCGAGATGGCGCGCAGCACATCCGACACGCTGGTCTTGCCGCCGGCTTTCAATTCCTTGGCCGTGATGACTTGCACGGCGCTGGCGCCCTCCTTTTCGCTGACGCGGATATTCGATCCGGTGACGTTAACGCGCAGCATTTCCTCCTCCGCATGGGCGAAGGCAGGAAAGGCGGCGGCGATGGCAAGACTGATGGCGAGTGGTTTGAACATGGTTTCCTCTTATTGGGATTGCAGCCTTTTCCAGATAAAAAAGGCCGAGCAGGGGCACGCGGGCTGGGTGGGCCTGCGGGCAAAACGACGACGGGGGTGTGAAGGAGTTACAGGATGCGTGGACGGGCACGCACCGGCATCCACTGCGCCATGCATTGCATGGTCAGCTGGTGCCGGGCGGCATAAAAACAGGGAGAAAGACTAAAACGCAACATAAAAGACACCGGTAAGCGGGGAAAGGCCACTATATCCCGGCGTCTTTATGGCGTGAACGAATTAAAAATTGATTGTATATACGATTTAAATCTAAGGACTTGGTCTTTGGCAATATCAAGCGTCGGCCATCGCCTGCGGCGCGGCCGCCGCGCGGCGCGCCTGCACGCCCCACCAGTACCAGGAAATGACGGCATTGACCCAGTAAGCCGCATACAGCACGGCCGTCAGGTGCAGGCCGCGGCTGTAGTAGAGCGGCACGGCCACGGTGTTGACCAGCAGCCAGAAAGCCCAGGTCTCGATGCGCCGGCTCATCAGCAGAAATTGCGCAATGATGCTAAATACCAACACTGCCGAATCGATGAAGGGCGCGTAGGCATTCGTAAAGCGGTGCAGCAGCATGCCGTAGATCACCACGGAGGCGATGCCGGCCGGTACCACCCAGGCCAGGCTGCGCCAGCCCGCGCGCGTGATCGGCAACGGTTTGCCGCCCGCGCCGCGCCGCCATTGCAGCCAGCCGATGACGCAGGTGACGATGAAAAACAGCTGCAGCATCACGTCGGCGTACAGGTTGACCTGGAAAAACAGCACGGCGAACAGCACGCAGCCGACGATGCCGATCCACCAGGAATGAATGTTGTTGCGTCCAGCCAGGATGATGGAGGCAGTCATCAAGACATTGGCGGCGATTTCGAGCGGGGGAGTCAAGCGGATTTCCTTTGAATGAAGGCAGGCCGCCACTATAGCCCATTTGATATCCGCAACCGGCCATGCACTGCTTGACTTTCGTGGCCATTCTGGCAAATTGGCAAGCAGTACCCCTTGAACCACTGCGGAGATGTTCCATGCGCTTGCGCCACGTGCTGCTTGCGGCAACGCTGCTCGGCAGCGTCCTGCCCGCCCTGGCCTGCCGCATGACGATGGCGCTCGAGCAATGGCCGCCATACCTGTATCGCGACGCCCAGGGCAACTATACGGGGCTGGACCTGGAATTACTGCGCGCCATCTTCAAGGAAGCGCGCTGCACCTTGCTGACCGTGCCCGAACTGCCCACGGCGCGGCGCCAGCTGCTGTTCCAGAAAGGGGGACTGGACCTGATGCTGGCCGCGTCCGAAACGCCGGAACGCCAGTCCTATGCCCGCTTCTCCCTCTCGTATCGCGATGAAGCCGTCGGCGTCTTCGGCAAGGCTGGCACGCCCGCCGCGCAGCGCCATGTCGGCAGTTTCGGCCAGCTGGCGCGCGGCAAGTCTACCCTGCTGGCGCCCAAGGTGGGCTGGTATGGGGCAGACTATGCGGCGGCCCGTCCGGCAATGGAAAAAGACGGCCGCCTGAACACCTTCGGCAGCTTCCAGCAGGGGTTGCGCATGCTCGACGCGGGCCGCGCCGATCTGCTGCTGGGCGACGTGCTGGCCGTGCGCCACGAAGCGCGCCTGCAGGGCGTCGCCTTGACCGCCCTGCCCTTCCTCGCCCTGCGCGCGCCCGTGCACCTGATGCTCAATGCGCACAGCACCAGCACGGCCGACTTGGCGCGCCTGAACGCCGCCATCACGCGCCTGGAGCAGCGCGGCGTGCTGGCGGCGATACGCGCCCGCTACGACGCGCCGTAAGGCGCTCAGCCCTTGCTGGCCGCTTCCAGGATTTCCAGCTTCGTCTCGCGGCCATTCTTTTGCACGCCCTGCGCCTTGTCGTAGCTTTCGATCAGGGCGCGGTACGGCGGCACGATGTGATCCGTCATGATGGCGGCGAAATCCATCGCATCGGCGCGGTTCCAGGTGCTCATCACTTCAGCCAGCACGGCATACGTGTCGATCGGCACGGCGCCGGCCTGCGTGACGCGCGCCATGGTGATGTCGGTGGCCATCTTCGACCAGTTGCCGGAGGCATCGATGATGGCAAACACCTTGTAGCCGGCCGCCAGCGCACTGATGGTGGGGAAGGCCATGCACACGCTGGTGAGCGTGCCGGCGATCAGCAGGGTCTTGCGGCCCGTCTTTTCGATGGCCTCGACCCAGGCCGGATTGTCCCAGGCGTTGATCTGCCCCGTGCGCGGGATGTAGACGGCATCCGGGTTGAAATGGTGGATCTCCGGGATCAACGGGCCGTTCGGGCCGTCGGGCACGGAAGCGGTGGTAAACGTCGGCATATTGGCCAGGCGCGACAGCTTGGCCAAGGCCGTGACGTGGCCGCGCAGCACGTGCTGCTCGATGTCGCGCACCAGCTGGAACAAGCCGCTCTGGTGGTCGATCAGCAGCATGACGGCGTCGTCGGGATCGATCATCGGTGGCAAACCTTGGAAGTTGGCGGGGGTGCTCATGGTGGTCTCCTGAAAAACCATGCCGCGGGATGCGGCACGGGTACTGCACAAATTAATGACACAAACTACGTCGCGATACGGGCGAAGCGGCCGCTGTTGAAATCCTCGAACGCCTGCGCGATTTCCGCTTCGGTGTTCATGACGAAGGGGCCATGGCCGACGATGGGCTCGTCGATCGGCTCGCCGCTCAGCAGCAGCACCACGGCGTCGCTGTTCGCCTCGATGCTGATGCTGTCGCCGTCGCGCCCGAACAGCGCCATCTGCGCTTCGCGCACCACGCTCTCGCCATTCACCAGCACCGTGCCATGCAGGACGATGAGCGCCGTGCTCCAGCCTGGCGTGACGGGCAATTCCGTCAGCTTGCCCTGGGCCAGGCGCACATCCCACACCTGCATCGGCGAGAACGTGCGGGCAGGGCCATGCTGGCCGGCGAAATCGCCGGCGATCACGCGCACGGAACCGGCACCGTCGGGCAGCGCCACCGCGGGAATCGTCTCGCTGGTGATGGCCTGGTAGCCGGGCGCCGTCATCTTGTTTTTCGCCGGCAGGTTCACCCACAGCTGCACCATTTCCAGCGTGCCGCCCGACTGCGTGAAGGCAGGCGAATGAAACTCTTCATGCAGGATGCCGGCGCCGGCCGTCATCCACTGCACGTCGCCGGGACCGATCACGCCGCCCTGGCCCGTCGAATCGCGGTGCGCCACTTCGCCCTTGTAGACGATGGTCACCGTTTCGAAGCCGCGGTGCGGATGCGAGCCGACGCCGGGCGGACGCGTGCCGGGCGCAAATTCGGCGGGGCCGGCGTAGTCAAGCAGAAGGAAAGGGCTCAGCTGCTTGCCATGGCCGCTGTACGAAAACATCGAGCGCACGGGAAAACCGTCGCCGACCCAGTGCTGGCGCGGTGCGCTGTAGATACCTGTGACTGTGTTCATCTCGATCTCCTGTTGGGGTTTGCATTACGATGGAGACAGGTTACGCTTGCAACGATAAGGGCGGTAGACGGTAAAATAGGCCATCAGCGTTCTAAAAATAGAACGATCAAGGAGGCGGCATGCAGGATTTGAATGACTTGTATTACTTTGTACAGGTGGTCGACCATGGCGGCTTCGCGCCGGCCGGGCGCGCGCTGGGCATGCCGAAATCCAAGCTGAGCCGGCGCATCGCGCTGCTCGAAGAGCGCCTGGGCGCGCGCCTGCTGCAGCGCACGACGCGGCATTTTTCCGTCACCGACGTGGGGCAGACGTTTTACGAGCATTGCAAGGCGATGCTGGTGGAAGCGGAAGCGGCGCAGGAAGCGATCGAACTGACGCGGGCCGCGCCGCGCGGCACGGTGCGCCTGTCCTGCCCCATCGCCCTGCTGCATACGCTGGTGGGTCCCATGCTGGCCGGTTTCATGCGCGAGTATCCGCAGGTGACCCTGCTGCTCGAAGCGAGCAACCGCCGCGTCGACCTGGTGGCCGAAGGCATCGACGCGGCCATCCGCGTGCGCCCGCCGCCGCTGCCCAACAGCGATCTGGTGCTGCGCGTGCTGGCCGAGCGCAGCCAGTGCATGGTGGGCAGCCCCCTGCTGTTCGGCGACGCCCCCAGGCCAACCGCGCCAGCCGACCTGGCCGACTGGCCCAGCCTGGCCCTGGGCATGCCGCAGCAGCACTACCAGTGGGATTTATACGGCCCCAATGGCGCGCGCGCCCAGTTGCGGCACGTGCCGCGCTTCGTCACGGGCGACATGCTGACCCTGCGCGACGCGGCCGTGGCCGGCGTGGGGGTGGTGCAGCTGCCGACCATGATGATCACCGAACAGGTGGCCGATGGCAGCCTGCTGCCGCTGATGGGGCAGTGGCGGCCGCAGCGAGAAATCATCCACGCCGTCTTCCCGTCGCGGCGCGGCCTGCTGCCGGCCGTGCGCGCGCTGATCGACTACCTGGCGCACAGCTTCGCCGCGCTGGGGGAGGAGTGACGGTTTTCAGGTACGATGGCGTACTCCCGAATCGTCTGGATACCGCATGCGTTTATTGATTCTGTCGGACCTGCACCATGAGTTATGGCGCGACGAAGCGCCGCAGGGCGACCTCGCGCTCAGCTGCCCCGACGCCGTGATTCTGGCCGGCGACATCGATACGGGTTCACGCGCCGTCGCCTGGGCCGCCACCGCGTTTGCGGGCCTGCCCGTGCTGTACGTGCATGGCAACCACGAAGGCTATGGCCACCACCTCGACAAGGTGCGCCAGGAGCTGCGCGCGGCCTGCGCCGCCACGCCGAACGTGCATTTTCTCGACGCCGATACCCACGTCATCACCGACCCGGCAGGCAACGCCGTGCGCTTCCTGGGCGCCACCCTGTGGACGGATTTCCGCCTGCTGGGCGACGACACGCGGCAAGCGGCCATGCGCGACGCGGAAGCCGTCATGAACGACTACAAGCGCATCCGCCTGGCCAACATGGGCTTTCGCAAGCTGCGCGCGGCCGATACGGCCATGTTCCACGCGCAGCAAAAAGCCTGGCTGGCGCGCGAACTGGCGCAGCCCTTCGACGGCCGCACGGTGGTCATCAGCCATATGGCGCCGTCGCTGCGCTCGGTCGACGATGCCTACGGCAGCGAGGGCTGCTCGCCCGCCTACGCCTCGCGCCTGGACGACCTGGCCGCGCAGGCGGACCTGTGGGTGCATGGCCACATTCACGTCTCGCGCGACTACCGCATCGGCCCGTGCCGCGTCGTAGCCAACCCCTGCGGCTACAAGACGCGCAGCGGCACGCCGCAAAATCCCCAGTTCAACCCGAACTTCATCGTCGAACTGCCCCCGCGCTAATCCTCAGGCTTCAAACGCCCCGCCAGCAGTTGCTGCAGGCGGTGCTTGCCGGCCCGGCGCGCCGCCCGTGGCGAGGCCTCCGACTGGTGCGCGCCGGCGCCGCCGCGCAGCCTGGCGGCCGCCACCAGCGGATTGCGCGGCTTGGACGGGGCTTTCACTTTGATCTTCATGGTTTCTCCTTTCAGCCCTTGATGCAGACGACCTGGCGCAAGGTATGCACCACTTCCACCAGGTCGCTCTGATGCGCCATGACGGCGTCGATATTTTTATAGGCGGCGGGGATTTCGTCGATCACGCCGCCATCCTTGCGGCACTCGATGCCAGCCGTCTGCTCGGCCAGGTCGAAGCGGTTGAAGCGGCGCTTCGCCTCGCTGCGGCTCATGCTGCGCCCCGCCCCGTGCGAGCAGGAGCAGAACGATTCCGGCTTGCCCTTGCCACGCACGATGAAGCTGCGCGCGCCCATGCTGCCGGGGATGATGCCCAGCTCGCCCTGCCGCGCCGAAATGGCGCCCTTGCGCGTCACATATAAATCCTCATTGCCATGCGTTTCGCGCGCGATGTAGTTGTGGTGGCAGTTGATGGCCTCCCCGTCCAGCCGGAAAGGCGGAGCAAACTTCGCCAGCACGTCGAGCACGCGGCGCATCATTTCGCTGCGGTTGAGCAGCGCGTAATCCTGCGCCCAGTCCACCGCCTCCACGTAGTCGTCGAAGACCGTGGAACCTTCACTCAGGTACGCCAGGTCGGCGTCCGGCAGCTGCAGCTGGTGGCGCCGCATGTCCTTCTGCGCGGCAGCGATAAAGTAACGGCCGATCACGTTGCCGATGCCGCGCGAACCCGAATGCAGCATGATCCACACCCGCTGCTCCTCGTCGAGGCAGATTTCAATGAAGTGATTGCCGCCCCCCAGGGTGCCGGCCTGGCAAATCCACGTGCGCTCGAACTGGCGCAACATCTTGGCAATGCCCCGGTGACGCTCGACGATGCGCGCCAGGCGGTCGCCGAGCGGCCGCACGGCGCGCGCCTGGCGCGAGCCTTGCACGCGGCTCCATTCGTGCTGCTCGAAGCCGACGGGCACTTCCGCTTCGATGGCGCTGCGCAGGCGCGCCAGGTTGTCGGGCAGGTCGCTGGCCGTCAGGGTCGTGCGCACTGCATTCATGCCGCAGCCGATGTCGACGCCGACGGCTGCCGGGATGATGGCGCCGCGCGTAGGAATCACGCTGCCGACGGTAGCGCCGATGCCGGCATGCACGTCGGGCATGACCGCCACATGCGGATGGACGATGGGCAGGCTGGCAATATTGTGCAGCTGGCGCAGCGCCTGCGCGTCGATATCGTCGGTAAAGATATGCACGGGCACATGGGCGCCGTGCAATGTCTGATGGATGGGCATAACGTCTTCCTTGGTATTGTCGTTATGCCGGGGCCCCTATGAAACAAAAAAACCCCGGCGAGTTTCCTCACCGGGGCTTTGAAGGACACCGGCTCGGGATCGGCAATGTGCCGATGGCCCCGAGCGTCATGCACGGGGCTAGTGGTAGTACAACTTGCTGCCAGCCTGCTCGAACATGGGTTTCCTTTCTTTTGTTTGGTTAATCTCAACTGCGGATGCCGATTCTGCACCTTATGCTGCGGTGCGTCAATCCTTTTTCATGGTGAAGACGCCAACGTTGTTATTTTGTCGCAGCCGCTTTTTCCTTCGCGATGCGGGCATCGAGCTTGGCTTCATTTTTTGCCGCGTAGTTGCTGCACGCCTGCGCATCGATGAAGGGATTCGGCGTGACGCCTTCGAGCAATTGCGTCAGTTTAAGGTCGCCGCCGGAGTGGTCGGGGTGGGCCGAGATCAAAATGTCGCACGGCAGTTTGGCAAAGTCCTGCATGACGCGGCGGAAGGCCGGCGTCAGGTCCCCATGGCGCTCATCGCCCAGGTAGTGAAAATCGTCGGCCGCCACCGGCGTGAGGCTGGCGCCGAACACAACGTTCAGGCACTCCTGACGCTCGGCATCCTCGCACGAGACCCAGGTCCAGCTGGTGCTGCCCGGCGTATGGCCAGGCGTGTAGCGCGCCGTGATGGTCACCTCGCCCAGTTGCAGGGTTTCGCCATCGGCGATCTCGCGCACGTTTTCCACGGCCGGCATGGGATCGATTTCGCCCGCTTGCGGATCCATGGCGAGTACCGAGCCCGCCCGCAGCGCCTGCGCACCGAGCGGACTGGCGACCACTTGCGCGCCGCTGTCGCGGGCCAGGGCGGCGATGCCGCCCGAATGGTCGAAATGCGCTTCCGTATTCAGGATGAACTTGATGTCTTCCAGGCGGAAACCCAGCTCGAGGATATGTTCCTTGATGGCGGCCACCGATTGCGGCAGCGCGCCATCGATCAGGATCAAGCCTTCGCGCGTGTCGATCAGCACCACGCTCAGGCCGCCCACGCCCACGTAATACGTGTCGCCGTGGATGCGCGCCGGCTGCTGCGGACGGTTCCACTGCGCCGCATACGGCGAAGCGATCGGCTGCGTCAGGGGATCGATGGCAGGCGTGACAGCATGCGCCGTCAACGGCAGCGCCATGGCGGCCAGCGCGATGCCGAGCAAGGTCTTGGGAAGGAAGAAAGGCGGCATGCGGCTCCAGGAAGATAATCGGTATGAATAGATGCCACAGGGTAACGTCGCTACCCTTGCGCAGTCAAGCGGACGGGCGCAGCGACATGCGCTACGATAGAGGCCCATTGACTGCCGCGCGCCTTGCCGCCTTCTTGCCATGCGTTTGCTGATCCTGTCCGACCTGCACCTGGAAGTCTGGGGTGAAGATACGCCCGCCATCGACCTTGCCGCCAGCCGCCCCGACGTGGTGATCCTGGCCGGCGACATCGACACGGGCAGCAACGCCATCGCCTGGGCCGCGCGCACCTTCGGCGCCGTGCCCGTGCTGTACGTGCATGGCAATCACGAGGGGTATGGCCACCAGCTCGAACACATGCAGGACGCCGTGCGCGACGCCTGCGCCAGCGCCAATGCGCACGGTGCCAACATCCGCCTGCTCGACGGCGACGCCGTGACGCTCGATGGCGTGCGCTTCCTCGGCGTCACGCTGTGGACGGATTTTCTGCTGTTCGGCGCCGAGCGCCGGGAAGAAGCGCTTAACGCAGCGCAAGCCTACATGCCCGACTACAAGCGCATCAGCACGGGCGGCGGCACGCCGCGCCTGCTGTGCGCCAGCGACACGGCGCAACTGCATGCGCAGCACCGCTCCTGGCTGGAACGGCAACTGGCGCAACCGTTCGACGGCAAGACGGTCATCATCACGCACATGGCGCCGTCGATGCTGTCGGTGGAAGAGCAATACGCGACGAACCTGGGTTCGCCCGCCTTCGCCTCGCAGCTGGACGAGCTGGTAGCCCAGGCCGACCTGTGGGTGCATGGCCACATGCACGCCTCGCTCGACTACCGCGTCCAGGACTGCCGCGTCGTCTGCAATCCCTGCGGCTACAAGCGTCCGGACGGCGCGCCTGAAAACGATCGCTACGATTCCGGCTTTATCGTCAACCTCGCCAGCACGGTTTAATTTTTCAGATAGCGCAGCTGCACCACGCCGCTGGGCAGCTGGCGCGTGTCGTCCAGGCACCAGTCGCTGCGCGGCAAGCCATCCTCGAACAGGCGCACGCCCTTGCCCAGCACCACGGGCAGCACGGACAGAATCAGGCTGTCGATGACGCCCTCGCGCAAGCCGGCGCGGATGACGGCGCCGCCATCGAGATACACGTGGCGGCAGCCCTCCCCGGCCAGCGCCTCCAGTACCGCCCCTACGCTGCCTTCGCGGCGCTGCTCGCCATGGCGCGGCACGAAATCGCGGTGGCTCAAGACCACCACGCGCTTGCCCGCATACGGCCACGGCTCAAACCCCAGCACGGCGTCATACGTGGTGCGGCCGATCAGCAGGGTATCGACTTGCGCCATCAGGGCCGTGTAGCCGGTGGCGTCGGGCGAGTCGGGGGCCAGTTCGGCCAGCCAGGACAGGTCGCCGTTTTCTCCCGCGATGCAGCCGTCGATACTAATGCCGAGAAATACGCTGACAGAAGTTTTTTGCATGGGTGTTCCTTCAATTAATTCTACAGTGTAGAATTATGCCCATGAAAACCCCAAAACTTCAAGACCTGGAATCTCCCGTGCGCCGCGCAGGCCGTCCGCGCCGCGTGGCACCCGCGCTGGACAGCGCCGCCATCCTGCAGGCGGCCCTGGCCCTGCTGGAAGAAAAAGGTGAAGCGTTTTCCATGCGCGCGCTGGCGCAGCGGCTGGGCGTCGATACCATGGCCCTGTATCACTACTACGCGGGGAAAGAGGAGTTATTGCTTGCCTTGATGGCGCAGCGCTTTGCCGCACTCGATCCGTGCCAGCCGCCGTTTACGCAACGCCAGGGGCCGCAGCGCCGCCTGCTGGCGCTCTGCGCGCTGTACCTGGAACTAGTCAGCGCCACGCCGTATTTCGTGCGCCTGATGGCGCGCGGGCTGGTGACGCAAACCGACGTGGTCCAGCGGTTCACGGCACTGTTCGAACTGGCCGTGGACGGCCTTGATCTGCCGCAAAAGATCCGCCTGCGTGGGCGCGACGCGCTCGTCGATTTCCTGCACGGCTACGCGCTGGCGGGCAGGCCAGCCAGCGAGACGGCCTGGCACGCCTCGGTCGGCCTGATTCTGGCCGGGATGCTGTCCAGCGGCCAGGCAGGCGCTTAATTGAACTGCTTGAAATCCGGCTTGCGCTTCTGGAAGAACGCCGTAAACGCTTCCTTCGCCTCTGCGCCGCCCAGCATGGCACTGAACAGTTTGTTTTCGTCGGCGATGGCGGCCTTCATCGGTTCCATGCGGCTTTGCTTCATCAGGCGCTTGGTGGCGCGGATGGACGCCGCTGGCAAGGCCACCAGCTTGGCGGCCTGGCCTTGCGCGAACGTCATCAGGTCGTACAGCGGCACGACTTTCGAGACCAGGCCCATTTCCAGCGCTTCGCTGGCGGGGAAGGACTCGCCCAGCATCAGCTTTTCCGCCGCGCGCGGGTAGCCGGCCAGTTGCGTGAGCAGCAGGCTGGAACCGAATTCCGGGCACAGGCCCAGCTGCGTGAACGGCATCGAGAAGCTGGCGTTGTCTGCCGCATACACGAGGTCGCAGTGCATCAGCAGCGTGGTGCCGATGCCGATGGCAGGGCCGGAGACGGCCGCCACCACGGGCTTGCTGCTGCCGTACAGGGCGCGCATGAACTGGAACACGGGACGGTCGTGGTCGAGCGAGCCATCGGCCGGGCGCGCCGTCTTCATGAAGTCATCGAGGTCGTTACCAGCTGTGAAAATCTCGCGCTTGCCGCAGATCAGGATGGCACGGACGTCATCGTCCGTCTCGGCCGCCATCAGCGCGTCGGCCAGGGTCTGGTACATGGCGCCCGTGATCGCATTCTTGCGTTCCAGGCGGTTGAATTCCAGGGTCAGAATGCCCTCGCTCTTGCTGCACAAAATATCCATGTCGTCTCCAGAATGATAAAGGGCGCCGGGGTAATCCCGCAGCGCCCTGTTTTATTGCTTTAGCCCGTCAAACTTAGACGCGTTCGAAGATGCCTGCCGCGCCCATGCCGGCGCCCACGCACATCGTGACCATGCCGTATTTCTGCTTGGTGCGCTGCAGCGCGTGGATCACGGTGGCCGCGCGGATGGCACCGGTGGCGCCCAGCGGGTGGCCCAGGGCGATCGCGCCGCCCATCGGATTCACTTTTGCCGGGTCCAGGCCCAGGTCGCCGATGACGGCCAATGCCTGTGCGGCAAACGCTTCGTTCAGCTCGATCCAGTCCAGCTGGTCTTGCGTGATGCCGGCGGCGGCGCACGCTGCGGGAATGGCGAACTTCGGACCGATGCCCATGATTTCCGGCGGCACGCCGCGCACGGCGAACGAGGAGAATTTCGCCAGCGGGGTCAGGTTATGTTCGCGCAGGATTTTTTCGCTGACGATCAGCAGCGCGCCGGCGCCGTCGGACATCTGCGAGCTGTTGGCGGCCGTGACGCTGCCCTTGGCGGCGAAGACCGGTTTGAGCTTGGCCAGCGACTCCATCGACGAATCGGCGCGCGCGCCTTCGTCCGTGTCGACGGTGCGACGCGTCACGTCCACATGGCCGGTAGCCAGGTTCGGCGTGCGCGTGATGATTTCCACGGGCGTCGTTTCCGCCTTGAAGAAACCGGCTTGCTGCGCGGCGATGGCGCGGCGGTGCGATTCGACGGAAAACGCGTCCTGCTGCTCGCGCGACACTTTCCATTGCTGCGCCACTTTCTCGGCCGTCAGGCCCATGCCGTAGGCCATGCCGATGTTCTCGTCGCTGAACATGTCCAGGTTCATCGACGGGTGGTGGCCCATCATCGGCACCATCGACATCGACTCGATGCCGCCGGCGATCATCACGTCGGCTTCGCCCACGCGGATGCGGTCGGCCGCCATGGCGATGGCCGTGATGCCCGAGGCGCAATAGCGGTTGACGGTGACGCCGCCCACGGTTTTCGGCAAGCCGGCCAGCAGCACCGAATTACGCGCGATATTGAAGCCCTGCTCCGCTTCCGGGAACGAGCAGCCGATGATGGCGTCGGTGATCAATGCCGGGTCCAGGCCAGGCGCTTGCGCCAGGGCCGATTGCAGCACGCGCACCAGCAGGTCGTCCGGGCGGGTGTTTCTGAACATGCCGCGCGGCGCCTTGCCGATCGGGGTGCGGGTTGCAGAGACGATGTACGCGTCTTGAAGTTGTTTGCTCATTTTTTTCTTTCAAAGATGTTGAACGAGGTTCGTGTTCTGTCGAATATCCGGAGTGGTGGCTTATCGCTTCTGCGACAAATACCAGTCCACCGTCACCTGTGCCGCCAGCGTGCCTTCGGCATCGAAAATATCGACTGCCACGGGAAACGCCACCTTGCCGTCCTGCGCCAGCTGCGCCTTCAGTGCAGCCAGGTCGCCCGGCACGCGGCCTTCGGCGCGCGTCGCGCCCCGGGCCACCTTCTGGTAGGCGATGCGCGACTCCTTGGCCACCGGGCGCAAGCCCAGTATCAGCTCGGCGAAGCCGCCGGCCATGGCCGCGCCGGAAGCCGTTTCGGCCAGGGTAAACAAGGCGCCCGCGTGCTGCGTGCCCAGGTGATTATGCAGTTTGGGATCGTCCGGCAGCGACACCTTCGAGGTGCCGGCGCCGATCTCGTCGATGCTGATCCCCAGCAGCCGCACGAAGGGCAAGGTGTCCATCATCTGTTGTTTGATACGGTCATACACCATGCTTGGCCTCACGCGCAGCAGTACTTTAAAAACAAGGGACAGGATCGTCATCGACGTTGTGCTTAGTTGCGTACCGGCTTACCGGTCTGCATCATGCCCATGATCCGTTCCTGGGTTTTCGGATGGTTCAACAGCTCCAGGAATGCCTTGCGTTCCATATCCAGCAGCCACTGTTCGCTGACGAAGCTGCCCTGGTCCACGTCGCCGCCCGATACGATCTCGGCGATCATCTCGCCCAGCTTGAAATCGTGCGCCGAAATGAAGCCGCCGTCGCGCATGTTGACCAGCTGCGCTTTGATGGTGCCCCAGCCGTAGCGGCCCGTGACCTGGATCAGCGATGGCAGTTGCGGACGGAAGCCCGCGTCGAACATGGCGCGCGCTTCGACCTTGGCCACGTGCAGCAGCTCGTAGGCGTTGAACACGATCACGTCGTCTTCCTTCAGGTAGCCCATTTTTTTCGCTTCCAGCGCCGATTTCGACACGTTGGCGGTGGCCGCATTGGTGAAGCCCGTTTTCAGGAATTGCAGGATATCGTTACCCTTGGCTTCCTTGTAGGCGCGCTGCGCCGCTTCCTTCAAGCCGCCGCCGGCTGGAATCAGGCCCACACCCACTTCCACCAGGCCGATATACGACTCGATCGAGGCCACGCGCTTCGATGCGTGCAGCGCCAGCTCGCAACCGCCGCCCAGTGCCAGGCCAGCGACCGCGGCGATGACCGGCACGTTCGCGTATTTCAGCGACATGAAAGTGTTCTGCAGTTCAGCGATGATCGGATCGACGGCTTTCACGCCGCCTTGCATGAAGGCCGGCAGGGCCGATTGCAGGTCGGCGCCGGCCGAGAAGGCGCCGCCTTCGGCCGCGTCGGCGTGCCAGATCACCAGGCCCTTGAAGTTTTTCTCCGCTTCGGCCAATGCCAGTTTCAGGCCGTTGATCACGCCTTCGCCGATCACGTGCATCTTCGTCTTGAACGAGATGATCAGGACGTCGTCGCCCGTATGCCAGACGCGCACGGATTCGTCTTCGAAGACGGTGGTGCCGGCGGTCTTGCCGTCGATGGCGCCGCTGCCCAGCACGGGCGCGCGGAACTGCTGGCGGTCGTAGACGGACAGGTTAGAGCGTGGCACGAAGCTGTTCGACACGGCGGAATACGAACCTTCCGGCGTGTGCACGCCGCCTTTTTCAGCGACCGGGCCTTCGAATACCCAGGCAGGCAAAGGCGCGTTGCACAGCGCGTGGCCGGCGTCGATGTCTTCCTTGACCCAGTTGGCCACTTGCAGCCAGTTCGATGCCTGCCACGTTTCAAACGGACCCACGTTCCAGCCGAAGCCCCAGCGCATGGCGAAGTCGATGTCGCGCGCATTGTCGGCCACGGTGTCCAGATGGATGGCGATGTAGTGGAAGGCGTCGCGGAAGATCGCCCACAGGAACTGGCCTTGCGGATTCGTCGATTCGCGCAGCGCCTTCATCTTCTTGACCGGATCCTTTTCCTTCAGGATGCGGGCGATGATGTCGGCCGCCTTGGCGCCGCCGGCCACGTATTCACCGGTGGCGAAGTCCAGGCGTTGGATTTCCTTGCCGACCTTCTTGTAGAAGCCTGCGCCGCTCTTTTGGCCCAGCGCGCCCTTTTCCACCAGTTGCGCCAGCACGGCCGGCGTCTTGTAGACGGCGGCGAACGGGTCGTTCGGCAGGTAATCTTGCATGGTCTTGATCACATGGCCCATGGTGTCCAGGCCGACCACGTCCGCCGTGCGGAAGGTGCCCGACTTGGCGCGGCCCAGCTTGGAGCCGGTCAGGTCATCGACAACGTCCACGGACAGGCCGAATTTTTCCGCTTCATGCACGATGGCCAAGATGCCGAACACGCCCACGCGGTTGGCGATGAAGTTCGGCGTGTCCTTGGCACGGACCACGCCCTTGCCCAGGGTGGTGGTCAGGAAGCCTTCCAGCTGGTCGGAGATCTCGGGCTTGGTGAACGCGGTCGGGATGATTTCGACCAGGTGCATATAGCGCGGCGGATTGAAGAAGTGCACGCCGCAGTAGCGCGATTTCAAGTCGGCGTCGAAGCCCTCGGCCAGCTTGGTGATCGACAGGCCCGAGGTGTTCGAGGCGAAGATCGCGTTCGGGCCGATGTGCGGTGCGACCTTCTGGTACAGGTCGTGTTTCCAGTCCATGCGCTCGGCGATGGCTTCGATGATCAGGTCGCAACCGGCCAGCAAGTCCAGGTTGTCTTCGTAGTTGGCCACCTGGATCAGCGCGGCGTCATCCTTGTTGCCCAGCGGGGCAGGCGACAGTTTTTTCAGGTTCTCGATGGCGCGCAGCACGATGCCATTCTTCGGACCTTCCTTCGCTGGCAGGTCGAACAGCACGACCGGCACTTTCGCGTTGATGCAATGGGCGGCGATCTGCGCGCCCATCACGCCGGCGCCGAGGACGGCTACTTTTTTAACGATGAAATTGGTCATATTTTCCTCAAGTCTTAGAACAGGTCTGCGTCGAGTGCCATCAGGTTGGCCGAACCGGAACGCGCCTGACGGATCAGGGTTGCCGTCTCAGGCTGCAAGCGGGCGAAGTAGAAACGTGCGGTAGCCAGTTTGGCGGTGTAGAACTTGTCGCCGCTGGACTCTTTTTCGAGGGCGATCTTGGCCATCTGCGCGAACAGGTAGCTGTAGATCATGTGGCCGACGACGCGCAGGTAAGGCACGCAGGCCGCGCCCACTTCGTCAGGATTCTGGAATGCCTTCATGCCGATTTCCATGGTCAGCTTGGTGACTTTGTCGCCCAGGTCGCCCAGTGGGGTGACGAATTCGCTCATCGCTTCATCGGTGCCGTTGTCTTCGACGAAAGCCTTGATCTTTTCGCCGAACTTGCGCAGCTTGGCGCCGTTGTCGCCGAGGATCTTGCGGCCCAGCAGGTCCAGCGACTGGATCGTGTTCGTGCCTTCGTAGATCATGTTGATGCGCGCATCGCGCACATACTGTTCCATGCCCCATTCCGAGATGTAGCCGTGGCCGCCGAACACTTGCATCGCGTCCGAGGTGGCGATCCAGGCGTTATCGGTAATAAAAGCCTTGATGACGGGCGTCAGCAGCGCCACTTCGTCGGCCGCTTCCTTGCGCACGTCGGCGTCCGGGTGGTGCAGTTCGCGGTCGATCTGCAGCGCCACGTACGAGGTGAACGCGCGCGCGCCTTCGGCGTAGGCTTTGCCCGTCAACAGCATGCGGCGCACGTCAGGGTGCACGATGATGCGGTCGGCCGGCAGTTCCGGGTTCTTGATGCCGGACAGCGAACGCATTTGCGTGCGATCCTTGGCGTAGATCAGCGCGTTCTGGTAGGCGATTTCCGTCAGGCCCAGCGACTGCATGCCCACGCCCAGGCGGGCCGCGTTCATGAAGACGAACATGGCGTTGAGGCCCTTGTTCGGCTGGCCGATGATCCAGCCTTTCGCGCCGTCCAGGTTCATCTGGCAGGTCGAGTTGCCGTGGATGCCCATTTTTTCTTCGATGGCGCCGCAGGTGATCGGGTTGCGCTCGCCGACCGTGCCATCCGCGTTCGGCAGGAATTTCGGTACCAGGAACAGCGAAATGCCTTTCGAGCCTTCCGGTGCGTCCGGCACGCGGGCCAGCACCAGGTGCAGGATGTTTTCCGCCATGTCGTGCTCGCCGGCCGAGATGAAGATCTTGTTGCCGGTGATGGTCCAGGAACCGTCCGCCTCAGGCAATGCTTTCGAGCGCAGCAGGCCCAGGTCGGTGCCGCAGTGCGGTTCGGTCAGGCACATGGTGCCCGTCCATTCGCCCGACACCAGCTTCGGCAGGTAGACTTCCTTCTGGTGGTCGGTGCCGTGTTCCTTCAGGCACTCGTAGGCGCCGTGCGACAGGCCAGGGTACATGGACCAGGCCTGGTTCGACGAGTTCAGCATTTCATAGAACGAATTGTTCAGCACGACAGGCAAGCCCTGGCCGCCGTATTCCGGATCACAAGCCAGTGCCGCCCAGCCGCCTTCGACGTACTGCTTGTAGGCTTCCTTGAAACCTTTAGGCGTGGTCACGCTTTTCGTGACGGGGTCGTGGTGGCAGCCTTCGCGGTCGCCGGAGTGGTTCAGCGGGAACAATACTTCGGAGGTGAATTTGCCGCCCTCTTCCAGCACCTGGTTGATGATGTCGGCGTCGACGTCGGCGTACGACGGCATTTGCTTCAGTTCTTCTTCCACTTGCAGGAACTCATGCAGGACGAATTGCATATCCCGGATTGGCGCGACGTATTGACCCATAATTTTCTCCTGAAGGCGATTAGCTAAAGTGTTGTACTTGTAAGTGCGTGTGCGTTTGTTGCGGATACTGCGTGACGGCTTATTTGCTTGTGACGCAATTCTGGTACGACGCCAGCAGGCGGACAAAGCCCGCTTGCGCCCGTTCGATGCTGCCCGGCACGCGCAGGAAGCGCGCATCGTGATGCAGGGCCAGGATCAGGCCATACATCTCGTACACCAGCTGCTGGGCGTCCGTGTCCGCTTTCAGGTCGCCCGTGGCGATCGATTGCTCGACACAGCGCAGCAGTGCGCCCTGCCAGGCCCGCACCATGGCCACCAGGGCCTCGCGGATGGGACCGGGACGGTCGTCATACTCGACGGCGCCGCTGATATAGATGCAGCCGGAAGCGATTTCCACGCTGACCCGCTTGACCCAGCGTGCAAACATCGATTGCAGGCGCTGGATGCCGCGTGGTTCTTTCATGCTGGGAAAAAAGACTTCTTGCTCGAAACGATAGTGGTAGAGCTTCAGCACTTCCATCTGCAAGTCTTCGCGCGAGCCGAAGTGGGCAAACACGCCCGACTTGCTCATGTTCATTTTGTCCGCAAGCAGCCCAATGGTCAGGCCTTCCAGGCCGTCGCGGCTGGACAGGTCCAGCGCCACGTCGAGGATGGCTGCACGGGTCAGTTCGCCCTTGCGCATGAATTTGACTGAAGTATTCAAGATGTCCGTTCTAAAAATGATGTTGCCGATTTGGCGGATTGAAGCGAGGGTAAAAAAAAGCACGCCTCGAAAAAATCCGAACGCTCGTACTATTATCCACTACCACGTAAAAGTCAAACGGGAACTTTAGAGCCGGTGTTCTATTGGTGCGGCGCAGCATTTTTTGGCCGCGTGTTTGTATCGGTTTCAGGTGACAAAAGCGCCGCGCGCCCTTGCCTTACAGCAATAATCGCGCCTCAGGAAAGGTCGCCAGCCTTGCTCAATTGACGGCGGTCGCGCTTGGTCGGCCGCCCCTTGATGGTGGTGCCCGGCTCGCGGAACAGCTTGCGCTCCTCGGCCAGCTGCTCGCGGCGGGCGATACTGGCCGGTGTTTCGCCGTACAGCAGGCGCGCCACGGGCGCCGCGCCGCGCTTGTCGGACAGGCCCAGCACGGCCACTTCCCACGTTTCCGCGCCATTGTCGATGGCCAGCTCGTCGCCCACGCGCACGCTGCGCGCCGGCTTCACGCGCTCGCCGCCCACCTTGACCTTGCCCGTGTCGACCGCTTCGCTGGCCAGCGAGCGCGTCTTGAAGAAGCGCGCCGCCCACAGCCATTTGTCCAGCCTGACCGTTGTCATCTCGTTCATGCGTACTTGCCTACTGAAAAAATGCGCATCACCAGCCGGTACGCGAGGAACGCGGCTTCGTAGCCGATGCGCCGGAAGCGGCCGATGTGCTTGAAATCGTCCTGGTGGATCACGATGCCGTCGGCCACACCCTGCTCGATGTGCTGGCGCAGGCTTTGTGCGAAGGCCACGTCCTTGATCACCACGTTCGCTTCCTGGTTCAAAAACAGGCTCAGCGCGTCAATATTGCTCGACCCCACCGTCGCCCAGTCATCGTCGACGACGGCCACCTTGGCGTGCAGCTGCGTCTTGCGGTATTCGACGATCTTGACGCCGGCGGCCAGCAGTTTCGGATAAAACGAGTGCGCCACGGCATCTTGCATGCGAAATTCGCCCACGCCGATCAGCAGCACCACGTCGACGCCCCGCTGGGCCGCCTGGGCCAGGGCGTGGCGCAGCTTGTGCCCGGGTGCGAAATACGGATTGGCCAGCATCACGCTTTTCCTCGCCTGGCCCAGCGCCTGCAGGTAGGCGCGCTGGATGGTGCGGCGGTTGCGCAGGTTGTCGCGCACGACAAAGCCGGCCACGACAGGGTTCTTCGCCAGTTCCTTGCTGACGACGCGCATCTTGCGGTACAGCTTGATACGCCGCACCAGGTTCATCTTGCCCAGACGCGCCCACTGCGCCTGCACCTCTTCATGGATGGCGTCCACCAGCGGGCCCTTCACCTGCACGGCGAAATCCCAGCGCGGTGCTTCCAGGCTGATGCTGTGGTCGTAGTCGCAAAACATGTCATCGTTGATATTGATGCCGCCCACCAGGGCAATTTCTCCATCTGCCACGCAGATCTTGCGGTGCGTGCGCGTGATGCCGCGCCGGAACCACGGGTTGAAGATGCGGTGGTGCACGCCCGCCGCTTCCAGCTGCGCATGCATGGCCTTGACGCGGCGGTTGCCCGTGCCGAACCAGTCCGTGATCATGCACACCAGCACGCCGCGCGCGGCGGCACGCTTCAGGGCGTCGAGCACCAGGGTGCCCGTCGCGTCATCGGCAAAGATATAGGTTTCGAAATAGACTTCCGAGCGTGCGCCGTCGATCGCGGCAATCAAGGCAGGAAAGTAATCGGTGCCGCAATACAGCAGCTGGATGTCGTTGTGGGCAATGAAATTGACTGTGCGCATGCCGGCAGTCTACGCGAGTTTCAAAGCAGCAACTATCGGCGCGTGGTCCGACAATTTTGCCCACAGGGTGCCATGCATCACTTGCGCGCCTTCCACGTGGAAACCACGCACATAGATGCGGTCCAGGCGGAACCACGGCAAGGCGGCGGGAAAGGTGCGCGCCGGCACGGGCACGGGCGTTTTCGTCTGGCGCCGCGCCAGGGTGCGCACGAGGTCGCCCAAGGCCGAGTTCGACGCGCGCTGATCGAACACTTCCACCACGCCCAGCGCATTGCGCAGCTTGTCGCTGAGCGTGTTGCGCCAGTCGTTGAAGTCGCCCGCGATGATGACGGGTTCACCATTCGGCGCCGATTCCATGACGGCGTCGATCAGCGCCTGCGTCTGCCGGCCCCGCCCCGACTCGAACAGGCCCAGGTGGACCACGTAGCAATGCACGTCAGCCTGCGGCGTCTTGAGCACGCAATGCAGGATGCCGCGTTGCTCGTAGGCATGGTCGGACACGTCGTGGTTGGTTTGCGAAGCGATGGGGAATTTGCTGAGCAAGGCGTTGCCATGGTGGCCATGGTCGTACACGGCATTCATGCCGTAGGCGGAATGGTGCTCGGCGCCGGCAAAGAATTCATGCTGCGACGCTTCCGGCCAATGCTTGTGGCCGTTTTTCTCGGCGCCAAAGCGGGCCGCATTGCGGTCGTGCTTGCCTTGCACCTCTTGCAGGAACACGACATCGGCATGGAACAGGGCGATCGCCTGTTTTAAGGCATGCACGCGGGGCAAGCCCCGCACGGAGGAAACGCCCTTGTGGATATTATAAGTTGCTACGCGGATTTTCATGCATTGATTCTACTCCCAGACGGGCCCCACGCGGCGCCTGCGTAGGTGCGCGTGCGCACCTAAACGCGCACAATCACGCCAGCATACGGCCCACGCCCGCCGTCACGCTGACGATCAGCGCGGTAATGCCGGCCGCCCAGACGATCTTGACCAGCAAGGGCGCGCCGCGCCAGGCCACCGTGCGCTTGCCCTTGGCAAACGCACCCGGATGCAGCAGCCAGCCGATCGCCATCAGCGGCATGCCGATGGGCGGCGTGCGGCCGGGTACGGTGGAGCTAAACAGCAGGAAGATAAAGCACAGGCAAAAAACGATGCCCAGGGTGCCCAGCAGTTTTTGCTGTGCAGTCAAATGTAACCAGTTCAACATGGCATGCTTTCTAAGGAAATCAAATGGGACGCGCCAGGCCCGTCATGGCCGGCAATTGCAGAATCGCTTCCGCATTGGAAGAGGAGAAACAGCGGTCGGCCGCCGCCAGATAGGGCAGCCACGCGTATTGCAGGTGTTCGCGGGGACTCAGCGTGATGGCGACGTCGCGCGGCACTTGCACGCTGAACACGTGTTCCGTATTGCGCGTCACGCCGGGCGCATAGCGGTGGCGCCAGATCGGATAGATTTCGTACACATTCGACAAGTTCCAGTCGCGCAGCACGATATCGTGCCCGTCGGCAACGATGCCCGTTTCCTCGCACAATTCGCGCGCGGCCGTCTGCAGCAGCGGTTCGTCAACGGCATCGACGGAACCCGTCACCGATTGCCAGAAGCCGGGCTGGCCCGCGCGCTCGATCAGCAAGACCTCAAGGTCAGCCGTATGAATGACGACCAGCACGGAAACAGGAATTTTATGAGTCATATCAACAATGAAAAAGGCGCCACGACAGCGCCTTTTTTTGCATAGTGGATCAAACAGCGGCCGCCGGGGCAGCCGCATGCTTCATTACACTACTTTAGGCTCGGCGCTGCGCAAACGGATGTGCAGTTCACGCAATTGCTTCTCGTCCACTTCCGACGGCGCATGGGTCAGCAAGTCTTGCGCGCGCTGGGTTTTCGGGAAGGCGATCACGTCGCGGATCGATTCGGAACCCGTCATCATGGTCACGATACGGTCCAGGCCGAATGCCAGGCCGCCATGCGGTGGCGCGCCGTATTGCAGGGCGTCGAGCAGGAAGCCGAACTTCAGCTGCGCTTCTTCGGCGTCGATTTTCAACGCGCGGAACACTTTCGACTGCACTTCTTCGCGGTGGATACGGATCGAACCGCCGCCCAGTTCCCAGCCGTTCAAGACCATGTCGTAGGCCTTGGCGATGCAGGCGCCCGGATCGCTTTCCAGCATGTCTTCATGGCCGTCTTTCGGAGCCGTGAATGGATGGTGGGTCGCCGTCCAGCGGTCCGCTTCTTCGTCGTGTTCGAACATCGGGAAGTCGACCACCCACAATGGCTTCCACACGTCTTCGAACAGGCCGGCTTTCTTGCCGAACTCGCTGTGACCGATCTTCACGCGCAGCGCGCCGATGGCGTCGTTGACGACCTTGGCCTTGTCGGCGCCGAAGAAGATCAGGTCGCCGTCTTGCGCGCCCGTCTGCTCGAGGATCGTGGCCAGCACGTCGGCAGGCAGGAACTTGACGATCGGCGACTGCAAGCCTTCAGGACCCTTGGCTTTCTCGTTGACCTTGATGTAGGCCAAGCCCTTGGCGCCGTAGATGGCAACAAATTGCGTGTAGGCATCGATTTCCGAACGGGGCATGCTGCCGCCTTGCGGTACACGCAGGGCGACCACGCGGCCGCCTTTCATGTTGGCGGCGCCGTTGAAGACCTTGAATTCGACCGACTTCATGACTTCGGTCAAGTCCGTGAAGGCCAGCTTGACGCGCATGTCCGGCTTGTCGGAACCGTACAGGCCCATCGCTTCGGCGAAATCCATCACCGGGAACGGGTTCGGCAGGTCGATGTTCAGGGTGTTCTTGAAGACGACGCGGATCATGTCTTCGAACAGGTCGCGGATTTCCTGTTCCGTCAGGAACGAGGTTTCGCAGTCGATCTGCGTGAATTCAGGCTGGCGGTCGGCGCGCAAGTCTTCGTCGCGGAAGCACTTGGTGATCTGGTAGTAACGGTCGAAGTTGGCGACCATCAACAGTTGCTTGAACAACTGTGGCGATTGCGGCAAGGCGAAGAAGCTGCCCGCGTTCACGCGCGACGGTACCAGATAGTCGCGCGCGCCTTCTGGCGTGGACTTGGTCAGCATCGGCGTTTCGATGTCGATGAAGCCCAGCGCGTCGAGGTACTTGCGCACTTCCATCGTCACCTTGTAGCGCAGGCGCAGGTTGTTCTGCATTTGCGGGCGGCGCAGGTCCAGCACGCGGTGCGTCAGACGCGTCGTTTCCGACAGATTGTCGTCGTCCAACTGGAACGGCACGGGCACGGAAGGGTTCAGCACTTCCAGCTCCGAGCAGACCACTTCGATCTTGCCGGACTTCAGGTTGTTGTTGATCGTGCCTTCGATACGGTTGGTCACGACGCCCGTCACGCGCAGGCAGAATTCGTTGCGCACGGCTTCGGCGACCTTGAACATCTCCGCTTGTTCCGGGTTGCAGACGATTTGCACCAGGCCTTCACGGTCGCGCAAGTCGATGAAAATCAGGCTGCCGTGGTCGCGGCGGCGATGTACCCAGCCGCACAGGCTGACGGTTTGTCCCAGCATGGCTTCGGTAACGAGGCCGCAGTATTCAGTACGCATAGACATAAAATTCTCAGTTCAGGTTAGTGAGTGTTCAATCCGGCCACGTCCCGCGTGGGACGCCTGCCTTTATTCTTTGGCTGCCGGGGCCGGTACAGCAACAACTTCCGCAGGCGCCACCACGCCCATCGAGACGATATATTTGAGCGCCGCATCGACGCTCATGTCGAGTTCGACGACATCGCTGCGCTTCATCATCAGGAAAAAGCCTGACGTCGGGTTCGGCGTCGTCGGCACGTACACGCTGACATAGTCGCCCACCAGGTGGTTCGCCGCATCGCCGCCCGGCACGCCCGTCAGGAAAGCGATGGTCCAGGAGTTCTGGTGCGGATATGGCACCAGCACGGCCTTGCGGAAGGCATTGCCCGACGGGGAAAACAGGGTATCCGACACTTGCTTGACGCTCGAATACAGGGAATTGACGATGGGTATGCGTTGCAGCAATTTTTCCCACAGTTTCACCACGTAATTGCCGACCAGGTTATTCGTCAGCAAGCCCGTGAAGAACACGATCAGCACCGTCAATACCGTGCCCAGGCCGGGAATGGTACTCAGTGCTGGAACATTGTGGCCGAACCAGACGCTGGGCTGCGTACTGCCGGGCACCAGCAACAGCGACTGGTCCATCGTGCTGATCACCAGATTCAGGACCCAGGCCGTAATGGCCAGGGGCACCAAAATCAGTAATCCGGTAATAAAGTATTTACGCATCGGTTTCTCGGTAATGGATCGTATCGGCGCGGCGCGCTTTTCAGTCCGCTTTCGGCGCAGCGGCTGCCGGGGCGGGCGCAGGCGCCGCGGCAGGCGCGCTCTCGGCGGCCGGGGCAGGCTTGGCGTTATCGGCCGGGCCCGTCGGAATGGCCGTGGTGGGCGCCGTGCCGCCGCGGAAATCGGTCGCGTACCAGCCGGTGCCCTTCAATTGGAAACCGGCGGCCGTCAATTGTTTCTTGAAACTGGGCTTGCCGCACGACAGGCACACCGTCAGTACTGGATCGGAGATCTTTTGCAAGACATCCTTGGCAAAACCACACTCGTCACAACGGTAAGCGTAAATCGGCATCTCTACTCCGAGAAAATCATCAAAAACCCTGAATTATAAAGCTTTTCCGCCATTCCCAGCGGAAAATGCCCGCCCGCCCGGCCTGTCAGGCTCAGTCCGCCCGGCGGCGCCAGCTCATCCACCGCTCCTTGCCCGCGAAGACGGCGATGGAATCGTCGACGGCTTCGTCAGCCAGGCAGTCGAAATGCGGCGCCAGCAATTCCTGCAGTTTCTCCCGCGAGATGCCGAACGGCGGCCCCTTGGCATTGTCGTCAAAGAAAAAGTAACCGGCCAGCATGGCGCCCGGCACCAGCAGCTGCGCCCAGCGGGCCGCCACTTGCGGCCACATGGCGCGCGGCATGGCGCACAGGAATGCCCGTTCATAGATCAGGTCCAGTGGTGCTGCTGGCTGCCAGGCAAAGAAATCCGCCTCCTCCACCTGCCCTGCCCGCTCGCCTAGCTGGCCGCGTGCGGCGGCCACGGCGGCCGGCGAAAAGTCGATGGCCGTGGCGTCCCAGCCGTGATCGAGCATGTAGACCAGCTCATACGCGGAGCCGCAGCCGGGAATCAGGCAGCGCAGCGGCGCCGGACTGCCGGCCACGAAGCTGCGCAGGCGGGACGGCACGCCGCCCTGGTCCCAAGGCGTGAATTGCTTTTCGAAACGCTCGTCCCAGAAGGCGGGAGACAGCGGGTCGCGGTTGTGGAAGTCAGCCATCACTTACGTCCTCAGCGAGTTAAAACGGCAGCTGATGCCAGCGCATGAACACTTGCAAGCCCAGCGCGCCGAGCGCGAAAGCGCCGACAAAGTACACGATAAAGCTCAGCAAGCGGTTCGTCTGGCGTTGCTCTGCCAGCAAGGTTTTCATCAGTTCCACGTCGTTTTCACGCGGTTCGCCATGCACGGTCAAGGCCTGGTGCAGCAAGCGCGGCAGTTGCGGGAAGATGTGCGCATAACGGGGCGCCTCGGCGCGCAGGCGCTCCATGAAGCCTTGCGGCCCCACCTGGTTGCTCATCCATTTTTCCAGGTAGGGCTTGGCCGTTTGCCACAGGTCCAGTTCCGGGTCCAGCTGGCGGCCCAGGCCTTCGATATTGAGCAGGGTCTTTTGCAGCAGCACCAGTTGCGGCTGCACTTCCACGTTGAAGCGGCGCGAGGTCTGGAACAGCCGCAGCAACACTTGCCCGAAAGAAATATCTTTCAGCGGACGGTCGAAGATAGGCTCGCAGCAGGCGCGCACGGCCGCTTCCAGCTCGTCGACGCGCGTGTCTTTCGGCGCCCATCCCGATTCGATGTGCGCCTCGGCCACGCGCTTGTAGTCGCGGCGGAAGAAGGCGAGGAAGTTTTGCGACAGATAATCCTTGTCATAGTCATTCAACGTACCCACGATGCCGAAATCGAGCGCGATGTAGCGGCCGAACGAGTCGGGCGCGATCGACACGAGAATGTTGCCCGGATGCATGTCTGCATGGAAAAAGCCGTCGCGGAACACTTGCGTGAAGAAAATTTCCACGCCGTCGCTGGACAGTTTGCGCAAATCCACGCCGGCCGCCACCAGGCGGTCCGTCTGCGACACGGGAATACCATACATGCGTTCCATCACGATAACGCTGCTGGAACAGTAATCCCAGTGCATTTCCGGCACCAGCAGCAACTCCGAGTTGGCGAAATTGCGGCGCAGCTGGCTGGCGTTGGCCGCCTCGCGCATCAGGTCCAGCTCGTCGTGCAGGTATTTGTCGAACTCGCCCACCACCTCTTTCGGTTTCAGGCGCTTGCTGTCGGCCCACAGGCGGCTGGTCCAGTCGGCGGCGATGTGCATCAGGGCCACGTCTTCATCGATCAGCTTTTTCATGCCTGGACGCAAGACCTTCACGGCCACTTCGCGGCCGTCTTTCAAGGTGGCAAAGTGCACCTGGGCAATAGATGCGGACGCCACCGGCTCGCGCTCGAAGCGGGCAAACAGTTGATCCGGGTGCGCACCGAGGGACTTGGTGATCTGCGCGATGGCCAGGTCGGAATCGAAGGGCGGCACCCGGTCTTGCAGGCGCGCCAGTTCTTCGGCGATATCGGGTGGCATCAAATCGCGCCGGGTCGACAGCACCTGGCCGAACTTGACGAAAATCGGGCCCAGCTCTTCCAGTGCCAGGCGCAGGCGCAAGCCCCGTGGCGACGACAGGTCGCGCCAGAAAATCAGGGTGTCGATCAATTTGGCGGTGCGGGGAACTTGCAGACCAGAAATCGCTATCTCATCCAGACCGTACTTGATGGAAACACGGATGATTTTAAACAGGCGCAGGAATTTCAATATCATGTAGACAAATCCGGTGAGGAGGACTGCGGCTGGACGGCGGCGGCCGCCTTTTCCAGCCGGGCAAGGCGCTTGGCCAGGCGTTCGACGTCATCGCGCACGCGCGTCACGCCAGCGGAATACTCTTGCAGGGTAGAAGGACGGATCAGCATGGGCTGTTCGTCGAGAAAATATTCAGCCACGTTTTCCGCCAGCTTTTGCTGGCCCGTGCGCACAAAGGCGGCAGCATCTTTCGCACCGGAAACAAGGCGCGTGGCCAGCATGGGCCCGACGACCTTTTCCAGGTCGTGCTCGGCTTCCCAGCGCAAGCCCTTGCTCAATTGCGAAATCGCATTGGCAAACTCGGCATCGCCTTCGATCTTGACGTAGGAAAACGCCCGCTCGCGGTTTTGCAGGATCAGCGGCACATCGAACAATTTGACGCGGATGGTCACATTGGCAACTACGTCCGCCGGTGCCGCCTCCAGCATGCCTGCGCTGTCGACGCGCAGGCGCAAGGCCACGGCGCCCGTGTCGATGCAGGCCAGCTTGCCGGCGTGCACGGCCAGCTGCTGGCGCGCCCACGGCTCCTGCGCCAGCAAATGGTTGATGGTCGCGATGACGGGCGTCATCAGGGAGAGATCGGAAAGTGGTGCCATTTATATACTGCGCGCCGCGCGCGCCCCTAAAAAGAAAAAACCGCCCGTAAAACAACATGGGCGGTTTCGATCTTACCAGTTCAGCAGGAAATATCTGTCAAGCATCATGCATTGCGCATGAACTTAAGCCATTATTCAGCAAGTTTTGACAATTAATTCAATTGCTGGATGCCTGCCAGGACCCAGCCGCTGTTGCCGCTGACGGGTTTCGACATATTCCACACTTCCGCGAACGGTTCCGCTGCCGCGCCCGGCGCCGAACGGATCAGGCCCGTAAACTTCACGCTGGCCAAGTAATCGTTGACGCTCGTCTCGATACCGAGCAATTCGGCATCGATGGTGACGACGTCCGTAAAGTCCGGCTGCGCACCCCGTTCCTGGATTTGCATGCGCAGTTCACCATACACTTCCGGCGACGTGAATTCGCGGATATCGTTGACGTCGGCCTTGTCCCAGGCCGCTTGCAGGCGAATGAAATTGCTTTTCGCGTGGCGCAGGAAGGCTTCCTTGTCAAAGTCGCTTGGCACGCCCCATGGCGCGGCAGCCGGTGCCGGCTTGTCCAGGCCGACGCCGGACGAGACGGGTTGCAGCGGCGGCAGCGGCGGGATGCCCGAACCGATGTCAGGCACGTTGCCGGCCGGTGCCGGCTGGTTGCCGAAGCCGGCGAACGGCGCATTGCCCGAGTTGTTGTCGCGTTTGCCACGTACCATGCGGTAGATGAAGAAGGCCACGCCAGCGAGCAAAGCCACCATCAGCAGGGTGCTGATCATGCTGGCCAGGGCGCCGCCTAGGCCGAAATGCGACAGCAAGGCGCCCAGGCCCAGGCCCAGCAAGGCGCCGCCCAGCAAGCCCTTCCAGCGGCTCGGTGCCTTGGCGGCCGGTGCCGGTGCGGGGGCAGGAGCCGGTTGTGCCTGGCGTGGCGCGGCAGCCGGCGCCGGGGTTGGTGCCGGTGCAGGCGCCTGGCGGCCCACGTTTTGCGACTGGCGGCCAAACGAACGGCCACCGCCCATGGGACGGGCCAGCGCCTCGCCCAGCATGGATACCGTGGTCGCGGCCAGCATCATGCCGACCATAAATTTCTTCAATTTCATTCCATCTCCTAAAATCACCGGCAAGGGTGAGTTACATCTTGATGCCGGTATGCAAAGCGGCAATGCCTGCCGTCAAATTGTAGTACTGCACGCGTTCCAGGCCCGCCGTTTCCATCATGGTCTTCAAGGTTTCCTGGTCCGGGTGCATGCGGATCGATTCCGCCAGGTAGCGATAGCTTTCCGCGTCGCCGGCGATTTTCTGCCCGAACCATGGCAGCACCGAGAACGAATACAGGTCGTACGGCTTTTGCAGGGGAGCTGCCACCTTGGAAAACTCCAGCACCAGCAGCTTGCCGCCCGGTTTCAGCACGCGGCGCATTTCCGCCAGCGCCACGTCCTTGTGCGTCATGTTGCGCAAGCCAAAGGCCACGCTGACGCGGTCAAAATAATTATCGGGGAACGGCAGTTTTTCCGCGTCACACAACAAGGTGGGGGTGAGCAAGCCGCGATTCAAGAGGCGGTCGCGGCCCACGCGCAACATCGATTCATTGATATCGGTCAACCAGACTTCACCCGTAGGACCCGCCTGCTTGGCAAACGCCTTCGACAGGTCGCCCGTGCCCCCGGCGATGTCGAGCACCTTGAAACCGGGGCGCACGCCCGCATTGGCAATGGTGAACGTCTTCCACAGACGGTGCAGCCCGCCCGACATCAAGTCGTTCATCACGTCGTATTTGGCAGCGACGGAATGGAACACCTTGGCGACTTCGCGCACTTTGTCGTCTTCTGCAACTGTTTTGTATCCGAAATGGGTCGTATTGGTCATGGTAGGCAGTCTGTTTGAACTTGCATGCATTATACAAGCGGCAGGCGCATTTCCCCGTGACGCCGGAGAAGGTATTGCCTTTCCACTGCATTCTCAGCCAGCATGGCCGCCCGCGCATACGCTGCCAGCGCACCCGGCCGGTCGCCGTGGCGGCGCAGCAAGTCGGCCCGGGCCGCGTGCAGATAATGCGAATTGGCAAGGCTGGGCACGGCTTCCAGCCGCGCCAGCCACGCCAGCCCGTGTGCGGCGCCGTGCGCCATGGCGCAGGCGATCACGGCATTGAGCAAGATCAAGGGTTCCGGCTTGTGCCGCAGCAAGGCGCCGTACAGGGCGCTGATCTGGCGCCAGTCCGTCCGGCTGGCCGTGGGCGCTCGGGCGTGCAAGGCAGCAATCGCCGCCTGCAACTGGTACGGCCCCGACGCGCGCGCCGGCAAGGCCAGCGCCAGCACGGCCAGCCCTTCGGCAATCAGAGCGTCGTCCCACAGGCCGCGGTCCTGCTCTTCCAGGGTCAGCAGTTCACCTTCTGTCGAGAGGCGGGCCGGACCGCGCGACGCCTGCAGCAGCATCAGGGCCAATAGCCCCTGCACTTCCGGCTGTCCAGGCTGCAAGCTGTCAAGCAGCCGTCCCAGGCGCAGCGCTTCCGCGCACAGGTCGGCGCGCAGCAGGCTATCGCCGCCGCTGGCGCAATAGCCTTCGCTGAACACCAGGTAAATCACGTGCAGCACTTGCGCCAGCCGTGGCTGCAACTCTTGCTCCAGTGGCAACTCGAAAGGGATGCGCGCTTCGGCGATCTTGCGCCTGGCGCGCAACAGGCGCTGCGACAGGGCCGCTTCCGCCACGCCGAAGGCGCGCGCGATTTCGGCCGTGGACAGCCCACACAGGGTGCGCAAGGCCAGCGCCACCTGCGCCTCGGGCGCCAGCGCGGGATGGCAGCAGATGAACAGCAGGCGCAGGCGGTCGTCTTCGATGGCTTGCGTTTCCTCAAGCATGGCCGCCGGCAGGCGCGACAGCACGGCATCGGCATCGCCGACGCTCTTGCCCGCCCGGCGCACGTGGTCGAGGCCCGCGTTGCGCGCCACGGCACTGAGCCAGGCGGCGGGATGATCGGGAATGCCCGTGCGCGGCCACAGTTCCAGGGCCTTGCGGCACGCTTCCTGCAGCACGTCTTCCGCCAGGCCCAGGTCGCCGAAACGCCGCATCAGGCCGGCCAACACCCTGCCCTTTTCCTGGCGAAAGACGTGCTCGACGGCCGTAACGGCGTCGCCGGCCATGGCTATGCCGTGACAGGCCGCACTTCGATCGTGCCCAGGGATGCCGCCGGACAACGCCCGGCCCAGGCCAGCGCCTCGTCCAGGTGTGCGCAGTCCAGCAGATAATAGCCGCCCAGCTGCTCCTTGGTTTCCGCGAACGGCCCGTCCGTGATGACAGGCTTGCCATTGCGCACGCGCACGCAGGTGGCGCTGCCCACGGGCGCCAGCTCGGCCCCGCCACGCAGCACGCCGGCCGCCTCCAGCGCCTGCGTATAGCTGGCAAAGTCGGCCATCAGGCTGGCCATCTGGCCCTCTGCCATGGCTTCGTAGAGCGCCTCGTCGGCGTAGATCAGGATCATGTATTCCATAGTCTCTTCTCCAAAAGAAAAATGCCCGCAAGCGCGGGCATTCATACGACGAACGGGCGGCGGCAATCCGACAAGATTACCGCATTATTTTTTCAGCCTAGTGTTTATGCCCGCAGCTGGGGCCATGGACGTGGCCGGACGATTGCTTGACCGTCATGTCGGCCTTGGCGTCGCGGCCGCTGTCGCCCGGGTAGCCGGCTGCCGCCAGCTGATCAAGGTAGGCTTGCCACAGTTTGTCCTTTTCCGCGCCCAGCTTGTACAGATAGGCCCAGGTATACAGGCCGGAATTGTGGCCATCGCTGAAGGTGGGCTGCACGGCGTAGTTACCGACGGGCTCGATGCCCGTGATGCCCACCAGGCGCTTTCCTAGCTGCAAGGTTTCCTGCCCCTTGCCATGGCCCTGCACTTCGGCCGACGGCGAGTACACGCGCAGGTATTCGAACGGCAACGCAAATGTGCTGCCATCGTCGAAAGCCACGTCGAGCACGCGCGACTGGTTGTGCACGGTCAAGCCGGTGGGTTGGGGTGTTGCTGCTTTTTCAGTCATGACAATACTTTATGCGGATAAACGTTGAATGATGGCCTCGCGCAAGGCCGGCAACAGGGCGCGGCGCGCGGCCAGCACCTCGAGCGCCGTCTCGCGCTGGACCACGGCCCAGCTGGGGTGCGGGAAATGCGCGTCGTCACGATAGCGCGGGATCACGTGCCAGTGCACATGCGGCGTCATGTTGCCGAAACTGGCCACGTTGACCTTTTCCGGCGCCATCACTTCGCGCACGGCCAACTCGACTTGCCACACGACTTCCATCACGTAATTGCGCTCGCCCGGCGTGAGATCCGTCATTTCCTTCACGTGCTTGTTCCAGATCACGCGGCAAAAGCCGGGGTAGCTTGGGTCGTCGACGGCCACCACGGACAGGCGCTCGCTTCGCCACAGCAAGGCCTCACAGCCCTGCTTCTTGGCAAAGCCATCGAGCAACTGACACAGATCGCAAGGCGTGGACATTACACGAGCACCCGTTCGATGCCGCCGTCATTGGCGCGTTTCACGTAATCCGGCATCCAGTTCTCTCCCAGCAAGTGTTTGGCGATCTCGACGACGATGTAATCGGCCGTCGTGCCCGAATCGTCATTGTAGCGCGACAAGCCTTGCAGGCACGACGGGCAGCTGGTGAGGATTTTAACGTCGCCAGTAAAACCGTCGCCGCGCAGCTTGTCGGCGCCCTTGACCATCTCTTCTTCCTTGCGGAAACGCACTTGCGTGGAAATGTCGGGGCGCGTGACGGCCAGCGAGCCCGATTCGCCGCAGCAACGATCATTCTTCTCGATCTTCACGTTGTCTACCGTGCTGATCAAGGAATTGATGGTCTTGCCCGATTCCTGCAGCTTCATCGGATTGTGGCAAGGCTCATGGTACATATAGCGCGTGCCATTGACGCCTTCCAGCTTGACGTTTTTCTCCAGCAAATACTCATGGATATCCATGATGCGGCAGCCAGGGAAAATCTTTTCAAACTGATACGTTGCCAGCTGATCGTAGCAGGTACCGCAGGACACCAGCACCGTCTTGATGTCGAGGTAATTGAGCGTGTTGGCCATGCGATGGAACAAGACGCGGTTATCCGTCATCATCTTCTCGGCCTTGTCGAACTCGCCCGCGCCCCGCTGCGGATAACCGCAGCACAGGTAGCCAGGCGGCAAGACCGTCTGCACGCCCACTTCCCACAGCATCGCCTGCGTCGCCAGGCCCACTTGCGAGAACAATCGCTCCGAGCCGCAGCCGGGGAAGTAGAACACAGCTTCCGTATCGGCCGTGGTCGTCTTAGGGTTGCGGATGATCGGGATGACCTTGTCGTCCTCGATGTCGAGCAGCGCGCGCGCCGATTTCTTCGGCAAGTTGCCCGGCATCTTCTTGTTAATGAAGTGGATCACCTGCGCCTTGACGGGCGGTTTGCCCGTCGATGGCGGCGGCGCCTTGGTTTGCTTTTTCGCAAACTTCTTCAGCAAATCATGGCCCAGGCGCTGCGCCTTGTAACCCCAGCCGATCATGACCTTGCGCGTGGCGTTGATGGTCACGGGATCGGTGGCGTTGAGGAACATCATCGTCGCCTTGGTGCCCGGATTGAAGCTCTTCTTGTCCATCTTGCGCAACAAATTGCGCATGTTCATCGACACGTCGCCGAAGTCGATGTTCACCGGGCAAGGCGTGACGCATTTATGGCAGACCGTGCAGTGGTCGGCCACGTCCTCGAACTCTTCCCAATGCTTGATGGAAATACCGCGGCGCGTCTGCTCTTCGTACAGGAAGGCTTCGATCAGGGACGAGGTCGCCAAAATCTTGTCGCGCGGCGAGTACAGCAAGTTGGCGCGCGGCACGTGGGTCGAGCACACGGGTTTGCACTTGCCGCAGCGCAAGCAATCCTTGACGCTGTCGGCGATGGCGCCGATGTCGCTTTGCTGCATGATCAAGGACTCATGCCCCATCAGGCCGAACGATGGCGTGTAGGCATTGCGCAAGTCGGCGCCCATGCCCGGCAGGTTCAACAATTTGCCCTTGTTGAAACGGCCTTCCGGATCGATGCGCTGCTTGTAGCTGCGGAAGTCGCCAATCTCTTCTTCCGTCAAAAATTCCAGCTTGGTGATGCCGATACCGTGTTCGCCGGAAATCACGCCATTCAGCGAGCGGGCCAGGATCATGATGCGGCCCACGGCTTCGTGGGCGTCCTGCAGCATTTCGTAATTGTCCGAGTTGACGGGCAAGTTCGTGTGCACGTTGCCGTCGCCCGCATGCATGTGCAGCGCGACAAACACGCGGCTACGCAGGGTGCGCGCGTGAATGGCGGTGGCCTCGTCGAGGATCAGTTTGAAAGCGGCGCCGTTGAAGATCTGGCGCAGCTGGGCGCGAATCTCTTGCTTCCAGGTAATGCGCACGGTGCGGTCCTGCACCACGTCGAACAGGGTGGCGTTCGGTTGCGTTTCCAGCCGTGCATCGAACACGGGCAGCAAGCGCTCCATGCCCAGTTCGGCCAGTTCGCCCTTCACATCCATCAACGGACGGTCCAGCTGGGCCAGCAGACAGGTCCAGCGTGCCGTCACTTGCGCCAGCAACTGCTGCGCCTGCTCGGCGCGGTCGCCCAGCATTTCCGCATCGTCGACGCGGTCGTCGGACGCATCGTCGCTCTTGCCTACTGGTAAATTACCCTTGGCAAAGAATTCACTGAGGGCCTCCGCCAGTTGCAGTTTATTCTTGATCGACAGCTCGATATTGATGCGTTCGATACCATCCGTGTATTCGCCCATGCGATTGAGCGGGATCACGACGTCTTCATTGATTTTAAAGGCATTCGTGTGCTTGGCAATCGCCGCCGTGCGGGCACGGTCGAGCCAGAATTTCTTGCGCGCTTCCGGGCTGACCGCCACAAAACCTTCACCCACGCGGGTATTGGCGATGCGCACCACTTCCGACGCCGCTTGCGCGACGGCGTTTTCATCGTCGCCGACGATGTCGCCAAACAGGGCCATCTTCGGCAGCACGCCCCGTTTCGACTTGGTGGCGTAGCCGACGGCGCGCAGGTAGCGCTCGTCCAGATGCTCCAGGCCCGCCAGGCGGATGCTCGTGTATTGCTCGCCTTTCGCCGGCAAGCCATCGAGGTAATCCTTGATTTCCACGATCGACGGAATCGCGTCGCGCGCCTGGCCGAAGAATTCCAGGCAGACGGTGCGGGCGAATTTCGGCATCTTGTGCAAGATCCAGCGCGCCGACGTGATCAGGCCATCGCAGCCTTCTTTCTGGATGCCCGGCAAGCCGGCGAGGAATTTATCGGTGACGTCCTTGCCCAGGCCTTCCTTGCGGAACTTGCGGCCAGGAATTTCCAGGATTTCCGTCTTGAACGGCGCGTTCGGTTTTGTCGCGTCGCGCGTGCTCGGGTGGCGCCATTCCAGCTGGAAACGTGCCAGCGCGATATCGTGGATCTTGCCCAGGTTATGGTCGAGGCGCGTGACGTCGAGCCAGTCGCCATTCGGGTCGACCATACGCCACGACGCCAGGTTGTCCAGCGCCGTGCCCCACAGCACGGCCTTCTTGCCGCCCGCATTCATGGCGACGTTACCGCCGATGCAAGAGGCGTGCGCCGAGGTCGGGTCGACGGCGAAGACGAAACCGGCCTTTTCCGCCGCTTCCGAGACCTTGTTCGTGATCACGCCCGCGCCCGAATTGATCGTCGCGTATTCGTGCGTCAGGCCCGGCAAGACCGTCATTTCCACGGCGCCCAGGGTGATGAGTTTTTCCGTGTTGATGACGGCCGACATCGGCGTCAATGGAATCGCGCCGCCCGTGTAGCCGGTGCCGCCGCCGCGCGGGATGATGGTCAGCCCCAGTTCGATACAACCTTTGACCAGGCCAGCCATTTCCTCTTCCGTGTCGGGCGTGAGCACGACGAACGGGTATTCCACGCGCCAGTCGGTGGCGTCCGTCACGTGCGACACGCGCGTCATGCCGTCGAAGCGCACATTATGCTTTTCCGTATAGCGTCCCAGCACCTTGACCGTGCGCTTGCGCAAGTCGTAGGTCTTGCGGAATTCGTCGCCAAAGTCGGCCACGGCCTTGCTGGCAGCTTTGAGCAGCAGCTCCACATTGGCGCTGCGCGCCTTCGCCACTTCCGGCGTTTCGCCACTGGCGGCCACGTCGCCGCCGGCCGCATCGATGGACAGGCGGCGCTTGTCGACTTCGGCCAGGCGGTGATGCAAGGCATCGATCAAGCCCTGGCGGCGCTTCGGATTGTCGAGCAAGTCATCCTGCAGATACGGGTTGCGGCGCACGACCCAGATATCACCCAGCACCTCATACAACATGCGGGCCGAACGGCCCGTCTGGCGGGCGCCGCGCAGCTCGTCGAGCAGGCGCCAGGAGTCCTCCCCCAACAGGCGTATGACGATCTCGCGATCGGAAAACGACGTGTAGTTATACGGGATTTCGCGCAGGCGGCTTGCTGCGGGACCATTCGGCGTTTCTGCCAGTAAAGCTTGGATATGTGCGGGAGCGTTCATGGAGTGTGGTGACGATGTAGACTGGACCCTAAAGACCCATTTTATCTTATTGCGCCGCACCATGCGGGAACAGCCTTATGCCGTCCAAGGTTTAAGCGCCGCATCCGTCGCCATAGCAAATACGGAAAAGTCTGTTTTTACATGAATAAAAAACCAGTTTCATGGATTTTTTGACGCAAAAATGCCAAGAATCAGACTCTGCTGCAAACTATCGAACTGCCCAAAAATGGGGCAAATGAGCGTTGCATCGCGCACGATTTTGTACGGTATCAGGCCAGCATTTGTCCAATCCGGTGCCATACGCCATCGGGGACGTAGAGCAGCAAGCCCGTCATGGTCAGGTAGCGCGCGCACTTGCCGATGGCCATGTAGGCCACGCTGGGCCAGAACGGCAGCTTGAGCCAGCCCGCCAGGGTGCACAGGGGGTCGCCCACGAGGGGCAGCCAGGCCAGCAGCATGGTCTTGGCGCCATAGCGGGCCAGCCAGCGGAACCAGCGCGTATCGCGCTCCTTGGCGAACGCCTGCTTGGCCCGGTAGCCCATCCAGTAGTCGACGATGCCGCCCAGGGTATTGCCCAGCGTAGCGACGCCGATGGCGGCCCAGAACAGCGCGGGATTGGCCTTGATGACGGCAAACACGGCCGGCTCCGAGCCGAGCGGCAAGAGGGTGGCGGAAATAAAGCTGATCAGAAAGACCGATGTCAGCCCGACTTCCGGTGCTGCGATCAGCTGCAGCAGCCAGGCGATTGCGGATTCGATCATGGAACACTTCGCGATGCGGTAAGGCTCTCCATTATAATGAAGAGCAGCCTGGGCGCCGCACACATCGCGCCGGCTGGCAAAGGCAGACCCGCCCGCAGTTCCACAGAGCATTATTGTCGCCAGGCTATCCGCCGCCGCGCCGCCGCTATCGACAGACACGCTCCAGACCCTTTCTGGCCCAGAATCACTTGCTTGCAGACTATGAACATCGACTACCTCAAGAAAATCCTGACCGCCCGCGTCTATGACGTCGCCACCGAAACGCCGCTGGAACTGGCCCCTGCCCTGTCGCAGCGCCTGAACAACCAGATTTACTTCAAGCGCGAAGACATGCAAAGCGTGTTCAGCTTCAAGATTCGCGGCGCCTACAACAAGATGTCCAAGCTCAGCGAAGCGGAACGCAAGCGCGGCGTGATCTGTGCCTCGGCCGGCAACCATGCCCAAGGCGTGGCCCTGTCTGCCGCCCGCATGGGTTGCCGCGCCGTCATCGTCATGCCGACCACCACGCCGCTGGTGAAAGTCGAGGCGGTCAAGGGACGCGGCGGCGTGAACGTGGAAGTGGTGCTGCACGGCGAGTCGTACACGGATGCCTACAACCACGCGCTGACCCTGGAAAAGGAACAGAAGCTGACCTTCGTGCACCCGTTCGACGACCCGGACGTGATCGCCGGCCAGGGCACGATCGGCATGGAAATCCTGCGCCAGCACGCCGGCCCCATCCACGCCATCTTCGCGCCCATCGGCGGCGGCGGCTTGATCGCCGGCATTGCTGCCTACGTGAAACAGATTCGCCCCGACATCAAGATCATCGGCGTGCAAAGCGTCGATTCGAACGCCATGGCCCGCTCGCTGAAGGCGGGCGAGCGCGTGACCCTGAACGACGTGGGCCTGTTCGCCGACGGCACGGCCGTGCGCCTGGCCGGCGAGGAAACCTTCCGCCTGGTGCAGGCGTATGTCGATGAAATCATCACGGTCGACACGGACGCCATCTGCGCCGCCATCAAGGATGTGTTTACGGATACGCGCAGCATTCTGGAGCCATCCGGCGCACTGGCCATCGCCGGCGCCAAGGCCTACGTGGAACGGGCCAGCCTGACCAAGCACCCCGTCAACAATGAAACCCTGGTCACCATCGCCAGCGGCGCGAACATGAATTTCGACCGGCTGCGTTTTGTGGCGGAACGGGCCGAGCTGGGCGAATTCCGCGAAGCCGTGTTTGCCGTCACCATGCGCGAACAGCGCGGCAGCTTCAAGCGCTTCTGTTCGCTCATCGGCGCGCGCAACGTGACGGAATTTAATTACCGCATCAGCGATGAAAAAGCGGCGCACGTGTTCGTCGGCATCCAGATTGCCGACCGGCATGAATCCAGCGTGCTGGCGAAGACCTTCGAGGAACACGAATTCAAGACCCTCGACCTGACCCACGACGAACTGGCCAAGTCGCACATCCGCCACCTGGTGGGCGGCAAGAGCCGTCTGGCCCAGGACGAGCTGCTGTACCGCTTCGAATTCCCCGAACGCCCGGGCGCACTGATGCGCTTCCTCGACAGCATGGCGCCGAACTGGAATATTTCCCTGTGCCATTACCGCAGCCAGGGCGGCGACGTGGGCCGCATCCTGATCGGCCTGCAAGTGCCGCCCGATGAAATGGGAGAATTCGCCCGCTTCCTCGATACCCTGGGGTACCGTTACTGGGATGAGAGCAGCAATCCTGTGTACAAGCTGTTCCTCGGCTAGTTTCTACACGTCACCTCCACGGCAGATACTCGCCGTGGAGGGAATTAGGCTACCATTCGTCCTTGACTGAATTCACGCCATCACCATGACCACCACCAACGACCTCGCCGAACAATCCCCGCTGGGCAAAAGCTCCGCCTACCGTACCGATTATGCGCCGGAATTGCTGTTTCCGATTCCGCGCCAGGGCAAGCGCGACGAGCTGGAACTGCACGGTACATTACCGTTTTTCGGCCTCGATATCTGGAATGCCTACGAACTGTCGTGGCTGAACCAGCGCGGCAAGCCGCAGGTGGCCATTGCCAAGGTCAGCGCGCCGGCCGATTCGCCCAACATCATCGAATCGAAATCGTTCAAGCTGTACCTGAACTCGTTCAACCAGACCAAACTGGACAGCCCGCAAGCTCTGTTGACCTTGCTCAAGCAGGATTTGTCGAACGGTTTTGGCGCCCCCGTGCAAGTGGAACTGACCTTGCAGGAAGATTTCGGCAAGCTGAAAATGGGCGAGTTCGACGGCGTGCTGCTCGACCGCCTGGACCTGGAAATCACGCAATACACGCCCTCGCCGCTGCTGTTGAAGGCAGCGCTCGATGAAGCGCCCGTGGAAGAAAAACTGGTGTCACATTTGCTCAAATCGAATTGCCTGGTGACGGGCCAGCCCGACTGGGGCAGCGTGCAGATCGCGTATGCGGGGCCGCAGATCGACCAGGAAAGCCTGTTGCGCTACCTGATCGGTTTCCGCGAACACAATGAATTCCACGAGCAATGCGTGGAGCGCATCTTTGTTGATATCTTGCGTCAGTGCAAGCCCCAAAAACTGTCCGTGTATGCGCGCTATACGCGCCGCGGCGGCCTCGACATCAACCCCTGGCGCAGCAACTTCAGCACGGGAGCGATGCCAGGCAACCTGCGCAATGCGCGCCAGTAACGCTACGCAACACCGCGCAACACCCCAAAACCATGCCAGCAGGAATGTTGGCTGTGTTTTAAAACAACGTTGCTGTAGTGCCGCAGAGCATGTCAAAGACGCTGAAAAATCGGAAAATCGGCATTCGGCGGCGGAAAAACCGGCGCGCCGCGTGTTTTTAATCAAGAAATAGCCGATACGCGCCGATGTTATTTTTTTGCTAAAATGATGGCCAGATGGGCTATAGCGCCCACTGCGCCCGCGGCGGGCGTATACTGTTGAGAATTGGCGTTACAGGCCGCGAAAACAGGCCTATAATTCGGCTCGCAAGCCCTCTGCGCATTGCACCATTTCATTGAGTGTCATGA
The DNA here is from genome assembly GCF_058798815.1 of Janthinobacterium sp. GW822-FHT07A03. Classification (NCBI taxonomy): domain Bacteria; kingdom Pseudomonadati; phylum Pseudomonadota; class Betaproteobacteria; order Burkholderiales; family Oxalobacteraceae; genus Janthinobacterium; species Janthinobacterium sp. GW822-FHT07A03. Next base: position 587,333 of record NZ_JBXAKW010000002.1, on the reverse strand, counting down.
CTAATCTTAGCAAAATCTTATCCCTCGAAAACGTCCTCCTGGACCTGGAAGTCTCCAGCAAGAAGCGCGCTTTCGAGCAAGCCGGCCTGATCTTCGAAAACAATTACGGCATCGCCCGCTCTACCGTCTCGGACAATCTGTTTGCCCGCGAACGTCTGGGCTCGACGGGCCTGGGCCATGGCGTGGCCGTGCCGCATGGCAGGGTCAAGGGCAGCAAGACCTTGAAATCGCCGCTGGGCGCCTTCGTGCGCCTGGCCGAACCGATTCCGTTCGAATCGCCCGATGGCAAGCCCGTCAATCTGTTGTTTTTCCTGCTGATTCCCGATCATGTCACCCAGCAACATCTGGAAATCCTGTCGGAAATCGCCGAAATGTTTTCCGATGATGCCTTCCGCACGGCATTGGCCACGGATCCGGAACCGAAATCCGTCCATTCCCGCATCGTCAATTGGCAACCCAGTCTGCAAGCGGCGGGTTAAACTTCAGGTATTCCTCCACTCCTGAAGAAGACTGCCATGTTGCAAACGCCGCTGACGATACAACGCCTGTACGACGATAATCGTGAAAGTCTGCAACTGGGCTGGTTCGCCGGCTTCCCCGGCGGCGAGCGCCTGATCTCCGGCGACGTCTCGTCGGCCGCCGACCAGGTGGGCCACTTGAACCTGATCCATCCGGGCCGCATCCAGGTCTTTGGCCACCAGGAAATCAATTACTACCAACGCCTGAAGGTCAACACGCGCACCCACGTGATCGGCGAACTGATCGCCGGCGGTCCGCCCGCGCTGATCATTGCGCAAGGTCTGGAAACGCCGCCCGACATCCTCGCCATCTGCGACGAGCAAAACATTCCCCTGTTCTCCACCCCGCTGCCGGCCGCGCAAGTGATCGACTTCCTGCGCGTCTACCTGTCGAAAAAGTTGGCGCAGCGCATCATCATGCATGGCGTATTCATGGACGTGCTGGGCGTGGGCGTGCTGATCACGGGCGATTCGGGACTGGGCAAGAGCGAGCTGGGACTGGAGCTGATTTCGCGCAGCCACGGCCTGGTGGCCGACGACGCGGTCGAATTCTCGCGCATCGCGCCGAACATGATCGAAGGCCGCTGCCCGCCCCTGTTGCAAAACCTGCTGGAAGTGCGGGGCCTGGGCTTGCTCGACATCAAGGCTATCTTTGGCGAAACGGCCGTGCGCCGCAAGATGCGTCTGAAACTGATCGTCCACCTGGTGCGCCGCAACGCGCTGGAGGAAGAAGTCGAGCGCCTGCCCTTCCTGTTCCCCACGGAAGACGTGCTGGGTTTGCCCGTGCGCAAGGTCGTCATCCCCGTCGCCGCCGGCCGCAATATCGCCGTCCTGCTGGAAGCGGCCGTGCGCAACACGATTTTGCAGCTGCGCGGCATCGATACCTTGCAGGAATTTATGGAACGGCAACGTTTGGCAATGAGCGGTGACTAGTCTGCAGTGGAGTTCCCCCTTGCAAGGGCGGACTGTTGTGCAGGCACGCAGCCATGCTGCGTGAATTCCCTGCTGCACCAACGCCTTGTCCTGAGTGGAAATTAATTGATTGGTAGAACAAGTTCCTGCTGGGACGATTTTGCTTAACCAATACTACATTCAAAATTGCAATAATTTGTAAAGATCATTGCGTCGGGAGCGCAGTGCCGGTCTTTATTGTATGATCGGGCTATGCATATCGTCCTTATCACCGGAATATCCGGCTCCGGTAAATCCGTCGCGCTCAATGTGCTGGAAGATACCGGCTACTATTGTGTCGACAACCTGCCACCGGCCTTGCTGCCGAGCCTGGTGCAAACCTTGCTTGACGAGGGCACGCCGCAATTGGCCGTGGCCGTCGATGCACGCAGCGCCGAGTCGCTCGTCAGCTTGCCGCACAATGTCGCGCTGCTGCGCGACCAGGGACATGACGTCAAGGTCATGTTCCTGACAGCCACCACGCATTCGCTGGTGGCGCGCTTCTCGGAAACGCGCCGCAGCCATCCCCTGTCGCACGAGTTGCGTCCGAACCAGAATCCGGCCAGCCGCCGCACCCTGATCGAGTGCATCTCGGAAGAACGCGAACGCCTGTCGGCCATCGAGCAGCTGGGCCATGTGATCGATACCTCGGAACTGAGCGCCAACAAACTGCGCGCCTGGATCAAGGATATCGTCGCCTCCGAACGCGCGCCGCTGACCCTGTTCTTCGAATCGTTCGCCTTCAAGCTGGGCGTGCCGCTCGATGCCGATTTCGTCTTCGACGTGCGGGCCTTGCCGAATCCCTATTACGACCTGGCGCTGCGCCCGCTCGACGGCCGCGACGCGCCCGTGATCGCCTTCCTCGACGCGCAGCCGAGCGCGCTGGAACTGCTGGCCGACATCCGCGCCTTCATCGAGAAATGGCTGCCGTCATTCAAGTCCGACAACCGCAGCTACCTGACGGTGGCTCTGGGCTGCACGGGCGGCCAGCACCGCTCCGTGTACATGGCGGAGCGGCTGGCGCAATACTTCGGCCCCAACGAGCGGGTCGTGCTGCGCCACCGCGAGCGTTCTTAATCAGTCGAGGTGGCGCAGCGGATGCGCTTGCGCCGGCCAGACGGGGGCAAAGAAGCGCGCCACCATGCCGGCATCGACCTCGTCCAGGCTTGATGGGTTCCAGCGCGGCGCATTGTCCTTGTCGACCACCAGCGCGCGCACGCCTTCGAGCACTTCGCCATGTTCGAAATTGTGGCGCACCACGCTGCGTTCCATGCGCAGGCAGTCGGCCACGCCCAGGTGGGCGCCGCGCTGCAGCAATTCCAGGGTCACGCACATCATCAAGGGCGAGCGCAGGCGCATGGCTGCCAGCGCCTTGCCCGCAAACGCACTGCCGTCCTGCGCCAGCGAGGCCATGATGGCCGCCACCGAACCCGCGCTGAAATGGCGGTCCAGCGCCGCGCGTGCCGTGGCCAGGGGGGAAGCGCCCGCCTCGGACTGGAACGGCGCCGCCAGCGCCTTGATGGCGACCGGCAAGGCCTCGCCCGGCGTGGACTCGAACAGGGCCAGCAGCGCCCCCATCTGCGCCTCGGGCAGGTACACATCGGCCAGGCCCGTGTACAGGGCGTCGGCCGCGTTGATCGTCAAGCCCGTCAAGCCCAGGTACAGGCCCAGCTGGCCGGCCAGGCGGGACAAAAAGTAACTGCCGCCCACGTCGGGGAACAGGCCGATATTGACTTCCGGCATGGCCATGCGCGTGCGGCCCGTGACGATGCGCAGGCGGTTGCCGGGCCCCGCTTGTGCCACGCCCATGCCGCCGCCCATCACCACCCCATCCATGACGGCGATATACGGTTTCGGATAGAAGTGAATTACATGATTTAAAGCATATTCTTCCGTAAAGAAATCTTCCAGCTGGGCGCTGCCGCCTTGCGGCGTAGCCAGGCCCGCATCATAAAAGAAACGGATGTCGCCGCCCGCGCACAGGGCTTTTTCGCTGCTGGAGCGGATCACCACGGCGTCCACCTGCGGGTCGTCGCGCCAGGCCAGCAAGGCCGCGCTCAGGGCCCGCACCATCTCCAGCGACAGGGAATTCAAGGCTTTCGGACGGTCGAGCACGATGTGCCCCGTGCGGTGGCGGATGGAGGTCTGGACGAAGTCGCTCATGGCAGGCAGGAAAGAAGTGAAAGTGCCAACATTCTAGCCCCTGCGCGAGGAAGATTGCGTTCAAAAGGTCCAGGCGCAAAAAAGGGCGCAAGATGTGCGCCCTTAGTTGATCACAACCGGTTGAAAGTCGCAGGCCGCTTAGGCGGCGGCGAATTCTTCTTCCGAGTTGTCTGGCAGATGCTTGATCGCCTCTTTACCGTGCCCTTGCACTTTGGTTTTGTATTTCATCACTTGCCTATCGAGCTTGTCGATCAGGGCATCGATCGCGGCATACAGGTCTTGCGCCAGGCTTTCCACATAGACGGTTTTGCCACTCAGACGCAGGTTGACTTCGGCCTTTTGACGTTTTTCTTTCTCTTTGAGGTTATCCACGGTCAGAATCACGGCGATATCGATGACTTGATCGAAATGACGTTTCACGCGCTCCAGCTTCGTTTGTACGTATTCACGGATGGCTGGTGTCACTTCGAGATGATGTCCGCTGATGGTGAGATTCATACACACTCCTAAAGATGATCGGGTTCGTGCGGTCCATCCTATCCGGCCCGCAGAGGAACCGAAAAAAACTTACAAACACTTACGCAGGCTCACTGGCGGAATTTTCAATGCTTCCCGGTATTTGGCAACAGTACGTCGCGCAATCACCATGCCTTGTTCCCCCAGCATGTCCGCAATCTTACTGTCGGATAAAGGATTTTTAGGGTCTTCTGCTCCTGTCAGTTGCACGATCAATGCCCGTATCGCCGTCGATGACGCTTCGCCCCCCGCTTCGGTGGCGACGTGGCTACCAAAGAAATATTTCAACTCGAACATGCCGTGCGGGGTCAGCATGTACTTTTGAGTTGTTACCCGCGAGATAGTACTCTCGTGTAAACCCAGTGTATCAGCTATTTCACGGAGCACAAGGGGGCGCATGGCAACGGCGCCATGCGAGAAAAAGTTCTTTTGTCTTTCTACTATCGCCTGCGCCACGCGCAGGATCGTGTCGAAGCGCTGGCGCATATTCTTGATCAGCCACTTGGCTTCCTGCAACTGTGCGCCCATGGCGCCCTCGCCCTTGCCCTGCTTGAGCAGGTTGGCGTACATGGCGTTGACGCGCAGGCGCGGCATGACGTCGTTGTTCAGGGTGACTTGCCAGCCATTGCGCGCGCGCTTGACGACGACGTCAGGCACCACGTAATCGGACACGTCCGAGGCGAACACGGCGCCCGGGTGCGGGTTGCACTGGCGAATCACCGTCTGCGCCTCGCGCAAGTCTTCATCGTCGCAATCGAGGGCTTTCTTCAGCTTGTTGAAATCGCGCTGGGCAAACCAGGCCAGGTGCTTTTCCACGATGACGAGGGCCATGCGCCGCGTCACCATGGCGACGTGCGGCAGGCGCTTGATCTGCAGCGCCAGGCATTCGGATGCATTGCGCGCACCCACGCCGGGCGGATCGAAACTTTGCAGCAGCGACAAGGCCGTGCGCATCTCGTCGGCGTCGATTTCCAGCTCTTCCGGCAGGCGCGCCAGGATGTCGTCGAGCGACTCCTCCAGGTAGCCATTGTCGTCGAGCGCGTCGATGATCAGCTCGACCAGCGCGCGGTCGCGCAACTCGAGCACCGTCACGCGCATCTGCTCCATCAGGTGCTCGCGCAGGGTGCAGTGATGGGCTTCCAGTTGCGGACGGGAATCTTCGTCGTCGGGCGCCTTGCCCCGGCTCGCCTCGCTCCAGTCGCTGTCGCCGCCATCCGCGGCGGCCGGGCCGTCGCCCGCCTCGCCGTCAAACGTTTCCGCTTCGGCCGGCGTTGCGGGCGCCTCCTGGCCTGGCGGCTGAGGCGGCGCTTCGGCCGGCGCGGCCGTGGAACTCAGGGCGCCGTCGGACAGCAGGCGCAGCGAACGGTCGAGCGGATCGTCGAGGCGCTCGAGCAAGGGATTGTCCGTCAGCAACTGCTCTAGTTCCTGGTGCAATTCCAGGGTAGACAATTGCAACAGGCGTATCGATTGCTGCAACTGCGGCGTCAGTGCCAGATGCTGCGAAGTGCGCAGCTGCAATGATTGTTTCATTGGCTCACATGCGGAAGTGTTCGCCCAGATAGACCCGGCGTACCGACTCGTTCGCGATGATGTCGTCGGGGCGTCCCGACGCCAGCACCGAGCCCTGGTTGATGATGTAGGCACGGTCGCAGATACCCAGCGTCTCGCGTACATTATGATCGGTGATCAGCACGCCGATATTGCGCTCCTTCAAGAAACGCACGATGCGCTGGATTTCGATCACGGCGATCGGATCGACGCCGGCGAACGGCTCGTCGAGCAGCACGAAACGGGGATCGGTGGCCAGCGCACGGGCGATTTCCACGCGGCGGCGCTCGCCGCCCGACAGGGACAAGGCCTGGTTTTCGCGCAGCTTTTCAATCTGCAGGTCGGCCAGCAGTTTATCCAGCCGTTCCTCGATCTCGGCCTTCTTCAGGGGACGGCCTTCGACGGTCTGGATTTCCAGCACGGCGCGGATATTGTCTTCCACCGTCAGCTTGCGGAAGACGGACGCTTCCTGCGGCAGATAGGACAGGCCCATCTGCGCGCGGCGGTGGATGGGCAGGCTGGAAATATCCACGCCGCTGATATCGATGCTGCCGCCGTCCGACGGCACCAGCCCCACGATCATGTAGAACGAGGTGGTCTTGCCGGCGCCGTTCGGGCCCAGCAGTCCCACCACTTCGCCGCATTCGACTTGCAGCGAGACATCATGCACGACTTGCCGCTTGCCATAGGTTTTTTGCAGCCCGCGAACGATCAGGGTGCTGCCGCAACGAGTATTGTCCATTATTTCGTTCCTGGCGCAGGCGTGGCCGGCGCTTTCTCCGCCGCCGGCGCCTTGGTCTTCGGCTGGATCACCATGCGCACGCTGCCGCCATCGGGGGTGCTGGTGCCGCTGTTGGAATTCTCCATCGCAAACACTTCCTTGCGGCTGTCATACGAGATGAAGGCGCCATTGGCCACATCGGTCACTTTCGTGCCTTCCAGGCGCGTCAGCTTGGCCCTGGAAAACAGTTTCACCACTTCCGTCTTGTTGTCGTATTCCACGCGCTCCGCTTCGCCTTCGACCCACAGGTCGCCCGCGCCATCGCGCTTCTGGCGGAAGGTGGCCAGCTTGCCGGGATCGGCCCAGAAGGTGATGAACTGGTAGCCTTGCGGGTCTTCCGTGATCAGGGCCCGGCCCGCCTTCATGGTCAGGGTACCCTTGACCAGCACGACGTCGCCCGTCAGGGTGCGAATCTGCTTGACGTCGTCGACGTGGCCGCTGCGTGCCGTGATGACGGCTTCCTTCTCGGAATCGGCCTTCTCGGCATGCGCCACGCCCATGATGGCCAGAGAAAATACGCTCAACAGCAAGATGTTCTTCATAGTATGGTTTCCTTGTTTCATTCTGTCATTTTGCCGCCGCGGCCGGGCGCGGTTTCGGCGGGAGGACCATGCGCAGCGCATTCTGCACTTCCACCACGCCGGTGGCGTTATTCGCCTTCATGCCGATGCCATTGATGCGCGAGGCGCCCGTCAGGATATCGACAGGCACGTCCGTTTCCATTCTTTCCTCGTCCGGGAACACCGTCAGCGCTTCCGTCTTCACGGTCAGGTTCTGCGCCTTCGGGCTGGCCACACGGTCGATGACGACCTTGCGGTGCAGCTGCAGCCGGGTATTGTCCTGGTCGATATGCGCCAGTTCCGCATTCATGTTCAGCGGCGGCATGCCCGGCGTGAGCTTGCGCACGAAAGGCTGGTCGATATCGGACGAATCGTCGTGCGGATAATGCGTGAGCTTGGTGCCCGACACGATATAGCTGGGTTTGCCCGTCAAGTCCATGCGCACCAGGCTGAAATTGGTGATGAAATAGTCGGGTTCATCCAGATGCTTGCTGGCGGTAATGTCCTGGCCATTCTTGTTCATCACTTCGAGCAGCCAGAAGCTGCCCAGCGCGACGACGACCGCCCCCAGCACGGTAAAAATCATGCGCCAGCGATGGGCGCCTCCTGGCTTACGCATAGGGCTTCACTCTTTCAAAGGTCACTGGCGGCAAGGCGCGCCTCACTCCAGGAACGGCGCCATCACGCGCGCATAGTTGTCCTGGGCGCGCAGCAGGAATTCGCAGATCTCGCGCACCGCGCCGCGGCCGCCGCCGGCCTGCGTCACATGGTGCGCCAGGTCCTGCGCTTCCGGACGGCCGCCCGGCACGCTGACGGCAAAGCCCACGCGGCGCAGGATGGGCGCATCGATGACGTCGTCGCCGATATAGCCGCATTGTTCTTCCGTCAAGCCCGTCAGCGCCAGCAGTTCGCGGAACGGCGTCAGCTTGTCATGGCCGCCCTGGTGCACATGGGTGATGCCCAGGTCTTGCGCGCGGCGCGCCGTGATGGGCGAGCGGCGCGCGCTGATGATGGCCGTCTGCACGCCCGATTCCTGCAGCAGCTTGATGCCCAGGCCGTCATACACATTAAACGTTTTCATCATTTCGCCGTCCGGGCCGAAATGCAGGCTGCCGTCGGTGAGCACGCCATCGACGTCAAAGATCATCAGTTTGACCTTGGCCGCGCGCGCCAGGTTGTCCGCTACGCTGTCCATCAGATCACCTTCGCTTGCGTCAGATCATGGATATGCAGCGCGCCCACCAGCTTGCCGTCGGCATCGACGACCAGCATCTGGTTGATGCGGAACTGTTCCATCACGGCCACGGCATCGACGGCCAGGCGTTCGGGCGCGATGCTGCGCGGCTGCGCATGCATGACGTCGCGGATCGCCACTTGCGTGAAATCCTGCACGCGCTCGAACATGCGGCGCAAGTCGCCATCCGTAAACACGCCCACTGGGCGGTTGTCCGCGTCGACGACGGCCGTCATGCCCATGCCCTTCTTCGTCATTTCTTCCAGCGCCTGCAGCAAGGAAGCCTCCACGGGCACCTTCGGCACCCGTTCGCCGCTGCGCATGACGTCATGCACGTGCGTGAGCAGGCGGCGGCCCAGGGCGCCGCCCGGGTGCGAGCGGGCGAAATCTTCTTCCTTGAAGCCGCGCAGGTCGAGCAAGGCCACGGCGATCGCATCGCCCAGGGCCAGGGTGACGGTGGTGCTGGCCGTCGGCGCCAGATTCAGCGGACAGGCTTCTTTCTCAACAGAAATATCCAAATGCACGTCTGCCAGCTGGGCCAGGCTCGAGTTCGGCTTGCCCGTCATGGAAATGAGCACGCCGCCCATGCGCTTGACGACGGGCATGATGGCCATCAGTTCGGACGATTCGCCCGAGTACGAGATGGCAATAAAAGCATCGTCCGAGGTGACCATGCCCAGGTCGCCATGGGCCGCTTCGGCCGGATGCACGAACAGGGCCGGCGTGCCGGTGGAAGCGAGGGTGGCGGCAATCTTGCGCGCGATGTGGCCGGACTTGCCGATGCCGGAAACGACGACACGCCCCTTGCACTGCAGCAACAGCGCCACGGCGCGGCCAACGCTATCGTCCGTGCCCAGGCGCGCGTGCAGCGCAACGATGGCGTCGGACTCGATCTGCAAGGTGGTACGGGCCAGCGCGACGGCGCGTTCGGTCGTCGCTTGCATGTCAATTCGATCAAAAGCTTTCAGCATTGTTTTTTCATGGGTTACACTCATGCCCAAAGTATAAACGAATTAGGAAAGCAAAAAACTTGCCAGTCACAACAAACAACGATTTCCATTGACCGCACCGGGCAACCCATGTTTTCCTCGCTTGAACTGACCCTGATGTTACTCGGCAGCGCCGTGCTGGGCGTGGTCGCTTTCAGAATGTTGCATTTGCCGCCCATGCTGGGCTACCTGGCCGTCGGCATCGTCATCGGCCCCCATGCGCTGGGCCTGGCGGCGGAAAACGAAGCCAGCCACACCCTGGCCGAGTTCGGCGTCGTCTTCCTGATGTTTTCCATCGGACTCGAGTTTTCTCTGCCCAAGTTTCTCGCCATGCGGCGCATCGTTTTCGGCCTTGGCATGGCGCAGGTGGTCACCACCATCATCGCCACCGTCGTCTTCGGCTGGTTCGTCGGGCGCTACCTGTCCGCCTACATCCACCTGAGCTGGCAAGCCGCGTTCGCCCTGGGCGGTGCGCTGGCCATGTCGTCGACGGCCATCGTCTCGAAAATGCTCACGGAGCGGCTGGAACTGGAAAGCGAACACGGCCGCAAGATCATCGGCATTCTGCTGTTCCAGGACCTGGCCGTGGTGCCCCTGCTGATCCTCATTCCCGCCCTCACGCGCGATTCCGACAACCTGGCCGAAACCCTGGCCTGGGCCGGCGGCAAGGCGCTGGTCGTGCTGATCCTGCTGCTGTTCCTCGGCCAGAAGATGGTGCGCGGCTGGCTGACCATCGTCGCCAAGCGCCGCTCGCAGGAATTGTTCATGCTCAACCTGCTGCTGATCACCCTGGGCGCGGCCTGGATCACGGAGCGGGCCGGGCTGTCGCTGGCCCTGGGGGCGTTTGTTGCCGGCATGCTCATTTCCGAGACGGAATTCAAGCACCAGGTGGAAGAGGATATCAAACCCTTCCGCGACGTGCTGCTGGGCCTGTTCTTCATCACCGTCGGCATGCTGCTCAATATCCGCGTGGTGCTCGATAACTGGTGGCTGGTCCTGCTGCTGCTGTGCGGCCCCGTACTGCTGAAATTCGCCCTGATCGCAGGGCTGGCCCGGCTGTTCGGGTCCAGCAACGGCGTGGCCTTGCGCACGGGGCTGGGGCTGGCGCAGGCGGGCGAGTTCGGCTTCGTGCTGCTGAATCTGGCGGGCGGCATCAAGCTGATGGACCCGTTCGTCGTGCAGGTGGTGCTGGCCTCGATGGTGCTGTCGATGCTGGTGGCGCCCTTCCTCATCGCCAAGTCCGACGCCATCGTCATGAAACTGGCGGCCAACGACTGGATGATGCAATCCCTGGCCCTGACGAAGATCGCCACGCGCACCATGGCTTCGCAGAAACACGTGCTGATCGCCGGTTTCGGGCGCAGCGGGCAAAGCCTGGCCACCCTGCTGGCGGAAGAAAAGATCGAATACCACGCGCTGGACCTGGACCCGGAACGGGTGCAGGAAGCGCAACTGGCCGGCGCCCACGTCTCGTATGGCGACGCGGGGCGGCGCGAAAGCCTGGTGGCGGCCGGTATCTACCGGGCCAGCGCCGTGGTGATCACGTATGCGAATACGCCCTCGGCACTGAAATTATTGCATTTACTCAAAGAAATGGCGCCGACCTTGCCCGTCATCGTGCGCAGCCACGACGATACCGACCTCGACCAGCTGAAGAGGGCCGGCGCGGCCGAGGTGGTGCCGGAATTGATGGAAGGCAGCCTGATGCTCGCTTCGCACGCGCTGATCATGATGGGCGTGCCCCTGCGCCGCGTGGTGCACCGGGTGCAGGCGGCGCGCGAGGAGCGCTATGCGTCCCTGCGCGGCTATTTCCATGGTTCCAGCGATGCGGGCGACGATGCGGAACTGGAACGTCTGCATACGGTCACCGTCAGCGAAGACGCGCACTGCGTGGACCTGCCCTTGAGTGCGATCGACGTGGCCGGCTGCGGCGCGTTTGTGACAGCCATCCGCCGCGGCCGCGGCAGCCTCGATGTCACCCCCGAGACGCAGCTGGCCAGCGGCGACGTGGTGGTGCTGCGCGGCACGGCCGACGCCGTGGCCAAAGCGGAAACGTTACTATTGAAATAATCAGCCGGCCTGCGGCTGCCAGCTGACGACCTTGTTGCGGCCATCGGCCTTGGCCTGGTACAGGGCCTGGTCGGCGTGCGCCACCAGTTGCTGCGCCACCGTTTCGATGGGGAGCAGCGCCGCGTCCGCTTCCAGGCTGGCCACGCCGATCGACACGCTGACCCACGCCTGCGCGCTGCCCGGCAAGTCGAACATGGTGCCGGCGATGCTGGCGCGGATGCGTTCGGCAACGAAGGTCGCGCTGTCGAGGTCGGCGTCGATCAGCAGGACGACGAATTCCTCGCCGCCGAAGCGGCCCAGCGCATCGGAGCGGCGCAATTCCGTGCGGATGCGCGTGGCCACCTCGCGCAGCACTTCATCGCCGCCCTGGTGGCCATGCGTGTCATTGACCGATTTGAAATGGTCGATGTCGATATACATGCATGAAATGCAATAATTCTGGCGCCGCGCGCGGGCGATTTCTTCCAGCAGGCGGCGGTCGATATAGCGGCGGTTGTAGACGCCCGTCAAGGAATCGGTCAAGCCGATGTATTTGAGCATTTCATTACTGATCACGTTTTCCAGGCAAATGGCGATGATGGAGGCCATGTGCTTGATGAAATCCGTGCCCAGCGCGGGCGTAAAGCGCGTCACGTCGCTGCTGGCCAGGTTCAGGCTGCCAATCAGGCGCTTGTTGCGCAACAAGGGCACCAGCGCCACGCTGCGCAAAGCGTCGACCTGCGGAAAACGCGGACCATGCACGGCTGCGTCAAAGGCACCGAGCAGCGGCAAGGGCGGCAGGGCTGCCTCCCCCTCGGCCACGGGCACCGGTGGGGCAAAACCCAGCTCCGCCACGGCATGCACGAACAGCAATTGCGGAAAAGCGCTGAAATCGACGCCCAGCTTTTCCATCACCAGCACGATATCGTCATCCTCGTCGAGCAGGCTCAAGGTGACGCCGTCGAGGTCGGAAATCACGGGCAAGGTGCGGAAGATGGTGCCGATCAACTCGGGAAACGTGGACGCGCTGACGATTTCCAGGTCGAACGCCTGATGGCGGCACATGATGTCGTGGTTGCGCTCGACCTGTTCCAGCAGGAAAGCCATGCGCGCGCGCAAGGCCTGGTTTTCGGCTTCGAGGCTGGCAATGCGCGGGTCCGGCGGTATTGCTTGATTCATAGAAACCTTAAACCCTTGTGTGCGGGCGCCATGCTTAAAATGCCAGTTCGAAACCGATGTCCTGCCCCACCACGATACGCTCATCGCCGCCTTCCGTGACGATGGCGTTCATGCCGAAGCAGATGGCGCCGTCGAGCTCGGGCTTGGCGCGATAGCCATGCATGACGTCGAGCGGGTCCGGTCCGGGAACGCCCGTGGCCTGGTCCACCGACGGGATCGGGCAGCGCGAACACGGCTTGACGGGTTTTAATATCGTCGCGCCCAATTGCAGGAAGTCGGCATAGTCTTCCTCGAAGGCGCCGATATCGCCGATGACCAGGTTGGGGCGGAAACGGTTCATCGGCAGCGATTCACGGCCGGCGGCGCGCAGCTTGTCATTGACATCGGCCAGCGAGGCACTGCCGGCAATCAGCACCGGATAGCCATCGGCAAACATGGTCGAGGCAGCCACGCCATCCGTCCATTTGGTGCTGGTGGCGCGCACCACGTCCGGGTGAAAGCGCGCCAGGCGGCACGGCACGCCGATGGCCTGGCTGAACCAGGTGGCCGTGACCTCGTCGCAATCGTAGGCGCGCACGGTATCGTCCCACACTTGCACCTCCAGCATCGGTGCCAGTTGCGGATGCGGCAAGCCCAGTTCGATTTCCAGGCGCAACATGCCAGGCGCGCGCAATTCCAGCGTGCTGGCCTTGATGGATGGCACGATCAGCGCCATGCGCGGATGTTCGCGCTGGGTCAGGAAGCGGCCCTGCGGGTCCACCACCATCCATTCGCGGTCGAACACGTGCTCGCTCATCAGCCCTGAGCGCGTCAGGACCGCCTCGCGCAGATGGATGCCGGCGCACGATTTGATCGGATACAGGATGATGTCGGACAGGATAGCCATGGACAGGGGAGAAGGAACCGTGTTGTTGCTTCTGCCAGGAAATTATTCAGAAGCGAAGTATGGCAGCAAAGCGGGCAAGCGTAAATCAGCCAGGCTCAGCCGATGAGGCTGACCTGGCACGACAAGGATCAATACGTGTAGAAAATACGCTGGATTTCCTGCGTACTATTGGTTTTGGTCAAGGCCAGCATCAGCAGGATGCGGGCTTTTTGCGGGTTCAGGGTGTCGGACACGACACTGTCGAGTTCGTCGTCATTGGCTTCGCCATTGCGCGCCACGATGCCCTGGCCGACGCGGCTGGAACGCACGATCAGCACGCCCTTCTGGCGCGCTTCCACCAGGGCCGGCTTCATTTGCGCGGCCACGCTGCCATCGCCCACTCCCGCGTGGATGATGCCCTTGGCGCCGGCGGCAATGAAGGCGTCCATGCCGACGCGGTTCATGTTGGCGTAGCCATACACGATATCCACTTGCGGCAGGGCGTCGAGCTTGCTGATGTCAAATTCCGATTCCAGGGTGTGCTTGCGCGTCGACTGGCGGTAAAAGAAGGCTTTGCTGCCCTGGATGTAGCCGAGCATGCCCAGTTCCGGCGACTTGAAGGTGTCGGTGGTCGAGGTATTCGTCTTGGTGACTTCGCGCGCCGCGTTGATCTGGTCGTTCAAGGCCACCAGCACGCCCTTGCCCACGGCTTCCTTGCTGCCAGCCAGCATCACGGCGTTGTAGAGATTGATGGGGCCGTCAGCCGAAATGGCCGTCGATGGGCGCATGGCGCCCACCACCACGACCGGTTTATGGCTTTTCACGGTGAGGTTCAGGAAATACGCCGTTTCCTCGATGGTGTCGGTGCCGTGCGTGACGACCACGCCGTCGACGTCAGCGGAGGCCAGCAGCACGTTGATGCGCTTGGCCAGGGCCAGCCAATGGCTATTGCCCATGCTTTCACTGGCGATCTGGAATACTTGCTCGCCTTTCACATTCGCCACTTTTTTCAGTTCCGGCACGGCGGCGATCAGGCGCTCGACGCCCACGGTGGCCGAGGTGTAGCCCACCGTGGTGGTACTGTCGGCGCCGCTGCCGGCGATGGTGCCGCCCGTGGCCAGGATCACCACATTCGGCAACTTGACGGCCGCTTCCTGCGCGCGCGCGGGCGAGGTGGCGACAAAGCCCATCAGCAAGGTGGCCAGCATCAGCTGTGCACAGGAATGGAATTTACGTGAAAACATGGTGCTCCCGTTCGGTGATGTGTCAAAGATAACAAAGTCGTGTGCAAATTATATGTCATCAGTGCGGCAAAAAAGTCCCGATTGACGCGTTCTGCGCAAACGTGCGCGCCCTTATCCGCGCTACAGTGGCGCCATGTCCACACTGCTACCGTTCCGCTCCTGCCTCGTCCTGCCGCTGATCTTGATCGCGCTCAATGCCTGCTCCACGCAAATCGAACTGCGCACGGCGGCGCAGCAGGAACAGTTCGCGCGGGAAGCGGCCAGCCAGGGCGACTGGGCGCAAGCCATGCGCAGCTACGCGGCCGCGGCCGAGAATGCCGAACTGGGCCATGGCGACTTCGCTTGGCAGGCGCGGCTGCATCACCAGGCGGGACGCGCCGCCAGCGGGGCTTGCCGCTACGATGCCGCCGAATTTCATTTCCGCCAAGCCATCGCGCTGGCAAAGAAGAGCGAACAGTCGAGCGCCCTCAGCTACAAGGCGCTGATCGACCAATATGAACGCCAGGGCAAGGCGACGCAAGCCTTGGCAGTGCGCAATGAACTGGGCGGGCCTCAATCGTGGGCGCTGGGCGCCTTTGCCGACCGGGAATCGCTGCCGGTGGGCAAGCATTGCGGCACACCGCCCTAGCCACGCTGCATGGGAGCCCGTCGATGAGCATCGCCCGTACGCTGCTGACAACACCCTTCCTCCTGGCAACAATGGCGCCCGCGTGCGCCGCCGAGCCAACATTACCCTTATGGGAAGCGGGCGTCTTCGGCGGCACGGCCGTTACGCCCGCCTATCCGGGCGCTAGCGAGCACTCGACGCGCACTCTGGCCCTGCCCTATCTGATTTATCGGGGGAAAGTATTGCGCGCCGACCGCTCCGGCGTGGGCGCGCGCCTGCTCGATACGGATCGTCTCGGCTTCGATATCGGTTTTGCCCTGTCTTTGCCGGCCAGGTCCAGCGACGTGCCGGCCCGGCGCGGCATGCCGGACCTGGGGACTTTGCTGGAATTTGGCCCGCGCCTGAAAATCAAGCTGGCCGAGCCGACGCAGCACAGCCGCCTGGGCCTGGAGCTGCCCTTGCGCGCTGTCATCGAAGCGCGCGGCGGCCTGCGCCGCCAGGGTGCCACGTTCGAACCGCGCCTCGTGTATGCGCTGCAGGGCGGGCAGCAGGCATGGCAGGTCGACGCCAGCCTCGGCGCGGTGCTGGGCAATGCCGCCATCAACGATTACTTGTATGGCGTCAGCCCCGCATTTGCCACCGGTCAGCGCCCGGCGTATGCGGCCAAAAGCGGGCTGATGCTCACGCGGCTGGGCCTGGGCGGTTCCTACCGGCTGCACCAGGACTGGCGCGCCTTTGCCTTTTTACGCTACGACAACTACACAGGCGCCGCCAACCGCGCCAGTCCCCTGCTGCGCCAGAACAGCGGCACCTCGGCCGGCATCGGCCTGATGTGGACGTGGCAACGCTCGGACAGCCTGGCACGGGGCCCCGACGACTAGAGAACCAGCCGATGGCAGACATGCTGGCCATCCGGACAATAAAAAACCCTGCAAATCAATGACTTGCAGGGTTCTTATTAGTTCCGTACGGGAACGGATCGGGATTTAGACGTTGAACAGGAAGTTCAGCACGTCGCCATCCTTGACCACATATTCCTTGCCTTCGGCGCGCATCTTGCCCGCTTCCTTGGCGCCCGCTTCGCCCTTGTAGGCAATGAAATCGTCATAGGCGATGGTTTGCGCGCGGATGAAGCCGCGTTCGAAGTCGGTGTGGATCACGCCGGCCGCCTGTGGCGCCGTGGCGCCCACGGGGATGGTCCAGGCGCGTACTTCCTTCACGCCCGCCGTGAAGTAGGTTTGCAGACCCAGCAGCTTGTAGCCGGCGCGGATCAGGCGGTCGAGGCCCGGCTCTTCCATGCCCATGTCGGCCAGGAAAGCGCCCTTGTCGGCGTCATCCAGGTCGGCGATTTCCGCTTCCAGCGCCGCGCAGATTGCGACGATAGGGGCGTTTTGCGATTGCGCATACGCCGTCAGCTGGTCCAGCAGCGGGTTATTCGTGAAGCCCGAGTCGGACACGTTGGCCACGAACATGGCCGGCTTGGCCGTGATCAGGCACAAAGGCTTGATCAGTTCCATTTCGTCGGCGTCCAGGCCCATGGCGCGCACCGGCTTGGCGTCGTTCAGGTACGGCATCATGCGTTCCATGATGGCCAGCAGCTTGGCCGCATCCTTGTCGCCCGAACGGGCTTTCTTGTTTTCGCGGTGGATGGCTTTTTCCACGGTGCCCATGTCGGCCAGCGCCAGTTCGGTCTGGATGACTTCGATATCGTCGAGCGGGTTGATCTTGCCGGCCACGTGGATGACGTTGTCATCTTCGAAGCAGCGCACGACGTTGACGATGGCGTCCGTCTCGCGGATGTGCGACAGGAACTGGTTGCCCAGGCCCTCGCCCTTCGATGCACCGGCCACCAGGCCGGCGATATCGACGAATTCCACGATGGCGTTGACCATGCGTTCCGGCTTGACGATGGCGGCCAGCGCATCCATGCGCGGATCCGGCACTTCGACGACGCCGACGTTCGGCTCGATGGTGCAGAACGGATAGTTTTCAGCCGGGATGCCGGCTTTCGTCAGTGCATTGAACAGGGTGGACTTGCCGACGTTCGGCAAGCCGACGATACCGCATTGGAGACTCATGGAAAACCTTTAATTAATCAATATTGCCGGCAAGCGGCTGGTGCAAAACGGCCGTTGCGGGCGTTTTCTGGATAATCTTGCTGTATTAATGCTCTAGGGGTCAATTGTACCTCTATGCACCCTACTCTTCAAAAAAACCGCCCCGGCGACGCTAACTGTCGCCATCCCCGTCGTCCGGCTGCGACGCATCGAATTCCAGGATGTCGCCAGGCTGGCATTCGAGCATTTCGCAAATTTTCGACAAGGTATCGAAACGCACGCCGCGCACCTTGCCCGATTTTAAGAGGGACAGGTTCTGCTCCGTGATGCCGATAAAGGCGGCCAGTTCCTTGGATTTCACTTTTTTCCTGGCCAGTACCAGGTCGAGGCGCACGACGATACCCATCAGATGAACCCGCTGTTTTCATCGGCCAATCTCTGGCCTTCATGCAGGATTTGCGCCAGCGCAAAGAAAACCGAGCACAGCAGCAAGGTCCACAGGTCGCCGCCCGTGACGTCGATGACCAGGCGCAACTGACTCGCCCCGTCTTCCAGCAAGCCAAACAGCATGCCGCGCACGGTGGGTTCCAGCAAAGTCAGCACCGTTCCCAGCAGCAAGCCGCCGGCGAAGCGGCGAAAGTGGCGCGCCACCTGCGGCGTGAAATACACGCCTTGTTCGAACTGGCGCAAGACCAGGGCCAGCTGGCGCACGGCATCGCCCAGCACGCACAAGGCCGGCAAGGCCAACGCCAGACCCAGTCCCCGCTGCCACAGGGGCATGGCGGCCAGGCGCTCGAATGGCTGGCTCTGCAATTGCAGCAACAGTTCATACATGCCGGCGCCGCCCAGGCTGCCTTGCGCGGCCGGCGCAGGCGCCAGCCAGCCCAACACCGTCAGCAGCAGGTACAGCAGAAAGAATCCCGAAACGCCGTAGCGCACGCGCCGGCTCAGCGCCGCCGGCCCCGTCTGATTTTTTTTCATATTTAAAAGTATACGAAAGCGTCAAGTGTCGTTAGAATTAATTATCGTAAAACAATAATTAAATCATGTTTTGCGACCATTTTACCATGTTCGCCCCACCCTACCGACTGGAGACACCATGAAAACCCTGCTTGCCGCACTCGTTTGCAGCACCGCCTTTTTACTCAGCAGCACCGCCCGCGCCCATGACTTGAACGCCATGCTGCAGCAGGCGCTGGCCGACAAGAGCGTGCCGGCCAGCGCCATACTCGTGATCCGCAACGGCAAGATCGATGCGCAGGCGCAGGCGGGCGTACGGGCCAGTGACGGCCACGACGCCGTGCGTGCCGATGACGTGTGGAATATCGGCTCCGACGGCAAGGCCATGACGGTGACCCTGATCGCGCGGCTGGTGGAACGGGGCGTGCTGGCGTGGGATGCGCCGCTCTCAAGCATGCTGCCCGCGCTGGCCGGCGGCATGCGCGCCGAGTACCGCGACGTCAACCTGATGGATTTGCTGTCGCACCGCGCCGGCCTGCCGGCCAATCCCGACGAGGCATGGATCAATTCCACGTACACGGACACGCGTCCATTGCCGCTGCTGCGCCTGGAATACGCGCAGCGCGCGCTGGCCGACGCACCCGTGGCCGCGCCGCGCGGCGACTCGCATTATTCGAACAGCGGCGCCATGATCGCCGCCGCCATCGCCGAGAGGATCACGGGCAAGACGTATGAGGAATTGATGCAGGCGGAAGTGTTCGGCCCGCTGGGCATGCAGGCCGCGTTCGGTCCCACGGTGCGGGGACAGAACCTGGGCCACAAGGACGGCAAACCGATCGCCGGCTTGATGGCCAGCAATCCGCTGATGATGGCGCCCGATGGGGAAATTCACCTGAGCATGCAAGACTGGGCCAAGTTTGCGCTCGATCAACTGCATGGAGAACAAGGCAAGGGAAAATTGCTGAAACCGGAAACGTATGTCTTGCTGCATACGGCGCAGGGCGACACGAATGCGGCATTGGGTTGGGGCGTGATGCACTTTCCACCGCAGGCGCCGCAGCGCGTGCTCACGCACCTGGGTTCGAACGGCTACTGGCACGCCCTGATCGCGCTGGCGCCCGGCAGCGGCGACGGCTTGCTGATCGCCGCCAACGCGGGCGACGGCAGCAGCGCACAAGCCAGCCAGCAGCAGATGGCGAAAACCATCATGGCCGGTTTCGGCAAGGCGGGCAAATAACTACGCGGTATGGAGTTTCATGGTGGCCGCTTCAAACTTGCCTTCGACGATCTGCGGCATGACCTGCAAGGATTTTTCTATTGCCTGCTCGATAAGCTCCTGGTCTTCGCGGCGCGGGCGGTGCAGCACGAAGTCGGCCACCTGCTGCTGCAAGCTCAGGGTGCGCGGGTGACCGATGCCCAGGCGCAAGCGCCAGTAATCCTGCGTGCCCAGCGCGGCCGTGATGTCTTTCAAGCCATTGTGGCCACCGGCCGAGCCGCCCTTTTTCAGGCGCGCGATGCCGGGCATCAAGTCCAGTTCGTCGTGCACGACCAGCACTTCATCGGCGGCAATCTTGAAAAAGCGCGCCAGCGCGCCCACGGACTGGCCCGAGCGGTTCATGAAAGTCAGCGGTTCGAGCAGCCAGACTTCGTTGCCGCCAATGGACGTTTTCGCCAACAAGGCGTTATAGCGCGAATCGCGCTGCAAACGCGTGCCGGGCAAGCTGTTGGCAAGATTGTCCACCAGCCAGAAGCCGGCATTATGGCGGGTTTGTTCGTATTCGGGTCCCGGGTTGCCGAGGCCGACGATCAGGCGTATGGGCATGGCTGTGTCTGCAATGTAAAAGAAAACATTATCGGTGAAAACAGGCAGAAAAAAACCCGCGCGGCGAACCTGGCGGGTTTTTCCTTGCGACTACCGCATTGCTGCGGCGGCAAAATTACTTCTTGTCAGCAACAACTTCAGCAGCAGCGGCTTCAGCAGCAACGTGGCCAGCCGGTACCGAAGCGGTAGCGATGGTCAGGTTGGCGCCGTGGGTGACAGCGGTCACGCCAGCTGGCAGGACCAGGTCGCCGACGTGCAGCGAGTGACCGACGTCGATGTTCGACAGGTCAACGTTGATGAATTCTGGCAGTTGGCCTGGCAGGCACGAAACTTCGATTTCGTTGGCTACGTGGCTGATGGTCGCGCCGTGCAGTTTGACTGCTGGGGAAACGTCAGCGTTCGTGAAGTGCAGGGCAACTTTCACGTGGATAGCTTGCTTAGCGTCAACGCGCTGGAAGTCAGCGTGCAGAACCAGTTGTTTGTATGCGTGGACTTGGAAGTCGCGCAACAGAACTTGCTGGGAAACGCCGTCGATTTCCAGGTCCAGGATCGACGAGTGGAACACTTCTTTTTTCAACGCGTGGTACAGGGCATTGTGATCCAGCGAGATCAGCACCGGGGCTTCAGCGCCACCGTAGACGATACCAGGGGTTTGGCCGGAAATGCGCAGGCGGCGGCTCGCTCCGGAACCTTGCAATTCGCGTTTAAATGCGATAACTTTCATGTGAAACTCCAAGAAGAACAAGGCTTGCGCCTTGTGTTATGAGGACTCCCGCGACCAGGAATCCTCGAAAATGGGTGCAAAACACCCCGAAAACTAAAACACTGCGGCGCAACAGGCAAAAAGCCGGTCGCGCCGCAGGTGACGTCTGTTGCTGCTCTTGTCGAATTAATCGATAAAGAGGGAAATAACCGAATCGCCCTTGATGATGCGCTTGAACGTCTCGGCCAGCAGCGGCGCGCACGTCAATTGACGGATCTTGCCGCAGGCCAGGGCCGCTTCGGACAGGGGGATCGTATCGGTCACGACCAGCTCATCGAGCGGCGAGGCCGAAATACGGTCGATCGCCGGACCCGACAGCACCGCGTGCGTGCAATACGCCACGACTTTTTTCGCGCCGCGCTCCTTGAGCACTTCGGCAGCCTTGGTCAGGGTACCTGCCGTGTCGACCATGTCATCCATGATCACGCAGTTGCGGCCTTCGACTTCACCGATGATGTTCATCACTTCGGACACGTTCGCTTTTGGACGACGTTTGTCGATGATGGCCAGGTCGCAGCCCAGGCGTTTTGCCAGGGCGCGCGCACGTACCACACCGCCGACGTCCGGAGAGACTACCAGCAAATCCTGGTAGTTTTTCTTTTGCAGGTCGCCCAGCAAAATTGGCGAAGCGTAAATATTGTCGACTGGGATATCGAAGAAACCTTGAATCTGGTCAGCGTGCAAGTCCATGATCAGGACGCGCTCGACACCGGCTTCTTCCAGCATGTTCGCCACCACCTTGGCCGAAATCGCCACACGCGCGGAGCGTGGACGACGGTCTTGGCGGGCGTAGCCGAAGTAAGGAATCGCGGCGGTGATGCGGCCAGCAGAAGCACGTTTCAAGGCATCAACCATCAGCATGATTTCCATCAAGCTGTCGTTGGTTGGAGCACAGGTGGATTGCAAAACAAAAACATCCTTGCCGCGCACATTTTCGTTAATCTCGACCATTACTTCGCCGTCGGAGAATTTCGAAACGTTTGCTTTACCGAGAGGGATGCCGAGGTTTTTTGCGACCCCCTCTGCCAACGCTGGATTCGCGTTGCCGGTAAAAACCATCAGGTTTTCGTAAGCCATGGGAGTCCCAAGAGGTGATAAAGAAGTCTTGAAAAGCACTAACCGGGCATAGGCCCGGTCAGTCATTGTTTAGAATATGCCGCGTGGCGGCACATCTGCTTTTTCCCGCACTGGACGCCAACTTCGCATCGACAGACTACGGTGAAATGGTGGCAGGGGAAGAAGGATTCGAACCTTCGCATGCTGGAATCAAAATCCAGTGCCTTAACCAGCTTGGCGATTCCCCTACGTTACTGACTGCTTGCCGTCATGTTGGCCAGTATTATACCGACTTTTTGACGCTAAGCAAAATCTTTTTTTGCTCTTTACAACATGGTGAGCATCGGGTGTCGAATCAGCGCTTTTGCCTTCCAGGCGACCCAGACTGGTGGCACATTACTGAGCACCGCATCCGCTTCTTCCTGACTGCCAAACGCACTAAATACACAAGCACCGGAACCAGTCATCCTGGCCTCACCGTAAGCACCCAGCCATTCTACCGCATCTGCTACCGGCTTGAAAAGACTGCATGCCACTTGCTGTAAATCATTCTTTCCAAACCCGCCCGCATCGTTTCCTTCTGCGAGGTACCTGGAAAAGTCCGCTATTGTGACGGGTTCGGTATTTCTCGTCAAGCCTTCCGCGCAAAAAATTGCGGCGGTCGGCACTTGCACGCCCGGCTCGATCACCACATACCAGCATGCGGGCGTGGCGACGGGCTGCAAGGCTTCGCCCACGCCTTCGGCAAACGCGTTTTCACCAAAGATGAAAAACGGGATATCGGCGCCCAGCGGCAAGCCCAGCGCCATCAATTCCTCGCGCGTCAAACCGGCCTGCCACAGGCGATTGAGCGCCATCAGCGCCGTGGCCGCGTCGGACGAGCCGCCACCCAAGCCGCCACCCATGGGCAGCAGCTTGTCGATGGCGATATCGACGCCGCGCGGCAAGGCGCCCGTGCGGCGCAGCACTTCGGCCTGCAGCAGCCTGGCGGCGCGGACGATCAAGTCCTGCTCCTGCGGCACGCCGGCCAGTTCCGTCACGCGGACAATCGCCGTGTCGTCGCGCAGCGCGAAGTGCAGGGTGTCGCCGTGGTCGAGCAACTGGAACACCGTCTGCAGCAGATGGTAGCCATCGGCGCGGCGGCCGTTGACGTGTAAAAATAAGTTCAGCTTGGCCGGGGCCGGGCAATTGTTCAGGGTCGTCAACGTCATTGTGCTTGAGCCGATGGGGCGGGATCGAGGACGATGCGCAGCGAGACGGCATCGGCCTGCGCGCTGGCATTGCGTTCGGCATCGATACGCCGCGGTTGGGGCAAGGCGCCCGGGGTATTGTCGCCCGCATTTTGCCCTACTTCTTGCCACGACACATAGCGCAAGCGCCAGCCGTCTTTCGTCGTCACGCTGTCGTTGGCCGGCGAAGCAACGAAGCGCTTGCCGTCGGCGCCAACGGCATACCCTTGCAGCCAGTCGCGCAAGCCCGATACGGGCAAGGACCAACCCAGCAACTGCGCGCTCAGGGTGTCGACATCGGGCGCACTGCGCGGCGCCTTGCCGCTTTGCGTCAACACGGCCTGCTGCGGCGTGACGGCGATCGTCGCCAGCGTGCTGCCGACGGGAGAATACAGGGTCACGTCCGTGCGCTGCGCCGTCTGCTGCCAGTTGAAATTGACGGTGGCCGATTCGGGCTTGTCATCTTTCTGGTACACGACGTTCAGGCGGCCCGTCAGCTCCACCTGTTCGCGGTAGGGCGCGACGGCGTTGGCGGAGGGCGCGGCGCCGGACGAGAATGGGGAACTCAGGGTCGAGCAGGCCGAGAGGGACAGGCAGACGAGTGTGAGGGGAAGCAGTTTTTTTAACATGGGCACAAGGAAAAACCAGCGCCATGGCGCTGGTTTTTTATAGTTGAGTTAATCGATTCAATCACAGACTGACATTCAGGCGCGCCAGCGTACTTTTCAGCGCCTCGTTTTTCGGGTCCTTGCCTTGCGCCTCGCGCCACAGCTTTTGCGCTTCGTCCTTGTCGCCCTTCTGCCACAGCACTTCGCCCAGGTGGACGGCGATTTCCGGATCGCTGCGCACGGCATAGGCGCGGCGCAGCGCGTTTTCCGCGGCGGCCAGGTTGCCCATGCGGAATTGCACCCAGCCCATGCTGTCCATGATGAACGGGTCGCCCGGCGCCATCTGCAAGGCTTTTTCGATCAGCGCATGGGCTTCCTCGAGGCGCAGGCCCCGTTCGGCCAGCGAATAACCGAGCGCGTTGTACGCATGCTGGTTGTCGGGCGCCAGCGCCATCACGCGGCGCAGGCTGGCCTCCATCTGCTCGAATTTGTCCAGGCGCTCGGCCAGCAAGGCGTAGTCGTACAGCAGTTCCGGATTGTCGGGGAAGCGCAGCAAGGCGTTTTCCAGCACCGTGTACGCGCTTTGCACATAGCCGGCGTCGCGCAGGAATTGCGCGTCGACCAGCAGCACCTGCGCCTGGCTTGCCGGATCGTCCGTTTCGATTTCCGTCAGCGCCTTGCGCGCCGCATCGAGATTGCCGCCGCGGGCGATCAGCTGGGCGCGGCGCAAGCGCGCCTCGACATAGCCGGCCGACGCGCTGTTGTCGACCTTGTCCAGCCAGGCGATGGCGCCCGCCGTGTCACCGCGCGTCTCGGCGATCTGCGACAGTATCATCAGGGCCTTGAACGGATCGCGCGTGTCGCCGGGGGACTTTTCGAGCACGGCCAGAAAGCGCTTGAAGTACTGCTCCGCGCCCTTGGTGTCTTCCAGCTGCAGCGCCACGATGCCGAGCGCATACAGGGCGCCCACGTTATCAGGCTGGCTTTTCAGCAGCAGCAGGAACTGCTCGCGCGCCGGTTCCAGCTGCTTTTGTTCGACCAGCAGGCGCGCGTATGCGCCGCGCACTTCGACGGCATCCGGATTCTTTTGCAGGAAAGCGGCCAGCACCTTGCCCGCCGCCTCGGGTTCACCCGTCACCTGCGCCAGGGTCAGCACGGCCAGCTCGGAGTTCGGCTTGATCGCCAGCGCCTTGTTCGCTTCGCCGATGGCGCGGTCACGCTCGCCGATCGACAGGGCACCCTGCGCCAGCACCAGGTGCGCTTCGAACATGTCCAGGTAGGGCTGCACCAGGCGCGTCACCATCGAATAGGCGTACAGCTTGTCATTCGAGCGCGACAAAATCTGCTGCATCTGGAACAGGGCCACGCCCCGTGCGCCTTGCGGCGCATTGGCCAGGCGTTCGGCGAAGATCGGTTCCGCTTCTTCGATCTTGTCCGTCAGGACGACAAAGCCGAGGAAGAACTGCGTCGCCTCGTCCGAGTCGGGCGCCAGTTCGCGCCACAGGCGGATGGCCGCCAGCGCTTCGCCGCCCTGCTTGGCGGCCAGCGCCATTTCCGAGGCGCGGCGCGCCAGGCGCGGGTCGCGCGTCTGCTGCGCCGCCACCATCATCGTCACGTACGGCCCTTGCCACTGGCCGCTCTTGAATTCCATCTCGGCCTTGGTCAGCTTGTACAGCAGGTCGCTGCTCAGTTCGACCTTCGGCAGCTCGTCGCCGCCGGGCCCCTCCTTGGAGGTGGCATCCGGCTCCTGCGACGCGGCGGGCGCGGACGCAGGAGGGCTGGCCGCGGCATCGGCGGGAACGACAGGCGTCTGTGCCATGGCATGCGTGGCCATCAGGGCGGACAAGGTTACAATGGCGAAAGCGTTTTTCAAAGGCTGATCCTGGCTAAACGGCAAAGTTTGATTCTACGCCCAACGCGGCTATCGCGTACTTCACGTATGTAACGAAATATATGCGTCGTGGCGGCGTAGCCTGCCAGAGCCAGCCCTCGGCCGGCAAGCCGCCTGTTTTTTACCCGGTTTTCAACCATTCGAGCCCTATGCCAGAATTGCCAGAAGTCGAAGTCACACGGCGCGGTGTCGCGCCCCACCTTGAAGGGCGCGCCGTGCGCTCCGTCGTGCTGCGCCGCGACGGCCTGCGCTGGCCCTTCCCCCCTGCCCTGGGCGAACAATTGTCGGGGCAAACCATCGGCCTGACGGGGCGGCGCGGCAAATACCTGCTGATCCATTTCCGCCACGGCACCCTGATCATCCACCTGGGCATGTCCGGCCACCTGCGCGTGCTGCCGACGGGGACGGAGGCGCAAAAGCACGACCATTTCGACCTCGTCGTGGAAGACGCGGACGGCGGCAGCCAGGTGCTGCGCATGACGGACCCGCGCCGCTTCGGCGCCGTGCTGTGGCACGACGAGGCCGACGGCCCGCTGGACGGCCACGCGCTGCTGCGCGGCCTGGGCACGGAGCCGCTCGAAGGCGGCTTCACGGGCCAGCTGCTGTTCGAGAAAACGCGCAACAAGGGCACGAATATCAAGCAGGTGCTGATGGCGGGCGACATCGTCGTCGGCGTGGGCAATATCTATTGTTCCGAAAGCCTGTTCCGCGCGGGGATCAACCCAAAGACGCCAGCCCGGCGCATCGGCCTGGCCCGCTACGAGAAACTGGCGCAGGCGATCCGCGACGTGCTGGCCGAAGCCATCGTGCAGGGCGGCAGCACCCTGCGCGACTTCATCGGCGTGAACGGCCAGTCCGGCTACTTCCAGCAGACGTATTTCACGTACAACCGCGCGGGCAAGCCCTGCCGCGTCTGCGGCGCGCCGATCCGGCAAATCGTGCAGGGACAGCGTTCCACGTTTTACTGCGTGAATTGTCAAAAGTAAGCACACTCACAGAGGGAGCCAGATGGTCAGAGACCTGGAACAATACAGCGCATGGCGGCAGGACGTGCAGGCCGCCTTGCAGGCATACCGGCAAGCCGCCAGCGCGGCGGGCCTGGTCGACGGCGCTTCCGCGCTGCGCCTGGCGCGCTGTGGCTCCCGCCTGCTCGATGATCGTTTATCCGTCGCCTTCGTGGCGGAATTCTCGCGCGGCAAATCCGAGCTGATCAACGCCATCTTCTTTGCCGGCTATGGCCAGCGCATCCTGCCCTCGGGCGCGGGCCGTACCACCATGTGCCCCACCGAGCTGCTGTACGACGCGGCCTGGCCGCCATCGATCCGGCTGCTGCCCATCGAGACGCGCGCGCAGAACCTGTCGACCAGCGACTATCGCGAGCTGCCCGCCGCCTGGACCGTCCTGCCCCTGAATATCGAAGCGGGCGACGACATGCAGGAAGCCATCCGCCAGGTCAGCCTGACGAAAAAAGTCAGCGTGGAAGAAGCGGCGCGCTACGGCCTGTACGACGCCGGCGACGCGGACGCCCCCGCCATGCTCGACGAGCACGGCCAGGTGGAAATTTCCATGTGGCGCCACGCCATCATCAACTTCCCCCATCCGCTGCTGAAACAGGGCCTGGTCATCCTCGACACGCCGGGCTTGAACGCCATCGGCACGGAACCGGAACTGACCCTGAACCTGATCCCGAATGCGCACGCGGTGCTGTTCATCCTGGCGGCCGACACGGGTGTCACGCGCAGCGACATCGAGGTATGGCGCAACCATATCGGCGCCGGTGCGGGGCGCCTGGTGGTGCTCAACAAGATCGACAGCATGTGGGACGAATTGCGCGGCGACGCCGAGGTGGCGCAAGCGATCGAACGCCAGCAGGCCAGCGTTGCCCACTTGCTGACGCTGGACGCCGGCCAGGTGTTCCCCGTCTCCGCGCAGAAGGCCCTGGTGGGCAAGATCAACCACGATGCGGCGCTGTTGGAAAAAAGCCGCCTGCAGGCGCTGGAGACGGCCCTGTTCGAGGAGCTGATCCCCGCGCGCAAGGACATCATCCGGCGCCAGCTGGCGTTCGACCTGGACGCCATCGAAGCGGCGCAGCAGGTGCAGGCGGCGGCCCGCGCGCGCGGCATCGCCGAGCAGCTGCACGAACTGCATAGCCTGCGCGGCAAGAACCAGAGCGTGATCGCCCACATGATGCGGCGCATCGACATCGAGAAGAAGGAATTCGACAGCAGCCTGTTCAAGCTGCAGGCGACGCGCGCCGTGTTTACCCGCCTGTCGACGGAGCTGTACACGAGCCTGGGCATGGACATCGTGCGCGACGATATCGACGGCGTGCGCGCGGCCATGCAGCGCAGCCGCTTTTTCACGGGCCTGCGCGAAGCCGTGCGCCAGTATTTCGAGCGCATCGGCCAGAACCTCGACCGCTCGGAACGCAAGACGGCCGAGATCACGGAAATGATGAACGTGATGTACCGCAAATTCGCTTCCGAACATGGCCTGGCGCTGGCCTTGCCGATGCCGTTTTCGCTGGCCCGCTACCGCCAGGAGATCGCCGACATCGAAGCCGTCTACCATAAACAGTTCGGCACGGCGACCCTGCTGACCACCAGCCGCGTCGTGCTGATGGAAAAATTCTTCGACACCATCGCCTCGCGCGTGCGCCGCAGTTTCACCAACGCCAATGACGACGCCAGCGCCTGGCTGAAAGTCATCATGGCGCCGCTCGAAGCGCAGATCGTCGAGTACAAGGAACAGCTGAAACTGCGCTTTGCCTCGATCCAGCGCATCCACGACGCCACGGGCAGCCTGGAACAGAAAATCGCCGGCTTCGAAGCAAGCCTGGCGGCGCTCGAACGCGACAAGGCGCAGCTGGCGCAATTGCTCGCGGCCTTGCGCGCCGCCAGCGCTGGCTGAGCAACATCAGCACCATCCAACAACAGAATACTGGAATCCTGCATGAAACGTCTGCTGCATCCGCTCTCGCCCGCCACGGGCGCGGCACCTTTGGAAGATTACGTCGATCCGACTTTTTCCGCCACCGTCATCGCCTGGCAAAAGCAGCATGGCCGCCACGCGCTGCCTTGGCAAAACACGCGCGACGCCTACCTGATCTGGCTGTCCGAAATCATGCTGCAGCAAACGCAGGTCACCGCCGTGCTCGGCTACTACGCGCGCTTCCTCGAACGCTTTCCCACCCTGCGCGACCTCGCTAGCGCGCCCGTCGAAGACGTAATGGCGCAGTGGAGCGGCCTCGGTTACTACACGCGGGCGCGCAACCTGCACAAGTGCGCGCAGCGCGTGGTGGCCGAATATGACGGCGTGTTCCCCAGCGACCCGCTGCTACTGGCCGACCTGCCCGGCATCGGCCGCTCGACGGCCGCCGCCATCTCCGCGTTTTCCAGCGGCACGCGCGCGGCCATCATGGACGGCAACGTCAAGCGCGTGTTCGCGCGCACCTTCGGCATCGACGCCTATCCCGGCGAAAAACGGGTCGAGGAAGCCATGTGGCGCCGCGCCGAGGCGCTGCTGCCTGAAACAGGTATCGAAGCCTACACGCAGGGTCTGATGGACTTCGGCGCCACCCTGTGCACGCGCAGCAGCCCCGATTGCGGCCGCTGCCCGCTGCAGCCGCGCTGCGTGGCCTACGCCACCGGCCGCACCAAGGATCTGCCGGTACGCAAGCCGAAGAAAACCAGCCCGGAAAAACACGCCGTCATGCTGGCCATCATCGACGACGGCCAGGTGCTGCTGGAGCAGCGCCCCGGCTCCGGCATCTGGGGCGGCCTGCTGTCGCTGCCCGAACTCGATGGCCACGTGCTGGCCGATGAAGTCGCACCGCGCGAGATAAGCCAGGAGGCGCTGGCGCGCGCCGTGGCGCCGTTCGGCGAGATCGAGACCCAGGAACGGCTGCTGCCCATCGTGCACGTATTTACCCACTACAAACTGCACATCGTCCCCTGCCGCGTCACCCTGGCGCGCCGCCTGGCATTGGCAGGAGAAGCCACGCACGTCTGGTATGACGGCGCGAAAATCGCCGACGCGCCGCTGCCCGCACCGATCAAGAAACTGCTGCTGGACCTGTTCGGCGATGCGCGCGCGGCGCAACGCAGCATGTTCTAGTGCGGCGTTTTCTACTGTTCGCGCTGACGGCGCTGTGTCTGCACGGCGTACAGGCGGCGGATGACTTGCCAGAAGTAAGAATTGGCGTGCTCGCGTACAAGGGCGGCGACGCCGTGCAGCAGGACTGGTCGTACGTGACGCGCCACCTGCAGGCCAGCATCCCCGGCATCCGTTTTACATTGGCCGACTACGACCAGGCGGGCCTGACGCGCGCCGTGCAGTCGCAGGCCATCGCCTTTGCCATCACCAGCAGCGGCCATTACGTGGCGCTCGAACACAGCGACGGCGCCAGCCGCATCGCTACCCTGGAATCGCCGTGGACGGACTCGCCGCGCCAGGCCATCGGCTCGGCCATCGTCGTGCGCAGCGCGTCGCCGCTGCACGACCTGGCCGACCTGGCGGGCAAGAACGTGATGGCGGTGGCGCCCGACGCGTTTGGCGGCTACCAGATCGCCGCGCGCGAACTGCAGGAAGCGGGCATCGATCCCGCGCACGATTTTTCCAGCCTGCGCTACAGCGGTTTTCCTTCGCAACAGATCGTCGAGGCCGTGCGTGCGGGCCGCATGGATGCCGGCATCGTGCGCACCTGTTTGCTGGAACAGATGGTGGCGCGCGGCGAAGTGCGGGCCGAGGAACTGCGCGTCATCACCACGCGTCCGATTCCCGGTTTTCGCTGCGCCAGCTCGTCGCGGCTGTATCCGGACTGGCCCTTCGTGGCCCTGCGCCAGACGCCGCCCCCGCTGGCAAAAAAAGTGGCGCAGGCCCTGCTGGCCATGCCACGCACCAGCGAAGGCTACAGCTGGACGGTGCCCAGCGATTACCAGATCGTCGATGAGCTGTTCCGCGAACTGCGCATCGGCCCCTACGCCTATTTGAACAAGCTGACGTTCGAGACGGCCCTGCGCCGCTACTGGGGCTGGATGCTGTTGGTGCTGGCCTTGCTGGTGGCCTGGGCCGTGCATACGGTGCGCGTGGAATACCTGGTCAGCCGGCGCACGGAGCAATTGCGCGCCGCCCAGCACCAGCAGCGCGCGCTGGAAGAACAGGCGCGTCAGCGCCAGGCCACGCTCGACCACACGGCGCGCCTGGCCATCCTGGGCGAAATGGCCAGCGCCATCGCCCACGAATTGAACCAGCCGCTGGCGGCCATCGGCAATTTCGCGCGCGGCATGGCGCGCCGCATCACGGCGGGACGGCTCGACGCGGCGCCCTTGCTCGACGGCGCGCAGGAAATCGCCACGCAAAGCGAGCGCGCGGGCGCCATCATCCGGCACATCCGCGCGATGGCGCAAAAGCGTCCCGCGCACAGCACGGCCTTCGCGCTGGCCGACGCCGTCGAACAGGCGGTAGCACTGTTCCGCGCGGCCCATCCGCAAGCGAACATCAGTTGGCGTCACGAAGCGGTCAGCGCCGCACCGCGCGTGCTGGCCGACCCGCAGCAGGTGCAGCAGGTGCTGCTCAATTTATTGAAAAATGCGCTCGACGCGCAGGTGGAAAACGATCAACAGCAGCACCCCATCGGCGTGCTGCTGCACCGCGAAAACGGCGCCTGCACGGTGGCCGTGCGCGACGCCGGCTGCGGCCTCGATGAGGCGCAGATGGCGCGCCTGTTCGAGCCGTTTTTTACCACCAAGGCCGAAGGCCTGGGCCTGGGCATGTCGCTCAGCAAAAGCATCATCGAATCGTTCGGCGGCAGCCTGTCGGCCCATGCCAACGCCGATGCGCCAGGCTTGACGGTCTGGTTCCGTCTGCCCGAAGATACGCATATGGAAGCAGATAAGGAAACATCATGAATGAAAGCGATGCGATCATCTTTGTCGTCGACGACGACGCCGCCATGCGCCGCTCGCTGGCCTATCTGTTCGATTCGGCCGGCTGGCAAGTGCAGACGTTCGAATCGGCGCGCGATTTCCTGCAGCGCTACGAGGGCCATGTGCCGGGCTGCCTGCTGCTCGACGTGCGCATGCCGCTGATGAGCGGGCTGGAACTGCAGCAGGAGTTGAATAACAGGACCGGACACGCCATATCGCTGCCCGTGATTTTCCTCAGCGGCCACGGCGACCTGGCGATGGCCGTGCAGACGATGAAGGCGGGCGCCTGCGATTTTCTGGAAAAGCCGTGCAAGGACCAGGTATTGCTGGACGCCGTCTCGCGTGCCGTGGCCCGCAGCGTGGAAGAAAGCCGCAGCGCCGCCAGCGCGAATACGGCGCAAACGGCGCTGGCCAGGCTCACCGCGCGCGAGCGCGAAGTGGCGCTGCTGATGGCCGAAGGCAAGGCCTCGAAAGTCATCGCCCGCGAGCTCGGCATCAGCGACAAGACGGTGCAGGTGCACCGCCATAACACGATGGAAAAACTGGGCCTGCATTCAGCAGCCGAGGTGGCCCGGCTGCTGATGGCCGGCGGCGCAATTTAAGCCCGCACGATGCGCGCCGGCAGTCCCTGCCGCACTGACGTGCCCGAGACGGGATCGACAAACACATTCTTGTCGCCGCGGCTCGGGTCCGTCAGCCCCAGGTCGTTCAGGTTGATGCCCGCGCCGATGGCCGGTTCATCAGGCTGGCGCAGCTTGCCGATGCGGTGGGGTCGCGCGCCGTGCTCCTTGTGGCCGAAACCGTGTTCGACGGCGATCACGCCGCGCTGCACGCCGTGGCGCAGCATCACCGTGGCCCTGGCCTTGCCGCCCGGCGTCTCCAGATAAATCTGGTCGCCATTTTCCAGCTTCAGGCGCGCCGCATCGTCGGGATGCACGGCGACGGGGTTGTCCGGATGGATGCCGCGCAAGCGCCGCGCGCCGATGCTGTACGAGTTTTGCAGCGCAGATTTAAAACTGATCAACTCGAACGGCCATTCGCTGGCCGGATAAGCCTTGCGCACGGGCGTGCCGTCGGCAAACGCCGCCACCCTCCACGCGGGCGTGCCGGGGAAACGCTTGCCACTCAAGCTGTTCTTGCTCACGCCCAGGCCCTCGTTGTACAGCATCATCGGTTTCAGGTAGCGGTGCGTGGACCAGTCCTGCGGATATGGCGTCTCGTCGGCCACCGGCGCGGCAGCAGCAGCAGCAGCAGCAGCAGCAGCAGGCGCCTTGGCGTTCGCGGGCGGCGGCAGGCGCAGGCCGAACATCTCGCCATAGCTCTGGTAGCGCCCTCCCCGCGCCAGCATAAAGGCCACCTTGCGCCACTCTTCCGGCTTCAGGGTGCGTTCCAGTTCGGGGCGGATGCGCACCACTCCGGACAGCGCGATATCGTCGTCGCTCGCCTCCGGTACGGCCGTTTTTCCCTGCCAGGCGATGTTGGCGCCGCCGCGCAGATACCAGTCTTCCGCGCGCTGCAGGGGGAAGCGCTGGCCCTCCATGTCCTGCAGGGCTTCCGGGCCGAAGCCGGGCAAGGCCATCGTTTTGGCCAGCGCGATGAAGAACGATTCCATGCAGATGCTCTGGCCGTCCGGCGTCTTTTGCACACGCGGCTCGACCACGGGCCAGCGCGCCGTGCTCATTTTGACGGGCATGCCGCCCCAGGCGCCGGCCCAGCCCCAGCTTTCATACAGCAAGGTATCGGGCAGCAGGTAGTCGGCAAACGCCGAGCTTTCATTGATGAAGGGGTCGATGGCGACGATCAGGGGAATCTTCTTCGGATCGGCCAGCTCCTTGCCGATCTGCGCGCGCAAGCCCGTGATGCCGTAGACGGGATTGCAGCTCCACAGGATCAGCGCCTTCAAGGTGTACGGGTAGCCGTTCATGGCGCTGGTGAGCCATTCGGTCGCCAGCGCGGGCGCGTTTGGATACCACGGCGCCTTCGCCGGATACGCCTTGCCCGCTTCCTTCTTCAGCTTGAATTCCGAGGTTTTTTCATACGGCACATTGCGCCCGATCGGCATGCCGGCCGCCTTGATCTCGCCGTCGAAACTCTCGAGGTTGTAGCGCGGGCCGGGGCCCGCATCCTTGAAGCTGCCGCCGTTGACCAGGGTGCCGCCCTTGCGGTTCAAATTGCCGATCAGGGTGTTGAGCATGACCAGCGCATACGCGTTATAAAAGCCGGCGCCCGACATCATGCCGCCGTGCGCATTGACGGCGGCGCGCTTGCCGTGGCTGGTAAGTTCATGCGCCAGGCCTTCGATGATGTCGCGGGGGATGCCGCAGGCGCTGGAATATTCCTCCATGCTGTGGCGCTGCGCTTCTTCGTTCAGCATCGTCATGGCCGTCTTCAGGTGCAGCGGCGCGCCGGCCACGTCCAGCGGGCCGTCGAAGAACAGGCGCGCCTCGCCCTTGGCCGCGTTGTGCGGGACGATCGCTTGCGAGGCCGCGTCGATCACGCAGAACGCGTCGCCATCCTTGTAGCGCTCCTCTTCCGCCAGTTCCACCGCGCCGATGTCCGACGCGCGCAGATAGCGCCCATCGCGCGGATGCCCCTTCTCGTTGATGATCAAATGCGTGGCATTGCACCAGGCAGCTTCGCCCGCCGCTTCCGCCACCTTCAGGTTCGGCTGCACGAGGAAGTTGCGGTCATAGCGTTCATGCTCGATGATCCAGCGGATCATCGCCATGGCCAGCGCGCCATCCGTGCCCGGCTTGATCGGCACCCAGCGGCTGCGGTCGCCCGCGGCCAGGCTGTCCGCATTCGTCAGCACGGGGTCGACGACAACGTAGCTGAATTCGCGCTTGCCCGAACGGGCCTTGGCGATCAGCGTGCCCTGGCGCTTGAACGGGTTGCCCGCATTGCCCGGCGCCGTGCCGACGAAGATGCAGAACTCCGTGTTTTCCAGGTCCACTTTTGCATGCGGCATTTTCTTCATGTCGCCGAACATGGCGCCCGAGCCGCTGCGGTAGGCGCCGCCGCAATACGAGCCGTGATTGACCAGGTTCAAACTGCCGTACGACTGCTTGAAAAAGCGCGTGCCGAACGCCAGACGGCCGTCGTCGGTGCTGCACATCAGGCCCACCTGATTGACTTGCGGACCCAGTTCCGGCTGCGCCGGATCGATCGGTTTTTCCAGCTCGCGCAAGGCGCGCAAGCCCTGCACGTGGCCTTCGCCAAACAGGTCGCCGCCTTCCGTCACTTCCTTCACCAATTGGTCGAAGGCGATCGGCTCCCACTGGCCGCCGCCGCGCGGTCCCACGCGCTTCATGGGCGCCAGCACGCGGAAAGGCGACTCCATCTGTTCCAGCACGCCGTTGCCGCGGCCGCAAGCGGTGGAACGTCCCTTCAAGCCCTTTTCCTCGAAACGCGACAGGGAAATGAAGCTGTCGCGTATCGGTGTCTGGTACGGCAGCGCCGGGTCGGCCGACAGGGGGCTGTAGGGATTGCCGGCCACGCGCAGCACCTTGCCGCTTTTCTTGTCGAGGCGCACGCGCACGCCGCAAAACGTGGTGCAGCCCATGCACATGGTGTAGCTGACCTGCTGGTCCGGGTTGACCGTCACTTTTCCTGTGGCAGTATCGACGGAAAACTCGGGCGGCAGGGAATTGCCGTGCAAGCGCTGTACGGGTTTATCCTTGCCCAGCGCATGGTCGACCATGCGGCCGGCCGTGGTGGAAAAGCTGGCGGCAAAGGCGGCCAGCCCGCCGCCGATGGCGCCGTAGCGCAGCAGCTTGCGGCGCTTTTCGTTTTCGTCTTCAGGGACGTCGTTGCGGTCGTCGTTACGTTTTTGATCGTTCATTGTTGACTCCTCAGTGCGTGGCCATGGCGGGACGGCTGCGTGCAGCGACGACGCGTCCGGCCCATGGCAAAAATTCCAGCATCAGCAACAGCAGCGCGATCCACAGGCCCGCCGTGCCGATAATCCCCATCAAGCCATCATTCCCCATCGGCAGGTGGTAGTCGTACAGGCCCGCGCCCGTCTTCGGGATGTTCTGGCCGCCGATGAAAATCGTCCAGCGCATCATCCAGGCGCTGTGCAGCGCGATCAGGCCATTGACCAGGCCACTCGTGGCGGGACGCCAGATGGCCAGGGCCATCGGCACGATCGACGACAGCACGGCCCAGACTGCCGTGAACTGCCATTGCGGCATGCCCGCCACCTGGGTAAAGGCCATGCTGTGGCTGGCGCTCACGCCGGACAGGCTGACGAACAGCCAGCCGCCGCCCAGTGCCAGCACCAGCGCCAGTGACAGGGCCAGCGCGCGGTTCAAGGACACTTCCAGCGCCTGGTCGCGGCCCGGCAGGAAGCGGTTGAACAGCAGCGCCAGGCCCACCGCCCCGACAAAGGCCGTGGCGGCAAATTGCGCCGGCAGGAAGGGCGTAAACCACAGGGGGCGGGCACGCACCACCATCACTTCCATGCCCGTGTACAGGCCCACGACGAAGGCGGCCAGCAGGGTGAAGGCGGCGGCGGTGACGATGGCTTTGCGCGATGCGGCGCCGCCACGTCCCAGCAGGCGATAGGCAAAGGCCAGGCGGTCCTGACCCTGCCCCCGCGTGGTGAAGTCGCCGCGCAGCGCCAGCCACGCGTACAGCATCAGACAGCCCAGATACAGGGGAATGAAGAACGAACCCCACGACATCCACGATTGCGGCTGGAAGTAAATATAGAAATGGTAGAAGCGGCCCGGCCCGTGCAGGTCGGCCAGCAGCGCCACGGGCGCCGTCATGCCGCAAACGAGGGACGCGAGCAGCGCGATGCGTCCCAGGCGTTCATACGCCTTGCGGCCGAAGACGAAATACGGCAAGGTCAGCATGAAGCTGCCGTAACTGAGGCCGATGAGGAAAAAATACTGCACCGCCCACGGCAGCCATGCCGCTTCGCGCGTGACGTTAAGAATTTCGGTGATGTGGCTGTCCATGGTTTATTTCCCGTGTTTGCTCGGTTGCCAAAGAGTCGCTTCGCCCTCGACGTGGCCGGCGAAGCGCGTGTCCAGTCCCAGATAGAACACGTGGGGCTGGGTGCCCTGCTCGGGTTTGAGCACCTTCACCTTGTTCTCGGTCAGCAGCTGATGCACCATGCTGTCCGGGTCATTCAGATCGCCGAAGATGCGCGCGCCGCCCACGCAGGTTTCCACGCAGGCCGGCAGCAAGCCCTCGTCGACCCTGTGCGCGCAGAACGTGCATTTGTCGGCCTTGCCCGTCTCGTGGTTGATGAAGCGCGCGTCGTACGGGCAAGCCTGCACGCAGTAGGCGCAGCCCACGCAGCGGTCGCCATCGACGACGACGACGCCATCCTTGCGCTGGAAGGTGGCGCCCACGGGACAGACGGGGATGCAGGGGGGATTGGCACAGTGGTTGCACAGGCGCGGCAGCATGTAGGTGCCGCAGCGGTTCTCTTCCTTGACTTCATAGGTCGAGACGACGGTGCGGAAGCTGTTTTCCGGCACGGCGTTTTCCATGATGCAGGAGACCGTGCAAGCCTGGCAGCCGATGCATTTCTGCACATCGACCACCATCGCCCAGCGCTGGCCGCCTTCGCCCCTGGTGGCGGCCTTGCCAGGCAGCGGTGCGATGGCCGCCCCGATGGTAACGGCTGGCAAGGCGCGCAAGAAACTGCGGCGCGATTCGATCATGACACTCTCCTTGACTATGGGCGGCAAGCCCTTGTTGACTTGCTGCCATGATAGAAAAGAAGGCGCTACGGGGATATTGGGGTGATAGTGCGGAAGCCTAGATGATCATGCCGATTGACAGGCACGGGAATGCGGAGTAATGCGCCTACAGTTCGTCGAGCGAATACAGCCTGCGGTGCTCGCGGATCGCGTAGCGGTCCGTCATGCCGGCGATATAGTCGGCGATCTTGCGCGCCTGCTTTGTCACATCATCGCCGCTGACCTGATAATCGGGCGGCAGCAGGGCCGGTTCGGCCATGAAGCTGTCGTACAATTCGCGCACGATGCGGCTCGCTTTGACGCGCATGCGGTTGACCTGGTAGTGGCGGTACAGGTTCGCGCGCAGGAAGCGCTTGAGCTCCGTCGCATCCTTGCGCATGGCATCCGAAAAACGGATCAGCGGGGGGCTGGCGCGCACTTCGCTGACATCGCGGGGAGCGGCGTCCGCAATCAGGGCCGTCGACGTGACGATCAGGTCGTCGGCCAGGGCCGTGATCAGGCGACGCAGGGTTTCGTAGATGGCGCGCCGGCCCGACAGGCCTGGAAACGCCTGCTGCACGTCGCGCCACAGGCGGCCGAAGAATTCCACTTCTTCCAGCTGGGCGATGGTGATCAGGCCCGAACGCAGGCCGTCGTCGATATCGTGGCTGTTGTAGGCGATTTCATCGGCCAGGTTGGTCAGCTGCGCTTCCAGGGTCGGCTGCGTGCGGTCGATGAAGCGCTGGGCCACGGGCCCCAGTTCGCGCGCATGCGCGAGCGAACAGTGCTTCAAGATGCCTTCGCGCGTCTCGAACATCAGGTTCAAGCCATCGAAGGCACCGTAGTGCTCTTCCAGGGTGTCGACCACGCGCAGGCTTTGCAGGTTGTGCTCGAAACCGCCGTGCGCCTGCATGCACTCATTGAGCACGTCCTGGCCCACGTGGCCGAACGGCGTGTGGCCCAGGTCATGCGCCAGCGCGATGGCTTCCACCAGGTCTTCGTTGAGGCGCAAATTGCGCGCGATGGAGCGGCCCACTTGCGCCACTTCCAGGCTGTGCGTCAGGCGCGTGCGGAACAGGTCTCCCTCGTGGTTGAGGAAAACCTGGGTCTTGTATTCGAGGCGGCGGAAGGCCGAGGAATGGATGATGCGGTCGCGGTCGCGCTGGAACTGGCTGCGCGAGGCGTGTGCCGCCTCGGCAAAGCGACGCCCCTGCCCCTGTGCCGAATGGGCGGCGTACGGAGCGAGGAAGTCTTCAGGCGTCATGGCTATTGCACTCCGGCGGCCAGGGTGGCCAGCACCAGTTCGTGCGGCGCGGACGTGATGCACGGGCTGCCCAGCGGTTTCAACAGGATGAACTTGATGGCGCCGCCCTCGTTCTTCTTGTCCACTTCCATCAATTCCAGCCAGCGGTCGACACCGAGGTCCGGCGCTTTCACCGGCAGGCCGGCGGCGGCGACGAGCTTGCGCACGCGCTCCACGGCCGCCTGGTCGATATAGCCCATGCGGCACGACAGGTCGGCCGCCATCACCATGCCGCAGCCGACGGCTTCGCCGTGCAGCCAGTGGCCGTAGCCCAGGCCCGCCTCGATGGCGTGGCCGAAGGTGTGGCCGAAGTTCAGGATGGCGCGCAAGCCTCCTTCGCGCTCGTCCTGGCGCACCACGTCGGCCTTGATTTCGCACGAGCGAGCGATCGCATACGCGAGCGCGCCCTTGTCGCGCGCCATCAGCTTGGCCATGTTCGCCTCAATCCAGTCGAAGAACGCCGCATCGATGATGGCGCCATGCTTGATCACTTCGGCCAGGCCCGCCGACAGCTCGCGCGCCGGCAGGGTCTCCAGGGTCGAGGTGTCGGCGATCACGGCGCGCGGCTGGTAAAAGGCGCCGATCATGTTCTTGCCCAGCGGGTGGTTGATGCCCGTCTTGCCGCCGACGGAAGAATCGACCTGCGCCAGCAGGGTGGTCGGTACCTGCACGAAGCCGATGCCGCGCATGTAGCTGGCCGCCGCGTAGCCGGTCAGGTCGCCGATCACGCCGCCGCCCAGCGCCACCAGCGTGGTCTTGCGGTCGCATTTATTGGCCAGCAGCGCGTCGAAGATCTGCATCAGGCTGGCCCAGTTTTTATATTCTTCGCCGTCCGGCAGGACGATGCAGATCACTTCGCGGCCATCGCTGGCCAGCGCTGCCTGCAGGCGGCCCAGGTACAGCGGCGCGACGGTGGTATTGGTGACGATGGCCACCTTGTGGCCGCTGATATGGCGCAGCAGCGCATCGGCGTCGGCCAGCAGGCCGGGACCGATGGCGATCGGATAACTGCGCTCGTCGAGGTCTACGCTCAACAACATTTTGGATTGCTCGTTCATCGAAGGCTCTGCATGAATGACGCAGTTGGGCGAGGCCTCGCATTCGAGGCTGGCCAGCTGCATCAGGATGGTCTGAACCATCGATTGTACGTTAGGACGGCCCGTGTCGATCACAATGTCGGCCACTTCCATGTAATGTGGCTCGCGCTGCGATGTCAATTCTTCCAGCTTGCCGCGCGGGTCGGCCGTCTGCAGCAGGGGGCGGTTCTTGTCGTGGCTGGTGCGCGCCAGGATGTTGCTGACGCTGGCGCGCAGGTACACGACCGTGCCCCGTTCCTTCAGGTAGGCGCGGCTGTCGGCGTTGAGGATGGCCCCGCCGCCGGTAGCCATGACGATGCCTTCCTGGGCGCTCAGGTCGCGGATGACTTCGGCCTCGCGCCGGCGAAAGCTGGCCTCCCCCTCGATTTCGAAGATCCACGGGATGGTGGCCCCCGTGCGCGCCTCGATTTCGTGGTCGGAATCGACAAAGCGCAAGCCCAGCTTGCGGGCCAGGATGCGCCCGATCGTGGTTTTGCCTGCGCCCATGAGGCCGACAAGGAAAATATTACTGTTGGAAATATCAGACACTTTTTATATCAATCAGAAAATAAGCGGGCGCCGCCTTTACGGCGCCCGTTTCCCCTTGCGTCAAGGACAGGAGAATGTCAGTCTAAACGGGTAACTGGCGGTGTTACCCAGCGGCGTCGTCACTGTGACATTAAACGTGCTGACCACATTCGCTACACAATTTGTCGGCGTCAGGCTGTTAATTGTAACGGCATGCCGGCCTCCCTGGTTACCTTGAATGTTGCCTCCGGTACGGTCATCCACGCCAAGCGTGTTGTGCGGATAGATATTTTGGATGCTATCCGGGGTGATGGATCCGACTCCATTGCTCATATTCGTGATCGCGACAGTCGTCCCGGAAGGCATCGGATTTTGATGCAAATCGCTCAATCGCAGGCTGAATTGACGCACTGCAGAGGCCGAAACGCTCCCCAGATCATAAGTGCTGCGATCCAGGCTTACCTGGGCCGACTGATCGAACAACGTGACATTTTCGGGATGGCTACCGCTTAAAAAGATGGCGATCTTCACGAACAGCGTCTTGCTGCCGTCCGAAGTGCTGGCGCAGACGGTTGCCAGGCCAGGCCACAGGCTGTCGGGCGTGCCGCCATGGCTGACATCATTACAGGGCGTAACCGGCGGATTGGTCGCCACGCGCGGGTTCTGGCTGCGGAAGTCGACCGAGCAGCCACCGTTCATGGTAGTGCAGCCGCCCATGCTGGACGAGCCGATGGCGCCCAAATTGCTCTGAAATACTACCGGCGTGCCGTCAGGAACCGGGTTGCCCGCTTGATCTGCCAGCAAGATAGTGACGGTCGTGGCAGGGGTGCCTACGGGACTGTCATACGACCAGCCTTCCACGCTGGACTTGACGGAGCTGAGCGAAAACGCCGTTTGCACAGGCAAACCAGTCGTTACCAGGATGGAATCGGACAAGGTGGAAATGCCAGAGGCCAGGCTGGCCTTGACGCGGAAGGTGGTCGGGGTGGTGCCGGAATTAACGGTGGTGATGACGTCACCGTTGGCATCCGTGGTGTCTTTCATTTTATTGAGCGTCATGCCAGGGCCGTTCAACAACGAAAACGTCACTTCCTGGCCGACCAGCG
The DNA here is from genome assembly GCF_058798815.1 of Janthinobacterium sp. GW822-FHT07A03. Lineage (NCBI taxonomy): Bacteria > Pseudomonadati > Pseudomonadota > Betaproteobacteria > Burkholderiales > Oxalobacteraceae > Janthinobacterium > Janthinobacterium sp. GW822-FHT07A03. The sequence goes on along the minus strand of NZ_JBXAKW010000002.1, from coordinate 546,107 downwards.
GTTTGTTGAAAGTATCGAATACGCGGAAAGTCAGCGTAGCCATTTCCGTGCGCGCTATGCCGCCCTGCCCTTGAATCACGATCGATTTGCCTACCGGACTGACGCTGGAAAATTGTACCGATGCCGGCGCGACACGGCCGATCGGAAGCGTCGCGTGATACATGGAAGCGCTGCCCTCCACTGTGGCATTGACCATATCGTAGTCATTGCAACCCAGGTCGCGGAAAACAGCTGTGGCCTTGCCATTGACTACCGGCACGCCGCTGGTCACGCTAGCCTTGCCGGCCTGCACGCAAGTCGAACTGAAATTTACCGTCTGGCCTGATCCCGTGTACAGGCTGCTGCCAGCCATGACATCAACCGTGACGTTGGTGGTGCCATAGGCCGGGATGCTGGCGGGCGAAAACTGCATGTTGCTCGCTATCAGATCGGTGGCTCCCAGCACATAATTGATCTGGCTGCTGGCGACGGCGCCATTGGCCGTCGTCGTCGCCTGCAAAGTGGCTGCGCCGCTGGCGGACAGGCTGAATGGCCGCAGCGTGACGCTGGCCGTGCCTGTCGCATCGGTCAGTGCCGTTCCCACCGATGACGACATGACGGCCAGGGTGTTGTCAGTGGAGAACGCGACCAGAGCGTTGGTGATTGGCTTGCCGCTTAAGTCGGTCACCAGTGCCTTGGCCGTCAGCGGCGTAGCGCTCGACAAGGCATTGCTGGCATTATTGCCGTTCAGTAAGGAAAGCGTCATTTTGGCGCCCGATGCCTGCGCCGTCTTGATTTCATAGCTCGCCTCGCCGGTGACCGTAGCGGTGCCTGCCGCGACAGTGGCCGTCAGCTTGCCCGCACCAGCGACTGTCGCATTCAAGGCCGAGACGGTGATGCTGGCATAGCCCTTGGCGTCGGTCAGCGCCGTACCGTTGGTCGACGACAACGTTACCAGCGCGGAATCGGCCGAAAACGTGACCACGGCATTGCTGATAGGGACGCCATTTTTATCGCTGACGAGCGCCTTGGCCGTCAGCGGCGTTGTGCTGCTCAATGCATTGCTGGGCTGGCCAGCAACGTTAAACAGGCTCACCGTGACCGTCGCGGCCACGCCGCCCGTCGTGCCGCCACTACTGCCGCCATCAAGGGTCGGATCGCCGCCACCACCGCCGCAGGCGGCCAGTACAGCGCTCATGACCAGCAAGGCCAGCCAATTCAATGCCCCACTCCAAGAAGTATTGCCAAAAGAAAAATTCCGCATAGTCGCCATCAGTCCGCTTTCGTTTGCATTGTTACTTAAACGTAAAGATGTGACATTAACGTGTTGCTGGCCGATCTGCCACTATTTTCGGCGTAATAAACACCATCAGTTCCGTTTTTTCTTGACTGCGGCCCGTGCTGCGAAAAAAAACACCGAGTACGGGAATGTCGCCAAGAAGCGGCACCTTGCTGTCCGTGCCCCGTTCGGATTGCTGATAAATGCCGCCCAGCACCACCGTACCGCCATCTTCCACCATCACTTGCGTGCGCACGTGCTTGGTGTCGATGGCGAAGCCGGAGCGGGTTTCCTGGCCGACGCTATCCTTGTTGACGTCCACTTCCAGCACCACGTTGCCGTCCGGCGTGATTTGCGGCGTCACTTCCAGGCGCAGGTTCGCCTTGCGAAACGTGATCGACGTGGCGCCGCTGCTGGTGGCCACCTGGTACGGCAACTCGATGCCCTGCTCGATCAGCGCCAGCACCTTGTCGGCCGTCACCACGCGGGGGCTGGAAATGATCTTGCCCCTGCCATCGGCTTCCAGTGCGGACAATTCCAGGTTCAAAAAACGGTTGGCGGCCGCCGAAAACAGGCTCAGGGCGAAACTGGCCGGCTGCAAGCCATTGATGCTGGCGGCCGGCAAGTTGACGAATTGCGTGTTCGGCACGAAGGCGCCGGCGCCCGCCACCGTTTGCCCCGTCGCCTCGCCCACGCCCTGATACGTGCCGCCGACGGCCGCGCGGCGCCCGCTGCCGCCCAGCGAAAAACCGGGCAGCTGGCCCGCTGCCAGCCGCTGGTCCGTAAAACCCAGGCGCGCGCCCAGATTGCGGCTGAAACTGTCGTTCGCCTCGACGATGCGCGCCTCGATCATTACTTGCCGCGTTGCAATATCTGTCTTGTCGATCAGCTGACGGATCTGTTCCAGGCGCGCCGGCACGTCGGTGACAAACAACTGGTTCGTGCGCGGCTCGATCAGCACGCTGCCACGGCGCGACAGCAGCCGGCTGCGCCCTTCCCCCGCGTCCAGGCCTAACACGGCGCGGAACGCTTCGGCCTTCTGGTAATTGAGCTGGAAGATGGCCGATTGCAAGGGTTCCAGTTCGGCGATCTGCGCGCGCGTTTCGAGCTCCAGTTTTTCGCGCGCGAGGATTTCTTCGCGCGGCGCGATCCACAGCACGTTGCCATTGCGCCGCATATCCAGGCCCTTGGCCTGCAGCAGCACGTCGAGCGCCTGGTCCCACGGCAAATCGCGCAGGCGCAAGGTCACATTGCCCGCCACGCTGTCGCTGGCGATGATGTTCTGTCCCGACGCGTCGGCCAGAATGTGCAGGGCCGCGCGCACACCCACGTTCTGGAAATCGACGGAGATTTTCTCGCCCGCATACAGACGCGGCGCCGTCACCTGCACCACCGCCTCCTGGGCAAGGCCGCAGGCATGCAGACACAGCATGGCGGCCAGGAGCATGCGGCGCGGCCTCACGGAGCCGCCTCGGGCAGGCTGGCCTTCGCACCCGCCCCCGCCACCTGCAAGGCCAGGCTGCCGCGCCGCTCACGCCAGTGACCATCCGCCTCGCGCAGCAATTCACGGTACTGCACGGCCTGTTCACTGATATCCGTCACCATACCGTGGTCTTGCCCCAGATACTGGCCCACCGCCACCCGGTACACGCGCTGGCCCGCCAGCAGCAGCGCACTCAGGCGCCCGTCCTGTTGCACGCTGCCGACCATGCTGATGGCCGGCAAGGCCACGCTTTCCAGCGGTTCGCGCACACGGCGCGAGTCGGGCCCCGCCACAGCGCCCCGCTGCGCGGGCGCTGGCGGCAAGGCATTAAAAGGATCGGCCAGGGCGGCGGCCTCGTAGGGCTGCGGCGCGACAGCGGCAAGCGGACGCCATGCCGACGCAGCCGCGGGCGCGCCCGCCTTGGACAATAATGCCGCTTGCGCCGCCCGCTCCCCCGCTTCCGGCAAGCGATATGCCTGCAGCACGGCATCCAGGGTCAGCAAGCGATCCTTGCCGAGGGTCAAGGCCACCTCATGCACCGTGACGATGCGCGGCAGGCGCGCCAAGTCCGCCAGCAGCGCGCCCATGGCGTGATAGCCGCCACGCAACTGTATGGCGATCGGCAAGGCGACATACGGTACTTGCGGCCGCGCCGCGCCCGGCTTGAACAGCGAAAATTGCAAGCCGCGCGACTGGCCGGCGGCATTAATGTCCGTCAACAACACCGCCATCGCTTGCTGGTCGGGCAGTTGCTGTTCCAGCAGGGCCAGCTCGGCGCCCGCCTGGCGCTGCTGCGCGCGCCACTGCGGCAACTGGCTCGCCCTGGCCTGCGCCGCCAGATAATCGGCGCGCAGGCGCTCCTCCTCGCCTTGCGCCAGACGCACGGCAACCATCAGGCCATCGAGCCACGCAAGATGCAGCAGGGCGGCCACCAGCATACCGCCCAGGGCAGCGCAAGCGAGGCGCACCGGTAACGGCCACAGCGACGCGGTCTTCAAGCTCAGCATGATCAACCTCCACGACTAAGATTGCCCAGCGGGTGCCAACGCCAGCCGTATCGTCCACTCCACGGCGCCATCTGCCGCGCCGCGCACTTCAAGCACTTCCGGCCGGGACCAGGGCGCGGCCTGCGCCAGCGCCAGCAGCAATGCCGCGACCTTTTCCTGCGAAACGGCATGCCCTTGCAGGCGCACCATCGCCGTTTCTTGGTGCACACTATGCAAGGCCACGCCGGCCGGCATCGCCTGAGCCAGGGCCGCCAGCATGCGCGCCCAGGCATTGCGCTGTTCTTGCAAACGGGCAATGGCCTGCTGGCGCAGCAACAGCGCCGCCGTCTCGCCCTGCACCCGCTTGCCGGCGGCGAGCACGGTATTGATTTGCAGCATGGCATTGCGCCAGCCTTCCTGGCGGCGCAGCTGCGCGTCGAGCTGGTGCTGCAGCCAGGCGCCCGCCGCCAGGGCCAGCAGCAATCCCAGCAGCGCCCCGCCGGCCAATTGCCACAGCAGCAGCTGACTACGCTTGCGGCGTGCCGCCTGGCGATACGGCAAAAGGTTGATGCATGGCACCACTTCCGCCACGGCCCTCATCGTGCGTACCGGTGCATGGCCAGGCCCCAGGCCAGTTGATAGCTCAGGCCGCCATCAGGCAGCGTTTGCCAGCCACCCTGCGCGAGTGCCGCCTGCAAGGCCAGCGCCTCGCTATCCATGATGACGGGTGTCAACCCAGCCGCCTTGGCCGCATCCAGACGGCGCTGCACGCTGGCGCGCCGCGCAGCCACCAGCAGCACGTCGATCTCCCTGTCGCTCTGGCCGACAAGCGGCGGCGCGGGGCCGAGAATGAAAAAATCCAGGCTGGCGTCTTCGAGTGCGAACGGCATGTATTGCGCCGCGTCCAGTTCCACGAGGATCTCCAGTTGTTCTTCCGGCAATCCGGCGGGCAGGCGGATCGCATGCGTGATCAGGGCCGTGGCTGGCATGGCCAGCGCCACGCGGGTACAGCCGCTGCCACTGTCGCGGTGGGCCTGGCGCAGGGCATCAGCCAGGCCCTGCATATCTTCGACATTGCCTTCAAGCATTACTCCGGCAGCCAGCGCGGCGCTGCCGCAATGCCGGCACGACAGTGTTCCCCGCCGACGCCGTAACTCGACCACGCGCACGGCATCGTCCGCGATGTCGACGCCCAGCAAGCCGACGCCAAGAAAATTGCTGATGGACATGTTTTTCATAGAGAAACGTCAGCGTGGAAGAGGATCCTGCCATCCGAAAGCCTAGTCCCGGCAGCGCTGGCTTGTAAACGGATTTCACGCTGTTGTCTGCGGCGCGCGGCGCCTATCTGGCCCGGCCGTGATCTGGCGCAGAATAATTGTTACCAAATCCTGGTTGCCAGCGGCCCAATACACGCTTATATAGAGTATCGGCAAGTTTCGACACTCCCCCGGCAAGCGCCACGGCGCGCTGCCCCCCCGGCAAGCTCGCTTATAATTGGCCGGCATAATTAACCGAAAGACATACGACGCATGACATCTTCAAAATCCGCTGGCTCCGCTGGCCCGAAGCCGCCCACCAAGGGCAGCAAACCCAAACGTTTCCTGCTGATGGCCCTGATATCGCTGCTGGGTCTGGGCATCGTCGGCGTCTTGCTGGTGGTCTTTGGGCTGGCCATGGCCTATCCGAACCTGCCGGCGCTCGATACCTTGACCGATTACAAGCCCAAGATGCCGCTGCGCGTGTTCACGTCCGACAGCGTGCTGATCGGCGAGTTCGGCGAGGAACGGCGCAACATGGTGCACATCAAGGATATTCCCGATGTCATGAAGAAAGCCGTGCTGGCCATCGAGGATGACCGCTTCTATGAGCATGGCGGCGTCGATTACCTGGGCATCACGCGCGCGGCCCTGCACAACCTGACGGGCGGCGCCAAGCAAGGCGCCTCGACCATCACGCAGCAGGTGGCGCGCAATTTCTTCCTGTCCAGCGAACAGACCTTGAAACGCAAGGCGTATGAAGTCTTGCTGGCGTGGAAGATCGAGAAAAATCTCAGCAAGGACCAGATCCTCGAAGTCTATATGAACCAGATTTATCTGGGACAACGCGCCTACGGCTTCGCCTCGGCCGCGCAAATCTATTTCGGCAAGAACATCCAGGACCTCACCGTGGCCGAAGCGGCCATGCTGGCCGGCTTGCCGAAAGCGCCGTCCGCCTACAACCCCGTCGTCAATCCGAAACGCGCGCGCATGCGCCAGCAATACATCCTGCAGCGCATGGCGCAACTGGGCTACATCACGCCAGCGCAGTACGAAGAAGCGAAAAATGAAGAGCTGAAAGTGAAAACCGACAGCAGCGCCTTCGGCGTGCACGCGGAATACGTGTCGGAAATGGCGCGCCAGCTGGTCTACGAGCAATTCAAGGAAGATACGTATACGCGCGGCCTGAACGTCTACACCACCATCACCAAGGCCGACCAGGACGCCGCCTACATCGCCTTGCGCAAGGGCGTCATGGATTACGAGAAACGCCATGGCTACCGCGGCCCGGAAGCGTATATCGAGATTCCGAAGACCAAGGCCGAAGCCGATGACGCGATCGAGACGGAACTGGCCGACCACCCGGACAGCGACGACATCATCGCCGCCATGGTGCTGCAAGCTTCGCCCAAATCGTTGCAAGCTGTCACCTCGGCCGGCGAGGAAATCACCATTACCGGCCCCGGCCTGACCTTCGGCGCGGCCTGGCTGTCGGAAAAAGCGGCGCCAAACCGCCGTATCAAGCGCGGCGCCGTGATCCGCGTCATGCAGGAAAACAACGCCTGGGTCTTGACGCAGATGCCGGAAGTGCAATCGGCGTTCGTGTCGGCCAGCACCACCGACGGCGCCATCCGCGCCATGGTGGGCGGCTTCGATTACAACCGCAACAAATTCAACCACGTCACGCAGGCATGGCGCCAGCCCGGTTCGGCCTTCAAGCCCTTCATCTATTCCGCCTCGCTGGAACGGGGTTTGTCGCCGGCCACCATCATCAACGATGCGCCGATCTCGTTCGATGCGGGCCAGACGGGCGGCCAGGCATGGGAACCGAAGAACTACGACAGCAAATACGATGGCCCGATGACCATGCGCAAGGGTTTGATGAAGTCGAAGAACATGATTTCCATCCGCATCCTGCACAAGATCGGCGCCAAATATGGCCAGGAATACGCGACGCGCTTCGGCTTTGACGCGGACAAGAACCCGCCCTACCTGACCCTGGCCCTGGGCGCCGGCAACGTCACGCCGCTGCAGATGGCCGGTGCGTATGCCGTGTTCGCCAACGGTGGCTACAAGATCAACCCGTATCTGATCGCCAAGGTGACCGATAGCGACGGCAATGTGTTGTCGCAAGCCAAGCCGGACCTGGCGGGCGAGGAAGCCAACCGCGTCATCGACGAGCGCAATGCCTTCATGATGAACAGCATGCTCAACGACGTCGTGCGCTTCGGTACGGCAAATAAAGCCATGGCCTTGAAGCGCCCTGACCTGGCCGGCAAGACGGGCACGACCAACGATTCCATCGACGCGTGGTTCGCCGGTTACCAGGCCAAGCTGGTAGGCATCGCCTGGATCGGTTACGACCAGCCGCGCAACCTGGGCAACCGGGAAACGGGCGGCGGCCTGGCCTTGCCGATCTGGATCAGCTACATGGCGAAGGCATTGAAGAGCATTCCCGTCGAGGAACGCGCCGTGCCGGAAGGCCTGATCCACGTGGGCGACGAGTATTACTATGCGGAAAATCCGCCGGGCACGGGCGTCGGTAGCCTGGAAGGCGCGGCGCGCGGCACGCCGGAGGAAGAAAAAGCCAAGGAAGCCGTGAAAAATGAATTGTTTTAAACGGTAATCATGCAAAAAGGGCAGACTGCAAGGTCTGCCCTTTTTTATTGCTACGGCGAAAGTTACTTCAACACCACGGGCGCCCCCGCCTGCTCACTCGCCATGCTGGACAAGGCCGCAAACAGTTCCGAGCCGTCGCGCGTGTTGATCCACTCGTCGCCCACGCGCTTGTAGTGGAAACCGCCGGAACGGGCGGCCACCCACATTTCACGCATGGGGGCCTGGCTGTTGACGATGATTTTCGTGCCGTTATCGATGAATTCGATTTCCAGCACATTGCCGCTGCGGCTGCATTCGACGTCGAGCACGTCTTCATCGTTCAGCCGGTCCAGCGCCGCCTCGATCTGGGTCAGGGTGGCTTCGGCCAGGGCCAGGAATTCCGATTCGCTCATGCTACACTCCAAAGATCTTAATCAAACCGTGATTCTAATCGTGAAGTCATCCTCAGCGTTTTATATCGGCATCGCCATTGTGGTTTCTAGCGTCCTGGCCGGCTGCGGCCAGCCCGGCCCCCTGTACCTGCCCAAGCCGCCAGCGGCCAAGGGCGCACCAGCCAAAGGCCCCGTCGAACCGGCGCCCGTGCCGCCGCCACCGGTCATCGTGCCGGCGACCTAAACGGAGCGCACCGGGGTGGCGGCATGCGCCGCCCTGGCAGTTTTGACGCGCTTGCTCCAGGCGAAAACCACGCGAATTAACAGCAGTAGCGCGACGATGCTGCCGAACAGAATCGGTTGCGCGAAATTGTGCTTGCCCGCCTTCATCCACCAGAAGTGCAAGATGCCGAGCGGCGCGATGACATAGATCAACCGGTGCAGCCACTGCCAGCGCTTGCCGCCCAGCCGCTTGACCATGCCATTCGTGCTCGTCACGGCCAGCGGAATCAGCAACACAAAGGCAATAAAACCCACCGTGATGAATGGCCGCTTGAGCACATCCTTCCACATTTCCTGCAGATCGAAAAAGTGATCGAACCATAAAAAAGTGGTGAAGTGCAGCGCCGCGTAGAAAAACGCGAACAGGCCCAGCATCCGCCGCAGCTTGATCAGCCAGTTCCATTGCGTGAAGCGCCGCAAGGGCGTCACCGCCAGGCTGATGCACAGGAAATACAGGGTCCAGTCACCCGTGCCGCGCGTGATGAATTCCAGCGGCTCCACCAGTTGCCCCGTGTATGTGAGCCAGACCATGCGCGCGAATGGCAGCAGCGCCAGCAGAAAAACCAGGCTTTTGAAGAGCGACAATTGTCTCGGCGTGGGGTTGAGGGCCATGGTCTTTCCTTAAAAGAACTTCTTCAGATCCATGCCCGCGTACAAGGAAGCGACATCGTTGTAGCCATTGAACATCAGGGTCTTGCGTTTGCGCGCGAGAAAACCGTCTTCGCCGATGCGCCGTTCGGAAGCCTGCGACCAGCGCGGATGATCGACGTTCGGGTTCACGTTCGAATAAAAACCATATTCGGACGGCGCCGACAGGTTCCAGGACGTGCGCGGCTGTTCCTTGACGAAACGGATCTTGACGATGGATTTGGCTGATTTGAAACCATATTTCCACGGCAAGACCATGCGCACGGGTGCGCCGTTCTGGTTCGGCAAGGTTTCCCCATACATGCCCAGGGTCAGCAGCGCCAGCGGATGGTTCGCTTCGTCGATGCGCAAGCCTTCCGTATACGGCCACTGCAGCACGCGGCTGCCCACGCCCGGCATCTGCTTCTTGTCGGCCAGGGTGATGAATTCCACATACTTGGCATTGCCCGTCGGCTCCACCTTCTTGATGATTTCCGAAAAGGAATAACCGACCCAGGGAATCACCATCGACCAGCCTTCCACGCAGCGCAGCCGGTAGACGCGTTCTTCCAGCGGCGCCAGCTTCAGCAGTGCGTCGAGGTCCAGGGTCATCGGTTTCTTGACTTCGCCTTCGATGCTGACCGTCCACGGCCGCGTGCGCAGGGTGCCCGCGTTTTGCGCCGGGTCGCTCTTGTCCGTGCCGAATTCGTAGAAATTGTTGTAGCTGGTGGCGTCTTTATAGGCCGTCTGCTTTTCCAGCGCCGAATAGGCGGGATTGAGCTTGGCCGCCAGCTTGGGATTCGTGCCTTGCGCGAACGCTTCGCGGCTGGCCATTTCCAGCAAGGCCGCGCTGGACATCGAGCCCAACGCCACTTGCTTGATGAAGCTGCGGCGCGATTCAAACACGGCGCGCGGCGTGATTTCGGAAGAATACGGCAACTCAATGCCGTTGGGACTGCGCTTGATCAACATGGCGGCTCCGGGAAAAGGTGATGATTTGTACCTTACACCAGTTTTCCCGGGCCGTTCATGACGCTTCTGTCATTAAAGCTTGCCGTAAGAATGCAGGCCGGAGAGAAACATATTCACGCCCAGGAAGGCAAACGTCGTCACCAGCAAGCCCACCAGCGCCCACCACGAGGCGACGCGGCCGCGCAAGCCCGTCATCAGGCGCATGTGCAGCCAGGCCGCATAGTTGAGCCAGACGATCAGCGCCCACGTTTCTTTCGGGTCCCACGACCAGTAGCCGCCCCACGCTTCGGCCGCCCACAGGGCACCCAGGATGGTCGCTACCGTGAAGAAGGCGAAGCCCACGGAAATGGCCTTGTACATGACGTCGTCGAGCACTTCCAGCGACGGCAGGCGGTCGACCAGGTAGCCGCTCGACTTGAGCAGGTAGGCGGCCGCCACCATGGCCGACAGGGCGAAGGTGCCGTAGCCGATGAAGTTGGCCGGCACGTGGATCTTCATCCACCAGCTTTGCAGGGCCGGCACCAGCGGCTGGATTTCGGCCGCGTCGCGCGTGACCGTGTACCACATCAGGAACACGACGGCCGCCGAAATGACCAGCATGACGAAGGCGCCCAGCTGGCGCGTCGCGTAATGCTGCTCGTAGTACAGGTAGAACATGGCCGTGATCAGGGAAAACAGGATGAACACTTCATACAGGTTCGACACGGGAATGTGGCCCACGTCGGCGCCGATCAGGTAAGACTCGTACCAGCGCACCAGCATACCCGTCAGGCCCAGCACCACGCCGGCCCAGCACAGCAGGGAGCCGACGGACGAGCCGAATTCCGAGCGCGCCACCAGGCCGATCCAGTAGAACAGAGTCGACAGCACGAACAGGGTGCCCATCCACAAGATGGCGGACTGGCTCGACAAGATGTATTTCAGGAAGAATTTCTGATTGGCCATTTCCAGGTGGCCCGCGTACAGCTCGATGGCGAACAGCGACAGCACGGCCGCCAGCGGGATCAGCCAGCGTACGGGCTTCCAGTGCCAGCCCAGCCACGCAAACGTGGGCGCCGCGGCCAGCAGGATGGCCTTTTCATAGATATCCATGAAGGCGCCAAAGCGCATCAGGCCGAACAGGGAGGCGGCCAGCAAGCCGGCGCCGTACAGCCAATCGATCAGGCTCAGGCGCTTGAAAAATCCTGGTTCCTGCGTATATATTTGCTTGTTTGCCAATTCCATCATTTTCTCCATTCCCGGCAACGCGCAAGCGTCCCGAAACTCAGCCAATCCAACTCAGCGCAGCTTACGCCGATTGCGGCAACTTTGCCTTCAAGTTCTCAAAATCTTTTTCAAAATCCAGCGTCTTGCGCTGCGTGCTCATGGCCATCAGGGCCTCGCTGCCGCCCTCGACATCCTTGATCCACACCCACAGGCGGCGCTCGCGGATATAAAACATGGAAAATACGCCGATCACGAGGAACAGGCAACCGAGGTAGACCACGCTCTTGCCCGGCGAACGCGTCACCTGCAGCACGGACGCCTTGATTTCCGTAAAGTCGTCAAGTTGCAGGTACACGGGCGCGCCATAGAAGAAGCTATCGGACAGCGCATTCGTGGCCAGTTGCAGGAAGCGGCCATGTTTGTCATCGGCCTCGATGGCTTTCAAGCCATCCTGGGCGCGTGCCGCCTGCCACAAGTCCCACAGGCTGCCGTTGAGGATTTTCATGAAGATATCGGCCGCTTTTTCTTGCTCGGCAGCAGGAATTTTCTCCAAGAAACGCGAAATGGCGAGGAAACCGCCCTCCTGCCCATTACCGGCAAAGATGCCCAGGCTTTTCGCCGCCGATTCCTGCAACTGGCCGCGCAAGGCTTCCGCGTTCGCCTGCGGCATGGCGCGCGCCGCATAGCGCGCGGCGGCCTGCTGGCGCAGCGCGGGATCTTGCAGCGCGGCACGCAAGCGCATCCACTCATTCACGCTGTAATTGTCATCGGCGGGGATGCGCAGATAGCTGAACGGGTCGCTGGGGTTGATGCGCATGCCGGCCAGGAACACCGTCGTGCCATCGACCGTGACGGGCTGCATGTAGTTCTGGTACTCGCGCGCCTGGCCCGTCTTGTCGCGCAATTTGTATTGCACCGAGGGACCGACATTCTTGAGATCCTTGTTATGCGCGTTCTTCGCGGCCGACCCAAGGCGTTTATCGAGGCCGACGGCAAATTTATCGTTGAAACTTTCCGCCTTGTTGACGGCGCGCACGTCCTGGCCCGCGCTGAGGTTTTCCACGTTAAACGGACGGAAACCCGACCATTCCACCGTGTAGGAATTGCCGTCGCTGCGCTCGAGCGGCGTGCTGCCGCCCACTTCGCCGCCGATATCGAAGCGTTTCGTCGTCTTGCCCGTCATGGGATAGCCCGTCAACTTGAGCTTGCTGCCGCCATCCTCAAAGCTGGACTGGTACAGGGCCAGGCCCTTGTACAGCAGCGGCTGGTTGACTTTGATGGTTGCAGGGAACGTCTCGCCCGTTGCATGATCGGTAATGACGACATCGCTGGCAAACAGCTTGGGCATGCCCGTGCTGTAGAAATCGATGTGGAATTTCTTCAGCAGGATGGTGATGGGCAGATCCTGGATCAGCACGCCATCGGCCTGGGGAATGATGGCCGTGTTGCTCGACGAGCCTTCCGGGATCATGGTATTGCCGCGGAAAGTGGGGTTCGACAGGCTCAGCCGGTGCTGGGCGGGAATGTCGGCGATCACGCCGCTGCCGGAAAACGGTGTCTTGCCAAAGAACCATTGCTGTACGCGGATCGGCATTTCCGAATCGAGCAAGCCGCCCACGCAGATGATGACGATGGCGCCATGGGCAAAGATATAGCCCCATTTATTCGCCGTGCCCCGCTTGGCCGCCACCAGGGTGGCGTTGTCCTTCTCGACCACCTTGGCCCCATAGCCGGCGTCTTTCAGGCGCATCACCATCTGCTGCGCCAGCACGGCGCGCGGCAGCGGCGCCTGCCATTCCAGCTTGTGGTGGAAATTGCGCAGCGATTGCTCGCGTACGGTTTCGCGCCAGCTGCGCATGTCCTTGAGCATTTTCGGCGCATTGCGCACGATGCACAGCGAGGTCGAGGCGACGAGAAAACCCATGATGACGAGGAACCACCAGGCCGAATACACGGAATACAGGCTCAGCTTGTCGAAGACGGCGAACCAGAACGGGCCGAACTGGTTGACATAATTGGGCATGGGCTCGTTTTGCTTGAGCACGGTGCCAATGATGGAGGCGATGGCGATCAGGGTCAGCAAACTGATGGCAAAGCGCATCGACGAGACCAGCTCGACGAATTCAGCCAGGCTGCGGCGTTGGGTCTTTAACTCGATTCCGGTCGTGCCAGTGCTCATACGTGGATACTCATACGGGATATGCAATCTTCAAGAAAATGTAGGCATGGAGCAGAGTGTTTCTCCGCGCAAGGCGGCAGCATACTCCTGTTTGGCCCCTGCCATAAAAAAGGGCAGCCTGTGGAGACGGCCGCCCTTGTTCATGCGCGCTGGTGCGCCTGGCAATCTATTGCCAATATGAAAACTTACTTCAGGCCGGCGATGTAATCGGCCACGGCGGCGATCTCGTCATCCGACATGCGGGCGGCGATGGTGTGCATTTGCGCGCTGTTCTTGCGGGCATCGGCCTTGGTGCTGCGGAACATCGTCAGCTGGGCCACCGTGTAATCCTGGTGCTGGCCGGCGATGCGCGGATACTGGACGGGAATGCCATTGCCCGTCGCGCCATGACAGCTGGCGCAGGCGGCAACTTGCTTCGAAGCAATGCCACCACGGTAGATTTTCTTGCCCAGGTCGATCGTATCCTTGTTTTTCGCGGCGCCCGGCTTGGACACCTGCGTGCCCAGGTAAGCGGCGATATTCTTCTTGTCGGCGTCGCTGAGCATCTTCGCGTAGGTCGTCATGACGGGCTGGCTGCGCTCCGGCGTGGTGAAGTCGACCAGTTGCTTGTAGATATAGCTTTCGTGCTGGCCGGCCAGCTTCGGATTGACGGAAATGGTCGAATTGCCGGCCGCGCCATGGCACGATACGCAGGCAGGCAAGCCGCGCGCCGCATCGCCATCGGCGTACAAAGTAGCGCCCTTGGCAGCGTCAGCCTTGACGGCCGGTTTCGGTGCTTCGACCGCGGAGGCAGTTGCCGATACAGCCAGCAAAGCGAGCAGCATGGATTTGAACAACGGTGAAAACGCACGATTCATTCAGGCACCCTGAGACAGTGAGAAATTAGTGGTGGACATTGCCGCGCCCTGGGGATTTTTGCTTTATTTTCAGGGCCGCAAGCCGCATCGCTGCTACGCCGGCAACAATAAACAACCCCTTATTGTACAATAGCTTCTTGGCGTTATCGCTCCCTTATCGCTCCCTTTTGTTGCTTTACTACTCCCATGTCAAAACTCTGGCAAGCCCGCTTCTTTACGACCGTCAACCAATTGCGTGACCTGCCCGATACCACGGTGCCGGAAATCGCTTTTGCCGGCCGCTCCAATGCCGGTAAATCGACCGCCATCAACATCTTGTGTAATCAGAAAGGCTTGGCGTTCGCCTCCAAGACACCTGGCCGTACCCAGCACATCAACTACTTCTCCATCGGCGGCGCCCACGTGGCGCAGCACCGCAAGGATGCCACCATCGTCGAAGAGATCGAATGCCTGCTGGTCGACTTGCCGGGCTACGGCTACGCGGAAGTCTCGGGCTCGGCCAAATTGCACTGGCAGCGCCTGCTGGGCGACTACGTGCAGCGCCGCGAGCAATTGGCCGGTTTGATCCTGATCATGGATTCGCGCCGCCCGTTCACCGACCTGGACATCCAGATGCTGGAATGGTTCGCCCCGACGGGTAAACCGATTCACTGCATCCTGACGAAAGTCGATAAGCTGAACCGCAATGAATCCGTGAATGCCTTGCGCCAGGCGAAAGCCAAGCTCGACAGCTATGTGGATGAAGACGGCGTCGGTTTCCCGTTCACCGTGCAACTGTTCTCGGCCTTGAAGCGCGTCGGCATCGACGAAGCCAATGACAAGATCATGGAACTGGCCGGCATCAGCGAAGACGGCGCGGCCCAGATGGTCGACCTGATCGACATGGAAGACGACGTCGAGCCGGAGTCGGACAAACCGGCTTGATCGACATCAACACAACGTAAAAAAAGGCTGCCCGTTCACACGGTGCAGCCTTTTTTATTGCGGCACGTTGCTGGCGCCTAGCGCCGTCCCGGTCCTGGCCGCTTCTCGGAAAAGAATTCCTGGCGCAGGAAGGCGCTCAGCTCGGCAGTATCTTCCACACGGGCGCTGAGGTTGACGTTACGTCCCAGGCGCCGCGATTCCCAGACGAAATCGCCGGGCTTTTCGGCACGGATCAGCTGGATCATCTTCTTGATGATGGCCGTCTCGATATCGGGCTCATTGCCCAGTTCCACTTTTTCCTGCTTCAGCCAATTGCGCTTGAAGTTGCCGTTCCAGCCCTTGAACTTGACTTCGGCGCTGAACGAGGTCTGGTTGACGATGGAAAACACGCCTCCCGAATCCTCGCGGTCGCTGCCGGAATTGCGTCCCTGCGCGCCGGCGATATTCGCCTTGGCCACGCGCATGGCGCGGTCATTTTCGCTTTCCTCGGCCGGCGGCGTTGGATTCTGCGCCTCGCGCTGCTTGCGGCGCTGCTCGATCATCGAACTCATGTCTTCAGCGGGCGGCGGCGGCAACGGCACTTTCGACACCAGCGGCGGGGTGTAGGTTTCCAGTTTCGGCTTGTCGTGCGGCACGTCTTTTGTGACCACGCGCTTGCTCGGGGCCGGCGGCGGTTTCACCTTGGCCACTTTCGTGTCTTTGGGTTTCGGCGTGGGTTTCGGCTGCGGCTTCGGTTGCGGCTTGTCCTTCAGCGGCGCGATGTAGACCATCGCGCTTTCCTTCTTCGGCGGCGGAATCTTTTCGATCTTGTCACTGCGCAACAAAACATACGCCGCCAGCAGCACGTGCAGCAAGACGGACACGCCGAGCGCAACCTTGCGCGTGGTGCTGGTCTTGGACCCGTAGGCCGGAGGTGGCTGGATCACTTGCCCGCAGGTGGGGCAAACATCGGAATCGGCAGCCAACAAATGGGTCGTGTCATGCAAAATGAATCGTGCTTTCTGTGTAGCGAAGAAATAACATTACAGGGCAGCCATAGTGCCAGAGTCCCTTGCTTTTGGGAACACTTCCTCGGCCTTTCCAACCCGCAGCGTACAGGATAGCGACATTCCTTGCAGCGCTAACCAGAGTACCCGAGCCGTCCCTTGACGGTTGTTACCGTATGTATCACTGCCCATACAAAACCGGCGCCCCATTCACGCAGGAATGGGACGCCGGTCAGGGGTCACAACTCACGCACGTGCTCAAGCCTGGTTGTCGAGCGCCACCAGTTGCTCGTCCGTCACCGGCCCCGTGCCGCTGTACTTGTCCAGGAACAAATAGATGACGGGGGTGATAAACAGGGTAATCACTTGCGAAAACAGCAATCCACCGACCACGGCCAGGCCCAGCGGCTGGCGCAGCTCGGCGCCGGCGCCCAGGCCCAGGGCGATCGGCAAGGCGCCCATCAGGGCCGCCGCCGAGGTCATCATGATGGGGCGGAAGCGCAGGATGCACGCCTGGCGGATGGCCTCAGGCGGGCTCATGCTCTCGTTGCGCTGCGCATGCAGGGCAAAGTCGATCATCATGATGGCGTTTTTCTTGACGATACCGATCAGCATCAAAATACCGATGATGGCGATCATGGTCAGGTCCATGCCGAACAGGCGCAGGGTCAACAGCGCCCCCACGGCCGCCGACGGCAAGCCGGCCAGGATGGTCAGCGGGTGGATGTAGCTTTCATACAGCACGCCGAGCAGCACATAGATCACGGCCAGCGCGGCGATGATGAGAATGATCTGGCTCGACTGCGAATCCTGGAACACGGCCGCGTCGCCGCCGTAGCGCGTGATGATGGAGGCCGGCAAGCTCATGTCCTTGCCCATCACGTCGATCTTGCCCGTGGCGATGCCCAGCGGCACGTCCGGCGCCAGGTTGAAGGAGATCGTCACGGCCTGCAACTGCCCCTGGTGATTGACGGACGTGGGACCAATCGTGCGTTCCACGTAGGCAATACTCGACAGTTTCACCAGCTCGCCCGACTTGCTGCGCACGGACACGCGCGTGAGCGCATCGTCATACTGGCGGTCTGGCGTGGCCGCTTCCAGGATCACGTAATAGCTGGCGGCCGACGAATAGATGGTCGACACTTGCCGCTCGCCGAAGGCGCTGTACAGTGCCGTGCGGATATCGGACATTTGCACGCCCAGCAGATTGGCCTTGTCGCGGTCGATCCTGAGGGAAGCCTGCAAGCCCTTGATCTGCGAATCGCTGGTGACGTCGCGGAAGGCCGGGTCGGCGCGCATGCCTGCAATAAACTTTTCCGCCCAGTCATTCAAGGCGTCGGGGCTGACGCTTTGCAAGGTGTACTGGTAACGGCTCTTGCTCTGGCGGCCGCCCAGTTGCAAGTTTTGCACGGGACGGAAATACACGGCCATGCCGGGCACGGCACTCGTCGCGCGGCGCAGGTTTTCCAGCACCACGGGCATTTTCGGCCGTTCGCTGCGCGGCTTCAGCACCATGAACATGCGGCCCGTATTGCCGCCGCCGACGAACGACGTCACGTCCTGCACGCTGGGGTCCGCCTTGAGCACGGCCGCCACGCGGGCTTGCAAGTCCTGCAATGCCGCCGAGGAAATATCCTCCGACGCTTCCGTATTCACCTGGATCTGGCCCAGGTCTTCTTCGGGGAAGAAACCCTTCGGAATGGTCGCGTACAGCAGCACCGTCAGCGCGAACGTGCATACGGCGATGAACAGTACCACGTTGCGGTGCGCCAGGGCCTTGTCGAGCAGATGCACGTAACCGTTGCGCAATTTCGTGAATGCCGCCTCGAAATGGCGGCCGATGAAGGTTTTTTCGCCATGCGTGGGGTCGCTGTCATTGTGTTCGCGCGAATCGGCCGGCAGGAAGCGGCTGGCCAGCATCGGTACCAGGGTCAGCGACACGATGGCCGAGACAAGGATGGACAGCGAGACGACGACGGCAAACTCGTGGAACAGCAAGCCGATCACGCCCGGCATGAAGAAGATGGGGATGAACACGGCCACCAGCGAGACGGAAATCGAGATGATGGTGAAACCCATTTCCTTGGCGCCCACGAGGGCCGCCTGGATCGGTTTCTTGCCCATTTCGATATGCCGCACGATGTTTTCCAGCACCACGATGGCATCGTCGACCACCAGGCCCACGGCCAGGGTGATGCCCAGCAGGGAAACGTTGTCGAGACTGTAGCCGAGCCAGTACAGCAGGGCCAGCGCGCCGAGCAGGGAAATGGGCATGGTGACGGCCGGAATGAAGGTGGCCGCCGCGCGGTGCAGGAACAGGAAGATCACCAGCACCACGAGGATCACGGTCAGCGCCAGGGTCAGGTTGACGTCGTGGATGGCTTCGCGGATCGAGACGGAACGGTCGTTGACCAGGCTGATCTGGATGGAAGCGGGCAATTGCGCCTTGAAACCCGGCAAGAGTTTCCGCACGGCATCGACCACTTGCACCGTGTTCGCATCCGGTTGACGCTGCACCAGCAAGGTGATCGAGCGCTCGCCGTTGAAACTGCCGGCCGTCTTGGTCGACTGGAAACTGTCTTCCACTTCGGCCACTTCCTTCAGCCGCACGGGCTGGCCGTTACGTGTGGCAACGATGAGTTCGGCAAAATCGGCCGCCTTCATCATCTGCGGGTTACCCTGGATGGTCAAGGTCTGGCTGGGGCCGTCGAGGATGCCCAGCGGCGAATTCGTGTTCGAGGCGCGCAGCGCGGTGGCCAGTTCGTCCATCGTCAGGTTGCGCGCGTTCATCAGGTCGGCACGGGCGCGCACGCGCACGGCGAAGCGTTTCTGGCCATTCACGCTGACCTGGGCCACGCCAGGCAAGGTCGACAAACTGGGCGCGATCAGGTTTTCCGCATAATCATTGAGATCCGACAAGTTCAACGATGGCGACGTCATCTGGATGAACAGCACGGGTGCATCGGCCGGATTGACTTTACGATAGGACGGCAAGTCCGTCATTTCCGTCGGCAACTGGCGCTGTGCGCGCAGCAGCGCCGCCTGCACGTCGACCGCGGCCTCGTTGACATTGATGCTGGCATCAAACTCCAGGGTCAGCGAGGTATTGCCCAGGGTACTCGTGGAAGTGATCAGGCTCAGGCCGGCAATCGTGGAAAACTGCTTTTCCAACGGCAAGGCCACCGAGGACGCCATGGTATCGGGGCTGGCGCCGGCCAGGTCGGCGCTGACGTTGATGACGGGCGTGTTGTAGCTCGGCAAGGCGGCCACGGGAATATGGCCATACGCCAGCACGCCGGCCAGGATGATGGAGAGGGATAGCAGCACCACCATGACGGGGCGGCGGATGCTCAGTTCGGACAGGTTCATGCTGGCTTGCCCTGCGGTGCGGCGGCGCCGTCGGCGGCCTTGTGTTTTTCCGCCAGGCGCACCTTGCCGCCCGGACGCAGGTTCTGCTTGCCGTCGACGATGACTTTTTCATCGCCGGTCAAGCCGGTGACGACGGCATTCGGACCGAACGCATACACGCGGGCAATCTTGCGCACCTTGGCCGTGTTGTCGGACTCCATCGAATACACGAAGACGCCCGTGGTATTGGTGATGATGGCGTTTTGCGGAATGACCAGCGCATCCTTGAGCGTGCGCACCGTCAACTGCGTATTCACATACTGGCCAGGCCACAGGTCGGTGCCGCCATTGTTGAAACGGGCTTTGACCTTGATCACACCCGTGGCGGGATCGACGGCATTGTCGATAAAGTTCAGTTTGCCTTCCAGTTGCTTGCCGCCCGCGTCCGACAGCAGCGCCTTGACCGCCACCTCGCCCGCCTTCTGCGCCGCCAGCAAGCCCGACAGGCTGCTTTCCGGCAAGGTGAAGACCACGTCGATCGGGTCGAGCTGGGTGATGCTGGTCAGCGAGGTGGTCGGCTGCACCAGGCTGCCCGCGTAGACACTGATGGCGCCCACCCTGCCCGCCTGCGGCGCGCGCAGGACGGTATAGCTGGAGTCGACCTGGGCCGCACGCAAGGCGGCCTGGTCGGCGGCCAACAAGGCGCGTGCCGCGTCGAGCTGGCTTTGCAGCGTGTCCACGGCGCCCTGGGCGATGAAGTTCTTGCTCAGCAAATCCTGGCTGCGTTTGAGCTGGCGTTCGAGATCGGCTACCGAGGCGCGGTCGCGCAATACTTGCGCTTGCGCCTTGTCAACATTCGCGTGCTCGCTGCGCGCATCCAGCGTAAACATCAGCTCGCCCTGCTTGACGAACTGGCCTTCGCGGATGTGCACCTTGGTAATCGTACTGGTCGTCTGCGGATGCAGGTCGACGCTGCTGATCGGCGTCACGCTGCCATTGGCTTGCAGCAGCATCGGCACATCCTGGCGCACGGGCGCAACGACGCTGACGGTGGTCGGCGCCTGCGCCCCGCCCTTGCCTCCCTTGCCATCCTGTCCACCTGCCGCTTTGCCGGACTGATGATTGAAATACCAGATGCCGCCACCGATACACAGGGCCGCACCCACGAGGATTGCCAGGCTAGTCTTTTTCATTGTTCTGTCACGCTGTTGCAGCGCAGGGCCGCAGGTTGAATGTAGTAGTTGCCAGGGAGGCCTAACGCGCAATATTGTCGCATGGAAATGCTCATTTTCCTGCGTAATATTCTGGCACGATGAGGGTGACTTCCAGTCCACCGTCGACATGATTGGCCAGCAAGACCGTGGCGCCATGCTGCTCGGCGATATTGCGCGCGATGGTCAGGCCCAGGCCCGTGCCGCCCGATTCGCGCGAACGCGAGGTTTCTATCCGGTAAAACGGTTCGAACACCTTGGCCAGTTGATCTGGCGCAATGCCAGGCCCACCGTCGCGGATGCGGATGCGCGCCGCGCCCGCGATGCGCTCGACGGTCACCTGCGCATACTGGCCATATTTGACGGCATTGTCGATCAGGTTCACCAGGCAGCGCCGCATGGCGATCGGACGGGCCATCAAGGCCATGCCCGCCTGTCCACTGAGGGTTACTTTCTGTCCAGCATCGGCCGCGTCGGAGCAGACGCTATCTAACAGGGAATCGAGATCGAGCGCCTGCATCGCTTCCGTGCTATCCATCGAGCGGGCCAGGTCCAGCCCTTCCTTGACCATACTCTGCATGGCGGACAAGTCGCCCACCAGGCGGTCGTACAGTTCCGTATCAGCCACTTTTTCCAGGCGCAGACGCAAGCGCGTCAGCGGTGTCTGCAAGTCGTGCGTGATGGCGGCCAGCATTTGTGTACGCTGGGAAATATGCTGGCGGATGCGCGCCTGCATGGCATTGAAGGCGGCGCTGGCCTGGCGGATCTCGCTGGCGCCTGACAAGGTGAGCGGCGGGTGGTTGATGTCGTTGCCCAGGTCTTTCGCCGCCTGCGCCAGCTGCTTGAGCGGGCGCATGGTCATGCGTGTGACCAGGTAGGCCAGGATGGCAATGCTGATCAGGAAAGGCAGCAGGGTCATCCAGTCATTATGCTCATTGAACGGTGGCTGCTGGCGCGGCGGCAAGACCATCAGGCGCAGCACGTGGCCGTCCTGCATGCGCACGTCGAGGTTTTCGCAGGTACCGCCCCATGGCTTGGCGCCGAACTTGCCCGGCGACTGGCGCGGCTTGACGCAGGCGTCCGGGCGTTCGGCCAGCGCGCTGACCTTGAAACCCTCGCCCAGCTTGGCTTGCAGCGCAGTGGAAAATTCCGTCGGCGCGCCGGGCGTATGTTCCTTGTCGGGACGCAATTCCAGGCGCACGCTGCCCTTGTTGGCGACCTTCAGGT
Source organism: Janthinobacterium sp. GW822-FHT07A03 (assembly GCF_058798815.1). Classification (NCBI taxonomy): domain Bacteria; kingdom Pseudomonadati; phylum Pseudomonadota; class Betaproteobacteria; order Burkholderiales; family Oxalobacteraceae; genus Janthinobacterium; species Janthinobacterium sp. GW822-FHT07A03. The sequence goes on along the minus strand of NZ_JBXAKW010000002.1, from coordinate 524,315 downwards.
AGGCGGCGCGCGAGGCCAGCGGCACCACGTCGGCCGCCATCACGAGCTGCTCGGCCCGCTCGACGGCATGGTAGTCGCGGTATTGCTCGATGGCGCGCTGGCGTTCTCCTACGGCCAGCCACTGCGTCAACGCGGCCGAAGCCACGATGCCGATCAGCAAAAACATGAAGACACGACCCGTCATCGATCCCAGGAAGGCCTTCACGCGTGCGGCTCCACATTGACCTGGCCGGCCAGCACATAGCCGCCGTTGCGCACGGTCTTGATGATTTGCGGCAAACGGGCATCTTCACCGAGCTTTTGCCGCAAGCGGCTGATCTGGATATCGATCGAGCGGTCGAACGGGTCGGCGTCGCGGCCCTGCGTCAGGTTCAGCAGCTGATCACGGTTGAGCACCCGGTTCGGGTGTTCCAGGAAGACGCGCAGCAAGCGGAATTCCGCGCCCGACAGCATGATCACCAGGCCGCTGGGATTGAGCAAATGGCGCGCCGTCAAGTCCAGGGTCCAGCCGGAAAAGCGGATTTGCTGCGCCTTGTCCGACGGCACGTTCGACGGCATGGCATGGCTGCGACGCAAGACACTGCGTATGCGCGCCAGCAATTCACGGGGTTCGAACGGTTTCGGCAAATAATCGTCGGCGCCCATTTCCAGGCCCAGGATGCGGTCCAGCGGCTCATTGCGCGCGGTCAACATGATCACCGGAACCGTCGATTGCGCGCGCAGCTTGCGGCACAAGGTCAGGCCGTCGTCGCCTGGCAGGTTCAAATCGAGCACGATCAGATCGGGCCGCGTTTCATCGAGGATTTTCCACATGGCCGTGCCATCTGCCGCGCCCAGGGTGCGGTAGGCGTTCGTTTCCAGGTAGTCCGCCAGCAAGCTGCGGATATCGCGGTCATCGTCGACGATGAGAATTGTAGAAGTGGGTTCCATGGTACGAATTATCCCCACTTCCCCCACCCTTGCACAGCGCATTTGTATCGTCTTGTATATAGGAGACCCGAAGAAACATATAGATACAAACTGTCTGGCAGCGGACACTTCGGGGAAACATGGCGCGTCCAACATGGATTCATGTGCAGCAACATGTACATCCCTCATCTTTTACAAAGGAATCCAGATGAACGCCTCAATGACAACCTTGCGCAAGAATTTGATCATCGCCATGAGCGTACTCGGCATGGGTGCGGCATCGCTGACCGTCCACGCCCAGGAAGCGGCCGCCAGCGCGCCTGCCGCCAGCACCAAGATGCAACATGATGGCCAGCGCGGCCAGCACCGCGGCGGCAATCCGGCCGAACGCATGGCCAAGTACCAGGCCCGCCTGCATGACAAGCTGAAGCTGACGGCTGCGCAGGAACCGGCCTGGGCCACCTTCACGGCCGCCAACGCGCCGAAAAAGCCGATGGGCGACTGGAAGGCCAAGCGCGAAGCGATGGCCAAGCTGTCGGCGCCGGAACGCATGGAGCAATGGATCGCCATGTCGAAGGAACGCATCGCCAGCCAGGAAAGCCGTCTGGCCTCGCTGAAAACCTTCTATGCCGTGCTGACGCCGGAACAGAAGAAAGTGTTTGACGACAGCGTACCTGGCGGCAAGCATGGAGGCATGCGTGGCGGCCATCACGGCGAACACCACGGCATGCAGCAGCCGAAGGCCGGCTAAGCTTTAAACGGCGCAAAAACAGAAAAAGCCTGCATTGCAGGCTTTTTCTTATTGGACAGACAAGTCAATGCTTACTGTCCCTCAAGCTTGCGCAATGACGTCAAGAAAGTTGATGCATTCTGGAAACCAATCACGCGCGACTGGGCGATTTCCTGTCCCTGCGGGTTGAACATGATGATGCCAGGCGGGCCGAACAGCTGAAAACGCTTCAGCATGGCCTTGTCGTCCGCGTCATTGGCCGTCACATCCACCTGCAGCAGCACGGCTTGTCCCATCTTCTCGCGCACGGCAGGGTCGACGAAGGTCAGCTTTTCCATCTCGATGCACGACACGCACCAGTCCGCATAAAAGTCCAGCAAGGCTGGCTTGCCATTGAGCTGTGTCAATGCCGCATCGAGCTGCGCCACGGTTTTCACACGCGTAAACGGTTGCGCGTGCACCTGGCCACCACCCAGGTGCGCCAGCGGCGCCAGCGGGTCGCGGCCACCGCTGGCTACGCCAACCAGCTGCATCGCGCCCAGCACGGCAAATACGAGGCCGAAAGCCTTGGCGACCCACGCGTTCTGCGCGCCGCTCTGGCCCACCAACAGATACATGCCGTAGCCGACGAACAAGACCGTCCAGCCCAGCATTTGCACGGCGCCCGGCAGCACGGGCGAGACCAGCCACCAGGCCACGCCCAGCTGCAGCACGCCAAAGAAGCGCTTGACGGCATCCATCCAGGCGCCGGCACGGGGCAGCAAGGTGCCGGCCGAGACACCGACCAACAGCAAAGGCACGCTCATGCCCACCGCCATGGCAAATAAGGCGCTGCCGCCGATGACGACGTCGCGCGTCTGGCTGATGTACAGCAAGGCGCCGGCCAGCGGCGCGGCCACGCAAGGCCCCACGATCAGGGCGGAAATGGCGCCCATGACGAACACGCCCGCCAGGCGGCCCGACGATTGCTGGTTCGACACGCTCGTCAGCTTGCCTTGCAGGAAAGCCGGCACTTGCAGCTCATACAAGCCGAACATCGACAACGCCAGCCCCGCCATCAGCAAGGCAAAGAAGCCCAGCACCCACGGATTTTGCAGTTGCGCCGCCAGGCCTTCGCCCGCCAGACCGGCCGCCACGCCCAGCGCCGTGTAGACGATGGCCATGCCCAGCGCGTAGGTCAGGGACAGCAGCAAGCCGCGCGAGCGGCTGACCTTGGCGCCATCGCCGATAATGATCGACGACAAAATCGGCACCATCGGCAGCACGCACGGCGTAAACGCCAGGCCCAGGCCCAGCAGCATGAACAGGGGCACGATGACGAGCAGCTTGCCGCCCTTCAAGGCCGCTTCGATCTTGCCCATCTCGCTTTGCGCGGGCGCGGGACTTGCTGCCACGGGCGCCGCCGCTACCGGCTCGGGCATGCTGGTGATATCGGCCTGGGGAATGCTCAGCACGGACACACCGGGCGACGCCTGCGCCTGCGGACCGTTGACGGCCGCCGTGTCGACTGCCGGCGCGGCCGGCAGAGCGAATTTCGACGGCAGGCCCGTGCCGGGCGCCGCGCTCTGGCCGCCGCCAGCGCCCACCAGCTGGGCCGTGGCATCCTGCGGCGCATAGCACAGGCCCTTGTCGGAGCAGCCCTGTCCCGTCGCCTTCAGGGTGAACGCACCGGCCGCCTCGACGGGAATGGTGATGGTCAGGGTCTTGCGGAAGGTTTCCACATTCTTCTGGAAGGTGTCGTCGAACTTGACCTTGCCGGCCGGATACACGGGCGTGCCCAGTTTGGCGCCCACGGCCTCGAACTTGAAGCGCTCGTGGTACATATAGTAGCCATCGGCAATCACATAGGTGACAGCGATGGTGGACGGATCCTGCATGCGGGCGGAAAACTTGAAGGCCAGTTCCGGATCGAGGAATTCATCGTCGGCGCGGGCGTGACTGGCGCCAAAGACGGTCATGGCCAGCAGTAAACAAGTGGCAAACCAGATCAGCAGTTGATGTAGGGGAGCGGCGCGCATGGTGGCGCTGGAGGGGAAACGGGACATGAACTACCTTTTCGACCATTCGACAGAGGACGCGCGGAGCAGGCAGCGCTTGTGCCGGGCCGGCGCGAAAGAAGAATAGTACACCGCAGCAAGGATAGCTGCAGCAGAAAACAAAAAAGCCAGGCTAGGCCTGGCTTTCTCAGATGCAATTACCGGGATTACTCGCCAGCAACTTCAACTGCTTCGGTCGTATCTGGACGATCCATCAGTTCAACGAACGCCATAGGAGCGTTATCGCCGACGCGGAAACCCATTTTCAGGATACGCACATAACCACCGTTACGGTTGGCAAAACGTGGGCCCAGTTCAGCGAACAGCTTGACGACCATTTCACGGTCGCGCAGGCGGTTGAAGGCCAGACGCTTGTTTGCCAGGGAGTCGGTTTTGCCCAGGGTCAGAATTGGCTCGACAACGCGGCGCAGTTCTTTTGCTTTTGGCAGGGTGGTTTTGATCGCTTCGTGACGCAGCAGCGATACTGTCATGTTGCGCAGCATTGCCAGACGGTGGGACGAGGTACGATTCAGTTTACGGAGGCCGTGACCGTGACGCATGATAAATCCTTTCGGTGAGTGTTTAAATCCAGTTCTTCGATCAATGAAACCTGGGCTTCATCGCGGACCGGTTTGGTACTTCAAAAATAAAAGCCTGGGACACCTGTCCCAGGCAGTTTGCTACAACTACGAATTACTTTTCCAGGCCGGCAGGCGGCCAGTTTTCCAGCTTCATGCCCAAGGTCAAGCCGCGCGATGCCAGCACTTCCTTGATTTCGTTCAGGGACTTGCGGCCCAGGTTTGGCGTTTTCAGCAGTTCGTTTTCCGAACGTTGGATCAGGTCGCCGATGTAGTAGATGTTTTCCGCTTTCAGGCAGTTTGCCGAACGCACGGTCAACTCCAGGTCGTCGACTGGACGCAACAGGATAGGATCGACCAGCGGAGCGCGCGATGGCGCTTCGGCGGCGGCTTCCGTGCCTTCCAGGGCAGCGAACACATTCAACTGGTCCACCAGGACGCGGGCCGACTGGCGGATCGCTTCTTCCGGCGAGATCACGCCGTTGGTTTCGATGTTGATGATCAGCTTGTCCAGGTCGGTACGCTGTTCCACGCGGGCCGATTCAACGAAGTACGATACGCGGCGCACTGGCGAGAACGATGCATCGAGAATGATGCGGCCGATGGTCTTGTTCGTGTCTTCCGACAGGCGACGCACGTTACCAGGAACGTAGCCGCGGCCTTTTTCAACCTTGATCTGCATGTCCAGCTTGCCACCGGCGGTCAGGTGGGCGATCACGTGGTCAGGGTTGATCAGTTCGACGTCATGCGGCAGGTCGATGTCGGAGGCCAGGATCGCGCCTTCGCCTTCTTTTTTCAGAGTCAGGGTTACCGAATCGCGGTTGTGGACTTTGAAAACCACACCCTTCAAGTTCAGCAACAGATCGACGACGTCTTCTTGCACGCCATCGAGGGAGGAGTATTCGTGGACGACGCCAGCGATCGTCACTTCGGTCGGCGCGTAGCCCACCATCGACGACAGCAGAACGCGGCGCAACGCGTTACCCAATGTGTGGCCATAGCCGCGCTCGAACGGTTCCATCACGACCTTGGCGTGACCTGCACCGAGAGCTTCAACATCGATAATACGTGGCTTCAACAAACTGTTTTGCATGAAATGTCCTTTTCAATACCCTCGGCTCATTACACCGATAAGGCTGATGGCATTAGTAAAACGCCCACTCGATCGAGTGGGCGGAGGTGGTGCTAACTGCTATTAACGCGAGTACAGCTCGACGATCAGCGATTCGTTGACGTCGTTAGCGATTTCGTTACGCTCTGGCAGGGACTTGAAAGTACCTTCCATTTTCTTGGCATCAACCGAAACCCAGCTAGGCATACCAACTTGTTCAGCCAGCGACAGTGCTTCAACGATACGCACTTGCTTTTTCGATTTTTCACGAACAGCGATGATGTCGCCAACCTTGACTGCGTACGAAGCGATGTTCACAACGATACCGTTCACGGTGAACGCTTTGTGGCTGACCAATTGACGCGCTTCAGCGCGGGTCGAGCCAAAGCCCATGCGGTAGCAAACGTTGTCCAGACGCGTTTCCAGCAACTTCAACAGCGTTTCGCCAGTGTTGCCTTTACGACGGTCTGCTTCAGCGAAGTAGCGGCGGAATTGACGTTCCAGCACACCGTACATGCGCTTGACTTTTTGCTTTTCGCGCAGTTGGTTACCGTAGTCCGAGGTGCGGGCGCCGGATTTGACACCGTGCTGGCCTGGCTTGACGTCCAGTTTGCACTTGCTGTCCAGCGAGCGACGGGCGCTCTTCAGGAACAGGTCTGTACCTTCACGGCGGGAAAGTTTTGCTTTAGGTCCGATATAACGTGCCACGATACTTCCTTTTTTTAAATGATAACGCCCCAGCCACATGCATGATCAAACACACTGATGCGGTTAGGCGCTAGTCTGATTTGGTTTCAATCAGACGGTGGCTGAAAACGAAAAACCCGTCAAACAGGATTTGACAGGCAAGAACAGCCGGGCAGTATAACCGTTTCCGGCTCCCTGCTCCAGCGTTTTCACACAACTGTACTGAGTTACAACAGACAGCAAAGCAGCTGGCGCCGAAGCGCCCTCTGCAACACTATCTTAGATACGACGACGTTTCGGTGGACGGCAACCGTTGTGCGGTACCGGCGTCACGTCCTGGATCTCGGTGATCTTGATGCCCAGGTTGTTCAGCGCGCGAACGGCGGATTCACGACCAGGACCTGGGCCCTTGATGCGTACTTCCAGGTTCTTGACGCCACACTCAACAGCCACTTTACCAGCGGCTTCCGCGGCGACCTGCGCTGCGAATGGGGTCGATTTACGCGAACCCTTGAAGCCTGCACCGCCGGAGGTAGCCCACGACAAGGCATTGCCTTGACGATCGGTGATGGTAATGATGGTGTTATTGAACGATGCGTGGACATGTGCGATGCCTTCAGCGACGTTCTTTTTAACTTTTTTACGCACGCGTGCTGATGCGGCGTTATTTTGCGACTTAGCCATAATTATTCCCTAGCGGATTATTTTTTCAGCGATTGAGCGGCTTTACGCGGTCCCTTGCGGGTACGTGCGTTCGTACGCGTACGCTGGCCACGGCAAGGCAGACCCTTACGATGACGCATGCCGCGGTAGCAACCCAGATCCATCAAACGCTTGATGTTCATGGACAGTTCACGACGCAGATCGCCTTCGACGATGAATTTACCTACTTCATCGCGCAGCTTTTCCAGTTCGCTGTCATCCAGATCTTTGATCTTTTTGTTGGTTGCTACACCGGTCGATGCACAGATTTTCTCTGCGCGTGGACGGCCCACACCGTAGATGGCCGTCAGGCCGATAACGGTATGCTGATGATTTGGGATATTAACCCCTGCAATACGTGCCATTTGTTATTCCTCGATTAACCTTGACGCTGCTTGTGACGTGGTTCCACGCAGATAACGCGGACTACGCCTTTGCGCTTGATGATCTTGCAGTTGCGGCAGATCCGCTTGACTGATGCGAGAACTTTCATTTTTGGGCTCTTTCTTTCGCTTCTTTGGTTTGATTCAGTGTGTTACTTGGTACGGAACACAATGCGGGCTCGGCTCAGGTCGTACGGCGTTAACTCCACCGTCACCTTGTCTCCAGGGAGAATGCGAATATAGTTCATCCGCATTTTACCTGAAATATGCCCGAGCACCACGTGTCCGTTCTCCAGCTTCACTCGAAATGTTGCATTTGGGAGATTCTCAAGAATCTCGCCCTGCATCTGTATGACGTCGTCTTTTGCCATTCGGTATGTTTACCGCGCTTAACGCGTCGGAATTCCGCCCTTGAAATTTGCTTTGCGCAGCAGCGAATCATATTGCTGCGACATCACGTAGTTCTGTACTTGCGCCATGAAATCCATGGTGACAACTACAATAATCAATAAAGAAGTACCGCCGAAATAGAATGGTACTTTCCACTGGGCTTGCATAAATTCCGGCAATAAACACACCAGGGTGATGTAGACTGCGCCGGCAAGTGTCAAGCGTGTCAGGATCTTGTCGATGTAACGGGCTGTCTGCTCGCCTGGACGGATCCCGGGAATGAACGCACCGCTTTTCTTCAAGTTATCCGCTGTTTCCTTGCTGTTAAATACCAGCGCTGTATAGAAGAAACAGAAAAACACGATCGCCACTGCGTACAACAGCGCATGGATAGGCTCACCAGGCCCCATCGATGCTGCCAAATCTTTCAAGAACCGCACCGCAGGGTTAGCGTTGTCGGCGCCCTTTGAAAACCAGTCCACGATAGTGGCCGGGAACAAGATGATCGAAGAAGCAAAGATCGGCGGGATCACGCCGGCCATGTTCAGCTTCAACGGCAAATGGCTGGTTTGACCGCCATAAATCTTGTTGCCTACCTGGCGCTTCGCGTAATTGACCAATATTTTGCGCTGACCACGTTCGACGAATACGACGAAGTACGTTACCAGTGCTACCAGGATCACGATGAAAATCGCGCTGAAGCTGCCGATCGAACCATTCGACACCTGGGTGAACAAGCCACCCAACGCCGACGGCAGACCTGCTGCAATCCCGGCAAAAATGATGATCGAGATGCCATTCCCCAAGCCACGCTCGGTAATTTGCTCACCCAACCACATCAAAAACATTGTTCCGGTCAACAAAGTGACGACCGTCACGAAGCGGAATGCAAGACCAGGTTCCAACACCAGACCAGCTTGCGACTCCAGTGCGACTGCAATGCCTAACGCTTGGAACAGTGCCAGGGCAACCGTGAAATACCGGGTGTACTGGGTGATCTTGCGACGACCTGCTTCGCCTTCTTTTTTCAACGCTTCCATCTGCGGTGACACGATCGACAGCAATTGCATGATGATCGAGGCCGAGATATAAGGCATGATACCCAGCGCAAACACTGTAAAACGAGACAAGGCACCGCCCGAGAACATGTTGAACATGCCCAGGACGCCGCCTTCGTGCTCCTTGAACAGCGAGGCTAATTGTGTCGGGTCAATCCCGGGAACCGGGACGTGAGCACCGATACGATAAACCACCAATGCGCCAAGCAAAAACCAGAGCCGTCCCCAAGGGAAACCGGCCGCTGCACTTTTAGCAAGTTGTGGATTAGTCGCCAATTTTCGCTCCGATCAAGCTGTTAGCGGTCAACTCAGGCTACCGAGCCGCCGGCTGCTTCGATGGCGGCTTTCGCGCCAGCGGACACTTTCAAGCCCTTCAAATTCACCGCTTTGGTGATTTCGCCGGACAAGATCACGCGCACGTCACGGGCCAACACGCCCAGAACGCCAGCTTGCTTCAAGACCAGAATGTCGACATCGCCAACAGCCAGGTTGTTCAAATCGGACAGGCGCACTTCAGCTTTGAAGGTTGCGTGCATCGATTTGAAACCGCGCTTAGGCAGACGGCGTTGCAGAGGCATCTGACCGCCTTCGAAACCGACTTTATGAAAGCCGCCCGAACGCGATTTCTGACCTTTGTGACCACGACCCGAGGTTTTACCCAGGCCGGAGCCGATACCGCGACCGACGCGACGCTTGTAGTGCTTAGCGCCTTCGGCTGGTGCAATAGTATTCAATTCCATGATTTGCTCCGTTCGTGTAAGCCCGAAGGCTTACCCGACAACTTTAACGAGATACGATACTTTATTGATCATGCCGCGTACGGATGGGGTGTCTTGCAATTCGGAAACCGAATTTACACGACGCAGACCCAGACCGCGCACGGTAGCGCGATGCGATTCGCGCGTACCGATCAAGCCCTTGACCAATTGCACTTTGACTGTGTTTGTCATTTTGTCCACCTTAAGCCAGAATGTCTTCGACCGACTTGCCGCGCTTGGCAGCGATATCGGAAGCAGTGCTCATTTTCGACAGGCCGTCCAGCGTAGCGCGTACCAGGTTGTATGGGTTGTTCGAACCGGTGGATTTCGCCACCACGTCCGTCACGCCCATCACTTCGAAGATAGCGCGCATTGCACCACCAGCGATAACGCCAGTACCAGGCTTAGCTGGGTTCATCAGGACCTTGGAGGCGCCGTGACGACCAACAACCGTGTGATGCAAGGTGCCGTTTTTGAGCGGTACTTTGATCAGGTTGCGACGGGCTTCTTCCATTGCCTTCTGCACGCCAACTGGCACTTCTTTCGATTTGCCCTTGCCCATGCCGACGCGGCCATCGCCATCACCAACTACGGTCAGCGCGGCGAAACCCATGATACGACCACCCTTGACCACTTTGGTCACGCGGTTGATCGCGATCATTTTTTCGCGCATGCCATCATCCGGCTTGTCGCTTTGCATTTTTGCTTGCATTTTTGCCATGATTGATCCTTAGAACTTCAGACCGGCTTCGCGTGCGGCTTCTGCCAACGCTTTCACACGGCCGTGGTAACGGAAACCGGAGCGGTCGAACGCAACTTCGGTAATTCCTGCTTTCAACGCTTTTTCAGCGACGCGCTTGCCGATCAAGGCTGCAGCAGCGGCATTGCCGCCTTTGCCGGATTGGCCTGCCAGTTCAGCGCGAACTTCCGCTTCAGCCGTCGAGGCCGAAACCAGGACTTTAGCGTCCGGGCTGATCAGGTTGGCGTAAATGTGCAGGTTGGTGCGGTGCACCGACAAGCGATTTACTTTCAATTCCGCAATCTTGATGCGGGTTTGGCGTCCGCGGCGAAGCCGTGATTCTTTCTTATCCATCGTCAGCCCCTAATTACTTCTTCTTGGTTTCTTTAAGCTTAACCACTTCGTCCGCATAGCGAACGCCCTTGCCTTTATAAGGCTCAGGAGCGCGGTAAGCACGAACTTCAGCGGCTACCTGGCCAACCTGTTGACGGTCGATACCTTTAATCAGGATCTCGGTCGGGGTTGGTGTTGCGCAGGTAACGCCGGCTGGCATGTCATGCACTACAGGGTGCGAGAAACCCAGGGACAGATTCAGCTTGTCGCCTTGAGCTTGCGCCTTGTAACCCACGCCTACCAGGTTCAGCTTTTTCTCGAAACCCTTGGTGACGCCAACAACCATGTTGTTGACCAGTGCGCGCAGCGTGCCGGACATGGCATTGGCTTCGCGGCTGTCGTTCGCCACGTCGAAACTCAGGGTTCCTGCATTGTTTTCCACTTTGACCAGGCCGGTGAGGGCTTGGGAAAGTACGCCCAGCGGGCCTTTTACGGTGATCGCTTGTGCGGAGATGGCGACTTCGGCGCCAGCTGGCACTACGATAGGCATTTTAGCTACTCGAGACATGTGTAACTCCTTAAGCCACGTAGCAAATAACTTCGCCGCCGACACCGGTAGCGCGTGCTTTGCGGTCAGTCATGACGCCTTGCGGAGTCGACACGATCGCCACACCCAAGCCATTCATCACAACAGGGATCTCGTCTTTACCCTTGTAGACGCGCAGACCCGGACGGGACACGCGCTCCAAGCGCTCAATAACGGGACGGCCAACATAATACTTCAAACCGATCTTCAGTTCCGCCTTGCCACCAGCTTCGGCAACAGCGAAATCTTCAATGTAACCCTCGTCCTTCAGGACGTTGGCAATCGCAATTTTGACTTTCGACGATGGCATGGCCACGGTCGTTTTTTGCACGCCTTGTGCGTTGCGAATGCGGGTCAGCATATCGGCGATAGGATCGCTCATACTCATTGCATATTCTCCTATTACCAGCTTGCTTTTGTCATACCCGGAATTTCACCACGCATGGCGAATTCACGGAGCTTGATACGACCCAGACCGAATTTACGGAATGTGCCGCGCGGACGACCGGTGATGGCGCAACGATTACGTTGACGCGTCGGGTTCGAGTTACGTGGCAGCGCCTGCAGTTTCAGGCGAGCTTCGTAGCGCTCTTCTTCCGATTTCGATTGGTCATCGACGATGGCCTTGAGAGCTTCGCGCTTAGGGGCGAATTTCGCCACCAGGTCAGCACGCTTGATCTCACGATTAATCAGTGACAGTTTGGCCATGATCAGTTCCTGAAAGGGAATTTAAAGGCGGCGAGCAAAGCTTTGGCTTCGTCATCGGTCTTAGCGGTTGTCGTGATGCTGATATTCATACCGCGCAACGCGTCAATCTTGTCGTATTCGATTTCAGGGAAAATGATCTGTTCCTTGACACCGATGTTGTAGTTGCCACGACCATCAAATGCACGGCCGTTCACACCACGGAAATCGCGTACGCGCGGCAGAGCCACGGTAATGAAGCGATCCAGGAACTCGTACATGCGAGCGCCGCGCAGGGTGACCATCGTACCGATCGGGTAACCTTCACGGATTTTGAAGCCTGCGATCGCTTTGCGGGACTTGGTGGTCACTGGCTTCTGGCCGGCGATCTTGGTCAAGTCAGCAACTGCGTGCTCGAGAACTTTTTTATCCGCGATAGCCTCACCAACACCCATGTTCAGGGTGATCTTGGTCAGGCGTGGAACTTCCATTACCGACTTGTAACCAAACTTGCTGGTCAGGTCGGCAACGACTTTTTCTTTATAGAATTCTTGGAGACGTGCCATGATTTCTTAAGCCTTCACTACTTCGCCGGAGGATTTAAAGACGCGGACTTTTTTGCCATCCACTTCTTTGAAACCCACGCGATCTGCCTTGCCAGTCGCTGCATTAAACAATGCAACGTTGGACACGTGAATTGGCATGGTCTTATCGACGATACCACCAGTTACGCCAGTCATCGGGTTTGGCTTAGTCGCTTTTTTAGCGATGTTAATGCCGTCAACCACGATATGTTCAGCATCGATACGCTGCTGTACCACACCACGTTTGCCCTTGTCTTTCCCGGTCAGAACGATGACTTCGTCGTTTTTACGAATCTTATCCATTACGACTCCTTACAGGACTTCCGGTGCCAGGGACACGATTTTCATGAACTTCTCAGTGCGCAGTTCGCGCGTGACAGGTCCAAAAATACGGGTACCGATCGGTTCCAGCTTGGCGTTCAACAGAACGGCGGCGTTGCCGTCGAACTTCACCAGGGAACCGTCTTGGCGGCGAACACCTTTAGCGGTGCGCACAACCACGGCGTTATAAATTTCACCTTTTTTGACACGGCCACGTGGCGCAGCAACCTTAACGGTTACCTTGATCACATCGCCAATGCCAGCATAACGGCGCTTGGAGCCGCCCAATACCTTGATGCACATTACTTCTTTGGCACCGGTATTGTCAGCCACTTCGAGCCGGCTTTCAGTTTGAATCATAGTATTCTCTTTCCCAACTTAAGCCGAAGAATCCACACAATGTAGACCCACGGTCAGTCTTGGTCCCGCCAGAGCCGCCCTGCTGGGCTTCACTGTTTGGGTGCATGACCTTCATACATCAACTGACCGCGAATGCTACTGTCTGTGGCCAGACACTTTGCGGCGTTACATGAACGAAGCCCGCAAGTATTACATACAATTTGCGGGCCTGCAAGTACTAATTAAAAGCCACCGCCGAAACGGTGGTTTTTATTTAAACGGTTGGTGCGGCTTGAACCACACGTGTCACCGTCCATGCCTTCGTTTTGGAGATCGGGCGACCTTCCTGGATCTCGACCGTGTCACCGGCCTTGACTTGGTTGGTCTCGTCATGCGCGTGATACTTGTTCGAGCGCATGATGATCTTGCCATACAAAGGATGTTTTACGTGGCGCTCGATCAGAACGGTAACGGTCTTGTCCATCTTGTCCGAAACCACTTTACCGATCAGCGTGCGCTTGAGCGACTGTTTCACTGGTTCGTTCATTTGGCTTCCTTCAGATTCATTACCGTCTTCACACGCGCGATATCGCGGCGTACCTTCTTGAGCTGCGAAGTGTTGCTCAGCTGCTGCGTAGCGATTTGCATGCGCAGGCCGAACTGTGCCTTCAACAGGTCATTCAGCTCTTTTTGCAGAGCTGGCTGGTCCTTGCCGCGGAGTTCAGATGCTTTCATATACAACTCCAATTATTGGCCGACTTGGCGGATGACAAACGTCGTCGCCAGTGGCAGTTTAGCGGCGGCAAGACGGAATGCTTCCCGTGCCAGCGCTTCATCAACGCCATCCATTTCGTACAGTACTTTGCCTGGCTGAATTTCAGCGACGTAGTACTCAGGATTACCTTTACCGTTACCCATACGGACTTCAGCCGGTTTGTTCGAAATCGGTTTGTCCGGGAAAATACGGATCCAGATACGGCCACCGCGCTTGATGTGACGCGTCATTGCACGACGCGCCGCTTCAATTTGACGCGCAGTGATACGACCGCGCGCAACTGCCTTCAGACCGAATTCGCCAAACGACACGGCGGTGCCGCGGCTGTGCGAAATACCGGTATTACGGCCTTTCTGCTCTTTACGATACTTTCTGCGTGCTGGTTGCAGCATGATTATTCTCCTGCTTTCTCAGCTGGTGCTGCTGCGGCGGCCGGTTTAGCGGCGGTACGCACACGTGCACCTGGTGCTGTGGATGGTTTCGCACCGGCACCGGCTGGACGTGGACGGCCAGCTGGCTTGCCATCGTCACGGCGTGGGCCGCGGCTTTTCTTCTCGTCAGCCGGGGTATCGATGACTGGTGCATCGCCGTTAGGCGCGCGGTCACCTTTGTATACCCACACCTTGACACCGATGATGCCGTAGGTGGTCGACGCTTCGCTGGTACCGTAGTCGATATCGGCGCGCAGGGTATGCAGAGGCACGCGGCCTTCGCGGTACCACTCTTTACGCGCGATTTCGATACCGTTCAGACGGCCGGACGACATGATCTTGATACCGAGAGCACCCAGGCGCATTGCATTTTGCATTGCACGCTTCATGGCGCGGCGGAACATGATCCGTTTTTCCAGCTGCTGAGCGATCGAATCGGCGATCAGTTGCGAGTCGATTTCTGGCTTGCGAATTTCTTCGATGTTCACGTGAACAGGTACGCCCATGATCTTGGTCAGCGCGGACTTCAGTACTTCGATGTCTTCGCCTTTTTTACCAATGACCACGCCTGGACGCGAGCTGTAGATCGTGAAGCGCGCGTTCTTGGCTGGGCGCTCGATAACGATGCGGCCAACGGAAGCGTTCTTCAGTTTCTTTTTCAGGTAAGCACGTGCTTTCAAGTCTTCGTTCAGCATGGCAGCGAAATTGCCGTTGCCTGCATACCAGCGCGAAGCCCAGTTACGGGTGACCGCCAGACGGAAACCGGTTGGATGAATTTTCTGACCCATCGTGGCTCCTTAGTTACCGACAGTCACGTAAACGTGACAGGATTGTTTCGAAATACGGTCGCCACGGCCTTTTGCACGCGCGGTGAAGCGCTTCAGGACCGGGCCCTTTTCGACGTAGATCGTTTTCACGAACAATTCGTCGATGTCCGCGCCATCATTGTGCTCGGCATTCGCAATAGCGGATTCCAGAACGCGCTTGATGATCGCAGCACCTTTTTTCGGGCTGAATTGCAAGATATTGAGTGCAGCGTCAACTTTCTTGCCACGGATCAGGTCCGCAACCAGGCGGCCCTTTTGGTCCGACAGGCGCACACCTTTGAGGATAGCTTTAGTTTCCATTATTTCTTAGCCTTTTTGTCAGCTGCATGGCCCTTGAACGTACGGGTCAGTGCGAATTCGCCGAGCTTGTGACCAACCATGTTTTCGGAAACATAAACCGGCACGTGCAGCTTGCCGTTATGCACCGCGATCGTCAGGCCGATAAAGTCAGGCATGATTGTCGAACGACGCGACCAGGTTTTGATTGGCTTTTTGTCTTTGGCTGCTTGCGCGGCTTCAACTTTTTTCACCAGGTGGGCGTCACAGAACGGCCCTTTTTTCAATGAACGTGTCATGTGCTACCCCTTATTTCTTGCCGCGGCGCGAGACGATCATGGAAGTAGTACGCTTGTTGCTGCGTGTCTTCTTACCCTTAGTCTGTTGGCCCCAAGGCGAAACTGGATGACGACCAGCTGCTGTTTTACCTTCACCACCACCGTGCGGGTGATCGACCGGGTTCATGACCACACCGCGAACGGTAGGACGAACACCGCGCCAGCGCATCGCACCAGCTTTACCGATTTTACGCAGGCTGTGCTCGGCATTGCCGACTTCACCAACCGTTGCACGGCACTCGATGTGCACGCGACGTACTTCACCCGAGCGCAGACGCACTTGAGCGTAGGTACCTTCACGTGCCATCAGCACAACGCCAGCGCCGGCGGTACGTGCCATTTGGGCACCTTTACCTGGCAGCATTTCAACGCAATGCATCACGGTACCGACTGGGATGTTACGGATTGGCAAGCAGTTACCCGATTTGATCGGTGCTTCCGAACCGTTCATCACGCTGTCGCCAACGGCCATGCCTTTGGTTGCGATGATGTAGTGACGTTCGCCGTCGGCGTAGCACAACAGAGCGATATTCGCGGTGCGGTTTGGATCGTATTCGATACGTTCCACTTTCGCTGGAATACCATCTTTGGTGCGCTTGAAGTCGATCAAGCGGTAGTGTTGCTTGTGACCACCACCGATATGACGGGTGGTGATGTGACCGTTGTTGTTACGACCAGCGGTCTTGGATTTCTTTTCAACCAGGGCAGCGAACGGACGACCTTTGTACAGGTCGGCATTCACCACCTTCACCATGCCGCGACGGCCTGGCGAGGTTGGTTTCATCTTAACGAGTGCCATTATGCAGCCTCCTCGGAGAAGTTGATTTCCTGGCCAGGCTTCAGGCACACGAAAGCACGCTTGGTATGGTTACGACGACCGTTGAACTTGCCGGTGCGCTTTTGCTTACCTTCGCGGTTTGCAGTTTGCACGGACAGAACTTCAACCTTGAACAGCAGTTCGACCGCTGCCTTGATTTCAGGCTTGGTTGCATCCGGCAATACGCGGAATACAATTTGCTCGTTCTTTTCCGCGACCATGGTGGCCTTTTCGGAAATCACGGGCGCCAACAGCACCTTCATCAAGCGTTCTTCGCTATGTTTCAAAATCGCGCTCATGCCAGCATCTCCTCAATCTTGGCCAATGCAGCTTTGGTGACCAGGATCTTCTTGTAGAACACCAGGGACATCGGGTCTGCGTGACGTGGCTCAACGACGAGTACGTTAGGCAGGTTGCGCGATGCCAGTTCCAGGTTTTCGTTCAGAACGTCGGTGATGATCAGAACCGAATCAAAGCCCAGGCCGTTCAATTTTTGCGACAGCAGCTTGGTTTTTGGCGCGTCGATCGTCAGATCGTCGATGACGATCAGGCGCTCTTCGCGAGCCAGCTGCGACAGGATCGAGCAGATACCTGCGCGATACATTTTTTTGTTCACTTTGTGGGTGAAGTTTTCGTCAGGCGAGTTCGGGAAAATCCGACCACCGCCGCGCCACAGTGGCGACGACGACATACCAGCACGAGCGCGGCCGGTACCTTTTTGGCGCCATGGCTTTTTCGTCGTGTGGTGAACTTCTTCACGGTCTTTTTGCTTGCGGTTACCACTACGTGCATTCGCTTGATAAGCGATGACGACTTGGTGGATCAGCGCTTCATTGTAGTCACGGCCGAAAATCGTATCGGCTGCAGCAACGTTCGAGGCGGCTTGACCTTGCGCATTCAGAAGCTTGAGTTCCATCGTTTAAGCTCCCTTCTTGGCTTTGGTTTTGATGGCTGGCGAGACAACTACCTGGCCATTTTTCGCACCTGGAATCGCGCCTTTGACCAGCAGCAGCTGACGGTCGGCATCGATACGGGCGATCACGAGGTTCTGGATCGTACGGTTAACGTCACCCAGATGACCGGTCATGCGCTTACCAGGGAAAACGCGACCTGGATCTTGTGCCATACCGATGGAACCTGGAACGTTATGCGAACGCGAGTTACCGTGCGTTTGACGGCCGGAAGCGAAGTGGTAACGTTTGATAACGCCTGCATAGCCTTTACCGATGGTAACGCCTTGCACGTCGATCTTTTGACCGACTTCGAACAGGGAAGCAGCGACAACATCGCCAGCTTTCAGTTCAGCGGCTTTGGCAGCGTCGACACGGAACTCTTTCAACAGAGTACCGGCTTCAACACCAGCTTTAGCGTGATGACCAGCAACAGCTTTGGTCACGCGGGAAGCGCGACGTTGACCGAATGCGACCTGAACAGCGGAGTAGCCATCTGTTTCAGGGGTTTTGATTTGCGCAACACGGTTGTTCGATACGTCCAACACGGTGACAGGAATCGAATCCCCTTCATCCGTGAAAATGCGCATCATACCAACCTTGCGACCGAGAAGGCCTAGGCTCATTTTTTCTCCATTCCCACCTGCGATTGGGCGGGGCTTGTTTAACTACAAAGTAACGTAGGACTCAAAAAAGACGAATCCATACCGAAGCCGGCTAGTATATAGCACAAAAACCCTTGACGCAACAAGTTAACACGAGGTATGTCAAAGTGTTGCGCAACGCCCCTGCGGGAGTTGTCGGCGCGCCTGAAAAACGCTGCCGCAAGGCAATTTAACGGGTGCAAACCACGGCGGCATGCGGCCTCTGGGACACCGGGCGCCAGCAGCGACCAGCGCTGGCAGTCGCAGAAACGACAAGGGCGCGTACACCCCGTACGCGCCCCCTTACCTCCATCA
Organism: Janthinobacterium sp. GW822-FHT07A03; assembly: GCF_058798815.1. Lineage (NCBI taxonomy): Bacteria > Pseudomonadati > Pseudomonadota > Betaproteobacteria > Burkholderiales > Oxalobacteraceae > Janthinobacterium > Janthinobacterium sp. GW822-FHT07A03. The sequence continues at coordinate 506,014 of NZ_JBXAKW010000002.1, read as the reverse complement.
ATCAGGCTTGACGCCCCCTTGGGCGCAGTTCAGTTCAGACCTTGCACTGCTCGATGCAATGCTTGTAGATCATCTCGCAAATAGGGCTCGAGGCCGAACCGGGCATGCCGCCCGAGCACGTATTGGCCCGGATGGCACACTCCAGCGTGCAATCATTGCCGGCCATGGCATATGAGGCGCTACAGCCGATGGCAAACAGGAATACCGCGATTTTCTTGTACATGCATGTCTCCACTTGTGTGTTTTCAGGAATGAAAGCTCATCGGCGCCACCTCATGCGCAGCAAGGCACGCCGTCAGGAGCATGGGGCCTACTTCTGGCAATTGGCCAGGCAATGCTCGTAGAGATCTTCGCAGATGGGGCTGCCGCCGAGGTGCGCCCGGCAATTGGCCACTTTTTGCCCGCACTCGCTATAGCACTGCGTGACATCGCCAGCAGCAAACGCATACGAGGCGCTCAGACCCAGCGCAAACAGAAAAACCATCGTCTTTTTGATCATATTGCATCTCCGTTTTATCTGATGGACAAACAACCAGCACGGCATGCCATCCTCACACCGCCCCGGGCGGGTGCTGCGGCGCCCGCCATTACTTAAAAAGCAATGCCAATAGCATACCGTAAACAATACCAACCAACTACCAATTTATGATGCCGCGCTCTTCCCGCGCCAAATACAAAAACCAGCCAGGGCATATCACTGTCCGGGCTGGCTGGAAGGTGGCGCATGGCGCCCGGGTAAGCCTTACTCTTGTGGCGCTCCTTTGCCAATCTGATACCAGTCCACCTTGCGCGTCGCCACCATGATGGCTGCCAGCACGGCGAACAACAGGATGCTGCCCATCACCAGCGCATTGTTTTCCGAGCTCAGCAAGCCATACAGCGCGCCATACAGCATGGTCAGCCCCACGCCGAAGCCGATGCCGCGCCAGGCGTTGTGCAGCACGTGCACCAGATAAAAGCTGGTCAGCACGATACAGGCGGCGCTGGCAATCAGGTAGGCGGCCAGGAAGGCGATGTGTTCCGCCAGGCCCACCAGCAACAGGAAGAAGATCACCAGCGACAGACCCACCAGCAGGTACTGCACCGGGTGGATCGGCAGGCTTTTCAGGATTTCAAAGATGAAGAAGGCGGCAAAGGTCAGCGCCACGAACAGCAAGCCATATTTGGTGGCCCGGTCCGATTGCGAATACACATTCACCGGCTCGATGAAGCCCACACTGAAGCGGTCGATCTGGCCCAGCGGCGCGCTGTCGGGCACCTTGAACTCGCCCTCGATCGTGCTCAGCTGCGTTTGCGCATTGGTGGCCAGCGAGGAGATGCTCCACTCGACCTGAAAGCCATCGGCGTTGATTTGGCGGAATTTCGGCGACGGCAGGAAGCGCCCGCCAAACTGCGGATGGGGCCAGTTCGACTTGATGCTGATCTGACTGTTTTTCGCCACCGGCACGAAGTGCTGGCGTTCGATGCCATCGAGGCCCAGGTCAAAGCTGAAGTGCACCTGCTGCGGCGCCGCCAGCGGCATGGCGCCCAGCGGCGCATGCAGGCCGCTGCGGAAGGCAAACAGGTCGGTGCCCTGCTCGAACTCGATCTTCTGGCCGCCCCAGTCGATTTTCGGAATATTACGGATACCGCGCACGTCCTCGATGGACAGGGCCACGAACGGCGCCCCCAGGGTCACGCGCGAATCCGGCGACTTGCGCGGCAGCTGGCTGCCGGCCGGCACCGTGAAGTCGCCCTTGAACGCATGCTGGCCGCTGTAGACCAGCACCTGGTGGATGCCGCGGTAGCGGCGGTCCGTGTCGATGTTACCGTTGAGCAGTAAATTGTTCGGGTAGACAAGCAGACGGCGCTGCACCGTGCGGCGCAGCAACTCCGTGCGCACCGGCACTTTCACTTCCTGCGCCTTGTCGTCGCCCTTGGCCACCTCCACGCGCTCCTCATACTGCTCCGTGTAGGGAATCACCAGGATGGGGCCGATGATGGTTTGTTCGCGCACCGAATCGGCGGCGATGCTGTTGACGGCTTCCTGGCGGAATTCCATCCGCTCCTTGATCGTTTCCTGAATCATCAGCAAAGGCAGGCCGATCAGCAACATCAGGCCGAACACGATCAACGCTTTGACTAACAGAGTTTTTTGCATGGCGCATCCTTGAAGTAAGGGTGCCAGTGTAAAAAAGCTGTATGCGCTGACGATGCAGTCTGTGTGAAGCGGGCAAATAAAGTGCGCTACACCAACGGCAGGCACAGGCGCGCGCAGGCACCGCCGTCCGCATGATTGAGCACCTCGACCGTGCCGCCATGCAGGGAAGCAACCTCGCGCACGAAGGGCAGGCCCAGGCCCGTGCTCTTGCCGGCGCTCGGGCGCGGCAGGGAATAGAAGCGCTCGAAGACGCGTTCCAGCGCATACGCGGGAATGCCCGCGCCGCGGTCGCGCACGGCAATTTCCACTTGGTTGCCCTGGCGATGCGCCGTCAGGTCGATACCGCTGCCGGGCGGCGCAAAGCCGGCCGCATTGTCGAGCAGGTTGCCCAGCGCCTGGCGCAGCAACAGGGCATCGCCGGCCACACTCCCCTCTTCCGCCTGCAGCCGCAGGCGCACGCCGCGCGCCGCCAGCGTGGCGGCCGCATCCTGCGCCACTTGCGCCAGCAGGGGCTCCAGCGCGATGCGCTCGGGGTGTTCCAGGCGCTGCTGCTTTTCCACGCGCACCAAGGCCAGCAGCTTGTCGATCAATTGCCGCTGGCGCGCGTTCTGCTCCAGGATACTGGCGAGGAACTGGCGCCGCTCGGCCGGCGGCATGTCTTCCTGCAGCAGCTCGGCCGAGGCCTGGATGGCGGCGATCGGGCTTTTCAATTCATGCGCCAGCGTATGCATCAGCTGCTCCACGTATTCCTTGCCTTCCAGGCGCGTGCGCATCGCTTCCAGCGCCCGCCCCAGGGTGCCGATCTCATTCTTGCCCAGCGCCGGCAGCGCCACCTTGCGCCCCGCTTCCACGTCGCCGATGTAGTGCATCAGCTTGCCCAGCGCATGGTGCAGCCACCAGGCGAACGCCAGGCCGATCAGCAGCGACAGCAGCAACAGCACAGCGCCGCGCTGCAGGATCTTGCGCTGGCTGCGCTCGACAAACGCTTGCACGCTGGCGTTCGGCTTGGCCACCGTCAGCACGCCGATCACCTCGTCGCCGTCGCGAATCGGCGCGGCCACGTGCATCACCGTCGACATCTCGTCGTCAGGCCGGCTGCGCGTGCTGCGCGCGCCATACTTGCCCTGCAAGGTCAGATACACGTCATTCCAGCGCGAATAGTCGCGCCCCACATCGCGCCCGCTGGAATCGAACAGCACGATGCCGTGCCGGTCCGTGATGGTGATACAGTAATCGAGCGTGCGCTTGCGCACGCCATTGATATTGACGTCCACGCCATGGCGCGCGTAATCCTGCATGCGCGCGGCCACGGGCGACTGCACCAGCGTGCCCGCCTTCACATCGGGCGCCACCAGGCTGGCCAGCAGTTGCGAGGTATCGACCAGGGTGTCTTCCAGGGTCGAGCGCACGCCCGGCTTGACCTGTTCCATGAAGACATTCAACAGGAACCATGCGGCCAGGCCGACGACCAGGAAGTAGCCAAGCAGGATGCGCAGGCCGATCTTCATGCGCCGGCCAGGCTGTAGCCGAGGCCACGGTGGGTGTGGATGGGGTCTAGCTGCGCGTCGATGGCGCGCAGCTTGGCGCGCAGCGATTTGACGTGCGCATCGACGGTGCGCTCGAGCGTGTCGGGCGCCCCGCTCCACACGCGCTGCATCAGCTGCGCGCGCGACAGCACGTGGCCCGGATGCTCGAGCAAAGTCTTCAGCAACAGGTATTCATAGCGGGTCAGGTCCAGCGGCTGGCCGTGAAACAGCACGCGCGCCTCCAGCGCACGCAGCTCGAAGCGCGCCGGCGCGGTCGCGGCGACAGGCGCGGCTATCGTCATGCCAGTCTCGCGCGGGACTGGCGCGACGCCTGCGCGGCGCAAGATGACGCGGATGCGGGCCACCAGTTCGCGCGGTGAAAACGGTTTTGTGACGTAATCGTCGGCGCCGATTTCCAGGCCGACGATACGGTCGATCTCATCGCTGCGGGCCGTCAGGAAGATCACCGGCACCTCGGAAAACTGGCGCAGCCGGCGGCATACTTCCAGCCCGCTCATGTCGGGCAAACCCACGTCGAGTACCACCAGAACGGGCAGGTGCGCGGCTTCGCCGGGCATCGGGCGCAACGCGGCCAGGGCCTGTTCGCCCAACATCACATGGCGCGGCGTAAAGCCATCCGTGCGCAAGGCATAGGCGATGCTGTCGGCAATCGCCTGTTCATCTTCCACGATCAGGACAGTCTTGGACATGGCGGCGGCACGCATTAGTGGACAAGCCCGGAGTATCCCTGAAGCACGCCAGCGGCGTCAATCCGGCGTCCATCGCGTGCGCCGGCGAAAAGCCGCCCATCCCAAAAAACTTATAGTATATTTATCACGGCATGACTCCACCGATACACCGTGTTTGACACCCGTCCGAGGAGACTATGAAGAACCATACCATCAGCCTGCTATGCGCTGTCAGCCTGCTGGCCGCCTGCGCGGCGCCAGCGACACTCACCACCTCCAATGAACAGCAAGATGCCTGCAACGCGGCCGAACTCAAAGGCCAGTTTGGCGAAGCGGAACTGGCTTGCGTACAGGCGCTGCGCAGCGCCGAGCAGGCCGGGGCCAGCGCGGACATCCTCTCGCAGCGCCAGTACAACCTGGGCCGCATCAAGCGCTTGCAGGGCAAGAATGCGGAAGCGGAACAACTGTACCGGCAAGCGCTGGCCACGGAAGAAGCAGCACAGCCGCGCAGCGATGCGCGCATCGGCCGCCGCATGGTGGAACTGGCGTCGGCGCTGGCCGCGCAAGGCAAGTGGCAGGAAGGCACGGGCTATCTGGAACGCGTGCTGCCGCTGCTGCCGAAGCTGTCGCCCGCCTCGCGCACGTATTCGGCGGAAGTGCTGCGCCAGTATGCCAAACAGCTGCAAGGCGGCCCGCAGGCGGCACTGGGCGCACGCTTCGACGTGGTGGCGGCCACCTTGCAATAAGCGGCTCCCGGGGCCCGGCCTACGGCTGGGCGACGTGGATGCTGGCCTTGATGTGCTTGAGGTGGGCCACGATGGTGAACGTCATCACCACCAGCAGCGACCATGAGCTCCATTTGCTGACATGCACGACCGACCACGCGCCAAGCTGGTTCGGATAGCGCCACACGCCCCAAAAGGTGCTGATGTTTTCAGCCAGCCAGATGAAGAAACCGACCAGCACGAAACCGAGCAGCAAGGGCATGCTGCGGTCGCGGTCGAGCGGCCGGAACACCACGGTGGTGCGCGCATACAAGCCCAGCGCGCAGGCGGCCAGATACCAGCGATAGTCGCCGATGTAGTGATGGGTGAAGAAGTTGGCGTAGATCAGCAGCGCGATCAGCACCGCCATCCAGTACGGCGGATGGTGGCGGATCCGCATGTCGAGCAGGCGCCAGGTCTGGATAATGTAGCTGCCGACGGCCGCGTACATGAAGCCGGAAAACAGGGGCACGCCAAGCACCTTGCTGTAGGCGAAGTCGGGATAGCTCCACGACTGTATCGCCCCCGATACCTTGAACACTTCCAGCGCGAAGCCGACCACGTGAAACAGGCAGATGGCTTTCAGCTCATCCCACGTTTCCAGACCGCTCCAGACCATCGCGCCCTGGATCGCCAGCGCCGCCAGCAGCAGCACGTCATAGCGTGGCAGGCCAAACAGGCCGGCGCGCGGCACGAGGAAGACGGTGGCAAAAAAAAGTCCCACGAACAGGCAGGACCTCGCCTCCTTGATGCCGAAATACAGGAACTCGGTCAGGAAGCGCGGCCAGCCGCGCAGGCGATGACGGGGAGCCGCATTGAGCAGGTGGGTATCGAGGGCGTTAAGCATGCGGCAACCTTATCGTCCAGCCGCAGCACTGTAAAGAGAAATTCCCCTGTGCCGCGATGGCAAGGCAAAAAAAACCAGGCACGAGGCCTGGTCCTTGACACGCCCGGCATCGCTGCCGGACGGTGGGGTATCAGCTGACGCCGATCAGAGGAAGGTGTAGCTGGCCGTTACGCCGATACGACGCATCTGGAACGATTCAGCGTAACCTTTGCGCCATTGAATCGGTGCAGCCTTGTCGAACAGATTGTCGATGTACAGGCTCAGACGCGTGTTCTTGATGCCACCGTACGACAGGTTGTAGTCGACCGTGGTGTTGCTGCCTACGCGCGAGCAAACACCCATGCTCTCAGCCGAAACCTTGTTGGTAACACAGTAGGTTGGCGAAGTCTGGTTGTCGTTGCTAAAGCCGCTGGCGTAGTTCAGGGTCATGCCGTGGTCGAACTCGCCGGTCTTCAGGCTGGCGCGCAGCTTGGTTTTCAGGCGCGAACCCAGGTCATAGTTACCGGCCAGGTTGGTGTCATAGGCATTGTCGGTTACGCTGAATTCCTGGTACTTCCACAGGTAGCTACCTTCCAGTTTCAAGCGAACCTGGCCGATACCGGTATTGAAACGGCCACCCGCGTCGAAGTCGAAGCCCGAAGCACGGGTCTTGCCGCTGTTGACGTATGGGTTGTACAGCAAGCCGATCGCGCCAACGCCGCCGAAGTTGGTGGTATTGCCCGGAGCGTATTTTTTCACCAGTGCCAGGAATTGCGCATCGGAAGCCGAATTATCGACACGCACCAGCTGCCCGGCTGGCAGGCCAGCTTCGCCGCGCAGGATGTCGGCCACGGCACGGGTACCGATTTCGTCCTTGCGTTCGATATGGTAGTAGTCCAGTGCCACGGTCCAGTTCTTGACCGGTTCAAAGACGAAACCAGCGGTGATCGAACGCGAGGTTTCCGGTTTCAGGTCCTTGTTCGCCGACACGAAGCTAGGCACGCCGCCCGAGCAATCACTGTTGCGGAAGGTATTCGCCTGCGCCTTGTCGACGGTGGTGGCTGCCGGATTGTTCTGCACCAGGTTGTTCAGGGTGCTGGCAGTCGAGCAACGACGTGGATCGCTGACGCTGGTCGCGAACGAGCTGCGGCCCAGGCCGTTACCGGTTTCGACGATGTTTGGCGCGCGGAAGCCGCCAGCGGCCGTAGCGCGCAGCAACAGGGTGTCGGTGGCGTTGACGCGCAAGCCCAGCTTAGGCGAGAAGTGCACGTCGCTGTTGGTGGACTTGTCGGCACGTACCGCTGCACTCACTTCCACACGCTTGACCACCGGAATGGTCGCTTCGGCGAACAGCGCGTAGTGATCCATGGTGTCTTTGACTTGCAGGCCGGCGATGCCGACCAGGTCGCCACGCAGCACGTTGTCCGAGCTGGCCATTTCATACTTTTCGCGACGGATGTCGGTACCGAATGCCACACTCAAAGGACCGGCAGGCAGTTGCGCTACTTCACCGGACACGGTCGCGTCGATGAAGGTGATCTTCGACTCGCCCTTGGTGGTACGCACCGGGAACATCGACTCCAGCAGCGCGGCATCGTTTTGCTGGCCGAACTTGTAGGTGCCGTTGACGATGGCATTGGTGTAGCCGGTCGCGCTCACGGCACGGGTGGCCTTGTTGGCTTTCGAGTTCATGTAGCCGACCGCGGATTTCCAGTCGAAATTGCCGATGTCGCCGTTCAGGCTCAGCATGACGCGCGTCTGATCGGACTCGGTGCGGTTGAAGTTGAAGCCCTCACCGGTATCCATCATGCGGGCACGGTATTCCACCGGCGTCGCATACGGATTCATCGCGTGGCCAACCGGCAATTTTGGATAGAAGTATGGACCGACCATCTTGCCGTTGATCGCGTCGTACCAGGTGCTCGACGACGTGGTGGCGCTACCGTTGCTGACGTTGAACGGGGCGACGATGTAGTCGTTGCTGGCGCCGGCATTGGTGATCTCGAAGTTGGCGTCGATGTTCTTGCCAATGCGGAAATGCGTGTTGCTGGCCAGCGCATAGCGCTTGGCATTGGTGGTCAGGCCGGTATACGGCAGGACATCCATCTTGCACAGCTTGTCTTTCGGGTCGATCTTGTCGGCCGGGCAGCCTGGCGCGGCGACGATGTTCGTGCTGCTCAGGAAATAGTTGCCGGTTGGCGAGAACGCGCTCAGGGCGTCCCAGGTCGAACGGCCCGGGGTCTGGCGGTGCCATTCAGGATAGTGGCCGCGCAGGTCGTCAGCGGTGTAACCGTCGTTCTTGTACGCTTCGTACGTCAGGTAGGTGTTGAAACCATCCTTGTCGATATCGCCGTAACCGACGATACCGGAAACGTTGCGGCTGCGCTGGTCCCTGAAGCCTTCAGTTTCCTTGTAGTTGCCGGTGATCTTGGCGCCTTCGAAGTTCTTCAGCAGGATGATGTTGATCACGCCAGCGATGGCGTCGGAACCATAGATTGCCGATGCGCCGTCTTTCAGGATCTCGATGCGCTCGATGGCGGCAGCCGGGATCGCGTCCAGGTTGGTGAAGTTTTGCTGCGCGCCGTCGGCCAGGCCGTATTGTGCAATGCGGCGGCCGTTGACCAGCACCAGGGTCGCGACCTTGCCCAGGCCACGCATGCCCACGCCCGAAGAACCCGTGGCAAAGCTGCCCGAGCTGTTGTTCGACGAGTCGATCGAGGTGCTGATGGCAGCGGAGGAATTCAGGATGCCCAGCGCCGTGGTCTGGCCGGTGCGCTCGATGTCGTCGCGGGTCAGAACCTGCAGCGAGCCGGCTGTTTCAGCTTCGGTACGCTTGATGCTGCTGCCGGTGACTTCGACGCGTTGCAGTTTTTCTGCAGGTGCGGCAGCTTCTTGCGCCACAGCATATTGGGAGAAGGCCAGTGTCAATGCTATTGCCAGTGTGCTTTTCTTCAAACGGGGTGTATTGCTCATCACTAAACTTTTCAAAACCACTCCTCAGATATTGTTTTCGTTTTATAAATCGATGCGTTGCACTGACCATTTTTGTAAAATAATCACACATTCTCACGCATGTTACAAATTTCTCACATTTGACGCGACCGGGGAAGAAAACAATTAACAATTGTTGTTTTAACCCCACTTTATAGGTCAGGCAAGGAGAAGCGAAAAGAAGAAAAAGGGAGGAAATAGGATGAGGGAAAGGACGGCAGCACCGCAAAAGACACGACCTCAAAGCAATGGGGCCGGGCGCACTCACGATCGTGAGCAGGCCCGGCCCCATCATCAGGCAGCGGGACACCCCGCCGGCCTGGAACAGCTGTCAACACCTGGTGCTACGGCGTTGTCAGCTGCCCTTGAAACTCTTATTGCAGTTTGATTTCAACATCAACACCAGCTGGCAGGTCCAGCTTCATCAGCGCGTCAACGGTTTTGTCCGTTGGGTCAACGATGTCCATCAGGCGTTGGTGCGTACGGATCTCGAACTGATCGCGCGAAGTTTTGTTAACGTGCGGGGAACGCAGCACATCGAAACGTTGAATACGGGTAGGCAGTGGTACTGGGCCTTTGACGACAGCGCCGGTGCGCTTCGCGGTTTCAACGATTTCCAGAGCGGACTGATCGATCAGCTTGTAATCGAAAGCCTTCAGACGGATACGGATTTTCTGGTTTGGTGCCGACATGATATTTCCTTAAAAGAACGAACCGCGCAGTCTGCACGGCAATGAGGTGATACGGGAATTTCTGACGCAACAACCGTCAGGGTCGACATGATAGCACCAAAATGCTTGCCAACCCCGGCAGTTGAATAAAAAGAAGAGCGCCGGGCGACGACGCGTCTTCTTTTATATTCGCTTAATAATTAAGCGATGATTTTTGCAACAACACCAGCACCGACGGTACGGCCGCCTTCGCGGATAGCGAAGCGCAGACCTTCTTCCATCGCGATCGGGTTGATCAGCTTGACGGTGATCGACACGTTATCGCCTGGCATGACCATTTCTTTGTCTGCTGGCAACTCGATCGAACCGGTCACGTCCGTCGTGCGGAAGTAGAACTGTGGACGATAGTTGTTGAAGAATGGCGTATGACGGCCGCCTTCGTCTTTCGACAGAACATAGATCTCGCCGGTGAAGTGCGCATGCGGCTTGATCGAGCCTGGCTTGGCCAGAACTTGACCACGTTGCACGTCTTCACGCTTGGTGCCGCGCAGCAGCAGACCAACGTTGTCGCCTGCTTGACCTTGGTCCAGCAGCTTGCGGAACATTTCCACGCCGGTGCAAGTCGTTTTGACGGTATCGGTGATACCGACGATTTCGATCTCTTCGCCGACTTTGACAATGCCGCGCTCGATACGACCGGTTACCACGGTACCGCGACCCGAGATCGAGAACACGTCTTCCACTGGCATCAGGAAGGCACCGTCAACAGCGCGCTCTGGCGTTGGGATGTACGCATCCAGCGCATCGGCCAGACGCAACACTGCGTCAACGCCCATTTCGCCTTCTTTGCCTTCCAGCGCCATACGTGCCGAACCTTTGATGATTGGCAGGTCGTCGCCTGGGAATTCGTACTTCGACAACAGCTCGCGCACTTCCATTTCAACCAGTTCCAGCAGCTCTGCGTCGTCGACCAGGTCGCACTTGTTCAGGAACACGATGATGTATGGAACGCCAACTTGGCGGGCCAGCAGAATGTGTTCGCGGGTCTGTGGCATTGGGCCGTCAGCTGCGGAGCACACCAGGATCGCGCCGTCCATCTGGGCAGCACCGGTAATCATGTTTTTGATGTAATCGGCGTGGCCTGGGCAGTCAACGTGCGCGTAGTGACGCGTTTCCGTTTCGTACTCGACGTGGGCGGTGTTAATCGTGATACCGCGCGCTTTTTCTTCTGGAGCCGCATCGATCTGGTCGTATGCTTTGGCTTCGCCGCCGAATTTCTTCGACAGAACCGTTGCGATTGCAGCGGTCAGCGTGGTTTTACCGTGGTCGACGTGGCCGATGGTGCCGACGTTGACGTGCGGCTTGGTCCGTTCGAATTTACCTTTTGCCATTTTATTCTTCCTTAGAACAATGATTTAAATGTAGGGACCGGCATTCTCGTGAAAGCCGGCCCGGAACTTCTATTACTTAGCTTTCGAGCTTACGATTGCTTCAGTCACATGCTTAGGTGCTTCAGCATAGTGCTTGAATTCCATCGTGTAAGTCGCACGACCTTGGGTCGACGAACGCAACGATGTGGCGTAACCGAACATTTCCGACAGAGGTACTTCGGCCTTGATGATCTTGCCGCCACCGCCAGCAATTTCATCCATACCTTGCACCATGCCGCGACGCGACGACAGATCGCCCATCACGGTACCGGCGTAGTCTTCCGGCGTTTCCACTTCCACGGCCATCATCGGCTCCAGGATGACTGGCGATGCTTTGCGGCAGCCATCTTTGAATGCCATCGAAGCGGCCATGCGGAATGCATTTTCGTTCGAGTCAACATCATGGTACGAACCGAAGAACAGCGTGACTTTTACGTCAACGACTGGGTAACCAGCCATCACGCCCGAAGTCAGCGTGTCGCGCACACCTTTTTCAACTGCAGGGATGTACTCGCGAGGAACGGTACCGCCCTTGATCGCGTCAACGAATTCGAAGCCCTTGCCCGGTTCTTGCGGTTCGATCTTCAGAACCACGTGACCGTATTGACCACGACCACCCGATTGCTTGACGAATTTGCCTTCCGACTCTTCGCACACTTTACGGATCGTTTCGCGGTAAGCCACTTGTGGCTTGCCGACGGTCGCTTCAACGTTGAATTCGCGCTTCATGCGGTCAACGATGATGTCCAGATGCAACTCGCCCATACCGGCGATGATGGTCTGACCCGATTCTTCATCGGTACGCACGCGGAACGATGGATCTTCTGCAGCCAGGCGGTTCAGCGCCAGGCCCATTTTTTCCTGGTCGGCCTTGGTTTTTGGCTCGACTGCCTGCGAAATCACCGGCTCAGGGAAGACCATGCGCTCCAGAACTACGCTGGCTTTTTCGTCGCAAAGCGTATCGCCCGTGGTGGTGTCTTTCAGACCCACAACGGCGGCGATGTCGCCAGCGCGCATTTCCTTGATTTCTTCGCGTTCGTTCGCTTGCATCTGCACGATACGGCCGATACGCTCTTTCTTCTGCTTCACGGAGTTCAACACCGAGTCGCCCGAATTCAGGGTACCCGAGTAGCAACGGATGAAGCACAACTGACCAACGAACGGATCGGTTGCGATCTTGAACGCCAATGCCGAGAATTTCTCATTGTCGTCAGCTGCGCGCTCAACTGGCTGCTCGTCGTCATCCAGACCTGGGACAGGCGGAATGTCGATTGGCGACGGCAGGTATTCGATGACCGCGTCCAACATGGCTTGTACGCCCTTGTTTTTAAAGGCGGTACCGCACAACATTGGAACGATTTCGCTGGCGATGGTACGCTGACGCAGAGCAGCCTTGATCTCGGCTTCCGACAGGTCGCCTTCTTCCAGGTACTTGTTCATCAGTTCTTCGGACGCTTCAGCAGCGGCTTCAACCATGTTCTCGCGCCACTTGGCAGCATCAGCGGCCAGGTGTGCAGGAATGTCGCCGTATTCAAACTTCATGCCTTGCGAAGCGTCGTCCCAGATAACCGCTTTCATCTTGACCAGATCGATAACACCGGTGAAGACGTCTTCAGCGCCGATAGGCATCTGAATAGGTACTGGGTTCGCTTTCAGACGCGAACGCATCTGATCGTAGACCTTGAAGAAGTTGGCGCCGGTACGGTCCATCTTGTTCACGAAGGCCAGACGTGGCACTTTGTACTTGTTAGCCTGACGCCATACCGTTTCCGATTGTGGCTGCACGCCGCCGACTGCACAGTAAACCATGCAGGCGCCATCCAACACGCGCATCGAACGTTCAACTTCAATGGTGAAGTCAACGTGGCCTGGGGTGTCGATGATGTTGATGTGGTGCGCTGGGAAGTTGTTTGCCATGCCTTTCCAGAAGCACGTAACAGCAGCCGAGGTAATCGTGATACCGCGCTCTTGCTCCTGAGCCATCCAGTCGGTGGTGGCAGCGCCATCATGGACTTCGCCCAGCTTGTGGTTCACGCCTGTGTAGAACAGGACGCGCTCGGTCGTGGTCGTCTTACCTGCATCGATGTGAGCGGAAATACCGATATTGCGGTAGCGCTCAATGGGGGTCTTGCGGGCCATAATTAATCCTAAATGAATGGACAAAACCGAGCAGCATTTTTTTGCAAAAATGAGCCCGGCCTCGAACAACAGATGCTTGACAGCCGCCTTGCGGTAGCTGGCTTTATATTAGAAGCGGAAATGCGAGAACGCTTTGTTCGCTTCAGCCATACGATGGACTTCGTCGCGTTTTTTCATCGCGCCGCCGCGGCTTTCAGCCGCTTCCATCAGCTCACCGCCGAGGCGTTGTGGCATCGATTTTTCGCTGCGCTTGTTAGCAGCTTCACGCAACCAACGCATGGACAGGGCCATACGACGGACTGGGCGAACTTCGACCGGCACCTGGTAGTTTGCACCACCGACGCGACGGGATTTCACCTCAACCAGCGGCTTGGCGTTGTTGATTGCGGTAGCAAAAACTTCGAGCGGATCTTTGCCCGATTTTGCTGCGATGTGCTCGAAAGCACCGTAGATGATGTTTTCTGCAACCGATTTCTTACCGGACAGCATCAGCACGTTTACAAATTTAGCGACATCAGTGTTGCCGAATTTTGGATCTGGCAAAATTTCGCGCTTGGGTACTTCACGACGACGTGGCATATCAATTCCTTTCAATCTTCAGTTGAGCGCGCGTTCTTCGCACACTCGCGGACGACCATCATAGTCTTCCACTTACTCGACCAGATGCGGTCGACTACATTCACTTAGCTAGTTGCCACTGAGCGAAACTTGGGTTTGCTGCGTACAACTTATTACTTCTTGCCAGCTTTAGCGCGCTTGGTACCGTACTTCGAACGCGATTGCTTACGGTCTTTAACGCCTTGGGTATCCAGGGCACCGCGAACCATGTGGTAACGCACACCCGGCAAATCCTTGACGCGGCCGCCGCGCAACAGCACAACACTATGCTCTTGCAGGTTATGGCCTTCACCGCCAATGTACGAAATGACTTCGAAACCATTGGTCAGGCGAACTTTAGCGACTTTACGCAGAGCCGAGTTAGGCTTCTTTGGAGTCGTGGTGTAAACACGTGTGCAGACGCCACGTTTTTGCGGGCTGTTTTCCAGCGCCGGCGATTTGCTCTTCACGGTCAAAGCGACGCGTGGATTGCGAATCAATTGATTGATGGTTGGCATCGTTATAAATCCAACAAAAAACTACGATTAATAACCCGGGCAAGATGCCCGGCGACTAAAACCTCGTCCCGCTTTCATCTACTGCGCACCGGAGGCGCCCGCAGCCACTCGATAAGGAGCGGCCATGAAATGCCAAGTAATGCGTAAACGATGAGCAGAATAAAATCGAGAACTCGCTAGTTTAGACCTTGTGTTACAGGGGGTCAATCAGTTTACCGCTTTTTGCTATAAAAAAAGGCAAAGAACGGGGGCATTTGTGGCATTTTGACTAATTTCTGGCGGCGACATACGGACGCCGGCATCCGAAAACGATTAATTATTTGGCATTCTTTCCTTGCGACCACGGAATGCACGGTCGCATTCTTGTATGAACGCGAGACAACAAAAGGATTGATAATAGCGGACATTTTTCGCTGCCTTCCCTTATGCGCTCCTTGCTTCGCCCTGCCAATCTGTTCCTGCTCCTGACGTATGCCTTGCTGACGGCCGTGCCCTTCATCCCCACGCTGCTGGGGCGCGCGCTCGAGCATCCGTGGCAGATGCTCACCTTCGAGCTGCTGGCCTGGCTGGCCGTCTGGAGCGTGTTCCAGCGCCCCGCCTACTTCCACTGGCTGCTGGTGCCGGCCTTCGTGGCCCTGCCGACGGAAATCTACCTGTTCATCTTCTATGGCCAGGGCATTTCCACGCACCACCTGGGCATCATCTTCGAAACCAGTCCCAAGGAAGCAATGGAATTCCTCGGGCAAAAAGTATGGCTGATGGGCGCCGTCATGCTGGGCGTGATCGCCTGGTGCGCCCTGAGTTGGTATGCGGCCACGCGCACGCGCGACCTGGACTGGCGCGGCAAGACGCGCCCGGCCGCCTTCGTGCTGCTGATCCTGCTGGGCGGCTTCTGGTGGTATGGCTACGAATTCGGTTTCGAGGCCAAGGCAGTCCACAGCGCCGCCGCATCCGCCAAGGCCAGCCATCCGGCGGCCAGCGGCAAGGCGGGCGCCTCCGGCTTCGGCGACGCCAGTTCGGCCGACGACGAAACGGCCGAGGAAGACGAAGAGAGCAGCAAGCCCGAGAACGCCAGCATCGCCGGCGCCGACGAGACGGGCCTGGGCTGGCCCAGCCTGCCCCACTGGGCGCGCCTGCCCTACGCCTTCGACACCATCAGCAATTCCTGGCCCTTCGGCCTGGCCGCGCGCGGCTTCGATTTCTACAAGGAACGCAGATACCTGGCCGAGCTGGGACAGAAGAGCAGCAGCTTCCGTTTCGGCGCGCACCAGCAACAGCCCGATCCCCATCCGGAAGTGGTGGTCATGGTGATCGGCGAATCGTCGCGCTATGACCGCTGGAGCCTGAACGGCTACGAACGCGACACCAATCCCCTGTTGAAACAGGAAAATAACCTGGTGCCGCTGGCCGACGTCATCACGGCCGTTTCCGCCACGCGCCTGTCCGTGCCCGTCATCATCTCGCGCAAACCGGCCACGCAAAGCCTCAAGGATGGCTTCTCAGAAAAATCCTTCCTCACCGCCTACAAGGAAGCGGGCTTCAAGACCTACTGGCTGTCGAACCAGATCTCGTTCGGCCAGTTCGACACGCCCGTCTCCGTGTTTGCCAAGGAAGCGGACGTGGTGCAATTCCTGAACCTGGGCGGCTTTACCAACAGCTCGAATTTCGACCAGATCCTGTTCGACCCGTTCAAAAATGCGCTGGCCGACCCGGCGCCGAAGAAACTCATCGTGCTGCACACCCTGGGCAGCCACTGGAACTACAGTCAGCGCTATCCGAAATCGTTCGACAAGTGGCAGCCGTCGCTGTTCGGCGTCGACAAGCCCGTCTACACGGACACGGCCATCAAACCGCAGCTGAACAACAGCTACGACAGCTCCATCCTGTACACGGACTGGTTCCTGTCGAACGTGATCGGCATGCTGAAGGACGACGGCCAGCGCACCGCCCTGCGCAGCTCGCTCGTCTACGTGGCCGATCATGGCCAGACCCTGTACGACGGCACCTGCCGCCTGGCCTTCCATGGGCATAACACGCAGTTCGAATTCCACGTGCCCGCTTTCGTCTGGTATTCGCCGCAGTTCCAGCAACATTATCCGGACAAGGTGACGCAGCTGCGGCGCCATCAGAAGGCGCGCCTGTCGACGGAAAACATGTTCCACACCCTGCTCGACCTGGGCGACATCCGCTTCGCGGGCGAACAGCCCGAATGGAGCATCGCCAGCTCCCGCTTCAAGCAGCACAAGCGCTACGTCGACAGCTATGGCTGGACCAACTACGACAACGCCATCATCCGCGGCGATTGCCGCGAAGTGATCGACAAGAGCACGCCGGAAAAGCAGGACAAATAAGCGCGGCCCTCAGGCCCGTTCCAGCACGCCGCTACAATCGGCCGGTTGCGCCATGTGCGTGCTGAGCCAGTCGAAGACGCGTCCCGCCTTGCCTTCGATGGCGCTGCCAAAGCCCCGCTGCGCCAGCAGGGCGATGCCATTCGTGGCCTGCAGCACGCCGGGCGCCAGCAGCAGCGCGCCAGCGTCGTCGCGGCGCACGCACCACGGCGCCAGGCAGTCTTCCAGCAAGGGTCCCAGCACCAGGTTGTGCGACGAGACGATCACCAGATGGCGCGCGGCCAGCGTATGCAGCACGGCGGCAGCCGCCGCCACCGACTCGAGGTGATTCGTGCCGCGAAAAATCTCGTCGATCAGGAACAGCGCCGGCGCGCCCTCCTCGGCCAGCGCCAGCAATTCGCGCGCACGCCGCAGTTCGGCGATATATAAACTTTCGCCGCCATCGAGCGAATCTTCATTCTGCATGCTCGCATACACGGCCAGGCGCGGCACATCGGCGCTGTGCGCATGACAAAAGCCAAAGGCCCGCGCGCAGACCAGGTTCAAGCCTATGCAACGCAGCAAGGTGCTCTTGCCAATACCGTTCTGACCGGAGATGAAGCTCCCCTTGCCCTGCACGCCGAACGACAGCGGCGCGGCGTTCTCCAGCAACGGATGCCGCATGTCCTGCAAGGCCAGGGAGCGCGGCGCCGCGGTGCCGGCCCAGCAAAACACGGGGAGCGTGCGCAGGTGCCGCGCCAGCGCCAGGTCCGCTTCCAGCTGCACCACCTGGGTAAAGCTGTCGCACAGGAAGGGCAGCTGCCGCGCCACCAACTGGCGCGTGCGGAAATAGCGCTTGACGTTTTTCAGCAGCAGCCAATCGCCATATTCGACCAGTACTGTATCGATGAAGGGCACGTAGTGCAGCAGCGAGCGCTCGATGGCGCGCGTCAGCTTGGCCGCCTGCGCGCCGCCGGCAGCCCATGGCAAGGCTGCCGGCCCATCAAGCCGCGCCAGCGCGGCACGGGTTTTCAGCAGGTGGCGCAAAGTAGCGAGGATGCGTTCCCACGCCTTGGCGCTTTCGTAGAAACGCACCTGTACAGCCATCAGCGCGACACAGGCGGCCAGCACGCCAAACAGCGCCGGCCAGCCCACCAGCCAGGTGGCGGCGATGGCCAGCAACAGGGCCAGCGGCACCAGCCATAGCCAGGCGCTCCACCATGGCGCCGGTGCCAGCGCCGCGCCGAACAGGGTCTCGCTCACCTCTGTATCGGCCTGGCGCAAGGGCAGGCAGGCGCGCTCCAGGCTGGCCGCCTGGGCCGGGTCATCCAGCAATCGCCGGACGCGCGCGACAGAGGCAGTATCGGCCTGGCCGCCGCTCAGACGCCGGTGCAGCTCCTGCTGGCCGAAGATGCTGGTCTCGCGCGCCAGCTGCGCCGCATACTGGTCGAGCAGCAGCTCGTCCCAGGTCTGGCCATCAAGCGATGGCGCCTCGCCCGTCAGCCGCTGCAGCATCGCCACGTCGCTGCGCGCGAAAGGATAATCGAGCGCCGGCGCGAAGGCGCCGGCAGGGAAAAGTTGCTGGAGGAACGGATGCATGGCGCCTGCGGAGGAGTCGATGAAGGGAATGCCACAGCAGATGCAGGCGATTGCCAATTTATCAAGTGCCGACTGCACGGACGGACACCCCTGGACAGCGCGGACACGGCGGACAGCCGGACATAAAAATTTTCCCCTTTAAAATCAATGATTTAATATCTGGCATGGATCGTGCATTGAAAAGGTCATTCTTCACGAGACATGACCATGATCCGCGATACCTCCTCTCAAGACGCCGTACTGTCTGCCCCGCCGGGCCAGCGCCACAAGAAACGCGCCCTGCTGCTGGCCGGCGCCGTCATCGTCATCGGCGCCGCCATCGCGGTCGTTGCCGGCTGGCGCAACAGCGAGCATTCGGTCAACAGCAGCCGCCTGCGCATCGCCGACGTCACGCGCGGCACCCTGATCCGCGATGCCGCCGCCACCGGCCGCGTCGTCGCCTCGATCAGCCCCACCCTGTATTCGACCACGGTGGCTACCGTCACGCTGAAAGCGAAGGCGGGCGACACGGTGAAAAAGGGCGACATCCTGGCCGTGCTGGAATCACCGGACCTGTCCGACGCCCTCAAGCGCGAACAATCGAGCGTGCAGCAGCTGGAGGCGGAAGTGGCGCGCCAGCAGATCCTGGCCAAGAAGCAGAAGCTGCTGGCGCGCCGTGAAGCCGATACGGCCGAGATCGAGCGCCTGTCCGCCCAGCGCACGCTCGAACGTTACGAAAGCGTGGCGCAGGTGGGCATCATCGCCAAGATCGATTACCAGAAGGCCAAGGATGCCTTGAATTCGGCCGATATCCGCAGCAAGCACGCTTCGCAGGCGGCGGGCCTGGAAAGCGAAGACGTGACCCTGGCGCTCAAGACCAAGGTGAATGAACTGGAACGCCAGCGCCTCGTCCGCGACAACGCCCAGCGCAGGGTCGACGAACTGACCGTGCGCGCGCCCGTCAACGGCTTCATCGGCACCCTGTCGGTGGCCAACCGCAGCGTGGTGCAAGCCAATACGGCCCTGATGACCCTGGTCGACCTGTCGCAGCTGGAAGTCGAGCTTGAGGTGCCGGAAACCTATGTGGCCGACATGGGCCTGGGCATGCGCGCCGAGATCGAAACGGGCGCCATCCGGGCGACGGGCAAGCTGTCGGCGCTATCGCCCGAAGTGGTGAAAAACCAGGTGCTGGCGCGCGTGCGCTTCGACGGCGAGCAGCCGGCCGGCCTGCGCCAGAACCAGCGCGTGGCGGCGCGCCTGCTGATCGATGAAAAACCGGATGTGCTGATGCTGGCGCGCGGCTCCTTCGTCGAAGCCGAAGGCGGCCGTTTCGCCTACGTCGTGCGCGACGGCGTGGCGATACGCACGCCGATCAAGCTGGGCGCGACCAGCGTCTCGGCCGTGGAAATCCTCGACGGCTTGAAGCTGGGCGACAAGGTGGTCGTCGCCGGCACGGAAGCGTTCGAAAACGCGGCCCGCATCTCCCTCAATTAATCCCCTCTCTCACCTACCCGGAGACTCCCCATGCTGCGCATGCAAAATCTGAACAAAATCTATCGTACCCACATGATCGAAACGCATGCGCTGCGGGGTTTTGAAATCCACGTCAAGCAGGGCGAATTCGTCACCGTCACGGGGCCTTCCGGTTCCGGCAAGACGAGCTTCCTGAACATCGCCGGCCTGCTGGAAGAATTCACCGACGGCGAATACATCCTCGATGGCGTCAACGTCAGGGGCATGGACGACAATGCCCGCTCGCGCTTGCGCAATGAAAAACTCGGCTTCATCTTCCAGGGTTTTAATCTGATCCCCGACCTGTCGCTATTCGACAATGTCGACGTGCCGCTGCGCTACCGGGGTTTCAACCGCGCCGAACGGAAGGAACGCATCGAGGAAGCCCTGGCCAAGGTGGGCCTGGCTTCGCGCATGAAACACTATCCGGCCGAATTGTCGGGCGGCCAGCAGCAGCGCGTGGCAATCGCGCGCGCGCTGGCCGGCTCGCCCAAGCTGCTGCTGGCCGATGAACCGACGGGCAACCTGGACACGCAGATGGCGCGCGGCGTGATGGAGTTGCTGGAAGAAATCAATGCGCAAGGCACCACCATCCTGATGGTCACGCACGATCCGGAACTGGCGCTGCGCAGCCAGCGCAATGTGCACATCATCGACGGCCAGGTGTCGGACCTGGTGCAGCACGGCGCCTCGCTGTCGGCCAGGCCGCAGCACGCCGCAACCGTGTAAGGAGAGACCATGTTCCGCTACTATTTCACGCTGGGCCTGCGCAGCCTGCGCCGCAACCGCGCCCTGACAGCGCTGATGGTACTGACCCTGGCCGTCGGCGTGGCCGCCAGCGTGTCCACCGTCACCATCCTGCACGCCATGTCGGGCGATCCGCTGCCGCACAAGAGCGACCGCATGTTCGTGCCGATGATCGATATCCTGCCCGTCAAGGGCTACGTGCCCGGCCAAAAGCCCGGCTTCGCGCAATCCCAGATGAGCTATATCGATGCGCGCAACTTCATGGCCAGCAAGATGGGCGTGCGCCGCACCGTCATGTATGGCGTGGCCGGTCCGGTCGAGCCGGCGCGCAAGGATATCGGCTCCTTCCAGGCGCAGGGCATGGCACCCACGCGCGATTTCTTCAGCATGTTCGACGCTCCCTTCCGGTACGGCCAGCCGTGGAGCGAAGCCGACGACGCCAGCGGCGCCGACGTGATCGTGCTGAGCCGCGCGCTGGCCGAAAAACTGGTCGGCAACACCAATCCCGTCGGCCAGCGCGTGACGGTGCTGGGCCGGCCCTACATGGTGACGGGCGTGCTGGCGACCTGGGACGTGGTGCCACGCCCCCATCGCATCATCGGCAGCAAGGGCGCCTTCGGCCCGGAGGATGAATTCTTCATCCCGTTTGCCAGCGCGATTCGCCACGAGATGGGGCACGACGGCGGCATGAGCTGCAATGGCGACCAGAACGCCCCCGGCTTCCAGGGCCGGCTCGCCTCTGGCTGCACCTGGCTGCAGTTCTGGTTCGAAATGGCCAGCAGCGGCGAGCGTGGCCAGCTGCAGCAGTACCTGGACGCCTATGCGGGCGAGCAGCGCAAGCTGGGGCGCATGATGCGCAATGCGCCGAACCGGCTGTACGACCTGAACGAATGGATGAGCTACCTGCAGGTGGTCGACAACGACAACAAACTGGCGGCCTGGCTGGCCTTCGGCTTTCTGCTGCTATGCCTGGTCAACACCATCGGCCTGTTGCTGGCGAAGTTTTCCGTGCGCGCCAGCGAGGTCGGCATCCGCCGCGCGCTGGGCGCCACGCGGCGCGACATCTTCCGCCAGTTCCTGATCGAAAGCGGCGTGATCGGCCTGGCCGGCGGCGTGATCGGCCTGCTGCTGGCGTTTGGCGCGCTGGCCGTGGTCAGCAAGCAGTCGGAGGAGCTTGGCACCGTGGCGCACATGGATGTGCCGATGCTGCTGCTGACGTTTGCCATGTCGGTATTGGCGGCCCTGCTGGCCGGCCTGTTGCCCACCTGGCGCGCCTGCCAGGTGACGCCAGCGATCCAGCTCAAGTCCCAATGACACCCACTTCTTCACTATGAGGTCCAGCATGGAAATCCGTCCCATCCTGTCGGCGCTGATGCGCAGCAAAACCGGCGCCATCCTGGTGGCGGTGCAGATCGCGATCAGCCTGGCCATCCTGGCCAATGCCCTGCACATCGTCAACCTGCGCCAGGCCGTGGCCGCGCGGCCCACCGGCGTGGCCGCAGAAAACGACATTTTTTATGTCAATATCCAGAACATGGACCGCGGCAGCCACCAGCGCCAGCTGTCCGAGCAAAAGCGCCAGGCGGCCCTGCTGCGCGCCTTGCCGGGCGTGCTGTCGGTGGCGCAGACGTCGCAGGCGGTGCTGTCGCGCTCCGGCAACTCCACCAGCGTGTCGGCCAAGCGCAGCCAGGTCACGCCCAGCGCCAACATCTCGACCTACGTCACCCCCGATTCACTGGTCAAGACCTACGGCTTGCAGCTGGTGGAAGGGCGCGACTTCCTCCCTGAAGAAGTGCCCGAGATCGACGAAGATGTCGACGACAGCTACCCGAAGGTGGCCATCGTGACGCGCGCGGCGGCGCAAAAAATCTGGCCCGGCGAAACCAGCTTTGTCGGCAAGACGCTGTACAAGGGTACCGGCGCCGATGATCCCGAGCTGCGCGTGGTCGGCGTCGTCGAGCGGCTGCAGACGCAGGTCGGCCAGGTCCGGGCGGAAGGAGAATATTCGATCCTGATGCCGGCGCGCCTGACGGGCGGGCGCGATTCGCTGCTGTATGCGGTGCACGCCGAACCGGGCCAGCGCGACCGCCTGATCAGGGAAGCGGAACAGGCCATCCGCAGCGCCAGCAGCGACCGCCTGCTGGTGCGTATCGACACCCTGGAACAACACCGCCAGTTGCGCTATCGGGCAGACCGCGGCCTGTCATGGATGCTGATCGCCGTCTCGACCCTGCTGCTGCTGGTGACGGCCAGCGGCATCGTCGGCATCGCCAGCCTGTGGGTGACGCAGCGCAGGAAGCAGATCGGCGTGCGGCGCGCACTGGGCGCCCGCCGCGTCGACATCCTGCGCTACTTCCTGACCGAGAATTTCATGATCACCAGCGTCGGCGTGGCCTGCGGCGTGCTGCTGGCCCTGGGCTTGAACCAGCTGCTGGTAAGCCAGCTGGAAATGGCGCGCCTGCCGCCCGGCTACCTGCTGGCTGGCGCGCTGGTGTTCTGGCTTCTGGGGGTGGGCGCCGTGTACGGCCCGGCATGGCGTGCGGCCAGCATTTCGCCGGCCACGGCCACCCGCAGTACCTGAGCCGGCACCTGAGTGATATGCTGCGCGCATGCCTACCGTACTGATTATTGACGACAATGCCGCCGTGGCCATCGCGCTGGACGTGCTGTTCTCCCTGCACGAGATCGACGCCGTGCGCGCCGCCTCGCCCGAGGAAGGCCTGCACCTGCTCGAGCGCCACGCCATCGACCTGGTGGTACAGGATATGAACTTCACGGCCGACACCACGTCGGGCGAGGAAGGCGGAGCGCTGTTCCACGCCATCCGCGCGCGCTACCCCGACTTGCCCGTGATCCTGCTGACGGCCTGGACCCAACTCGACGCGGCCGTCGAGCTGATCAAGTCCGGCGCGGCCGACTACCTGGCCAAGCCATGGGATGACAGGCGCCTGATCGCCAGCGTGCAGAATCTGCTGGAACTGGGACAGGCCAACCGCGCACTGCGCCAGCGCGTGGTTGCCGAGCAGCGCCAGCGCCACGCCCTGGAACACGACTTCGACTTGCGCGGCATGGTGTGGCAAGACCCGGCCACCGAAAGAGTGGTGCACCTGGCGTGCCAGGTGGCGCGCGCCGACGTGCCCGTGCTCATTTCGGGGCCGAACGGCAGCGGCAAGGAACGCATCGCCGCCATCGTGCAAGCCAATTCGCAGGTCGCCGGCGGTCCCTTCGTCGTGCTCAATTGCGGCGCCGTACCGGTGGAGCTGATCGAGGCCGAACTTTTCGGCGCCGAGGCGGGCGCCTATACCGGCATCACGCGCGCGCGCGACGGCAAGTTCGACGCGGCCGACGGCGGTACCCTGTTCCTCGACGAGATCGGCAACCTGCCGCTGGCCGGACAAATGAAACTGCTGCGCGTGCTGGAAACGGGACGCTTCGAGCGCCTCGGATCGAACCGCGAGCGGCAAGTGAAAGTGCGCGTCATCAGCGCCAGCAACGCCGACCTGCCGGCGATGATCAGGGCCGGCACGTTTCGCGAAGACCTGTTCTACCGCCTGAACGTGATCGAGCTGCGCCTGCCGCCGCTGGCCCAGCGCCCGCTGGACATTTTGGTACTGGCGCGGCATTTCCTGGGCGGCGAAAAAACCCTGGACGCGCAGGCGCAGGCCACCCTGCTGGCACACGGCTGGCCGGGCAATGTGCGGGAACTGAAAAACGTCATGCAGCGCGCCAGCCTGCTGACGCCCGGCCCGGTGATCGGCGCGCAGGAAACGGGCTTGCCGCTGGCCGGTGCGGCATCGCCAAGCGTGCCGCAAGATGTCGCGACGGAACCGGACCGCGACAGCGTCACCGCGGCGCTCGCGCGCGCGCATGGCGTGGTGGCGCAGGCGGCGCAGGAACTGGGGCTGTCGCGCCAGGCGCTGTACCGGCGCATGGAGCGCCTGGGCATCGCGCGCGGCTGATGGCAGACCGCCCCATGCGCCTCTCCCTGCTCACGCGCTGGACGGCGCTGATCGTCACCTTGCTGGTGCTGGGCATCGTCATCGCCCTGCTGCTCGCGCATTTTTTGCCAGGCCAGCCGCTGCTGGTACTGGCTGGTACCCTGCTGTGCGTGCTGCCGGTGGCCGTTATTACCATCCGTGCGCAACTGCAGGCGATGCTGTCGCTGTTTCGCGCCTTGAGCGGCACGGTCGCCAGCTACCAGGACGGCGACTTCGGCTTCAGCTTGCGCTGGCCGCAAAACGATGAACTCGCCGATCTGGTGGCGGCCCACAATGCGCTGGGCGACGTGCTGCGCAAGCAGCGCCTGGACCTGGTGCAGCGCGAACTGCTGCTCGACACCATGGTGCAAAACACGCCGGTGGCCATGCTGCTGGTGGCCGAGGGCAGCGCCATCGTCTACGCCAACCTGGCCGCGCGCCAGTTGCTGCACCACGGCCGCCGGCTCGAGGGGCATCACCTGGCAGACATCGTGCAGCAGGCGGCGCCGGCCCTGGCCGAAGCGCTGGCGCGCCGCAACGACGGCCTGTTTACCAGCGGCGAAGGGGAACAGGAAGAGGTGTATCACCTGGCGCGGCGCAGCTTCAGCCTGAACGGGCGCAAGCACGAACTGCTGTTGCTGCGCCAGCTGACCCTGGAACTGCGGCGCCAGGAAGTGCAGACCTGGAAAAAAGTTATCCGCGTCATCAGCCATGAGCTCAACAACTCGCTGGCGCCGCTGGCCTCGCTGGCCCATTCCGGCGCCGAGCTGGTGCGCCGTGGCCAGACGGAGCGCCTGCCGCAAATCCTCGCCACCATCGAGGAGCGCACGCGCCATCTGGAAATCTTCATCCTCGGCTATGCGCGCTTTGCCAAGCTGCCCTCGCCGCGACTGGCACCGTGCGAATGGCAACCCTTCCTCGACAGCCTGGCCTCGCAAGCGGCCTTCACGCTCGACGGCCCACCGCCCGCGCAGGCGGCCTTGTTCGATGCGGCGCAAATGCAGCAGGCGCTGCTCAACCTGCTCAAGAATGCGCTGGAATCGGGCTCGCGGGAAGAGCATATCGGCCTGCATGTCAGCCAAACGCATGGCCAGCTGCGCATCGAAGTGCGCGACCGCGGGCCGGGCATGAGCGGCGCCGTGCTGGAAAACGCGCTGGTGCCGTTTTACTCCACCAAACGCAGCGGCACGGGACTGGGCCTGGCCCTGGCACGAGAAATCGCCGAAGCCCATGGTGGACGCATCACCCTGGCCAACCGCGCAGGTGGCGGGCTGGCCGTGACCTTGATTCTTCCCTTACTGGATAGAAATTAGTTCCTCGTATAACTATTTTTAAATCACAAAATCGCAGAATATTTTTGAGTAAAATATTGACAATAATAGTTTTAATTATCGCAACTCCTCGCGTCCTATGCCCGTGTGTTAGAAATAAGCTATTTAAGTTTTCATAATGATATAAAAATAGCTCATTGACAACGAATTATCTTGGCGATAATTTATCACTGCGGTACGGTTTTTTTTGAAACATTAATCGTTTTTTCGCGGGGATCAACATGAAACTAAAATCACTCATCGCAGCGGCAGTACTCAGTGCCGCCTCCATCGGCAGCGCCAGCGCCACCGCCTACACGGTCAACCTCGTCAATACCACGGGCAATCTGTGGACCAGCGGTTTCAACGCCGTGCCCAGCCCCCTCGGCGACTTCACCGATACCTTCACGTTCACACCCAACGCGACCTTCGGTTCCACCGCGCAAACCTTCCTGGCCAACCTGTCCGTCACGGGCACGGACAGCTCCTCCATCCACTTCACCGGCGCCAACCTGAACGGCATAGGACTGACCGGCTTTGGCGGCCCCACCGTCTTTGGCTATGCCCAAGGCGAAGTCCTGGCGCCCACGAGCGTCCTGTTCAACGGCCCGCTGGTTCTGACCGTGATGGGCAACACCAAGGGCGGCAGCTATGGCGGCACCTTCAACCTCAACCTGGCTCCCGTTCCTGAACCGGAAACCTATGGCATGCTGCTGGCAGGCCTGGGCATACTCGGCTTCCTGGCGCGACGCCGCAAGCAATCTTGAGCGCACCACCCAAAAGACGCTACGGCGTCTTTTTCTTTGGCGGCTGCTAAACTGGCGCCATGACGACCGATTTTATCTCCACCAGCCACACCGCTTTCAGCCACCCGGGCCACCCGCCCGCCACCACCACCGAACACCGTGGCATCCGCTACCTGCACCTGGGTACCAAGTGGGTGCAGGGCGCCATGCGCCTGGACAAGCCCGACGCCATCGAGCTCGAATACGTGCAGATGATGATGATGTGGATGCTGTTCAAGACGCAGCCCAAACGCATCGTGCAGCTGGGCTTGGGCAGCGCCGCGCTGACCAAGTTCAGCTACCGCCGCTTTCCCGACGCCACGGTCACGGCCATCGAACTCAATCCGAACGTGATCGCCATCTGCGGCGCCCAGTTCGCGCTGCCGCCGAACGACGCTCGTCTGGACGTGCACGAAATGAATGCGCTCGACTTCGTGCTCGACCCCGCCAACCACGGCACGGTCGACGCGCTGCAAGTGGACCTGTACGACGAGGACGCGCGCGGCCCCGTGCTCGACACGCCCGAGTTCTACCAGGCCTGCTTCGACTGCCTGACGGACGACGGCATCATGTGCACGAATGTCTTCGGCGACTTCCCCAACTACGACAAGAACCTGCAGGCGATGGAACTGGTCTTCGACGCCGTCGTCTGGGTGCCGGAAATGGAAGATGAAAACATCGTCGTGCTGGCCTTCAAAAAATCGCCGTCGCTCGACTTCAGTGAGCTATACGAACGCGCCGCCACCATCAAGAAGCAGTTCAACCTGCCCGCCAAGAACTGGGTCAACGGCTTGAAGCAGTGGATGCTGGACCAGCAGTAGCGCCGTATCACGCCGGCAGCAGCGCGCCCAGGCGGCGCGCCAGGCCATCCATGTTCTCGGCCGGCACCTGCGCATAACCGAGCAGGAAACCGTTCCAGCCTGCCCCGTCTCCCGTGCCATGCGCGGACAGGGCCAGCGCCACGATGCCGTCCTGCGCGGCGCGCCGGCTCAGCGCCAGGTCATCCCATTGCTTGTCGTGAAAACGCAGCGCCAGGTGCATGCCGGCCATGCCGCCATGCATGGCGCTGCAATGCCTCGCTCAAGGCGTCGCGGCGCTGGCGGTACAGCCTGCGCATGCGGCGCACGTGGCGCGCAAACAGGCCGCTGCGCAGGAACTCGGCCAGCGCCAGCTGCTCGGCCACGCGCCCCCGCGCGGCGCCCTGCGCCTGCATCTGCGCGAAGGCCCCGGCCAGCGCGGCCGGCACCACGATAAAGGCGATGCGCAAGGCGGGAAACATGGTCTTGCTGAAGGTCCCCAGGTACACGACGGGCGCGTCGGCCACCAGTCCCTGCATGGCAGCCAGGGGCGGGCCGCCATGGCGAAACTCGCTGTCGTAATCGTCCTCGATGATCAGCGCTCCGGCCGCACGCGCGCGTTCGAGCAGCGCCATGCGGCGCGCGGGACTGAGCACGCTGCCCGTCGGATACTGGTGCGATGGCGTCGTGTAAATCAGGCGCGGCGGCGTATCGCGCCAGTCCGCATCCGTCGGCGCGATGCCATCCATGTCGACGGCGATGCCCCTCACCTGCAAGCCGGCGCCACGGCCCGCCGCCAGCGCGCCGCCATAGCCGGGATGCTCGATCCACAAGTTATCGCCCTGGTCGGCAAAGGCGCGCAGGCAGACATCGAGGCTGCTCTGCGTGCCGTCCGTGATGAACACCTGGCCCGCGTCGCAGACGACGCCGCGCGCGGCGCGCAAATGCTCGGCGATGGCCATGCGCAGCTGGGGCTCGCCGGCGGGGTCGCCGTAATTGAGCTGGCGCGGCGTCAGCGCGCGCCACGCGCGGTCCAGCATGCGCCGCCACTGCGCCAGCGGAAATTCGTCGAGCGCCGGTACGCCAGGCGCGAACGCGCCCATGGCGTCGGTGGGAAACACCAGCGCCGCGCTGGCATCCTGTCCTGCCACGCCGCGCAAATACCGGGCGCGGCACGACAAACCCTTCGCTGGCCAATTGCTCGTAAGCGTGCAGCACGGTATTGCGCGCCACTCCCAGTTCGGCCGCCAGCACGCGCGTGGCAGTCAGCCGCGTACCGGGCGCCAGCTGGCCGCCGCGGATCGCCGCGCGCAGGCATTCATGCAGCAGGCGCTGGCGCGGCCAGCCCCGCTCGCGGTGCGTGCGCTCGAACGCGCCCAGCAGCAAAGCGAAATCCATGCGCCCCTTTCATCGTGGCTCTATATTATTTTGCAGTTCTGGATCTTTTTTCAGGGCCAGATGCCGATTATAGTGCGGCCTGCTTCTTCAACCAACCGGATTCCCGCCATGACCGCTACCGCCCTGCCTCCCAGCCCCCGTACCCGCGTGCGCCGCGTCGCCGAACTGACCAGCTACGAGCAAGCCGCCCTGTACGCCATCGTCGATGCCGCCTACCTGTGCCATATCGCCTTCCACGACGACAAGGGCAGCCATTGCATCCCGACCGCCTGCTGGCGCATCGATGGCCACCTGTACATCCATGGCTCGAACGGCAGCCGCATGCTCAAGCGTTTGCAAGAGAGCGACGTCTGCGTGACCATCACCCATCTCGACGGCCTGGTGCTGGCGCGCTCCGCCTTCAACCACACGATGAACTACCGTTCGGCGATGGTGTACGGGCAGTTTGAAAAAGTAGGCGAGATCGGCCGGCAGCATGCGGCCATGGACGCGCTGATGGAAAAGCTGGTGCCGGGACGCCTGGCGCACGTGCGCGGCGGCAGCGCCAAGGAATACGCGGCCACCACCGTGCTGCGCATCGCGCTCGACGAATATGCCGTCAAGCAGCGCCAGGGCGGCCCGCTCGACGACGCGGACGACATGGCGCATGCCGTCTGGACGGGCGAACTGCCGTTTACCCACGGCCGTGGCGCGGCCATTGCCGATGCGCTCAACACCAGCGACATGCCCGCGTATGCCGCCGCCTGGAGCACGGAATCCGCTTGACCGGCCAGCGTGCTTGACCGATGATCGGCGTTGATGGCGATCGCCACCAATTCACCAACCGATCCAATCACGCATGGAGCATATGATGATGAAGCGAGTATCCCTGGCCGCGGCCCTGACGGTCATGCTGGCCTGTGGCGGCAGCGGCGCGGCACTGGCCGCCGATGCGGGCGACGCGGCCCTGAAGGCGGCCATCGCCGGCAGTGCGCGCACGCCAGCCAACGCGCTGCGCGACAGCGCCCGCCACCCGTATGAAACGCTGACGTTCTTCGGCATCAAGCCGACCATGACGGTGGTGGAACTGGCGCCCGGCGGCGGCTGGTACACAGAGATCCTGGCGCCCTACCTGCGCGACAATGGCAAGCTGATCGCCGCCGGCAACGACCCGCAATCGGCCAGCGAAGGCGCCCGCCGCGGCGCGGCACGCTTCCAGCAAAAACTCGACGCCAATCCGGCCGCCTTCGGCAAGGTGGAAATCGGCGCCTTCGCACCGCCCACCACCTACCGCATCGCGCCCAAGGGCACGGCCGACATGGTGCTCACCTTCCGCAATATCCACAACTGGATACCGATCGGCGAAGCGGGCATGCAGACCCTGTTCAAGGAAGTGTATGACAGCCTGAAACCGGGCGGCGTCTTCGGCGTCGTCGAGCATCGCCTGCCCGCGAACAAGGCGCAGGACGCCACGGCCAGCAGCGGCTACATGCACGAAGCGTATGTGATCAAGCTGGCCGAGAACGCAGGCTTCAAGCTGGCGGCCAAGTCGGACATCAACGCCAATCCGAAAGACACGGCGGACCACCAGGGCGGCGTCTGGGCGCTGCCGCCCACCTACGCCAACAAGGATGTGGACCGGGCCAGGTACACGGCCATCGGCGAGAGCGACCGCATGACCTTGAAGTTCGTCAAACCATAATCAATCCATGGGCGGCGTGCCAATCCGGCGCGCCGCCCGAGCTCGGATTTACATGCCGCCTACAGGTGGATGCCGTACACGCCGCACAGGCGCTTGACGAGGGTGCAGGAGCTGGCATCGCCGTCCACCACGCACGCGGTATAGGCTTCCTCGCAGGTTTCGCGCGATGGCAAGGCATATGCTGAAGAACTGACGGCGCCGGCAAAACCGACGGCGGCGCAGAAGACAAATACGGCTTTTTTCACATTGATCATTTTTATCCCATTCCCAAGAGTTGAGTCGTTATAAAAAACATGGCACAAGCGCCAGCCGCCCGCATGCATCGGTCTCCAGGCAGATGGCGCATGGAAATAGTAGCACCTTGAAAAGTTAGTAAATACGCAAGCAAGAAATCAAGATAACGTTTCTTTTTCATCCCTTTTCATGAAATAAAAACCGGTCCGCCGCCCTCCTGCCGCACATTTGCATGGCGACAGGCGAAAAAAAACCGCAGCCCAGGCTGCGGTTCTGGTAGCGAGCCATTATTTCTTCGCTTCCTTCGGCTTCACCGGCACCAGGCTCAGATCCTGGAAGTCGTAGCTGAAATCCGTCTCGGCCGAGACGGGTGCCATCTTCACCCGGTCGATGCTGCCATCGGGATTGAGCGAGAACGTCACGTAGGCGTCGGCGTTGAAATTGCGCTCTTTCCAGCGCACGATGAAGGTATCGTGCTGCCAGTGTTCCAGCTCGCCCGTCAGGTCCGGCGTGCGCGTAAAACTGAGGATATGTTTTTTTCCTTCCGGCTTGATCACGACCTTGCCGTACCAGGCGTCTTCATACTCGCCGTCGTACGCCGCCAGCGGCAGCGACGGTTGCGATTTCGCCGCGCGCGCGCTCGACGCCTTGCCCTGCTTTTTCACTTCTTCCGCATGCTGGTCCTGCTCCACCTTGGCCACCAGCGCCAGCCAGTCCGACGGCGCCGCCTGCAGGTAATGGTCGAGGATGCGCCATTGCAGCGCCGTCATCGAACCGCCATTTTCCGCATTGGTGAGGATGGCCACGCCCAGTTTCGCTTCCGGCACCATCACCACGCGCGAATAAAACCCCTGCAGCGCGCCGCCGTGCATGGCGACCTTCATGCCCTTGTAGTCGCGCAGCTGGAAGCCCAGGCCATACGCGCTGAAGTTCGGTTTCGTCGCGGCCAGCGTCGGCTTCGGCTCGGGAATCTTGATCGGCGTTTGCGCCGTCCACATTTCGCGGCCCTGCTTTTCGCTGAACAGGCGCGCCTCCTTGCCGTCCTTGTCCTGCACGCCGGCGATCTTGCCGCCGTCGAGCAGCACCATCATCCACTTGGCGATATCTTCCGCATTCGTGTTGATGCCGACGGCGCCCACCGCGTTCGGCACGGGCATCGACTTGACTGCGGCGATCTTGCCGTCGATCTTGCTGTGCGCACTAGCGACGTCGGGATTGCCCGCATTCTCGGCCAGGCTGGTGGTGGTGCCTGTCATGCCCAGCGGCGCCAGGATGCGCTCATGCATGGCCTCGCCCCAGCTTTTTCCCGCCTTGTCGGCGATGATCTTGCCCGCCACGATGTACAGCAGGTTATCGTAGGCATAGCTGTTGCGAAAACTCGTGGCGGGACGGATGTAGCGCAGCTTCTCGATGATCTCGTCGGTGCTGAACGTGGTGGTGGGCCACCACAGCAAGTCGCCGGCGCCCAGCCCCAGGCCGCTGCGGTGCGTCAGCAGATCGCGGATGGTCATGGCGCCCGTCACGTAGGAATCGTGCATCTGGAAGCCGGGCAGATGCTTGGTGACGGGATCGTCCCAGGCCAGCTTGCCCTCGTCGACCAGCATGGCCAGCGCGGCGGCCGTAAAACCCTTCGAGTTCGATGCCACCTCGAACACGGTCTGCGCATCGACGGCGGCCGGTTCCCCCAGCTTGCGCACGCCAAAACCCCTGGCGGTGACGACCTTGCCATCCTTGACGATGGCGATCGCCATGCCGGGCACGTCGAACACTTTCAGGGCGGTGGCGACGTCGCGCTCAAGATCGAAGGCAGGCGCAGGCACCGGCGCTGCGGCAACGACGGGGGCGGCGTCAAATGCCAGCACCGGCACGGCGATGCTGGAAAACGCCAGCACGATGGCGGCGGCAAGACGGTTCATGGTATACATGGTCAGGCTTTCCAAATAAGGTTCAATGCGCTTGCGCGGCCATCAATTTATCGACGCTTTCCTGCGTCACCGGGTGGTAGCGCTCACGCGCCTGCGCATACACGTCCCTGGCCCAGGCATGGCCTTGCGGCGTCTTCATCAAAGCGCTGTACAGGGGCACGACGAACTTCTGGCGGCCCACGCTCATCAGGAATGCCTGCAAGGGCTGGCGCACGTCGTAGCCGGCGTTCACGGAGGCCAGATAGAAGCGGTAGGCCACTTCATTGTTGCCGCTCTTGCCCACGCCGTAGATCTGGTCCAGCTCACGCAATTGCGCCGCGCTGGCCTTGTTGTTGATGTCGTTCAGGAAGTGCATCGATTCAATGGCGATCCACTTGTCCATGCCCAGGTCCCTGGTGGCCAGTTCGCCTTTCAGCCAGGCGTCGCGGTGCTGGTCAAGCAGCGCCAGGCGCGGCGAGACGACGCGCTGCGCGCTGGCCGGCACGCCCGTGCCATACAGCCATTCCTCGAGTTCCGCTTCCGGCATCACGTCCGGATGCTGCGCCAGCAGGTTCTTGCGCAGGTAGGCGATGAACTGCTCCGTCGTCACGCTCTGGAACGCATGCTGGTCGAACCAGCCGCGCAGGAAGGGATCGAACACGGCGCGCCCGGCGCGGCCCTCCATGGTAGCCAGGAACCAGGCGCCCTTCGGGTAGATGATGCCGTCGTCCGTGTACGTTTCCGCCGGGTTGGCGTCCGCGTCGCGCGTGATCAGCGCCGTTTTCGCGGCCGGCAACTCCTTGATCGACGCGGCCAGTTCTTCCTGGTCGACCTGCACGCCCATCTGCGCCACGTCGCTGCCATACAGCTGCTCGACGATGCGCGTCGTGACGTAGGTGGTGAAGCCTTCGTTGAGCCACATGTGCTTCCACGAGGCGTTGGTGACCAGGTTGCCCGACCACGAGTGGGCCAGTTCATGCGCGATCAGGTCGACCAAGCTGCGGTCGCCCGCGATCATGGTCGGCGTGAGGAAGGTCAGGCGCGGGTTTTCCATGCCGCCGTAGGGGAACGAAGGCGGCAGCACGATCATGTCGTAGCGCCCCCAGCCATAAGGGCCGTACAGCGCCTCGGCCGCCTGGATCATCTTTTCCGTGTCGGCCAGCTCGTATTCGGCCGCCTTGATGCGCGGCGGTTCCGCATACACGGCGGAGCGTGGGCCGAGCTTGCGCACTTCCAGTTCGCCGATGGCGATGGCCAGCAGGTACGAGGGAATCGGCTGCGGCATCCTGAATTTCCAGCCGCCCTTGCCCGTCGCCTTTTCGTCGTTCTCGGCGCTCATCACGACGCGCATGCCGCTTGGTGCCTCGATGCGCGCGCTATACGTAAAGCGCACGGCCGGCGTATCCTGCGACGGCACCCACGAGCGGGCGTTGATGCTTTGCGACTGGCTGAACATGAACGGCAGCTTGCCCGACATCGTCTGCTGCGGCGTGAGCCACTGCAACGCGATGGCGTTCGGCGCCGTGTGATAGTAGACGCGCACCTTGCCCGGCTGGCCCGTGGTGGTGATGCGCAGCGCCTGGCCCTTTTCCGGGTCGGCCTTGTCCAGCTGGTACGGCGCCATCTGCCAGGCGCCGCGCTTGTCCTGTACCTGCACTTTCGCGATCGACAGGTCGCGCGTATCGAGCACCAGGGTGCGCGCCGCCGGGTCGATCCAGTTCAAGGACAGCTCGGCATAGCCGGAGAGCGTCTTTTGCTTGAAATCGGCTTTCAGGTCCAGCTGCAGGTCGCGCGTGCGCACCTGGTCGTAACGCGCGTAGCTGAGGGGGTCGGCGTGCGCAGCCAGGGTCACCTGGCAAAATAGCGCACAGCCCAGCGCGCGCAGGAAGGTCAAAGTTTGCATGGTCGTCTTTTGAATGATTTGCGAAAGCCCCGGTCCGTGTGCGCCGGGGCGTCGCGCAGAATAGCACTTCCGGCGCGGGCCGGCAGAAAAAAGCACCGGACTGGCCGGCGCCGTTTCCCTATTTTGCTTCTGCACTGGCTTGCGGCTTGGCCTCGGGCGCCTTCAGCGGCGTATTCAAATCCTTCATCAGGTTATGCTTGTCGCGGTCCTGCTTGAACAGCTCCAGGCGCGACGGCGTGATTTTTCGCGGCCAGCTATTGTTGCTCGTGTCGATGTCGGCCGTCTCCCAGTACGGGTCCTGCACCAGGCCCACCATCGGCTCGTCCGTGATGATCACCTTGCTGATCTTGTGCGGTGCGTAGCGCCACACTTCGGCCGGCACGCGCTCGATGACTTTCTTGCCGCTTTGCAGTTCGATTTCCAAAATCAGCGGCATCACCAGGCCGCCGAGATTCGAAAAATCGACCAGGTACAGATGCTTGCCCATGTTGCGCTGTTCCAGCAGCTTTTTCTCCCACGGCTCCAGCGTTTCCTGCTCTTCCGCATAGCTGTTGCGGTCCTTGTTGGTGACCGTGAATTCATCGTGCCGGTTATAGAAATCCTTCAGCGCGGGATCGGTATCCACCTTCTTCGGCAGCGCCTTGTTGCGCTGGTCCGAGATCGAGATGGGCTGCGCGTCCTTCTGCGCTTTCTTCCACGCTTTCTCGACTTCCGGATTCTTTGTGCTCACGCCATATTCGCTGATGCCGTCGATGCTGATGTCGACCGCGTCGGTGGTATAGAACCAGCCGCGCCAGAACCAGTCCAGGTCGGTGCCGGACGCATCTTCCATGGTGCGGAAAAAGTCGGCCGGCGTCGGGCGCTTGAACTTCCAGCGCAAAGCGTACTGCTTGAAGGCGAAGTCGAACAGCTCGCGCCCTAAAATGGTTTCGCGCAGGATGTTGAGGGCGGTGGCCGGCTTGTCGTAGGCGTTCGCCGTGAACTGCAGCAGGGACTCGGAATTGGTCATGATGGGCACCTGGTTCTGGCTGCGCATGTAGTCGACGATCTTGCGCGGCTCGCCATTCCAGGACGGGAAATGCTCTTCCCACGCCTGCTCGGCCAGGTACTGCAGGAAGGAATTGAGGCCCTCGTCCATCCACGTCCACTGGCGCTCGTCCGAATTGACGATCATGGGAAAATAATTGTGCCCCACTTCATGGATGATCACGCCGATCAGGTCATATTTGGTCGTCTTCGAATATGTGAGTTCCCCCGTCTTCTTGTCCTTCACGGGGCGCCCGCCATTGAACGCAATCATCGGATACTCCATGCCGCCCACGGCGCCATTGACGGAGATCGCATTCGGATACGGATAGTCGAAACTGTACTTGTTGTACTGCTCGATCGCATGCACGACGGCGCGCGTGCTGTACTGCTGCCACAGCGGATTGCCCTCGTTCGGATAGTAGGACATGGCCATCACGCGCTTGCCGCCGCTGTCGAGCCCCTGCGCATCCCAAATGAACTTGCGGCTCGAGGCCCACGCCACGTCGCGCACGTTGGCCGCCTTGAAGTGCCAAGTTTTCATCCCCGCCGGCTTGCCCTTTTCCGCCGCCAACGCCTCGGCGGGCGTGATCACCAGCAGCGGCGTAGCGCTGTTTTTCGCCCGCGCTAGGCGCTCGCGCTGCGCCGCGCTCAGGACGGCGGCAGGGTTTTCCAGCTCGCCCGTGGCGGCCACCACGTGGTCGGCCGGCACCGTCAGGTACAGCTCGTAGTCGCCAAACTCCAGCGTGAATTCGCCGGAGCCGAGGAACTGCTTGTGCTGCCAGCCGACGGCGTCGTAATACGCGGCCATGCGGGGAAACCACTGCGCGATCTGGAAAATCGTGTTCTTGTCGTCTTCAAAATACTCGTAGCCGGAGCGCTCGACCAGCACCTTCTGGTCATTGATCTGATACGACCAGTCGATATTGAACGTGATGCTCTGGCCGGGCGCCAGTGCCACCGGCAAATCGATGCGCAGCATGGTCTGGTTGACAACATACGGCAGCGGCTTGCCGCTGGCCGCTTTCACGGCGGTGAGCTTGAAGCCGCCGTCAAATTCGCGCCCCGCATGAATGGCGCGCAAGTCCTCGAATTTCAGCGCTTCGTCTTCGTTGCCGCTCAACCAGGCCTGGCGCGACGGAGCGCTCAGGACGCGGCGCTGGTCGGCATCCTGGCGCAAGCCATTCTGGTCCAACTGCAGCCACAGATACGCGAGGCTGTCGGGCGAGCGGTTGTGGTAGGTGATCTGTTCGCTGGCCGTGATGGCGCGCCGCGCTTCATCAAGCGTGGCGCGGATCACGTAATCGGCACGCTGCTGCCAGTAGGCGTGGCCCGGCGCGCCGGACGCCGTGCGGTAGCTGTTCGGCGTAGGCAGAAGTTCTTCCAGCTGGCGGAACTTGTCGTCGAAGGGCGCAGCGGCGCACAGGCCGGACAAGGGAGCAAACAAGGTCAGGCACAGGGCAAGCAAGCGGACAAGGACCGGCATGGCGCATTCCATCTGGGAGTCGTGGACAGAACTGCATTCTAAGTCGAGTCTGTTTGCAATCGATCATTGTTGTGGAAGTCCCACACGCAGCACAGCGCCGGCGGCCGGCGGCACTGGCGCAGACACAGGCATAGGCGTATGATGCGCCTCGAACATTGGGGAGTAGTCGTCCCGCGGTCCTGCCGCGGGAACCTGTATCAACATGATTGGCCCGCAGGCCATGGTGCAGGTGGTTGCAGAACTTGACGAGACCATTGATCCAGGGCGGCCGCATGGGCCGGAGTCGCCCGTGGATCATTGGTTAATTCGTCCGGCCCGCGTACCTCTTGCACTCTCATGGAAGCATTCCTCATCTCCACCGGCATCGTCGGTCTCGCTGAAATCGGCGACAAAACCCAACTCCTGGCCTTTCTGCTGGCCGCCAAATTCCGCAAGCCTTTGCCCATCGTGCTGGCCATTTTCGTCGCCACTGTCGCCAACCACGCGTTCGCCGCCGCCGTCGGCGCCTGGATCACCAGCATGCTGGGGCCCGACGTACTGCGCTGGGTGCTGGGCGTGTCGTTCCTGGCCATGGCCGCCTGGACCCTGATCCCCGACAAGCTCGATGAAGACGAGACGAAACTGGTCAGGTACGGCGTCTTCCTGACCACCCTGATCGCCTTCTTCATGGCGGAAATGGGAGACAAGACGCAGGTGGCCACGGTGGCGCTGGCGGCGCGGTACCACGATATCGTTTCCGTCGTGCTGGGCACCACCTTCGGCATGATGCTGGCCAACGTGCCGGCCGTCTACCTGGGCGACAGGATCGCCAACCGCGTCCCGCTGCGCCTCGTGCATGGCATTGCGGCGCTGATCTTTGCCGTACTGGGCGTGGCCACCCTGCTGGGTGCGGGCGCGGCGCTGGGATTTTGAGACAGCCCTATACAATTTCTCATTTACAATATTCATGCTCATAATTACAATGTCGACGACATGAATACCGGCGCGCCGATCCCGAACGGTCAGCGCGCTTTCTTGAGGAATGTATGCAGTTGAACAGAAAAGCGGCGGCGCTGTGCCTGGCCGCTTGCACCAGTCACCTCCCCGCCGCCATGGCGGCACCCTTGCACCGCCACCAGACGGCAATGCCATCCGCGCCAGAAGTGCGCACGCGCGACCTGCTGCTGTTCGGCGCCGGCCTGGTCCTGCTGGCAGGCCGGCGCCGCCCCGAGCAGGAGAAGTGGCAAGACACAACGACGAGACTACAGCAGCAGTAGCACCGCATACTCGCGGCCCTCGTCGCGCAGGGCGATGCTGTTGCCGCCCTGTGCCACGCCATCGAGCGACAGCCCCGCGGGCCGCCCCTGCGCCTGCTCCACCGTGATGGCATAGCTGCTGGCGCCGAAGCGGTAATGCAGCTTGAAGCTGTCCCATTCGGCCGGCATGGACGGCGCCAGGCGCAGCACGTTCGCTTCGCGCGTCAAGCCGAGCAGCGATTCGACGATCAGGCGGTACAGCCAGCCCGACGATCCCGTGTACCAGCTCCAGCCGCCGCGTCCCACGTGCGGCGCCACGGCATACACGTCGGCCGTCACCACGTACGGCTCCACCTTGTAGCGCGCCACCGCCTGCGCGTCGGCGCCATGGCGCACGGGATTGATCATGCGCAGCAGCTCCCACGCCTTTTCGCCATCGCCCATGCGGGCAAACGCCATCGCCGTCCAGATGGCCGCATGCGTGTATTGGCCGCCGTTCTCGCGCACGCCCGGTACATAGCCGCGGATGTAGCCGGGATTGAGATCGGCTTTGTCGAACGGCGGGTCGAGCAGCTGGATCACGCCGGAGTCGCGGCGCACGAGGCGCGCATCGACCTGGCGCATGGCGCCGGCGACCCGCTCCTTGTTGGCCGCGCCCGACAGCACGCCCCAGCTTTGCGAAATCGAATCGATCTGGCATTCCTCATTGGTGTGCGAACCGAGCGGCGTGCCGTCGTCGAAATAGGCGCGCCGGTACCACTCGCCATCCCACGCATGTTCCTCAACGTTGGCCGCCAGTTTCACGGCTTCGTCGCGGCAGAACTGGGCGAACGCAGCGTCGCCGCGCAGCATGGCAACTTCGGCGAAACGCTGCAGCACTTCGTACAGGAAGAAGGCCAGCCACACGCTCTCGCCCTTGCCGTGTTCGCCCACCTTGTCCATGCCGTCGTTCCAGTCGCAGGAACCGATCAGCGGCAAGCCGTGCACGCCCATGCGCAAGCCATGGCGGATGGCGCGCACGCAATGCTCGTACAGGTCGGCCGACTCGCCCGAACGCACGGGCAAGTCATAGTAGGAATCCTCTTCCGGCTTGACGGCCCGCCCCTCGATGAAGGGCGCTACCTCCGACAGCACGTTGACGTCGCCTGTGGCGATCACATAGCGGCAGGCGGCCAGCGGCAGCCACAGGTAGTCGTCGGAGCAGTGCGTGCGCACGCCCCGGTCCGACGGCGGATGCCACCAGTGCTGCACGTCGCCTTCGACAAACTGGTGCGCCGCGCACAGCAACAGGTGCTTGCGCAGCAACTGCGGCGCCGTGTGGATCATC
The DNA here is from genome assembly GCF_058798815.1 of Janthinobacterium sp. GW822-FHT07A03. NCBI lineage: Bacteria > Pseudomonadati > Pseudomonadota > Betaproteobacteria > Burkholderiales > Oxalobacteraceae > Janthinobacterium > Janthinobacterium sp. GW822-FHT07A03. Next base: position 466,496 of record NZ_JBXAKW010000002.1, on the reverse strand, counting down.
GCCATCGCATCTTGCAGCTGGTCGCGAAAACCATAGGCGCCGCCGGACTGGTAATAGCCGCTGCGCGCCCACAAACGGCAGGCGATGGTCTGGTACATCAGCCAGCCATTGGCGATCACGTCGAGCGACGGGTCTGGCGTTTCGATGCGCACGGCGCCCAGGGTGCTTTCCCAGTACGCGCGCACCGCGTCGAGGGCCATGCGGGCCGCTTCCTTGCCCGCATGGCGCTGCACCATGGTGCTGGCGTCGGCGTTGCGGCGCCCGCCCACGCCGAGCAGGAAGACGATTTCGCGCTCCTGTCCCGGCTGCAGCTCGAACGGCACCTGGATGGCGGCACACTGGTCCAGCCCCGTGCCCGCCTTGCCGGACAGGCGCACGCGGCGCAGCGCCGCCGGCTGCGCCAGGCTGCCGTTGCGGCCGATGAATTCATTACGGTCGCAGGTGATGGAGCGGATGCTGGCGTCCGTATTGAAAAAGCCGACGCGGCCGGAAAACTCCGTGTTGTAGTTATTGCGCGCAAACAGCGCGCCGCTGATCGTATCGACTTCGGTGGCCACATGCATGCCGGACTTGGCGCGCAGGTCGGCCATCACCCATTCCACGTAGCCGGTGACGGACAAACGGCGCGGCACGCCGCTGTCGTTGCGCACCTTGATCACCGAGTATTTGACGGCCGCATCGAGCGCCACATAGGTGCACAACTCGGTGGCGATACCGCCCTCGCTGTGCTCAAAAATGCTGTAGCCGAAACCGTGACGCGTCACGTAGTCGCCGCTGCCGCGCGCGGGCAGGGACGAAGGCGACCAGAACTGGCCGGTCTGCTCGTCGCGCACATAAAACGCTTCGCCCGACAGGTCCGACACGGGGTCGTTCTGCCATGGCGTGAGGCGGAATTCATGCGCGTTCTCGCTCCACGTGTACGCCTGGCCGGCTTCGGACACCACCGTGCCGAACTGCGCATTGGCCAGCACGTTCGACCACGGCGCCGGCGTCTGCTTGCCTTCTGCCGTGGTGATCACGTATTCGCGCCCATCGGGCGTGAAACCGCCGAGGCCATTTTCCAGGATCAGCTCGCGCTGCGGCGCCCGGTGCGGCACGCCGCCATGCTCGCGTGCCGGGTCCTGCAGCAGCGGCGGCATGCGCAGCACGGGGCTCGGCGGACGCTTGACCTGCTCGGCCAGGGTGCCGCGCAAATCGCTGATGATGGCGCGCGCCACCGATTGCAGCAAAATGCGGTCTTCATTGGCGATCTGCTCGGCCAGGCGCACGAAGATGCCGCCTGGGCGGTCGATCGCCTGCGCGTCGATGCCAGAAGCGATCAAGCCCATGATCTGGTCGTGCAGCAGCTGGCGGTAGCCCGACTGCTCTTCGTACCAGATCACCAGGTCGACGATCAATCCTTTCAGGCGCCAGTAGGCATGCGCCTGCACCATCTGGCGCGCCAGTTCGATATTGGCCGCGTCGCGTATCTGCAGCAGCACGATGGGCAGGTCGCCGGAAATGGCATACGCCCACAGGCCGGACTGGCCGCGCTGGTTCTTGATCAGGATGCTCGCTTCGGCGCGCAAGGCCGCATTCGGGTAGATCACGGCGTTGGCCAGGCGCGCATACAGCTGCGCGTCCGCTTCGCTGGCGTTCAACTGGCGCAGCACCACCTGGCTGTGCGTCCAGGCCAGTTCGAAGACGCGGTCGGCCAGATGGCGGTCCTGGTATTTGTCGATCAGGTGCAGCGCCGCCTCGCGCTGCTCCACCATGCCGGTGACGCTGTCGACGGTGACGGCCTGGTCGGGTTCGAGCGTGATGACGTAGCGGATGGCCACGATGGGGTCGAGCACGGAGCCGTGTCCGCCGCTGAGCGGCCCGCTCTCCTGCAGCGCCTGCGGCAGCTGCACCGTGTTGCCGCGGCCGATGAAACGCGCGCGGTCCGTCTCGAACGACACTTCGTAGCGCTCGATATCGTGCACGGTCATCACGTGCAGCAGCCACGGCATCTGCTCGTCCTTCGAGCGGGGCCGGCGCGTGCACAGGATCGCCTTTTCATGCGCGAGGATTTCCGTCTGCACGAACAGCTTGCTGAACGCGGGATGGGCCGCGTCGGCCGCCGCCGGCGCCATCACCACTTCGGCAAAACTGGTGATCTCGATGCGCCGCTGGCGGTTCGAATTATTGCTGATGCGCGTGCGGCGGATTTCGATGTCGTCCTCGGGCGAGACGACGATTTCCGTGTACAGGTCGAGGCCATGGTCCGCCCGGCGAAACTCGGCCCGGCCTTCCGAAAAAATCACTTCGTATTTCTTCGGTTCGGCCAAGGTCGGCTGGTACATGGTGGACCAGACTTCACCGTCGTCGAGGTCGCGCAGGTAGCAGAAATTGCCCCAGTTATCGCGCGTGCTGTCTTCGCGCCAGCGCGTCACGGACAGGTCTTTCCAGCGGCTGTAGCTGCCGCCCGCATTGCTCACCATGACGTGGTAGCGGCCATTCGACAGCAGCTGCGTTTCCGGCACGGCGCTGTTGGCCTGCGTGAGGATGCGCATCGGCATGGCCTGCTCGGGCGCGCCGCTGCGCAGCACCGCCAGTTCGGCCGTGTTCGAGTAAAACGCGCCGGCCTGCGGCGTGCGCTCCTGCAGCACCAGCAAGGCCGATTGCAGCAGCGGATCGGACTCGAAACGGCGCTGCATCGGGCGGTCGTGCAGCAGGTAGCTGAGGGCCAGAAAACCCATGCCTTGGTGGTGTACCATGAAGGAGCGGATGACGGCACTGCCCTGCCCGCGCGGCAGGCGCGCGGTGGTGAAATCGATGGCTTCAAAAAAGCCGTAGCGGCCCATGTAGCCGGCCGCCTGCATGCGCTGCAGGTTCTGGCACGACGCTTCCGGCTGCACCATCAAGCCCATCATGCTGGCGTACGGCGCCACCACCAGGTCATCGGCCAGGCCCCGCTTCAGGCCCAGGCCCGGCACTCCGAAGGCGCGGTACTGGTAATTCAGGCTGGCGTCGACCGTGTTGTAGCCGGACTCGGAAATCCCCCACGGCACGTCGCGCTGGCGGCCATAGTCGATCTGCGCTTCGATGACGGAGTGGTAGGTCTGGTCGAGCAGGGTGTTCGGGTAGTTCGGCATCACCAGGAGCGGCATCAGGTACTCGAACATCGAACCGCTCCACGACAGCAGCACGGGCTGGCCGGCCACCATGCACAGCTGGCGGCCCAGGGCGAACCAGTGCTCCTGCGGCAGCTGCCCCTGGGCGATTGCGATGAAGCTGGCTAGACGCACTTCGGAGGCGAGCAAATCGTAGTAGCTGGGGTCCAGGCGCCGTTCGCTGACGTTGTAGCCGATGGCCAGCAATTTGGTCGACGGGTTGTACAGGAAGCCGTATTCGATCTGCGCAAAGTCGCGCGCCTGGCCCGCCGCGTGGGCGATGTCGCGCATGTGGCGGCCCGCCTGTTCGCGGCCCTGCGCCAGCAAGACGGCCAGCTCCGATGGCGTGCCTTCGGGCACCTCCAGGTTGGCCAGTTCGCGCAGGGTCGGCACGCGCAGCCACGCAGGATCGACGCCCGCCTGCGCCGCCCACGGCGCCAGTTGCAACAATTCGGCCAGCGCCGCGCGACACTGGCGCGCCAGCGCGCCCGTCCACATGGACAGTTCGCCATCCTCGCTTTGCAGGGTCAGCGACAGCAGCGCATCGGCCGCGCCATTCGCGGCATTCAGATAGGCATGCCATTCGGCCAGGGTAGCGGGCGCGGCGGGCGCCTGCAGCAGGCTCATGCTCTCACGCATGGCCTTGCCCTCGCCTTCGGCGGCGATGAATTCCTGCAGCACCTGCGCCGTCGTGCGGATACCCTGCACCACCTGCGCGCCGATGATGGGAGCGTCATATAGTTCCACCAGACCCGGCTGCAAGGTCAGCAGATGGCCGGCCAGGTTGCCGCTGTCGACCGTCGAGATATACATCGGCTGCAGCGCCTTGAGCGTTTGCGTGTCGTACCAGTTATAGAAATGGCCCTGGAAGCGCTCCAGCTCACCCATGCTGTGCAAGGTGGCGCGGCTGCGCTCGACCAGCTGGCCCAGGGTGAGATAGCCGAAATCGTAGGCCGTCAGGTTGGCCAGCAGCGCCAGGCCGATATTTGTCGGCGAGGTGCGATGCGCCACCACGAGGTTCGGATGCTCCTGCATGTTATCGGGCGGCAGCCAGTGGTCGTCCGGCCCGACGAAGGTATCGAAATACGCCCAGGTCTTGCGCGCCACGCCATGCAGGAAACGTCCCTGCTCGGCCGACAGGCGCGCCACGGCCCGCTCGATGGGGCGGCTAATCCACCAGGCGATGGCGGGCGCGGCCAGCCAGAGCAGCAGCACCACGGCGGCAGCGGGCAAGGCTGCAGGACGCCAGGCCAGCAAGGCAGCAAAGGTGGCCAGCGCCAGCGCGGGCGAACACCACATGGCGCGCCAGCTGTCGGACTGCGAGCCGGAAGAGCTGTGCAGGTTCGAGGCGCGCCAGTCGAGCAAATGTTTGTGCGACACGCCCAGGCGCCACAAGGTGCGGGCGATGGCGTCCAGGCTGATCCAGGCTTCATATGGCAGGAAGACGAGGGTCAGCATGGCGTGCGAAAACTGCACGCCGCAGCGCCGCTCGAAGGCGGCCAGATGCTGGCGCCACAGGGTGTCGCGCGGTTTGCGCAACAGATCGTACAGGGCCGAAAACACGGGCGGCAGGAAGATGATGGCCAGCACGGCCGCGCTCCAGAACGCCACGTGCGGCAAGAAACCCCACACCAGCAGCAGCGACACGGTGGTGGCCGGCGCCACGACGCTGCGGCGCAGGTTGTCGAACAGCTTCCAGCGCGACAGCATCGACAAAGGATTGCGTTCGCGCTTGCCGGCGCGGCCCGGCACACGGCCCAGCAGCCAGCCGATCAGCTGCCAGTCGCCGCGGATCCAGCGCTGGCGGCGGCTCACGTCGGCATCGTAGCGGGCCGGGTATTCTTCATACAGCTGCGAGTCGCTGAGCAGGCCGGCGCGCAAATAACAGCCTTCCAGCAAATCGTGGCTGAGGATTTTATTGTCGGGCAGGCGCTGGCCCAGCACGCGCTCGAACATGTCGAGGTCGTAGATGCCCTTGCCGATGAAAGAGCCTTCATAAAACACGTCCTGATACAGGTCCGAGACGGTGCGCGTGTACGGGTCGATGCCCGGTTCGCCGCCGCACAGCAGCTCGTAGCGCGACGCGTTCGCGCTGGGCAGCGCGACAGCCACGCGCGGCTGCAGGATGCCGTAGCCGGCCACCACACGCGTGCCGGCCGCGTCCAGCACGGGACGGTTCAGCGGGTGCATCATGGTGGCGATGAATTCGCGCGCCGCGTCGCGCGGCAGCTGCGTATCGGTGTCGAGCGTGATCACGTATTTGATCGTGCGCAGGCCGCGCAACTCGCCTTCCACCAGCGAGAATTTGTCGCGCGCGCCGCCGCGCAAAAACGCGTGCAGGTCGGACAATTTACCGCGCTTGCGCTCCTGCCCCATCCACGCATTTTGCTGCGAATTCCACAAACGCGGACGATGCAGCAGCAGGAACGGCCCCACATGGCCCAGCTCTTCGCGTTCGGCCGGATCGCCATTGTCCTTGAACTCGGCCCCCTCCACGCGGTATTTCTCGTTCAAGCCACGGATGGTCTCCTGCGCCTGGCGCAGCAGGGCTTCGTCGCCCGGCATCGTTTGCGCCTGCGCGTCGACGAAGTCCGTCAGCAGGCAAAAACGCAGGTTCGGGTCGCGGTTGGCGAGATAACGCACTTCCAGCGCCTCGCACAGGGCCGCCACGTTTTCCTCGCTGTAGATCAGGGTCGGCACCACGACGATGCCGCGCGCATCGGACGGAATGCCGGTCTGGTAATCCATGCGCGGCAGCGGATGCGGCGACGTCATCAGGGTTGCCAGCCAGTTCACCACGGCCACGGCCAACTGGCTGCTGCCCAGCAGCGCCAGCGCACCCAGCGCCGCCAGGGGCCAGCCCTGCACGCCGTGGCGCACGGCGCGCTCGAGCAGCAAGGCGCTCGTCGCCAGGGTCAGGAACGAGATTGCACCGAGGTAGACGGCCAGCGGCGCGGCGCGCGCCGTATGCTGCAGCGCCTCGATGAAGGGCAGCCTGGCGCCGGCCTGCTTTTCCAGCACCAGCGCGCCGCGCCCGACCAGGTAAAAGCCGATATGGCCACGGCGCGCGTCATTGCCGTTGCCGTGCGTGTGCGCCAGTTGCACCACCATCTCGGCCACTTCCACTTCGCTGCGCGCGCTGCGCTTGGCGATGCGTTCGATGGCGTGGCGGTAGCTGTCGCGCGTGGCGAAATCCATCAAGCCATAGGTACCGGCCGGGTCCAGGCGCAAGGTTTGCTCGACCACGCTCATGGTCTCGACGAACTCCTGCCAATCCATGGTGCCGAGAAAACGCAGGCTGCCGATGCTGTTGGCGATCGAGACCTGGTCGGCCGCCTGCTGCCCGATCTCGGACTGGATCTGCTGCTCGATGGTGAGGCCCGACTCGGCCAGCTTGTGTGTCAGCCACGACAGCGCCAGGGTCAGCGAGGAACTCTGTCCCTGCAGGCGGCGCGACAATTCGGCCACGAAGGCGCTGGTCATCGGCGGATTCGAACGGGCCATGTCGGCCACCAGCAGGATCAAGCCGCTGGGATTGCGCTCGGCGATCTCCGTCATCTGGTCGGCCCAGGTATTGGCCAGGTCGCGCTGCATGCGGTCGTCGGCCACGCGCGCGGCGACGCGGCGCAGGTTCTCGATCAGGGCCAGGCGCAGCATGATGGGCACGGCCCACAGTTCACCCAAGGTCAAGGTGGCGACGTCCTGGTAAGCCTCGACGAAGTGGCACAGGTTTTCCAGGTCGACGCGGCCATCGCCGTGCGAGATGATTTCCAGCGCGATTTTATACACGCGCGGGCAGCCCGCATCCACGCCGGAACTCAGCCGTGGCAGCTCCTTGCTGTAGTTCTTCGGCAAGTGGCGCCGCGTGGTGCGGATCTGCTCCTCGATCAGGTAAAAATTATCGAGCAGCCACTCCGAGGCGGGCGTGACCTGGCGTCCGCTTTTCACCGTGGCCGTCAACTCGTTGACGGTAGCCGTGATCAGGGCCGCATTGTCGGCCAGGCGCGCCAAAAGGCGGTCGCGGCCATGGTGCTTGCCCACCGCGTGGCCGGCGGCCACGTTCTTGCCATGGATGGCCATCTGCATGGCACTGAATAATTCCGAACGCAGGGGCAAGGCATCGTCGCGCGCGGCGTCGAAGGTGTCCGTTGCAAGGGGATGGTCGCGGAAGATTTCTTTGACTTTGGAAATCTGTTCCTTGATCTGCTGCGTGACAACTGCTGTGTACTCTTTCAACTTGGGCCTCGCTAGGTGCGCGCAGGCAACCAGCGGCCACCGTCATGCGGGCCCAGTCTGGAAGAACACGATCGGACACTGGCGAAGACGGAAAGCGAAGCGCCGGAGCGTTGCGACGAATCTCAGGGTATAGGGAGATTTTCTGAACTTCATCGTAGGTGCGCCCTGTGTGCAAGACCGTGCGCTAGCGTACATACCCGGTGTTTTAGGGAGGTCCCGGCAAAGAAATCAGCGCGTTGAGTGGCAGAAACATGCCGGGAGGAAATGAATGGGAGAAAAGGCGCGACGGGCACCGTGCCAATGATGGCACGGTGCAATATTTCAAGGAGGAAAGTTCAAACCGCTCAGGCAGCGATGGCCAGCGGGTGGCGCGTGGCGTCCGCCATCGCCATGCCGCCGTTGAGTTGCCATGCCGCGCCGTGACCGAGACGGCGCAGGCAGGCGGCGGCGCGCGCGCTGCGGTTGCCGCTGCGGCAGAAAAAGACCAGCGGGCGCTGCGGCTGCTGCAGCCATGCTGCCACCTGTCCTGCCAGGCGGCTCAGCGGTACGCTGCGCACCTCGCAGCCCTCGAACACCGTGCCGGCGCACGCCGCGTGTTCATACGCTTCGCGCACGTCGACGAGGATGGCGTCGGGATGCTGGCGCAGGAAGGCGGGCAAGGCGGCCGCATCAAGCTGCAGTTCACTGGCGGCAGCCCCGCCTTCGCATGCGGTGCGCACGGTGCCGCAGATGCTGCCGTCGTCGCCTGACGCGCACAGCACGGTATCCTGCGTCACCAGTGCCGCATCCAGCAAGGGCGTCAACGCCTCCGGCGCCAGGGTGCCGATGAAGGCGAAATGCTGCCCCAGCAGGTAGACGTGGGTCTCGCCGCATTCGATGCGGCGCAGGCGCTGCTCACCCAGTGCCAGCTCACCGTCGATATCGACGTGGCCGACTTGTTCGATAGCGAGTTCCTGCAGCAGCGCCAGGCGCGCGGCGCCATGGTCGGCGGGCGCCGTCGTGTGCACGATGGCGCGCAAGGCCAGGTGCTGGCAGCGGATGAAAGCGGCCAGGCGCGGCACGAGCGCGGCGGCGGGATCGATGACGACGCAACTGGCGCTGGCCGCGTCGCTGAGCAGCCAGGTGCACTGACCGTCGACGCTCAGCTGGATTATGCCGTCCTGCGGCGATGGCGCCAGCGCCGACGGCAGCAGACAGCTGCTGCGCAGCGCTTCGCCGCAACGCTCGATGCGCGCGCAGGCGGCGCTAACCGTCGCCGCATCGATCAGGGGACCGAACGACAGACGGATGGCGGAACTGGCGCGCCATTGCGGCACGTGCATGGCTTCCAGCACATAGCTAGGCAGCGCCTTGGCGGCGGAACAGGCGCTGCCCGAGCTGACGCGCACGCGCGCCGCGTCGAACAGGTCCAGCAGCTCTTTCGAGGACAAGCCTGGTACGGAAAAATTGAGCGTCGTCGGCAGCGACAGTTCGACTGGCATATTGAAGACGATGCCGGGGAAAGCCTGTTCCAGGCTGACCGTCAGACGCTCGCGGAACACGGCCAGGTCGGCGTGGCTGCGGAAGGTCTTGCCATCGTCCAGCGCGGCCAGGACGGCGCCGAGGGCGGCGATGCCGGCCATGTTTTCCGTGCCCGAGCGCAGGCCCGCTTCCTGGCCGCCGCCCATCATCAGCGGCGTGAACGGTGCGCCGGCGCGCACATACAGCATGCCGATGCCCTTGGGCGCATACAGCTTGTGGCCGGAAAACGGCGCGTAATCGATGCGCGTGGCGGCCAGGTTCAGTTTCAGCTTGCCCAGCGCCTGCACGCAATCGACCATCCAGTAGGCATCGGCGCCCCGCTCCTGCAGCAGCTGGGCGATGGCGGACAAATCGCTGACGACGCCCGTTTCATTATTCGCCGCCATCGTGCACAGCATGGCCGCGTCGCCGATCAGCGCATCGAGTGCCTGCAGATCGTGGAGCCCCTGCGCATCGACGGGCAGCTTGCGTATTTCCAGGTTCAGGCCCAGCAGGCGATTCCAGTGCGCCAGGCTCTCCGGCACGGCCTTGTGCTCGGTCGCGCCATACAGCAGCAGGCTGCCGATGCGCTTGCCCGCATCGCGCCGTTCGCGCAGCGCACACAGGGCCGACAGCACGGCCGTCTGGATGCCTTCGGTGGCGCCGCTATTGAACATCAAGCGGCCGTCACCCACGCCCAGCAGGCCGCTGGCGCGCTGGCGCACGCCATCCATCATGGCCTTGGCCTGCAGTCCCGTGGCGTGAGTGCTGCTGGGATTGCCATAGCCCTGCTCCATCGCTTGCCGGGCGGCGGCAACGGCGGCGGGCAGCACGCAAGTGGTGGCATTGCTGTCGAGGTAGATTTCTTTCATGATGGCAGTCCGAGTATTCTATGAAAAGGGCGCAGCGCAGGCGGCTGGAACATATGGATAGTCTACCGGCCTGCCCCCGTGAAGATATGCCAAAAGACACTGCAACTACGCTACTATGCAGCATGTTCATGCCATAAAAACCGGAATAGCAAAATGAATTCACCAAACGCCCCGCTCGACAAATTCGACTGCGCCATCCTCGCCGCCCTGCAGCAGGACGGCACCCTGTCGATCGCCGCCCTCAGCGAGAAGATCGGCCTGTCCAGCACGCCGTGCTGGAAGCGGGTCAAGCGGCTGGAAGAAGAAGGCTATATCGAAAGCCGCGTGGCCATCGTCAACCGGCAAAAAGTGGGCTTGCCCGTGACCGTCTTCGTCAGCGTGCGCACGGGCCAGCACGATGAAAAATGGCTGCGCCGCTTCGCCGCCGCCGTCATCGTCTTGCCTGAGGTACAGGAATTTCACCGCATGAGCGGCGACATCGACTACCTGCTGAAAGTCGTCACCACCGATATCAAAGGTTACGATACCTTCTATAAAAAGCTCATCAAGGCCGTGCAGCTGACAGGCGTGTCGTCCGCCTTTTCCATGGAACAAATCAAATGCAGCACGGAATTGCCGCTGGCCTTGATCGCCCACGGCTTGCCTGCCTGAGACGTTTGCCGGCCATGCCGGGCCAACGTGGAAAACAACGTTGCCGCAATGCAACATAAATGAACGAAAAGCAGCAATGGTGCGGCATGTCACCAGACCCGGCCGGTATACTGTCCGCTTGCCTGCCCGCTTTTCTATCTATTGTGCAGGCCATCATCCAAGGTCTTCCATGTCTCTGCTCCGCCGCCTCTCCATCCAGAAAAAACTCCTGTTCAGCATGGGCTTGTGCCTGCTGCTCTTCATGGCGATTTCGTCTTTCCTCAGCGTGCGCATGAGCAGCGATTACGTGCGCGAACGCGTCGTCAGCCAGGAGTTGCCGGCGCAGGTGGGCGAGATCCGCAACGACGTGCTGCGTCAGATCAGCCAGCCCCTGTCCGTGGTGCAAACCATGGCCAACGATGTTTATCTGCAAGACTGGGAAGACGCCGGCTTGCCCGACAGCGGCATCGCCACCTTCCAGCGCTACGCCACCGTGGTCAAGGACAAGAACAAGGCCGCCTCGATCAACTGGGCTTCTGCCAGCACGGGTAAGTATTTCACCACGGAAGGCTTGCTGCGCACCCTGGACAAGAACCAGGCGGCAGACCAGTGGTTTTACGGCTTGCTGGCTGGCGACAAGGCCTATACGCTCGACATCGACAAGGCCGAGCATTCCAGCGACCTGATGCTGTACCTGAATGCGCGCGGCAAGACGGCGGGCGGCAAGCAGATCGCGGCCGGCCTGGGCTTGTCCATCAATGCGCTGGCCGACACCATCCGCAGCTACAAGATCGGCCAGACGGGCCACGTCTACCTGGCGCGCGCCAATGGCATACTGCTGGTGCACCGCGACACGGCCCTGGCCGACGGCAAGCATGCACTCAAGGATTTGCCCGGCTTTAGCGATACGCTGAGCAAGAGCCTGCTGACGGGCAACAAATACGCGTACGCCATCTACGACGCGCCTGCGGGACGCCAGTTCGTCGCCGCCTCCTTCGTGCCGGAATTGAATCTGTATGTGATGGCCGAAGTGCCGGAAGCGGAAGTGCTGGGCAATGTCACGCGCTCGGCCCTGATCGCCGCCCTGATTGCCGGCCTGGTCGGTGGCGGCATCGCCCTGTGCATCATTTATGTCATCAGCCGCGCCATTGCCGCGCCCGTCGCGCGGGCAGCGGACATGCTCAGCGAAATCGCCAGCGGGAATGGCGACCTGAGCCGCCGCATGCCCGTGGAATCGGAAGACGAGGTCGGCGCGCTGGCGGCCGCCTTCAACCGCTTCGTCGCATCGCTGAATGTGACGATACGCGAAGTTCGCGACAGTACCGGGTCCATTGCCAGCGCATCGAGCCAGATCGCGTCGGGCAATCTGGACTTGTCGGCCCGCACGGAAGCCCAGGCATCGAGCCTGGAAGAAACGGCGGCGGCCATGGAAGAGCTGACGTCGACCGTGAAACAGAATGCGGACAACGCGCGCCAGGCGAATCAGCTGGTGGTATCGGCCTCGAGCCACGCCGTCAAGGGCGGCGAAGTGGTCGGCCAAGTGGTGCAGACGATGGGCGCGATTACGGAAAGTTCGCGCAAGATCGCCGACATTATCGGCGTGATCGACGGCATTGCCTTTCAAACCAATATCCTCGCCCTGAACGCGGCGGTTGAGGCGGCCCGTGCGGGCGAACAGGGCCGCGGCTTTGCCGTGGTGGCAACCGAGGTGCGCAACCTGGCGCAACGCTCAGCGGCGGCAGCCAGGGAAATCAAGGACCTGATCGTCGACTCGGGCAGCAAGGTGGAAGCGGGCAGCAAGCTGGTCGACTCGGCCGGCGCCACCATGCAGGACATCGTCGTCTCCGTGCAGAGGGTGGCCGACCTGATGGGAGAGATCGCTTCGGCCAGCCAGGAGCAAAGCCAGGGCATCGCGCAAGTCAATGCCACGGTCACGCAGATGGATGACGCTACCCAGCAAAATGCGGCCCTCGTGGAAGAAGCGGCGGCGGCAGCCCAGTCCCTGCAGGATCAGGCGGGCCGGCTGGCGCAGGTGGTCAGCGTCTTCAAGCTGGAAGAAACGGGGCATGCGGCGCCGCCGCAGCCTCGGCAGCCAGCGCACAAGCCCATGCTGCCCACGCCAGCGCGCCCGAAAGCGCCGGCCAGCGATGCGTGGGAAGAGTTTTAAGGAGTGTTGGAAAACGCTTAAATCGCCGGCGCTTTCACGCTCGCCGCTTGCTTGAAGAAATCATAAATGCCGCTCTCGCTCATGCGGCGGGCATTCGCCAGTTCGCCGCCCTTGGTGACGTACAGCACCTGGTTGTTGTCGCTCGAGACCAGCACGGCAGCCGGGATGCCTTTCTTGAGCGGATTGCCATAGGCTTGCGCCACGTCCAGGTTATGGTCGAAGTTACCCACGTCGACCTTGACGACCTTGAACTGCTGTTGCATCAACTCGGCATTCTTGCCTTCCTTCAAGGCCTTGTCGAGCGCGCGGCAATCCTCGCACCAGTTGGCGCCAAAGATCAGCAAGACAGGCACGTGCGCCACCTTGGCCTCGGCCAGCGCGCGGGCCACGTCGGCCTTGGCGTCGGCCGCCGCGTTGTAGGGCAGATGCGGCGTGGCGACAGGGTTGGCTGGTGTGGGGGCGGCGGCAATAGCGGTACCGGCAAGCAGCAGGCTGACAAGAAGAAGGGAAAAGCGCATGCGGGGCTCCTGAGAGAAATCGTGAAGCCAGCTGAACAGTTGCCAGCGGGCGTGATTGTTTAGAATATGCCTGCTTGTAGGAAATATCCACCATTTAATTGCACTGTGCTTATGCGGAAAACGTATAAGCGCGTATCAGCGCCACCGAGGAGTCGCCGCTTGAGCACGCCAGATATATTACCCCCAACGCTGTCCGGCGCCGCGCGCATGTTGCGCGACGCCTATCCCGGCGGCATGTCCGATACGGCGTATTGCGCCGTGCTGGCCCTGCTGTACGAACACTTTTCCGACCGCAACCTGGCCGAGCTGATGGCCGCCGTCACGGGCAAAGATGCGGCGACGGTCCTCAATGACATCTATGCCTGCGCCAGCAGCAAGCCGGCGGCGCGCGCCATCGCAGCCGCCAGGAAACTGCTGACGCGGCATGGCTTGCAAGCGGTGTGCGCCGAGGATTAATGCCCACAGGCAGCGAAATGGAACGCATGGGATAATATCGGGCTCACACTGACACTGAGCAACGCGACCCGAACGCGCCCTCCCAATGACGACTTCTTTCCTGGCACGCTGGCTGCCGCAACCGAACAACGGCAGCCGCCGCGAACAATTGCGCGCCTGCGCGGGCGCCATCTGCGGCCTGCTGCTGACGGGCCTGATCTGCCATTTCCTGCTGGCCCCGGACAGCGCCAGCGTCTACCTGATCGCCCCCATGGGCGCCTCGGCCGTGCTGCTGTTCTGCCTGCCAGCCAGCCCGCTGGCGCAACCGTGGTCCGTGGTGGGCGGTAACGTCGTCTCCGGCCTGGTCGGCATGGCCTGCGTCAAATGGCTGGGATCCAGTGTTGGCGTGGCGGCACTGGCCGCCTGCCTGGCCATCGGCGCCATGTTTGCCCTGCGCTGTTTGCATCCGCCGGGCGGGGCCGTCGCGCTCACCACCGTCGTCGGCGGCGCCAGCGTGCATGCGGCGGGCTTTGAATTCGTCTTCATCACCGTGCTGTTCAATTCCGCCGTGCTGGTCGCCTGCGCCGTGCTGTACAACAATCTGACGGGCCGCCGCTACCCGCACGTCCAGCAACTGGTCACGCCGCATCCGCACGATACAAAGGATGACGTGCCCAGCAACCGCCTGGGCTTTTCACCGGATGACCTCGATGCCGTCTTGCGCCAGCACAGCGAAGTGCTCGACATCAGCCGCGACGATTTGCAGGCGATCTTCCTGCAAACGGAAATGCGCGCCTACCAGCGACGCTTCGGCGTCGTCACTTGCGCCGACATCATGTCGAAAGACGTGCTCAGCGTGGAATTCGGCACGCCGCTCGATGTTGCCTGGCGCACCATGCGCGAGCACGATGTGGGCGCCCTGCCCGTCGTGAACCGGGCACGCCGCGTCATCGGCATCATCACGCAGACGGATTTCCTGCACCACGGCGGGCTCGACGATTATCAGGGCATGCGCCAGCGCCTGCGCGGCTTGCTGCAGCGCAGCGGCCTGTCCCACAGCGACAAGCCGGAAGTGGTGGGCCAGCTGATGACGCCGTCGCCGCACACGGCCCGCCTCGGCACGCCCATCATCGACCTCGTGCCGCTGATGGCCGACGCCGGCTATCACCATATCCCCATCCTCGACGAGGAAGAACGCCTGGCCGGCATCATCAGCCAGTCCGACCTGATGGCCGCCCTGTACGAAAGCCGCTTTGCCGAGGCCGCCGCATGACGCCATTCCAGGCACTGCTGGCCGGCCCCGATGGCGGCCCGGCGGGCACGGCCGTCAGCGCGCATTTCTTCGGCAGCCAGCTGGCCATCGATGCGCCCGGCCCCACGCTGGACGTGGCGCAGCTGGTCGTCAGCGTGGGCGGTGTCGACGGGCCGGAACTGTTCCTCAACTGGCTCGATGCGCAAGGCAGGCAAGCGTCGCTCAAGCCGCTGACGGCGGACGACATCGCCATCGTCTTGCGCGAAGCGCCGGCCGCGCTGCAGCCGCAACTGCAGCGCCTGTGGGGCGAGCGCCAGCGCAACCGGCGGCAAGTGTCGGGCTGGCTGGCCGGCTTGACGGGCGCGGCCGTCGTCGCCACCGCCCTGTTGTGGTGGCAAGGAAGCAACGCCATCGGCGCGCTGGCGGGATGGATTCCCCTCTCGACGGAAAAGCAGCTGGGCGAACTGGCCCTGGCGCAAGTGCGCGCGCAGGGCGGCATCGTTGAAAACGGCGTGGCGCAGCAGACGGTGCAGGACATCGGCCGCAAGCTGACGGCCGGGTCGCGCTACCAGTACCGCTGGCTGGTCAAGCAGGACGACACGGTCAACGCGTTTGCCATGCCGGGCGGCATCATCGTCGTGCATACGGGCTTGCTGCACCAGGCGGGTGACCCGGGCGAGCTGGCAGGCGTGCTCGCGCATGAAGTGCAGCACGTGGAACAGCGCCATTCGCTGCGGCAGATGATCAGCAGCCTGGGCTGGGGCGCCCTGGTGGGCGTGACCATCGGCGACATCAGCGCCGTGGCCGCCATGCTGGCGCACCAGGCCGGCACCCTGTATTTCAGCCGCGACATGGAGGAAGAGGCGGATCGCCTGGGTTTGCTGGCCTTGCAGAGCGCGAAGATCCATCCCGACGGCATGCTGCGTTTTTTCCAGAAGCTCGACGACAAAGACCAAGCCAAGGTGCCGGGATGGATTTCCTCGCACCCGCAAACGGCGGCGCGCGCACAGCAGATCCGCAGCCTGATCGCCGCCACGCCCTGCCCGGCCTGCCGTCCCTTGACCAGCAGCCACTGGCAAGCCATGAAAGCGGCCCTCCCGCCTACGGCAAAATAGCAACATTCCTCCCGCACAATTTATCCAAACGCACTGGGCAATGACGTATGCTTACGCCCCGGCTGCTCCTTCGCGACCGGCCACCCCGACCCTGCTAAGAACGCCTATCAAAACCTACTGCGCGTCGTAATTTGCGGTCTGCGATGCTCACTGTACCTTCGTACAGTTGCGCTTCTCAACCACAACTTCCTTCCGCTCGCTACGGTTTTGTCAGGCGTAGTAAGCCCCCGTTCATTCCCTCCTTTACAAAGGACATCGCGCATGAAGCATCGTTTTGCCGCCGGCACCCTCGGCACCCTGGCCATCTCCCTGCTGCTCGCCTACGCGCCCATGGCGCAAGCGACCCCGTCCGCTGGCAAAACCGTGGCCGTCAGCGCGCCGCAAGCGAAGCAGCAACTGCAAGTGCTGGCCGACACATACTACGATGCGCAGGCCCGTTTCGAGCCGATCAATGCCACAGAAAGCGGCGACAACCGTTTTGACGACCAGCTCGGTTCAGCCATCGTGCCCGCCGCGCGCGCAAAACAGTTCGCCCTGTACCGCCAGTATCAGAAGACCCTGCGCAGCATTGCCCGTGCGCAGCTGTCGCACCAGGACCAGATCAACTACGACATCCTCGACTATGAACTGGCGACGGCACTGAGCTTCGCGCGCTTCCCCGAATACCTGCTGCCACTGAACCAGATGGACAGCATGCCCGTCACCTTGGCTAATTATGCGGGCGGAGAGGCATCGCAGCCTTTGACCTCGGTCAAGGAGTATGACGCTTACCTGAGCCGTATCAGCCAGTTGCCGGGCTGGATAGACCAGGCCATCGCCAACATGCGAGTCGGCATGCAGAAGGGCATCGTGCTGCCGAAAGCGCTGACGGAGTCGGCCCTGCCGCAATTCAAGAAACTCGTCAGCACCACGCCGCAGGATAGCGTGTATTACACGCCCATCAAGAACTTGCCGGCCAACTTTCCCGAGGCGGACAAGGCGCGCCTGACGAAACGCTACACCGCCGCCATCCAGGACAAGCTGATGCCTGCGCTGCAGC
Source organism: Janthinobacterium sp. GW822-FHT07A03 (assembly GCF_058798815.1). NCBI lineage: Bacteria > Pseudomonadati > Pseudomonadota > Betaproteobacteria > Burkholderiales > Oxalobacteraceae > Janthinobacterium > Janthinobacterium sp. GW822-FHT07A03. The sequence goes on along the minus strand of NZ_JBXAKW010000002.1, from coordinate 449,598 downwards.
GCCTGTCCACCTTCATGGAACGCGATTACCTGCCGGCCGGCCGCACGAGCAGCGGCTGGAGCGCCCTGCCTGATGGCGCTGCCTGGTACCAGGCGCGCGTGGCCAGCAGCACCACGACGGACTTTAAGCCGGAGCAGATCCACGCCATCGGCTTGCGCGAAGTGGCACGCATCCAGGAACAATACGCGATCGTCGGTCCGAAGATGGGCTACAACGGCCCGGCCGCGGGCTTGCCCGTGTGGGTCTCGGAACAGGCGAAATATCGCCCGTTCAAGACGGAGCAGGAAGTGCTCGACGTCTACCGCAAGCTGAACGTGCTGCTGGACAGTAAATTGCCCGCCCTGTTCACCCTGGTGCCGAAAGCGCCGCTGGACTTGCGCCTGGAACCTGAACTGAGCCGCGACACGGCCGCCGACCACTACACGGCGCCGGCCGCCGACGGTTCGCGTCCCGGTGTGTTCTGGTCCGTCGTCACCGATCCGAAACTGTATGGCGATACGGGCATGACCACCTTGTTCTTGCATGAAGGCAAGCCTGGCCACCATTTCCACCTGGCGTTGGTGCAAGAAATGGACTTGCCGAACTTCCGCCGTTTCGGCGGCAACAATGCCTTCACGGAAGGCTGGGCCCTGTATGCGGAAACCCTGGGCAAGGAAATGGGCCTGTTCGAGGATCCGGCCCAATATTTCGGCCATTTGAACGACGAGATGCTGCGCGCCGTGCGTCTGGTGGTCGACACGGGCTTGCACACCAAGGGCTGGACGCGCGAGCAGACGATCAAGTACATGCGCGACACCCTCGGCTATGACGCCGTGGCGAGGAGCGAAACGGAACGCTACATGGCCTGGCCGGGCCAGGCGCTGGGCTACAAGATCGGTTCGCTGAAAATCGTCGAACTGCGCCAGCGTGCCCAGCAAGCGTTGGGCGACAAGTTCAGCCTGCCGAAGTTCCACGAAGTGGTGCTCGGCGACGGCACGCTGCCCCTGAAACTGCTGGAAGCCAAAGTCGACCGGTGGATCGCGCAGCAGAAGTAAAACGCAGCGCCTGAAGGTAAAACGGCAGCACCTCGATGGCGCTGCCGTTTTTTTTCGCCGGTGGCGTTTTCAGCTACACCAGCAAAGCCGCACTCATCGAACGCACTTCCTCGGCCGATTCGGCCAGGATGCTTTGCAGGGTTTCGTTGTCAATAATGAAATCGATGACGGAATCGGAGGGCGTGAGCATTTCCACGTACGTCACCTGCAAGGGCGACGGCACGGGCGACAGTTGCTTGGCCAACAACAAGGTATCGAGCAGGGAGTCGGGCGGGATGGACAGCAGGCCATCGCGCAAGCCTTCGATGGCTTCGCTCACGGCCAGCGGGATCAGCAGCTTCTTCATGACTTCGCGGGAGATGATTTCTTCGGCGGACTCCATCCAGTGATCCGCATCGTCGTCGAGCAGGCCGGGGAATTCATCGGCACGCGACAACAAGTAAAAACCGCCCACTTCATGCACGATGCCGGCGAACAACGCCGTGTCGGCATCGACGTGCGTCACGCGGCGGGCAAGCACGTGCGCCAGCGCCGCCACGTGGGCCGTGTGCTCCCACAGCTGGGTCGCCTTCTGGCGCAGCACGGGGTCGATGATCTTGCTGCCGAACTGGCGCACCACCATGGCCGCCACCAGCGCATACAGATTGCGGTAACCCATGCGCATGACGGCGGCGCGCACGCTGGTCACGGGCGCCGCATCGCCGCGGCTGTACACGGCCGAGTTGGCCAGCGCAACCGTGCGCGCCGCCAGCAAGGGCTCGGCCAGTACCAGTTTGATCGCATGGTCGATATGGCAGTCCGGTTCAGCCAGGGCCAATTGCAATTGCAGTGCGGAATTAACACTCGTGGGAAACGTTAATTCTCCGCGCACCGCCTGGGAAACAATTAAACCGAAAGCCTGTAATTTGTTCATCATACGATCTATCCGCCTCAGATATTATTCCAGCAAACAATTTCACTTTATAGCAGAAACTGCTTTTCAGGCCCGGCCTTTAGAATACAGATGGCATGTCATTCGTTTGCATTGAGGAATCCGGCAATGCCATGGCATGCAATAGCGATTCATCGCCGATAACAAACAGCTTCGGCTGCTGTAATACCTGCAGCAGAAATGGCTGGCCTTCACGCAGGCGTCGGCGATAATCGGCCAGCGTATACAGGTTGGGATTGATTTTACGCCGTAAGGTTCGCTCGGCCGGGGCCAATCCCGTCAACAGATCGCCATAATTGGCTTCTTCGCCCACCAGCAGCAAATCGATGGCGCTGCCAGGCATGTCCTGCCCCTTCGCCGTGGCGCCCGACACGAATGCCAGATGCAGCTGGGCACGCAAGGGCGCCAGGGTCGTGCTGAGCACGCCGACGATGCCGAAGGTTTTCTGCACCAGTCCGCTCAACTCGGGATACACGAGACTTTCCTTGTTGGGCCAGAAGCGCCGCACATTGCCAATCCGCTCCGACGTGATCAGGCCGGACTCATGCAGGCGGCGCAGCTCGCGCTGTGCCGACGCGCTGCCCATGCCCGTCAAGCGCATGATCTCGTTCAAGTGAAAGCCTTCATTCACGCGGACAAAGAGCAAACCCAGCAGTTTCTGCTGGGCGGGAGTAAACAGGGCTTGGGCAATCATGCGCCAAATCTTAGCATGAATAAACTGATAATTGGCGTGGTACAGCCATGGCGGGTATTTGCGCAACACGTGTGCGGCCTTGACCCGTGCGGTCCATGCCGGCTGTACCCGGCAGCGCCGGACAGGCCACGGCACGATTCGCAATGGCGCCGATGAGGGAGGTCAAAGTGAGTGCTCACCACAAGGTGAACAAGGCAACAGTAAAATACGCGGAAAAAAATGGATGTATGTGAATATATTCGATAACAACGCATCCAGATACCCGATAGATCAGCTATCTACGCCTTGATTCATTTTAATTTTTTCCTGCAAACCGATCATAATCAAATCGAGCCCCGCATTAAAACGATCGTCGATTTCCGCATTAAAAATGGCGTCCATAGAAGCGAGCACGTGTGGATAACGGTCGGCCGCCATGGAGGCGAAATCGGCACGCCGGCTCGATAAGGTATTCATGGCGGCGCTTCCCGGTCCCGCGCCTTGCGCTTCCATGACAAAACCGAGCACATAATATAACAGCGTAAATGCGCTCCAGCTGGCCAATTTCTCCGATGCCCCGGCTGCACGCATGGGGCCGATTAAAGCTTCGGCGACGCGAAACACGTTTTCCGATATCACATAGGTGCCGCCAAAGACGCGCACGCCATCGCGGCGGGCGGATAAAGCCGCGCGCATTTGCGCCGCCACCTGGCGCAGCCGCGCTTCCCAGCCCGCATCCCCATCGACGTTCCTTGCCACGTCTTCGATCAGCACGTCGGCCATGCCATCGAGCAAAGCCTGCTTGTTCGCAAAATGCCAGTACAGCGAAGCGGCCTTGATGCCCATCGCGTCGGCCAGGCGACGCATGGTCAAGCCCTCGATACCCACTTCATCCAGCAGCTCGAGCGCCCTGGCCACCACGGCTTCGCGTTGAATTTTCATTTTCCTGTCATTTTCCTTGAAACTCTAACGTCGTTAGTTTACCATTTTGCGTAGGCTAACAACGTTAGATTTGGAGTGACATGCACAATAGCGATATCGAAGTCATCATCGTGGGAGCCGGTCCCGTCGGCCTGACCCTGGCCTGCGAATTGCGCCTGGCCGGCATCCGCGTGGCCATCCTGGAGCGGCGGCCGCAACGCAGCGCGCATTCGCGCGCGCTGACCATCCATGGACGCACCTTGGAAATGCTGGGCTTGCGGGGACTGGACCGGCGTTTTGTCGCGCTGGGCACGTCCTTTTCCAGCGGCCATTATGCGGGCCTCGATACCCGCCTCGACTTTTCCTGCTTCGACACGCCCCATCCCTACACCTTGTTCCTGCCGCAAAGCACGACGGAGCGCCTGCTGGAAGAGCAATTGCTGGAAGATGGCGTGGCGATTGTTCGCGGCGCGCTCGTGGAGCAGACACAGCAGGATGCTGATCGCGTCACGGTAGCCGGCACGCGCGACGGCGTCCCGTTTTGCCTGCGTGCCCGTTACCTGGTCGGTGCCGATGGCGGGCGCAGCCTCGTGCGCCAGCAGGCGGGCATCGCCTTCGACGGCGTGGCGGCCACCTGCAGCATGCTCATGGGAGATGTACAGCTGCGTCATCCGCCCGCGTCACCCATGCTGTCTCTGACGAACGCAGCGGGCAGCCTGATGATCGTGCCGCTGGGGCAAGGCCGCCACCGCGTCATCACCATGAATGCGCGCCATCCCCAAGCCGTGGCAGGGGAAGCGGCCACCGTGGAGGAATTGTCGCAGGCCAGCACGGCCATCGCGGACTACGATTTCGGCCTGCATGACGCCAGTTGGCTATCGCGCTTCAGCGACGAAACACGGCTGGCGCGGCGCTACCGCCAGGGCCGCGTCTTCCTGGCCGGCGATGCCGCTCACATCCACATGCCGGCTGGTGGCCAGGGCATGAACGTGGGTATGCAGGACGCGATGAATCTGGGGTGGAAGCTTGCAGGCGTGCTCAAGGGCTATGCGCCGGACAGCCTGCTCGACAGCTACCATGCGGAGCGCCATCCCGTCGGCGTGTCCTTGCAGCACAATACGCTCGCGCAAACGGCCATGCTGACGCGTTTTGACGAACGTACCCTGGCCCTGCGCGCCACCATCAGCGACATGCTGGCGCAGCCGGACGTGAACCGTTCGCTGGCCAGCGAGTTGTCCGGCTTTGGCGTGCGCTATCCCGTCCCGCTGGCCTCTGACGCCAGCATCGGCAACGCAGACTGGAGCGGCCGGCGCGTGCCCGACTGGCTGCTGCGCCTGGCCGACGGCACGGCCGTGGGCATCCATGAACTGCTGCACGCAGGAAAATGGCTGCAGCTGTCCGTTGGCGATATAGCCCACGCGGTACAGCCGTATCGTTTCGATGCGGCCTGGCTTACTTCGTTGACGATCAAACCCGGCTGCCCGCAACTGGCCGGCATCAAAAGCCTGTTGATCCGGCCCGATGGCTACGCGGACCACGCGGTCTGATTGACTTATCTCAAGACGAAAAAAAACGGCACCCGAAGGTGCCGTTCTTGTCAGCTAGCAGCGTGGATTACGCTTCGTCGCCGTGGTGTTGCTGGGTCTCGATGTCCTGCAGCGCTTCGGCAGCTTCGCCAGCCATCGAGGCTTTCTCAGCCAGCAGCAGCGCTTGACGCTCTTCCACTTCCCACGCTTCTTTCTCTTTGCGTGCGCGGTGGAAGGCCAGGCCCGTACCGCCAGGAATCAGACGGCCGACGATGACGTTCTCTTTCAGGCCGCGCAGACCATCGCGCTTGCCCATGATCGCCGCTTCGGTCAGCACGCGGGTGGTTTCCTGGAACGATGCGGCCGAGATGAACGAATCGGTCGACAGCGATGCCTTGGTAATACCCAACAAGACGTTTTCGTAGGTCGCTGGAATCTTGTTCTCAACGGCCATGCGATCGTTCTCGTCCAGCAGTTCCGAACGCTCTACCTGCTCGCCAACGATGTAGTTGGTGTCGCCGGCATTGACGATCTGTACGCGACGCAGCATCTGACGCACGATCACTTCGATGTGCTTGTCATTGATCTTCACGCCTTGCAGACGGTACACGTCTTGCACTTCGTCAACGATGTAACGTGCCAGCGCTTCGATACCCAGCAGGCGCAGGATGTCTTGCGGATCGGCCGGGCCGTCCACGATCATCTCGCCCTTGTTCACGACTTGGCCGTCATGCACCAGCACTTGTTTGTCCTTGGTGATCAAGAACTCATGCTTGTTGCCGTCCATGTCCGTGATTTCCAGACGCTGCTTGCCCTTGGTTTCTTTACCGAACGCAACCGTACCCGTGACTTCCGCCAGCATACCGGCATCTTTCGGCGAGCGCGCTTCGAACAGTTCCGCAACGCGTGGCAGACCACCGGTAATATCGCGCGTTTTTTGCGATTCGGTAGGAATACGTGCCAGCACTTCACCAACCGATACCTGTTGACCGTCCTTGACCATGATCAGCGCGCCGACCTGGAAGCCGATCGCCACCGAGTGTTCGGTGCCGGCGATCTTGACTTCTTCGTTCGCGTCGTTGATCAGCTTGACTTGCGGACGCAACGTTTTCGTCAACGAACCGCGACGTTTCGCATCGATCGCCACCAGGGTGGACAGACCGGTCACTTCGTCGACCTGACGGGCGACGGTGACGCCTTCTTCGACGTTCTCGAAACGCACTTGACCGGCGTATTCGGTAATGATCGGACGGGTCAGCGGATCCCACGTTGCCAGGGCCGTACCGGCCTTGATGACCATGCCGTCCTTGACGATCAGGGTCGCACCGTACGGTACTTTATGACGCTCACGCTCACGGCCATGGTCGTCGGTGATCAGCACTTCGCCGGAACGGGAAATGACGATTTGCGCGCCCTTGCCGTTCGTCACGTAACGCATGGTTGCCGTGAAGCGGATGGTACCGTTCGACTTGGCTTCCACCGACGATGCCACTGCCGCACGCGATGCCGCACCACCAATGTGGAACGTACGCATGGTCAGCTGGGTACCCGGTTCACCAATCGACTGCGCTGCCACCACACCGACGGCTTCGCCGGCGTTGACCAGCATGCCGCGGCCCAGGTCGCGGCCATAGCACTTGGCGCACAGGCCGAAGCGCGTGTCGCAAGTCAGTGGCGTGCGGACCTTGACTTCGTCGATGGACAGACGCTCGATCTCTTCGACCATGTCTTCGTCCATCAGGGTACCGGCTTCGTACAGCGTTTCCTGGGTTTCAGGATTGACGACGTCATGCACCACCACGCGGCCGAGGATACGGTCACGCAACGGTTCGATGACTTCACCACCTTCGACCAGTGCCTTCATGACGGCGCCGTTCATGGTGCCGCAATCGTCCTCGATCACCACCAAGTCTTGCGTCACGTCAACCAGACGACGCGTCAGGTAACCGGAGTTCGCCGTTTTCAGCGCCGTATCGGCCAGACCTTTACGCGCACCGTGGGTCGAAATGAAGTACTGCAAAACGTTCAGACCTTCGCGGAAGTTCGCGGTAATCGGCGTTTCGATAATCGAGCCATCCGGTTTGGCCATCAGACCACGCATACCGGCCAACTGGCGAATCTGGGCTGCGGAACCGCGCGCACCGGAGTCGGCCATCATGTAAATGGCGTTGAACGATTCTTGCGTCGACTTGGTGCCGTCGCGGCGGATCACGTCTTCGACTTTGAGCTGGTCCATCATGGCCTTGCCGACTTCATCGGAGGTCTTGCCCCAGATATCGACGACCTTGTTGTAACGCTCGCCGGCGGTCACGAGACCCGAGGCGTATTGCTGTTCGATCTGCTTGACTTCCGATTCGGCCGTCGCGATCAGGGTAACTTTTTGAGGCGGTACCAGCATGTCGTCGACGCAGATCGAGATACCGGCGCGTGTCGCCAGGCGGAAACCCGATTGCATCAGTTTGTCTGCGAACACCACGGTGGCGCGCAGGCCGCACTTGCGGAACGACGTGTTGATCAGTTTGGAAATTTCTTTCTTTTTCAGCGCGCGGTTCAGCACCGAGAAAGGCAGGCCTTTCGGCAGAATTTCCGACAGGATCGCACGGCCGATCGTCGTTTCGTAGCGCGTGACCGTCTTCTCGAATTCGCCCGTTTCGGCGTTCTTCGGGTATTCGGTAATACGCACGGTCACGCGGGTCGTCAGTTCGACTTCCTTGTTGTCGTAGGCGCGGATCACTTCCGACACGTCAGGGAACATCATCCCTTCGTTCTTCGCATTGATCGCTTCGCGGGTCGCGTAGTACAGACCCAGCACGATATCCTGGGAAGGCACGATCGACGGCTCGCCGTTCGACGGGAACAGGATGTTGTTCGATGCCAGCATCAGGGTGCGTGCTTCCATCTGCGCTTCGATCGACAGAGGAACGTGGACCGCCATTTGGTCACCGTCAAAGTCGGCGTTGAATGCGGCGCAGACGAGCGGGTGCAGCTGGATGGCCTTGCCTTCAATCAGGACTGGCTCGAACGCCTGGATACCCAGACGGTGCAAGGTCGGGGCTCGGTTCAACATGATCGGATGTTCACGGATCACGTCTTCCAGGATGTCCCATACGACCGGCTCTTGAATCTCAACCAGCTTTTTCGCTGCCTTGATCGTGGTCGCCAGCCCCATCAGTTCCAGTTTATTGAAAATGAATGGTTTGAACAGTTCCAGCGCCATCAGTTTCGGCAAGCCGCACTGATGCAGTTTCAATTGCGGGCCCACGACGATGACCGAACGACCGGAGTAATCGACGCGTTTGCCCAGCAAGTTTTGACGGAAACGGCCGCCCTTGCCCTTGATCATCTCTGCCAGCGATTTCAGCGGACGCTTGTTGGCGCCGGTCATCGCTTTGCCGCGACGGCCGTTGTCCAGCAGCGAATCGACCGCTTCCTGCAGCATGCGCTTTTCGTTGCGCGTGATGATCTCTGGAGCGCGCAGCTCCATCAGGCGTTTCAGACGGTTGTTACGGTTGATGACGCGGCGATACAGATCGTTCAGATCCGAGGTCGCGAAACGGCCGCCATCCAGCGGTACCAGCGGACGCAGTTCCGGCGGCAGCACTGGCAGCACTTCCATGATCATCCAGTCAGGCTTGATGCCCGAACGTTGGAACGCTTCCAGCACTTTCAGGCGCTTCGCGTATTTCTTGATCTTGGCTTCGGATTTCGATTCCTTCAGTTCCACGCGCAGGGTTTCGGCATCGCGGTGGATGTCGATCGAGCGCAGCAGTTCACGGATACCTTCGGCGCCCATGAAGGCGGTGAAGTCGTCGCCGTACTCTTCGTACTTGGCGGCGTAGTCGTCTTCCGACATGATCTGGCACTTCTTCAGCGGGGTCATGCCTGGATCGGTCACGACGTATGCTTCAAAGTACAGCACGCGTTCGATGTCCCGCAGGGTCATGTCCAGGACCATGCCCAGACGCGACGGCAGCGACTTCAGGAACCAGATGTGCGCGGTCGGCGAAGCCAGCTCGATGTGGCCCATGCGCTCGCGGCGCACCTTGGCCAGCGTGACTTCGACGCCGCACTTTTCGCAGATCACGCCGCGGTGTTTCAGGCGCTTGTACTTGCCGCACAGGCATTCGTAATCCTTGATCGGGCCAAAGATCTTGGCGCAGAACAGGCCGTCGCGCTCAGGCTTGAAGGTACGGTAGTTGATGGTTTCCGGCTTCTTGACTTCGCCGTAGGACCACGAACGGATTTTCTCAGGCGAAGCGAGACCGATCTTGATTGCATCGAAGGTCTCGTTGGTCTGTACTTGCTTGAATAGATCGAGCAGTGCTTTCATGTATCACTCCAGAGGTGATTAAATTTCTATATTCCTGAGACTACATTGCCCGGCGTGGTTTCCCAGCCGGGCTTTGTGTTTCCCAAACCAAATGACAGGGTGCTGTCGTTTAGTTGCGTTCGAGGTCGATATCGATACCCAGCGAACGGATTTCCTTGACCAGCACGTTGAACGATTCCGGCATGCCGGCGTCGATCACGTGGTCGCCCTTGACGAGGTTCTCGTACACTTTGGTACGGCCATTCACGTCATCGGACTTGACGGTCAACATCTCTTGCAAGACATACGACGCGCCATACGCTTCCAGTGCCCAGACTTCCATCTCACCGAAACGCTGACCACCGAACTGGGCTTTACCGCCCAGTGGCTGTTGCGTCACCAGCGAGTAAGGACCGGTCGAACGCGCATGCATCTTGTCATCAACCAAGTGATGCAGTTTCAGCATGTGCATGACGCCGACAGTAACCTTGCGCTCGAACGCTTCACCGGTGCGACCGTCATACATGGTCACCTGGTTTTTCGACGCGGTCATGCCCAGGTTCTTGGCGATGTCGTCCGGATACGCCAGGTCCAGCATGCGGCGGATCTCTTCTTCATTCGCGCCGTCGAACACTGGCGTGGCGAATGGAACACCTTTTTTCAGGTTTTCCGCCAGCTTCATGATCTCTTCGTCGTCGAAGTCGTTCAACTCTTCGGCACGGCCGTTGTCGTTGTAGATCGTCGTCAGGTACTTGCGCACTTGCTCGACCTTGGTTTGCGCCTTCAGCATTTCGCCGATGCGGATACCCAGACCCTTGGCAGCCCAGCCCAAGTGAGTCTCGAGAATCTGACCAACGTTCATCCGCGAAGGAACGCCCAGCGGGTTCAGCACAACGTCGGCTGGCGTGCCGTCGGCCATGTATGGCATGTCTTCCACAGGAACAATACGGGAAACCACACCCTTGTTACCGTGGCGACCTGCCATCTTGTCGCCCGACTGCAGGCGGCGTTTCACGGCCAGGTAGACCTTGACCATTTTTTGCACGCCTGGTTGCAGCTCATCGCCTTGCGTCAGTTTCTTGCGCTTCTCTTCGAAGGCCAGATCGAACTGGTGACGCTTCTCGTTGATCGATTCCTTGATCGCTTCCAGCGCTACCGCTGCATCGTCGTCCGCAGGGCGGATGTCGAACCAGTGGTATTTGTCCAGATCGGCCAGGTATTCCTTGGTGATCTTGGCGCCTTTGGCCAGCTTTTTCGGGCCGCCGTTGACAACTTTGCCGATCAGCATTTTTTCCAGACGCTGGAAGGCATCGCCTTCCACGATACGCATCTGGTCGTTCAAGTCCAGACGGAAGCGTTTCAGTTCGTCATCGATAATTTGCTGGGCACGCTTGTCGCGCACGATGCCTTCACGGGTGAAGACTTGCACGTCGATCACGGTACCGATCATGCCCGAAGGCACGCGCAGCGAGGTGTCTTTCACGTCCGACGCTTTTTCGCCGAAGATCGCGCGCAGCAGCTTCTCTTCCGGGGTCAGCTGGGTTTCGCCTTTTGGCGTCACTTTACCGACCAGGGTGTCGCCTGCTTGCACTTCCGCGCCGATATAGACGATACCGGACTCATCCAGACGAGCCAGCTGGTTTTCAGCCAGGTTCGAGATGTCGCGCGTAATTTCTTCCGCGCCCAGCTTCGTGTCACGGGCCACCACCGACAACTCTTCGATGTGAATCGAGGTGTAGCGGTCGTCCTTGACGACGTTTTCCGAGATCAGGATCGAATCCTCGAAGTTCAGACCATTCCATGGCATGAACGCCACGGTCATGTTCTGGCCCAGCGCCAATTCACCCAGGTCGGTCGATGCGCCGTCGGCGATCACGTCGCGCTTGGCAACACGGTCGCCCACTTGCACGATAGGACGCTGGTTGATGTTGGTGTTCTGGTTCGAACGGGTGTACTTGATCAGGTTGTAGATGTCGACGCCCACTTCACCAGCTTGCGCTTCGTCATCGTTGACGCGAATAACGACACGGCCTGCATCGATATAATCGACGATACCGCCACGCAGCGCTTGCACGGTGGTGCCCGAGTCGACCGCAACGGTGCGTTCGATACCGGTACCGACCAGCGCTTTTTCCGGACGCAAGCAAGGCACAGCCTGGCGTTGCATGTTGGCGCCCATCAATGCACGGTTCGCATCATCGTGTTCGAGGAACGGAATCAGCGAAGCAGCGACGGAAACGATCTGGCCTGGCGCCACGTCCATGTACTGGATGCGCTCTGGAGATACCAGGATGGTTTCGCCGGCTTCACGGGCCGAGACCAGTTCATCGGACAGCATGCCTTCGTCGTTGATGGTCGCATTCGCCTGGGCGATGATGTAGCGGCCTTCTTCGATGGCGGACAGGTAGTCGATCTGATCGGTAATCTTGGAGCCTTCGACCTTGCGGTACGGGGTTTCCAGGAAGCCGTATTCATTCAGGCGGGCATACAGAGCCAGCGAGTTGATCAGACCAATGTTCGGACCTTCCGGTGTCTCGATCGGGCAGACGCGGCCGTAGTGGGTCGGATGCACGTCGCGCACTTCAAAGCCGGCGCGTTCGCGTGTCAGACCGCCGGGTCCCAGAGCCGATACGCGGCGCTTGTGGGTAATTTCCGACAGAGGATTGGTTTGGTCCATAAACTGCGACAGCTGGGACGAACCGAAGAACTCGCGAATCGCGGCCGAAATCGGCTTCGAGTTGATCAGGTCGTGCGGCATCAGGTTGTCCGCTTCGGCTTGGCCGAGGCGTTCCTTGACAGCGCGCTCAACACGCACCAAGCCGGCGCGGAATTGATTCTCGGCCAGTTCGCCCACGCAACGTACGCGACGGTTACCGAGGTGATCGATATCGTCGACTTCGCCGCGGCCATTGCGCAGTTCCACCAGGATCTTGATCACGGCCAGCACGTCTTCGTTCGACAGGGTCATGGCGCCCGTCAGTTCATCGCGGCCAATGCGGCGGTTGAACTTCATGCGGCCCACGGCCGACAGGTCATAGCGGTCCGAGTTGTAGAACAGGCCATTGAACAGCGCTTCAACGGAATCTTCCGTTGGCGGTTCGCCTGGACGCATCATGCGGTAGATCGCCACTTTCGCAGCCATCTGATCGGCGGTGTCGTCGATACGCAGGGTTTGCGAGATGTAGGCGCCCTGATCCAGGTCGTTGGTATACAACGTCTGGATTTCAGAGATATTGGCATCGCGCAGGCGGCCCAACAGGTCTTCGGTCAGCTCATCGTTCGCGGAAGCGACGACTTCACCGGTGTCGGCATCGACGATATTCTTCGCCAATACGCGGCCCAGCAGGTAGTCTTCCGGTACGGAAATGTGCTTGATGCCGGCAGCTTCGATATCACGCACGTGCTTGGCGTTGATACGCTTGTCTTTCAGCACCAGGGTCTTGCCCGACTTGTCGACGATGTCGAAACGCGCCACTTCGCCGCGCAGACGCTCGGAGACGAATTCCATTTCCGCGCCTTCGGAGCGCAGGTTGAAATTGTCGAAGACAAAGAAATTGGCCAGGATTTGCTCGTGCGACATGCCGATGGCTTTGAGCAGGATCGTCACTGGCATCTTGCGGCGGCGGTCGACGCGGAAGAACAGGATGTCTTTCGGGTCGAACTCGAAGTCCAGCCACGAACCGCGGTAAGGAATGATACGCGCGGAGAACAGCAGCTTACCGGACGAGTGAGTCTTGCCGCGGTCGTGCTCGAAGAACACGCCAGGCGAACGGTGCAGCTGGGAAACGATAACCCGCTCCGTGCCGTTGATCACGAACGAACCGGTGGTCGTCATGAGCGGCAATTCGCCCATGTAGACTTCCTGTTCCTTCATCTCTTTGACGACGGGCTTGGTTGGCGATTCCTTGTCCAGGATCACCAGGCGCACTTTCGCGCGCAGCGGCGACGCGAACGTCAGGCCACGTTGTTGACATTCTTTGACGTCAAAGGCAGGATCGCCCAGAACGTACGACAAGAATTCGAGCCGCGCAAAACCATTGTGCGACACGATAGGGAAAATCGAGGTGAAAGCCGACTGCAGGCCATCATTCTTGCGGCCGGACGGTGCTATGTCCTCTTGCAAGAAGCTATGATAAGACTCGAGCTGGGTCGCCAGCAGGAACGGAACGTGGTGAACGTTGGCGCGCTTCGCGAATGATTTGCGAATGCGTTTCTTCTCAGTAAATGAGTAGTGCATGGACACTCCGTGAGTGACAGAAAGGATAGAAAATTCAGGTTTTGCAAGTGTTCGTTTGCACCGCTGCGTGTGACACAGACGAAACCTCAAGGCTCTGCTTTCCGGCTTGAATCGAATAAAAACTGCTGCTACAACTACATGACAAATACGATGCAGACGACAAAGGAGCCAAAGTCGGATTTCCCCCCTTGCGAGGGGAAACCTCAGACTTTGACTCGGGCGCTAACTGACGCCAGTACAGATATTACTTCATCGAAGCGGTTGCGCCGGCTTCAACCAGTTTCTTCACTGCAGCTTCAGCGTCAGCTTTCGACACTGCTTCTTTCACAGTTTTTGGTGCGCCATCGACCAGGTCTTTAGCTTCTTTCAAGCCCAGGCCGGTGATTTCGCGAACTGCTTTAATGACGCCAACTTTGTTTGCGCCGAAGGTGTCCAGAACAACGTTGAACTCGGTTTGCTCTTCAGCTGCTGCTGCTGGGCCTGCTGCAGGACCGGCCGAAGCCATCGCTGCTGCGGACACGCCGAATTTTTCTTCGAATGCTTTAACCAGGTCGTTCAGGTCCATTACGGACATGGCGCTAACTGCTTCCAGGATATCGTCTTTGCTAATTGCCATTTTGAAACTCCTAAATTTATTACGTTAGTTACATCAGATTGGTACTGAGAGAAAAAAGCGCGCGCAATTAAGCGGCTGCTGGGGCTTCTTCTGCTGCTGCTTCTGCAGGAGCTTCGGCGCCTTCGCCTTTTTTCGCTGCCAGGGCAGCCAGACCACGTGCAAAGCCCGAAACCGGAGCCAGCATAACGCCCAACAACTGCGAAATGAGGACTTCACGGCTAGGAATGCTCGCCAACGCGGTGACAGCAGCTGTATCCAGCGGCTTGCCTGCGTAGTTACCTGCTTTGATGACCAGTTTGTCGTTGGTTTTAGCGAAGTCAGCGATGACTTTAGCTGCTGCAACGGCATCGGCCGAGATCGAGTAGATCAACGGGCCGGTCATGGCATCTGCCAGGCTGGCGAATGCGGTACCTTCAACGGAGCGACGAGCCAGAGTGTTTTTCAACACACGCAGGTACACGCCTTGGGCACGCGCTTTAGCACGCAGTTGCGTCAAGTGACCAACCTGGATGCCACGATATTCGGCCACGACGATCGTTTGCGCATTTGCTACTTGTGCGGAAACTTCGGCGACGACGGCCTTTTTGTCATTCAGATTGAGACTCACGGTCAACCTCCTTAAATGATGTTCGGCAATCACAACCGAGTGGTTGAGCGCCTTGCATCGGTTCGAACACGGCGTCCGAAGTCAAGAAGTACTAAACTGAGCGGATGGATTCACGCAGCATGAGGACTACAAAACTTGTTCGGGTACACCATCTGCGTTGGGCACTTGCCGTTGCCGGCAAGCCTATTAACCTTCTGCATGTGCGATCGCAGTCGGCCCAACGGTCTTTGATTGTCTGCCTGCCTGGTGCGGACACCGGGCAGACAGCCCAAAGATGCGCCCGCAGCGCCCGAAGGCGCTACAGGACTTGATTCTTTACTTAAGCTGCCAGGCTAGCCTGGTCAACACGGACGCCAGCGCCCATGGTCGACGACAGCGAAACTTTGCGCAGGTACACGCCTTTGCTCGATGCTGGCTTGGCTTTGTTCAGTGCGTCGATCAGTGCGACCAGATTCGACTTCAGATCTGCGTCAGCGAACGATTTACGGCCGATGGTAGCGTGGATGATACCGGATTTGTCGGTACGGTACTGAACTTGACCGGCTTTCGCGTTTTTCACGGCGGTAGCGACGTCAGGAGTAACAGTGCCGACTTTCGGGTTAGGCATCATGCCGCGTGGGCCCAGGATCTGACCCAGGGTACCAACGATACGCATGGTATCTGGCGAAGCGATAACGATGTCGAAAGGCATGTCGCCGGCTTTGATCTGCTCAGCCAGGTCTTCCATACCAACGATGTCGGCGCCAGCTGCTTTGGCAGCTTCCGCTTTTTCGCCCGACGCGAATACTGCCACGCGCACGGTTTTGCCGGTACCAGCTGGCAGCACGACGGAGCCGCGCACCACTTGGTCGGATTTCTTAGGATCTACGCCCAGTTGTACCGATACGTCGATCGATTCATTGAACTTGGCCGTTGCGCACTCTTTGATCAGAGCGACAGCGTTGTCGAAAGCGTACACTTTGGTACGGTCGACTTTGGCTTTCAAAGCCTTGATACGTTTGGATAACTTAGCCATTATACAACACCTTCCACCGTGATACCAATCGAACGAGCGGAACCAGCGATGGTGCGTACAGCAGCATCCATGTCGGCAGCGGTCAGATCAGGGGTTTTCAATTTAGCGATTTCTTCAGCTTGTGCGCGGGTCAGCGTACCGACTTTGTCGGTATGTGGCTTCGGCGAACCTTTGGTGATCGCAGCAGCTTTTTTGATCAGGTAGGTTGCTGGAGGCGTCTTCATCACGAAGGTGAAGGACTTGTCAGCGAACGCGGTGATCACGACTGGGATCGGCATGCCTGGTTCCATACCTTGGGTCTGCGCGTTGAACGCTTTGCAGAATTCCATGATGTTCAGACCGCGTTGACCCAGAGCTGGACCGATTGGTGGGGATGGGTTTGCTTTACCAGCTGGCACTTGCAGCTTGATAAAACCAATGATTTTCTTTGCCATGATGGCTCCTATCTTGGATTGAGTAGTAGCGCCCCGCCGATCCTACCCTGGCGGGGCTCCTCTGACCGGATTTTGCTGAGACTGCCGCAACGCTCCTGGTGGCGCTTGCTAATGCTTAAACTTTTTCGACCTGGCCGAATTCGAGCTCTACCGGGGTAGCGCGGCCGAAAATGGTGACCGAGACGCGCACTTTGGATTTCTCGTAATTGACTTCTTCGACATTGCCGTTGAAATCGGTGAACGGACCATCCTTGATGCGGACTTGCTCGCCCACCTCGTACAAGGTTTTTGGACGGGGCTTCTCAACACCTTCCTGCATCTGCTTCATGATGCCGTCGATTTCGCGCGCGGAGATCGGCGTCGGCTTGTTTGACTTGCCACCGATGAAACCGGTAACCTTGCTGGTGTTCTTGACCAAGTGCCAGCTCTCGTCCGTCATTTCCATTTCAACCAGCACATAGCCAGGATAGAAACGACGTTCGGTGACGGACTTCACGCCATTCTTGACTTCGACGACTTCTTCGATCGGCACCAGGATCTGGCCGAACTGGTCTTGCATGCCCGCGCGCTCGATGCGCTCGGTCAGTGCGCGCATGACGCTTTTTTCCATGCCGGAATAAGCATGCACGACATACCAGCGCTTGCTGCTCACTGGCACGCTCAGCGCTGCACCAGTATCCGCTACCGGAGCGTCGCCCGGAACGGACTCGTCCGCCGCTTCATCATGCACATTTTCGCTCATTATTTTTTCCAACCCAGAATTACGTCATACAACAAAAACTCGAGCAATTTATCCGTGCCCCACAGGAAAATCGCCATGACCAGCACAAAGGCAAACACGATCGCAGTAATCTGCGTGGCTTCTTTGCGGGTAGGCCAAACGACTTTCTTGGTTTCGCGCACAGCTTCTTTGGCGAAATTGAGAAATTCACGGCCGGTCGTCGAGACATACAAGAGCGCAACAGCAATAACCAAACCAGCCACAAGCGCGCTTGCACGCACCAGAGCTGGTTGGCCTGCCAGGTAATAAAACCCGACTACTCCTGCAATCGCAGCTACTATTGCCAGCGCGACTTTTATCTTGTCACTCGACGTGCTAACGGTTTGCACGGATTGATTTGACATTTTTCTACTTTCGGTGCCCTGCACCTTGACGGTGGCAGGGACGGAGGGCATCGAACCCCCAACCTTCGGTTTTGGAGACCGACGCTCTGCCAATTGAGCTACGTCCCTACGTAAAACTTTCGAGGAGTGCTATTCTACCACCCAGGACGCCCCGGGTGGAAGCATAACATTTCCTTATGCGATGATTTTTGCAACCACGCCGGCGCCGACGGTACGGCCGCCTTCGCGGATAGCGAAGCGCAGACCTTCTTCCATCGCGATCGGGTTGATCAGCTTGACGGTGATCGACACGTTATCGCCTGGCATGACCATTTCTTTGTCTGCTGGCAACTCGATCGAACCGGTCACGTCCGTCGTACGGAAGTAGAACTGTGGACGATAGTTGTTGAAGAATGGCGTATGACGGCCGCCTTCGTCTTTCGACAACACATAGATCTCGCCGGTGAAGTGTGCATGCGGCTTGATCGAGCCTGGCTTGGCCAGAACTTGACCACGTTGCACGTCTTCACGCTTGGTGCCGCGCAGCAGCAGACCAACGTTGTCGCCAGCTTGACCTTGGTCCAGCAGCTTGCGGAACATTTCCACGCCGGTGCAAGTCGTTTTGACGGTATCGGTGATACCGACGATTTCGATCTCTTCGCCGACTTTGACAATGCCGCGCTCGATACGACCGGTAACCACGGTACCGCGACCCGAGATCGAGAACACGTCTTCCACTGGCATCAGGAACGCACCGTCAACAGCGCGCTCTGGCGTTGGGATGTACGCATCCAGCGCATCGGCCAGACGCAGCACTGCGTCAACGCCCATTTCGCCTTCTTTGCCTTCCAGCGCCATACGTGCCGAACCTTTGATGATTGGCAGGTCGTCGCCTGGGAATTCGTACTTCGACAACAGCTCGCGCACTTCCATTTCAACCAGCTCCAGCAGCTCTGCGTCGTCGACCAGGTCGCACTTGTTCAGGAACACGATGATGTATGGAACGCCAACTTGGCGGGCCAGCAGGATGTGTTCGCGGGTCTGTGGCATTGGGCCGTCAGCTGCGGAGCACACCAGGATCGCACCGTCCATCTGGGCTGCACCGGTAATCATGTTCTTGATGTAATCGGCGTGGCCTGGGCAGTCAACGTGCGCGTAGTGACGCGTTTCCGTTTCGTACTCGACGTGGGCGGTGTTAATCGTGATACCGCGCGCTTTTTCTTCTGGAGCCGCATCGATCTGGTCGTATGCTTTGGCTTCGCCGCCGAATTTCTTCGACAGAACCGTTGCGATTGCAGCGGTCAGCGTGGTTTTACCGTGGTCGACGTGGCCGATGGTGCCGACGTTGACGTGCGGCTTGGTCCGTTCGAATTTACCTTTTGCCATTTTGAACTCCTAATGATTTGATTAGATTGCTCAGGCACACGCCCGACGGTCTGGTTTGAATTGCTTCTGTGCTGCCTGCTGCGAATTCTGGTGCCCTTGACGTGGATCGAACACGTGGCCTCTCCCTTACCAAGGGAGTGCTCTACCACTGAGCTACAAGGGCTGTAATTTGTTGCATGCGATGCATCAAGCATCTGAACGGAAACTGGAGCGGGTGAAGGGAATCGAACCCTCGTCGTAAGCTTGGAAGGCTTCTGCTCTACCATTGAGCTACACCCGCGAGGTATCGTTCACTTTATCTTCACTTACTTTTTGCTACTACCCAGTTTTCCTTGCAAAAACTTGGTGGAGGGGGCTGGATTCGAACCAGCGTACTCATAGAGAACAGATTTACAGTCTGTCGCCTTTAACCACTCGGCCACCCCTCCGCGGGAACCGCAGAGTATGAAGCATCTACTCACAACTGTCAACCTTATTTGCTGATGCCTGACTGCTGCATTTGCGTATAAAGAAGAAGTTGGCTGCTTCGGGGCGTGATTATAAGCTCCCGATTTGAGAATGTGCAAGGGTTGGCGCGAAAAAGTCGACTTTTTTCGCATTTTTTTTATCCCCCCTACCTGGAAGCCGCATTTTTCCGTCATTCACCCCGCATTTTTCCTGTTTACCGGGCGTCAGGCGGATGCATCCAGGAGTTGCCCAGGGGCTTATATTTACGCAACAACTGCTGATGCAGGCCCGACAGCACAGGCAATTTGGGGTTGCGCGGGTCCAGGCGGCGCACGCCGGCAATAAACGTCAGCGCCTGCTGCCCCATGCGTTCATCCCATCCCTCATGTTCCAGACATTTCAGCACGGCCACGGCCGCATTGAAGACCACTTGCGGATTATCGGGCAGGCGCGTGACGGCTTCGCCCATCAGATCGACGGCGCCGCGGAAATCGCCCTCGCCCGCCTTCGCCGCGCCGGCCGCCACCATGTCGGCCACTTCCTGGCGGCTTTGCCGCGCCAAGGCCTTGGCCAGCTCGTCGCACCCCGCCTGCTCGAAAACGGCCATGGCGCGCGTCATGGCCGCGCTGTCGGGCGCATTGCGCATGACTTCGCGCATCACCTCGGCGGCGCCAGCCTCGCGCCCATGCGCCAGGCAGTGGCGCGCCAGTTCGGTTTTCAGCATGTTCGAGCCGCCCACGCTGTGGCGGTTGGCGGCCAGGGCCGCATCCAGCGATTGCTGCAGGCGCTCCTCGTTGCCCGTATGTGCATGCAGCATGGCGCTGCACAGGGCGCTGCACAGTTCCGCATTCTTTTGCCCGCCCATCGACTTGTCGAGGTCGCGGATCACGGCGCCCACCTGCAGCGGGTCCCCCTTGCGCACCAGGGTCTGCACCAGGCGCACATGGTCTTCCGGATCGCGGAATTCGGAATACTTGGCCTTGCTGACCACCAATTTGAGGGATTTTTCCGCCATCTCGATATCATCGGCCGCCAGGGCCGCCTCGCCCAGGCGGCGCAAGCGGCGCACGGCGTGCGGCGACAGGGCCACCGCCTCGCTCAGGGCCGCTTGCGCCAATTCCGGCTTGCCTTGCGCCAGGTGCGTGCGCGCCAGCCAGTCATAGGCGTCGAGGAAGCGCTTGTTGTTTTCCAGCAACCCTTCCAGCATGCCCTGCGCCGCTGCATATTCGCCCAGCAGGAACTGCGTCTTGGCCTGCCCCAGGCGCGCCCAACCGATGGACTTGCTTTCATACAGGGCTGCGTAGATCGGCTCGGCGTCGGCCGCCTCGCCCAGCAGCAGATGCAGTTCCGCGCGCAGGCGCAGGAAATCGGTGGCGTAGCGGGGGTACAGGCTGGCGCCCTCGGTGCAGGCGGCAATCGCCGCGCGCTCATTGCCCACATCGATCAGTTCGTACACGGGCACGAAGGCATTGCGCTTGTCCAGCGCGCGGCCGATGCGTTCGAGCATGTTGTCAGCGGTGAACGGTTTGAGGATGTAATCGGTCGGCAACAGCTCGACAGCGCTGACCACCTTGGCGAAGCTGCCTTCGCCCGTGACCATGAAGAACATGGTCGATGCATGCATCAATTTGTGGTGGCGCAAGTCTTCCAGCATCTGCTGGCCATCCTGCCCGCCGTCGAGGTCGTATTCGCACAGGATCAAATCGTAGGATTTGCTGCCCAGCATGCGGATCGCCTGGCCCGAGCTGGCCGCGTCATCGATCTTCGCCAGGCCGCACAGGTTGAGCATATTATGCAGGCTGGCGCGCATGCCCGGATGCGGCTCGATGATCAGTGCGCTAAGGCCCTTGAGTTCTTTCATGTCGTGATGTCCGAAAACTCCGCGGCGCGCCACACTGGTGCGTGGCGCCGGCCAGCATGAGGCAGCCGAGTATATGACGGCGCCGCGCGCAAGGGAATGGGGCCGTGCCGAAAAACGCCAACGCAGATGCTGCTCAAGCGCTGGCGCGCTCCGGATGCCACAGTTGCGGCTCGTTGTCGATCAGGTCCAGCAGCGCCGTCACCACTTCCGGATCGAACTGGCTGCCACTGCGCTGTTCGATGTATTCGCGCACCTGCGGATACGGCCACGGTTCCTTGTACGGCCGCTCGTGCAGCAGGGCATCGAAGACGTCAACCACGGCAACGATGCGCGCGGCCACGGGAATGTCGCGCCCCTTCAGGCCGTTCGGATAGCCGGCGCCGTCGAAATGCTCATGGTGGCCGCCGGCGATCTGCGCGCCATACGTCAGGTAGCTGACGCCGTCGACCATGTTGGCGGCCCGCTCGAGGATACTGCGCCCGACGCTGGCGTGTAGCTGCATCTGCGCGCGTTCCTCGTCCGTATGCCGGCCCGGTTTCAGCAGCACGGCGTCCGGCGTGGCCACCTTGCCCACGTCGTGCAGGATGCTGGCCAGGCCGATCATGTCGAGCAGTTGCGGGCTGAGCTCGTCGGCATACACGCCGCGCTGCTGCATGCGCCGGGCGATGGCGTCGGACAGCTGCTGCACCCGCCGCACGTGGCCGCCCGTGTCGCTGTCGCGGAACTCGGCCAGGTCGGCCAGCGCCACGACGGTCGCTTCCTGCGCCTTGCGCAGCTGGCCGAACATGTACAGGTTGTCGAAGGCGGCGGCGATACGCTGGCAAAACACTTCCAGCAGGTCGCGCTGGATCTGCGCCAGCGGCCACGGCGGCGTGACGGAGATGGCCAGCTCGCGGTTGCCTTCCGTATGGATGAACAGCACATTGGCCGGGTGCTCGAACTGGCTGCGCTTTTCCGCGAACGCCTTGTCGATGGTGGGCGTGAGCGCGTGATCGGCCGGCATGGCTTCCGCCTCGGCCAGCACGGCATAGGTGCCCGTGGCGGCGACCACCTCGGGCCGCCCGGCGCCGCCCTGCATCAGGCACAGCACGCCGTCGGCGCCCACGTCGAGGATGGCGCTGACCTGGTTGAGCACGCCGGAAGCAAATTCGCGCAGGGAATGGATCTGGTACAGATTGGTGGCACCGGCGAGGATCTTGCCCAGGCCGATACGGCTGCGCTCGAGCATCATCAGGCTCTCGTAGGCGCGCAGGGCCGAGATGACGGTCGTAAACAGCTTTTGCGTCGTCAGCTCCGTCTTGGCCTTGTAATCGTTGATGTCGTATTCGATGATGACGCGCTGCTCGGGCGCCTGGCCCGGCTGGCCTGTGCGCAGCACGACGCGCACGATGGAGTTGTTCAGGTCGGCACGGATGCGCTTGGCGAGGATCAGGCCGGCGTCATCCGTTTCCATCACCACGTCGAGCAGCACCAGCGCGATATCGGGCGTGTCGCGCAGGATCTCGTACCCTTCGCGGCCGCTATAGGCGGAAAACAGTTCCAGTTCGCGGCCCTTGAAACTGACATTGCGCAGCGCCAGCCGCGTGACCGCATGCACATCGACGTCGTCATCGACGATCAGCACACGCCACAGGCGCTGGTCGGGCGCGGCCAGCCCGGCAGGACTGGCCACCGGCTCATCTTCGTCGAGCAGCCAGTTATCATCTGCATCGGCTTTGAGGTCGGTCATGAATACTCCTAAGGGATAAGTTCGATGTGGACGCTGCGTTGACGCATATCAAGCATAATCAGATTAGATGCTGCTTACAACAGGATTCTGCGTACCGCCTTCGCCAGCGACCGGCGCCGGCGTGGATGCCGACGCACCGCTGCGCGTGGCGCCGCCGCAATTGTCCTGGCCTGGCCCGACGGCCTGGTAGCGCACTTCGTACTTGCCCGCGCTGAGCTGCTCCACCGTCAGCTTGTCCTTGGCCAGGATGTACAGGTAGCGCACATTCGAGCGCCGCTCCTGGTCATACAGCTTGACGAACACGGGCGCCGCGTTGCCGCTGTTGTCGATGGTCAAGCTCAGTTCGTCGCCTTTGTTACCGATCGGGAAGCCATCCACATAACCGGACTGCGCCGGCCAAGGTTCGCCATTCGGCGCCACCAGCGCCGCCGATTCGGCCTGGCTGGCGCCATCGCAGGCGGGCCGGCTGGCCTTCAGGCTCAGCTGGGAGACGGCCAGCACGCGGATCTCGGGCGCCTTGGCTTGCGCGGGCTCGGCCGCATACGGCTTGCCCACCGCCCAGCTATCGATGGCCACGGCCTCTGCCTTGGACGGCGGCAGCAAGGCGCCGGCTCCTGGCGCTGCCGGCTCCGGGCGCGGCTTGGCCCCGTCGCGGGCCAGGCCGCTCCAGGCCGACGCCAGCGCGGACGGCATCGGCTGGGACGTATCGAGCATCAGCAAGGCGCCCAGCCAGCCCAGCAGCAAACAAACCACCAGGCTCAGCCACCAGCGCCAGTTGCGCCAGATCGGCACATGACCGCGCCGCGGCTTGCCCGCGGGTGGCGGCACATCCTGCGCCCAGGCATGCTCATGCGGCTGGGCATGGCCTTTCGCGCGGCCATCTCGGGTCTTGCCTTCTTCGTGATGGGTGCTTTCCAGCCATTCGATTTCCCACTCCTCGGCGGCGATCCACTCGTCGTGTTCCTTGCGGCGTTGTGGATCGGACAAGGTGCCATAGGCGCTATTGAGGATGGCCATGATGCGGGCGGCCTTTTCGTCGCCCGGATTCTTGTCTGGATGGTATTTCTGGCTCAGGGCTTTGTACGCGGCACGTATGACTTCCTGCGGCGCCAGGCGCGCCACTTTCAGGTTGTCATAGTGTGTATGTATCTTTCCCATCGTTCTATCTTGAAATCGGTGCGCGGCGACGGGTTCTTGCAGGATGGAACCGTGCTGTGTCGGTCATCATATACGATATGACAAGATAATAACCACCGGCAGGCAGGAAATTGCAGGGCGGCACTGCCCTGCCTTGATATTGCCAGCGCCTACAAGCGGTGACTGCGGTCACTGGACAACAGCGCTTCCGGCAACTCCACGCAGTGGCCCACCACCAGCACCTTGAACAATTCCCCCATCTCGGCCGGCGATACCAGCTTTTGCACGGCGCTGGCCTGCGGCAGGTAAGTCTTGACCTGTTCCGGATCGGTGCGCAGCAGCAAGTCACCGATGCCTGCGCCCAGCAGGAAGGACGCCTGGTTCATGTACGCGAGCACATCGAGACCCGCATCCTGCGCCGCCACCGCCATGGCCGTGAAATCGACGTGGGCCGTGATGTCCTGCAAGCCGGGCAGATAAAACGGTTCCGCGTGGGCGTGGTGGCGGTAATGGCACATCAAGGTGCCCGTGGCGCGCAAATCCAGGTAATACTCGTGCGCAGGGAATCCATAATCGAACAGCACGGCCGCACCGCCCTTGCCATTGGTCAACATGCGCGCCAGCGAGCGCATGAAGCCGCAGGCCACGCCGTGGATCTCGCTGACATAGCCGACGGGCAAGTCATCGGCGCCCGGCACCTGGGCGGCGATCTGCGCGGCCACGTCGGCGCCGGCAGGGCGTTCGACAAAGACAAAGTGGCCATCGGCAATGCTGACATCGAGTTCGCACCAGCCGGCGGGCGTCTTGCTGATCAGGTTGACGGGCATGGCGTCGAGCACTTCATTGCCGAACACGGCGCCTTCGAAACTGTCGGGAAAACCGTCGAGCCACACCACTTGCGGGAAGGCGGCCAGCGCCAGCTCCTGGCGCGCGCGCAATTCGCCGGACAATTCGACGATCGCATACTGTTCGATAGCGATGCCGGCATTTGCCGCTTCCGTCAGGATGTCAACGGCCAGCTTGCCCGTGCCGGCGCCGAATTCGAGGATGCGCGGGGCCGTTTGCGCCATAATAGCGGCTGCCACATGGGCCAGCGTGGCGCCGAACAGGGGCGAAAGCTCCGGCGCGGTTGTAAAATCGCCATCTTTTCCCAGCTTGGCGGCGCCGCCGCTGTAATAGCCGAGGTCAGGCGCGTACAGCGCCAGCTCCATGAAGCGGACAAAGGGAATGGCGCCGTCATTGCGCGCGATTTCGGCGGCAATCTGGTGCTGCAAGGCATGGGACGCGGCCAGCGCGTCGCTATCGGGTGCGGGAAGAGACATACCCGCATTGTAGCGAATCGGCGGCGCATGCCGCCAGTGCGGCGTCCACCGAATATCTCAACCATAACAAAGACATGACAGAAGCAACGACAACGCCATTCGACAGCACTCCCCGCGTCGCCCTCGTCACGGGCGCGGCGCGCCGCATCGGCCGCGCCATCGCACTGGGCCTGGCGCGCGACGGCTGGGATATCGCCGTCCATTACCGCGACTCGCGCGACGAAGCGCTCAGCCTGGTGGCGGACATCACGGCGCTGGGCCGCCGCGCGCAAGCGTTCCCCTGCGACCTGGCGCAGGAAGACGCTGTGCGCCAGCTGCTGCCACAGGTGCAGGCGGAACTTGGG
Source organism: Janthinobacterium sp. GW822-FHT07A03 (assembly GCF_058798815.1). Lineage (NCBI taxonomy): Bacteria > Pseudomonadati > Pseudomonadota > Betaproteobacteria > Burkholderiales > Oxalobacteraceae > Janthinobacterium > Janthinobacterium sp. GW822-FHT07A03. Next base: position 423,965 of record NZ_JBXAKW010000002.1, on the reverse strand, counting down.
GCCGTGACTTGTGTCGTCAACAACGCATCGTTGTTTGAATACGACAATGCCGGCGATTTTTCCTTCGCCGCCCTGGACGCCCACATGCACGCCAACCTGGCCGCCCCCATCCTGCTGGCGCAAGCGCTGTACCATGCCACCCCGAGCGGCGGGCAAGCCGTGGTCATCAACTTGCTGGATCAAAAACTGTACAATCTCAATCCTGATTTTTTGTCGTACACCCTGTCCAAGGCGGCGCTGCTGTCGGCGACCACCATGCTGGCCCAGGCGCTGGCGCCGAAAGTGCGCGTGGTGGGCATTGCCCCCGGCATCACCATGGTCTCCGGCGAACAGACGGAAGCGAACTTTGCCAAGGCGCATGAAAACACGCCGCTGGGACGCTCCAGCACGCCCGAGGACGTGGCCGACAGCGTCTGTTATGTGGCCGGCGCGCGCGCGCTGACGGGCACGACCTTGCTGGTCGATGGCGGCCAGCATTTGATCGGCTTGCCCCGCGACGTCATGTTTTTGACCAAATAATCAGCAGCCCTGCCAAACAACCCGCATTCAGCATCCCCGAAAAGGTAAAACTATGTCGTCCGCCCTGTCCCACCCTCGCCTGGCCGATTGCCGCCGCCTGTTCCTGCGCAATTACGAAGTCCTCATCAACATCGGCGTCTACGACTTCGAAAAAAAGGGCGAGCAGCGCGTCCTCATCAACGTCGACCTGTACATTCCCCTGGCCCTGTCGACGCCCAAGGATGACCAGCTGGAAGAAGTGGTCGACTACGACTTCATGCGCGAAACCATCGCCAAGCGCATGGCGCAAGGCCACGTGCAGTTGCAGGAAAGCCTGGTCGACGACGTGCTCGCTGCCATGCTGGCCCACCCGCGCGTGCGCGCCGCGCGCGTGTCGAGCATGAAACCGGACGTGTATCCCGACTGCGAAGGCGTGGGCGTGGAAGTATTCAAGATCAAGGATGAAGCATGAACAACATGAGCAACACCGCCGTGCTGGAAACGACGACAACGGCCGTGGAATTCCCGGCCAACGTGGAAGCGCAGAAACTGGCGCGCAAGAAGGCGGAAAAGATCGCCCTGGAAAACAACAAGCTGCACAAGCGCCTGTGCCGCCTGGTGGGACAAGCCATCGGCGACTTCAACATGATCGAAGACGGCGACAAGGTGATGGTGTGCCTGTCGGGCGGCAAGGACAGCTATGCCCTGCTGGACATTTTGATGACCTTGCGCGAACGCGCGCCGATTCATTTTGATATCGTCGCCGTCAACCTGGACCAGAAGCAGCCGAATTTCCCGCCGGAAATCCTGCCCGCCTACCTGACGGAACTGGGCGTGGCCTTCCATATCGAAAACCAGGATACCTACAGCATCGTCAAGCGGCTGATTCCGGAAGGCAAGACGACCTGCTCGCTGTGCTCGCGCCTGCGCCGCGGCATCCTGTACCGCGTGGCCGACGAGCTGGGCGCCAACAAGATCGCCCTGGGCCACCACCGCGATGATATTTTAGAAACTTTCTTCCTGAATATGTTCTTCGGCGGCAAACTGAAAGGCATGCCGGCCAAACTGCAATCGGACGACGGCAAGCACATCGTCATCCGCCCGATGGCCTACGTGAAGGAAGAAGACACGCAGCGCTATGCGGAAGTCAAAGGCTTCCCCATCATTCCATGCGACCTGTGCGGTTCGCAGGAAAACCTGCAGCGCAAGCAGATCAAGGGCTTGATGCGCGAATGGGACAAGAAATTCCCCGGCCGCGTGGAAAGCATCTTCTCGGCGCTGTCGAACGTGGCGCCATCGCATTTGATGGACCCGAAACTGTTCGGTTTCAAGGATTTGAAGGCGGATGGCGTGGCCAACCCCATGGGCGACATCGCCTTTGACGAAGAGCCATGCTCGACGCCGACCACGTTTGGCACGATCCCGCTGCAACCGCTGTAATCCGCTGTTGTAAGCCCGCGTTGTTTTCGCCGCCACCGTCCAGGTGGCGGCATCTGCCCTCTTTCCCCCTGCGTCCATTTGAGGTACCGTAGGCAACTCTGCCGGTACGCGATGTGTCACGCGCGCATTCCTGCCCGGCGGTCAGCACGCATTCTTCCGACAACCTCACTGGAATGAACCATGACGCCATCCGCGCTCAAGCGCCCCCTGCTGTTCTCCCTGCTGGCCCTCGGGCTCGCCACCGCCACTGCTGCACCTGCGCCCACCGACCGCCAGGCCGACCGCTGGGATTTGACGGCGCTGTATCAAGACGATGCCGCGTTCGACGCCGACGCGAAACGGCTGTCGGCCCAGCTGCAGCAGCTGGCTGGCTGCAAGGGGCAGTTGAAAGCCTCGCCGGCGCGCCTGAAAAGCTGCCTGGACCTGTATGCCGACGCACGCAAGCGCGTCAACACGCTCACCACCTATGCGGCGCAGTATTACGACCAGGATACGGGCGACAGCAAGGGCAACCAGCTGAACCAGCGCGCCGCCCTGCTGGGCAATGACTTCACCCAGACCAGCACCTTCCTGCAGCCGGAAATCCTCGCCCTGGGCAGCAAGCGCATCGATGCCATGCTGGCGAAAGACAAGGGGCTACAGTTGTATCGCTTTCAGTTGAGCAACATGCTGCGCAGCGCGCCGCACACGCTCGACGCGGCCGGCGAACAGCTGGTGGCGCAGTTCGGCCTGGCAACAGGGTCGGCCGCCAGCGTCTACCGCACCCTGGCCAATGCGGAAATCCCGTGGCCGACCGTCACACTGTCGGACGGCAAGCAAGTACGGCTCGATCAGGCGGCGTACACGAAATACCGGGGCGATGACAACCGCGCCGACCGCAAGCTGGTGTTCGATGCCTTCTTCGGCAAGTGGAAAGAGTACGAACGCACGTTCGGCGAAACCCTGTACGGCCAGCTGAAAACGGATGCCGCGTATGCGAAGGTGCGCCATTACGCCGATTCGCAAAGCGCCGCGCTCGACGCCGACAATTTGCCGCCCGCCGTCTACCAGACCCTGATCGCGCAAACCAATGCCAACCTGCCCACCCTGCACCGCTACTTCAAGCTGCGCGCGCGCATGCTGGGCGTGAAGGACCTGGCGTATTACGACGTGTATGCGCCGCTGCTGAAAAGCGAGCGCAGCTTCCCGCTGGCCGACGGCAAGCGGATGATGCTCGATTCCGTCACGCCGCTGGGCCCCGACTACGTGAAAGCGTTGACCGCCGCCGTGGACGCGCGCTGGATGGATGTGTATCCGCGTCCGCGCAAGGTGGCGGGCGCCTACATGAATGGCGATGCGTACGACGTGCACCCGTTCGTGCTGCTCAACTACACGGACAACTACGAAGCCGTCAGCACCCTGACGCACGAATGGGGCCACGCCATGCACTCGGTGCTGGCCAACAAGGCGCAGCCGTCGATCTATGCGCCATACAGCATCTTTGTCGCGGAAATCGCCTCGACGACGAACGAGGCGCTGCTGCTCGACGCGCGCCTGAAGCAGGCCAGGGATGACGACGAGCGCCTGCTGTACCTGGGCGCGGCGCTGGAAAACCTGCGCGGCACCTTCTTCCGCCAGGCCATGTTCGCCGAATTCGAGGCGGCCATCCACGGCAAGGTGGATAAGGGAGAATCGCTGACGGGCGAAGAGATCACGGCCATCTATGCCGGCATCCTCAAGCGCTACCACGGCGAGGCGCAGGGCGTCATGAGCATCGATCCCGCCTACGCGCTGGAATGGGCGTATGTGCCGCATTTCTATCACGGCTACTATGTGTTCCAGTACGCCACCTCGATCGCGGCGGCGCAGGATTTCGCGCAGCGCATCCTCGACAAGGAACCGGGCGCGCTGGCCGCCTACCTGAAGATGCTCAGTGCGGGCGGCTCGGCCTACCCCTACGATCTGGTGAAGGCGGCCGGCGTCGACCTGGCCTCGCCGAAACCGTACCAGGCGCTGGTATCGCGCATGAATGGCATCATGGACCAGATTGAGGCGATCGAGAGCCGCCGGGGGAAGTAACCCTGAAAGCAAAGGCTGGGGTCAGACCCCCGGTAACGTTAACTCAGCGCTCTGCGTTAACGGTGTTGAGGGTCTGACCCCGGCGTTTCCGCCGCCGCAAACGCCGCCGCATCGCTCTCGAACATGTCTTCCAGCTCCTCGCGCGCCTGGCGCGTGAGCGACATGACTTTTTGCTGGTCCTGGAAGTGCGGCGCCACTTCCAGCAAGGTCTTGAGGTTATGCCGGCCGAAGATGCCGGCCGCGCGCTGCGCCCGCTCCGCGCTGAAGCCCACCTGCTGCAAGGTCTGCTCGCCCAGCAGCAAGGCCGCGGCAAACGTCTCGCGCTCGATCAGGGTCACGCCCCGCTTCATCAATTCATAGTAATGCGTGACGTTGCGCGCGCGCGCCAATATCGTCAGCTCGGGCAGGCGCAGGCGCACGGCGTCGACCAGGGCCAGGCTGTCGTCCACATTGTCGATGGCGATCACCAGCGCCTTCGCCTTCTCAATGCCGGCCGCCACCAGCAGGTCCACGCGCGTGGCGTCGCCATAAAACACCTTGAAGCCGAACTTGCGCAGCAGTTCGATCTGATCCGGGTCGTGATCGAGCACCGTCACGCCGATCTTGTTGGCCGCCAACAGGCGGCCGATGATCTGGCCGAAGCGGCCGAAGCCGGCGATGACGATGGGGTTGTCCTGCGCCTCGATCTGGTCATCGGGACGGCGCTTCTTCTCGCCCTGCAGGCGCGGCGCGACGAACTTGTCGTGCGCCAGCAGCAGCAAGGGCGTGGCCACCATCGACAGGGTCACCACCACGACCAGCAGCGCGGCCGTCTGCGGCGCAAACACATGCGCGGCCTCGGCGGCGGCAAACACGACGAAGGCGAATTCGCCGCCCTGCGACAGCAGCAGCGCAAAGAACAGCTGCTGGCCGCGGGGAATGTCGACAAACTTCGACAGCAGGTACAGCAAGGCGATCTTCACCAGCAGCAGGCCCGCCACCAAGGCCAGGATCAGCAGCGGCTGGGCGCGCAGCACGCCGAAATCGACGGACATGCCCACGGCGATGAAGAACAGGCCCAGCAACAAGCCCTTGAACGGTTCCAGGTCGGAAATGAGCTCATGCCGGTATTCGGAATCGGCCAGCAGCACGCCCGCCATGAAGGTGCCCAGCGCCATCGACAGGCCCACCGATTCCATCAGCACGCAGATGGCGATCACCAGCAGCAGGGCAAACGCCGTGAAGATTTCGCGCAAGTCCGTCCTGGCAATGAAGCGCAGGATGGGGTTGACGAGAAAGCGCCCGCCGATCACCAGGGCGGCCAGCACGGCGGCCAGCTTGGCCACGCGCAGCCAGCCCGGCTCGCCGCTGTGCGTGACCAGGCCGCCGAGCAGCGGCACCAGCGCGATCATGGGAATGGCGGCGATATCCTGGAACAGCAAGATGGAAAAGCCGGCGGAACCGGCCGGCGTGCTCATCAGCTTGCGTTCGCCCAGGGTGGCCAGCACGATGGCCGTCGACGACAGCGACAGCCCCAGCGCACCGACCAGCGCCGTGCGCCAGTCCACGCCGAAGGCCATGGCCACGGCGCACAAGCCCGCGCTGACGACGCCCACCTGCGCCCCGCCCCAGCCGAAGATGGGACGGCGCAGCAGCCACAATCGCCTGGGCTCGAGCTCCAAGCCGATCAGGAACAGCAGCAGCACCACGCCGAACTCGGAAAAGCTGAGGATCACCTCGACATTCTTGATCAGGCCCAGTCCCCACGGTCCGATGACGACGCCGGCCACCAGGTAGCCCAGCACGGCGCCCATGCCCAGGCGCTTGGCCAGCGGGACCATGATGATGGCGGCGACCAGGTAAAACAGTATGTTGATGAGAAAGCTGTGGTGTTCCATGCGGATTCCGGGCGGATGTGTGGATGAAACGACATCATGCCTGAAGTGGCGCGCCAGCGGGGTATCAGGCTTGCGGCGCCTCGATGCGCGCACGTATCTCGTCGACATTCACGAGTTGCAGGTAGCTTTCGATATTTTTCCACACGGCGTGATAGCCGTAACCGCCGTTCTTCAACTCGTCGATGGCCTTCGCGCGCGGCCAGCCCTGGTACAGCATGCGGTACATGGCGGCCATCAGGCCCGTGCGGTCGGCACCGTGCAGGCAATGCAGCAGCACGGGTCCCTGCTGTTCGGCGGCGCGGATGCTGCGCATGGTCTCGATCACATGCTTGTCGCGAATGGCCCAGGTATTGATGGGAATGCGGACGGCGCGGATGCCGCTGCCATCGAGCACCTGCGTGTCGGAGTGGAAGGAGCGCAGGCTGATCACCGTCTTCACGCCCAGCGCCTGCAATTGCGCCACGTCGGCGCTGTCCAGCTTTGCGCTGCGGAACAGGACGGGGGTGACCTGGTGCAGATTCGACACGTGCGGCAGCGGCCTCGCCCACTCGGCGTTGCGCTCGGGCGCCACGGGCGCCTGCGCGCCGGCGGAACCGGCCGCCAGGGTCAAAAACAACAGCAGGACAGACGAAAAGGTCATGACTTCCTCTTGTATGAAAACCACAGCAGCACGCCAGCGAGCAGCAGCGATACCCAGTAGTCGGTCGGCGCCCACCACAGCCAGTGCTTGTGCCAGGCGATGTGGGCCGGATTGAAGTGCGCCACGCCATAGGCGGGATTGAGTACGAACCACAGATAATCCTCGATGATCCAGAACAGCATGATGCAGCCAATGGCGCGGCACTCGAGGCGCAGCGACCATTGCGCCAGGAAGAGCATGGGAAAATGGAAGAACAGGGCAATGAAGGGAAAGACCCAGGCATGGTAGCCGGTCATCGGCCGGCCGCCCCAGAAGATATCGAGCAGCCAATGGCTTTCGATGCGCCAGGTGGGCAGGTTGGCGGCCCAGCCAGCTGGCCCCTCGATCTGGATTTCCACCTGCGCGAAGAATAGTCCCAGCAGGGCCACCCCGACCAGCGTCAGGGCGACCTGCCAGGGTTTTGCCACAGCGCCCGTCACGCCGGCTCCGGAGCCAGCACCTGCGCCAGCACGTCGATGGCGGCACGCGGACGGCCCAGGGCCAGCGCTTTCGCGCGCATCGATTGCAACTGCTCGGGATGATCGAGCAACAGGCGCACGCGGTATTCGAGGGTGACGGCATCGAATGCCTTCAGGGCCACGCCCTGCTCCAGCAGGTAGTCGGCGTTGCGTTCCTCCTGGCCGGGAATCGGCGAATTGACGATCATGGGCAAGCCCAGGGCCAGGCATTCCGAGGTGGTCAACCCGCCCGGCTTGGTGATGACCAGGTCGGCGCACGCCATCAGGCGCTCGACTTCGCTGGTAAAGCCTTGCGCCAGCAGGCGGCCCGGATAGCGACCGGCCAGTGCTTGCAGCGCCGCCAGCGCGGCGGCGTTTTTCCCCGCCAGCACGATCAGCTGGAAGTCGCCCGGCAATGCCAGCAGGCGCGCAGCGATGGTATCGAGGCTGCCCAGTCCCGCCCCGCCGCCCATCAGCAAAATCGTCGTGCGCTGCGGGGCGAGCCCAAACGCCTGCGCGCACTGCACGCGGTCCGGCGCCTGCGCAAAGGCTGGCATGATGGGAATGCCCGTCACGTGGATGCGTTCGGCCGGAATGCCTTCATGGCGCATGCGGAACGCCACTTCGTCGGTGGCGGCGAAATAGCCCTGCATCTGCTCGTGCACCCACATGCGGTGCAAGTCGAAATCGGTGACCTGCACCCACACGGGGCAGGCCAGTTGCCCCTGGCGCAGTGCGCGCGACAGCAGCTCGGCGGGCAGGAAATGCGTGCAGATGATGGCGTCGGGTTCGAAGGCGGCGATCTGCGCCATTAGCGCGCGCGTGTTGAGGCGCTCGACTCCACGGCGCAGGCGCTGCATCGAGCTGTCCCTGGGCGCGCCATTGGTGGCGTGGTAGAGATAGCCCCACAGCGCGGGAGCCTTGTTGACCAGCTTGATGTAAAAATCCGTGTACAGCTTGCGGAATGCGGGCGTCACAAAATCCATCACGTCGAGATGGCTGGCGACGGCGTCCTGCGCCAGGGCGGCATGGGCCTCGATGGCTTGCGCCGCCCGCATGTGGCCGGCGCCGGCCGACACGCTCAGGACAAGAATTTTTTTCGGTGTTTGCTGCGGCATGTGCTGACGCTCCAATTCGACAACCTTGTCGGGAATGCAGGCACAATAGCATTTTCCCAGCCGCGCACATTGCAAATTCACAAGGTAGCGCGGCTTTCCTTATTTCAGTGCTGGCGCAACATCCGTGCGCAGCACCGGATACAGGTTCAGCCGCTCATCCCACGAGGCGTGGCGGCGGGCGAAGAATTCCAGGCGCGCGGCCGGGTTCCGCGCAAACGCGGGGTCGTCGGCCAGTTTCTGGTGGAACTGCGCCGCCAGCGCCGGATCGGCCGCCAGCTGCGCGCGGGCCACGTCTTCGGCCACGTATTCTTCCATGTATTCCTTGCGCTCGAAGGCCGTATTGAAACTGCCCCAGGCCAGCAGGGAATCGGGGGCGCGCGGCTCGAGCAGGGCCACGACCAGGCGCGCCTTGGCCTGGTTGACGGGCACGTACAGCGCGCCCGCGCCAACCACGCGCTCCTCTTTCTGCCACTCGCCCTGCACGGCCGCCGTCTGGCGGCCCTCGAACGACTGCGCGCCGAATTTCACCTGCGTGGCGCGGAAGGTTTCGACGGGCAGCGTGCCCGGCGCGGTGGCCAGCACCTGGTACGACACGCCATGCTGGCGCAGCTTGGCCGCCACCATCTGCGCGTGCGCGGCGGGCACCAGGTAGCCGGCCTTGGGCGCAGCCTGCTGCAGGTCGGGCACGATTTCGTCGCGCAGCGGCACGTTCCAGATCTGCGGCGTGGTTTCGTCGTAGCGCGTCATCAGCGCGCCCGATACCTCGGACGGCGTGCGCGTGTAGGCGTAGCCGCGAAACGCGATCATGCGGCTCTTGTCCGTCGTCTTATACGTGAGCGGCAAGGTGGCGCCGGCCAGCTGCGCGGCGCGCGCATCCGCCTCGAGCGCCGTTTGCCGCCACTGCGCGCCATGCTGCGCCACTTGCGACAGCAGCGAGACGATGGTGTTGCGCGTGATCCGCACGCGGGTCGGATAGTCCTTCCACGAATGAGTTTCCACCAGCATGCCGAAACGGTTACGCAGCTGGAAATAGCCGTGCGAGAAGCGCGGGTTCGGCGCCGAATCGACAAAACCCGATTGCGGATTGTCGTTCTCGGCAAACGAAATATAGAATGGTTTCGGGTCCGAACCCTGCCTGGCCAGGTCGGCCAGGACCTGATCGCGCAAGGCCGTGCCGGCCACGCGCAGGGCCGCGTCGCCCGCATGCACGGGTTCGACCTGGATCGAGATATCGGGTTCGAACTGGGCGCCATCGGTGACGTGCAGGTCGACATAGGCCAGCGGGTCCCAGGCATTCACCAGCGCCAGCATGTGCTGCATCTCGGGCGTATCGGCCTTCATGTATTCGCGGTTCAGATTATAGTTTTGCGCCGTGCTGCGCCAGCCCATTTCCACGGGACCGCGCTGGTTCGGGCGGTTCCACTGGCCGAAGCGTTCGTGGCCGTCGACATTGAAGACGGGGACGAACAGCAACACTTGTTTATCCAGCGCGCCGGGCGCCGCCTTGCCCTCCAATACTTCGCGCAGCGCCAGGAAGCCCGCATCCTTGCCATCAATTTCGCCCGCATGGATGCCGCCCTGTACCAGCAGCACGGGCAGCTTGCGGCGCGCCGCTTCGGCTGGCGTCAGCGCGCCCGTATTGGAGACGGCCAGCGCCAGCATGGGGCGGTTCTCCGGCGTGCGGCCGAATTCCACGCAGCGCACCTGCTTCGGATAGCGTGCCTGGAACTGCCGGCACAGGGCTTCCACTTCCGCGTAACGGCCCGTCTGCTGGAAGGCGGAACGCTCGGCCACCGTCGTCAGGGCGGGAGCGGCGTGCGCGCTGGCGGCAAACACGGTGAACAGGGCGGTGGACAGCAGGGCGTGGCGTAGCATGGGACAAACTCCATCGAGACAGGACAAGCGGACAATTATAGAGGGGCGCTCAGATAAAAAATGCAGCGGAGAATAAAAAAGCCGGAACAGTGTTGGCTGCTCCGGCTTTCCCCTGGCAAGGGCAAATTATGAACCGAAGTGATAGTTAAATTCGATCCAGCCCTGGCGGCCTTGCGGGCTGTAGTTGCCGATCGGGTAGTACGGCCAGCCATTGCTGGTGTCGCGCTTGATCTTGTCGAAGACGTTGTTGACGATCAGCGAAACGGTAGCGCGGTCATTGATGCGGTACACGGTGCTGATGTTGGCCAGCGCCGTCGGCGTCAGGTAGCCCGTGCCGGCGGCATTCGGCACCTTGCCGTAGCGGCTGACCAGCAAGGTGTTCGACCAGTCGCCCGCGCCCCAGTTGACGCTCAGGTTCAGCTTGTCCGGCCAATCCATGTTGGTCAGCGATTTGGTTTCGTCGATCTCTTCATCGCCGGCAAATTGCTGCGACTTCTTGCTCAGCACCCTGGCGTAGTTGGCCTTGAAGGCGAAGCGGCCATAGTCCGTCGTGCGCAGCAAATACTTCACGCTGATATCGACGCCGCTGCTGCTTTGCTTGGCCGCGTTGATCGGGTTGACGGTGATGGTCTTGATCTCGCCCGCCTTGTTCAAGGCATTGGCTGCATAGCGCTCGATGCGGCCCAGGGTATCGACGCAGGTCGGCGAGCCGATATCGGTCTTGCCCAGGCGGCAGTCGGATTCGTCGCGCAGCAGCTTGTCGGCGCTCAGGTTCGTCACCAGGTCGTCGATCTTGATATTCCAGTAGTCGACCGAGACATCGAAATTGGAACTCGGCGACCAGACGGCGCCCACGCCGAACGACTTGCCCTTTTCCGACTGCAGGTCGCGGCTGCCGTTCTGCACATAATCGGCGCCAGGCGATTTATTCGCATATTCGCAGCCTTCGATGGCTTGCCCGGCGGCGTCGCAACGGTAGTAGTCGGTGGTGCTCGAATAATAGCCCTTGCCGCGTGCCTGGTAGATGTAGTTCATGTCCGGTGCGCGGAAGCTGGTGGCGTAGTTGGCGCGGAACAGCAGCTCGGGTGCGGGACGCAATTCCAGACCGCCGTTATAGGTGAACTTGCCTTCCTTGCGGCCGGCAAAGCTGTAGCGGTCATAACGGCCGGCCAGGGTACCGGTCAGCTTCTCATGCAGCGGCAAATTCAGTTCCGCGCCCAGCGCATAGCGCGAACGGGTACCGGCCGTGACGCCCGAACCGGTGGCGACGTTGAAATAGCCCTGGTCGATGCGCGCGTCCGGTTCGTTGCTGAAGCCCTGCTTGCTCGCTTCGGCAATCGTGGCGATCTTTGCCGTGCCGGCAGGCAGCTGGAACAGGTCGCCATTCGTGGCCAGGCTCAGGGTATTCGTCCAGGCCTTGTCCTTGCTGTCGCTGTAGCCGCTGATACTGTCGAATTCGGCCGGCGTCAGGCGCTGCGCCAGGCGCGCCGGATCCGGTGCGTAGATGGCCACGCCATTCGCATCCGTGCCCAGCTTGGGTCCGAGGAAGAAGCTGTCGATGTTCGAACGCAGACGCGGCATATGGCCTTCGCTCTTGTAAACGGACGCGTTGTAGTTCGCTTCATACTGCCAGGCGCTGCCTGGAATACGCCCCTTGGCACCGAGCGAGATGGCCGTGGCCAGGTCGTCCCAGCTGCGGTTGTAGCGCTGCACGCCGCCGATTTCCTCGGGCGAGATGTAGCGCGTCCACTCTTCGTAGGCGCCCGTATTGCGGTTCAGGAAAGAGCCGCCGTTCAGCGAAGCCGAGGTCCACGACGGGCCGCGCGTATTGTTGACGGTCTTGTTCTTGCCAATCAGGAAATCGGCAAACAGGGTCGTGTCGGCATCGAGCTCGTAGTTGGCGCTGCCGAACACGTTCTGGCTGCTGTTCTTGGTCTGCGTGGTCCAGTAGGTGGGACGGGTTTTCGGACTGGCGCAATAGCTGCCGTTTTTTGCCGTGTACTTGCTGACGCTGCCGCCGAACATGTCGCCGAACTGGCTACAGGTGTCGCCCAGGTCGACATAGCGGCCGGAGGTGCCGGAGGCCAGGGTGCGGCGCGAGGCCACCGTGGTCGGTACGCCCGAGCGGCTGTTCATGAAGTCGCGGTCCATGCTCCACAGCGGGTCGCGCTCGCTCAGCTCCACGCTGAACAGGGTGTGCAGCTTGTCGACATTGCCGCCGCCCGTCAGCTGCACGCGCTGGTTGCCGGCGCCGCCGCGCGAAGTGCCGCCCAGCTTGACGTTGATATCGAAGCCTTCCGTCTGTTTTTTCAGGATCACGTTGACCACGCCGGCGATCGCGTCCGAGCCATAGATGGCCGAGGCGCCGCCGTTGAGGATTTCGATGCGGTCGACGATGCTCGACGGGATGTTCGCCAGGTTGGTGAAGTTGACGGCGCCGTCATAGGCGATGGGGAAATCGGCCAGGCGGCGGCCATTCAGCAGGATCAAGGTGTGGTTCGGCCCCAGGCCGCGCAGGCTGATGGTATTGGCCGATGGCGTGAAGGTATTGCCGTAATCCTCGCCTTGCGTAAAGCCGCTGTTCTGCACCTGGTTGGTCAGCGCGTCGAAGACGTTCTTGTAGCCCTGCTTGGTGATTTCATCGCCGGTCAGGATGGTGACGGAGGACGGGCCTTCCAGGCTGGCGCGGGGAATGCGCGAACCGGTGACCACGACGGCTGGCGGGGTGGCCGCCGCCTGCTGATCCGCTGCGGGCGCTTGCGTTTGCGCGTGCGCCTGCCATGCGGTGCCGCCCAGAATGGCCAGTACGCCAAGGCTGAGCGGGGTTAACTTGAACTGTTTCGACATCGTTGCGCTTCTCAAGGTGGGAGAAAAGCGGGAAGATAGCAAAATGCCAGTCATTCCAGAACGAATGGATTCATCTTTCTATATATCAAAATTGTTATATAGAAAGATTCTTGAGCAGGAAAACGCCAGGCGGCATGGCCAAGCCATGGCAGAAGCATGCGCTTTAATGGCGAATGATGGCAATTTCCTTGTAGGCCGGGCGCAGCAGCCGCATGGCCGTGTCGGCCGGACTCTCCATCGAACTCAACAGCCTGATCGCGCCCGTGGCCGGAGCACAGCTGCCGCTGCTGCGGTAGCGCAGCGCCGCCGCCAGCATGCCTTCGGCCGTGTCGCCCAGCGGGTGCTGGTAATCGTCGGCGACGTCGCAGGTCGGCGCCATGCCATCGGCGAAGTCGCCAAAGCCCTTGGCATTGACGCCCTGGAACTGCACGGCGAAGTACGTGGTGCCGCAGTTCGGCTTGGGGTAGAAACCATACGGCTTGCCGCACGTCGTGCCGCCGATCAGGTTGACCTGCACATCCACGCCGCGCAAGCCGTTGATGATGGCTTCGCTGGCCGAGCAGGTATTGCCGGTCGTCAGCAAGGTCACGCGCTTGAGGCCCAGCGAAGGCAAGGACGTGCCCTTGGGGAGGGGATTCGGGCCGCCGAAGCCCTGGCTTTGCGTGTGGAATGGCACGGGCGCTTCCGGCTTGGTCTTGTCATTGGCCAGCACCTGCTCGAAGGTCTTGCCGGTGGTGACTTGCGGGCCGGCAATCATGTAGGCGAGCTCGCTGGCGACATCGAGGTAGCCGCCGCCGTTGTAGCGCACGTCAAGCACCAGGTCGCTGATGCCGGCCGCCTGGAAGCGGCGCATGGTCTCGACCAGCTGGCGCTCGGCCACGTTGTTGTGGGTGTTGAAGGTCAGGTAGCCCACCTTGCCCGTGGGCGTGTCGATGATGCGCTCGTTTTGCACGGCGCTGGTGCTCACTTCCACCGCCTGCAGGTTCGCGGAGACGGGCGCGCCGTTGCGGCTGAACGCCAGCGTGTGCGTGCCTTGCGCTGCAGGGAACAGGCCGGCGTTAATGATCTTCACGCTGGCCGCGTCAGGGGCATTGACGAAATCGGTGCCATCGACGGTTTGCAGCTCATCGCCGCGCCGCAAGCCCGCCAGGTCGGCAGGCGAGCCTGGCTCGACGATCGTGATCACGGCCTTGCGCGGCGGCGTGGTACGCGTCAGCGCCAGCAGCATGCCATAGCCCAGTTCCACGCCATTGAGCGAAGCTTCCCATTCGGCCGTCGTATAGGTGAAATGGAACTGGTCCTTCGGCTTGCCGGACGCCGTCGTGGCCGTTGTTTTCAACACATCGAAATACGCTGTCGGCGTGGCAAAGCTTTGCGGCAGGTAGGTGGTCGGCACTTCGCGGTACCACAGATACGTTTCATCGATCCAGCTACGCACCCACGTCAGTTCATCGAGCAGGGTGCCCGGCTTGTCGATGCTGCTGCCGCGGCGCGGCGCCTCGCAACGGTTCGCCACCGTGGAGGAAGCGACCAACGCCGTCGGGCCCGTCGGCGTCACGGGCGGGACGACGGGCGCGCTGTCGCTGCTGCCGCCTCCGCCACCGCAGGCACTCAACACACATACGAGGGAAACAGCGAGGGAACCAAGTCGCAGGGAATGCATGAGAAACTTTCCATAAAGAAATTATCGAAAAATTATAATGCGTTTTGCCAGCAAGCGTTGTTTTCTTTGACACAAAAAAATGGCGCCCGCAGGCGCCATTGCTACAGCGAGGAACTCACCCCATCACACGGTGGCCGCCACAGGTGCTGCCACGACGGGCGGCAGCGGCGTCGGCGCATTGAAGGCGATCAGCAGACTCGCCTCCTTCTCTTTCGCCGCCTTCAAATGACGCTCCTTCACGTGGCCATAGCCGCGGATGTCTTCCGGAATGCTGGCAATGGCCACGGCTTGCGCCAGCTTGGCCGTCGTCAGCTTCGGCAGCAAGCCGCCCACCGTCGCGCGGTATTCCGCGATCAGCGCACGCTCCATCTTGCGCTCGGCCGTATGGCCGAACACGTCGAAGGCCGTGCCGCGCAAGCCCTTGAACTTGGCCAGCACGCCGAAGGCCTTCATCATCCACGGGCCGAATTCCTTCTTGATCAAGTGGCCCTGGGCATCCGTTTTCGCCATGATCGGCGGCGCCAGGTGGAACTTGAGCTTGATGTCGCCTTCGAACATGGACGCAATCTTCGCCTGGAAGGCGCCATCCGTGTACAGACGCGCCACTTCGTACTCGTCCTTGTAGGCCATCAGCTTGTAGAAGTAGCGTGCCACGGCTTCCGTCAGGCGCAAGTGCGGACCGTTCAGGGCGCTTTCGGCGGCGCGCACCTGGCCGACGAAGTCCAGATACTGCTGCGCATACGCGCGGTCCTGGTAAGCCGTCAGCAGGGCGACCCGTTTTTCGATGATGTCGTCGAGCGTATCGATACGCTTGAATTCCACCACCTTGGCTGGTGTTGTCATGCGCACCAGGCTGGCCGTGTCGTGGGCGCCCGCGCGGCCCCAGTTGAAGGCCGCCTTGTTGAACGCCACCGAGACGTTGTTCAAGTCGATGGCCTTCATGATGGCCGCTTCGCTCAAGGGCACCTTGCCCTTTTGCCAGGCGTAGCCCAGCATGAACATGTTCGTGGCGATGGAGTCGCCCATCAGCGCCGTGGCGATCTGGCCCGCGTCAATGAAGTCCACGTGGTCGCTGCCGCAGGCCTTTTCGATTTCCATGCGTGCAGAGGCGCCGGGGAATTGCCAGTCCGGATTCTTCACGAAGGCGGCCGTCGACGAGCTGGTCGAGTTGATCATGGCCCAGCTGCGGCCCTCTCCCATGCGCGACAGGGCGTCGCGGCTGGCCGTGACGATCAAGTCGCAGCCGATCACCAGGTCGGCCGCACCGGTGCCGACGCGCGTCGAGTGGATATCTTCCTGGCGGTCCGCCAGGCGCACGTGCGACATGACCGGGCCGCCCTTTTGCGCCAGGCCGCTCATGTCCAGCACGGAACAGCCCTTGCCTTCCACGTGGGCCGCCATGGCCAGGATCTGGCCGACGGTGACGACGCCCGTGCCGCCGATGCCGGTCACCAGAATGCCGAACGGCTCGGCCGTCGATGGAATCATCGGCGTCGGCAAGGCCGGCGCGGCTGGCGCGTCCTTGTCGGCAGCAGCCGCCTTTTTCGGCTTTTTCAGGCCGCCGCCTTCCACCGTCACGAAACTGGGACAGAAACCCGTCGTGCACGAGAAATCCTTGTTGCAGGACGACTGGTTGATCTGGCGCTTGCGCCCCAGTTCCGTTTCCAGCGGTTCCACCGACAGGCAGTTCGATTGCACGGAACAGTCACCGCAGCCTTCGCAGACGGCTTCGTTGATCACGGCGCGCTTGGCCGGGTCCGGGTACTCATTGCGTTTCCGGCGGCGGCGTTTTTCCGAGGCGCAGGTCTGGTCGTAGATCATGGCCGACACGCCGGGCATGTCGCGCAGTTCGCGCTGCACGTCCATCAGTTCCGAACGGTGGCGCACGGTGACGCCTTCGGCCCAGGCGTAATCGTCCGGGTATTTTTCCGGTTCATCGGTGACGACGATGATGGGACCGACGCCTTCGGCGGCGATCTGGCGCGAAATGATGGCCGGAGACAAAGGCCCGTCGAATTCCTGGCCGCCCGTCATGGCCACCGCATCGTTGAACAGAATTTTATAAGTGATGTTCACCTTGGCCGAGACGGCCGCGCGGATGGCCAGGATGCCCGAGTGGAAATACGTGCCGTCACCGAGGTTGGTAAACACGTGCTTTTCATTCGTGAACGGCGCCTGCCCCACCCAGGTGACGCCTTCGGCGCCCATGTGGGTAAAGGTCGACGTTTCGCGGTCCATCCACAGCACCATGTAGTGGCAGCCGATGCCGGCCAGCGCGCGCGAGCCTTCCGGTACCTTGGTCGAGCTGTTGTGCGGGCAACCGGAGCAGAAGAACGGCGTGCGGTCCTTCTGCGGATCGGGCTTCACGCTGATGGCCTTGAGGACGTTTTCCTTCGCTTCCAGGTAGGCGATGCGTTCCTTCACGCGCTGCTCGACGGGATGACCGGCGTAGTAGCGCGAAATGCGGCTGGCAATCGCGCGGGCGATCATGGCCGGGTTCAGTTCATACGTGGCCGGCAGCAGCCAATCGCCGTGACCCGTGCCCTTCTGGTTGCTCCACTCGCCCGTGTCGTCGAACTTGCCGACCACGCGCGGACGCTCGCCATCCTTCAGGTTGTACAGCTCTTCCTTCAGCGCGTATTCGAGGATTTGCCGCTTTTCTTCCACCACGAGGATTTCGTCGAGGCCCTTGGCGAATTCATGCACCCCGTCCGCTTCCAGCGGCCAGGTCATGCCGATCTTGTACAGGCGGATGCCGATGTCGGACGCCGTCTGCTCGTCGATGCCCAGGTCGGCCAGCGCCTGGCGCGTGTCCAGATACGATTTGCCGGCCGTGATGATGCCGATGCGCGCCTTCGGGCTGTCCCAGATGATCTTGTTGAGCTTGTTGGCACGCGCATACGCCAGCGCCGCATACCATTTGTAGCTGTTCATGCGAACTTCTTGTTCCAGCACCGTGTCGGGCCAGCGGATGTTCAGGCCGCCGGCCGGCATCTCGAAGTCCGTCGGCAAAGTGATCTGCACGCGGTCCGGGTCGAAATCGACGGCGGCGCCCGACTCGATGATGTCGGTCACGCATTTCATCGACACCCACAGGCCCGTGTAGCGGCTCATGGCCCACGCATGCAAGCCGTAATCGATGTATTCCTGCACCGACGACGGGTACAGCACGGGAATGCCGCAAGCGTTCAGGATATGGTCGGACTGGTGCGCCGTGGACGAGGATTTCGCCGCATGGTCGTCGCCGGCCAGCACCAGCACGCCGCCGTGCTTGGCGGAACCGGCGTTATTCGCGTGTTTGAACACGTCGCCGCAGCGGTCGACGCCGGGGCCCTTGCCGTACCACATGCCGAACACGCCGTCGTATTTCGCGTCTTCGAACAGATTCGTCTGCTGCGTGCCCCAGACGGCCGTGGCGGCCAGGTCTTCGTTCAGGCCCGGGTGGAATTTGACATGGTGTTCATCGAGGTATTTCTTGGCCTTGATCGCCGTCATGTCGACGGACGTCACAGGCGAACCGCGGTAACCGGTAATGTAGCCGGCCGTATTCAGGCCAGCCTTGAGGTCGCGCTCGCGCTGCAGCATGGGCAGGCGGATCAACGCTTGCGTGCCCGTCATGAAAGCGCGGCCACGCTCCAAGGTGTATTTGTCGTTCAGGGAAATCTCGGACGCGTGCGCGCCCGGCTCAAGACTCGAGCCCTTGATTGGTGCATTCATTACTTGTCTCCATTATTCTCTGTGCTACGCGTGCAAAGTCGGTTGAACTCACACGTACCGGCTGTACCTTATGGGCAATGCCGGTGCGGAAAAATGACTTGTTTGTCGTAGACTACCACAGGAATGCGCGCAGTTCTTTGCTGCGCTGCACTCCCGGGCTGCTGCCTTTTCTACTACTATTTGTTACAGAACAACATTACGCCGCGTTCGTATCTTTCAGCACGCCGCGCTTGATCTGGTCCAGCTCGATCGACTCGAACAGCGCGCGGAAATTGCCTTCGCCGAAGCCCTGGTCGCCCTTGCGCTGGATGATCTCGAAGAAGATCGGGCCGATCACCGTCTGCGTGAAGATTTGCAGCAGCAGTTCGCGTTCGTTTTCCGTGCTGTGGCCATCGATCAGGATGCGCAGGCGGCGCAGTTCTTCCAGCTGCTCGCCGTGGTTCGGCAGGCGGCGGTTGACCAGCTCATAGTAAGTTTCAATCGTATCCTGGAAATCGATACCCGTATCGCGCATGCCTTGCACGGACGCGTAGATATTGTCCGTGCCCAGCGCGATGTGCTGGATGCCTTCGCCATGGTACTGGTCCAGGTATTCGGCGATCTGCGACTTGTCGTCCGACGATTCGTTGATCGGAATGCGGATCTTGCCGCATGGCGAAGTCATGGCCTTCGATTTGAGGCCCGTCAACTTGCCTTCGATGTCGAAATAGCGCACTTCGCGGAAGTTGAACAGGTTTTCATAGAAGCTAGCCCATTCCTTCATGCGGCCGCGGTGCACATTGTGCGTCAGGTGGTCGATGTAGGTCAGGCCATGGCCGACGGGATTGGCGACGGCGCCGGGAATGGCGACGAAATCGACGTCATAGATGCTGATGTCGCCGATGCCGCCCGGTGCGGCCGCGTCCGGCTTGTCGGCGCCCTTGCCGCGCCAGCGGTCGACGAAGTACAGCAGCGAATCGCCCACGCCCTTGATGGCGGGGATATTCAGCTCCATCGGACCCGTTTTATTGTCGAAACCCCAGGCGCCCAGTTCCAGCGCGCGGCGGTACACGAAGGCCGCGTCGTCGACGCGGATGGCGATGGCGCACACGGACGGGCCATGATGGCGGGCAAAACGCTGCGCGAACGAATCTTGTTCGGCATTGATGATGAAATTGATGTCGCCCTGGCGGTACAGGGTCACATCCTTGTGGCGGTGGCGCGCAATGGCCGTGAATCCCATGTTCTCGAACAGCTTGCCCAATGCTTTTGGGTCTGGTGCTGCATACTCGACGAACTCGAAACCATCGGTACCCATCGGGTTGTCCCAAGGCTGAAATTGCATGATGTCTCCTCCAAGAAGTAGCGCACAGTATAGGCGTGGGTCACGGGCATTAAATGCCAAAGATCTCCCGAACAATCATGATTTGCGCAATAATATTGCGTGAAACACGAACCACCGGAGGAAGCATGAGCAAAATTACGCTGGATAAAACGGATCGCAAGATCCTCTCCGTCCTGCAGGCCGATGGCCGCCTGTCGAATCAGGACGTGGCCGAGCAGGTCAGCCTGTCGCCGTCGCCATGCTTGCGCCGCGTCAAACGGCTGGAAGAAGCGGGCGTCATCCGCCAGTACGTGGCCCTGCTGGACCCGGAAAAGATCGGCCTGGGCTTGCTGGCCTACGTGAACGTGCGGCTGGAAAAGCACAGCGACGCCACCGCCCACAGCACGGCGCGCGTGCTGGCGCCGAATCTGGTGACGAATACGTCGCCGCGCGCCGACTTCGCCGTGGCCGTGGCGCAATGGCCGGAAGTGGTGGCCTGCTATGCGATGACGGGCGAAATGGATTATCTGTTGCGCGTGCACGTGGAAGACATGGAGCATTTCTCGCGCTTCATGATGGCCACCCTGCTGCGCCACCCGGCCGTGCTGGACGTGAAATCGAGCTTTGCCTTGCAGCGCATCAAGGATACGACGGCCCTGCCCTTATTGTGATGGCGGCCCGGGCTGCTTCTTGCGCCCTGGCAAGCGCTCGAACAGTTTGCTGGCGGCGCGCGCATTCGCCTTGAACGTATAGTCGAACATGGCGAACTGTTCCTGCACGGCTTCCTGCAGCATGCTGGAGGGATTTGGCGGCAATAGTTTCAGATAAGCATCAGCTTCGCCATAGTCGCGCTGGATTTCCATGCCCGCCTTCTTGGCGATATGCATCATCGTCTTGTTCGAGGACAAACAATGCATGTAGAGGGTATCGACATCGTTGTTGCGGCAGTGAATCGCCGCCCGCTCGAACAGTTTCGAGCCCACGCCCATGCCGCGCATCGATTTCGACACGGACACGCCGAATTCCGCCACCTGCTCCTTGTCCGTCACCACGCTTTTCGCCGGCGACCGGTCCTTCGGCGCGAACGCCAGATGGCCCACGCCCACCAGCTTGAACAGGCTGTTGTAGACGCCGTAGATCATATCGCGCGAGAAATCCATCTTCTGCACGTACTGCGCGACGAGTTCATCGGGCAAGGCGCTGCCGAAGCGCAGCAGCCGGTCGCTTTTCTCGAGCGACAGGAAATGCTTCATCATGCGGCGCCGGTCGCGCTCATGCAATTGCTTGACGAGCACGGTCGGGCGCCCGCCGCCGCTACGGCTGAGCCAGCGGCGAAACGGGTTTTGAAACAGCTTGGGTAAGGTCACGTCGACTCCTGGGGGCGGTGCTGCGGCACGTCAGGCCGTTATTGTGCAGTGCAACATCATGGCGCCATTGTAGCCTATTCCCGCCATTCAAGCCTGGGCCAGGAAGGCCGCCACGGCCGCCACCCGCGCCGCATGGATGACTTCGGGGATGCGTTTCGGCTCCGTACAGCCTTGCGCAAGCGCACCCGCATTCACGCCGCGCGCCGCGTCCAACCCGCCCTGCAGCCGCGCCGCCTGGGGAAAGTCGCCGGCGACCAGTCCGTCGCAGGCCACGGCTTGCAGCAGTTGCACGAAGCGCTGCGGCTTGCGCAAGCCGTCGCAGCGTTCGCACAGAGCGACGATGGCTTCGGCGCTCAAGTCCAGCGCGCCATTGATATGGTCCCGCTCGCGCGCCGCCATGACGGCCAGTTCGCGGCACTCGTTGGGCACGCGCAGGCGCTCGCTCAGCTGTTCGATGGCATCCTTGCTCAAATGCAGCATCAAGGCGGCGAAGCGCACGGGCAAGTCAAGACCTTGCGCGGCAGCATGGTCGATGACCTGCAGCAAGCGCCCGCTCAACGTGATTTCTCCCATGATGCGCGCCAGGGCGCCGCACTCGTGCAGCACCGTCAGCATGCGCGCAGGATGGCTTTCCATCAGTCCCTTGGCCACTTCCTGCCACACGCGCTCGGCCACCAGGGCATCGACTTCGCCATCCGCCACCATCTGGCGCATCAGCGCCATGGTGGCCGGTGCGACAGTGAAAGTATGAAAACGGGCGGCAAAGCGGGCCAGGCGCAGGATGCGCACGGGGTCTTCGCCAAAGGCATCGGAGACGTGGCGAAAGATCTTGTTCCCGATATCCGCAACGCCGCCGAACGGGTCGGTCAACGTCCCATCCTCGGCCCGGGCGATAGCGTTGATGGTCAGATCACGCCGCACCAGGTCGTCTTCCAGCGTGACGTCGGGCGCCGTGTGGAAGACAAAACCCCGGTAGCCGGGGGCAGTCTTGCGTTCCGTGCGGGCCAAGGCGTATTCTTCCTGCGTCTTCGGGTGCAGGAAGACGGGGAAATCCTTGCCGACGGGGCGGAAACCCTGGCGCAGCATGTCTTCGGGCGTGGCGCCGACGACGACATGGTCGTGGTCTTTCACAGGCAAGCCCAGCAGTTGGTCGCGCACCGCGCCACCGACCGTGTATATCTTCATAACACTCTTTTCTTAATCAGGCAGTTCCGCGTCGTGCTTGGCAGCAACTTCCGTCTCCGCCAGCGCTTCCGCGATCCAGCGGGCCACGGCCGGGTGCGCCTGCACGCGTTCGCAATACGCGTTCAGCGCCGGCGCCAGCGACACGCCGTAGGTGCGGAAACGCATGACGACGGGGGCGAAATATGCATCGGCGATGGAAAAGTCGCCAAACAGGAACTGGTGGTGGCCAAAGCGGGATAAACACTCTTCCCAGATTTCGCTGATGCGGCCAATGTCGGCCTGCGCGGCGGCCGTGCGGCCACGTCCCGGCAACTTCGCCTTGATATTCATCGACATGTCCGTGCGCAAGCCGGTAAAGCCCGAATGCATTTCCGCGCAGACACAGCGCGCCATGGCGCGCGCGGCCACGTCCTGCGGCCACATGTGTTTGTCAGGAAACTGCTCGGCCAGGTATTCGCAGATGGCCAGGCTGTCCCAGATCGTGATCTCGCCCGCCAGCAGCACGGGTACCCGGCCGCAGGCCGAATAGGCGGCGATTTTCGTCGCCGTGTCGCTCTGGTCGAGCAGCACGCGCACTTCCTGGAACGGGATGCCAAAGGCCGTCATGGCCACCCACGGGCGCATCGACCACGACGAGTAATTCTTGTTGCCGATGATCAGGGTCAGGCCCGGCTCGCGCGCGGCGGCCAGGGTTTGCGTCAGGCTGGGATCAAGGATGGTCGTTTGCATGGTCGGCTAGCTTTAGTTGGATGATGGCAAATCGGCAGAAACGGCGCTATTCTTCGGCCCCACGGTGCCCAGGCGCGCTTTCAGCGATTGCGGGCTCTTCTCGAACAGGGCTGCGTAATAGGTGGCATTGGCCATCACGTTTTTCACGTAACCGCGCGTTTCCGTGTAGGGAATGGTTTCGGCAAAGACGGCGCCTTCCAGCGGCCGCGTCATGGTGGCGCGCCAGATGCGCAAGCGCCCCGGCCCCGCGTTGTAGGCGGCGCTGGCCAGCACTTGCGAACCGTCCAGGCCACCGAGCACCATATTCAGGTAATTCGTGCCCAGCAAGACGTTGGTGCGCACGTCGCTCAAGGTTTCCGTGACGAAATCGGTGAGACCGATCTTCTTGGCGACATAACGGGCCGTCGACGGCATGACCTGCATCAAACCGGACGCGCCCACATGCGACTGCGCATCCATGATGAAGCGCGATTCCTGGCGGATCAAGCCGTACACCCAGGCTTTATCCAGGCCCAGGGTTTGCGTGGCCGGGTGCATGACGTCGTCGTGCGGCGTCGGATAGCGCTGCGTGTAGTCCACTTCCAGGCGCGTGCGGTCGGAGGTGTTGACCATGCGGTCGAGCACATTGTTCTGGCGCGCAAATTCCGCGGCGGCCAGATGTTGCCGGTCCGTCATCGAACGCAATTCCCAGTTCCACTCGCGCGTACCCTCGAAGCGCAAACGCATGTTGAAAAACTTCAAGGCCCGCTGCAGCCCCGGATTGGCGGCCATGGCGGCGATTTCCGCCGGCGTGACGGGCTGGCCCGGCGGCGGCAAGACCAGGTGGTTGCCCAGCTCCTCGTTGGCCAGCAAACCGTAGAAATTCGATTGATCGCTGATCGTGCGGTACAGGGCATCGGCCTGCGCGTTCGGGCGGCCCGGCGTTTCCGCCTGCTGCGCGCGTGCCAGCCAGTAGACCCAGGTGGGGTCCGCGCGCAGGGAGGCCGGCATGGCCTGGATCGCCGCCTTCACCTGGGGCCAGTTGCCTTCACGCAAGGCGATACGCGCCTTCCATTGCATTTGCTCCTGGGTCAACGGTGCGCCATTGGTTTTTTGCCAATATTCAAATGCTTCCGGCGCCAGCGAATACGACGCCTGCAAGGCCAGGCTGGCCCAGCCGATGGCCTGTTCCTGCGCCGTCAGCTGCGCGCTCGCCTTTTGCAGCGCCACCACGCCCAGTTTTAATGTGCTTTTCGCCATGCGGCCCACGGCCACCAGGTACATCTCGTGGTCGGCGCGACTGGCGCCCGGGCCCTTGGCCAGCACCAGCGCGGGCAAGTCGATCGCTTGCGCCATCTTCGCGTCGGAGGCACCCAGCAGCAGCGCGATGCGGCGCGCCGGGCCCGTGGCGTTGGTCTGGCCCGCCAGGCGGATCTGCGCCCACAGGTCATTCGCGTCGAACTGGCCGTTTTGCGCCAATGCGGCGATCAGGCTGCCGCACGCTTCGCCATAGCCGGGCGGCGAGACGAGCAGGTTGCGCGCCTCGGGCGCCACGCTCTGTCCCTTGGCGGCGCGCGACATCAGCGCATAGCACTTGAGCTGGGTGTCGTCGTCGAGGGCGAATTGCGGATATTGCTCGTCGAACACGACCCAGTCGCGCTTGCGACCGAGCTCCAGCAGCCAGTCGTTGCGGAAACGGTCGGCGATGGCGCTGCCCTTGTAGCGGTTCAGGTAATCACGAAATTGCGCCTCGGTCAGCAGTTTGATGCGCGGTTTCAGCCGATAATAGTCAACATACGAGGGAATCTGGTAATTCGTCAGGCGCCCCGCATAAAAGTCGGCTTTTTCGACGTCATCCTTGCGCGCGGCGTCGCGCAGCAGCAGGAAGGCATCGTCCTCGCTGCGCGTGTCGGGGGCGGCTGGGGATACGGTGGTGGATACCTGGGCCAGGGCGGCCAGGGGAGACAAGGCCGATGCAACACACAGCATCGTGCCGGCAATCCATTTCAGTGGGGAAATCAATGTACGACTCTCAATCTTAACTTGATGGTGATATGAATAGCGACCCTAGAATAACATGCGATCCGGCTACACGGCCACCCATTGCACCACAGGAAAAAGCCGGCTTGCGCAAAGCCCTGCTGGCGGCCCGGCGCGCCCTGCCCGAGGCCACGCGCGCAGCGTGGGATGCGGCCATCGCACAGCGCCTGCTGGACTGGTGCGCCCAGGAAAACGTCAAGGAACTGGGCGTGTACTGGCCCCTGCACGGCGAGCCGGACTTGCACGATGCCTACGCGCAGCTGGCCGCGCGCGGCGTGCAATTAAGCTTGCCGGTAGTACTGGAAAAGCATGCGCCGCTGGCATTTTCCGACTGGACACCGGGCGAGCCCATGGTCAAGGATGGCATGGGCGTAGCCGTGCCAGCCCGGTTGCGCCTGCGTCCGGCGCCGACAGCCCTGCTGGTGCCCTGCCTGGGTTTTAACCAGGAACGCTTTCGCCTCGGCTATGGCGGCGGCTATTACGACCGCACCCTGGCGGCCACGCCCCGTCCGCGCACCCTCGGCGTCGCCTATGCCTGCCTGGCGGCAAGTTTTCCCAACGGCGAATACGACATCGCCCTCGATCACATCGTGACCGAGGGCGATCTGTTTTAACGCGTCAGAACGGTTTATTTCACCAGGCGCTGCCACAAGGCCGTCGTGGGCGCCGCCTGGTTCATGCTATAGAAATGCAAGCCTGGCGCGCCGCCTTCCAGCAAACGCTCGCACAGGCCCGTCACCACGTCCAGGCCAAAAGCCTTGATGGACGCGCTGTCGTCGCCGAAGCTGGCCAGTTTCAGACGCACCCAGCGTGGAATTTCCGCGCCGCACATGTCCGAAAAGCGCATCAGCTGCGTGTAGTTCGTGATCGGCATGATGCCGGCCACGATAGGCACGTTGATGCCCATCTTCTGCGTCTGCTCGACAAACTGGAAATACGCGTCGGCATTGTAGAAGTACTGGGTGATGGCGGCATTGGCGCCGGCCTGCACCTTGCGCGCAAACGCGTTCAGGTCATCCTGCGGCGAACGGGCTTGCGGGTGCACTTCCGGATAGGCGGCCACTTCGATATGGAAATGGTCGCCCGTCTCGGCGCGGATGAATTCCACCAGCTCGTTGGCGTAACGGAACTCGCCCGAGGCGCCGTAGCCGCTCGGCAAGTCGCCGCGCAAGGCCACGATGCGGCGCACGCCGGCCGCCTTGAACTCACCCAGCACGGCGCGGATCGATTCGCGCGAACCGCCCACGCAAGACAGGTGCGGTGCGGCCTGTTCACCGGCCGCCAGGATTTCGCGCACGGTGTCCAGGGTGCCCTGCTGCGTGGTGCCGCCCGCGCCGAACGTCACCGAGAAATACTTCGGATGCAATTCAGACAACTTGACGCGCGTGGCGCGCAGCTTTTCCGCCCCTTCCGGGGTTTTCGGCGGGAAAAACTCAATACTGAAGTTATGCTTTTCCATCGTCGTTACTCAAAAGTAAGGTCGACAGGGCCCAGGAAATGATGCTGTACAGAATGGCACCGCCCACGGCAGACCAGAAACTGGCGACATGGAAACCAGCTATCACCTGCGCCACCAGCCAGAACAGGAAGCCATTGATGATCAAAATGAACAGGCCCAGCGACAGGAACGTCACGGGCAGGGTCAGCAGGATCAGCAGGGGGCGGATCAGCGCATTGACCAGCCCCAGCACGGCAGCGGCCAGCAGCGCGGTCCAGCCGCTGCTCATCGTCACCGAGTGCATCAAATAAGGGACGGCAAACAGGGCTGCCGCATTGATAAACCAAATCAGTAGCAAGCGCATTTCTCTAGCCTGTCAAAAAAGAGGGGCAAGCCGGCATAGCCGGCCTTTTCAAAGTACACCGATCAGTCTTGTTGCCTCAGGAACCGTAGCGAGCGGATGCGCGGCGTGGCCGAGAAGCGCAGCTGTACTTTATGTACAGCGAGCATCGCCGGCTGCGCCCCGCGCCGCGCAGTAGGTTCATGAGGCAACCATCTTAGTAACGGTAGTGCTCTGGCTTATAAGGGCCTTCTTGACGCACGCCAATGTAGTCGGCTTGCTCTTGCGTCAGTTCCGTCAGCTGCGCATTCAACTTTTTGAGTTGCAGGCGGGCGACTTTTTCATCGAGGTGTTTTGGCAGGGTGTACACGCCGACCGGGTAGTTGGCCGTGTTCGCGTACAGCTCGATCTGGGCGATCGTCTGGTTGGCGAACGACGAGCTCATCACGTACGACGGGTGGCCCGTGCCGCAACCGAGGTTGACCAGACGGCCTTCGGCCAGCAGGATGATGCGGCGGCCCGACGGGAAGATGATGTGGTCGACTTGCGGCTTGATGTTTTCCCACTCGTATTGTTTCAACGAAGCAACGTCGATTTCATTGTCAAAGTGACCAATGTTGCAGACGATGGCCTGGTCTTTCATGCGCGTCAGGTGATCGTGCGTGAGGATGTGATAGTTGCCGGTGCAGGTGACAAAGATGTCGCCGTGTTCGCAGGCGTAATCCATCGTGACCACGCGGTAGCCTTCCATCGCCGCCTGCAGTGCGCAGATCGGGTCGACTTCCGTCACCCACACTTGCGCCGACAGGGCACGCATGGCTTGCGCCGAACCCTTGCCGACATCACCGTAACCGGCGATAACGGCCACTTTGCCGGCGATCATCACATCGGTGGCGCGCTTGATGCCATCGACCAGCGACTCGCGGCAGCCGTACAGGTTGTCGAACTTCGATTTCGTGACGGAATCGTTGACGTTGATCGCAGGGAACGCCAGCTTGCCTTCCTTGTGCATCTGGTACAGACGGTGCACGCCGGTCGTCGTTTCTTCCGTCACGCCGAGGATTTCCGGCAGGCGCTTCGAATACCAGGTCGGGTCGGCCAGCAAGTGCTTCTTGATCGAGTTGAACAGGCAGATTTCTTCTTCCGAACCGGGATTGGCCAGCACCGACAGGTCGGTTTCCGCGCGCACGCCCAGGTGCAGCAGCAGGGTCGCGTCGCCGCCATCGTCGAGGATCATGTTCGAGTAGACAGCCTTGCCGTCCACGTTCGGCCATTCGAAGATGCGGTGCGTGTATTCCCAGTAGTCGTCCAGCGACTCGCCCTTGACGGCGAAGACTGGCGTGCCGGCGGCAGCGATGGCGGCGGCGGCGTGATCTTGCGTCGAGTAAATGTTGCACGATGCCCAACGCACTTGCGCGCCCAGTGCTTCCAGGGTCTGGATCAGCACGGCGGTCTGGATGGTCATGTGGATGGAACCGGTGATGCGCGCGCCCTTCAAAGGCTGCGCTGCCGCGAATTCTTCGCGGATGGCCATCAGGCCAGGCATTTCCGTTTCAGCAATCTTGATTTCTTTGTCGCCCCATGCGGCCAGAGTGATATCGGCGATGGTGTAGTCGTGTTGCGATTTGAGTACGGCGTTCATCACGCCCTCCTTTCAGTTGAAAAAGGTACGTGAGCGCGGTTGCAGGATATTCCGAGCCTGGCGAATTTCTTCGTCGCAACGCTCCTCGGACGGGGGATTTTAACATTGTCAAGCCGCGCGCGCCAGCCTGTTCGGCATGCATGGCCCCGCAACAACACATAAAAAAAGCGCCCGCAGCCATGAGGCCGGGGCGCTTTTCTTGCACATCCGACTAGATTACTTCAGGCCGGCAGCATCGCGCAGCAGGGCGACCTTGTCCGTGCGCTCCCACGTGAATTCCGGCTCTTCCCGGCCGAAGTGGCCGTAGGCGGCGCTCTTCTGGTAGATCGGGCGCAGCAGGTCGAGCATTTGCACGATGCCTTTTGGACGCAAATCAAAGTGCGCCAGCACCAGCTTGGCGATTTCCGTGTCGGGAATCACGCCCGTGCCTTCCGTGTAGACGGTGATGTTGATCGGCTTGGCCACGCCGATGGCGTAGCTGACCTGCACCTGGCATTGGCGCGCCAGGCCGGCCGCGACGATGTTTTTCGCCACGTAGCGGGCCGCATACGCTGCCGAACGGTCGACTTTCGACGGGTCCTTGCCCGAGAACGCGCCGCCGCCGTGCGGGGCTGCGCCACCGTAGGTATCGACGATGATCTTGCGCCCGGTCAAGCCGCAATCGCCTTGCGGACCGCCGATGACGAAGCGGCCCGTCGGGTTGACGAGGAATTTGGTCTCCGTCAGCCACTCGCGCGGCAGGATAGGCTTGATGATTTCTTCGATGACCGCTTCTTCGATCTGCTTGTGCGAGATTTCCGGCGCATGCTGGGTCGACAGCACCACCGTGTGCACGCCGACGGGGCGGCCATCGACGTAGCGCAGGGTCACTTGCGATTTCGCATCCGGACGCAGCCATGGCAAACGGCCATCCTTGCGCAGTTGCGACTGGCGCTCGACCAGGCGGTGCGCGTAGTGGATGGCGGCGGGCATCAGCTCGGCCGTTTCATCGCAGGCATAGCCGAACATCAGGCCCTGATCGCCAGCGCCTTGATCCAGGTCAATCCCTGCACCTTCATCGACGCCTTGCGCGATGTCCGGCGACTGCTTGTCGTAGGCGACCAGCACGGCGCAACCCTTGTAGTCGATGCCGTATTCCGTGTTGTCGTAACCGATGCGTTTGATGGTTTCGCGCGCAACTTGAATATAATCCACATTGGCGTGCGTGGTAATCTCGCCAGCCAGCACCACCAGACCGGTGTTGCACAGGGTTTCAGCAGCCACGCGGGCGCTCGGGTCCTGGGTCAGGATGGCGTCAAGGATGGCGTCGGAAATTTGATCGGCAACCTTGTCGGGATGGCCTTCCGAAACGGATTCGGAAGTGAAGAGATAGTCGTTTGACATTGCAAGCTCCTGTTTACTATGTGAATGTTCTGTCGCAGTAAAGAGGATTTTGCCTGCGACGCTTTAGCGAGATTTATATTCCGCATCGCAAGTTGTCTATTAACTCAGCGGTTACTGCATACGTGGTATTTTACGCTTCTTAAAAAATTTTGGCACGGCAACACGCCATTCCTGGAAACAGCTTATACATGTTAGTCCCAATTTTCCGCTTCCTGTCCCTCTTTCCCCTGCCCGTCCTGCATGGCCTTGGCGCTGTGCTGGGATGGGTGATTTACGCCATTTCCCCGTCCTACCGCCGCCGCATGCGCGAGAACATGCAAGGTGCGGGGTTTTCGCAACACTTGCACACGGCCGTGGCCGAAGCGGGCAAGAGCGTGCTGGAACTGCCCTTCATCTGGTGCGCCCCCGCCGAGCGCGTGGCGCGCCATGCGACGGTGGAAAACTGGGAACTGGTGGAAAAAGCGCTGCAGCATGGCCGCGGCATCGTCTTCCTGACACCACACCTGGGCTGCTTTGAAATCGTCGCCCAGCAGATCGCGCTGCGCACGCCGCTCACCGTGATGTACCGCCCGCCCAAGCGCGCCGCCCTGAAACCGCTGATCGAAGGCGCGCGCGCGCGCGAAAACCTGATGCTGGCGCCGGCGAACATGTCGGGCGTGCGCATCTTTGCCAAATGCCTGAAAAAGGGACAACCGATCGGCCTGCTGCCCGACCAGGTGCCGCAGGAAGGCGAAGGCGTGTGGGCCGATTTCTTCGGCCGCCCCGCCTACACCATGACCCTGCCCGCCAAGCTGGCGCAGATGGGCGGCGCCGAAGTCATCATCACCTACGCGGAACGCCTGCCGGGCGGGCGCGGCTATGTCGTGCATTTCGTGCCGTTTACCGAGTCGCTCGACAGCACCTCGGCCGAACAGGCGCGCACCATCAATGCGGCCATGGAACAATTGATCGCGCGCAGCCCGGCGCAATACCTGTGGAGCTACAATCGCTACAAGGTACCGCGCGGCGCGCCGCCGCCCACGCCCGCCACGCCCGATGCCGCCGGGGAGCAGGCATGAGACTGCTGATCGCCTTCATGTGGCTGCTGCACTGGCTGCCCTTGCCCATCCTCGGCCGCTTCGGCGTGGCCGTCGGCAGCCTGCTGTTCATCGCCATGCCCACGCGGCGCAGGATCGCCCTGACGAATCTGCGCCTGTGCATGCCGGAATTGACGGAAGCCCAGCGCGTGGCCCTGGCGCGCCAGCATTTCCAGGCGTATTCGCGCAGCGTGTGGGAACGCAGCATCCTGTGGTGGTCGTCGGAAGAACGCCTGAACCGCCTGATCAAAAAAGTGCCCGCCTTCCCCGGCCAGCAGATCGCCGCCAAGCCGACCATCTTGCTGTGCCCGCACTTCGTCTGCCTCGACGTGGCGGGTGCCGCCACGGCCATGGAAATTTCCGCTTCCTCGATGTACGTGCAGCAAAAGAACGCCGCCTTCGACCAGGCCTTGCGCAACGGCCGTTCGCGCTTCAAGCCGCCCAAGCTGTTTACGCGCCAGGATGGCATCAAGACGATTCTGCGCGCCCTGCGCGACGGTTTGCCCTACTTTATGCTGCCAGACATGGATTTCGGCGAAAAGGATGCGGAATTCGTGCCCTTCTTCGGCGTGCCGGCCGCCACCCTGACGGCGACGGCGCGCCTGGCGCTGGCCGCCAAGGCGCAGGTAATTCCCGTCATCGCCACCTTCCTGCCCGATTACCAGGGCTGGAAAGTGACCTATTACCCGGCCTGGGACGACTATCCCGGCGACGACATCACGGCCGCCACGCGCCGCATGAATGAATTCATCGAAGAGCGCGTGCGCGAAGCGCCAGCCGAGTATTTCTGGACGCATAAACGCTTCAAGACGCGTCCGGAAGGCGAAGCCTCGTTCTATAACCAGCACAAGTGATACGGCAGAACATGAAACTCCACTTTACCAAGATGCACGGCGCCGGCAATGACTTCATCGTCATCGACGCCATCAATCAGGACATCGACTTCACGCCGGCCCAGTGGCAGCGCCTGGCCGACCGCCGTTTCGGCATCGGCGCCGACCAGATCCTCGTGGTGGAAAAGCCGCGCCTGCCCGGCTGCGACTTCCGCTACCGCATCTATAACAACGATGGCGGCGAAGTGGAACAGTGCGGCAACGGCGCGCGCGCCTTCGTCAAGTTCGTCAGCGAAAAGGGCTTGTCGAACAAGAGCAGCATCCGCGTGGAAACCATGGCGGGCATCATTGCACCGCGCCTGGAAGCCGATGGCAGCATCACGGTCGACATGGGCGCGCCCGTGCTCGAACCCGCGCTGGTGCCGTTCGACGCCAGCGGCCTGGACGGCGTGGCGGAAGGCAGCGACACCCTGTGGCCGCTGGACCTGGCATTGCCGGGCCAGACGGCGCCCGTGCTGGTGTCCGTCGTTTCGATGGGCAATCCGCATGCCGTGCAAATGGTCGACGATGTCGATGCGCAAGATCTGGAACAATCGGGCCCGCGCATCGAGCACCACCCGCGCTTTCCCCGCCGGGTCAACGCCGGCTACATGCAGGTCGTCGACCGCCAGCACGTGAAACTGCGCGTATTTGAGCGGGGCGCGGGCGAAACGCTTGCGTGCGGCACGGGCGCCTGCGCCGCCGCCGTGGCCGGCATCCTGCGCGGCCGGCTCGATTCGCCCGTGCGCATCAGCGCGCGCGGCGGCGAGCTGTCGATCGCCTGGCAAGGCCCCGGCCACCCCGTCCTGATGACGGGGCCGGCCGTGACCGTGTTCGAAGGCACGATCGAGCTGTAAGGAATGAGTCAGGCGGCCAGGAACTGCTGTTCCTGCGCGTCACCGAGCTCGGCGAGGTAGCACTTCAGGCGGTACAGCCGCTGCCGGTAATTGCCTTCCGGCCCCGCCACGCCGCAATCGACGCGCTCGAACAGGCGCACCACCTGATCGAGCAGCTGGCGCTCCTGCGCCGTGCGGACCAGCACCAGGCGCCGCTTGCCGCGGCCATGCGTGGCGCTGATATCGATCAGCAAACAGTGTCCCTGGTCGGCCGCATGGATATCGAGCAGCAGCGCCTCGGCACGCGACAGATGAAAGCAGCGCGCCAGTTCCAGGCGCGCCGCCAGCAGGGGGTGGCTCTGGCCCAGCTGGCGCAGCCGCTCATCGGCGTGCAGGGCGGCGCACTGGCCCCAGTCGCCGGACTCGCCGCGCGGCGCAATGCGCGCCAGCGCCGCCTCCGCCTCACTGCTGCCTTGCGCCTGCGCCTGCAGCAGCCAGTACGCGGCACGCACATCGTTGTTGACGCCGTCGCGGCGATTACGCCAGGCATGCATGCCGCATTCGAGCTGGGCCGGGCCATGCCCCAGGTCGGCGGCACGCTCCAGACAGAAATGCGCTTCGACCACATTGCGCTGGGAAAATTCCGGTTTGGTATAGATGCGCGACAGCACGAACCAGGCTTCTGCCAGCCCCTGCTCCCCCGCCTGCGTCAGCCAGCGCACGGCACGCTTGAAATTGGCCGCGCCATTGCGCGTGGCCAGCCGCTGGCCATGCGCATCCATGCGCGCATAGCCGAGTCCCAGCTCCAGCTGCGCCGTGCGGTCGCCGCCATGCGCGGCCAGCTCGCAGCACTGCCAGCCCTCGGCATCGCCGCCAGGCGCCAATGCCTGGGAGCAACGCGACAGCAACAGCACCTGTTGCGCGTCGAGCGCGATCGTGCGCGCACCGGCGGCCGCCTGGCGCTGCAGCAGCTCGCGCGCCAGCGGCAAGCCTTGCGACAGGAAGCCGGCATGGTTGCCCTGGCTCCATGCCTGCTCCAGCCAGGCGTGCAGCGGCGCGTCGCCATCGCGGGCTTGCTCGCCGGCGAGGCTGGTGTCCGGCCCAGGCGCTGCGGAGGATCGTTCTTGCAAGGACAACAACCATTGCGCATCGGGCAAGCCGGCGCGCACGGCGGCGTCCAGCGCCACGCGCGCCTTGGCCCGCAAGGCTTCACTGCTGCTGGCGGCATTGCCCAGCACCAGTTGCGCCAGCACCAGGCCCGCCTGCACCAGGCCCGCATCGAACGCCTGCGCGTAATACGGGATCAGCGCCTTGGCTGCCGGTTGCGCCACTTCGAACGGCACGTGCGTGCCGATCAGCATGCACGCTTCCTGGCTATCCTCCTGGGCCGCCCGCGCCAGCCAGTGCAAGGCAGTCGGCAGGCTCTGCGGCACACCCTGTCCAAACAGGTACACCCGTCCCAACGCCAGCTGGCAAGCGACATCGCCAGCCCGTGCGCCCTTGATCAATCCTAATGTTTCGCGATTTGCCATCGATTCTCGATATTGAGTCAATGATTCTAATTAGTAAGCCGTCTCCAGGCCCATCCATGCAGGCCCGCCCTTAGTGTAACGTCCTTGTGTCCCAAATCCGCCAAAGCGGCCTCAAGAACTTGATTCAACGCAACAATGTCCTGACCGAAACATGCCAATATCGCAATGCGCCGCTACGGTAGCGATGGGAGAACGCGTGCCATCGGTGCAGGACTGGCAGAAACTGCGCGTTACAAAAATACAACAGGGGCATGCACTTATGCCGCTTTTCACCAATCTTTTCACGCACATTTGACCAATCCCGCACGTCTTGCGCGCCGACGAATTAAGGTTCATTCATCGAAACGCGACAGTTAGCGCATTTCAATCTGCTCGGATCTCGGACGGAACTCACTTTTAATAGGGAATAAGACATGAAAAAATCACTCGTTGCCCTCGCACTCTTCGGCGCCTTTGCCGCAACCGCACAAGCGCAGTCGTCCGTCCAAATCTACGGCACGATCGATGCAGGCCTGGGCAAAGCGACTGGTTCGACCACCGCCGTCACCAAGCGCGACAACAACAAACTGGGTTTCAAGGGCACGGAAGATCTGGGCAATGGCTTGAAAGCTATTTTCCAACTGGAAATTCGCTATGAATCCGACACCGGCACCGTAGAAAACACGTCGGGCGCCAATTCGCGTCCGCTGTTCCAGGGTCAAAGCCGCGTCGGCCTGCAAGGCGACTTCGGTACCGTGCGCCTGGGCCGTGGCCTGACCGCGTTCCAGGAAACGAGCACCGGTTTCGAACCATGGTCGGGCATGCCTACGCCAGCCGGTTTCCAGACCGACCTGACCGTGGCCGGCTACACCAG
Organism: Janthinobacterium sp. GW822-FHT07A03; assembly: GCF_058798815.1. Taxonomy (NCBI): domain Bacteria; kingdom Pseudomonadati; phylum Pseudomonadota; class Betaproteobacteria; order Burkholderiales; family Oxalobacteraceae; genus Janthinobacterium; species Janthinobacterium sp. GW822-FHT07A03. Next base: position 389,160 of record NZ_JBXAKW010000002.1, on the reverse strand, counting down.
CGATCCGCTGAGCGCGCCAGGCAACTCGCGTAACCGCTTCTCGAATGCCGTGTTCTACAACTCGCCAGTCATCAGCGGCTTCCAGTTCAACGCTACCGTGGCCGCCAAGGAAGCGAACAACAACGCCGCCGTTGCCGCCACCGTCGCCAACCTGACGACGAATGCCACCGGCAACTTCGCGCTGCCAGCCAATGTGGTGCCAGCATCGAACCCGTACTCGGTATCGCTCACGTACAACTACGCCCAGTTCGCCGCCATGGCTGCCTACGAGCGCAATGGCGTGCAAGCCAAGCTGTGGTCGGTCGGCGCATCGTTCAATCCGCTTCCAGAATTGAAACTGATGGCAACGTACCAGCACCAGGATGACGGCAATTTCAAAATCATCAACACCGACACCAAATCGTGGGTGCTGGGCGCCAACTATGACGTCGGCCCAGGCAAGATCCGCGCTGGCTACGGTCAAAAAACGCCGGATGGCGTCGCCAAGACCAAGCAAGCATCGCTGGGCTACGACTACAATCTGTCGAAGCGTACTTACCTGTACGCAGATATTTCGAACAAGAAATCGGCCAGCGTCACCAACTACAACAACACCACCTCGGTCAACTACATCGGCCTGGGCGTACATCACAACTTCTAATGCCCCGCACGTCACCCTCCGCGGGTGATTGCTGAGCAAGGAAAACCAAGCGGCATGGGCAACCATGCCGCTTTTTTCATGGGCGCGCGGAAAATGCACGGGCACCGCCCCCTTTGCGCCTATGCCGCCGCACTCTCGGTTAGAATGAAGCGTTCAACTTTCACTGACAGATATTCTCAATGACCGCCACACTCGATTCCAGCACCGTCGCCCAGTACCTGAGCGAGCATCCGACGTTCTTCGAAGAGCATACCGCGCTGCTCGGCGAGGTCAAACTGAGCAGCCCGCTGACGGGACGCACCATCTCGCTGCAGGAGCGGCAGATGGAAGTGATGCGCGACAAGTACAAGGCGCTCGAGCTGCGCATGTCCAAGCTGAGCCGCGTGGCCGAGGAAAATGGCGATATCGCCAGCAAGTTCCACGGCTGGAACCAGGCCATGCTGCAAGTGCGCAACGATGCGGCCATGCCGCGCGTGCTGGTCGATGCCTTGCAAAGCAATTTCGACGTGCCCTACGTCAGCCTGCGCCTGTGGCAAGTGCTGCCGGAACACGCCGACGGCTGGTTCACGGAAGATGTCACGGCCGACGTGCGCATGTTCGCCAACAGCCTGCAAACGCCGTACTGCGGCAGCAACCGCGATTTCGAAGCCGTGCACTGGCTGCAGGCGGACAAGATCGAATCGACCGTCATGATCGCCCTGCGCGCGCCGAACACCACGGGCACCTTCGGCTTGCTGGTGCTGGGCTCGCCCGACAGCGAACGCTTTACGTCGAGCATGGGCACGGATTTCCTCGTGCATATCGGCGCCACGGCCAGCGCCGCCCTGGCCGCGCTGCGCGCCGGCCCACCTGCCTGAGTCAGCCATGCATGAGGCGCGCAGCAAGGCCGATTGGCTCGACGCCTACCTGGCGCAGCTGGCCACGCAGCGCAAGCTGTCGCCGCATACCCTGGATGCCTACGGGCGCGACCTGCGCGCCTTGCTGGAACTGAGCGGCAATACGCCGTGGACGGCGCTGGCGCACAACGAAGTGCGCCGCTACACGGCCAAGCTGCATGCCGGCGGCCTGGACCCGCGCTCGATCGCCCGCAAGCTGTCGTCGTGGCGCGGTTTTTTCAACTGGCTCAGCGGCGAGACGGCGCTCGACGCCAATCCCGTCGACGGCATCCGCGCCCCCAAGCGGGCCAAGACCTTGCCGAAAGCCCTGTCGGTGGACGACGCCGTGCGCCTCGTGGCGCCCGCGCAACACCAGCAAGGCGCCGCCGAGCCGGAACAGCTGTGCAACCGCGCCATGTTCGAGCTGCTGTATTCGAGCGGCTTGCGCGTCTCCGAATTGACCAGCCTGGACACCCATTACTGCAAGGCCGACGGCGGCCAGCCCGCCTCGCTGGGCTGGCTCGACATGGCCAGCTTCGAAGTCATCGTCACGGGCAAGGGCAACAAGATGCGCAAAGTGCCCGTCGGCAAGGCGGCGCTCGTCGCCCTGACTGCCTGGCTGGCCGTGCGCCCGCCAGCGGCCGATGGCAGCGCTGCCTTGTTTTTAAGCACGCGCGGCACGCGCATCTCTCCGCGCGTGTTGCAACTGCGCCTGAAGGCGCACGCGCTGGCGACGGACATTCCCGCCAACGTGCACCCGCACGTGCTGCGCCACTCGTTTGCCTCGCACGTGCTGCAATCGTCGGGCGACTTGCGCGCCGTGCAGGAAATGCTGGGCCATTCCAGCATCACCTCGACCCAGGTCTACACGGCCCTCGATTTCCAGCACCTGGCCCACGTGTACGACCAGGCGCACCCACGCGCCAAGCTCAAGTAGGAAGCCGCGCCAGTGGGCCGGCCTGATCCATATCAAGCGGATGAGCGCGCATTTGCAAGCTTTTGCAAAATTCCGGCATAATCGTCCGCATTCTTCCGCTTGCGCGGCGGCACCACCGATTACAGCATAGGCATCTCATGGCACTGATTCCAACCACCATCCTCACCGGTTTCCTGGGCGCAGGCAAAACCACCTTGCTCAACCGCATACTGCAGGAAGACCATGGCATGCGCATCGCCGTGATCGAAAACGAGTTTGGCCAGGAAAACATCGACAATGAAATCCTGGTGCAGGACAGCAACGAGCACATCATCGAGATGAACAACGGCTGCATCTGCTGCACCGTGCGCGGCGACCTGATCGTGGGCCTGTCGGAACTGGCGCGCAAGCGCGACGCCGGCCTGCTGGCGTTCGACCGCGTCGTCATCGAGACGACGGGCCTGGCCAATCCCGGCCCCGTGGCGCAAACCTTCTTTGTCGACGAGGAAGTGGGCAGCCACTACATGCTCGACGCCATCATCACGGTGGTCGATGCCCGTCATGCCATGAAGCAACTCGATGAATACGAGGAAGCCCAGCGGCAAGTGGGCTTCGCCGACAAGCTGCTGCTGTCGAAAACCGACCTCGTCAGTGAAGACGACGTGGCCGCCCTGACGCGCCGCCTGAAGCGCATCAATCCCCGCGCACCCATCGCCAAGGTCGATTTCGGCCGCGCGCCGCTGGCCGAGGTGCTCGACATCCGCGGTTTCAATTTGAACGAGAAGCTGGAGCTGGACCCGGATTTCCTGGCGACAGAGACGGCGCACGTGCATGATCATGACAAAGCGCACGACCATGCACACGAGCACGATCACGCGCATGAGCACGCACATGTGCACAGCGACGCCTGCGCCACCGATTGCGGCCATGCCGACCACCACCATGCGCAGCACAGCGACGATATCGCCGCCTTTGTTTTCAAGAGCACGCAACCGTTCGACAGCGCCAAGCTCGACGAGTTCCTCGGCGGCCTGGTGCAAGTGTATGGCCCGCGCATGCTGCGCTACAAGGGCGTGCTGCTGATGCAGGGCGCCGAACGCAAGGTGGTCTTCCAGGGCGTGCACCAGCTGATGGGCAGCGACCTGGGCGCCAAATGGGGTGAAAACGAAGTGCGCGGCAGCAAAATGGTGTTTATTGGCAAAAATCTACCAAAAGACATTTTTATTCGCGGACTCGAACAATGTTTGGTATAAACTAGCCGGGTTTTGCAAAGTATCCGTTGCAAAGCAGAAACAAAAGGGAAAGTTAAGCACGCTTTCCCGCTGTCCGACACCCATCTTGCTGGCATAAACCAACAAGTAGCCGTCTCTGATCGGCTCGTCAACAAATCGGGATGGCAATATAAGGCAAAGCGTGCCAAAATCAGCGACGAAAACGGCCCATGTCGTTCGCCTGTCATGAAATGCTGGCAAACTGCCGCTGGCCGCATGCCAGGCATGCAACCGATCCACCCAACACGCCCGTTGACGCACGCATAGCGCGACAGGCATAGAGCGGTAAAAAGTTATCAACATGGCACCATGGCCGGCCGGTAGTCCTGGCTTTCGCCGGCAAGCCAAGGTCGCACGCAGTACAGCGGGACAGCAATGCCAAGCGGAACCTGTACAGTTGCTCGGTATCGCCGCATCAACTGATCAATTTGAAAACTCTGTCGTATCGAAGGTAAGCGAAGTTATGACCAAAACTAATAAATCGACCCCGGCCGCCAACCAAGACATCCCTCTCATCAGCGAAGACCAAATTCGCGCCATGAGCGAAGATGACTACATGAATCCGGCACAACTGGCATTCTTCAAGGCGCGCCTGCAGCAGCTCGAAAAAGACCTGCTGAAAAACGCCGGCGAAACCACGGAACACTTGCGTGAAACCGTGCTCGTACCGGACCCTGCCGACCGCGCCACCATCGAGGAAGAGCATGCGCTGGAACTGCGCACGCGCGACCGCGAACGCAAATTGCTGAAGAAAGTACAGCAATCGATCGCCAGCATCGATGCCGGCGACTATGGCTGGTGCGAAGAAACGGGCGAGCCTATCGGCATCCCGCGTCTGATCGCCCGTCCGACCGCCACCCTGTCGCTGGAAGCCCAGCAACGGCGCGAACTGAAGCAAAAGCTGTACGGCGACTGATCGCCCCTCCCCTTGCGCGGCCGCCCCGGCGGCCCCGCGCTGGCGAATAAAAAAGCACACAACCCCGGTTGCGTGCTTTTTTTTCGTCCCGCGCCGACTACACTGAAGCAAACACGGCAGCGGCACATGCCGCTTGCAATTGCCTTTTCCATCCCCACTTTTGCAGCATGGGCGCGCAATCGCATGGCCTTGCACGCATCGGCACGAATCTTTTGAGGTCACTATGGAACAATTTCACGGCACCACCATCCTCTGCGTCCGGCGCGGCAAGCAAGTCGCCCTGGGCGGCGACGGCCAGGTAACGCTCGGCAACATCGTCATGAAGGGCACGGCCCGCAAAGTGCGTAAGTTGTATCAGGGCAAGGTCCTGGTCGGCTTTGCCGGCGGCACCGCCGACGCCTTTACCCTGCTCGACCGATTTGAAGGCAAGCTGGAAAAACACCAGGGCAATCTGCTGCGCGCCTCCGTCGAACTGGCCAAGGACTGGCGCACCGACCGCGTGCTGCGCCGCCTGGAAGCGATGCTGCTGGTGGCCGACAGCGAGTCGACCCTGGTCATCACGGGCAATGGCGACGTGCTGGAGCCGGAAGACGGCATCGGCGCCATCGGCTCGGGCGGCACCTACGCCCAGTCCGCCGCCAAGGCGCTGCAGGAAAACACGGACTTGTCGCCGGCCGACGTGGTCAAGAAATCGCTGACCATCGCCGCCGAGTTGTGCATTTATACCAACATGTCGCACATCATCGAGACCTTGGACTAAGCGTCCGCGAGCAAAGAATAGAAAGCCAACTATGATCATGAACATGACTCCGTCGGAAATCGTCACCGAACTCGACAAACACGTGGTGGGCCAGGCCAAGGCCAAGCGCGCCGTCGCCATCGCCCTGCGCAACCGCTGGCGCCGCCAGCAGGTGGCCGAGCCCCTGCGCCATGAAATCACGCCCAAGAACATCCTCATGATCGGCCCCACGGGCGTCGGCAAGACGGAAATCGCGCGCCGCCTGGCCAAGCTGGCCGAGGCGCCCTTCATCAAGATCGAAGCGACCAAGTTCACGGAAGTGGGCTATGTGGGGCGCGACGTCGACACCATCATCCGCGACCTGATCGACATCGGCATCAAGCAGACGCGCGCGCTGGAAATGAAGAAAGTGCGCGCACGCGCCGAAGATGCGGCCGAAGACCGCGTCATCGACATCCTCGTGCCGCCGGCGCGCGACTTCGGCTTCACGCCGAATACGGCAGCGGCCGTCGACAGCGGCAGCGGCGACAGCACGCGCCAGACCTTCCGCAAGCGCTTGCGCCAGGGCGAACTCGATGACAAGGAAATCGAGATCGAGCTGGCCGAGGCGGGTCCGCAGATGGAAATCATGGCGCCGCCGGGCATGGAAGAAATGACGGAGCAGATCAAGTCCATGTTCTCGGGCGTGGGCGGGCAGCGCAAGAAGGCGCGCAAGGTCAAGATCAAGGAAGCCTTGAAACTGCTGGTCGAGGAAGAAGCGGCCAAGCTGCTCAACGAAGACGAGCTGAAACAGAAGGCCATCCAGAACGTCGAGCAGAACGGCATCGTGTTTTTGGACGAAATCGACAAGATCGCCTCGCGCTCGGAATCCGGCGGCGCCGACGTCTCGCGCGCCGGCGTGCAGCGCGACCTGCTGCCGCTGGTCGAGGGCACGACCGTCAACACGAAATATGGCATGATCCGCACGGACCACATCCTGTTCATCGCCTCGGGCGCCTTCCACCTGTCGAAACCGTCGGACCTGATTCCCGAGCTGCAGGGGCGCTTCCCCATCCGCGTGGAGCTGGAATCGCTGTCGATTGCGGACTTCGAGCGCATTCTGACCAGCACCGACGCCTGCCTGACGATGCAGTACGAAGCCCTGCTGGCGACGGAAAACCTGAAACTGCAATTCGCCCCGGAAGGCATCACGCGCCTGGCGGAAATCGCCTATTCGGTGAACGAGCGCACGGAAAACATCGGCGCGCGCCGGCTGCACACGGTGATGGAAAAACTGCTGGAAGAAGTGTCGTTTACGGCCAGCGAAGGCAGCAGCAGTACGGAAAACCTGCTGGTGATCGATGCCGCGTACGTCAACGAACGCCTGGAAGCGCTGTCGGTCAACGAGGACCTGTCGCGCTACGTGCTGTAGGAAGGAAGGGGGAAACCGATGGCAAACAAGGCCTTGGCGACGCGGCAGAAAATGCAGTTCCGCGTCGAACCCTCGCAAAAACCGCGCAACCCCGTCGCCACGGCTGCCCTGCAGCGCGCCACCGGGGCGCACGTAAAGACCGTGTCAGGCCAGCGCCAGCAGGAAAAACGCCTGCTGGCGAAATTGCTGTTGAAAGTAGACGTCAAAGACTGATCTGGAAATGTCCATGGCAAGGCGCATGGACGAAGACAGTATGAGCAATACGGCGAGGCCGTGCAACGCCGCCATGGGCATTTCAGGCCGCCCGCGGACACCCCGTTCCGGGGCGTCCGCCATCAGGCCACTCTCTGCCGCAGCATCATCCCCTTAGAAACGGTAGGACGCGCCCAGCGAAAACATGTCGACCTTGGTCGTTTGCTTGCTGCTGTATTTGACGGGCACGCGGTCCCAGTCGAGGTGCAGCGACCAGTTCTGGTTCAGCGCATATGCCGCGCCGATGCCGTAGGTCAGGCCGATCTTGTCCTTCTTGTCCGAGCCGCCGCCCAGATAATCGACCTTGCCCTGCGTGTACGCGGCGCCGGCGCGCCCGCTCAGGGTAAAGGCGTCGAACTGGTAGCCGAGCACGCCTTGTATGCCGAGGCCTGTGAACTTGCCGCGGCCAGCACGCTTGCCGGCGCCCGTGTCGAAGCCGGACTTGACCTCGCCACCCATGTACCCCACCAGCTCAACCGAAGGCAGGGCCACGCCGCCCTGAAACGGCAGCGCGTCGAAACTGTAACCCACATAGGCCTTGCCATTGCGCTTGCTGCTTTTGTCGCAGTCGCCTTGTCCGGCGATGCAATCGAGGCCCGTGCTGGCGCGAAAGCCATAGCTGGCGCCCGCATAGATGGGACCTGGCGCCGGTTCGGCGGCGGCGGCATGCAAGGGAGCGATGGCGGCCAGCGCCAGCAGCGCTGCGGGGAAACGGAAAGATGGGAACATGGATAACCTCTACAAGTGGATGGATTGCCTGGTTGTAGCGCGCTGCGCGAGCCACAAGCGGGAGTGTCATCTCTTTTGCCGAGAAGTACTATCATCTTGTGCAAAGTGCCATTAAGGGATACATTCGGTACCGCCATCCGCTACCAAACTTGCATAAAGGAACTATCGTGAGCTCACCCGAACTGGTTTTGCGCGTGCTGCGCACCCAATTGCGCGCCGCCGGCATCACGTACAAGGTATTGGCCGAACGCATCGGCATGAGCGAATCGAGCGTCAAGCGCATGTTCGGCCAGCACGACATGTCGCTGTCGCGCCTGGCCCTGATCTGCAAGGCCTCGGGCATCGCCATGGAAGACGTGCTGCGCGGCGCGGCCGACATCACGCCGCATGCCGACACCCTCACCCTGGTGCAGGAAAAGTCGCTGGTGGCGCATCCGCGCCTGCTGCTGGTGGCGATCTGCTGCCTCGGCCACTGGAGCCTGGAACAGGTGGTGGAAACGTATGCGCTGACGCAGGCCGAATGCATCGGCTGCCTGGCCGAACTGGATCGCCTGGGCTTGATCGAACTCAAGCCGCTGAACCGCTACAGCCTGCGCGTCTCGAACGCCTTCCACTGGCTGGCCGACGGTCCCGTGCAGCAGTACTTCCGCGAACACGTGGTGGCCGATTATTTCAGCGGGCATTTTGACGGCGCCGGCGAAACCCTGATGTGCATCCCGGCGCGTTTGTCGCTGTCGAGCGCGCAGGAGCTGGTGCAGAAGATCCGCCAGCTGGCCGAGGAACTGGCGCGCCTGCACCAGAACGACCGGCGCCTGGCACCGCAGGAACGCGACGGCTTTACCCTGTTGCTGGGGTTTCGCTCATGGGAATTTGCCGCCTTCACGGCGCTGCGCCGCAGCACGGCGCCCGCCGCGCCGGGCGTCGCTTACCAGACGGGGCCCAGGAACAGATAAAGCGTGCTCTCGCCGCCCTTCGATGCGCCCGAGGCCACGTACACGGGACCGAAGCGCGTATCGACCGAAATGAAGGCGCTGCTCGCCTGCGTGAACTTGGTGGCTTTCCAGCGCTCGCTCTGATCGAAGCCGCCGCCCATTTCCAGCGAAAAACCGGCCCGCACGGCGCCGCCCAGGGTGCTGGGCAGGGAACCGATGCGGCGCGCCATCACGAAGCGCGCCAGGGCCACGCTGCGCCCCGTCACCGACTCGAACTGCGTGCCGGACAGGCGCAGGAAGCCGCCCAGGCTGAGCGGCGCCTCGCCCCGCTGCGCGCGCGCCCATTCGCCATACACGTGGCCGGCCCAGTTGCCGCGCCCAAACGCCTTCAGGCCCGTGATGGCGGAGCGCCCCAGGCCCGATTCGCCCGTACCGGTGGTCGCGGAGCGCGTCCAGGTGGCGTCGAACAGCACGCCGCGCGTGGGGAAGCCGGGCGAATCGAGCGTGTCGACGCGGAACTGGACGAACTGGTTGGTGCCCAGTGCCCGCTCCTTGGGATAGGCAGGGTCGGCGGGGATGCTGATGTCCGCCTTGACTTCGCTGCGCGTGATGCCGAACTGCAGATCGCCCCAGAAACCGAACTGGCGCCCCAGCACCAGGCTGGCGCCCTGGCCGCTGTAAGCGACGCGCGCATTGCGCCGGCCCTTGTCGAACAGGTCGACCGCCTGGGAAGTGTACTGCAGCGATGGCGCGATATACCACGGGTTGCCGGCACCGAGCGGCTGCCAGTACTGCACCCCGAAGTTGCGCGCGGTGCCGATCTGCACCATGCTGCGCAATTCGCCGCCCCAGCTGTTCAGATTCGAGCGCACGTGCAGCAGCTTCAGGGCAAAGGTATTGCTGTCCCTGAAATCGCTGGCCATTTCCAGGCCCACGCGCAGGCGGCTGCTGGCCCACGGCGCCTCGACCGCCTTGATGGTGACGGCGCGCTGGTCGCCCGCATCGACCACTTCCGTCTCGACGCGCGCCACATCGCCGCGGCCATACAGCTTGGCCGCCGCCTTGAGCACATCTTCCTGGCTGACCGACTGCCCTTCCACCAGGCCCGATTGCGCCTGCAGGATGCGCGGATTGATATCGCCTTCGCTTTCCACAGCCAGGCGCGTGAGCGGCAGGGCCACGTCCAGCAGCGCCGGCGCCGCCAGGCGCAGCTGCTCGCGCGCCGCATACTGTTCCGGAGGCAGGGCCAGCGGGGCCAGGCGGGCGGCCAGCGCCTGCGCCGCCTGTTCGCCGGCGCGCATGGCGCGCGCATAGTTTTCAAAGTCGAGGAAGCTGACGCCCGTCAGGTCCGGCGCCACCAGGATGTCCTGCGGCTGCAGCTCCTTGAGCGAGCGCTGCACGTTCTGCTCCGTGAGAATCTGCAGCATCTGCTGCGCCACGCCGATGGCGCTGCCCAGCTCTTTTTCCGGCGCCAACGGCGTGCCCACGTTGACGGCGATGATGATGTCGGCGCCCATGGCGCGCGCCATATCGACGGGCAGGTTGCGCACCAGGCCCCCATCGACCACCAGCCGGTTGTTCACGCGCACGGGAGCAAACACGCCCGGCACGGCCAGCGAGGCGCGCATCGACAGGAACAGGGGCGTGTCGACCAGTTCCACCAGCTCGCCGTTGACCAGGTCCGAGGCCACCGAGCGGAAAGGCAGCGGCAGCTGGCTGGCGGGACGGTCGCGCATGCCGGCCGGCAGCAGCCGGTTCAAGGCCATTTCCAGCGCCGCATTGCTGGCCGCCGCCGGCGGCGTGGAAATGCCGTTGCGGCTGGTGCCGAACTCGATGCGCGACGGCAGCAATAAGTCTTCCTCGCGGCGGCGGAACGCCAGTTCGTCGCGTGGCGGCCGGTCGGCCACCACGCGCGCCCAGTTGGTATCGCGCGCCATCTTTTCCAGGTCCGCCACGGAAGCGCCGGCCGCGTACGCGCCGCCCACCACGCCGCCCATGCTGGTGCCGACCACCATGTCGATCGGCACATGCAGCTCCTGCAGCACTTTCAATACGCCGATATGCGCGAGACCGCGCGCGCCGCCGCCCGACAGCACCAGGGCGATGCGCGGGCGCGCCGGCACGGGCGCAGGAACGGCCAGGGGAGGAACGGAAGGTGCGGCAGCAGCGGGGACGTCAGCGGCGGCGGCTTGCGGTAAGGCGCACAGCGCCGCCACGCAGCCCGCCAGGACGGCACGGATCGAGAACATGAAGACTCCTGTGGCGATGGCGGCACGGCGCCATCGGCAAAATACGATAAGAACGGCGTTAATTCGACGGCGGCGGCACGCTGCCGCTCACCTGCGGCGGCGCCGGCATCACGGTCGCCGGACGCTGCTGCTCCATCGGCAGCGGCGGCGGCACCAGGTTCGTTGCCGGCGCGGGGGCCGGTGCCGGCGCCGGGGTGGCGGACACGGGCCCCGGCAAGGCCAGCGCCTTGTCATCGGCCACCAGGTCGATGCGCTTGCTCACGCCGCCATCGCGCAGCAGCACATGGCGCGCATGCACTTCCAGCACCGTCACGCCGGGCACCACCTCGGCGCCCTCGGGCAAGGCCACGGACGGCTTGCCATCGGTCGAGATGATGGCCACGCTGCCGCGGCCATTGCTGGCGGCGACCACGCCCTTGAGCTGGTAGTTGCTGGCCGTGGCCACGCTGACCTGGCCGCCGAACAGCGAAGCGCCCGCCTCCACGCTGGCATCCTGCACCACCGGCACGGCGGGTGGATTGATGGGGCGCTGCGGCGCCTTGAACAGCTGCATGGCCCAGTAGGCCAGCGACACGGACAGCGCCACGACGGCGAGCAAACTTACAAGTTGTGGCAAACGCTTCATGGTTTCCTTGATATTTCTCTTAACGCACCAGCTGATTAATCTCGATAATCGGCATCAGCACGGCCAGCACGATCAGCAGCACCACCACGCCCATGGCCAGGATCAGGGCCGGCTCCAGCAGGCCCGCAATGGTGAGCGTGCGGCGTTCCAGGTCCTGCTCCTGCGCGCTGGCGGCGCGTTCCAGCATGGCCGGCAGCTCGCCCGTGATTTCGCCCGCGCGTATCATGTGGATCAGCATCGGCGGAAAATGCTTTTGCGCCGACAGCGCGCGCGCCAGGCTGACGCCCTCGCGCACGGCGCCGCTGGCGTCAGCCACCAGTTCCTGCATCGCCACATTGGTGAGCGTGTCGCGGCTGGTGTCGAGCGCGCGCAGGATCGGCACGCCGGACCCCGTGGTGATGGCCAGCGTGCTGGCAAAACGCGCCGTATTCAGGCTGCGCTCGAATTTCCCGTACAGGGGCGCCGTCAGCAGCCAGGTATGCCAGCGCCGCTTCAACGCCGGCTGCTGCAGCGCGCGGCGCCAGGCGAACCAGGCGCCGGCGAGGGCGATCGCCACGACGATGCCATAGTGGCGCACGAAGTCCGACAGCGCCAGCATGATCACCGTCAGCATGGGCAGCTTTTGCTTGGTATTGGCGAATACGGAAACGATCTGCGGCACCACATAGGTGAGCAGGAAAATGACGATGGAAAACGCCACCACGGTGACGATGGCCGGATAGGTAAACGCCAGCTTGACCTTCTGCACCAGCGCATTGCGCCGTTCGATATAGTCGGCCAGGCGCGAGAGCACGCGCGACAAATGGCCGATCTGCTCGCCCGACGCCACCAGCGCCCGGTAGATTTCCGCGAAATCGCGCGGATGGCGGGCCAGCACGTCGGAAAACGCGGCGCCGCCGATCACTTCCGAGCGGATCGAGGCGATCAGGTCGCGCAGATACGGCCGCTCGGCCTGTTCCAGCAGCGCGGAAAAGGCCTGCTCCAGCGGCAGGCCCGCTTCCAGCAAACTGGCCAGCTGGCGCGTAAACAGGGCCAGCTCGGTGCTGGACAGGCGCTCGCCGAAGCCGCGCCGCTTGGTCACGCCGGCGGCGTCGACCTGCGCGGCGATCGGTTCGACGGCCAGCGGCACCAGGCCTTGCACGCGCAGCTCGGCGCGCGCGGAACGGGGACTGTCGGCATTGAGCACGCCCTTGCGGGTGGCGCCCTGGGCGTCGACGGCTTCATAACGGAATGCGGGCATGGTGGCGGGCCTAGTCTTTGGTCACGCGCAGCAATTCGGCCTGCGTGGTGGTGCCGTCGCGCAGCCAGCGTTCGCCGTCGTCGCGCATGCTCGTCATGCCGTCCTGCAAGGCTACGGCGCGCACTTCCGCTTCCGACGCGCGGTTATGGATCTGCGCGCGGATCTGTTCCGTCGTGCGCAGCAGTTCATATACGCCCACGCGGCCCTGGTAGCCCGTCTGGCCGCACTGCTCGCAGCCGACCGCCTGCCAGTACTGCCCGTCGAAGGTCTTGCAGGAACCGCACAATTTGCGCACCAGCCGCTGCGCCAATACGCCCAGCAGGGACGACGACAGCAGGAATGGTTCGATGCCCATGTCGAGCAAACGCGTGACGGCCGCCGAGGCGTCGTTGGTGTGCAGGGTCGCCAGCACCAGATGGCCCGTCAGCGACGCCTGCACAGCGATCTGCGCCGTTTCCAGGTCGCGGATCTCGCCGATCATGATCACATCGGGATCTTGCCGCAAAATCGCCCGCAGCGCCTTGGCAAATGTCATGTCGATGCGCGGATTGACCTGCGTCTGGCCCACGCCGGCCAGGTCGTACTCGATCGGGTCTTCCACCGTCAGGATATTCGTGGTGGTGGCGTTGAGCATCGACAGCGCCGCGTATAACGTCGTCGTCTTGCCCGAACCGGTGGGACCCGTGACGAGCACGATGCCGTGCGGCTGCGTGATCAGGCCATCGAACTGCCCCAGCATGGGCGCGCTCATGCCCAGGTGCTGCAGGTCGAGACGGCCCGCTTCCTTGTCCAACAAGCGCAATACGGCCCGTTCGCCATGCCCGGTAGGCAGGGTCGAGACGCGCACGTCGACGGGCTTGCCGCCCACGCGCAGGGTGATGCGGCCGTCCTGCGGCAAGCGTTTTTCCGCGATATCGAGCTGCGCCATGATCTTGATGCGCGAAATCAGCGAGCCGTGGATGGCTTTGCGGGGACGCACCACGTCGCGCAGGCTGCCATCGATGCGGAAGCGCACGACGGAGGTCTGCTCGAACGGCTCGATGTGGATATCGGAGGCGCCTTCGCGCAGCGCCTGCGTCAGCAGCGCGTTGATCATGCGGATGACGGGCGCGTCGTCGGACGATTCGAGCAAGTCCTCGATGGCCGGCACGTCCTGCAACAGCTTGGTGAGATCGAGGTCGGCGTCGAATTCATCGGCCATCTGCGACGCATCGCCGCCGCCGCCCGCGTAGGCGCCGGCAATCGCCGCATCGAGTTCGGCGCGCGGCAGCACCGTCAACTGGATCTGGCCGAAACGGCGCGACACCTCGGCAATCGCCGCCGGCGCCGTCGAAGCGGCCACCAGTACCTCGACGGGGGCGCCTTCAAGGGCGCCGGGCCGTGCCAGCAAGCCGAAATCGCGCGCGTAGGCGTAGGGAAGCAGATTGCTCATGACTGTCCCATCACTTCTGCGGCTGCTGCTGGTATTGCTGCAGCAGCGGCTGCGGCGGCGTGGCGGCGTTGGCCGGCGCGCCTGGCGGCGGCGTCGGTGCCGGCGGCACGGGACGCGTCACCATGCTGCCGCCCACGGGCTGGCCATCCTGCAGGGCCGGCAGCACGGGCGTGCCCAGGTCCTTCAGCATCAGGTTGCCCGTGGCCGGCACGGCGGCCGTCTCGGCCGAGCGCATGTAATCGTAGCGGTCGGCCGCCAGGCTGCCGCTCTGCTCCTTGTTGCGCACGATGACAGGGCGCAGGAAGATCATCAGGTTGGTTTTCTTGCGCTCGCGCGTCTGGTACTTGAACAGGTTGCCGATCAGGGGAATGTCGCCCAGGCCACGCACTTTTTCCGCATTGTCGCCCGTGCTGTCCTCGATCAGGCCACCGAGCACGATGATCTGGCCATCGTCGGCCAGCACATTGTTTTCGATCACGCGGTTGTTGATGGTGATGCCGCTGACGGCCGTCGACGTGGATTTGTCCACGCTCGACGTCTCGTGATAGATGCCCAGCTTGATCGTGCCGCCCTCGGAAATCTGCGGGCGCACCTTGAGGGTCAGACCCACTTCCTTGCGGTCGATGGTCTGGAAGGGATTCGTGTTGGTGCCGGCCGTGCTGGTGTACTGGCCCGTCAGGATAGGCACGTTCTGGCCCACCTTGATGGTCGCCAGTTCATTATCCAGGGTGATCAGGTTCGGCGTCGACAGGATGTTGGCGTTGCCGTCCGATTCCAGCGCATGCGCCACGGCACCCAGGCCCAGCGCGCCGTTGATCTGCTTGAAGATACCCAGGGTCAGGCCGCCCGTGGGCAGGGTCTTGCCACCACCGGTGGCGATGGCGGCGATATTGTTGTTGGTGCCGCCGGCGAACGACTGCAGCGCGCCCACGCGGTAGTTGCTGGTGCTGTCGCCGGAAAGCCCCAGCCACTGCACGCCGAACTCGGACGCCTTGGCCGACGTCACTTCGACGATCAGCGCCTCGATGTAGACCTGGGCGCGGCGCACGTCGAGCTGGTCGATCACGGCGCGCAGGTTGCGGTAGACGGCTTCGTTGCAGGTCAAAATCAGGGTATTCGTCGACGCGTCGGCCTGGATGAAGCCGGCCGCCCCGCCCGACGACAGCTGCTGCGGCCCGTTGTTCAGCGAGGCGCCGCCCGAGGTGCCGCTTTGCGTATTGCCGCCCAGGCCAGTGCTGTTCATGCCGCTGTTGTTCTGGCTGATCGGGTTGTTCGTGCTCTGGTTGCTGGTGCCCTGCTGCGCCGAAGCGGCCGTGCCGTCCGACGTCACCACCGAGCGCAGGGTCTGCGCCAGCTTGGTGGCGTCCGCATTTTTCAGGTACACCACGTGCACGTTGCCCAGCTGCGTGGTGGGCTGGTCCAGCTTCGAGATCAGCGACTTGGCCAGGTTGGCGCGCGCCGCCGACGGCGCGCGCAGCACCAGCGAATTGGTGCGCGGGTCGGCCAGCACGGACACCTTGCCCGTGTCGCCCGCCGCCCCGGCACCCGCATTCCCGCCTTCCATCAGTTTATTGACCATCGAGGCCAGGTCGGAGGCGATGGCATAGCGCACGGGGATCACGTCCAGGTCCGTCGAGGCGGGCACGTCGAGCGCGGCGATGATCTTCGCCAGGCGCTTGAGGTTATCCGCGTAATCGGTGATCACCAGCGAGTTGTTGCCCGGGTTGGCATTAATCGTGTTGTTCGGCGAAATCAGGGGGCGCAGCACAGCCAGCAGGTTGGCCGACGACTCGTAGTTCAAATAAAACACCTGGGTGGCGATCTGGTCGCCCTTCACCTGGCTGGCGCCGTTGCCCACCTGGGTCGGCACGGATTGCAGCTTGGCGTCCGCTTCCGGCACCACCTTGGCATAGCCGTCGCCGGAGACCACCGCATAGCCCTGCAGGCGCAAGGCCGAGGCCAGCAGCCCGAACGCCTGCGTCTTGCTGATCGATTTTTCCGACACCAAGGTGATCGTGCCCTTGACGCGCGGGTCGATGACGAAATTGATGTTGGTGTAATGGCCCACCGCCTTGATCACCGATTCGATGTCGGCGCCGACGAAATTGAGCGCCGCCTCATCGCCGGGCGCGGCCCAGACGGGCGCCGGCATGCCGGCCACGGAACAGCACAGCAAGGCGGCGGCCGACAGGCGGCGCAGCGAGAAGGAGGAGGTAATTGGGCTCACGGATGGTTTTTTCATTGTCTGAACTCTAAGGCGATGATGTTTTTTTCGCTATTGCTACGGCGCTGTCCCAGCAAATTCAACAAACTCGCCAAGGTCTCTTCATATCCTGCTGCGGCCTGGGCCTGGCCGGAAAACTGCATGCGCCCCTGTTGCAGGCTGCCGCTGCCGTCGAGCAGCAGCGGGCCCTTGATGGAGCGCAAGGTCAACGTCGCTTGCTGCCCCTGCCAATCGAAATCGAGCTCGTAGCTGCCCAGCGGACGCAAGGACGACAGGCGCGAGGCCATGTCCGTCATCTGCAGGGTGGTGCGGCCGATGGCGGAAAACTGCCGCTGCTCCAAAGCCAGCTGCAGGGTGCTCCACGACAGGCGCATGCTGCCCGTCGGCGCCACGGTATTTAACGGCGCACCGAGACCGCCGAGGCCATCGGCCGGCAGCAGCAGGGCCGCCGGGCTGACTTGCCAGTGCGACCACGAGCCGCGCAGGTTCACCGGCTGCGACAACGCCTGCGCGTTTTGCAGTTCCACGTCCGCCGATCCCCACAGCACCGAGGGCGAAATGCGCCAGCTGAAACGCCCCGGCAGCAGGGGCGTCACGGCGCCATTCGCGCTGGCCGCCCCGCCGATAAAGGCCGAACCGCGCCACAGGGTACCTTGCGCGTCGCCCAAGGTCAAACGTCCGCCCGTCTGCTTTTCCACGATGCCCGCCACCCAGCTGGCCGGAAAAAACACCAGCAGGGTGACGCAGACGCTGACGATGATGGCCAGCAGCCAGCCAAGCAGGCGCATCATCGTGCCGCGCCCGGGCTCTGGTGCAGGGTCAGGCTGGCATCGACCAGTCCCGCCTTGCCCTGCGCCGTGATCTTCGCTTCCTGCACCGCCACGCGGCCTTCGCGGCGCAAGCCGTCCAGCCACAGCATGACGCTGGCGAACGGCACGCCGTTCAGCTGCACGCGCGCATATTCTCCCGTCAGCGACAGCGATTGCGGCGCCAGGCCGCGCGCTTTCAGCGAAGAGTCGAGGCTTTCGCGGCCCATGGGCGCCACCTGCACGGGCGCCTGGCGCGCCAGTTCGCCCGCTTCACGCGCCAGCGCCTGCAGCTGGGCCGCGTTCTGGCGCAGCTCGGGCAAGCTCTTTTGCAAGGCGATGCGGCCCGTCCACGCCGGCTCGAAAAACACGGCATAGATGAAGGCCAGCCCCGCCACCACGCCGCCAATGGTCAAGAGCTTGCGCTCCTGTGGCGTGCGCTCGGCCCAGAAGGCCTGCACCGCCTGTTGCCGGCCCACCAACGCGGCACGCGCCTTGTTCACTGCTGCACTCATGCTTTTGCTCCCGTGGCCGGCGTGATCTTCCACACGCCCGGCGCCGTTTCATTCAAGGCCAGCTTGCGCGCGGCCAGGCCGTCGCGCACCTGCGCCTGGGCGCTGGCGTCGACCATGTCCGGCTTCAGCTTGACGATCAGGGCGCGCTCGCGGTATTCCAGCGAGGCCACCACGCCGCGCCCGGCCAGGCCGCCCAGCGCCTCGCCCAGCGCCGCGCTCATGCTGGTGAAGTCATCCATGCTCGCCTGCCCGCTTTGCAGGCGGGCGGCAGCGATATTGCGCCGCATCTGTTCCGCTTCCAGCCCGTACACGGGCGCCTCGTTCGGATACGCGGCCTTGAAGGTTTGCTGCATCGAGGTGCGCACGGTGGCGGCCTCGCGCTTCAGGCGCATCCATTCGATATTCATGCCGGCCAGGTTGACGACCACGGCCAGCAGCGCCAGACGGATGGGCCAGCGCCAGCGGCGCCACTCGGTGGCCGATCCCGTGGCCGTGCCCAGCGCAGGGGCCAGGTCCAGCCCCGCGCCCCTGGCGCCGGCGATCCAGTGCGCCCAGTGGTCGGATTCCACCGTCACGCCGTCCATGCCGGCGGCCAGTTCTTGATATTGCGCAAGCTCGGTCTGCGCCACGTAGACCGTCAGGGGCACGTCGCCGGCAAACGCGCGCGTCGTCAGCAGCGCCTGCTGCGGCTGGGCCGGCAAGACCAGGCCCAGCCCCTCTTGCGGCGCCTGGCGCAAGGCCAGTTCCAGGCCGTCGCCGCTGGCTTGCAGGGCGGCCGTCACGCTGCCCGGCTGCAAGGGCAGGCACAGCTGGGACGGCAGCAGCACCACCTTGCGCGCGCCCTGCGCCAGCAAGGCTTTCACGAGTACCTCGGCCCAGGCGCGCTGCGCCACGGCCACCGTGCGCATGCCTGCCGCATCGGGCGCGCCGGCGGCCAGCAGGCAATCCTGGGCATCGCCGAGGATGTGTTCTTCCACCAGGCCCGGCAAGGCCGCGCGCAGGCGGGCGCCGGCCAGCGGCGGGGTTTTCAGGCGCAGCAGGGTCACGTCGGCCGCCGCCAGCAGCAGCACCACCTGCTTCGCGCCGGCGATCAGCTGGCCCAGGCTGCCCAGCGGCGCGCTGCCCTGCTGCAGCAAGGCGCCGCCGTCGCCGGCCAGCACGAAGGAGCAGGCAGGCGCGCTGTCGGTGGACGCCTTGGCCGGGTGACGGATATACAGTATTGTCAAAGTGACTCGCTTTCAGCTGTTAATTTTCCCGCAGCCAGACCAGGCTGGTGGTGCGTTGCGGATCCGTTTTTCGATTGACGAGCGCCACGGCATCGAGGGCGGCACGGTCCAGCCGCACGCGGATGACGGTAAGGAAGTAACGGCTCTTCACGTCAAGCTCGACGCCCTCAATCAGTGCAGCATTAATATTATTCTGGAAATTTAACTTATCGACAAACTTTTTACGCGGATTGCTCAAGGTCAAGGCACTCGCCTCGGACAGCGACATCATCGTCACGGCCGCCAGCACCTCGGCCGGGGCCGTATTTACGTTGATCGGCGTCAATTCCGGCAAGATGATGACGACATCGCGCAGCTGCTCGATCATCTGCGGCGTATAGCCGGGCACGGCCAGCAGATCCTCGACCTGGGTGAACGCCACCGGCTCGCTGCTGCCGCCCGATGCGGGCGTGGCGGCGGGCGTCTTGCCGTCGCTGCCGCTGCTGCGCGGTTTCGGCTTGGCGCGCAGCACGGCATCGGCCGTCGCTTGCGCCAGGCCGCTGTCGAGTTTCATATTTGATAATAATCGCTGGTAGGCCAGCACCTGCTTCGGATTGATGGTGCCCGTGGCGTCGACCAGGTTGGTAATATTAAAACGCGCCTGCGCATCGAGCGCGCGGCCCGAGACGGTGGCGTCGAATTTCTCCGTGTCGACCTTTTCGCGGTCCACGTAATCGTCGAGCCGCGCTTCCTCGATGGGCGTGGCCCAGACGCCGTCCAGCGCCGTCAGCATGGGATTGTCCTGGCGCAACCAGAAGCGGGCAAAGTCGACCATGCCGCGCATGGCCCACTGCGTCTGCAGGCGCAGGCGCTGGTTTTCCATCGAGCGCACCTGCACCTGCTGCTGCCAGAACAGGCTGGCGACGACGGTGATGGCCAGCGCCGTCAGCAGCAAGGCCGTGATGACGGCCACGCCGCGCTGGCGCGCGGGGCGAATGAACGGCTTCATCCCGGCCCCAATAAAAAGACTTTGGACAGGCCCGCATCCTGGCCCGGCATCTGCAGGGTCACTTCCAGGCCCGGCACTTGCGTGGAGATGGTGGCGCCGGCCGTCAGCACGTTCCAGGCGCCATTGTTCCAGCCGCGCATGACCATGCTGTCGACGCCGCGCATCAGGGTCACGTCGGCGCTGGAGGTATCGGTATCGTCGCGCGCCGCCTGCCACAGGGTGTCGAGCACGGCCAGGTCGCGCGTGCCGTTCGACTCGCGCCGCGTCAGCACGCCGCCGCGCAGGCGGTAAGTGACCACTTGCAACTGCTGCGGCTCCTGCTCCGACGCGGCCAGGCGCACCAGGGTCAGGCGGTCGGTCTCGGCCGTCAGGTTGATGCGGCCATTCAGCAGGTTGTTGTTCTGGCCGGCACCGGCCAAGTGGTCGCAATCGCTTTGCATCTGGGCAAACGCCAGCTGCATGCCGCGCGCCTGCTCCAGCTGGCTGGTCAGCACTTCGCGCGAACGCATGATGCTGTCCAGGCCGCGCCAGCCCAGCACGGCGACCATGGCCAGGATGCCGATCGCCACGAGCAGCTCGATCAGCGTGAAACCACCAGCAGGGACGGGGCGGCGCGCCATCAGTCGTTAAAGGAAAGCAAGACCAGGCGCACGATGCGCCGGGCCGGATATTGCACGTCGTATACGTTGACGCGCACTTGGCGGATGCGGGGGTTCGGCGTGGCCACCACTTCTTCCTCGCAGATGAGTTTTAAGTCGCCCTGCGGGCAGTCGACCGTGCGCTTGCCCGTCTGCGGGAACGTCTTCGCCAGGCGCAAGCGCACCAGGTGGTTTTCCGCCGACCAGGTGGCCATCATGGCGCTGCGCAAGCCATCGCTGTTCTGCGTCAGGCTGCCGACGGCGCGCAGCGAGGCGCCCAGGGCCGTGCCGACGATGACGAGGGCGACCAGCACTTCCAGCAAAGTGAAGCCAAGCTGGCGGCGTTGTCGTGGGAAGGCCATCATTGCTCGACCGTGAAGTGGCCGATGCCGTCGGCGCGGATGGCCACGCTGCGCTCGCCGCTGGCCAGGGTCAGCACGAAAGGCTTGTCGACCGGTTCGCGGCCGAAGATGATGCGCAGCGGCTGGGCCACGCTGCTCGACGGCTGCACGCTGAGCAGCATGGGGGTATTCGCAAACGCGCGCTCGCGCAGCAAATCGTCCTGCGTCACGGGTTGCCACAGCTTTTCATTGAGGACCAGGAAACGGTATTGATTTTCGTCAGCCTCGAACGCCACCTGCCGGCTGCGCACGATGGCTTCATCGCGCGCCAGCTGCAGCAGCAGGGCGATGCGCTCGGCTTCCTTTTGCAGCGCCTGCTGGCCATTCGGCATCGCGTTCAGCGATACCAGGCCCAGGGTAACGCCGATGATGACCATCACCACCAGCAATTCGATCAGCGTGAAGCCGCTGGCGCGTGGCCGGGGCAGTGCGCGACCGGTGGTCATGGCAGGCATGCAATGGAAGACTTACAGTTCCCAGGAGCCGATATCGGCATCGTCGCCGCTACCGCCAGGCTGGCCGTCGGCGCCCAGCGAGATGATGTCGACTTCGCCCTTCACGCCCGGCGACAGGTACTGGTACGGGTTGCCCCATGGATCTTTCGGCATCTTTTCCAGATAGCCGCCCGCCTTCCAGCCATTCGCGGCCGGTCCCGTGGTCGGTTTTTCGATCAGCGCCTGCAAGCCCTGCTCGGTGGTCGGGTAGCGCTGGTTATCCAGACGGTACAGTTTCAAGGCTTGCATCACGGTGGCGATGTCGACTTTCGCCGCCGCCACTTTCGACTCGCCCGTGCGGGCGATCAGCTTGGGCACCACCAGCGAGGCGAGGATGCCCATGATCACCACCACGACCATGATTTCGATCAAAGTGAAGCCGCGCGCGCGGCGCTGGCGTATCGGATGGTTTGCTGCGTTTTGCATAAGAAAGAGAGAAGAAGGTGAGTAATGAGTGCAGAGTATAAAGCGGAAATATGACAAAGCCTGTCATATGGGGAAAAATTTGTGCGGCGGCCGTCAGGCCGGCAAGACCACTTTGCCGCAAACGGCGCAGCCGGGGTCGCGCGCGACGCGCATGCTGCTCCATTCCATGTGCAGCCCGTCGAGCAGCAGCAGGCGCCCGGCCAAGGATTCGCCCGCGCCCATGATCAGTTTCAAGGCCTCGGCCGCCTGCATGGCGCCCACCACGCCCACCAGCGGCGCGAACACGCCCATGGTCGAGCACGCCTCGTCCGTGAACTGCTGCTCCTGTGGAAACAGGCAGGAATAGCAGGGCTGCGTGCCCGTGCGCGGGTCGAACACGCTCACTTGCCCGTCGAAACGGATCACGGCGCCCGACACCAGCGGCACCCTCGCGGCCACGCAGGCGCGGTTGACGGCGTGGCGCGTGGCGAAGTTGTCGGTGCAGTCGAGCACCACCGTGGCGGACAAGACCAGTTCGGCCAGGCGCGCGCCGTCCAGACGCTCCTGCAAGGCGATGATGGCAATCTCGGGGTTGATGCCGGTCAAGGTTTCGCGCGCCGACAGCACTTTCGGCTGGCCCACGCGGGCCGTCGTGTGGGCGATCTGGCGCTGCAGATTGGTCAGATCGACCGTGTCGTCATCGACCAGGGTCAGCTTGCCGACGCCGCTGGCGGCCAGGTACATGGCCGCGGGCGAACCGAGCCCGCCCGCGCCGATCACCAGCACATGCGCATCGAGCAAGGCTTGCTGGCCCTCGATGCCGATCTCGTCTAACAGGATGTGGCGCGAATAGCGCAGCAGTTGGGCATCGTTCATGGCGGCGACTACGGTTTGCGCACGGGAATCTTCTTGTCGTCCGCCTTGATGTCGGAAGCGATTTCCGGCTTGGCGCCGATCTTCTCCACCTTCGGGTCCACCTTGGCCAGCTGCACCGGCAAGCCCTGGAAGTGGTTCAGGGCTTGTTGCAGCTGGAAATCATCCTTGGCGCCGTATTCGAGCGGCTTGCGCTTTTTCGCCGTGGCGATCAGGCGCTGCTCTTCTTCCAGCTGATCCTGCATGCCTTCCATGGTCGGCTTGGCCGCTTCCGGCTTGCCATCGTCGCTGCTCAGGTGTTTTTCCAGGTCCGCCTCGCGCACGCGCAGGCTGTTCCAGCCGTCGCCTTCGGCCGTTTCATCGACCAGCAGGTCGGGCACGATGCCGCGCGCCTGGATGGCGCGGCCTTTCGGCGTGTAGTAGCGGGCCGTCGTCAGCTTGACGGCCGTGTCGGCCGTGATCTGGCGCAAGGTTTGCACGGAACCCTTGCCGAACGTTTGCGTGCCGATGACGGTGGCGCGCTGGTAATCCTGCAAGGCGCCGGCGACGATTTCCGAGGCGGACGCGGAACCGGCATTGACCAGCACCACCAGCGGCACGGTTTTCAGCGCGGCCGGCAGCTTGGCCAGCGGGTCGGCCTTGGCGCCCGGCGGCGCATAGAATTCGCGGCGGCCATAAAACACCTGTTTCGACTCGGGCAGCTGGCCCTTGGTGGAAACGATCACGGAGTTGCCCGGAAGAAACGCTGTCGCCACGCCGATGGCGCCCGGCACGACGCCGCCGGGATCGTTGCGCAAGTCCAGCACCAGGCCCTTGAGCTTGGGGTCTTGCGCATACAGCGCGTTGATCTTTTTGACCATGTCGTCCACGGTCGGTTCCTGGAACTGGGCGATGCGCAGCCAGGCATAGCCGGGCGCGACCATCTTGGCCTTCACGCTTTGCACGCGGATTTCCTCGCGCACGATGGGGAAGACCAGCGGCTTGCTTTCGCCCTTGCGCGACATCGTCAGCACCAGCTTGCTGCCAGGCTGGCCGCGCATCTTCTTGATGACGTCTTCCAGCTGCAAGCCTTTCAACGGGATATTGTCGAGACGGGTGATCAGGTCGCCCGCCAGGATGCCGGCCTTGGCGGCGGGGCTGTCCTCGATGGGCGAGACGACTTTCACGTAGCCGTCTTCCATGCTCACTTCGATGCCGATGCCGACAAACTTGCCCTGCACGCTTTCGCGCATTTCCTTGAAGGCATTTTTATCGAGGTAGACGGAATGCGGGTCCAGCGACGAGACCATGCCGGAAATGGCTTCCGTCAAGAGTTTCTTGTCTTCCACCTTCTCGACGTAATCGGTCTTGATCAGGCCGAAGACGTCGGACAGCTGGCGCAGCTCGTCGAGCGGCAGCGGGGCATTCGTGATTTTCTGCGCCACGGCCGGGTACTGCAGCGACATGCCGATGCCGGCCAGTACGCCCAGACCGATCAGGCCGATACTTTTGACTTTGATACCCATGAATTCTTCGCAATCTACAATTTCGCTGCCGCAGCAATGGTGGGAACTTAAAACTTCACCCAGGTGGCGGGGTCGAAGGCGCGGCCCTGATGACGCAGTTCAAAGTATAGCCCTGATTCCTCGTTGCCGCCGCTGTTGCCCGCGCTGGCAATGGCGTCGCCGCCCTTGACGGCATCGCCCACGCGTTTCAGCAGGGACTGGTTATTGCCATAAATACTCATGTACTGGCCGCCATGGTCGACGATGATCAAATTGCCGAAACCGCGCAGCCAGTCGGAAAACACGACCCGGCCGCCGGCGATGGCGTGGATTTCGCTGCCTTCGCCCGTGCGGATGAACACGCCCTTCCAGCTGGGGCCGTCACCGCGCTTGCTGCCGAAGCGGGCGGCGATCTTGCCCGCCACGGGCGCGCGCAGCTGCCCTTTCATGCTGGCAAAGGCGCCGGCCGGCGCGGCCGGGCCCAGGCTTGGGCGTTCCGGCTCCGGTTCCGGCTTCGGTTCGGGTTTCGGCGCCACCTTGGCCACTTGCGGCGGCTCGTCGTCGTCGATCGGCTCCAGCTTCACGGGCGGCGCTGGCGGCGTCTGCGGCTTGATCTTGCCCGATTTGTTTTGTTGCTCTTTCGCAATGCGTTCGCGTTCGGCCTGCGCCTGGGCGGCCTTGGCGCGCGCGGCCAGCAGGCGTTCGCGCTTTTCCGCCGCAATCCTGGCGTCGGCGGCGGCCTTGGCGGCGGCACGTTGTTCGGCCAGCAATTGCTGGCGTTTCTTTTCCGCCGCGGCGGCGGCGGCCTGCTCTTCGATCAGTTTCGCCAGCTTGTCGACCAGGTTGCCCATGCGCTGTTCGTCGCGCTCGACATTGCCCACTTCCTTGCGCTGCGCCACCAGGCGCTGCGACAAGCTCGTCAGCAAGGCGGCACGGCGCGCCTTCTCCTGCACCAGCAGGGCCTTCTGGTCGCGCTCTTCCTGCGCGATTTCTTCCAGCTCATCCTTGGCGTTCTGCACGTCCGCCTGGTTTTTCTCCACGGCAAGCAAGTTGGCGCGCAAGGCGTCGAGCAGGCGCGCCTGCGCCTGCGACACATAGGCCATCAATTGCAAGTCGCGGTTGATGCGGTTCGGATTGTCGCCCGACAAGAGCAGCTTGATGCGGTCTTCGTTGCCGGCGACATATTGTTCACGCAGCAACTTCGACAGCTGCGTCTTTTGTTTTTCGACGGTGGCCGTCAGTTGCTGGTGCTCTTGCCCCAGCGCATTGAGTTTCACGCCCGTCTCGCTTTGTTCCTGCGCCAGGTCGCGCAAGGCGCGGTTGGCGTTGGAAATGGCCTCTTCCGACTCGGCCAGGGTATCGGCCGCGTCATCCTTGGCGCTTTCCGTGCGGCTGATGTCGCGCTTGAGCGCCGTCAGCTTTTGTTGCAATCCAGCACGTTGTGCTTCCGCGGCCGCTTTCTGCTTGCTGCGTTCGGTGGGCTTGGCACCCTGTGCGGCACCGCTCGAGAAGAGCAGCGCTGCGCACAGCATGGCGCCGGCGCGCCACGCCGGCAGGGGTCGTTCAGCAGAGGGGGCGATCGCTGTGCCGCGGAAGAAAGACAACAAGTTACTTGGCCTTCCCTTGGTTCGCCACGGCAGCTTGCGCTGCCGCAATCGCTGCCGGGTCGCCCAGGTAGTAATGACGGATCGGTTTCAGGTCGGCGTCCAGTTCATACACGAGCGGCTGGCCGTTCGGGATGTTCAGGCCGACGATATCGCTGTCGCTGATGCCATCGAGCATCTTGATCAGCGCGCGCAGGCTGTTGCCGTGGGCCGAAATGATGATTTTCTTGCCGGCGCGGATGGCCGGGGCGATTTCCTCATCCCAGGCCGGCATCACGCGCGCCACGGTGTCTTTCAGGCATTCGGTCAGCGGAATCGACGCTTTCGGCAAGCCGGCATAGCGCGGATCGTTGTACGAGGCGCGGTCGTCGTTCGCTTCCAGCGGCGGCGGCGGCGTGTCGTAGCTGCGGCGCCACACCAGTACTTGCTCGTCGCCGTACTTGGCGGCCGTCTCGCCCTTGTCCAGGCCTTGCAGGGCGCCATAGTGGCGCTCGTTCAAGCGCCAGTCGTTCTTGATCGGCAAATACATCATGTCCATCTCGTCGAGCGCCAGCCACAGGGTGCGGATGGCGCGCTTCAGGACGGAAGTGTAGGCCACGTCGAACGTAAAACCTTCCTGCTTGAGGATCTGGCCGGCGGCCTTGGCTTCGTTGACGCCCTTTTCCGTCAGATCGACGTCGGTCCAGCCGGTGAAGCGGTTATCGAGGTTCCAGGTGGACTCGCCGTGACGCATGAAAACGATTTTGTACATAGTTCTATCTTCTCAAGGGGTTCAAATCAAAAAAGCAAAACGTAAAAAGACCTCGTCCAGCTTCTATTTTATAATGCGCGGATTGACTTAAACCATTGGACCCTACGTGAAATTCATTATCGACCACATTTTTCTGTTTGCCATCGTCATTATTTCCGGCGGCGCCCTCCTCTGGCCACTGCTGTCGATGCGCGGCAAGCGCGCGACCGTGCTGGAAGTCACGCAACTGATCAACCGTGGCAAGACCATCATCGTCGACGTGCGCAGCGCGGAAGAATTCGCCACGGGCCACTTGCCTGACGCAAAAAATATTCCGCTGCCGGAACTGGCAAAGCGCATGGGCGAGCTGGAAAAATTCAAAACGCGCCCCATTGTAGTGGTTTGCCAGAAAGGTTCGCGTTCGGCAACCGCCGTCGGCCTGCTGGGCAAAGCCGGTTTCGCTGAGGCAACAAGCCTGGAAGGCGGCCTCGACGAATGGAAAAAGCAGGGTTTGCCATTGAAAACCCTGTCGCTGGCGAAGTAAGCCGGCATTTAACTAGAAGGAATCATCATGACCGTCCCCGTAATTGTGTATAGCACCGCCGTGTGCCCGTATTGCGTGCGCGCCGAGCGCCTGTTGGAAGCCAAGGGCGTCGCCGTGCAAAAGATCCGCGTCGACCTCGCCCCGGAAGAGCGCATCAAGATGATGGAACGCACGGGCCGCCGCACGGTGCCGCAAATCTATGTGGGCGATACCCACGTGGGCGGATTCGACGATTTGTATGCGCTTGATCAAGCTGG
Organism: Janthinobacterium sp. GW822-FHT07A03; assembly: GCF_058798815.1. NCBI lineage: Bacteria > Pseudomonadati > Pseudomonadota > Betaproteobacteria > Burkholderiales > Oxalobacteraceae > Janthinobacterium > Janthinobacterium sp. GW822-FHT07A03. The sequence goes on along the minus strand of NZ_JBXAKW010000002.1, from coordinate 361,744 downwards.
CAAGCTGGACCCCTTGTTAAACGGCACGGCAGCCTGATATAAAGCGGGTTCGAGAAATTGCTTGGTTTTTTGTCGTATTGTTTTGATACAATTGCCCTCGCACCTGATCTGGCCGCGCCTACCCGGCGCGGTTTGAATACCGCAAGCACCATATTTGAACGGTGTGCCGTTCTTGTCCCTTACAACGAAAGCGTTCCATGTCTGACGAAAATCTGCAACCAGTCTTCCAAATCCAACGCGTCTACCTGAAAGACATGTCGCTGGAACAACCAAATTCCCCAGCTATTTTCCTGGAACAAGAAGCACCAGCGATCGAAGTCGCTCTGGACGTGGGCGCTGCGCCTCTGGCCGACGGCATCTTCGAAGCCACCGTGACCATCACCGTGACGGCCAAGGTCGGCGAAAAAGTCGCTTTCCTGGTTGAAGGCAAGCAAGCCGGTATCTTCGAAGCACGCAACATTCCTGCCGATCAACTCGATCCGCTGCTGGGAATCGGCTGCCCGAACATCATCTACCCTTACCTGCGCGCCAACATCGCCGACGTGATCACCCGTGCCGGCTTCCCGCCAGTGCACCTGGCCGAGATCAACTTCGAAGTGTTCTACCAACAACGTCTGCAAGCTATTGCTGACGCCGCTGCAGCAGCACCAGCAGCCAGCGAAACGCACTAAGCTCTTGCAAGACCCCGCCGGCCCCTTGGGGCTGGCCTGACACGGCGGCCTGGCCGCCGTGTTTCGTTAAGGTTCAAAAAATATCATGTTGAAAAGTGCGCTCTTGAGCAAGTTCCGCTGGATGGCCGGCGCCGTGCTGCTGCTGGCCACCGCCGCCAGCCACGCCGTCGATTTCAAGACGGTGGGCGCGACCCCCGTCATCCTGTATGACGCGCCGTCCTCCAAGGGCGGCAAGCTGTACGTGGCGCCACGCGGCATGCCGCTGGAAGTCGTGCTCAGCTATGGCGAATGGGTCAAGGTCCGCGACGCCAGCGGCGAAATGGCCTGGACGGAAGCCAAGGGCCTGTCGGCCAAGCGCAACGTCGTAGCGCGCGCCGCGAACCTCAAGGTTCGCGCCAGCCCCGACGACAACGCCTCCGCCATCATCCTCGTCGACAAGGGCGTGCTGCTGGAAATGAGCGAGCAACCGAGTTCCGGCTGGGTCAAGGTACGCCACAAGGATGGCCAGAACGGCTACGTCAAGACCAGCGAGGTGTGGGGTCTGTAAGCCCCGCCCTGCGCACCGGGCGACCGGCCCGGGCGCCGTACCCGTTTCTTCCGCCCCACTGAGGTTGCATGCAAGTTTCTCCAGATACATCTCCCGCCGCCAAGGCCCTGCCCCGCAAGATCACCATCCTCGGCGCAGGCGCCTGGGGCACGGCCGTGGCCATGGCCCTGGCCGGCCGCCACGACGTGCTGCTGTGGGGCCGCAATGGCGAAGCCATGGCCGCCATGGCCGCCAGCGGCGAAAACAGCTATTTACCGGGCTTCCCTTTGCCGCCGCAGCTGCGCATCGGCGCCGACTTCGACGCCGCCGTCGCGCATGCCAGCGGCGAACACGGCCTCCTGATCGCCGCCTGCCCCGTGGCGGGCCTGCGGCCCATGCTGCAGCAGCTGAAAGACAAGGCCATCGGCAACCTGGTGTGGCTATGCAAGGGGTTTGAAGGCGGCACGGGACTGCTGCCGCACCAGATCGTGCAGGAAGTGCTGGGCGACAATATCCCCGGCGGCGCCCTGTCCGGTCCCTCGTTCGCGCAGGAAGTGGCGCGCGGCTTGCCGTGCGCGCTGACCATCGCTTCGCACAGCGCGCCATTGCGCGGCGCCGTCGTCTCGGCCTTGCATGGCGGCACCATCCGCGTGTATGCGAGCGACGACCTGGTGGGTGTGGAAGTGGGCGGTGCCGTGAAGAACGTGCTGGCCATTGCCACCGGCGTGGCCGACGGCCTGGGCCTGGGCCTGAATGCGCGCGCCGCGCTGATCACGCGGGGCCTGGCGGAAATCACGCGCCTGGGCACGGCCCTGGGTGGCCAGACGGAAACGTTCATGGGCTTGACGGGCATGGGCGACTTGATTCTGACGTGCACGGGCGACCTGTCGCGCAACCGCCGCGTCGGCCTGGGCCTGGCGCAAGGCAAGGCGCTGGACACCATCGTGGCCGAACTCGGTCATGTGGCCGAAGGCGTGCCCTGCGCCAAGGCCGTGCGCGAACTGGCGCGCCGCATGGGCGTCGACATGCCGATCACCAACGCGGTGGCCGGCGTGCTGTTCGATGGGGATTTGCCGCACGTGATGGTGCAGCAGCTGCTGTCGCGCGATCCGCGCGCCGAGGCGGCCTGAGAATAAACCGGGTGGCGCCTAGCGCCCCGCCTTGTGCATGAGTATGGTCAGTAATAATAGACTGTCTTCGCGCGCTTCCAGCGCATGCGCCTGGCCGCCGAGCAGGTACAACATCTGCCCCGGCCCCAGCAAGTGCTCTCCGCCATGCGCCGTCACCGCCACCTGCCCTTGCAGGCACAGCAGGGTGATTTCACCGAGCACATGATGCTCGGGCATGGTCTTGCCCTTGGGCATGCACATGCGGATCAATTCCAGTTCGTCCGTCCTGGCCAGCGCGATGGCGGAAAACTGCGACAGGTCGTCGCCGTCCCTGCGCAGCACCTCGATCACCTGTCCTGAACTTGCGTGCTCCAGTGCCATCATGTGCTCCCTCAGCAATTACTCGGTGACTTCCTCCGGCTCTTTCGCGCCGCGCATCCACTCGACCAGCGGCCACGCATCCTTCAAGCCTTCCGCCAGGGTCGGCAGCAGTTTTTCCGGTTCATTCACGGGCAGCGGCACTTCGGTCCAGACAAAGAAGCTCTTCAGCTTGATGAATTCGATATGTTCGGCATCCGCCTCGAAGCCCTTGGGCGGGCGCTGCAGCTTGCCCTCGTTCTGGATGGTGCCGAAACGGGCCTTTAAACGCTTATTTTTCAGCACTTTGGAAAAACCTGGCGCGTCGTTGACCATGTGCTCGCGCAGCGCCTTCAGGCGGCCCGGCGGCGGCATGTATTCGCCGGCGCCGAACAGCAGCTTGCCCTGGCCATCGATCTGCAGATAATACGTGGGACCGCCCGCCTTGCTGGGGCGGCGCATGTCGTTCGGCGCGATGGCGGCCGAAAAGCGCGTTTTATAGGGACTCTTGTCGTGCGCGAAACGCACGTCGCGGTTGATGCGGAACAAGGCCTTCTTCGGATTGCAGTATTTCACGGCCGGATCGAACTTGCCGAGTTCAGCAATGAGTGCAGTCACCAGCGCCAGGAATTCCTCGCGCAGGATGTCGTAGCGGGGCTTGTTCATGACAAACCAGGGACGGTTGTTGTTGTCGCTCAGTTCACGTAAAAATTGGGTCAAATCACGCACATGCATGTGTCAAATTCCGATCAGCAACTATTTGGAAAGCTCTTTCGGGATGGGGCGCTTGCCCACCATCACGTCGAGTGCCGCTTCGCGATTCTTGCGCAGCACCGTCATTTTAGCTTTTTCGCCAGGCGGCAGTTGGGCGATCAGGTTGAGCATTTCCGTCGTGTCGCCGACAGGCTTGCCTTGCACCGTCAGCAGGATGTCGCCGGGCACGATGCCCGCCTTGTCGGCCGGGCCGTTGCGCACCACGCCGGCGATAATGGCGCCGCTGGTGCGCTGCAGGTTGAAGCTTTGCGCCAGTTCGGGCGTGATGTCCTGCGTTTCCACGCCGATCCAGCCGCGCACCACGTGGCCATCCTTGATGATGGCTTCCATCACCGTCTTGGCCGTCGAGACGGGAATGGCGAAGCCGATGCCGACGGAGCCGCCGCTTTGCGAATAAATCGCCGTATTGATGCCGATCAGATTGCCGCGCGTATCGACCAGGGCGCCGCCCGAATTGCCGAAGTTGATGGCCGCATCCGTCTGGATGAAGTTTTCAAAGCTGTTGATGTGCAGGTTGTTGCGGCCCAGGGCGGAAATGATGCCCATGGTCACCGTCTGGCCCACGCCGAACGGGTTGCCGATGGCCAGCACCACGTCGCCCACGCGCGCCAGTTCCGACTGGCCCAGCACGATGACGGGCAGCTTGTCGAGGTTGATCTTGATCACGGCCAGGTCCGTTTCCGGATCCAGGCCCACCACCTTGGCGGGCGCCTTGCGGCCATCGGTCAGCACCACTTCGATTTCGTCGGCGCCTTCGACCACGTGGTTGTTGGTCAGCACATAGCCCTCATGGCTGACGATGACGCCCGAGCCGAGGCTGTTTTTCAAGTCTTCGTCATCTTCGCCGTCCGGGTCGCGGTCGCCGAAGAAACGTTTAAAGAAGGGATCGCGCGCCAGCGGATGGGCGCCGCGCTTGGGCACTTGCAGGGTGAGGATGTTGACGACGGCGGGCATGGCGCGCGCCGCCGCGTCGCGGTAGGAACCGGGCGCCAGGCTGCTCGACGCCGTTTCCACCACGGGCACCGGCTTGGCGGGAGAGCCCAGCTGCTGTACCCGGCTGGCCGGGCGCAGCGCGCCGTACACAAAGTACAGCGCCAACGCGATGGTCACGGTTTGCGCAAACAATAACCAGAATCGTCGCATACAGTTCTCTGCCCAGGTCAGCCGGCCGGTGCCGGAACGGCTTATTTTGCCAGATTGTTGCTGTTGCGTGCGTTCTGCTGCAGGGAGTCACGGATTTCGCGCAGCAGCACGATGTCTTCCGGCGTGGCCGGTGCCGGGGCTGGCGCGACCGGTTCGCTGCGGCGGGCCTTGTTCATCAGGCGCACCATCTGGAAGATGATAAAGGCGAGAATGACGAAATTGAGCAGAATGGTCAGGAAGTTACCGTAGGCCAGCACGGCGCCCGCTTTTTTCGCTTCCACCAGGGTCATCGTCGTCGCCTGGCCATTCAGGGGCAGGTAGTAATTGGCGAAATCGAGGCCGCCGAAAATGCGGCCGATGGGCGGCATGATCACGTCTTGCACCAGGGAATCGACAATCTTGCCGAAGGCGCCACCGATAATGACACCGACCGCCAGATCGACGACGTTGCCCTTCATTGCAAATTCTTTAAATTCTTGCATCATTGCCATGAATTTCTCCTTCGGATATGTATAAAAAACATGCCGATCATACTATTGATTCCCAGTGCCACCAACTTGTGGTTGCTGGCGAGACCAATTCCGGCACAGCCGTGCGCATCTAGTTCGAAAGAACTAGCCACCTCCTGCAAAAGTATATAAATTATGGTACAAGCAACGTTTTTGTTTTATTCGTTGTTTGCTTCACTTATAATTTGCGGTTGCCAGAAGTGGCTTTTTCGCTTCCGGATAATCAACAAGAAACTGGCACGGGCTGCGCCATTGGCCGAAGTTCCGCAGGGATGTTGCCACTTTACCGTACAAAGATGCGGGTTGCGGCAATCAGTGGGAAAGAGCTTCGGCGACGGTTTTTCGCGGCTGCCACTCATAATAAAGATTCGCATTTTGACTGATTGGGGTTTGCATGAGTAACGAAAAGCAGGTCGATTCAGGCCGTCGCGGCTTGCTCGTCGCCACGTGCGCGGCGGGCAGTGTAGTTGGATTGGCAACCGCGGGAGCCTTGGTAAGCACCTTCCAGCCGTCGGAGCGCGCGAAAGCGGCTGGCGCGCCGGTCGAAGTAGACATCACCACCTTGCAACCCGGCGAAATGCGCACCGTCGAATGGCGCGGCAAGCCGGTCTGGATTCTGAAGCGCACGCCGGAAATGATCGCGTCCCTGAAAAAGACCGACGGCAAAGTCGCCGATGCCAATTCCCAACGCAATCCCGCCGAATTCACGCCGCCGTACTGCATGAACGAGGCGCGCTCGATCAAGCCTGAAATTCTCGTCGCCGTCGGCATCTGCACCCACCTCGGCTGCTCCCCTTCCTCGAAATTTGCCCCCGGCCCGCAACCGTCGCTGCCCGATGACTGGGAAGGCGGCTTCCTGTGCCCATGCCACGGCTCCACCTTCGACATGGCAGGCCGCGTGTTCAAGAACAAGCCAGCGCCGGACAACCTGCAAGTGCCGCGCCATATGTACCTGAGCGACACCAAATTGCTGATAGGTAAAGACGAGAAAGGCGAGGCTTGATCATGGCTGCTTTCAAAGAAACGAAATTTCCGGCAGACGCTCCCGCCGCCGAAAAAGCGCTGGGCTGGGTCGATGACCGCTTTCCCCTGACCAAGCTGTGGAACGACCAATGGGGCAAGTACTACGCCCCGAAAAACTTCAATTTCTGGTACATCTTCGGCTCGCTGGCCATGCTGGTGCTGGTCTTGCAGATCGTCACCGGCATCTTTCTGACCATGCACTACAAACCGGATGCGGCCCTGGCCTTCAATTCCGTCGAGTACATCATGCGCGAAGTGCCGTGGGGCTGGCTGGTGCGCTACATGCACTCGACGGGCGCCTCCGCCTTCTTCATCATCGTCTACCTGCACATGACGCGCGGCCTGCTGTACGGCTCCTACCGCAAGCCACGTGAACTGATCTGGCTGTTCGGTTTCGCCATCTTCCTGTGCCTGATGGCCGAAGCGTTCTTCGGCTACCTGTTGCCATGGGGCCAGATGTCGTACTGGGGCGCGCAAGTGATCGTCAACCTGTTCGGCGCCATCCCGTTCATCGGCCCTGACCTGTCGCTGTGGATCCGCGGCGACTATGTGGTGTCCGATGCGACCCTGAACCGCTTCTTCGCCTTCCACGTGATCGCCATCCCGCTGGTACTGCTGGGCTTGGTTGCAGCGCACTTGATCGCCCTGCATGAAGTGGGCTCCAGCAACCCGGACGGCATCGAAGTGAAGGAAAACCTGGGCGCCGATGGCCACCCCGTCGATTCGATCCCTTCGCATCCGTACTACACCGTGCACGACCTGTTCGGCGTCTCGATCTTCCTCGTCATTTTCAGCGCCGTCGTCTTCTTCGCGCCGGAAATGGGCGGTTATTTCCTGGAATACAACAATTTCCTGCCCGGCGATTCGCTGAAAACCCCGCTGCACATCGCGCCAACCTGGTACTTCACGCCGTTCTACTCGGTGCTGCGTGCCACCACGGCCGATTTCATGTACGTGCTGATGGGTGTCGTGGCCGCCTACGTGGCGTTCATCTGGCTCAAGTCGCGCCTGTCGACGACGGTCAAGTCCATCATCGCCGGCATCGCCATCGTCGCCATCATCGGCATGCTGCCGCAGGTGCTCGATGCGAAATTCTGGGGCGTGGTGTTCTTTGGCGGTTCCGTCGTGATCCTGGCGTTCCTGCCATGGCTCGACCATTCGCCCGTGAAATCGATCCGCTACCGTCCGACCTGGCACAAATATGTGTACGCCATCTTCGGCCTGTCGTTCCTGATCCTCGGCTACCTCGGGACCCAGGCGCCAACGGATACGAAAACCATCGTGTCGCAAGTGTGCACCCTGATTTACTTCAGCTTCTTCCTGCTGATGCCATGGTGGAGTGCCATGGGCAAGTTCAAGACCGTGCCGTCGCGTGTGACGTTTCACCCGCACTAAGCCGCTCTCACGCCACGCTCAAAGGACATACATCATATGAAGATTGCAAAAAAACTGCTCGCCATCCTGGCCTTCGTGCCTGCCATGGCTCTCGCCAGCGAAGGCGGCTTTCCGCTGGACAAGGCACCTGACCGCCAGACGAACATGGCAGCGCTGCAACATGGCGCCAAATTGTTCGTCAACTATTGCCTGAATTGCCACGCCGCCGTATCGATGCGCTACAACCGCCTGCGCGACCTGGGCTTGACGGAAGACCAGATCAAGCAGAATCTGTTGTTCTCCGGCGATAAAGTCGGCGACTTGATGACGACCAGCCTGGCACCGCAGGACGCCAAGGCCTTCTTTGGCGTCGTACCGCCGGATTTGTCGGTAATTTCGCGCGCGAAATCATCTTCCGCTGGCACTGGCGGCGACTACCTGTATACTTACCTGCGTACGTTCTATAAAGACGACACTCGTCCGACCGGCTGGAACAACATGGTCGTGCCGAATGTTGCCATGCCGCATGTATTATGGGAATTGCAAGGTGTCCAGACTGCCAAGTTCGTGGAAGAGAATGATCCGCACGAAGCTGGCAAGAAGATCCACAAATTTGCCGGCTTCGAGCAGGTCAAGCCAGGTACGTTGAACAAGATCGAGTACGACAATGCGGTAGCCGACCTGGTCGGCTACATGGAGTGGATGGCCGAACCGGCACAGCAGACACGCAAGCGCCTGGGCGTTTGGGTACTGCTGTTCCTGTCGGTCTTTGCTCTGCTGGCATGGCGCCTTAACGCGTCGTTCTGGAAGGAAGTCAAATAAGTGAGGCGCCGGCCATAGGCCGGTTTATGCCTGTTTCTGCGTTGTCCGCATGAGTGGACAAGCGACCTGGGGTGAGCCGTTCGCGGCTTCACCCCCTTTGTTTCTAAGGAACTATAAAAAATGATGGTTCTCTATTCGGGTACAACCTGCCCATTTTCGCAACGCTGCCGCCTGGTCCTGTTTGAAAAAGGCATGGACTTCGAAGTGCGCGACGTCGACCTGTTCAACAAACCGGAAGACATTTCGACCATGAATCCGTACGGCCAGGTGCCTATCCTGGTCGAACGCGAACTGATCCTGTATGAATCGAACATCATCAACGAGTACATCGATGAGCGCTTCCCGCATCCGCAACTGATGCCGGCCGATCCGCTGATGCGTGCCCGCGCGCGCCTGATGCTGTTCAATTTCGAAAAAGAACTGTTCGTGCACGTGCACGTGCTGGAAAGCGAACGCGCCAAGAGCAACGACAAGGCCCACGACAAGGCACGCGCCGAAATCCGCGACCGCCTGACGACCCTGGCGCCGCTGTTCCTGAAAAACAAGTACATGCTGGGCGACGAATTCTCGATGCTCGACGTGGCTGTCGCGCCGCTGCTGTGGCGCCTGGACCACTACGGCATCGAACTGTCGAAGACGGCTGCACCGCTGATGAAATACGCCGAACGCATCTTCTCGCGTCCTGCGTATATCGAAGCACTCACTCCTTCGGAAAAAGTGATGCGCCGCTAAAAGATATCCCCATAAAGCTGCTGCGCAACCCGCTCTCGACTTGGCGTTACTCGCCGTACGCATGTACGGCTGCGTTACTCAAGCCGATATCGGGCTTGCTCGCGACGCTTTCTGGGGCATCTTGGGCCAACTGATTCTTTGTTCTTTTATCGAATGAGTTGTCCCATCGTTTCATTGAATTACCGGTGCGCCCGCCATTTGTTGCCGGCGGCGCTCCCGCCTTACAGTGCCTATCATGTCTGAAATCTCAACCAAACCTTATATGCTGCGCGCCATCTACGAATGGTGCACCGACAGCGGCTACACGCCTTATCTCGCGGTCAAAGTCGATTCGCGCACCACGGTACCGATGGAATACGTGAAAAAGGGCGAAATCGTGCTCAACATCAGCTTCGGCGCCACCAGCGGCCTGAAGATGGACAACGACGCCATCCGCTTCCACGCCCGCTTTGGCGGCGTCTCGCGCGAAATCTATGTGCCGGTCGACAACGTAATGGCCATCTACGCCAACGAAAACGGCCAGGGCATGGCCTTCGAGCCCGTGCTGGGCAACGATGACCCCGACGCGCAACCGACGGACAGCCCCGCCTCGGCCGACGTCCCGCCGCCCGTGCTCGCCCCCGCCAGCAGCGCTCCGACCCTGTCGTCCGTACCGGCCAGCTCCCCCGAACAACGCGACAACGCCACGCCCGGCGACGACGAGCCACCAAAAAAAGGCGGCCGCCCGACCCTGACACGCATTAAATAGCGTATAATTCGCAACGCGCAGTTTTTGCCGACTTAGCTCATTTGGTAGAGCAGTTGATTTGTAATCATCAGGTGGCCAGTTCGAAACCGGCAGTCGGCACCAATAAATTCAAAGACTTAGCCCAGCCTTAATAGGCTGGGCTTTTTCTTTATGCCGCTCATGTAGGCAGTATGTCGGTTTTCGGGTCTCGCTTAGCGCATTAGCAACATACAAAAGCGAAGTTAGCTCATTTGCATTAAATATGGATGCTTTCTTTTGGGAAAGTGTTACGCTATCGATATCATAGATTGCAGATGAGAGCCCCATGTCAGCCGTATTGAAAACCGCTCCTACCGTCTCTAGAGTCAGCAGTACAGACGACAGATCATTGCGTGAGAAATTTGCCAGCCGACAATCAGACGAGCTAATCATCGCCTTTGCTGGACCCATGGGATGTGGTATCAGCTCCTTAATTGATAGCATGAGTGAGCGCTTGAAGGAGCGGGGGTATACTGATGTCGTTCACATAAAACTTAGCAAGTTTCTTGATGAGGCGATTTCAAATAAGTTAGTTTCAGAATGGAAACCTGAAACAACTTCTTCTGCAAAACGCTCACGGTACCGGCGACTGCAAGAAGCTGGTAGGGATCTCCGTGTTAAAAGCAAAAATCCCGCAATCCTTGCGGAATACGCCGTTAAAGAAATCGCTGTCGATCGAACCCGCCGCGCCCTCGAAAAATCGGAGGTTGTAGGAGATGGGCCGATTGTTCCCGGCCGAGTAGCTTATCTAATTGACCAAGTTAAGCGCCCGGAAGAAGTGGCACTTCTTAGAACGGTCTATCGCAATCTGTTCTTCCTGGCAGGAGTGACGCGCATCTACGCTTCGCGCGCTATCGCCCTTGAAGGGGAGTTTGTTAATTCCAGTGAAGTTGTCGCCTTGATGGAAATTGACAGGTCGGAAGGTGGCAAGAATGGTCAGCAGTTGGACAAGACTCTTCACCTGTCAGACTACTTCATTCGCAATGATGCAACTACGATTGACGAAAAGAAACGCAAAGTAAATCGCTTTCTTGATTTGGTACATGGCGACAAAAGTGTGACGCCAACCGACTCCGAACACGGCATGTATTCGGCCTATTGCGCCAGCTTGCGGTCTGCGTGTTTATCCCGGCAAGTGGGAGCTGCAATTGCTACACAAACAGGCGAAGTCATTGCGACTGGCTGCAATGACGTTCCGAAATCTGGCGGAGGTCTCTATACCTCCTCATACAGCGGCGCCGACATGCGTTGCGTTCACCGCGATGGTCAAGTCTGCTTCAATGACTCCCATAAGCGGCATCTGCAGGATGAAATTGGCGCTATCTTAGATGCAGCGCTGCTAGGTTTGACGGACCGCCCTGTTAGTCTTCCTGCAGTTGACCGCAGCAACCTTCTTGACTCAATTTATAGCAATACTCGCTTGAAAGACCTTATTGAGTTTTCTAGGTCAGTCCATGCGGAAATGGATGCCATTGTTTCGCTCGCTCGGATTGGCGGCGCTGGAATTCAAGGAGCGACTCTATATACAACTACCTTTCCCTGCCATAGCTGCGCGCGCCACATTGTGGCATCCGGCATTGCAAGAGTGTTCTATGTCGAGCCCTACGAAAAAAGTCTTGCGAAGGAATTACACTCCGACGCCATTGCGTTTGAAATTGAACCCACAATGGATGCTTCGCCTAAGAAAGTAGAATTCCTGCATTTTGAAGGCGTTGCCCCACGGCAATTTCACAACATGTTTAAAGCACAATCACGAAAAAATGATGCAGGGAAATTTGTTCCCATAAAGGTGCAGGAAGCTGACAAAGTCATGCCAGAATATTTAGATAATTATCAAGATTTTGAGTCTAAGGCGGTTGAGCATCTGGTAGAGCAGATAGCCAAACTAGAAGCTGATTCGATTGACAAATTAAACGCGATAAGACAAGATGAAGCAGCTAAGAAGGAGGGAGAGTGATGTCAACAACTCGTGAGGTACCCTGTCAGCTGGTCCTTAACTTTGATGCACCTGCTGCGTCTATTTCGCGCGGGAATGCTGAGGTATCCAATGTGGTTAAGGTTTTTTTTGGTCCAAGGCTCAATCCGCCGGTAGCGAAACCAGAATGCGACCACCAAGCTATAGTTAAGCAAGTCCTGTTGAACGCCAAGATGTTGTCCTGGTGAAAGGTTGCTTAAAAAGCTACTATCAGTGGGTTCTTTAGGCTTTAACATTTGACGATCCTCAAAATATTTGCCCTTGATACTGCATACATTCTGGACAATGCGCTGACGTTCTCACCAGCAACGTATTTAGCGATGATATCTGCTCGCTGCTCAGCAGTGGTCTTCGACGGCCGACCAAGTGTCTTGCCTTCACTCTTGGCGCGGGGCAAGCCCGACTGAGTTCGCTCAACATGTAAATCACGCTCCATTTCGGCGACGGCCGCAAGCATGGTCAACATCATCTTGCCGGCTGGGGAAGCTAGGTCCAACTTGCCAAGCTGCAGAACAATGACAACGATTTTCCACGCTACCAGCAGCTTGACCGTAGCGCCGACGTCCTGCGCGTCGCGGCCCAAGCGGTCCACCTTCGATACTACTAAATTTCCCCCATTGCGAATCTGAGCAAACAACGCCGTAAACTGCGAGCGCTGGCTGGCGCTGGTCTTACCGCTAATGGTATCGACAAATCAGTAGTCCACTTGGTGGCCAAAAACTTCTAGCCAGCGGGAACCGCCCTGACAAGTGAAGTAGTAATTTTACTTCTATTATGTAGGCCATTTAGCCAGCCAGGAGCGATTTTCAAATACCATGAGCCAGCCTCCTAAATCGAACCGTCGATGACACCAAGTATTGTTGCTGATGTGCTAGAGTCGTTTCAAACTAAACCAGCCCAACCTATAGCAATGGAGTTTGAAAATGGGAACAGAACGAATGGCAGAGTTTACTGGTCCTTGCCCATGCGGTGAGGGCATACTGGAAATAGAACACTGCTCGCCCGATCACGGTTACAGCGTATCGGTTCCCGAGTGGTACGAGATGTATGTGCGGTGTACGGTGTGTAGCCCTACCTATGATCTCCAACAATTTGGTAAAGCATTCAATCTTGTAGCCAAGTCAGAAGTGGCACAAATTAATGCTAAGAATCGAGAATGTTCTGAATTCGCCACCAAACTCGGCGCGGCTGCAGAGGCGAAAGGAATTATGTCAGCGATGGTCGCATTGCTCGACAACCAAAAGTCAGCCGCAGCGGCCTATCGAATTGCTGCTGCAGCGGGTCTTTCGTACAGCTCATTACCATCCTTTCGCAAGCGTTGGACAGGCGGGGCAGCACTGGTAACCGCATTTGCTTCTGGTTATAACCTGGGGAAAATGCTAAAGGTCTTGAAGATTGATGATGCCGAGCTTCAGGCGGCGGTTGCACATTTGGAGATGCTGTGCAAAGCAGGGCACGCAAAGTGTACCCCGCTCCAGCCAGCTGTGCATACCCTAATTTAACAGTCATCCACTGTCACCGGGTTCATGTGTCGACAATGAAAAAAGGATGCAACGAAATCCGTCGCCGTCAGCGGCAAAAAATATGCTACCGCGATCTATTCGCTGCCTAGCGACCGCCAAGCTCAACGGCCTTGCTCCGCTGCGCTGGCTGAACTAAACGCTTGAAAAACTGCCCACCTGCCCAAACCGTCAGCTCGACTCCCTGCTGCCATTTGCACATGCTACCGTAGCCTGAGCATCTTTGCCAGGTGGAGTGGCTGGCTGCTTACCGATCAACTGGCGGCTCACTCAGTGCCCCTTGAGTGTCCCGTTTATGTAAGCTGAACTCGCAAGTACATGTTTTTATGCAAGTTAAATTTACACAACTGAAGATTAAGTGTCATCCGTTGCCCGCTTCGAAACCGGTTATCGCACCAGAATTCAGTTTTCTATTCGTACTCTTGCGGGAGACTGGTGACAACCATTAAAACGCGTTGCCGTCCATGCAATAACTCATAATCAACCGAAGCCGCTGCGTTGATCGAAAGCTATGTCACTCGATGCGTACGCATTGCTGCACCGCGCAATGACTATCAGCACGTTTAGGCGCAAGATGAGCACGTGCTTGCGCAAAGCAGGCTCCCGATGTCTGGCTTGCCTACCTGGGGAAATATCATGTCCGCACACACTTACAAGCTGATCGAACTGGTCGGCACATCGACCGAAAGCAGCGATCAGGCGATACGCGATGCCATTGCCAAGGCGGCGCTGACGGTCAAGCACATGGACTGGTATGAAGTGACGGAATCGCGCGGCCATATCGTCGATGGCAAGGTGGCGCACTTCCAGGTCACGCTGAAGGTCGGCTTCCGGCTCGAATAGCGTACTGCGGCGCAGTCACCGCCGCCCGACCGTTCCCCGGCTCTCCAGCCACTCCCGGCCGCCGGCCTCCAGCGCGGCCTCGATCACCTTTTCCGGCAAGCTATATACCGTTGCCCAGCTGGCGCGGCCGTCCTGCGTGTTGGCGGGAAAGCTGTGCGTCTCGATGGGCCAATGGTATTTGCGTTTCAGCGCTTTCACGATGGCGGCCAGCGAGACGCGGCCTTGCAGCGGTTCGGCGCCGGACTGGTCGCGGTTCGACAGCAGCACGGCCAGGACCTGGCCGCGGCCCGTGCGTGCGCCGGGGAAGGTGGGGGTTTTGTTTGCCATCGCCTATTCTACCGGGCAATGATGGGGCCAGAGGCGATGTGCCGCACCTTTGATATGGCGCAAGCGCCGCAGCGGCGTTGCGGCCACGATGGGCACTTCGCCAGGTGTGCCGGCGCCCCTCCGGCAGCCTGGGCTTGATACCAGGGGCACAGGAGAACATCATGCACAGCCTGAACATCCACGCCATGCAATGGCAGCCCGTCGCCGATATTTCCGCCGTCGATCCGCTGCTGCCCGACGACCTGGCCTGCTTTCGCGAACTGCGCGACGTGCTGCAGCGCTATGGCGCGCTCGACCGTTTCGGCATTTCCCTGATCCACCGCCATTTCGACATCGCCGACGACGAAGAGCTGATGGAGTATACGGATGTCGAACACCGCACGCTGACGGTGAAACCTGTCAAGAAAAGCGACATCGACTGGCAGCACACGACGATTACCAACTGGAAATTGACGGAAGGCGAGGAAGTGGCGCGCATCGGTTGCGGCTGCGCGCGCAATTCGGGCGGCCACCTGGGCTATCACCGCGGTACCTGAGGCTGGCCGGCGCGGCCCGCCAGGCGGCGTCGGCCTTTCTTACACTTTGCCCTCTCCAGCTCAGCCGCTTTGCGCAAGTGTTTGATTCAATATGCTTTTTTTGTGTGGCACGCAAGCTGCTTATCACTGTCTACGAGATGAATCCAGGCAAGCCATTCTGGATTCTTTGTCCCCCCCCCGGATTTTCCGAGACTGACTACGATAAGAGGCTGCGATGAACGTCGATCACACACGAAACAGGACCCTGGGCTGGCTGGGCGCACTGGCGGCGGCGAGCCTGCTGGCCAGCGGCCAGGCGCAGGCCGGCGCGTACGGCCTGGCCGTCAACGAATTGAACAATTTCCGCATCACCACCAGCGCCGGCGCGCTGTCGCTGGCGGGCGCCAACCGCAATGCCAGCGACAGCGCCTTCTTCGAAGGGGGCGTGGCCGTCAATCCGCGCGCCGT
Organism: Janthinobacterium sp. GW822-FHT07A03; assembly: GCF_058798815.1. NCBI lineage: Bacteria > Pseudomonadati > Pseudomonadota > Betaproteobacteria > Burkholderiales > Oxalobacteraceae > Janthinobacterium > Janthinobacterium sp. GW822-FHT07A03. Next base: position 346,290 of record NZ_JBXAKW010000002.1, on the reverse strand, counting down.
CAATACGGGCCCGGCCGCCAATGCCGACGTGCTGCAAGTGTGTTCGGGCGGCGGCTGCAGCGGCTTGCCGCAAAACCACTACGCACCGAGCCCCAGTGCCCCCCTGGAATTCGCGCGCGGCGATGCGCACGCCTTCGGCAACATGCTCAACGGCACCGGCTCCACCGTGAGCGCCGTGGCGGAAGCACAGCGCAACACGGTGGGCGCCGCCACGGCCACGGCTGGCGACACGCTCACCGGCTCCGTCAACCTGACCCTGTCGAGCGCCGGCTTCATCACCTTCAGCTTCATGGGACGGCGCGACCTGCGCACCAGCGTGACGACCATGGGCGACAAGTCGAACGTGTCGATCATGGATATTTTCAATATCTCATGCAATACCGCCAGCCCCGTCGGCTGCCTGTCGAATGCGAATGCCGATGGCGTGATCTTCCAGTTTGCACCCGATGGCAATGCCAGCAATGGCAGCGACGTCAACGGCAACCATACGGTCGGCAGCCTGGACCCGTTCAGCCTGAACATGACGGCCGGCACCAACGATCCCGCCACCGGACGCACGTTCACGAATGGCTTTGCGATGTTTTCCCTGACGTCGAATTTCGCCCTGCCCGCCGGCAGCTATACCTTGAATTTTTCCAAGTCCACGCGCACCGATATCGTCGTCATCGATCCCCTGGTCGTACCGGAACCGGGCACCCTGTTCCTGCTGGGCACGGGACTGGCCGGCCTCGCCTTTACGCGCCGCCGCCAGCCGAAATAAACACCGGCAAACTCAAAAACACGCGGCGCCCGCCAAGGCGCCGCGTGTTTTTTTATGCCGGCCGCGGTGTACTAACCAAGCCGTGCCAGCGCCCGGCGGGCCAGCTGCAGTTGCTGCAGATAATAGCGGTGCAGCATGGCCGGGTCGCTCAGGTCGCGCCCCAGTACCAGGCGCAGCTCGCTGGCAGGGCAGTCGGCGGCCTGGATCTGCACCTGGGTCTGCACCTGCGTTCCCAGCTGGCGGGCCAGCTGGCGCGCCGCCTGTTCCTGCGCGGGCCGGTATTCGACGCGCGTGCGCGCCACCTGGAAGCTGCCTGCATTGGCCAGGCGTACCACCTGCACGGGCGTGCCGGCCAGGCTGCGCGCCAGCGCGGCGGCCAGGCCAGGCACGCCGTTGCCGTTCACAATTTCCAGGCGCGGATGCGGCGCGGCAGATACAGGCACAGGCGCCGCAGGCAGCGACGCGCTAACGGGCTGGCTGCGCACCACCGCCGGCACGCGCCGCAGCTGGGCCATGCCATCGCTCTGCGTGATCTCCACGCGCGCCATGGCGAGCGCATCCGGCACCGGCGCGGACGCGGGCGCAGGCTGCGGCGCCGCCTCGCCACGCAAGACGGCCATGTCGCGCTGCATATCGTGTTGCAGCAAGCTGGCCGCCTGGTGCCGCATGACAGCCGCGCGCTCGTGCTGTCCCAGCCGTTCCAGCACTTGCGCCAGGTGCTGCCAGGCCAGCGCATGGAGCGGATCGAGCAGGCACGCCTGTTCCAGCACAGTCAACGCTTGCGCATCGCGGCCGCTTAAATAATAGGCATGGCCGAGATTGCTGAACAGATAGGCCTGCTGCGGCCGCGCCATGCCCGCCTCCTGCGTCAGCGCCTGCCACTGGGCGATGGCGGCAGCGTGCTCGCCGCGCTGCGCATGCAGCACGGCCAGGCCGTTGCGCGCGTTCACGTGGCGCGGCGCATGGCGCAGGGCTTGCTCATAGGCCGCTTGCGACGCAGGCAGGTCGCCCCGCTCGAAATGCTGGCGTCCCGCCACATAGGCGGCATCGGCGTCAGGCCACTGCGGCACCGGTGCATGGGCCAGCTGCGTGGTACAGGCGGCCAGGCCCAGGCAGGCGCAGGCGGCGGCCAGGCGGGAAAGCGTCAAGCGCATGGTGACTCCTTTCAGCGGCTGGCCATGGCCGGCACGAGCACGCGATAGACTTCGATCACGGCCGGCCCCATGAGCACCAGCATCAGGGTGGGAAAGACGCAAAAGATCAGCGGGAACAGCAGTTTCAGGGCAATCTTCGCTGCCGCCTCCTCGGCCAGCAGGCTGCGCTTGCCGCGCAGGTTTTCCGAATGCACGCGCAGCGAATCGCCCATGCTGGTGCCGAAGCGTTCCGACTGGATCAGCATGGCGACGAGGGTGTCGACGTCTTCCACGCCGCTGCGCAGGGCCAGGTTGCGCAGCGCCTTTTCCTTGGAAAAGCCGGCGCGCATTTCCATCAGCACCAGTTGCAATTCCTGCGCCAGCACCACGCTCTTGATATGGATTTCGCCCGATACCTTCACCAGCGCGCGCTCCAGGCTCAGGCCCGCTTCCACGCACACGGTCAGCAAGTCGAGCGCGTCGGGGATGTTTTCAAAGATGTCGCGCTGGCGCCGCTTGGCCGTGCTGGCTAGCACCAGGTTGGGCAGGTAATAGCCGACGGTGGCGCTGACGCACAGCAGCAGCAACAGCACGCTGCGCAGCTGTGCCGCCATGGCGCTGGCCGCATACAAGCCCAGCACGGTGGGAAACAGCAGGGCCAGCACGGTTTTCGCGGCAAAATACAGGGCCGGCGCGCTCGCCTGGCGCCAGCCCGCGTTCATGAAGCGCGTGCGCAGCGGCGAGCGCTCCCAGCCCTCTTCCGGCAGCGACAGCTTGCTGAACGGCTGCGCCACGCGCACCACGCGCTCCACCCAGCCGGTATCGGCCACCGCCTCGCTGGCGGCCGGCGCCATGGTGCCGAACAGGCGCTGGCGCAAAGTGCCGGGAAAGAAGATCAGCCACGCCAGCAGGGCCAGCGCCACCACCACGGCAAAGACGATCAACAAGAACAGCAGTTGTGCACCGCTCATGCCACCTCCAGTTTTATATCCTGATACGTATCACATTGCGCATCCAGACGACACCCAATGCCACCATGCCAGCCGCGTACCACAGCAGCTTGATGCCGCTGGGATCGGTCCACAGCAGGCGGATGTATTGCGGGTTGACCAGCGCCATGACGCCGATCATCACCACCGGCATCAGCCCCAGCACCCAGGCCGACATGCGCCCCTCGGCCGACAGCACGCGCACCTGCCCCAGCAGTTTTAGCCGGGCGCGGATGATGCGCGCGATGCTGACCAGCACCTCGGCCAGATTGCCGCCCGATTCGCGCTGCACCAGCACGGCGATGACGAGGTAGCGCAAGTCCGTCAGCGGAATGCGCGCAGCCAGGTTTTGCAGCGCCTCGTTCATCGGCACGCCGTAATTGATCTCTTCGTGCGCCATCTTGAATTCGCCGCTGATCGGCTCATTGAGTTCATCGCCCACCATCTGCAGCACATTCGAGAACGAGTGCCCGGCGCGCAGCGCGCGGGCCAGGAAATCGGCCGCTTCCGGCAGTTGCGCCTCGATCTTTTTCAGCCGCGCCGCGCGCGCGCGCAGCACGCACAGGCATGGTGCGCTCGCGGCGCCGGACAGCAGCAGCACGGCGCCGGGCAAGGGCATGGACCAGGCCAGCAACAGCAGCAAGGCCGCCAGCAGCAGGGCGCCGCTGCCGCCCAGGAACTGCGCCACCGACCAGGACAAGCCCGATTGCAGCAGCAGCCGGTCCAGCCGCGCCGCCTGCGGCAGGCGCCGCAGCAGGCGCTCCAGGCCAGGCGAACGCGCATAGCGGCGCTGCTTGAGGATGGACACCCGCTCGCCGCCGCCCTCGCCGCGCGCCGCCATCAGCCGCAGGCGCCGGTTGATGCGCCGCGCCGCACTGCCATGCGTGCCCGCCCACCACAGCCAGGCGCCTTCCACCATCAGGATGCAGGCGGCGAACAGCAGCACGGCAAAGCCGTAGAAGACCAGGTCCATGATGCGTCCTTCTATTCGTAGATGCGGTCAGGGTCGAACACGCTGTCCGGCACCGGCGCGCCGAACATGCGCAGGCGCTCCGTGAAGCGGGGCCGCACGCCCGTGGCGCAGAAGTGGCCCTGCACCTTGCCGTCGGCATCGACGCCCGTCTGCTCGAAGCGGAAGATTTCATGCATGGCGATGATGTCGCCTTCCATGCCCGTCACCTCCTGCAGGCTGACCAGCTTGCGCCCGCCGTCGGTCAGGCGCGACACTTGCATCACCACCGTCACGGCCGAACAGATCTGCTGGCGCGTGGCGCGTGGCGTCAGGTTCACGTTGGCCATGCCGACCATGTTTTCCAGCCGCGCCAGCGCGTCGCGCGCCGTGTTCGAGTGGATGGTCGCCAGCGATCCCTCATGGCCCGTGTTCATCGCCTGCAGCATGTCGAGCGCCTCGGCGCCGCGCACCTCGCCCAGGATGATGCGGTCGGGCCGCATGCGCAGCGCATTGCGCACCAGCGCGCGCTGCGACACTTCCCCCTTGCCCTCGATGTTCGGCGGGCGCGTTTCCAGGCGCACCACGTGCGGCTGGCGCAGCGCCAGTTCGGCCGCATCCTCGATGGTGACGATGCGCTCGCTGCCGGGAATGAAGCCGGACAGCACGTTGAGCAGGGTCGTCTTGCCGCTGCCCGTGCCGCCCGAGATCAGGATGTTGACCTTGGCCTGCCCCAGCGCCTGCAGCACCTGCACCATGGGCGGCGTCAGGCTCTTGTAGTCGAGCAGGTTGGCGATCGTCAAAGGCTGCACGGCAAAGCGCCGGATGGATAAAATCGGGCCATCGACGGCCAGCGGCGGAATGATGGCATTCACGCGCGAGCCGTCCGGCAGGCGCGCATCGACCATCGGGCTCGATTCATCGACGCGCCGGCCCACGCGCGAGACGATCTTTTCGATGATCTTCATCAAATGCGCATTGTCGTGGAAGGTCACGTCCGTCAACTGCAGCCGCCCGCCCCGCTCCACATACACCTTGTCGCAGGTATTGACGAGGATGTCGGACACGCTGGCATCGGCCAGCAGGGGTTCGAGCGGGCCAAAGCCCAGCATCTCGTGCTGGATGTCGAGCACCAGGCTGTGCCGCTCATACTGGTTCAGCACGATGCGCTCTTCCTCGATCACGCGCTGCACCAGCAGCGCCAGCTCGTGCTTGAACTGCTCCGCCGTCAGGCGTTTCAGCCGTTCCAGGTCGATACGGTCGAGTATCGTCTGGTGCATGGTTTTTTTCAGTTCCTGGTAAGCGTGCAGCGCCAGCGCGCCTTGTCCGTTGCTGGCGGGGCGCACCGTTTCATTTGCCGCCAGGCGTTCGCGTAAAGTCATCTCGGCTCCCATGATGGCCCCCGGCGGGAGCCTTGACATCGATTGCTGTCCTAAGCCTCGCTGCGGCTGAACAGGCGGTCGAACAGGCCGCGGCTTTCCGTCACGCGGCGCGCCGTCACCAGTTCCACCAGTTCGGCCAGGCTGCGCGCCACGGCGCTGGTGCGCGACAGCTGCAGCAGCGGGATGCCCTGGTTGACGGAATCGGTGGCGGCGATGTAATCGTTGGGCACCGTGTGCACCACTTCCGCGCCCAGCGCCTGCTCCAGGTCCGCCAGGCGCAGGCGCCCGCCCTTTTCATAGCGGTTGACGATCAGGCGCAGGCGCTCGCCCGGATAGCCGAGCGAGCGGAAAATGTCGAGCAGGCGCCTGCCGTCGCGGATGTCGGGCAGGGCCAGCTGCAGCACCGGATAGATGGCGTCGGCGTTGTCGAGCGCGCGCAGCGACAGCGCATCGATCTGGCGTCCCACGTCGAGCACGATGTAGTCGTAGTGCTGGCGCGCCACGGCCAGGATGCGGTCCATGTGCTCGGGCTGCATGTCGACCTTGTGCGCGGGGTCGTCGGCCGCCGCCAGCACGCCGAAGTTCGGTGTCACGTGCACCAGGCACGAGGCGAGGAAGGCGCCGTCCATGCGCGCGATCTGCGCGCAGATATCGGACAGGGTCATGGCCGGCTTCTGGTCCGAGACATACAAGGTGGCGTCGCCGAACTGGCCGTGCAGGTCGATCAGCAGCACCTTGCAGCCGGCCAGGCTGGCCAGCGCGTAGGAAAAATTCGTCGACAGGAAAGTGGCGCCGCTGCCGCCCTTGCACGAGATGAAGGCGAGCACTTTACCGTCGCGCATCTGCGTCACGCCGGCCTGGATATCGACGCGGTCCATCGCTTCATGGAAGGCCTTGTGCACCAGCGGCAGCTGCAGCACTTCGCGCATGCCGGCGCGCATGGCGCGGATCAGCACGTCCTGCTGCTGTCCCCGCGTGAGCAGCATCAGCACGGCCAGCGGATACTGGCGCGCCAGACGTTCGAGCAGGTCGGCCTCGTCGGCGTCGATGCCGCTGGCGTCGACGATCACCAGCTCGGGCGCTTCCGGCAGCATGCGCTCGACGGCGTCGCGCAAGCCGCTGCGCCGTTCCAGCAGGCGCAGCACGGGCATGCGGGCCGCCCCCTGCGCGGCAATTTCATCGTGCAAGCTGGCGTCGCGGCTAATCATCAAGGCTTTCATCGCACTTCCTCGCTTCTTTCAGGTCTACACAGTCGGCTGCGCCGCCAGGTGGCGCTCAGGGACAAAAACCGGGATTGTCCGGATAGCCCAGCGACTCGGCCACCGCCATGGTGGCGCCGCTGGGCAGGCGCACGGCGCCTGCGCCGGAGGGAAACATCACGCCCAGCAACGGCAGGATGGGCCGGTACGGCACGCTCTCGCAGCGCCCGCCGTCGCCGGGCACGCACAGGCGCGCGCGCACGAAACGGATGCAGCTGGCGCCGTTCGGATCGTTCAGGCAATTGATGCGGTTACGCTGCGGGCAAGCGGGCATCACCGTCACCGGCACGGCCGCCAGCGCGGCGCCGCCGGCCTGCGACAGATAATCGATGCGCACGTACGCATCGCTGATGCCGCCGCCGAGCGGCAGCACGCCCGGCGCGGCGCGCAGCACGGCGTGCGTGCGCACGGCCTGCAGCGCACCCGCATTGCTGAAATCGGTGACGGCGGCGCCACGCGCGGCGCGCCGGGTGATCTCATGCACCATGTTCCACAAATACACGGCGCGCGCCACTTCCAGCAGGGCAAACAGGAACAGAAAGAACAACAGCGCCAGCATGGCGAACTCGACAGCGAAGACGCCGCCCTGGCGCTGCCGCTGGGGACGCAGGTTAATTAACATAGCGCAATGTCGCGTTGGCACGCAGCGGAATCGGCGCCAGCTGCGGCAGCCACTTGCGCGTCAGCTCGGGCAGGATATCGACGGGCATGTCCACGGACAACTTGATGCGCACCTGCAGCGGCGCCGTCGCATAGTTGCCGCAGCCATAGGCATCGTCGGCATACACGCATTCCACGACGACCTTGCTACTGCTCATGCCTGGCCAGGATTCCAGCATCGCCTGGCGCACCATCTGCCGGGCAAACACGGCGCCCTGCTCCGCCGCATCGGCATTGGCCATCTGCGGCAGCGGCATGGTGGCCAGGTAGCGCGCCGCATCGTGCGCGCTTTTTTGCAGGGCCGTGTACGCCAGCAGCGCGCGGCCGAACAGCAGCACGAAGGGCAACAGGCCCATAAAGAACAGCATGATCAGCGCCAGCTCGATGGCGGCGACGCCCTCCTGGCGGCGCGGCGCGCGGCAGGCCCGCTTCATTGCAGCAACTCCGCAGGGCCCACCAGCGCGCCCTCGGCCACCAGGCCGTCAAATTCGGCGTTCAGCATGCCATTCGTGGCCGGCGCCGTCATGAAGAAGCGGCCGATGCCCCGCACCTGCGCCAGCACGTCGCTGCCGGCCGGCAGCGGACAGGCCAGCAGGGGAATATGCAGCAGGCGCCGCTGCGCCACGCCCGTGTTGCCGGCCGGCGCCGTCTGGTAAGCCAGCGTCTGGTAGGGCGGCGTGGACGGATAGCCGGACTTGGCGGCCGGCGCGGCCGGGCTAGCCGGATACAGCTTGGGCCAGTCGCTGATGGCAAACGGCACGTAGCCGCCCGCCGGCTTGACACTGCTGTACCTGACCGCCTTGGCAAACGACCACAGCGGCCCATAACTGCCAACCGCGGGCGGCGTCGCGTTCGACTCCGGATCGGCCACGGACAGCAGCGGATTGCCGGTGCTCAGGGCGCTGGGCGCGTCGGGCGTGTTCATCATCCACCAGTTCGTAGCCGCGTTCGGATAGGCGCGGATATTCGTGTCGGGCGGCGCCGTGACGGCATGGCAGCCGCTGCCCGCATGCTGGTTGAAACGCGCGTTGAAGGCCGGCCACAACGTGGCGGGAAACGGCCGGTGCACATGCACTTGCGCGCTGCCGATGCGCGGGTACAGCACCGTGCCGCTGCACACAAACGGCAACACGCTGGACTCGCCGACCTGCTGCGACGGTCCCACCACGCCCGGCTGGCCCAGTGGATTGAGCACGAAATGTTCGGCCAACGGGCCGTGCGGATTGAGTTTCAACAGGTTATACGCCACGCCGCGGCGAAAGCCATATTCCAGCAGTTCGACGGCCGGCAGCAGCGCCGCATTCGTGCGCGGACTGGCCGCGCTGGCCGACAGCGCGCAGACGGCCAGCGGCGTCAGGTGCAAGCTGGTCCGCCCGGCCACGGCGCGCGCGCCCGTGTCCAGGGTGCGCAGCGCCGGCGACCAGGCGCCCAGGAACGCCGTCGCCACGCGTCCCAGCGACGGCTCGCTGAGCTGCGTATCGACGCGCACGAACAGCGCCGTGGCGGGATCGGGCACGCTGCCCGCCGCATGCCAATCGCTGGCGGGCGCATCGGGCGCGCTGCCGAAGCGGATGCTGGCATCCGACAGGATGGCGCCCTCCATGCGGCGCCGGTACGCGCTGCGGTCGGCCGCACTGTGCTTGGCTTTGTCCACGGCAGCGAGCAAGCCCTCGGGCGTGCCCACCAGTTCCGCGGCCGCCGCCAGCGCCGCGTTGTCGGCCAGGTTCTGCAATTCCGTCTTGCGGCCGATGACCTGCCCCACGTCGAGCGCCAGGCCGATAAAGCTTAGCACCAGGATGAGCAGGATGGAAAAGGCGATCAGCATCGCCCCGCGCTGGCGCCGGCGTCTATTTGCCATTGCCGCCTCCCAGCATGAATTGCACGGGCTGCGGCGCCTGGCCGTTCGGTTCGACGAACGAGGCGCGGTAGCGCTGCATGACGGCGTGCGCACTGGGACCGTCGAGCCCGTCGGCCGGCGTGCGATTGCCCGCGCTGGCCGGGTCGCGCACCTGCTGCGCCATGGCCAGGCGCACGGCGTCGCCGAAGCGCGGGTCCAGCTGCGGCGTGCTGCTGTGCGCGCAGGCGGCCAGCTGCATGGCCAGCAGCAGCGCGGCCAAACGCCGCAGCGGTATCAGGAGCGAGTTCGGCATGGCGTGTCTCCCCGTCTCATTTCAACTCGAAGCCGTTGGCCGCGCGCGGCGGCGGCACGGATGGCGGCGCCGGCGGCATGGCGCCTTCCATCTTGCCGCGCAACATCAAGTCCGTGCGCGAAGGCGGCGCCAGCTGCGCCGTCGGCAGCACGGCGTCGGCCGGCAAGGGTTTCACCAGGTTCGCGGTAATGACGAACAACAATTCCGTGCGGTCGTGCTGGAAATCCGTGCTGCGAAACAGCGCGCCGAGAATCGGCAGCTCGCTGAGCCACGGCACGCCCGTGATGTTGCTCACCTGGTTGTTCTTGATCAAGCCGCCGATGGCGTAGCTCTGGCCGTCGTACAGCTGCACCGTGGTCGAGGCGCGCCGCGTGGTGATGACGGGCAGAATCGAGCGTCCGCTGACGCCGGCGGCGGAAATGCCCACACCCTCGCGCGACAGTTCCGACACTTCCGGCGCTACCTTCAGGTTGATGCGCCCGCCCGACAGCACGGTCGGCGTGAAACGCAGGCCGACGCCATACTCGCGCTCTTCCAGGGTGATCTTGTTGTTGTCCTGGCCGACGGGAATGAAGATCTTGCCGCCGGCCAAAAAACTGCCCTCCTGCCCGCTGATCGCCATCACCGTCGGCTCGGCCAGGATGCGCACCAGGCCATCCTGCTTCTGCGCCTCGATGGTCAGCTGCTGGCCATTCGACTTGCGCACGTCGAGCAAGCCATTCGCCGTGCCGCTGAGGAAATTCGACAGCAGGGTGGTGGCCCAGCTGCCGGAGGCGAAGCGCAAGGTGGCGCCCACTTCCAGCCGCTCCAGCAGCGACTTCGACACCTCGGCAATCTGTACGGCCAGCATCACCTGCTGCGGCGCGCTGACGTCGAGCATGTTGATGACGCGGCTGTTGGCGCTGCCCGCGCCGCCGGGGGCAGCGGCCGCGACCGGCAAGGCGGCGCCGTCGGCGGGCTTGGGCAGCGCCAGCGGATGCGTAGCGCGGCGCACATACGCGTGCGCCAGTTCGACGGCGCGCAGCACGGCGCCCGCATCCTGCACCGTGCCCGACAGCACCAGGGTGTCGGCCACGGCCGTCACGCGGATGCCTTTTTCTTCCGGCATCAGGGCCGCCAGGGTCGTTTGCAGGCCGGCCGGGTCCATGCTGACGCTGACGTTGACCACGCTGCACGCGCCGCTTCTGCCCTGGATGATCATGTTCGTGCTGCCCACGTCGACGCCCACCACATACAAGGTGTCGGGCGCCACCAGCATGGCTTGCAGCATGGCCGGATTGCCGACGCTGCGGGCCAGCACGGCCTCGGGCAGGCGCAGCATGCTCGACTTGCCCACTTGCAGCTGCAAGTTGCCGGGCGTAGCCGCTTCGCCGCCGCAGCGGGGGCCAGGATCGGCCGCCGCGCCGGCAAGCGGCAACAGCAGGCAGCACAGTGTCAGCAGGGCGCGGTTCATGAGGGTGTCCATGGTTGGCTAAAAACATTCGCGCGACTGGCGCGTCCCGTCGATGACGCCGCTGCACTGGCGCGGCGCTTCCACTGCCGCCTTCACCACGCGCACCGGACGCGGCGCCGCGGGCACGGCGGCGGGCACGGCGGCGGGCGCGGCGGGGGCCGGCGCGGGCTCGGCTTCGTGCGGTCCGCCCAGCAAGGTCAGCTTGGTGGCGCCCGCCGTCACGCCCGGCTGCGGGTCGACCTGGTTGCGCAGCACCAGCGACAGGCTGCCCACGCTGCGTGCCAGGTCCAGGTTTTCCGCCTGTTCCGGCGTCACTTCCAGGGTGACGGCATTGACCACGCGCGGCTTGGTCTCGTCGCGTCCCACTTCCTGCGCCACGGCCAGCACAAGGATGCGTTCAAGGACGATCTTGGAAATGTTGCGGCTTTGCGGAAACGCGCGGTCGCCCGCATCCTGCTGGGTGCTCACGATGATGTCGACATAATTGCCCGGCAAGGCGAAGCCGGCCACGCCGATCACGTCGTTGACGCGCACGGTGATGGCGCGCCGCCCTTCCGTGATCAGGGCCGACAGGCCGCCCAACGTCCCCACGGGCGCCAGCTTGGCTTCGCTCAATGGCTCGCCGCGCAGCACGCTGGTTTTCAGCACCCGTCCCGCCAGTTTGGCCGGGTCTTGCAGCGCCCCTTGCGGCAAGCTTTCCGCCGGCCATTCGGCCAGGCGCAGCATCTCGGGCGTCAGGCGCTGGCCCAGGTTGACATCGCTGGAGGCGACGACGATCTTGCCCTTGCCGGCCGGCGTCTGGCGCAGCAGCCAGTGCGAGGCCAGCAGCACGGCCAGCAGACCCAGCACCACGGCCAGGCCCATCATCAGGAGGGCGCGCCGGTTTTTCATGCGATACGCTCGCACAGGCTGGCGGCCGGCATGTCGCAGCTGGCAAACAGGCTGCTCCAGGCCTGCTCCAGGGCGTCCACCGTCAGGCGTGCTTCGCAGCCGGCAAAGCCCGCGAAGTCGCCTATGCGCGCCAGCAATTCCTGCGGATAGCTGGCCAGCAGGGGCCGTCCCTGCGCGCCATGCAGCTGCAGCAGATGGTTCAGGGCCGGCTCGTCGATGGCCATGCCGGCCAGGCGGCATTGCTGGCGGAACAGGGCGCGATAGGCGCTCTCGAGCAGCGGCCCCACCTGCACCTTGTAGCCAATGCGGCGCAGCAAGGCGGCGTCAAACAGCTCGCCCGGCGGCACATTCGTGGCCAGCACGAGGGCATTGTCAAAGGGCACGCTGATCTGCACGCCGCCGGGCAGGCCCAGCTGGTCGCTGCCCCGCGCCAGCGGCTGCATCAGCCGCGTCAGCAATTCTTGCGCGCCCAGGCGCTGGCGGCCCAGGTCGTCGATGATCAGCATGCCGTTGTTGGCCCGCACATGGGGCGGCGCCTGGTAGCAGCCGCCGCTGGCGTCAAGCCGCAGTTCCAGCATGCCGGCGTCGAGTTCGGCGCCCACATGGATCACGGGACGCTGGCACAGCACCCAGCGGATGTCCGTGCTGCGCCGCTCCAGCGCCTGGCGCGCATGGCTGACGTGCTGCGGCGCGGGCGGCAGGTGCTGCGCCGGATCGTACAACTGGATGATGTCCTGGCCGACGACGATGGCGTAGGGCACGGCGACCAGTCCGTGCAGCAATTGCCCCAGTTGCAGCGCCAGGGTCGACTTGCCGCTGCCTGGCGGACCGTACAGCAGCAGCGAGCGCCCCGAATGCAGCGCCGCGCCGACCACGTCGAGCATGCCCGGCCCCGCATGGGCGCCGCCCAGCACGGCGGCCAGGTCGTCGCTGCCGACGCGCTGTTCCTGCGCCAGCCACGACTGGCGCGCCACCATGGCACGGTACGCTTCCAGGGTGACGGGGGCGGCGCCGATATACGCGCAGCGCTCAAGAAAGGCGCTGGCGCGCTGCTTGCCGGCACTCGTCAGCTGGTACTGCACGTCGATGTCGGATTCGCCGCGCCAGGCCACTTCGGCCATCTGCTCCGTCACCATGAAATCGAGCACTTCGCGCAAGACATTGATCGACAGGCGCAAGCGCGTCGTCAGCGCCGACAGGTGCGTCTTGCCGCCCACAAACATCAGCTTGGCGATCAGTTCGACGACCAGCGGCCGCTCCAGTCCCGTTTCACGCAAGCTCTTCGGCTGCGGCGGCAAGGGCGGCATCAGGTTCGCGTCGGCGGGGCGCGGCGCACTGTCGGTACTCATGGAATAATCGACCTCGGTCATGCTGCGTCTCCATGCCAGTTAAGACTGCATTGAACAGAATTCATTCTAGCGAGCGGGGACTGGCGCCCATTGATCAAGAGCAATGAATACCAATCAGAAATAACGCCGCCCTTGCACCACCAGGCAGCCCAGGGCGATGGCCAGTCCGTACGGCATGTTGCCCACGCTGGTGCCGCTGCCCAGGGCGGTCGGCGCCAGGGGAATGCCGGCCATGCGCGCGATCATCGGCCACAGCAGCTGGCGCAGATTGCCGAGGCAGGCGCGCCATTTGCCCTGGTAGGTGATCATCAGCACGGCCATCACGCCGCCCAGGACAAACGTGGCGAAACAGATCTGCAGCACGGGCCAGGGACCGGCAAAGGCGCCCGCCATGGCGATCAGCTTGACGTCGCCGGCGGCCATGCCGCGCAGCACATATAAAGGCAGAAACAGGAAAAAGCCCGTCGCCATGCCGCCCAGCCACAGCGGCAGCACGCTTTGCGGCCACAGCCACAAGTGCAAGGCCAGCGCGGCGAGGATGCCGGACAACACCACACCATTCGGTATCTTGCGGCGGATCAAATCACTGACGGCAGCGGCCGTCACAAAGCACAGCAACAGCAGGTCGCACAAGGCAGTTGCAGGCATGGCACACCTCCCGAAAAAAAACCCGCTGCTGGCCGGCCAGCAGCGGGCACCCGCTTAGGGCGTCAACACCAGGTTCGACGAAATGTCGGTGAGGACGGCCAGCAAGTTGGTCTTGATCAGCAAGAATCCGGCCGTGATGGCGGTGGCCATCAAGGCCGCAATCAGGCCGTATTCGATTGCCGTAATGCCATCCTCATCCTTGACAAACTGCTGTACTGCCGACAGGAAGGTATGCATGACAAGCTCCCAAAAGTGAATCACAAGTCCCTGGCGCAATCGGGTGTGAAACATTGCCCATTCCTGCTAATATGTTTCCTGCCGTAAATTTCTGCGCCATTGCATTGACTATAAAGCGTCCACGTTTTGGCAAATTGACGCGCCACAAGTTTCCATATGGAAATTATCAAACCTTGTTGAAATGATGGCTGGCGCAAGCAACTGTTGCGATCCGGATTGAAAGCCTTCGTCAGGGCAAGTTTTTTGCAATGTGGTGCATGAATATCATGTATTTACATGAAATATTGCATACGTTAATTGCCTATTAGGCAAAAAGACATTATCCTGCTTAGCTCTTCTTTGGAAAGGCCTCTCGCCCGGCGGTAAAGAGCGTCATGCCACCAAATAAATCTTGGCTTCTTGTAGACGGACGCGAACATGCTCTTGCTTGATGCAATGCTGGTATGACGACACTTGTGTGACTACTTTCCAGAGAACGACAATGGATTCCCTACTGAAACACATGGTGGACATGACCGGGCACCGCGACCACACGATGCTCGACATTTCCGTGATCTCGGCGGTCCAGGAACTCGCTGCCGCATCGCAGACCCGTGTGCTGGCCCTGACCACCGTGCGTGGCCAGGTGTTCGTGCGGTCGCGGGCCATCATCGTGGCGGGCAGCGTGGCCCGCATGGAAGAGCATGCCGACCCTACCCTGCCCGGCGAACCGCTGTCCGACTACCCGGCCCTGGCCGCCTGCATCAAGCGCCATGAAGCAAGCGCCGACACCCTGTGCGCCGATGGCCGCCACCTGCTGTGGCTGCCCATCTGGATCGGCGACCAGGTCACCACCTGCCTGGAAATCACCAACCCCACGCCCTACACGGGCGCCACCATCCAGGTGATCGGCGGCATCGTCAGCGTGTACCGTAATTTTCAGAACCTGCTCGACTACAGCGAACGCGATTCGCTCACCGGCTTGTTGAATCGCAAGACCTTCGACGACCAGCTGGCGAAAATCCTGCAAAGCCGCGGCGAACCGGAAGCGGACAAGCCGCGTCCCGTCGATGAAGAACGGCGCCACCATACGGACACGGAACGGCAATGGCTGGCCGTGATCGACGTCGATCATTTCAAACTGGTCAACGATAAATTCGGCCACCTGTATGGCGATGAAGTGCTGATCCTGATCGCCAACCAGCTGCAATCGTCGTTCCGCTCGCAAGACCGCATCTTCCGCTTCGGCGGCGAGGAATTCGTCGTGCTGCTGCGCTCGATCACCCTGGAAAATGCGCAGAAAATCATCGACCGCTTCCGCACCAATGTCGAAGCGCACGACTTCCCGCAAGTGGGCAAAGTCACCGTCAGCGTGGGCTTCGTCAGCATCAACGCCTACGAGGCGCCCGTCATCATCCTCGGCCGCGCCGACCAGGCCTTGTATTACGCGAAAAGCCATGGCCGCAACCTGGCCTGCCACTATGACGAGCTGGTCGCCAAGGGCTTGCTTACCACCATTGCCTCGAACGATACGGCGGAATTTTTCTGATCACCTGAAGATGTGCACCTGCGCGTCCATGGCGGCGTTGCGGCTGCTTGCCGTACTGGTCGTACTGTCTTCGCGCCAGCACCTTGCCCTGAACGTTTTTCAGGCGCTCTTTTTCAAAGGCGCACACCGTTCATGCATCCGCCAGGGAAATAAAGCGCATGGGATCGACCTGCCACTTGGCCGCCGACTCATGGCCGACGATCTTGTCGGCGCCGCCGAAGCCGAAGCCGCGCGACAGGTCGACCGTCTCGGGCTTGATGTAGGTCTTGCTCTTCGTACTGAAAAACACGTTCACTTTCGGCGCCAGCAGGTTGCTTTCGTGCGCCTCGACGACGACGGCCAGGCGGCCCGATTCCAGCATCACCATGGTGCCGACCGGATAAATCCCCACGCAGCGCATGAAATCCTGCGCGAACACGGGGTTGAAATGGAATTTGCTCCACTCATAAATCTTGCGCAGGGCTTCGGCGGCGGGAATACCCTTGTGATAGCTGCGGTCCGACGTCAGCGCGTCGTACACGTCGACGATGGCGGCCATCTGCGCCAGCTCGCTGATGGCGTCGCCGGCCAGTTGGTCCGGATAGCCACTGCCGTCGCGCCGCTCGTGGTGGTGCAAGGCGATGTCGAGCGGAATGGCGCCCACCTCGGGCGACTGCAGCAGGATCTCGTAGCCATCGCGCGGATGGCGCTTGATCAGGGCAAATTCTTCCGACGTCAAAGGGCCAGGCTTGTTCAGCACGCTGTCGGGCACCAGGGCCTTGCCCGTGTCGTGCAGCAAGCCGCCCAGGCCCGCCTGGTGCGTGGTGGCCGCATCGATGCCGCGCGAGCGGCAAAACGCCACCAGCAGCGCGCACACGCTGACGGAATGCAGGAAGGTGTAGTCATCCTTGGTCTTGATGCGCAACAAGCCGACGAGGGCGCCGGGATTGCGCAGGATCGATTCGGTAATATCTTGCACCGTATGCTGCACGCGGTCGAGCTCGACCGCCTTGCCCAGGCGCACGTCGGCCATCACCGTGCGCACCAGGCTCGCCGCCTGCCGCCGCACCTGGGTAGCGCGCGCCAGCTCCATGCCCAGCGACACGCGCGTGACCACTTGCGGCGCCGCGGCGATCTGCACCAGTTCGCGCTCGGTGGCGGCCTGCGCCTGCGCCACGGTGGGCGCATCCTGCACGTCGAGGCCCTTGCCGCTGTCGATCACCACGTCGTGGATGCCGGCCTGCATGATCTTGCGGATTTCATCCTCGCTGCGCAGCAGGAAACGGTTGCGCACGAACGGATGCGTCATCCAGTCGCAGCTGAGGTCATGAATGTACATGCCCACTTTTAATTGAGACGAATCAACTTTCTTGAGCATGCTGTCATCCCACAAATACGCGGCTGGAGCACCGAAGGCGCTAGAATGAGTATAACAAAATTGTTATTCTGCTGGCCGCGTTCGGCGCTGCGGCGCAACACCCTGTTTTTTCCGCTCAACGCACCGCTTCTGGGACCCATGGAACTGCGCCAATTACGCTACTTTGTTGCCATCGTCGACCACGGCTCGCTGTCGCGCGCGGCCCTGATCCTGCACGTGGCGCAGCCGGCCCTGACGCAGCAGCTGCGCCAGCTGGAAGAGGAACTGGGCGTGCAGCTGCTGCACCGCTCGGCCCAGGGCGTGCTCAGCACGGACGCGGGCAAGGTATTCTACGAACATGCGCAGGCGATCCTGAAACAGGTGGCCGACGCCCGCTCGGCCGTCACGCAAAGCGCCACGCGGCCGTCCGGCAATGTCACCCTGGGCTTGCCGCACAGCATCTCCGGCGCCCTGGCCCTGCCCCTGCTGCTGGCCGCGCGCGAACGCTATCCCGAGATCACCCTGCAACTGACGGAAGAAATCACGGGCAACCTCAATGAACAGCTCAAATCGGGCCGCATCAACCTGGCCGTGCTGTTCGACGATGGCCAGCTGACACCGTTTGCCTGCTGCCCGCTGGTGGAGGAAGAGATGCGTTTCATCTGCCGCAGCGATTCGCCGTTCGCGCCCGCCGGCCAGGCGCTGTCGTTCCCGCAGGCATTGAGCGCCACCCTGATCCTGCCGGGCCTGCAGCATGGCGTGCGCCCCCGCATCGACAGCCGCGCCCGCGAACTGGGCCTGGAGACGGCGAACGTGATCGAGATCAACTCGATCGCCATCCTGAAATCGGCCATCCTGGCCGGCATGGGCGCCACCATCCTGCCGGCCGCGCCCCTGCTGGCCGAACTGGACAGCGGCGCCATGCGCAGCTACGCCATCCACAGTCCCGTGCTGTCGCGCACGGTGGCCCTGTGCGCGTCCAAAAACATACCGCTGACGAATGCGGGCAACGCCGTGAAAAACCTCGTGCTGCAAGTGGCCGCCGAGCTGTGCGGCAGCGGGCGCTGGGTGGGGGCGAACGTGCTCTCGCCTATGACATAAGTATTTCTTATACCCCCATCGCCAAAGCGTATTTGCCCCCTCTCCCGACTCGTTCTACACTGACCGCATTAACTATTTTAAATTTAAAATAGTTATGTGCCGCCCACACGCGGCCATCCCGTCTGCACAGTACGCGCCTTACCGGGCGCGCCCCTGGTACAGCCGCTATCTGAAACACCCTTTTGGAGACAGCCATGTCCGTGACCACGGAAAACGGCTCCGCAGCGTTCGCTAGAAACGCCGGTGCCGCGCCATCTACGCCCCCCGACACATCCCGTTTGACCACTGTCAGCCTCGACGACAAATACACGGCCACTTCCGGCGCCATCTTCCTGTCCGGCATCCAGGCCCTCGTGCGCCTGCCCATGATGCAGCGCCTGCGCGACCAGGCCGCAGGCCTCAACACGGCTGGTTTCATTTCCGGCTACCGGGGCTCGCCCCTGGGCGGCCTCGATGAAAACCTGTGGAAAGCCAAGAAGCAGCTGGAAGCGCACCATGTGCAGTTCGTGCCCGGCGTCAACGAAGACCTGGCCGCCACGGCCGTCTGGGGTTCGCAGCAGGTGGACTTGATCGGCCCGGCCAAATACGACGGCGTGTTCGCCATGTGGTACGGCAAGGGTCCGGGCGTGGACCGCTGCGGCGATGTCTTCAAGCACATGAACCATGCGGGAACGTCCAAACTGGGCGGCGTGCTGCTGGTGGCCGGCGACGACCATGGCGCATATTCCTCGACCCTGCCGCACCAGTCCGACCATTTGTTCTCCGCCTCGATGATCCCCGTCCTGTATCCGTGCAATGTGCAGGAATACCTGGACCTGGGCATCCACGGCTGGGCCATGTCGCGCTTTTCCGGCTGCACGGTAGCCTTCAAGGCCCTGGCCGACACGGTCGAATCGTCGGCTTCCATCGATGCCGACCCGTTCCGCGTGGAAGTGAAGATTCCGCAGGATTTCGTCATGCCCGAAGGCGGCCTGAACGCGCGCCTGTCGAGCATCCCGCTGGGCCAGCAGGCGCGAAACCAGGAAGCGCTGATGCAGGACTACAAGATCTACGCGGCACTGGCCTACGCGCGCGAAAACAAGCTCAACCACACCACCATCGACAGCCCGAACGCCAAGCTGGGCATCATCGCGTCCGGCAAATCGTATCTGGACGTGCTGGAAGCGCTGGAAGAGCTGGGCATCGACGAGCAGATGGCGGCCGACGTGGGCATGCGCCTGTTCAAGGTGGCCATGCCGTGGCCGCTGGAACCGGATAGCGTGCGTGAGTTTGCGCAAGGTCTCGATGAAATTCTCGTGGTAGAAGAGAAGCGTCAGATCGTCGAATACCAGCTCAAGGAACAGCTGTACAACTGGCGCGACGACGTGCGTCCGCGCGTGATCGGCAAGTTCGACGAAAAAGGCGAATGGGTAGCACCGCGCGGCGAATGGCTGCTGACCTCGAAGGCGGATTTTTCCGTCTCGCAAGTGGCGCGCGTCATCGCCAGCCGCATCGCGCGCCTGATTTCCGACCCCGTCACCTGCGACCTGATCAAGGCGAGATTGAGTTTCCTCGACGCCAAGGACGCGGTCCTGAAAAAAGCCGTGAATACGCCGTTCCGCCCCGCGTTCTACTGCTCCGGCTGCCCGCATAACACCTCGACCAAGGTGCCGGACGGCAGCCTGGCCCTGGCCGGCATCGGCTGCCACGTGATGGCCACCTCGATTTACCCGGAAATGAACAAGCTGACCACGCACATGGGCGGCGAAGGCGCGCCGTGGATCGGCCAGGCCGCGTTTTCCGAACTGCCGCACGTGTTCCAGAACCTCGGCGACGGCACCTACTTTCATTCCGGCTACCTGGCCATCCGCGCCGCACAGGCGGCCAAGGTGAATATTACCTACAAGATTCTCTACAACGACGCCGTCGCCATGACGGGCGGCCAGCCCGTGGACGGCTTGATTACCGTGCCCATGATGGCGCAGCAGGTGGCCGCCGAAGGCATCGCCCGCATCGCACTGGTCACGGAAGATTTATCACGCTACAGCGACCGCTCGAACCTGCCCGCCCACCTGACCTTGCACGACCGCAAGGACATGGATGCCGTGCAGCGCGAATTGCGCGAAGTACCCGGCGTGTCCGTGCTGATCTACGACCAGACCTGCGCGGCCGAAAAACGCCGGAGAAGGAAAAAAGGCGAGTATCCCGATTTGCCGAAACGCATGGTCATCAACGACGCCGTCTGCGAAGGCTGCGGCGACTGCGGCGTGCAGTCGAACTGCGTGTCGATCTTGCCGAAAGAGACGGAATTTGGCCGCAAGCGCACCATCGACCAATCGTCGTGCAACAAGGATTACTCGTGCGCCAAGGGTTTCTGCCCCAGCTTCGTCACCGTCGAAGGCGGCAGCCTGAAGAAGACCAAGACGGGCGCGGGCAAGCCGGGCGAAACGGACGACTTCGGCCCGTTGCCGGAACCGGTGCTGCCAGGTTGCGAGGCGCCGTACAACATCCTGATCAACGGCATCGGCGGCACGGGCGTGATCACCGTGGGCGCCCTGATGGGCATGGCGGCCCACCTGGAAGGCAAGGGCGCCTCCGTGCTGGACATGACGGGCATGTCGCAAAAGAACGGTTCTGTCACCTCGCACGTGAAAATCGCCAAGTCCCCGGCGCACATCCGCGCCCAGCGCATCGCCACGGGCGAAGCGGACCTGATTCTGGGCTGCGACATGCTGACGGCCGGTGCGCAGGATGCCGTGTCGAAAATGCGTCCCGGCCGCAGCCTGGCCGTCGTCAACCTGCACGAGCAACCGCCGGGCACGTTTGCGCAAAATGCCGACTGGCAATATCCAACGGCGGAAGTGCGCCAGCTGATCGAGGAATCCGTGGGCGGCGCGGACGCGGCCGACTTCATCGACGCGACCAAGCTGGCTACCGCACTGATGGGCGACTCGATCGCCGCCAACCTGTTCATGCTCGGCTACGCCTGGCAAAAAGGCCGCATCCCGTTGACGCAAGCGGCCCTGCTGCGCGCCATCGAATTGAATGGCGTGGGCATCGAGTCGAACAAGAAGAGCTTTTTGTGGGGCCGCCGCGCCGCCGTCGACGTGCGCAAGGTGACCCAGATCGCCACGCCGTCGCAAGCGATCATCGTGCAAATGCCGCAAAGCCTGGATAGCCTGGTGAAAAAGCGCGTGGAATTCCTCACCGGGTATCAAAACGCCGCGTATGCGGATGGTTACTTGACCCTGGTCAAACAGGTGCGCGACCGCGAAAATACCCTGGGACTGGGCCAGAAGCTGTCGACGGCTGTCGCCAAGAGCTATTTCAAGTTGCTGGCCTACAAGGATGAATACGAAGTGGCGCGCCTGTACACGGATGGGCGTTTCGTGGAGCAATTGCAGCAGCAGTTCGAAGGCAACTTCTCCGTGAAATTCAACCTGGCGCCGCCGCTGTTTGCCAAGAAAGATGCGAAGGGGCACCTGGTGAAAGCGGAGTTCGGTTCCTGGATGTGGCGCGCCTTCAAGCTGCTGGCCAAAGCAAAAGGCTTGCGCGGCGGCACCTTCGACGTCTTCGGTTATACGGCCGAGCGCAAGATGGAACGCGCACTGATCGTCGAGTACCGCGAACTGCTGGCGGGCCTGCTGGTCAACCTGACGGCGGACAACCTGGCCACCTGCGTGGAACTGGCATCCCTGCCCGAGAAAATCCGCGGCTTCGGCCACGTCAAGGAAGCGGCCGTCGATACTTACCGCAAGGACAAGGCGAGGTTGCTGGCCGTGCTGGCGGATGGCAGCAAGAGCGCGGCGTAAGAATTTCAGCGACACCGCTTAGTTCGCGATGCGCTATGCCGGCAGCGGTACATGCTCCCGGCTTAGCGCATTTTTATTCAAGGCGGCACTATTCTTTCTCACACTAGAAAAACGACAACGCCATATTCATGATAAAAATCAGTCACTTACTATCACATAGCCAAGCACTGGGTCACCCGGGTAATAACTTTGCTTTGGCCGAGCCGCGATCCAGTGCCACATAACATCGATGAACTGGATTGCAAGCTGAGCCTGTCGTGCAACAAAGGGCAAATGATCGAGCATTTGATGACCATCACCAATGCCAATAATCATCGTGACGATGACTTCTTAAAAAATATTAAATTACTCATATTTTCAATAAAAATAATTTCCTTTAAGCCATCGAAATAATTTCATAACTTTTCTCTGAATCTGCTTTTTTCATAAATTTCGATTTTCATTGCCATGAGGATGAAATTCGTGCAAAACTTATTCGTTCATTCTGTACTTTCAACAGGAACGAGTACGTTCACGCATTTCTAACCATGTCATAGGAAAAGCAATGGATTTAATCGATCAGCTCAGGGCACTTGCCTCCCGCATTACAGCAACCAAGGATATTATCCAGACGGAGGAAGCCACAAAAAACGCGATGATCATGCCCTTCATACAGATGCTGGGTTACAACGTATTCGATCCCACGGAAGTGACACCAGAATTAATTGCCGATGTGGGTACAAAAAAAGGAGAGAAGGTCGATTATGCAATTCTCAGTGATGGCAAGCCGATTATTCTCTTCGAATGCAAGAAAAGTGGCGGAGACCTGAGCATCAATCATGCTGGGCAATTGTTCAGATATTTCCATGTCACGGCAGCACGATTCGGTGTATTGACAAACGGGCTGACATATAAATTCTTCACTGACCTTGAGCAACCCAACAAGATGGACGAAAAGCCCTTCTTTGAATTTAATATTCTGGACTTCAAAGAGCGGGATGTGGATGAACTCAAAAAATTTGCAAAATCTCTATTCGACGTCGATACTATATTAACGACAGCAAACGATCTAAAATATACGCGTGCCATCCAGAATCGTCTGGCGGAATGGATGCACAACCCCTCCGAAGAATTTGTAAAAATACTGTCGTCAGATTTACTCGGAGGAAAGCGCTTTACACCTGCTGTCAAAGATCAATTTACCGTCATTACCAAACGGGCATTTGAGCAATTGTTGGGGGAGCGTATCAATGATCGCCTCAAGGGTGCGATGACGCCGGAATCATCGCCAGCACAAGAACTGGCGCCAGTCATTCCTCCTGAAGGTGTCGTTGAGAACCCGATTATCACGACACCAGAAGAGATCGAAGGTTTGCACATCATTCGTGCGATACTGCGTGACGTCGTCAGCTCACGCCGCATTGTCATGCGTGATTCGCAGAGCTACTGTGCAATTTTGCTAGACGACAATAATCGAAAGCCAGTTTGTCGCCTACGCTTTAACAATACTGAAAAACTTGCCGTTGGCCTGTTCAATCAAAAGAGGGAAGAGGAAAAGTTTCCAATTGCCAGCCTAGACGATCTGTACACCCATGCAGAACAATTGAAGGCTACCGTCCTGATGCATTTGCCTGCTGAAGATGCAGAGAAAACAGCATAAGAGATAGCATTAGGTACAGTAGAACCAAGTCCGGGGTGAGTCCCGGACTTGCAACCCATCCTGATTCAATCCGCGCAGCGCCCCACCGTCGCCCCCGGCAACAACACCGGTTGCCAGATTTCCTGCAAGCGTTCCGGCGGCGTGCCGGCCAGCAGGGATTGCAGCATTTCCACCATCTTGGCGCCCGCGCGGCGCAGGTCGGGCTGGTCGATGGTGGTGACGTTGATGCCGATCAAGGTATCTTCCACATTGCCCCAGACGATGACGGACATTTCCTTGCCGATTTCGATGCCCGCATCCATCAGGGCGCGCACCACGCCCACGCCGGACAGGTGATTGTCGACGATGACGGCCGTGGGACGGGGCGAGCAAGCCAGCAATTGCTGCATGGCCTGGTAGCCGCTGCGGCGATCAAAAGTATTGTCGAGCAGATAGTTGGGGTCCAGCGGCAAACCCGCCTGCGCCATGCAGCGGATAAAGCTTTCCTTGCGCTCATAGGCAAAGTGCAGCTCCAGCGGCGCGCTCAGCAGGGCGATGCGCTGGTGGCCATGCACGGCCAGGAAGGACACGGCCAGGTCGATGCCCGTATCGTTGTCGTAATCAAAATATGCGTACGGCGCGTCGATGCGCGTGCGGCCGTTCGCGACAAACGGAAAGCCCACCTTCGTCAGGTAGGCGATGCGCTCGTCGACCACCTTGGTGCGGCCCACCACCAGGCCATCGACCTGGCGCCCGCGCACCATGGTTTCATACGAGGGCTGTTCGTTCTGCGGCGAGACGGGGGCGATGATCAGGCTCATCTTCGACGCCTCGACGGCATCCGACATGCCATTCACGACGGAAAGAAAGACGCTGTCGCCCAGGTCGCTGGGCAGCAGGGGATAGATCATGCCCAGCACATTCGTGCGGCCGACGGCCAGGCTGCGCGCCAGCGGGTTGGGCCGGTAGCCGACTTTCTTGGCGGCGGCCAGGACGATTTCACGGGTGCGGGAATTGACTTCCGGATAGCCGTTCAACGCCCTGCTGACTGTCGTTTTCGACATGCCGAGGGCAATTGCGAGGCTCTTGAGATTCATGTTAACTACCTGTCTGTATGGCAAAAGAAACCAACTCTGACCGTCCATTATAGCCCAGAGCGCCCAACAGGCCGCGCATTAGCGTGCGCCAACATGGTAGAAAAACAACAACATATTCCACTTTAAAAAGCGACTGTTGAAAAGCAAGCATTTTTGCCGCGTCCGCAGCATGGCATTGGCAATGGCAGACAAACAATGCTTTTTATCGATAGCGGGTACTCACTTTGATCAATATCTCGCCACGTTCGGCATGCCGCTGCGGCACGCCAAAGCGCGCACGATAAGATTATCAAGAAAACATAATTCACTGGAACTGTGCGAGAATTTGTCCTACTCTTGACTCAGGTAAAGATTACCTGCAGACATGTCGCGCTCCCCGGCCCGCATTCTTCCACTGCCGCGTACGCCTGGGCATACTTTCAAAGGTGAACAATGTGGTATCGCTAACGTCCGTCAACAATCTGCAAGCCTCGCTGGCCACGGCGCAACGCCGGGTCGAACAAGGCCAGAACCAGGTGCAGCGCGACAGCGAACAGCTGGCGCAAAGCCGCCAGTTGCTGGCGCGGGAACAGGAATCGCTGAGCCAGACGCAACGCAGCAGCCAGCAAGCGCAGGCCGATGCCCAGCCCGCCGTCAAGGCGCCGCAGCTGGACCAGGCGATCAAGGTGGCCGTGCCACAGCAAGCCATCCCGGCCGCGCCGAAAAGCACGCCCCAGCTGAACGGCTATGGCCAGACCCTGGGCCGCCTGATCGATGTGACGGCTTGAGCCAGCTTACTTCGCCATCTCCTCTTCCAGCATCGCCAGCCACCATTTATTCCCCTGCTTCGGCTGCGCCAGGTCGACCGCCTCGCCCATCTGCGGCGTGGCCAGGTTCACGCCCCGCTTCGCCGCCAGTCCCGTGATGCGGTCGAACGGTTCGTGCCAGGCATGCAGGCCCAGGTCGAACGTGCCGTTATGCACGGGCATGAGCCACTTGCCGCGCAAGTCCAGGTGGGCTTGCAGGGTTTCTTCCGGCTGCATGTGCACGTCCGGCCACAGCTTGTCGTAGGCGCCCGTTTCGATCATGGTCACGTCGAACGGGCCGTACTTGTCGCCGATCTGCCTGAAACCGTCGAAATAGCCGGAATCGCCGCTGAAAAACACGCGCACCTCGGGCGCGTCGATGACCCACGAGGCCCACAGGGTTTGATTGCCATCAAACAAGCCCCGTCCCGAGAAATGCTGCGACGGCGTGGCGACGAGTTTCACGCCGGCAATCGTCGTCCCCTGCCACCAGTCGAACTGCTGCACCTTGTCCTTGGGCACGCCCCATTCGACCAGGGTATCGCCCACGCCCAGCGGCGTCACGAAGTGTTCGGTCTTGGCGGCCAGTTGCAGCACGGCGGCATGGTCGAGGTGGTCGTAATGGTCATGCGACAGGATGATGGCCTTGATCGGCGGCAAGTCGACGATGCTGATGGGCGGCTGATGGAAACGTTTGGGTCCGGCCCACTGCACCGGCGAGGCGCGCTCGGAAAACACGGGGTCCGTCAGGAAAAACTCGTTATTCAGTTTCAGCAGCAGGGTCGAGTGGCCGAGGCGAAACAGGCTGTTGTCGGGCGCGGCCAGCAGTTGCGCCCGGGTCAGGGCTTGCACGGGCACGGCAGCGGCCGGCACCGTGCTGTCTGGCTTGTCAAAGAAAAAGGTCCACATCAGCTTGAGCGTTGCCGCCGTGCCCAGCTTATGCATCTGCACGGGATTGCGGAACTTGCCGTCGTGGCGTTGTAAGGATTCAACCGGCGTGGCAGGCGCGGCGCGCAAGGTGCAAGAACTCATGATGATCAGGACTCCCAAGAATAAGATGCGGTACATATGCAGCCCGGTGAATAAAATACAAGGATTAAATTACACTACACAGTGTAGTTCCTATTTCTGGCAAAGTAAACCAGGAGGTGTAAAATATTGTTTTCAAAGGAGATTTCCCGCCATGGCCGCACCGCAACGCCTCACCGACCGCAAACGCGTCGCCATCGTCGATGCCGCCATCGCCGAGTTCCGCGAGCACGGTTTCGATGCGACCAGCATGGACAAGATCGCCGCCACGGCCGCCGTGTCCAAGCGCACCGTGTACAACCACTTCCCCAGCAAGGATGAATTGTTCGCGGAAATCCTGCAGCGCATGTGGGAGAGCAGCATGGCCCAGCCCGCCGTGCCCTATGTAGCCGACCAGCCTCTGCGCCCGCAGGTGCTGGCCCTGGTCGAGCAGAAAATGGCCTTGCTGTGCGACGCGGCCTTCATCGACCTGGCGCGCGTGATCTTTGGCGAAACCATCCACTCGCCCGAGCGCGCGCAAGCGATGGTGGCGCGCCTGAATGAAAAGGAAACGGGCCTGAATATCTGGATCCGCGCGGCGCAGCAGGACGGGCGCATCAAGGCGGGCGAGACGCTGGAAGTGGCGCACCTCTTGATGTCGCCGTTAAAAACCTTTGCCTTCTGGCCGCAGATCACCCTCGGTGAGCCTCTGCTGAGCCCGGCACGCCGGCGCGAAGTGACGGCGCTGGCCGTCGATATCTTCCTGTGCTATTACGGCGTGGCAAAACAGACGGCATAAACGGGCGGCAAGTGGGCAGACAGCGTCTGCCAGTGCTCGCCCTCGTCGCCCGAATACCAGGCGCCGCCCGTCGTCGACGCCATCACTAAACTGCGCCCGTCGTCGGCCAGCGCCAGCCCATGGCGGTAGATGAGGTCGTAGCAATGCTGCTGCGGCAAGCCCGCGCGCAACACCTCGAACGTTTTGCCGCCATCGCGCGTGCGCGTCACGGCCAGCGCGCCATCGATGGGTATGCGCAGCACGTCCGCCTGCGCCGGCACGAACCAGGCCGTGTCGCCGTCGCGCGGATGCACGGCCACGGCAAAGCCGAAATGCGACAACGGCGCCGTCGTCACTTCCTGCCAGTGCCAGCCGGCGTCCTGCGAGCGCCAGATGCCGTTATGGTGCTGGCACCACAGCGCCTCGGGCGTGCCGGCGCTGCGCACGATGCGGTGCGGGTCTTGCACGGCTTCGTTTTCATCGAGCTCGGGCGGCATGTAGTCGGCCCGCATGCCCGTCGCGCTCAAGGCCCAGCTGGCGCCGCCATCCAGCGTTTGCCACACGCCGCCGCAGGACACGCCGACCAGCACTTTACTGCTGTCGCGCGGGTCGACGCAGATGCTGTGGATGCCGGGCACGTCATAGCCGCCGCCAAACCACTGCGCCCGCTGCGGCACGTTCCACAACGATTCCACCAGTTGCCAGCTGTCGCCGCGGTCGCTTGAGCGGAACAGGCCGCCAGGCAGGGTGCCCGCCCACAGTACGCCGGGCTGGTCCGCGCCGCCGGCCGCCAGCGACCAGATTTGCCGCAAGGTCCAGTCCAGCGTATCGCTGCTGCCCTCGGGCTTGGCGGGATAGGCGGGCACGGCGACTTCCTGCCACGCGCTGGCGCCCGCATCGAGGCGGTGCAGCTTGGCGCCGAAGTGGCCCAGGTTCAGCGCCGCGTACAGGGTGCCGTCGCGGCCATCGTGCAGCAGCATGGAGACGGGATCGCCGGCGAATTGCACCAGCGCCAGCTGCCAGGCGCCGGCCGCATCGACATCGAACTGGAACAGCCCCTTGCGGGTGCCGAGATACGCGCGTTGCGCCCTGCCTGGTCCCATGATCAACCTCCGGAAAGTGCCTGCAAGATATAAACTTGGCTGTCGGGCCGCAAGACGTCGTCCAGTGCGCGCCGCTCGCGGCAACGGGCGCCGTCGATGAAGATCACCACGTTCGGACGCAGCGCGCCCTGCTCGTCGAGCACGTAGCCGCGCAGGCGCGGCTGCTGCGCAAAGACGCTGTCCAAGGCGGCGCGCAGGCGCGGCGCGGCCACCTCCACCGTGGGGACGTTCAGGAAACGTGCCAGTTGTTGGGTAAAATGCAAGTGCGCCATGCTGCCTTCGACGTCATCGGCCTGGACTCATTCTAGTCCGATTCGCCGACGATGCAACGGCGATAACGCTAAAATAGCGGCAAGCACACAAGGAGGCCAGGCATGACGATTACCCCGGAAGAACTAGCGGTGCTGATGCAGGAAGTGGAAGTGGCCGATCCCATCGATTTTGCCGACCTGCCCTTCAACGAGCAGGAATTGCGCGGCCTGATCGCCAACCACCTGTGCGAGATGGCCGACGCCATGGAAAGTTTCAGCCCGGAAGACCGCAACCTGGCCCTGCTGGCCGTGGCGGCCAAGCTGGTGCTGGAAAACCTTGTATTGCACGTGCAGTTGCTGCGCCGCCACGGCTTGCCCGTCAGCGACGGCGTGGAAGCGCTGCTGCAGCGCCTCAAGAACCCGGGCCGGTCCTGAGCGCTGCACGGCGGCAAGCGGCTACTGCAGGTTGATCGCCGTCACATAATTGACGATGCCCGCATCGGCGCCGGGTGTAGAACGGATATACAGCACGCCGTTGCGCGACAGCGCCAGGGTGCCGCCCAGGCGATATGTCCATGCCAACTGGTGGCTGGCCAGATTGAGCGCATAGGTGTGCTTCTCGCCTGCGACGAACAGCAGGTTATTGGTCACGATCAAGTCACCACCGAACGCTTCCTCGCCCACGCTGGCCAGCGGCCAGGTCCATAACACGGCGCCATCGCTGACGTTGCGCGCCTCGAGCACCCGGCCACTATCGTTGCCCACATAAATCACGCCGCGCGCCACCACCGGCTGCGTGGTGAAGCGCCCGTTGACCGTCCAGCGCACGGCGCGGCTGGCCGTATCGACCAGGGTCAGGCTGTTGTCGGCCGACTTGCCCGGATACGGCCGCTGGTTCAGCAGCAGCACGGTATTCTCATCGACCAGCACGGGGGCCTGGCGCAAGGCGCTCTTGTTCAAGCCGCCAAGCACCTGGCCTGGCACGGCCACGCTGAAACGCCGCGTACCATCGCCAATATTGAAGGCCGTCAAGGTGCCGGCCGCATGGCTGTAGACCGTGCCCGCACTGACGGCCGGCGTCCATTCATCGACATTGCCCAGTTTGGGCAAATCGAGGCTGCTGGACCAGCGGTTCTGGCCCGTCGTGGCATCCAGGCTGATCACATCATTGTTTCCACCGAGATATGCGTTCCCTGCGAACAAGGTCGGCGCCGTCAGTGGCGACGTGGCAATCAACTGTCCCATGGTATTGGGCTGCTTGACCGTTGCCAGCCTGGCGCCCGTCAAGGCGTCAAAGGTATGGGCATCGCTGATTCCCGCCATCACCAGGCGATTCCCGGACACGCCCGGCGCCCCCAGCGTGCCGGGCAGTTTCAGCTCCGTTTGCCACGCGGCCGCACCGTCCGTTTCCGACAGGGCCGACAGCTTGTAGGTGTAGATGTATTTGAATTTCTCACCGGCATCTGCCACCGAAACTTCTTCATTGAAATACACGAGGCCATTCGCCGTGACCAGTGGACTGAGCCTGCTGCCGGAGATGCCGTCGGCTCCCTTCCACGACCAGCGGCGTGTAAATTTGGCGGTATCGAGCGTCACCGGCACAAAACCCGTATGCGCCGCGTTGCCGTTGCTGCCTTCCCAGTCGCCGCCGGACAACTCGCGCAGCGGCGACAGCGTGCCCTTCAGGCCTACAACCGTGATGCTGTAGCTGGCCGTGCGGGGCTGGTAATTCGGCGTGCCGGGAAAGGGATTGACGAAGACGGAAAAATCGACGCTGCCCGTGTACGTGCCTTCCGCCAGGCCAGGCATGACGGCGAAATCCATCAGCCATGAGCCGTCGGCCTGCTTGATGGGTTTCGCCCGGTCAAACACCTTGCGGCCGCCTGCCGCCGGCGTTTCCTCCCACAGGGGACGCTGATCCACCACGTTGGAATACAGCATCACGGTCGCCTGCACCTTGTCGCAGGTTTCGCCAGGCTGCTGCATGCAATTGAGGTTGACCTGCGACAAGGTCATCGCCTGTTCCGGCTTTTCTCCCGTACCGCCGCAAGCGGAGACGGACAAGACACCCAGCGCGGCCAATGGCCATGCAATGGCCCGCAGCCGCACTCTGAAGAAGTGATTCATTCAAGATCCATGTTGAGGTTTCATTTCCTCCCCAATGGAGGTGTGCTGGAAACCTGGACTGAATGTTATAACATGAGAAACATTATTAAAATCTAACAAATACTCACAGCAACGCTTTACTTGCGCACGGCCCGCGCCTGCACGGTGAGGTCGCTTTCGGCCACGGCCACGCAGGGCAGGATGTAGCCGTCGAGCCGTTCATCGGGGCTGATGCCGGGCCAGTCCACCGTGTAGCGGATCTTTCCTTCGGGCATGTGGCAGATGCACGTGCGGCAAGTGCCGTTGCGGCAGGAACTAAGCAGGCGGATGCCGGCCAGCTCGGCGGCGGCCAGCACGGTGGTGCCCGCCTCGGCCGGGAATTGCCAGCCTTGCGGGACGAAGGTGACGGTAAAGGTGGGGATGGTCAGGGGCGCGCTCATGCGCCCAGTTTAACAGTCCGTCAGGGTGGTCCAGGTAGCCCCCTGCGCATGGCTGCGCAGCACGGCCTCGGCAAAGGCCAGGCCCGCCACGCCATCGGCCACCGTCGGCAGCCAGCGAGCCGCTTCCGGTATCGGCGTCCCCGCCTGCAGGGCGCGGATATGCAGGGCCGCATCCAGGTACAGCTGGGCGAACGCTTCCAGATACCCTTCCGGATGGCCGGCCGGCACGCGCGTGGCGTGGCGCGCGGCGGCGCTGTCGACCCGGCCCGGGCGCAGCAACTGGCGGTTGCCGCCCTGCGGCGTGCACCATAGCGCGTTCGGTTGTTCCTGGTCAAAGTCCAGCTGCGCCTTGCTGCCGAACAGGCGCAAACGCACCGTGTTTTCACACCCCGTCGCCACCTGGCTGGCCCACAAGGTGCCCTTGGCTCCGTTGGCGTAGCGCAGCATCACCTGCACGTGGTCATCCAGGGTGCGGTGCGGAACAAAGGTCGACAGTTCCGCCAGCACGGCATACGGCGTGAGTCCGCTGACGAACTGCGCCAGGTGATAGGCGTGCAAGCCCACGTCGAGCAGGGTGCCGCCGGGCCCCGCCTTCTGCGGGTCGTTATGCCAGTTGCCTTCGTTCATGCCGCCAGCCGCGATGGCGTCGGCCAGCCAGTCCTGCGAGTATTCCACTTGCACGAGGCGCAGCTCGCCGATCTCGCCCGCCTCGACCATCGCTTTCGCATGGCGCAGCAGCGGGTAACCGCTGTAGGTATGCGTGAGCGCAAACAGCAAGTTTTTCTGCTTGGCCAGCGCAGCCAGCGCCTGGCCCTCCGCCAGAGAAATGCCCAGCGGCTTGTCGCAGATCACGTGGATGCCCGCTTCCAGGAATGCCGTGGCGACGGGCGCATGCAGGTGGTTCGGCGTGACGATGGCCACGGCCTCGATGCCGTCCGCCCTGGCGGCCTCCGCCTGCGCCATGGCGCGGTAATCGCTGTAGCAGCGATCCGGAGAAAGATGCAGCGCCGCGCCGCTGTCGCGCGCGCGCTGCGGGTCGGACGACAGGGCGCCCGCCACCAGCGCATATTGGTCGTCGATGCGCGCCGCGATACGGTGCACGGCGCCGATGAATGCGCCCTGCCCGCCCCCTACCATGCCCAGCCGTAAGCGTCGCTGCATGTCGTTTCCTTATTTCAAGCCAAGCAAGTGATGAATTTGATCCTGGTCAACCGCGCTGCCCGCGAAATCGTCGAACGCATGTTCAGCCACGTGGATGATGTGTTCGCGGATAAAACGCGCGCCTTCGGCCGCCCCGTCCTCCGGGTGTTTCAGGCAGCACTCCCACTCCAGCACGGCCCAGCCGGGGAAGTCGTACTGCGCCATCTTCGAGAAAATCGCCTTGAAGTCGATCTGCCCGTCGCCCAGCGAGCGGAAGCGCCCGGCCCGGTCTTGCCAGTCGCCATAGCTGCCATACACGCCCTGGCGCCCGTTGGGCCTGAATTCCGCATCTTTCACGTGGAAAGCCTTGATGCGCGCATGATAGATGTCAATGAACGCCAGGTAATCGAGCTGCTGCAGCACGAAGTGGCTGGGATCGTACAGGATGGACGCGCGCCGGTGGTCGTCGACGGCGGCAAGGAAACGCTCGAAGGTCACGCCATCGTGCAAATCCTCGCCCGGATGCAGTTCATAGCAGAGGTCCACGCCGGCCGCGTCAAACGCATCGAGGATGGGCAGCCAGCGTTTCGCCAGCTCGGCAAATGCCGTTTCCACCAGCCCGGCCGGGCGCTGCGGCCACGGGTACAGATACGGCCAGGCCAGCGCGCCGGAAAACGTCACGTGCGCCGTCAACCCCAGGCGCTGCGAGGCGGTGGCCGCCCACAGCAGCTGCTGCGTGGCCCAGGCCGTGCGCGCGGCAGGATCACCGCGCACTTGTTCTGGCGCAAAGCCGTCGAACAGCGCGTCATACGCGGGATGCACGGCGATCAGCTGGCCCTGCAAATGCGTCGACAGTTCCGTCACCTGCAAGCCGTGACGCGCCAGCAGGGCGACCACGTCGTCGCAGTACTGCTGGCTGTTGGCCGCTTGTTCCAGATCAAACAAGCGCGGCGCCGTCGGCAGCTGCAAGCCCTTGTAGCCCAGGCCGGCCGCCCATTGCGCCAGGTGCTCGAGCGAGTCGAACGGCGGCTCGTCGCCGAGAAACTGGGCCAGGAAAATGGCCGGGCCCTGGATGGTTTTCATGGGTATCCTTTAGCCCCCAGGACGCTGGCCCTGGGGGAGGTTCGGTTAAAAAGGCGAGTTCGGAAAGTAGAACTGCTTGGCGTTCTCGCGCGTGATCAGCACCGACGGGATGATCGTGTTGGCCGGCAATTTATCACCTTTCAGGCGCGCTTCCGTCGTCAGCTTGATGGCGTCGTACATGAACTTCGGCGAGTACGACACGTCGGCCACGATCAGCGGGTCGGAACCATCCATGATCTTTTTCACCGCGCCCTTGGCGCCCGCGCCGCCGAACACTTGCTTGATGTCCGTGCGCTTGGCTTGCGCGATGGCCTTTTGCACGCCGATGGCCATGTCGTCATCGGCGGCCCAGACGGCGTCGATGTGCTTGAAGCGGGTCAGGTAATCCTGCATGACCTTGAAGGCATCGTCGCGGTTCCAGTTGCCGTACTTGGCGTCGAGCACCTTGATGTCGGGATGACCCTTCATCACGGCGGAAAACGCGTCAAAGCGCTCGTTGTCGAGGGTGGTCGGCATGCCGCGCAGCACGACGATATTGCCCTTGCCATTCAGGCTTTTCGCCAGATATTCAGCCGGCAGCTTGCCGAAGGCCGTGTTGTCGCCCGCAATGTACGCATCCTGCGACTGCGTGTTGGTCAAGCCGCGATCGACCACGGTCACGTACACGCCCTTGTTTTTGACCTGCGCCACGGGCTGCGTCAGCGAGGCCGATTCGATGGGGAAGATCACCAGGGTGTTGATCTTGTTCACCGTCAACATGTCCTGCAGCTGGTTCGCCTGCTCGGGCGCCGTGGCGGCCGTCTTGACGATGATTTTCACGCCCGGATGGGCTTTTTCCAGCTCCGCCTTGGCCTGGTTTGCCCACCAGACGATGCCCGAGGTAAAACTGTGCGTGGCCGTGGGAATGGCCACGCCGACGACGAGCTTGTCAGCGGCCTGCGCCGGCCCCATCGGCAGCGCCCACGCCTGCATCACCAGCACCGCCATCCCTGCTACCCGTATAAAGCTCTTCATGCTGCTCTCCTCCAAGGTTGTGGGCGCCCGTTGGCCGCCCTTTCAGAACGCCGCTCTTGTTTTATTTGCGGCCTCGCTGCAGGAAGGCGACGGCGATGATCACCACGCCTTGCACTGCGGCATTCAGGTAGACACTGATGATGCTGGTCAAATTCAGGATATTGCTGATCACGGAGAGCAGGATGGCGCCGATCACGGTGCCGACGATGCGCCCCTCTCCCCCTTTCAGGGCCGTGCCGCCCACCACGACGGCGGCGATCGCTTCGAGTTCCCACAGCAAGCCCGTGGTCGGCGTGGCCGAGCCCAGGCGCGGCACGTACAGCACGGTGGCGATGCCCACGCAGATGCCCAGCAGCATGTAGGTGGCGATTTTCACCCGGTCGACGTTGATGGCCGCATAGCGCGCCACTTGCTCGTTGGAACCAATCGCCTGCACGTGGCGGCCAAACGTGGTGCGGTTCAGGATGACGGCGCCGGCCGCGGCAACGAACAGAAAGATCCAGATCGGGATCGGCGCGCCCAGCACGCTCGTGTAGTAGACGGGGCTGTACAGCTCGGACAGCGTGGCATCCAGGGTCAGCGCGCCGCCATCGGCCAGGTAGGTCAAGACGGCGCGGAAGATGCCCAGGGTGCCCAGGGTGACGATGAACGGTTCGATATTGCCCTTGCTGATCAATAAACCGTGCATCAGGCCGAAACCGGCACCGAGGATCAAGGCCATGGCGATGCCCAGCACCAGCATGGTGATCGGTGCCAGGTTGCCCCCCGCGCCTTGCGCCAGCGCATTCATGAAATAGATCATGCAGCCGGCGATCAGCGCCGCCATGGAGCCCACCGACAAGTCGATGCCGCCCGAGATGATGACGAACGTCATGCCGACGGCGATGATGCCGATGAAGGCCGTGCGCGTGAGCACGTTCATCAGGTTGTCCATGGTGGCGAAGTCGCCATTGAGCAAGGTGCCCGCGATGCACAGAGATAACAAGCCCAGCACGGGGCCAAAGCCCTTGATGCGCGCGCCGAAGCGGGCAACGGCGGTGGCAAGCGGGGATACGGTGGTGTCAGTGCGTGCCGGTTGCATGGGCAATCAACTCCTCTTCGGTCAGGTGGTCAGCAGACAGGGTGGCTTGCAAGGTGCCGGCGCGCATCACGGCAACGCGGTGGCACAGGCCGATCAATTCGATCAATTCCGATGAAATCACGATCACGGCGCGCCCTTCGGCGGCCAGGCGGTGGATCAGAAAGTAAATGTCGCGCTTGGCGCCCACGTCCACGCCGCGGCTCGGTTCATCGAGCACGACGACACGGGGGTCCGAATGCAGGTATTTCGCCAGCGCCAGCTTTTGCTGGTTGCCGCCGGACAACATGCGCGCGCGGCTGTCCAGGTCGCCCGTGCGGATATTGAAATCCTCGACGGCCCTGGCCAGCGCCTGCTTCTCGCCCTTCACATCGAGCCACGGCCGCGCATAGCGCTCCATGGTCATCATCGTGAGGTTTTCGCGCAAACCCAGGTTCACGTGCAAGCCTTTTCCCTTGCGGTCTTCGCTCAGATACGTCATGCCGTGCTGCATGGCTTGCCTGGGCGTGCGGATGTCCACGGGCTGGCCCTTGATCTCGATCACCCCCGCGCTGCGCGGGCGCAAGCCCAGCAGCGCTTCGAACGATTCCGTGCGCCCCGCGCCCACCAGACCCGCAAAACCCAGCACTTCGCCCGCGCGCACCTCGAACGACAGCGCTTTCGCCCAGCCAGGCACGCTCAAGCCGTCGACCTTCAGCAGGATCGGGGCATCCGGCGCCAGCGGCACTTTTGCGGGGAACATGTCGGACAATTCGCGCCCCACCATCAGGTTCGCCATCTGCTGGCGCGTAAGGCTGGCCGTCGGCTCGCGCGTGACGAAACGCCCGTCGCGCATGACGATAACTTCGTCCGTGTTGCGTTCCACTTCATCGAGCTTGTGCGAGATATACAGGATGGTGACGCCATCGCTTTTCAGCTGCGCCATCACGGCGAACAAACGCTGGGTTTCCGACGACGTCAGGGTGGCCGTCGGCTCGTCCATGATCAGGAAGCGGGCGCGGCGCGACAGGGCCTTGGCGATTTCCACCAATTGCTTTTCGGCAACAATGAGGTCGCGGATTTTCGTCTCGGGCGACACGTCCAGGCCCACCTGTTTCAGATAGCGCGACGCTTCTTCGCGCATGGCCGCCTCGTCGAGCAGCCAGCCGCGCGTCTTTTCATGGCCTAAAAACATGTTTTGCGCCACCGTCAGGTGCTCGGCCAGGTTGAATTCCTGGTGGATCAGCACGATGCCGGCGGCCTCCGCCGCGCGCGAACTGGCGAAGCGCCGGGGCTGGCCATCGATCAGCAGCTGGCCTTCGCTCACGCTCTCGTAGCCGGCGAGGATTTTCATCAGGGTCGACTTGCCGGCGCCATTTTCGCCCAGCAAGCCATACACGCGCCCGGGCGCCAGGGTAAAACTGACGCCATGCAAGACACGCACGGGGCCGAAATCCTTGCAGACCCCCTCGAAACCGACGGCAACGCTCACTATGCACTCCCTCGCAAGACCAAGTTATGTTCAAGCAACACGCCCGGCACGCTGGCTGCCGGGTTGGCCAGCCGCTGCAGCAACAGTCTCGCCGCCGTCTCGCCCAGCTCGCGCATCGGCTGCGCGATGGTGGTCAAACCGGGGTCGATCTGCGCGGCAATGGCGATATCGTCGAAACCGATCACGGCCACGTCCTCGGGCACGCGCAGGTTCAGCTGGCGCAGCGCGCTCAGCACGCCGATGGCCAGGGTGTCGGAGACGGCAAAGATGGCCGTCGGCGCATCGGCCCCCGCCATCATCCGTAACGTGGCGGCCGTGCCCGCTTCATAGTCGAGGCTTTGCACCGTGTGCACCCACTGCGGCTGCACGGGCAGGCCGGCCCTCGCCAGGGTGTCCAGATAGCCTTGCTGGCGTTGCCGAGCGTACAGGTAGCGCTCATCGGAATTGATCAGGCCGATGCGCGTATGGCCGCGCGCCAGCAGATGCGCGACGGCGTCGGAGGCGGCCCGGTGGTTGTCAATGCCGACATAGGGCACGGCCACGGCGGGGTCGAATTCGCAGCACGCCACCCACGGCAGGCTGACGGATTCATGCGACAACGCATGCTGCACCGTGTCCGGGTCCAGGCAGATGGCGCCGTCGGCGCGGTGCATGCGCAACAGGTCGAAGTAGGAACGCTCGCGGCCCGCGTCGGCGCCCGTGTCGCACAGCAGCACGAAATAGCCGTGTTCGCGCGCCACCGTATCGATGCCGCGCACGATCTGTGCATAGAAGGGGTTGCCCACGTCCGGCACCATGGTCAGCAGCATGCGGCTCTCGGCCGTGCGCAGGCTGCGCGCCAGGTGGTTCATGCGGTAGCCCAGCGCGGCCACGGACGCGAGCACCTTGTCGCGCGTGGGCGCCCGCACCCCGGCCTGCTCGTTCATCACGCGCGAGACGGTGGCCACCGACACGCCCGCATGCGCGGCGACGGCGCTGATGGAGACGGTTTCTGTCGGCAAGGAAGACGGGACGGCTGGCGGCATGGGGCTTTTCATATAAATGTAATCGATTACATTTATAGGCCAGTCGCGCGCGCGATGCAAACATTATCGATGCTGCAATGCGCAAAAAACAGGCAGGAAAGAGAAAGACCGGGGACAAAAACGGCCCTGTGCGGACCGTCTGACGCAGCTACTTCTGGGCTTGGAAGGTGTTCTGCTGCACGGCAAAACCGGCGCGCACGGCGGCGAGGGCCGCCACCCACAGGATCAGGCCGGCACCGAGGCAGCCGACGGGATGGATGGGGCCGTGGCGCACGGTGAACGGATAGCCGATGGCCCACACGCACAGGGCCATGCCGATGGCCACGTGGCGGCGCGCCTTGAACAGCCAGGCCAGCGGAAAGAAATGCAGGCCCACGATCAGGATCACGGCGGGAATGAACCATGCCTGCAAGCCCACGTTTTTCAGGACATTGCCGACGATAAAGATGGCGATCCATTGCCCTGCGTTCACGATATTGAACAGCCGGCCCGCGCGCTTCGCTTCCGGCGTCTGTTCCGCCGCCGCATGCGCGGCCCGGTGGCGGCTGAACTGGCGCCACGCCAGCATGAACAGCAGGACGGTGATGCCGGCAATCGGCAGCAGACGCAAAGGCTGGGCGCCATACGTCTGCACGCACCAGGCGGCCACCCACAGGCCGCCGAACAGGGAAAAGAACATGGCGCCAATGGCGCTACGGGCCAGGGAAGCGGCTGGGTCGGTGTTGGGCAAGGTCATGGCATGTTCTCGCAGTGAAAGCACTTACTTCATCATCGCACAAAACGTTTCTGGGTTGCCGTCAAGAATGACGCCGCTGGGCCAGCGGTGGCTGCGCTGCTGGGCGCGCAGCAGGGACGCGGCCAGGGCCGAGTCGCCATCGACGGCGTAGACGAAGACGGGCATGTTCAGGCTGGCCGCATCGGCCAGCAAATTCGGATTGGCATCGAGGCTGCGCGCATCCACGTGCACGCCCGTGGGCATGCCGATCTGCTGCTGCACGCGCTGCAGCCAGGGCTTGTCCAGCTTGGGCGGACGGGCATTTTTCGCGATATAGCGGCTGACCCGGTTGGCGCCGGCCGCCTGCGCATTGCGCGCGTCAAACACGAGCAAACCCAGGTACCCCTGCGGATCGGCGCGGCGCGCACAGGCGAGGTTGTTCGGCACGCCCGACGTCAAAAACCAGTTGCCGTGCTTGATGTTCGCGCGCAACTGCCCCACCAGCGTATTGATGGGCGCGCACGACGCCACGACGTCCTTGATTTCCGCATTCAGGGTCTTGGCCGGGAACGCGGTGGCCAGGTCGGCCACATCGCTGACGAAGGGCGGCGTTTCCGGCGTGGCCACGCCACGGTTCTTCATGCTGGCGGCGCGCCAGTCGTCGGCCGTCAATTGTTTCACGGTGCGGGGCGATCCCGTGTCGACGACCCGGCCCGTGAGCAGATCGTGGTGCACGACCCAGCTGCCGTCACCCAGCAGCTGCAAATCCGTCTCGACGCCGTCCCAGGTGCCGAAATACGTGTTGCGCAGGGCGCTCAGCGAGTTTTCCGGCGC
This sequence comes from Janthinobacterium sp. GW822-FHT07A03, assembly GCF_058798815.1. Taxonomy (NCBI): domain Bacteria; kingdom Pseudomonadati; phylum Pseudomonadota; class Betaproteobacteria; order Burkholderiales; family Oxalobacteraceae; genus Janthinobacterium; species Janthinobacterium sp. GW822-FHT07A03. The sequence continues at coordinate 307,128 of NZ_JBXAKW010000002.1, read as the reverse complement.
ATTGCCGGCGCCACGGTGGGCATGCACCTTCATGCCCAGGCAGTCGGCCTGCGCGGCCGGGCTGGCCATGCACAGCAGCAAGGCCAGGGCGGCCGCCTTATTTTTTTTCCGGGTGATAACCATATTCGAGTCCCTGCAAAATATTGATGCGGATCGCTTCGTTGACGGGGTAGCTGTAGCCCTGCCCCACCGCCACCACGTGCGTGATATTGGCCAGCAAGCCCTTGCCGGCGATTTGCCAGCGCGTGCTGTCGCCGTCGGCCTGGCGGTTCCAGTCCAGCATCTGGCGGAACAGCTCGCTCTTCGTGACATTGTTGTCCGACAGGCTGAAAATGCCCCAGGTTCCCAGGAAGGCGCCGGCCAGCACGCCCGTGGCGATCCAGGCGGAACGGCGGCTCAGCTGGCCATCGGCGCCCGCCTGCTCGCCCCGGCGCGCCGCCAGCACCAGCAAGCCCACGGTGGCGATCAGATACAGCAGTTTCGAAAAGTGGCCGATGGCGCCCAGCAGCGAGAAAAACAGCGCCACGGGCGGCACGATGGCCGCGCGCGCCGCTTCCTTGCCCTCCGCATAATACTTGCCATGCACTTCGAAGTCGCTGCGGCTGGCGCGGTATTCCACCAGCTTTTCCGCCGTCTGGCGCGCGGCGAACTGGTCGAACAGGCGGCTGAACTCGGCCGGACTCGCATACGCCTCCTGCACCACGGCGCCCTTGGGCAACCGCAAGCCCTTGCCCGCTTCGCTGCCGTCGCCGCCGTCCGGCCCGTCGCGCAGCACGGCCTGGATGCCGGGGCGCGCCACGAAGGCGGGGAAGGACAGGCCCGGCGGAATGCGGTCGCCCTTGATAGTCAACCCCTTGCTGGCCGCTTCCGACGCATAGCGGCGCTTGACGGCCAGGCGGAACGATAGCTGGTCGGCCGGATGCCAGTTGGCCGATACGGGCACCTTCTTGCGCACATTGTTGACCACGGCCGCCTTGCGCCGCGCCGGCACGGAATGCGGCTGCCAGCCGTGGCGCGACAGGCTTTGCCGGTAATCGTTCCAGGCCGATTCCTGCTGCTGGCGCAAGCCCGCATCGTCGTCGGGAATGATACCCGAATACAATTTCCACTTGTCATGCACTTCGCCGATCGCCTGCTGGTACTTGTCGTAGTAGCCGGCCGCGCCGCCGGCGATCTTGCGGACATTAAAATTGATCAACTGCTCCTTGGCCGGCTCCATGCGCTCGTCGAGGTGCCCCACCGACACGGCCAGGAACGGGAACAGGGCCAGGAAAGCCTTGCCTTCGGGCTTGGCAAACAGGGTGGCATCATCGACCAGGCCCTGCAATTGCAGGCTGCCGCCCACCAGCGAGCGCTGCATCAGGGTGGTGTTGAAGGCCAGGCGGCGAAATTGCGCATCGCGCGTTTCCACCAGCACCGTGACCGTCGTCTTCAGAATGCCGAACACGACCGCCGCCGTGGCGATGCAACAGAAGACGATCTTTTTCCAGCTGGGGCCGCTGCCATTGTTCTTCAGCCGACGGCGCCACATCAGTTGCAGCACCACCAGCGCGGCGGCGATGCCCGACAGGCTGCGGCCATAGAATTCCACACCCTCCACGTCGTGCGGCTTGACGTCGCCGCCCACCACGTCGAGCAAACGGGCGTTGAAGCCCAGCTCGCAGCACAAATAAATGATCGTCAGGACGATCAGGATCAAGGTCTGCCGGATTTGCAGACTGCGCAGACTCGCGGCCATCTTATTTCCTCAGATCGATGACGACGGGCTTGATCTCTTCAGCCTGGAAGATCATCGGCGCCGCAGGGACAGCCGCCGCACTGCGCGGGGCGGGCAGGCTGACGGCGGCGGGCGCTGCCGCCCTGGCCGGGGTCTCCTGGCGGCGCGGCTTGGCGCTGGCGCGGCTGCCCGCTTTCGGCGCGGCGGCAGGGGCCGGGGCCGATGCCGGGGCCGGCGGCGCGGGAATCACGCGGCCGCTGTCGCTGCCGGGCATGGTGGCGATGACGGGGCCGGTGCCGCGCAAGGCATCGTCGGCAAACGGCTGGGCGCGCGTATCGACGCCGGGCGGCACGGCCACGCTGGCGTTGAGCAGGCGGTTGTCCGTGTAGATCATGCGCGACAGGCGGTTGTAGTTGGGGAAGTCGATATTCAGCGATTTCGCGTCCGCCGCCAGCTCCACGCGGGGGCGGTCCTTGCAATTGCCCACCGTCCACTGCAACACGTCCGTGCCCTGGAACGCCAGCACTTCATAGCGGTAGGCGCAGCCGCGCTCCTGGGTTTCCACGATCACCACCGTGCGCTCGCCCACGTTTTCCACGCGCGCCACGCGGGCCGTGATCGCGTTGGCCAGCGGCACGACGCGAAACGCCTGCGACAGCTTGATCGAATACTTGCCTTGCGGGTCCTTGCGCAAGGTGCCTTCCGTGCCGTCGCGCAGGCGGAAGGTGGACAGCGGCGTGCCGAACAGCTCGGCAGTATCCAGGCCCATCATCACGCCGCCGCGGCCGTTCGGCGTCATGGCGCAGCCCGTCAACAGGACGCCGGCGGCCAGGCCCATGGCCAGCTTGCGCCAATGCGCGGATGCAAAATTCTTATACGTTGCCATACTTGATAACTTTCTCTTATTTCGGGTCAGGGATTGATGACGGCCAGCGGATTGCCCGGGCCTGGCGGCGGCAAGACTTTCTGGCGGTCGCGCGACAGCACGGTGAAGGCGCCGAGCGTATCGGGACCGGCGACGATTTCCAGCTGCTCGCGCTGCAGCCAGGTGCGGATCTCCGCCTCCGTGGCCTCGGCGCGGAACAGCACGCGCGTGCGCACGCCCGTCTCGACGCCGCTGCCACTGCCGCTGCGGAATTCCGCATTGCCGACGACAGCCGGATCTTTCGGCAGGAACAGCCACGCCGATTGCACCACCATCACGCTGGCGGCCACGGCCGTGACGATCTTCAGCCAGCGGCTGGCATTGGCCGCCTTGATTGGCGTCAACTGTGGCGCGGCGGCATCGGCCGAAGCGATCTGCAACTGCTGCAAGCCCTGGCGCAGCAATTGCCGGTAGGCCACGCGGCCATCCTTGCCCAGCTCGCTCGACAGCGGCGTGCCCGTCAAGGCGTAATCGTCGCCGGGCAAGGCCACGCGGGCGATGACGCCCGGCGCCGCGACGGCTCCATTGGCGCGGCCATGCAGCTCCAGCCAGCGCGCCGCCTGCAGGCGCTCCTGGCTGAACACGCCCAGGCAGGCGCCCAGGTCCGTCACGGCCACGGTGACGGGCATGTCGCACAGCACCAGGCCCGCGCGCGGGTCGGCGGGCGCGTCGCGCTCCTCGACCACCAGGCCGCAGGCATCCGCATACGACGCGTCTGGCGTGACGAGCCAGCCGCGCCAGCGCTGGCGCGTGCTGTCCCAGGCATCGAGCAGCACGGCGCCAAAGCCGGGGCAACGCGCCAGCAGGTGGATCTGTCCGCCCGCGATGGGCCGCGCGGCCAGGGGCGCCGCGTCGCTGCGGCGCGCAAAGCCTTGCATCACATGTTCCGGTACGGCAATGCCGCGCCAGTCGGGGGTAGTGCCCGCCACGTCCGCGTCCAGCAGCTCGGCGGAAGACGGGGGCGATGGCAGGCGCGCGGCAACGATGGCCAGCGAGGGCGTCAATGCAGTCATGCCGGTGGCCTTTCATCAGGGTTCGGGGAGGTGGACACGGGGTCCATGTGCAGGGATAACGCGGCCACGCACAGAATATCCAAAACTATTTGCGCCGCCTGCATATCGCGCGTACCCAGGGCATCGCCCACGCGCAGCTTGAGCAGGCTCAAGACCCAGCTGCCCAGCAGGGTAGCGCGGTGGGCCGGCTCGACCACCTGGCGCCCGGCACTGGCGGGATCGCCCTTCTGCCGATGCACGAGACCTAATTTTCCGCCGTGGTAATGCGCGGAAGCGATCTGCTCGGCCAGTTCCTTGACGGGCATGCCGCCGCAGCCGCAATGGCGCAGCAGCAAGATCAAATCGCGGGGCAAGGTGGCGATAAACATATCGGCCGCGTCGCGCACCTGCTGCGGCGTGAGCTGGTAGTCGCGCAGCGGTTCGGCATAGGCGTCGGGCGCCTGCAAGTCGCAGCCCTCCTGCGCATCGGCGTCCTCGTCATCGCGCTGCTTGCGCAACTGGTCGATGATGAAGCGCTTGAAGTAGAGGAACAAGGCGCCGACGTGGTGGGGCGCGGCGTCGCTGTCGCCGTGCAGGACTTTTTCGATGAAGAACTGGTGGCGCAAATCGGCCAGCGAATCGCCGAGCGAGGCCGCCTCGCGCGGGCGACACGGCGTCAGCGCGGCGATGACGCGCTGGTAAAACTCGCCCAGTTCGCCCTGTGTCAGCCGCTGGCGGCGCGTCCAGAAGTCATGAATGCGTTCAAATTGTTCCGATTGCAAAGCCGGTCCGATCGTGTGTTGGGCGGCACGCGCCACTGGCCGGCGGCGACGCGTACCGTGCGCTGGCCAGACAAGAGAAACTTGTCAGTAAGGTAAAATGCATTTAGGCAATTTTCTCATATCACAGTAAAAATCGCTAACTTTTGTTACTTTCACGACAATCCCCGAGACCCTGATGCAACGCCTGATTCCCCTGTTTTTCAGCCTGTTCTTTTTACTGCTCAGCAACGTCGCGCACGCCGCCGTGCCAGCGGCTCCGGGCAAGCGCATCGCCCTGGTGATCGGCAACGCGGCCTATCCGCAGCCGCTATTGAATCCCGTGAACGATGCGCGCGCCATGGCCGAGCGCCTGCGCCGCCTGGGCTTTGAAGTGCTGCTGCGCACGGACATCAATGCGCAACAGCTGCAAAAGGCGTCGGCCGAGTTTTCCACGCAGGCGCGCGGTGCCGATATCGCCCTCGTGTTTTACGCGGGCCACGGCGCGCAGGCGGGCGAAGCCAATTATGTGTTGCCGCTGGGCGCGAACATGAATGCGCTGAGCGCGTCCGCCATTGCCGCCCAGGGCGTGTCCGTGTCCAGCCTGGCGGGCGATCTGCAGCGCACGGGGGCGCGCGGCGCCGTGCTGATCCTCGACGCTTGCCGGCAGGAATATACGCGCGGCGGCGCCGTGATGGTCCCTGGCGGCGGCAACGCGGCCAGCCACGGCTTTGCCGACACGCAAGCGCCACGCGGCGTGGTGATCGCCTATTCGGCCGGCCCCGGCGCCCTGGCGCGCGACTTCTGGTCGCCCGATTCGCGCAACAGCCCGTACACCAGCGCCCTGCTCGACGCGCTCGACGCCCCGGGTCTGCCGATGAGCGACGTATTTTCGCAAGTGGCGGCCAGGGTCGCCGCCATGACGCACGACGTGCAAAAGCCGCGCGTGTCATTTGGCGAAACGTCGGCCCGCCTGGTGCTGAACATGGGCAGCGGCAAGGGCGTCAGTCCGCCCGCCCCCGGCGTGCTGGCCGGCGCGCAAGGACAGGGCGGCATGCGCGCACCGGTCCCGGCGCCTGCCCCAGCGGTGGAAAAGCCGGCCGCCCCGGGCGCCAAGGTGTGGCCAGGCAATGTGCTGCAAGACATCAACCATGAAATCCGCATGCAGATCGCGGCGCGGCCGTTTCCCCGCCAGCAGCTGGAAAAGCGCGCGCGGGGCGGAGACTTGGTGGCGCTGACGGCCCTGGGCTACGGCATCGGCGGCGGCGATGCGGGAATAAAACAGCCGAAGGCGGGCATGCAATGGCTGGAAAAGGCGGCCGCCAGGGATTTTCCCATTGCCCAGACCTACCTGGCCGAATTGCTGATGGTCAAGGGCGACCCGGCCTCATTGAAACGGGCGGGCGTGCTGCTGGACGCCGCTTCGCAAGCCGGCTACAGCCCCGCCCATGCGTATAAATTCGACCTGGCGCGGCGCACGGGCGCGCCGCCGCAGGACGCGGCCCGGCATTTGCAGGACGCTTTCATGGGCTTGATGAAGGATTACCAGGGCGCCGCCAAGGACGTATTACAGCCACCGAAAAAATAACTCAAAATAATTTTGGATTTCCCTGAACTGCCCCCGTTATCCGTGGGTACATGCAATACAGCATGACAGTGACCAGGGAAATCTTATGCACACATCCAGCCCGGCAGCAACCATTACCACCGGCCAACGGGGCCGCATCCTCGCCTACCAAGCAAGCGGACAAGGTTCCGTCAGCGTGGCCGGCATCCAGCATGCCTTCGACGTGGCCACCCACTGGCGCTCGGACGTGGCGCCCGCCATCAACGCCGTCGTCGACGTGCGCTTCGATGATGCCGGCGGCCTCGCCACCGTCACGGCCATTCCCGCGCAACAGCTGGCGCAGGAAGACATGGCCGGCGCCGCCAAGCTGGCGCGCGACAAGGGCCAGCAACTGTGGGGCCGGGCCGTCTCGGCGCTCGGCATCCAGGTGCTGGGGGCTCTTGGCGTACTGATCGCCGGCGCCTTCATCTTCAACACCATCGGCATCCGCCTGTTCGCTTCCGTCTCGCGCACCTATTGGCAGCTGCTGGGCCTGTCCGCCGACAGCCTGGAAAGCTTTGCCCGCGATGGCGGCAGCGGTTTTACCTCGGCCCAATTTTTCTTCCTGCTGGCCATTGCCGCCTGCTGCGCCACCATGGCCAGCAACCACCCGAAAGCGGCGCTGGGCAAGTGCGCGCCGCTGCTGTTCATCATCGTGCACAGCAGCTTGCTGTTGATCAAGATCAAGGGCGCCGTCAGCGAGGCGGGCAACGCCATGGGCGGCATCATGGGCAGCCGCGCGGCCCGCATGGCCGAGCAGATGGCCAGCGAAATGCTGGGGCAAGTGTGGCAGGGACTCTCGTTCGGCATCGGCTTTTACCTGGTGCTGGCGTCTTCCATCGTCCTCGCGGCCTATGGCGTAGGCGAATACAAACGCTTGGGAGGCAAGCACTGAAAACCTACTGCGCAGCCCACTTCCGGGTCGGCGTTGCTCACCGTACATAAAGTACGGTTCCGCTACTCAACCCGGCATTGGGCTTGCTCGCTACGGTTTTCAGCGCTGCCGTGACTTTCACAACCCTAAAAATTAAAACCGTCACTACCTTTTAACTGATCTTAAAGGAAATATCATGCACCGTACCCTGCCCGCCCTGCTCGCCATCGCCATCCTGCTGTCCGCCTGCGGCAAGACCTCCGAGAATGCAACGCCTGCGGCGTCGACGCCCGCCACCAGCGTGGCCGACATGGCTGCCAAAGCCCAGGTAAAAGCGGCGGCCGCCAGCCTGCCGCAAGCGGACCCGGCCACGCCAAGCGCCAGCTATGTCGACATCACCAGCGGCAACCAGCTGATGTACAGCTACATCGCCCTGTCCGGCGTGCCGCCCGACTACGCGGCCGTGGCGCAGCGCATCTCGCGCGAATATGCGGGCAGCAACGACGCCTTCCGCAAGCAGGAAGTGCTCGACGCCCTGAAACCGCAGATCGACGCCAAGGTCAGCGAAGCCAAGACGAAACGCTACCTGCGCTATCAGATCAATGGCCAGGGTGCGCTGTCGCCGTACGCCATGGACAAGGCCGCCTTCCCCGCCAAGTTCGCCGAAGCGGGCACGTATTACTACATGTACGACAACGGCGACTACAAGCTGGCATTTACCAACGGCGACGGCTACTCGCTGCTGAAGGTGGACCAGGACGCGGCGCGCAAGATCGAGGCGGCGCGCAGCGGCTACAAGGATTTCGCCATCGTCGTGTACGCCTACGCCCAGGAAGCGGACATGGCCAGCAACCAGGTCAAGGCGCAGATCGTCAAGGTGGCGATCAAGCTGAACGGACAGGAAATTCCGGTCAGCCAGGCACTGTAGAACGAGCTCGGTTACACTGTTCGCCACATTGCATCGGGATAGCGACATGGGCGAACAGACACTGGCGGAACAACAGCTGGCCAAGGGCCGGCAACTGCAGCAGCAAGGCAAGCTGATCGAGGCGATCAACGCCTACCAGGCTGCCTATAAACAGGACCCCGCTCTGGCCGAAGCGCAGCATTTCCAGGGCCTGGCGATGCTGGAACTGGGCCAGGGCACCATCGGCCTGGGCCTGTTGAAACTGTCGCTCAGACAACAGCCCGACAACGCGCTGTTCCACTACAACCTCGGCAACGTGCTGCGCGGCACGGACAGCGAGGCGGCGCTGGCCAGCTACGCCACGGCGGCGCGGCTGGCGCCGCACGAGCACGATTTCGCCATCAGCCATGCGGAATTGCTGATGGGGAAACAGCGGCTGATGGAGACCATCGCCGAACTGGAACGGGCCCACGCCCTGCGCTCCCAGCGCTGGCAAACCCTGCAAGGCCTGGCCGAGCTGTATTACCGCACGGGACAGCAGGAACTGGCCTTGGCCCGCTATGCGCAAGCCCTGGCGCTGCATCCTGCACTGGCGCAAACCTGCCGCATCGGCTTTGCCAGTCCGCAAGCGGAATACGCCGAAACGTTGACGGCGCTCAATGCCGCAGATGACATACACGATTTTATCCGTGAAACCGACCTGCACATCCTCGACGATTTCCTGCCCGATCCGGCCGCCTGGCGCGCCCAGGCGCTGGCGCTGCCGTTCGAGCAGCAGCGCTATGCGGGACAGAACTATCCGGGCAGCCAGACGGCGGGCCAGCCCAGCCAGGCCATCATGGAGCGCATCGCCGCGGCGCTGGGCCGCCCCATCCGTTTCATCTCGCCCGACAATGGCTCGTATCGCCTCAGCTATGCGGACGCCATGGCGCGCACGGATATCCACGTGGACAACGAGACGGGGAATAACTTCAATTTCTATGCGGGCGTGCTGTATCTGAACCCGCCCGAACAGTGCCAGGGCGGCACCACGTTCTGGCGCCACCAGCCCAGCGGCTGGTACCGGCGCTTGCCCGAGGCGGACGTCAAGGCGGGCGGCTACGCCAGCTTCAAGGACTTCCAGAAACGCTGGCTGCCGAACAGCAAAGTACAGAAATTCAACGAGTTACAGGAACAGCGCGACAGTTGGCAAGCGCTGCTGGAAGTGCCGATGCGCCACAACCGCCTGATCGTCTACAAGGGCCACTACTTTCACTCGATCAGCAATGTGTTTGGCGATACGCCCGAGAATGGACGGTTGGTGCAGCTGTTTTTCTTTGAGGTGCCGGATTAGGGGTAACGGGCAATTGTCGGATTACGCCCTGCGGGCTAATCCGACCTACCAGTCACCGGACCATGCGTAGGTCGGATTAGCGGAACGCGTAATCCGACACAACCGCCGCCTCGGGTCAATACATGTCTGCGGCCGTCGCCCGTACAGCTTTCAACAACATATCCGCCCCCGGCGACAGCAAATGATCCTGCTGGCGGATGATGCCGAAGGCATCCATCTTGCACGGCAGCTCGATGGGCAAAATGCTCAGCACGTTCAGCGATTCGTAGTAATGGGCCACTTCCGTCGGCATCACGTGCAGGGAATCCGTTTGCTGCAGCAGGGACGTGATCAAGAGCAAGGCGGTGGTGTCGACCACGTCGACGGGCGGCTCCAGGCTGGCGCGGCGGAACATCATGTCGAAGCGGTGACGCAGGATGCTGCCTTGCGGCGGCAAGATCCACGGCTGGGCCGCCAGGTCCTTCAATTGCAGATTCTTGCGCGACAGCAGCGGGTGGCCATTGCGCGCCACGGCGCTGGCCGGCTCTTCCGTCAATTCCTCGTAGATGAGGCCGGCGCTGCTTTCCTTTTCCAGGATGCGCCCGATCATGAAATCCAGCGTGCCATGCTGCAGCATGTCCATCAGGGTGTTGCTGTGTTCCAGATGCACGCCGATGCGCATCAGCGGCGCCTGCTGCTTGATGCGGGCAATCGCGCGCGGCAGCAGGGCCATGGCCGGCGTCATGATGACGCCCACTTCCACCTGGCCCGTCAGGCCCGACTTCAGGGCGACGATATCGTCATGCGCCAGCGACAGGCTCGTCAGCGCCATGCGCGCGTGGCGTATCATGGTCTCGCCGTAGATGGTCGGCTCCATACCGCGCGGCAACCTGTCGAACAGGCGCACGTCCAGCATCTCTTCCAGGTCCTTGATTTGCTTGGACGCGGCCGGCTGCGTCATGTGCAATTCTTCCGCCGCACGGTGGATGTTGCGCTGCTCGTCCAGGGCGATCAGCAGCAGCAGTTGCCGCGTCTTCAGGCGGGCTCGCAAGAACCAGTTGGGGTTAAGGGTATCCATGAATAAATCATATCATGATCGATATCAGTTTTAACTCAATATCGATATTCCAGATATCGGTTTGTCTCCTTTTTGAGCGTCGTCAAGCAGCGGTCAGGATGCCTTGCAGGCGGCGCTGGGATTGGCTGCCGGGCCATCCGTTTGATGGATGAATTCGATCGTGCCGTCTGGCTTGTATTTCAGCTCTTCCACGGCCACGGAACGCCGGTATTCTCCGCCGCCGGGCAACTTGTCGTTGTGATAGAAGATATACGACTTGCCGTTGAACTCGATGATGGCCTGGTGGATGGTTTTCACGACGGCATTCTTGTCCATGATGGTGCCGCGGAAATGCCAGGGGCCCGTGGGCGTGGGTCCCGTCGAGTACGCCGTTTCTTCGGGGAAGTTGCGCGAGTACGACAAGTAATACGTGCCCGCATGCTTGTGCATATAGGCCGCTTCCGTGAACGCATCCATGCCGAAGGTCAATATCGGACCATCGAGCTCCGTCATGTTCGCTTTGAGTTTGGCGTACTTCAAGACCGTGTTGCCCCAATAAAGGTAGGCTTGGCCATCCGCGTCGATGAAGACGGCCGGGTCGATGTCGTCCCACGGGATCGCCGTCTGCTGCGTCATGTCGTTCGTGATCAGGGCGCTGCCGCGCGCGTCGACGAAGGGGCCCGTCGGGCTGTCCGACACGGCCACGCCGATGGCCTTGCCGGGGATGGTTTTATGGTCGACGGTCGAATAGAAATAGTATTTGCTGCCGCGCTTGACGATGTCGCCCGCCCAGGCATCCTTGCCGGCCCAGGCAAACGTGGAAAAGCGCACGGGCGAGCCGTGATCCGTCCAGTTGGCCATGTCGCACGAGGAATACACGCGCCACTCGTGCATCCGGTAATCCGTGTCCGTGGCGCTCGCTTCATCGTGTCCCACGTACAGATACACCCTGCCATTGTCGACCAGCGCGGCCGGGTCGCCCGTGTAGATGTTTTTCACGATGGGGTTGGCCGCCTGCGCGCCAAATGCGGCGCAGGCGAACGCTGCCGCCATGCCGATGGCGGCACGTGTGTGTTGCTTGAACATCAGATTAACTCCCGTTGGTATTTTTCTGGCCCATGGCCATCAGTCTTTGCACGACGCAAAAGACGAACAGCAGGCCGCCGATGACGATCTTGGTCCACCACGAGCTGAGCGTGCCGTCGAAGGCGATCAGGGTCTGGATGGTGCCCAGCACCAGCACGCCGGACAGCGCGCCCGCCACGTAGCCGTAGCCGCCGCTGAGCAGGGTGCCGCCGATGACGACGGCGGCGATCGCGTCCAGTTCCGTGCCTTGCGCATGCAAGCCATAGCCGGACAGCATGTAGAACGAAAACAGCACGCCGCCGAGCGAGGCGCAAAAGCCGCTGAAGGCATAAATCAGCACCTTGGTACGGCCCACGGGCAAGCCCATCATCAGGGCCGACTGCTCGTTGCCGCCGATCGCATACACGGCGCGGCCGAACGGCGTGGCATGCGCCAGCCAGATGGCCAGCAACAGGGTCAGCACGGCAATGACGACGCCGGGCGAGACGAAGCCGCCGAGGAATTGCAGTTGCGTCTGCGACATGGCGACAAACAGCGGGTTATCGATAGTGATGGAGTTGATGCTGATCAAGTAGCACAGTCCGCGCGCCAGGAACATGCCGGCCAGGGTGACGATGAAGGGCTGCAATTTGAAGTAATGGATCAGCGCGCCCATGCCGGCGCCAAACACGGTGCCCAGCGCCAGCACGGTGACGATCACCAGCAGCGGCGGCCAGTGCGCCACATTGAGCAGCCAGGCGGCGATCATGGTCGACAGGGCCAGCACGGAACCGACGGACAGGTCGATGCCGCCGGAAACGATGACGAAGGTCATGCCGACGGCGATCACCAGCAAAAAGGCGTTATCGATCAACAGGTTAAAGATCACTTGCGTCGACAGCAAGCCCGGGTAGGCGGCGCCGCCCAGGCCCAGCATCACCGCCAGCAGCAGGACCGTGACGAGCGAGGTGAAATACGGGGTGTGCAGCAAACCCTTCATGCTTTTCTCCGATGCAGCAATTGCTTGAATTCCGACGATTGCGACAGGCAGACGAGGAAGACGACGACGGACTTGACGACCATGTTGACTTCGGGCGGCACGCCGAGCGAATAGATCGTGTAGGTCAGGGTCTGGATGATGAGGGCGCCGATCATGCTGCCGACCAGGCTGAACTTGCCGCCGGCCAGGGACGTGCCGCCCAGGGTGACGGCCAGGATGGCGTCGAGTTCCAGCATCAGGCCCGCATTGTTGGCGTCGGCGCTCTTGATGTTCGAGCTGATCATCAAGCCCGACAAGCCCGCGCAGGCGGCGCAAAAGACGTACACAAAGAAAATCAATGTCGCCGTCCGGATGCCGGCCAGGCGCGCGGCGACCGGGTTGATGCCGACAGCCTGGATGAACAAGCCCAGGGCCGTCTTGCGCATCAGCACGGCGGTGATGAGGAAGACCGCCGCCACGAGGAACAGCGAGAACGGCAAGCCGAACAGATAACCGCTGCCGATGAAGAAGAAGGGCTGATAGTAGACGGTGACGATCTGGCCATCCGTCAGCAATTGCGCCAGGCCCCTTCCCGCCACCATCAGGATCAGGGTGGCGACGATGGGCTGCAAGCCCAGGCCGGCCACCAGCACGCCATTCCAGGCGCCGCACAGCAGGGCCGCGCCCAGGGCGGCCGCCAGGGCCCAGCCCATGGGGATATTGCTCACGTAGGTGGGCACGCCATTGTCCATCACCATGGTGCCGCCGATCAGCATGGCGGCCACGGTGCCGGACAGGGCCACGACGGCGCCCACGGAAATGTCGATACCGCGCGTGGCAATCACCAGGGTCATGCCCAGCGCGGCCAGCATCAGCGGCGCGGCGCGGTTGACGATGTCGATCACGCTGCCGTACAAATGGCCATCGCGGATTTCCAGGTGGAAAAAGCCGGGGATGGCGAAGAAGGCCACCAGCAACAGCAGCAACAGCGCGGCCAGGGGCCGGCTCAGGGGATGGTGTAAAACGGTATGCACAATGGAAGAATCCGTGGTGCCAGCCGCCCGCGCCGCAGGGGCGGCGGGCGACGAAGTGGATACGCTCATGCGGTCTCTCCGGCAATCACTTGCAGCACGGAACTGTCATCGAGCTGGCCGCGCGCATAGTCGCCGCAGGCCTTGCGGTCGCGCATGACCAGGATGCGGTCGCTGCAGCGCAGCACTTCGGGCAGTTCGGACGAAATGAACAGGATGGCCATGCCCTTGCGGCACAGTTTGCTGACATAGCTCATGATTTCCTGCTTGGCGCGCACGTCGATGCCGCGCGTCGGTTCGTCGAGGATCAGCATGGCGGGCGACGTCACCAGCCAGCGCGCCAGCAGGGCTTTCTGCTGGTTGCCGCCCGACAGGCTGCCGATGGGGGTTTCGATGCTGGCCGTCTTGATGCCCAGCGCTTTCACATATTCGTCGGCCAGCGCCTGCTGGCGTTTGAAGGGGATGGCGCGCAGCAAGCCGGTGCGGGCTTGCAAGGCCAATATAATGTTTTCGCGCACGGACAGCGACAAAATCGCCCCCTCGTGCTTGCGGTCTTCCGAGCAAAAGCCGATGTCGCGGGCAATCGCGTCGCGCGGCACGGCGAAGTGGCGCGGCTGGCCCTGCATGGTGATCGTGCCCGAGTCGGCCTTGTCGGCGCCGAACAGCAAGCGCGCCAGTTCCGTGCGGCCCGAACCGAGCAAGCCGGCCAGGCCCAGCAATTCACCCTGGCGAATGTAGAAATCCATGGGCAGCAAGGCGCCCTTGCGGCCCAGTCCCTGCGCTTCCAGCACGGTCGGTCCGAAGCTGGCCGCGCCCGCTTCTTGCGCCAGATCAAGCTCTTGCGCCACGGTATCGGCCGCCACGCCGATCATCTTGTTCACCAGCGCCAGGCGCGACAGTTCGCTGCACGCGTATTCGCCTTCGCGCTCGCCATTGCGCATCACCGTGATGCGGTCGGAAATGGCGTAGGTCTGGTCGAGGAAGTGGGTCACGAACAGGATCGCCATGCCCTGCTCGCGCAGGCGGCGCAGCACGGAAAACAGCAGATGGACTTCCGCCTCGTCCAGGCTGGACGTGGGTTCGTCGAGGATCAGCACGCGGGCCGAAATATTCAGCGCGCGCGAAATGGCCACCATTTGCTGGATGGCCAGCGGAAAACTGGACAGTTGCGCCGTGACATCGATATCGATCTGCAATTGCTGCAGCAAGGCACGCGCCTGTTGCTGCATGGCACGCCAGTCGATAGCCCCAAAGCGGCGCGGATAGCGGCCGATAAAGATGTTTTCCGCCACCGACAGGTTCGGACACAGATTGACTTCCTGGTACACGGTGCTGATGCCGAGCGCCTGCGCGTCCGAGGTGGACGCGGGGGCGATGGGCTTGCCGTCAAACAAAATCTGGCCGCTGTCGGGCGTGTAGACGCCCGTCAGCACCTTGATCAGGGTCGACTTTCCTGCGCCGTTCTGCCCCATCAGGGTGTGCACTTCGCCCGGATACAGGCGCAGGGCAACATCGCTGAGGGCTTTGACGCCGGGAAAGGCTTTGCTGATGCCGTGCAACTCCAGCAAGGGAGCTGGCGCGGCAGTGTGATGCGCTTGCGTGTTCATCATGCGGCAAGCTTAGTACTTACGGTTAGGAAATTCCTTGGCGGCCACCTCGGCAGGGAACACGCCTTCCACCGTCGTGATGCGCGCCGGCACGGGTTTGCCGGCCACCACGTCGCGGGCGATGGACATCAATTGCGGGCCCAGCAGCGGGCTGCACTCGACGGTAACGTTCAGCTTGCCGGCGATCATGGCTTCGAACGCGCCTTTGACGCCATCGATGGAGATGATGATGATGTCCTTGCCCGGCTTCATGCCCGCTTCTTCAATGGCCTGGATGGCGCCGATGGCCATGTCGTCATTGTGCGCATAGAGCACGTTGATCTTCTTGCCTTCCGCCTTGAGGAACGCTTCCATCACTTCCTTGCCCTTGGCGCGCGTAAAGTCGCCCGTTTGCGAACGGATGATCTTCATCTTCGGATTCTTGCCGATCACTTCCTGGAAGCCTTCCTTGCGGTCGATGGCCGGTGCGGAACCGACCGTGCCCTGCAGCTCGACGATGTTCAGCGTCGCATCCGGGGTTTTCTTGGCATAGTCCAGCAGCCACTGGCCGGCGCGGCGGCCCTCTTCCACGAAGTCGGAACCGATGAAGGTCACGTACAGCGACTTGTCGGCCACGTTGACGGCGCGGTCCGTCAGGATGACGGGGATCTTGGCAGCCTTGGCTTCGCGCAAGACCGTATCCCAGCCCGACTCGACCACGGGCGAAAAGGCGATCACATCGACTTTTTGCGCGATGAAGGAGCGCAGCGCCTTGACCTGGTTTTCCTGCTTTTGCTGCGCATCGGCAAATTTCAGGGTGACGCCGTCTTTCTTGGCGGCATCCTTGATGGAGACGGTATTGGCGGTGCGCCACTCGCTCTCGGCGCCGACCTGCGAAAAGCCCATGACAAGGGGCTTGGCGGCAAACGCGGACGAGGTAGCGAAGGTGGTGGCGGAAAAGGCCAGCAGCATGGCGCTGGCGAGGAGGGTGCGGCGGCTCAATGTCATTCTTGTCTCCAGTTTTTTATTGGAATACCATCACAGCCGGATGCCGGATGGGCGGTTTTTTATGAACCCATGGTAGGAGAAAGCCACATAGCCATCCAATCAATTCTTTTTCGCTTGCGATACCGATTTGCGTATCACTGGCTGGCCGCGGCGGCGCCCTCCCCCCTCAGCGCAGCAGGCGCAGCCCGTACAGCCCCCCCCGCCACGGAGTCCTTGCCGGCGACAAATTTCACGACCAGTTTGCCCTTGGCGGCCGCGACCAGGTCCGCAGGCACGGCGATATCGACCGTATACAGTTCCTGCGGCGCATCGGCCGCCACGGCCACCGTGGCCACGTTCGTGCCGTTGAGCAACACGTCGAACACGCGGCCCGCATCGAGGGTGGACAGGGTCAGGCGCAATATCTTCGCCTTTCCCTGCGGGTCGCTGAGGTCATAACTGAACCAGCCCGTCGCATGGCGCCAGTGCCGGCCCTTGTTGACGCCGTTTTCTCCGCCCTCGGCCTGGAAGAAATGGTCGGATTCCGGCTGCTGCTGCCCCGGCGCCACCTGGTCGATGGTGAGCGCATCGAGCGCCAGGCGTTCGGCTTCCGCCTGGCGCGTGCTTTGCTGCAGCTGCGCCAGCCTGGCGGGCGTGGAGACAGGCCAGTACAGCATGTAGCGCGAGTCGTGCAGGCGGAAAAACGGGATCAGTTTGATCGTCGCCGCATCCTTGCCCTGGATCAAGCCGGGCGCCGTGAACGTCAGCGGCTGGCCCTTCACGGGGCGGATTCTCCGCATGAAATCCTTCTCATCGCTGACGAACAGCGGCGACGATTCCAGCGGACACACTTGCCCCTGGGCGATATGCCCCATGCGCGAGTCGTCGGCAAAATAGTTCAGTTGTTCATTCGCAAATGGCTGCGTCCTGGCGGCCAGCACAATGGGGCCGTGCAGCACGGCATAGTAATTCGACTGGTCCGGCATCTGTTCCAGGCGCGTCGTCATGGGCAGCACCACGTCAACGCTGTCGCCGGCCTTCCACGCGCGCGTGATCGTCACGTATTCACCGGGCAGGCCGGCCACGCGCAGGGCCTTGCCGTTGAGCTTCAGCCGCAGCTTGCCCCTGGCTACCCATTGCGGGTAGCGGATCTTCAGGCTGAACGTCTTAGTACCCTGCACGGTGATGCGCGTCGTGTCGCGGTCAGGGAACTGCGTGCTCTGGATAATCGTGACGCCCTGCTCCGCCCAATCCAGGGTGGAGGCCATGAACAGATTCACGTACAGCGTGTCGCCCTCATGCGCGTAGATGAACTCGCCATACTTGGCCTGGCTTTCGATGCCGGAACCCACGCAGCACCACATGCCCTTGTCCACCTGCGAATACACACGGTAGTGATTCGGCCGCATGGGCGTGAAATACACGAAGCCGCCCGTGCCGGGGCGCTGCGACGACAGGATATGGTTGTACAGCGCGCGCTCGTAGTAATCCGCGTATTGGACCTGCTCGTCGCGGCGGAACAGTTGCTGCGTGAGCTTGAGCATATTGTAGGTATTGCAGGTTTCCGGCCCTTCCACCTCTTCCACCATCGAAGAAAAGTCGTGTTCGTCGTGGAAATGTTCCTTGACGCTGTTGCCGCCGATAGCCACCGTGCGCTTGTCGTGCACGGTTTGCCAAAAGAATTGCGCCGCCTGCTGCCAGTCGCGCCGGCCCGTCAAGGCGCCGATACGCTCGAAGCCGATCACTTTCGGGATTTGGGTATTCGCATGCAGGCCCGTCAGCTTGTCCTGTTGCGCCGCCAGCGGCTGCAGGATCGCCTGGTGCGAGAAGCGCACGGCCAGGTCCAGGTACTTTTGCTCGCCCGTCATCGCGTAGACGTCGGCCAGCACTTCGTTCATGCCGCCGTGCTCGGCGCGCAGCATGGCCTGCATCTGTGCGTCGGACAAGGAGGCCGAGAGTTTCACGGCCCAATCCGACAGGGCGACCAGCATGGCTTTCGCCTCGACATTGCCGGCGTACTGGTAGGCGTCGCGCAAGCCGGCGAATACCTTGTGCAGGTTGTACCACGGCACCCAACGACCGTTGACGGAGAAGGTATCGGCCTGCATTTCTCCCTTGGCGATGGCTTGCCAGGCGGCATTGCCGTCCGGGATGCCGCCCAGGTAGCCATTGCCATTGGCGTCCTGGCATTGCTTCAGCTGCGCCAGCATGTAATCGAGACGCTCGCGCGCCTGCGCGTCGCCCGTGGACGCCACCATCAGGGCCAGCGCCGACAGGTAATGCCCGCCCATGTGGCCGTCCAGCCCCGTCGATTCCCAGTTGCCATAGCTGGGCTGGATCTGCGGCAAGCCCGCCTCGCGGCGGAACGGCGCCAGCAGTTTATCCGGGTCGAAGGCCAGCAGATACTGCAAGTCGGTCGTCTGCGCATCGAGAAACGGCCCCGCTCCCAGGCGCACGGACGAGAGGGGAAACAGCTGGGCCGCCTGCAAGCCAGGCGTGAGCAGCCCGCCGGCGGCCAGCGCCAGCATCAGCAAGGTTGTTTTCATGGCAGGCCCTTACGGTTTGGCAGCGGGCAATTCGCGGCTCTGGTAGCGATTCAAGTCCTGCGGGGCCACCTGCGGCCAGCCCTCCTTGTCCCACGTCATGGGCAGGATCTTGAGCTTCTGCAAATAGTTATCCGCCGTCTCGTAGGCGTGCAGCACCAGGTAATCCTTGCCGTCAAACGTGTAGGCGCTGTTGTGGCCCAGGCCCCGCCAATCCTTGTCGCCTTTCAAGACCACCGTGCCGCCGCCCTGCGCCATGTCGCGGCCATCCTTGTCCAGATACGGCCCCGTCACGCTCTTGGCACGGCCCACGGCCAGGTGATAGGTGCTTTTTTCCTTCTGGCAGCACAAACCCCAGGAGACGAACAGGAAGTAATCGTTGCCGCGCTGGAAGATGAACGGCGCCTCGATTTCCTCGGGCGCGGGCTTGAATTCGCCTGCCCGTGGCGGCAGCGGCGCCCGGCGCGCCAGCGAGTGCCACTCTTGCGGTTCCGCAATGGTTTTCCAGTCGGCATTGAGTTTCACCAGCTTGATGCCGTTCCAGAACGAGCCGAAGGCCATCCACGGCGTGCCTTTGGCATCGGTGACGATGTTCGAATCGATGGCGTTCCACTCGTCGCGCTCGGGCACCGATTGCAGCAGCATGCCCTGGTCGACCCAGCGGTAATCGGGCGAGCGGGGATTCAGGGTGGTGTTGACGGTCACGCCGATGCCGGAGGTGTTCTTGCCGAAGCCGGAGACCGAGTAGTACAGGTAATACCTGCCGTCATGGAATTGCACGTCGGGCGCCCAGATATGGTCGTCAAACGAGGGTGCGGCCGTCTTGGCCCAGGTCGGCTGGCCCGCAAACACGCGCCCTTCCGGCTGCCAGTCGACCATGTTTTTCGAACTGTAGAAAGTGATGCCGGGGCCCGTGCTGTACAGGTAATACGTGTCGCCCTCCTTCGCCATCACGGGGTCGTGCACGCTGACCTGGGCCGCCTGGACGGGGCTGAAGGCAAGCATGGCCGCCAAGGCCATCATTGTCGAAAATTGCATCGTGTTCTCCACATGGCCAGCCGGCCCGTCATGCGGGCCGGCTGGATACCTCAAAATCGGCAGGTTTATTCGACCGCCACCACCACCACCGCCTTGGCGGGCACCGACACGGTCAGCTTTCCGCCCCGCGCCTGGGCATTGAACGCCACCGGCTGCACGGCTTGCGGTTGCGCAAAGCTGTTGACGGCATCCATCTTGCCCGCAGTCAGCACGCGGCCATTCACGGCAGTCACTTTTTGACCTGCCAGCGCCACGCTCACGTCGACGGCCTTGTGCGGGTTCGTGTTGACCAAGGACAAGTACACCTTGCCATCCCTGGCGCGCGCAGCCGAGGCGCTCACTTCCGGAATGCTGACCTTGCCCAGGCTGTACTTGCCATTGCCGCTAATGGCAACCGGCAAGGACGTGGCATCCTGGAACGGCACGTACATTTCAAACGCGTGATACGTGGGCGTGAGGAAATATTTATCCTTGTCCGTGATGATCATCGCCTGCAGCACGTTGACCATTTGCGCGATATTCGTCATGCGCACGCGGTCCGCATGGGCGTGGAAGATATTGAAGTTCAGTGCCGCCACCAGCGCGTCGCGCAGGCTGTTTTGCTGGAACAAAAAGCCCGTGTTGGTGCCCGGCTCCACGTCGTACCAGGTGCCCCATTCATCGACGTACAGGCCCGTCTTTTTCGACGGGTCGTTCTTGTCGATGGCGGCGAGATTGTTCTTGATCAAGCTATCGATGCGCAGGGTGCGGCTCAGGGTAGAAATCCACTCATTTTCGCCAAAGCCCGTGGCGGCGCCCTTCTTTTCCCACACGCCGGTCGGCACCGTGTAGTAGTGGAAACTGATGGCGTCCATCATGTTCGGCTTGATTTCGCGGCTCAGGGTGGCGGACCAGCTGGTGTCGTCGTCATTGCCGCCGCTGGCGATGAATTTCGGACGGGCGCTTTCCGGCGTCTTCATGAAGGTGTGATAGTGCTTGTACAGGTCGGCATAGTACTGCGGTCGCATATTGCCGCCGCAACCCCAGGCTTCGTTGCCGATGCCGAAATAATCGACCTTGTACGGCTGCGCGCGGCCATTCTTGCGGCGCAGCTCGGCCAGGGTCGATTTGCTGTCCGAGGTCATGTATTCGAGCCATTCGGACATTTCCTGCGGCGTGCCGGAACCGAGGTTGCCGTTGATATAGGTCTGTGCGCCCAGCAGCTCGGCCAGGTCGAAGAATTCGTGCGTGCCGACGGCGTTCGACTCTTCCACGCCGCCCCAGTTGGTATTGACCTTGGTCGGGCGCTTCTCGCGCGCGCCGATGCCATCCTTCCAGTGGTATTCATCGGCAAAACAGCCGCCCGGCCAGCGCACCAGCGGCACGTGCAACTTTTTCAGCGCGCCCAATACGTCATTGCGCCAGCCCTTGGTGTTCGGGATCGGCGACTCCGGCCCCACCCACATGCCTTCATAGATGCCCGTGCCCAGGTGTTCGGCGAACTGGCCGTACACGTTCTTGTTGATCACGGGACCGGGCCTGGCCACGTCGATGGTGACGTTGACGGGCGCGGCATAGGCGCTGCCGGCGGCCATGGCCAGGCTGAAGGCCACGATGCTGGTATGGATGAATTTCATGCTGTCTCCTGTTTTTTAGTGAAAAGCAAGGGCCGGGTCAACCCCGGCAAAATCTGGATGTGGCGATGCCTCTCCTGCCGCGGGGTGGGGGCGGCATGAGCGGTATTTCAATAGAGGAAGATTTGGCAGCAAACAATTCTGCGGCCGACAAAACGCCCAGGGCTAGGCGCAGGGGCGAAGACAGTACGCTAGTACATCAGTACGATGACTTCCGCCCCTGCAACAACGCCCTGGACGTTTTGTCAGACCCAGCCGGCATCCACAATGAATTCTTGACTGGAGCACATCGCGCCGTCGTCCGATGCAAGGAACAGCACCATGGCGGCGATGTCCTGTGGCATCAGTTTATTCGGCAGGCACTGGCTTTTCTTGATTTCCGCTTCGGCCGCGTCGTCGACCCACAGCTCGATCTGGCGCTGCGTCATGACCCAGCCGGGCGTGACCGTGTTGACGCGGATATTGTGGGCACCATAGTCGCGCGCCAGGCCCCGCGTGAGGCCCACGACGGCCGCCTTGGTGGTGGCGTACACAGGGTAGCCGCCCGACTTCATGTGCCAGGAAATCGAGCTGACGTTGATGATGGAACCGCCGCCCTTGCGCTTCATGCCCTCGAAGACGGCCTGGCAGGTGAAGAACATGGGACGTTGATTGATCGCAATGCGCTCGTTCCAGTATTCCAGGGTGACGTCCTGCGCCTGGTGGCGCTGGTCGTTGGCCGCGTTGTTGACGAGGATATCGAAGTCGCCCAGTTTCTCGGCCAGTTCAGCCATGACGGCTTGCAGGGAAGCAATATCCGTGATGTCGCAATGGCGGAACAGTGGCGCCGTCAGGCCCGCTTCAGCCAGGCGGCGGCACAGAGCCTCGCTCGCTTCCACGGCGATGTCGACAAACGCCACCAGCGCGCCCTGGGCGGCAAATTCCGCCACCAGGGATTCGCCGATGCCGCTGCCGCCGCCCGTGATGAACACGCGCTTGCCCTGCAAGCTGCCATATTTCGCCAATTGCTTCATCTTGTCTCCACCTGTTTATTTTTATGTACACGTGCACCGCAGCGTACCGCATTCGATATGCGGCTCGCCGTGTTGTTATTCCTTGCCCAACACGCCGTCCTTGCGGCGCCAGATACTGAGCGGATTATCATCGCGCAGCGACTCCGGCAGCAAGTCCTGCGGCAGGTTCTGGTAAGACACGGGGCGCAGGAAGCGGTTGATGGCCGCCGTGCCTACCGACGTGCTGCGGCCGTCCGAGGTGGCCGGGAACGGGCCGCCGTGCACCATGGCCGTCGACACTTCCACCCCCGTCGGGAAACCGTTGGCCAGGATGCGGCCCACGCGGCGTTCCAGCACGGGCAGCAAACGGCGCGCGTCTTCCAGGTCGCCCGCATCCATCTGCAGGGTGGCCGTCAGCTGGCCTTCCAGGCTTTCCGTGATTGCCAGCATTTGCTCCATGTCGCGGCACGCCACCAGCAGGGAGGCGGGGCCGAAGACTTCGTCGCGCAGATCGTGCCTGGCCAAAAACGCCTCGCCCGAGGTGACGAACAGGGCCGCGGCGCCCTTGCCTTCGTCGCCCGTGTTTTGCACCAGCGGCATCACGTCGGCATGCTGCGCCAGCGCCGCCACGCCCTTGGCATAGCTGCTGGCGATGCCGGCCGTCAACATGGTGGCGGCCGGGGCCGGCGCCAGCGCTTCGGCGGCGGCGGCGGCAAAGGCCGTGAAGTCGGCACCTTCCAGGCCCAGCACGAGGCCGGGATTGGTGCAGAACTGGCCCACGCCCATCGTCAGCGAGGCGGCAAAACCGCTGGCGATCGCCGCGCCACGGGCAGCCAAGGCTTGCGGCAGCACAAACACGGGGTTGATGCTGCTCATTTCCGCATACACGGGGATCGGTTGCGGGCGTTCGGCCGCCACCTTCATCAGGGCGATGCCGCCCGAACGCGAACCCGTGAAACCCACGGCCTGGATGGCAGGGTGGGCGACCAGCGCCTGGCCGATGCCATTGCCCGTGCCCGTCAGCAAGGCGAACACGCCTGCCGGCAGCTTGCTGAGTTCAATCGCCTTGACGATGGCGCGCGCCACCAGCTCGGACGTGCCCGGATGGGCCGAATGGGCTTTCAGGACGACGGGGCAACCGGCCGCCAGGGCCGAGGCCGTATCGCCGCCGGCCACGGAGAAGGCCAGCGGGAAGTTACTGGCCGCAAACACGGCGACGGGGCCCAGGCCGATCATGCGCAAGCGCAAGTCAGGACGGGGCGGCACGCGGTCGGGCAGCGCCGAATCGATGCGCGCATCGGTCCACGATCCTTCGCGCAGCAAGCCGGCGAACAGTTTCAACTGCCCCACGGTGCGGCCGCGTTCGCCTTCCAGGCGCGCGCGCGGCAAGCCGCTTTCCGTCATGGCGCGCACGATCAGCTCGTCGCCCAGTTCGCCGATTTGCGCGGCGATGGTATCGAGGAAGTCAGCACGCTGCGCATCACTGGTGGCGCGGAACGGGTCGAACGCGGCTTGCGCCAGACGGCATGCCTCGTCGATTTGCGCTACGTCAACCATATGGAAGGCGGGCGCGATGTGCGCGCGCGCGGCCGGGTCCCACGCTTCGAAGGAGCCGCCATTGCCCTTGACGGCGACGCCGCCGATCAATGCATCACCGGTGATATTGAAACTCATAATGTGCTCACTTTCGCAAATTCGGTTGGGAAGACGTCGAGGCGGTTGCGCAGGGCAGGGCCAAAGGCCGGCGCTTCGATTTCAAAGGTTTCGCCCGGCGCCACGCTCACGCCATCGGCAAAGCTCAAGGTGGCCGTGCCGAAGAAATGCACGTGCACGTCGCCAGGGCGCTTGAACAGCGGATACTTGAAGTGATGGTGTTCCAGGTTGGCAATCGTGTGCGACATATTGTCTTCGCCGCTGACAAACGCCTTTTCCCAGCGCACCTTGCCGGCCGCATCGAGCACGCGCGAGGTGCCGGCGATATGCGCGGGCAATTCGCCCACCAGCAGGGCCGGGCCCACGCTGCAGGCGCGCAGCTTCGAATGGGCCAGGTACAGATAGTTCTGGCGTTCCGTCACATGATCCGAGAATTCATTGCCGATGGCGTAGCCGACCCGGTAGGGCTGGCCGTCGTCGCCGATCACGTACAGGCCGGCGATTTCCGGCTCTTCGCCGCCGTCGAGGGCAAAGTCCGGCATGCGCAGCGGCTGGCCGCCAGCGCGCACGATGGAGCCGTCGCCTTTATAGAACCACTCGGGCTGGGCGCCGGCCGTGCCGTCGGCCGGCTTGCCGCCTTCCACGCCCAGGCGGAACATTTTCATCGAGTCGCTCAGGGATTCCGCGTCGCCGCCGATCTTCTTGTGCATGGCGTCGCGCGCGCCGGCGCTGCCCAGGTGGGTCAGGCCCGTGCCCGTCACGTAGCAGTGCGCCTCGTCCGCATGGTCGAGCGGCGCCAGCAGGCGGCCACTGGCGGCCACGTCCGCATACGCATGCGTGGTGTTGCCGACAGTGGCATTGACCAGCTCAGCCAGGTTGACCTTCTTGCGGATGGCGTCTTGCGCCAGCGCATAGGTCGTGTTGTAGCCTTCGATGACGCGGATCTGGTCGTCTTGCAGCAGGCCGACCAGGCGGCCGACGGTTTCATTTGTAAATTGCAGCAACAGCATGGGATTCTCCGCTTAGTGTGAGTGGCGCGGCACGGCGGAACCGCGATTGCCGACCAGGAAGTCGAAATCGCAGCCTTCGTCGGCCTGCAACACGTGTTCGATGTACAGCTGCTGGTAGCCGCTCTTCGGTCCGGGCGCGCTGCCCAGTTCGCGCTTCGCCAGGCGCTCGGCGATTTCCGCGTCGCTGATGTCGATGTTCAGGCTGCCGGCGTGGCAGTCGAGGGCGATCATGTCGCCATCCCTGACGATGCCCAGCGGGCCGCCCGCCATGGCTTCCGGCGCCACGTGCAGCACGACGGTGCCGTAGGCGGTGCCGCTCATGCGCGCATCCGAGATGCGCACCATGTCGGTGATGCCTTGCGCCAGCAGTTTCGGCGGCAAGCCCATGTTGCCCACTTCGGCCATGCCCGGATAGCCTTTCGGGCCGCAATTTTTCATCACCAGCACGGAATTGGCATCGACGTCGAGATCCGGATCAAGGATGCGCGCTTTGTAATGTTCGAAATCCTCGAAGACGACGGCCTTGCCCCGGTGCTGCATCAGATGCGGCGAGGCGGCCGACGGTTTCAGCACGGCGCCGCGCGGCGCCAGGTTGCCACGCAGCACGCAGATGCCGCCATCGGCCAGCAGCGGGTTGTCCAGCGTGCGCACCACTTCATCGTTGTAGATCGGCGCTTCGACGCAGTTGTCCCAGATCGACTTGCCGTTGACGGTCAGCGCATTCTTGTGCGGCAGCAAATCGCCCTCGCCCAGGCGGCGTATCACGGCCGGCAAGCCGCCCGCGTAGTAAAACTCTTCCATCAGGAAACGGCCCGACGGCAGCAGGTCGACGATGGTCGGCGTGCCGCGGCCCGTCTTGGTCCAGTCTTCCAGTTCCAGCGGCACGCCGATGCGTCCGGCAATCGCCTTCAAGTGAATCACGGCATTGGTCGAACCGCCGATGGCGGCGTTGACCTTGATGGCGTTTTCAAACGCTTCGCGCGTCAGCACTTTCGACAGGCGCAGGTCTTCGTGCACCATTTCAACGATGCGGATGCCCGACATGTGCGCCAGCACGTAGCGGCGCGAATCGACGGCCGGGATGGCCGCGTTGTGCGGCAGGGACGTGCCCAGCGCTTCGGCCATGCTGGCCATCGTCGAGGCCGTGCCCATGGTGTTGCAGGTACCGGCCGAGCGCGACATGCCCGATTCGGCCGACATGAACTGGTGCAAGGTGATCGATCCCGCCTTCATCTGCTCGTGCAGTTGCCACACGGCCGTGCCGGAACCGATGTCCTTGCCATTGAGTTTGCCGTTCAGCATGGGGCCGCCGCTGACGACGATGGTGGGAATGTCGACGCTGGCCGCGCCCATCAGCAATGCCGGCGTCGTCTTGTCGCAGCCGACCAGCAGCACGACGGCGTCCATCGGGTTGCCGCGGATCGATTCTTCCACGTCCATCGAGGCCAGGTTGCGCGTCAGCATGGCTGTCGGGCGCAGATTCGATTCGCCGTTCGAGAAGACGGGGAATTCCACGGGGAAACCGCCCGCTTCCAGGATGCCGCGCTTGACGTGCTCGGCCAGCTGGCGGAAATGCGCGTTGCAGGGCGTCAGCTCGGACCAGGTATTGCAGATGCCGATGATGGGCTTGCCGTGAAATTCGTGGTCAGGTATGCCCTGGTTTTTCATCCAGCTGCGGTACATGAAGCCGTTCTTGTCCTGCGAGCCGAACCACTCGGCGGAGCGCAGGGCTACCTTCTTTTTTGTCTCAGACATGCCATTCTCCTGGTTGTGCCATGCCGGATCTAAGGTCGTCGGCCCGGGCAGCGATGTTGGAATACTAAAGAATCCTGCCATGCCTTTCCAATCAATTTTTAATGCGTTCCGATATCGAAAACGATATCAGCATGCGCCAATGAAAACGCCCTGCGGGCGCGTGGCGGCAGGGCGTGGGCTGTTATGGCTGGGCGCTTACTCGGCGGAAAACCGGTACACGGTCTCCGTCTGATACACCTGACCCGGGCGCAGAATAGTGTTCGGGAAATGCGCCTGGTTCGGCGAATCGGGGAAATGCTGGGTTTCCAGGCACAGCGCGCTGCGATAACTGTTGGCGCCCTGCTTGCCGTGCTGGCTGCCGTCGAGGAAATTGCCCGAATAAAACTGAATGCCCGGCTCTTGGGTGTACACCTGCATCACCCTGCCCGATTGCGGCTCGCGCACGCTGGCGGCCAGGTTCAGCAGCTGACCGGGTTGTTGATTGAGCACAAAGTTATGGTCAAAGCCGCGGCCGATGGGCAGCTGTTCATGCGGCTGATCAATGTTGTCGCCGATGACGGTGCTCTGGCGCAAGTCGAACGGCGTGCCGGCCACGTCCGCCAGTTCCCCGGTGGGTATCGAACCGGCGTCGACGGGCAGGTAGCGGTCCGCGTTGATGGACAGCGCATGGCCGAGGATAGTGCCCTGCCCTGCCAGATTGAAATAGCTGTGGTTGGTCAAGTTGACGGGCGTGGCCTGGTCCGTGACGGCGTGATAGCGCAGGCTCAGCGCATTATCGTTGTCCAGTTCATAGGTCAGCGTGACGTCGAGCTTGCCCGGGTAGCCATCTTCGCCGTGCGGGCTGCTGCGCGTCAACGTGATGCCCACCGCGTCATCCTTCGTGAACGGCGCGGCCTGCCACATCACCTGGTGAAAACCCTGGTTTCCGCCATGCAAGTGATTCGGCGCATTATTGACGGCCAGCTGGTAATCCTTGCCGTCCAGGCTGAAACGTCCCTCGGCGATGCGGTTGCCGTAACGGCCGATGACGGCACCCAGGAAAGCGCTGTTGGCCAGATACGGCTCGAGGCGATCGAAACCGAGCACCACGTCGGCAAACGTGCCGTCGCGGTCTGGCACGTGGATTTCGCTGATGATGGCGCCAAAGTCGAGCACTTTCACCTGCATGCCCTGGCGGTTCGCCAGGGTAAACACGCTCACGTGCTGGCCATCGGGCAGGATGCCGAACGGCGCTTGCGTCACTGAAACAGAATCAACTGGGGTCATGGCGTCGGGTCCGGAACGTTACAGGGTCGATGAGCGGCCAAACACGGGCATGCCTTGCGCATCCCAGCGCAGCGGCTTCACAAAGGTATGGCGATCCGGGTTCCACAACGGGTCGCCAACGATTTCCGTGTACGTGCGGGCATGGTACACCAGCAACACATTGTCCCCATCTTCGGCCGTGGTAAAACTGTTGTGGCCGGGGCCGTAGATGCCGTGCTCGTAGCAGGTGGCAAACACGGGCGCGGGCGACTTGGTCCAGGAAGACGGGTCGAGCAGGTCGGCCGTGGCATCGGCCCACAGCAGGCCCATCGCATAGTTTTCATCGGTGGCGCTGGCCGAATAGCTGATGAAGATCTTGCCGTTGCGTTTCAGCACGGACGGCCCTTCGTTGACCCAGAAGCCGTGGATTTCCCAGTCGAATTCCGGCTTGCTCAGCATCACGGGCGGGCCGGCCAGCTGCCACGGCGTGGCCATCGGTGCGATGTACAGGTTCGAATTGCCTTCGATGGCGACATCCTTTTGCGCCCACAGGTAGTACAGCACGCCGTCGTGTTCGAACGTGGTGGCGTCCAGGCAGAAGGTGTCGATGCCCGTATCGATCGATCCCATGAATTCCCACTCGCCTTCCAAAGGGTTGGCGTTGGTGTTGCGGATCGCATACATGCGGTGCTGGAACAGCTTATGCTTGATTTCGCGGCTGGGGGCCGCTGCGAAATACACATACCAGGCGCCCTGGTTGAAATGCAATTCCGGCGCCCACACCAGCTCGCTGTACGCGCCAGTCTCCGGCTTGTGCCACACGTCAACTTTTTGCGCGTCGGCCAGGCCGGCGATGCTGTCGGCGCGGCGCAATTCGATGCGGTCGTACTGGGGCACGGAGGCCGTAAAGTAATAATAGCCGTCGCTGTGGCGGTAGATATGCGGGTCGGCGCGCTGTTCGATCAGCGGTTTCAAGACGTCTGCCATGTTGCTTACTCCATTCAATTATTCTTACGCAGCCACATAGCCGCGCTTGTGCATTTCGGTTTTCACTCCCGTGTAATAGCTGTCGCTGATGCGGTACTTGAACATCAGCAAGCCCATCAGCAAGTGGAAGAAGCCGGGGATGACCGACAGCATCAGGGCGATGCCGTTCAGGGCGAATTGCGTTTGTTCATGGTTGGGCTGGTAGTCGAAGTACGCGAGCAGCACGCCCACCAGGCCGCCCGCCACCGCCATGCCCGCCTTCTGGCAGACGGAAATGCCGCCAAACGCGAAGCCGGAGACGCGCTTGCCCGTCTTGACTTGACCGTAATCAATGGTTTCCGCGATGGCCGACCAGAACACGGGCGCATGCAAGTCCACGACAAAGGACAGCAGGAAATACAGAGCGAAGGCCAGCACGGTATCGCTCGGCTTGACGAAGAAATAGATGGCCAGGCTGATCAGCGCGACGCCGATCTGCGTGTAGCGGAACAGTTTTACCTTGCAGTAGAACTTGGTGATCCAGGTCGAGGCGATCATGGCCAGGATGGCGGCCACCACGCCTGTGGTCAAAAAGGCGGCCACCGTTTCCGTGCTGCCGCCCAGGTAGTATTTCGCGTAATAAATGGCGACGGAGCCGCGCACCACATAACCGATGGTGCCCGTGACGCACACGCCGCACAGCACCAGCCACTGGTCGTTCTGCAGCAGCACTTTCAACTGTTCCAGCAGCGATTGCTTTTCCACCACGTGCACGACGCGCTCGGTGGTGGAAAAATAGCAGAACAGGAACAGGGCCACGCCCATGACGGCCATCACGGCCATGGCCGCCTGGTAGCCGACGGCCGGGTTGCCGCCGCCCCAGCGCTGCGACAGGATAGGCACGACGATGGTCACCATGAAGGCACCGATCTTGGCGAAGAACAGCCGGTAGCCATTAGCCGACAGGCGGTCCTGCGGGTCGCTGGTCAAGCCGCTGATCAGGGAAATATACGGGATGCCGACACCCGCCGTCATGATCGTCATCAAAATATACGTCGAATATGCCCAGATCAGCTTGGCGTCATATTGCCACTCGGGCGTACTGAAGACGAAGAAGACGCTGACGCCATACGGCACGGCCAGCCACAGCAGATACGGGCGGTAGCGGCCCGAGGCAAAGCTGTAGCGGTCGGTGATCTGGCCCATGACCAGGTCGGCGATGGCGCCGATGACTTTCACGGCCACGAACAGCAGGGCCAGGTCCGTGGTTTTCAAGCCATAGATATCGGTATAGAAAAAGGTAATGATCAACATCATCGACGAGATGACGACGTTGAGCGCCATGTCGCCGGCGCCGAAGCCGACCTTTTCAACGGTGGATAATTTTTGCGTCTCCATGCTTTTCGTCCATTCTTTTGATGATGAATCGTGCGTGACTGCCCAACTGACAGGGGCGTTGCCGGCCGAAACCATGGCAACGCCCTTGGATACTGCTTTTTCACTCATGTAAAACGTTCAGGGCAAGGCGCGTTGCCGAAGACAGTACGAGGAGTACGGCGAGGCAAGGCAACGCAGCCATGGACGTTTTACATCTTCCAGCGTAAAGACAGGCCGACCGTGCGGTCATAGCGCCGCGTATCGCGCGCATACACGCCCGGCTCGTTCCAGTAATCCTTGAACTTGGTGTCGAGCAAGTTATTCCCATCGAGGGTCACGGTGAACTGGTCGTTGATCTTGTACGACAGCGAACCGTCGAGCTGGGCCGTCGGCGCCACTTTCAAGTCCAGGCCGGGGCCGCCCTGGTTGTAGCTGTCGATGAATTTCGAGCGCCAGTTGTAGGCCAGGCGGCCCGACCAGGCGTCTTTTTCATACAGCAACACCAGGTTGTAGGAATAGCGCGACACGCCCGTGATGGCATGGCTGCCCGTCTCGTCGTCGGTGGTGCCGCTCATGTAGGTACCGTTCGCCTGCAGGCCCAGGCCGTTCAGGATGCCGGGCAAGCCGTCGTAAAACTGCTGGTAGCCGATTTCCAGGCCCTGCAGCTTGCCGGCAGCCGTGTTGTACGGGCGGTCCACGTCGTAGGTCTTGCCACCGATGGTTTCGCTGGCGATGCGCTGCTGGATATAGCCGTCGAACTTGTGGTGGAACACGGTGGCCGTGACGGACCCGGCTGGCGCAAAATACCATTCCAGCGCCGCATCGACATTATCGCCCGTCACCGGTTTCAAGTTCGGATTGCCGCCCGCGCCCGTCGCCTTCACGGTTTCCGTCGAGTTGACCAGGGCCACGCCCGGGTTCAGCTGGGAAAAGCCTGGCCGGCTGATGGTGCGGCCCGCGGCAAAGCGGCCGACCAGGTCGGAGCGCAGCTTGATTTTCAGGGCCACGCTGGGCAGCACGTCGGTGCTGGCCGTGTCGCTGATGACGGGCGTGTAGACGCCATCCTCGGAAGTATTGCCTTGCAGGCTTTGTTCGGTGCGCACCACGCGCACGCCCACGGTGCCGTCGACGGGGTAGGCGCCCAGCTTGAAGGCGATCTTCGCCTTGGTATAGAGGGAATACGTCTTTTCCGTATCCTTGAAGAACGAGCCCGGGTCCATGGCGCGCGCCGCGCTGCTGCCCGTGACGGCCTGGCGCACGGTGCCCGTGTTATTGAGCAGGAAGCTGGCGCACGGCGTGTACCATTGCTTCAAGCCATAATCGGGGCCGCCGCCAGACATCGGTTCCGACAGGCAATTGAGGCCCGGAATCGAGGTCACGCTCTGGCGTCCGAACGGAAACGCGGCGCCGGACACGTCCGGTGCTTCCGCATTGCCCTCGAAACTCTTGATCGATTCCGCTTCGCGCTTGACGCCGCGCAAACCGACGCTGATTTCCTTGAAGATGCCGCCGGCGCTCGGCGTGTACGCCAGGTCGGCGCGCACATCGTTCGAGCTGCCCTTGTCTTCACCGTAGCGGTCGAAAAAGCCCTTCAGATAGTAGTTCGACGGGTCTTGCAGATCGATGCCCGTGTAGTCGACGTGCAGGGTACCGTTCTGGTTGGTATTGATGGTGGCGTTCGGCACCTGCGTGATGGCATCGAGGATGGGGTTGCGCCATGTGAACGTGCTTTTGGTGCTGGCCACTTCCGACGTGAAACGCCATTCCGGGTTGATATCCCACAAGCCGCCCACGGCAAACTGCTGCGTCTTCGTCTGGTTCTTGTTCGCCTGCGTCGACATGATGGTATTGACGTCGGTCGAGGTCAGGGTTTGCAGCTGGTTGCTGCCGGGAATCCTGGTCGCCGACACGGGCGTGCCCCACCAAGGCAAGCCGACAAAGTAGTCGGACTCGGCGTCGAGCAGGAAACGCGTGGCCATGCCTTCGGCATACAGTTCGACGTCGGCGTTCGGACGCCATTGCAGCACGGCATTGGCGGTACTGCGGCGGCGGTCGCCCTTGATCGGCAACAAGCCCACCTGGTCCGGCCCCGTCAAGCCCGGCGACAGGAAACTCTTATCCACGGGCGCCGTACTGAAAGCGCGCTCCTCGTGGTAGCGGTGCTGCTGCTGCGACAGACCCAGCAGCGCGCCCACTTCGCCGATGCCCGTCTTCCAGCGGTTCGCCACCATGCCGCTGATGTTCGGGTCCGTGGCTTTCGATTTGTCGCTGTAGACGGCGCGCGTGTTGACGCTGGCCGTGAAATCCTTGAAGTCGAACGGGCGATTCGTGCGCACGTCGATGATGCCGGCCACGCCGCCTTCGACCTGGTCCGCGCCTTGCGACTTGTACACGTCGACGCGCTGCAGCATGGTGGCGGGAATGTCGGCCAGGTTGACGTAGCGGCCCGTCGTCGTGAACAGTTCGCGGCCGTTGAGCAGGGTCGTGACATCGCGCAAGCCGCGGATCATGACGGCGCTGGCCTCGCCCGAATCGCGGCGGATCTGGATGCCGGAAATGCGCGCCAGGGTCTCGGCCACGTTGTTGTCAGGGAATTTGCCGATGTCGTCGGCGACGATGGAATCGATGACCTGATCCGAGCGCATCTTGATCTGCTGCGAATTCTGTGCCGAGCGGCGCACGCCGCTGACGGTCACGACCGACACTTCCGCAGCAGGCTCGGCACCGGCATCGGCCGCCACTGCCTCCTGCGCCCAGACCGAAGCCGTGCTCAGCAAGCCGATACCGGCCAATGCCGCAACGGCTGCCTTCAACATGAATGGACGAGGGAAAGTGGCCGCGAGCGGGCCGGTGGCGTTGCGCATCATGAATCTCCAGATATTGTATTGATATTTTTTAGGCTGCTTGCATGTCGTTCGCATGCTCGGCGCTTATCTTAGGGGCTGGCCGATAATCTCTCCAATCAATTTTTCCACTGTTTCGATATCAATTTTGATATCGGCGGCTGAAGGAGTTTGGAGGTTGTAATGCGACAACGGCAGGGGCGTCAGGGGAAAAAATGACGGGATTGATGAATACAGAAGTAGCCTCTGTGGGTCTGGCGAAGATCGTATCCCTGTGGGAGACAGGCTCAGGGAAAACGATGGTAATTGCTGGACAGGCACCGAATGGGCCTTATACCTTGTATGTACTGACGGATGGTGCCTTGTCACAGGCCAGAATCGGGCCTCGTCGGAGACAGCGGTGCAGACATTATTGACATTGGCGCAGTACCCATCAATCCAAACGGCCAGGGTAGTCGTTGGGTTACGGTGCAGATCAATCAGCTGAAATCACATACTGATATCCAAAGATGTCCAAAGAAGTCCAAAAAAATCCAAAAAAATCCAAAAATCATCAAAGCGATGTCGCTCCATCATTTGGCACATAATATGCAGTACGGCGTTCCCCCCGCTGCAGGAGCTGCCCAGACTCCCGCAAGCGCTTCAGCAAATTTTTCGCCTGCAGCGAAGTCAAGCGGCATAGTTCAGCCACCTCGGCACGCCGCACCGAACCATGTTGCTGTACATAGCTCAAAACCATTTGCTCCTGCTGAAGGCCACTGAATCCCATTTGCCGTGTATAAGCGGCTTTATCACCTTCAGCACGGTACAAGCCAGCGGCCAAAGTGTACGTCCGGCCACGAGCCGTACCATGTGCCTGTGCCAATCCGGCCTCAACGAGTGCCTCGAGTGTGCGTTTGGCTTGAGCAGCTTCCCGCTGAATATGCAGCGCCAGTTCTTCCGTTGTCATGCGCTTCATACCACGCAATGCGGCCAAGGCAATAAGACTGTCTATCGGTAACTCGCCACCACGACGCCCTTCCTCTTCAATCACACGCTTGAGGAATGCTTCATCCCCATCCCTCGTATCCAAACGCAAGACAACGTTGGTGCTATCCGTGCGGCGATAATCCGGCTCGGATCGTCCAAAGCGTAGCAGTCCCCGATAAATTTTATCGACGCCACGACCAGAACGCTCAACCAAGCCTATGCGTTTCATGGCATCGGCCAAGGCTCGATTGCGCGGTCGCGGCTCGGTCGTCAATAAATTTGCCAACGTGACGCCATCCACCAGACCGCCTGGATTACTGATCGTCAATCCGTCATCATCCATACGAACATGCACTGCGCCCAAGCGATGATAATCACGATGCACTAAGGCGTTTGCAACAGCTTCCCGAAAGGCACCAAAATCTACTTTGGGTACCGGGACACGAAAGAGATCAACTTGAATCTCCCGTTCGGGGTTATAGGGACGGAAATTCGTTTCCAGCCAATCTAACGCTTTTAGCAAAGGGAAGCGGCGGAATTCATTAAACGTCACGGCTTCGCGCGCCAACACCTGAAAAGCAAATTCATGCGTGGGAACCAACTCGTTCAATGCCGTTTCCCGGCCAATGAGTAGGAGGCCAGCCAAAGTCGGTGCCCGGCTGCCATCACTCAAGCGCGAAGTGAGCCCCAAGGCGCCATCAAGCGCTTCATCATCGAGTTCCAGCAACACACGGTCACCACCATATTGCTGTACGCTCTGACGCAAACGCTCGCGTTCCAATGGGTCGAGATCGCTCAAGGATGCCCCTGCGACTATTTGTGCTGAAGCATCCATCAAACCAAAGCTGCTGATCCGGCTGGCACGATCATGCGGCAACATGGCCACACATTCAGGCTGTCCATCAGCCTTGATCCGGCGCCGGAGATAAGTACCAGAAGTAGTTGCTACCTCACCATGGGCCTTGGGAACAAAGATACACGCAACACGAACTTCATCCACGATGACAGCCTTGAAATTGACCGCCAAAGAAGGTGATGTACGGGCCGCGATAAGCCCCGCTAACCCCGTCAGCTCCAAACGTTCTGCGTGTAATCCAGTCGGAGTTCCATCATCCTCTACTCCCAGCCATAACTGCCCACCCTCGGCATTCGCAAGGCAAATGACCGATTCAACCAGATCACGATCAGGCAAGCGCTTACGGTCACTCTTGAATTCGACCGTCAGTGATTCGACCAGCGGTAGCTCGAGGATCATTTGCAGTAGCTCTTAGCTTGAATATAGAAAAATAAGGTATCGCTACATGAAAGATACATCATGACGCATGTCGCGTACATTCATACATGTGGCTAACCATGTAAAGTATGAATCAATGAACAGCAAGAACCCGGAAGGAAAACACAAGGTCTTGGTTTGTCTGGTGCGGCTGGCGGGGATCGAACCCACGACCCTTGGCTTCGGAGGCCAATACTCTATCCACTGAGCTACAGCCGCGTAGGGGGAATTTCTGAAGTGATGCGAAGGATACCGTTTTTCTTTACCTACGTCTACGGAAACTGTCGTATCGCCGGCAATTGCATGTCACTGCTCAATTTTTGTGCCTATAATTGTGGGTTTCATAAAGGTTTACATACAAGCATGTAAAAATGCTACCTTACACGGCCATCAGTTTCAAATCTGGACTAAGGACATCATGAGCGACGCACATAACGAACAACAATCAGCGATCAAAACGCCTAAACAATTGCTTGCCGCCGTAGCGGGCTTCTTCCTCGTCACCGTCATCGGCATCATCCTGCTGGTGCAGTTCGTCACGGCGCAAAAACTGACGGGCGCCGGGACGGACAGCCAGTCGCCAGAAGCCATTGCCGAACGCCTCAGTCCCGTGGCCAACGCCGGCTTTACCTTCAAGGATGCCAGCGGCCCGAAAGTGCTGCAAAGCGGCGAAGCCGTCTACACGGCCACCTGCGTGGCTTGCCATGGCGCCGGCGTGGCCGGTGCACCGAAATTTGGCGATGCGGGCAGCTGGTCGGCCCGCCTGGCCCAGGGCTACGATACGGTCCTGAAACACGCCATCGAAGGCTTGCGCGCGATGCCTGCCAAGGGCGGCAATCCCGACCTCGACGATGTGGAAGTGGCGCGCGCCGTGGTCTATATCGCCAACGCGTCGGGCGGCAAGTTCAAGGAACCGGAAGTGCCGGCACCGGCCGCAGCCGCTGACGGCGCCAGTGCACCAGCCGCCGAGCCTGCCAAGTAAGCAGCGCAGCACCCGTATCGAGGAACCGCCCGCAGGGGCGGTTTTTTTTCGCCCGACGTTTGCGTTACATCAGGCCGTAAAAAAGCCGCCCGGCTTGCGCGGGGCGGCTGGCAACTTATGCCTTGAACTAAGTAACCCCCAATAAATTATTGTGATTTCTGACTTCTATAACCGGCGCTCTGCGGCGTTGCTCGCTGCTAGCAGTGCTCGCACTGCGTCGCAGTGAGCGCCTTGCATAGCATCCGGTTCTATTCGTCATAAATTCACACTAATTTCCCGAGGATTACTTAGCGTCTTACCACATGATGACGCGGTCTTTCGGCGGCAGATACATCTTGTCGCCCGGTTTCACGTCGAAGGCTTGATAGAAGCCTGGCTGGTTGCGCATGGTGCCGTTGGCGCGGAACTGGCCTGGCGAATGCGGGTCCGTTTTCAGCAACACCAGTTGCTGCGCTTCGCGCATCTTCATGCGCCATACCTGGGCAAAGCCCGCGTAGAAGCGCTGTTCGCCCGTGAAACCGTCGATGACGGGGGCTTGCTTGCCGTTCAGCGACAATTTGTACGCTTTGTAGGCGATTGCCACGCCGGAGTTGTCGGCGATGTTTTCGCCCAAGGTCAGTTCGCCGTTGACGAAGTGGCCTTTCACGGGGCTGAAGCTGTTGTACTGCGCCACCAGCTGCTTGGTTTTCTTGGCGAAGTTTTTATGGTCGGCCTTGGTCCACCAGTCGCGCAGGTTGCCGTCGCCGTCGTACTGGGCGCCCTGGTCGTCGAAACCGTGGCTGATTTCATGGCCGATCACGCCGCCGATGGCGCCGTAGTTGACGGCGTCGTCCGCCTTGGCGTCAAAGAACGGTGCCTGCAAAATGGCGGCCGGGAAGACGATTTCGTTCAGTTCCGGGTTGTAATAGGCGTTCACGGTCTGCGGCGTCATGCCCCACTCGTCACGGTCGATAGGCTGGCCCAGCTTGTTCAATTCGCGGTTGTAGTTGAGCAGGTGCGAACGCTGGATGTTGCCGATCAAATCGTCGGGCGCCACCGTCAGGCCCGAATAATCGCGCCATTTGTTCGGGTAGCCGATCTTGGTGGTGAACTTGGCCAGCTTGATTTGCGCCTGTTTCTTGGTGACAGGGCTCATCCAGTCGAGCTTGTCGATGCTTTGCTTGTAGGCCGTCATCAGGTTTTTCACCAGCGCTTCCATGCGCACCTTGCGCTCGGCCGGGAAATATTGCTCGACGTACAGCTGGCCCACGGCTTCGCCCAGCGCGCCTTCGACGGCGCCCACGCCGCGTTTCCAGCGCGGACGCATTTCCGTCACGCCCGTCAGGGTGGTGCCATAAAACGCAAAGTTTTCATCGACATACGCTTTCGGCAGGTAGCCGGCGTTGGCGTGCAGCAAGTGCCACTGGAAGTATGCTTTCCACGTTTCCAGCGGCGTCTTGTTGGCGATCTCGGCGAACCCCTTCAGATAGCTGGGCTGGCTGACGATCACATAATTGACCTTGCCGGCGATGCCCGTGTCCTTCAGGTAGCGGGCCCAGTCATAGCCTGGCGCCACGGCGGCCAGTTTCGCCAGTTCTACCTTGTTATAGGTCTTGACGGGGTCGCGGTTCTGCACATTGCTCCATTGCGCCTTGGCCAGCTCCGTTTCCAGCGCGAGGATGGCTTTTGCATTCGCGGCAGCATTCGCGTCGCCGGCCAGGCTGAGCATTTTTTCCACGTGGGCCAGGTATTTGGCGCGCGTGTCGGCCTTGCCCTCTTCCAGGTAGTAATCGCGGTCAGGCAGACCCAGGCCGCTTTGCACGATGTCGGCCACGTATTTGGTGGAATCCTTGGCATCCTGGTGGATGCCGAAATCGTACGGCGAGGTCACGCCCAGCTTGCTGAAGTGGGCGATGACGGCAGGCAACTCCGCCTTGTCCTGCAGCGCGGCGATCTTCGCCAGTTCCGCGTTCAGGGGCGTCAGGCCCAGGCTTTCCAGCTTGGCTTCATCCATGAAGCTGTTATAGAAATCACCGATTTTCTGGGCATTCGAACCGGCCGCGCGGGCCTTGTCGGCGGCAGCGCCTTCGACGATGCCGCGCAGCTGCGTTTGCGTATCGTCGGCCAGCTTAGCAAAGCTGCCCCAGCTCGACTTGTCAGCAGGAATCACGGTTTCCGCCAGCCATTTGCCGTTCAGGTGCTGGAACAGGTCGTCCTGCGCGCGCACGGCAGGGTCGACGTATTCGACGGCGATGCCGGACGTCAGCGCGGCGGCCGCGACGGCCGTGGCGGGAGCGGCAGCAGCTTTCTTGGCGGCATCAGCGGCGCCCGCCATGCCGGACACGCCGGCCAGCAAACTCAGGGTCAATGCACTTAACAAATAACGATTCACGGTTGTCCTCTATATTATATTGTGTGGAAACATAAGGGGCAGAAGGCCCAGGGCTTCTGGCCCGGTTTTTGACTGTAGCATACCGGCCGAAATGACAGAAAGAACTTTGGCCAGAATGCAAAAAAGACCACGCAAGTGATCTTTTTTGTTGTGACAAGATAACGTTTACATTGCGTAGGTCGGCTTAGCCCGGAGGGCGTAAGCCGACAACATGATGAGCGCCATCGGTGTGTCGGATGACGGTTACCAGATGATCACGCGGTTTTCCGGGGCAACATACATCTTGTCGCCCGGTTTCACGCCAAACGCTTCATAGAAGCCAGGCTGGTTGACCATGGTGCCATTCGCGCGGTACTGGCCCGGCGAATGCGGGTCGGTCTTGATCTGCACGATCTGCTGCGCTTCGCGCATCTTGCTGCGCCACACCTGGCCAAAGCCCATGTAGAAGCGCTGGTCGCCCGTCAGGCCGTCCAGCACGGGCGCCGGCTTGCCGCCCAGCGAGATCTTGTACGCTTTATACGCAATCGCCACGCCCGAGTTGTCGGCAATGTTTTCGCCCAGGGTCAGCGCGCCGTTGACGTGGTAGCCCGGCAACGGGCTGTAGCCGTCGTACTGCTTGGTCAGCGCGTCGGCCTTGGCGGCGAAGTTCTTGCGGTCGGCCGGGGTCCACCAGTCGCGCAGGTTGCCGTCGCCATCGGACTGGCTGCCCTTGTCGTCGAAGCCGTGGCTGATTTCATGGCCGATGACGGCGCCGATGGCGCCATAGTTGACGGCGTCGTCCGCGTTGGCATCAAAAAACGGCGGCTGCAGGATGGAGGCGGGGAAGACGATTTCATTCATCGTCGAGCTGTAATAGGCGTTCACCGTTTGCGGTGTCATGCCCCACTCTTCGCGGTCGATCGGCTTGCCCAGCTTGGCCACCTGGCGCGCGGAACCGAAGTTGGCGGCGCGCATCATGTTGCCCACCAGGTCGCCCTGGACGATCTGCAACTTCGTGTAATCGCGCCATTTGTTCGGATACGCGATCTTCGGCGTGAACTTGGCCAGCTTGGCTTGCGCTTCCTTCTTGGTCTCCGGGCTCATCCAGTCCAGGGTGTCGATGCTGTCCTTGTAGGCGGCCAGCACGTTTTTCACCAGTTCCTGCATGTGGGCCTTGCGCTCCGCCGGGAAATATTGCGCGACATACAGCTTACCGACGGCTTCGCCCAGCACGCCTTCGACGGCGCCCACGCCACGCTTCCAGCGCGGCTGGTTTTCCGTCACGCCGCTCAGTACCGTGCCGTAGAAGGCAAAGCTCTCGTCAACGAAGTTTTTCGACAGGTAGCTGGCGTAGCTGCGCAGCAACTGCCATTCGAAGTACGCTTTCAGGGTGTCCAGGTCGGCGGATGCCAGCACCTTGTTGTAGCCGGCCAGGTAGCTCGGCTGGTTGACGATGACGTAATCGACCTTGTTGGCGATGCCCAGGGCGGCCAGGCCGGACTTCAGATCGTAGCCCGGGGTCAGGTCGTTCAGTTTATTGATGTCGGTCTTGTTGTAGCGCTTGACGGGGTCGCGGTTCTCGACCTTGGTCCATTGCACTTCGGCCAGCGATGTTTCCAGGGCAACAACAGCCTTGGCGCGGGCGGCGGCGTTCTTGTCGCCCGCCATGGCCAGCATTTTTTCCACGTGCGCCTGGTATTTTTCCTTGACGCCAGCCTGCTTGGCTTCCAGGTAGTAGTCGCGGTCGGGCATGCCCAGGCCGCTTTGGCTCACATACGCCGCATATTTGGTCGAGGCACGCGCATCCTGGCCCACGTAGACGGCGTACGGAGTCGACACGCCCGTCTGGCTCAGGTGGGCGATCAGGGCGGGCACGCCCTTCTTGTCGCGCAGCGAGCGGATGCGGTTCAGTTCGCCTGCCAGCGGCTTCGTGCCCAGCGCTTCGAGCTTGGCTTCATCCATGTAGCTGGCGTACAGGTCGCCGATTTTCTGCGCTTCGGAACCGGCCTTCTTGTTCTTGTCCTGTTGCGTGGACTCGATGATGCCGCGCAACTGTGGCGTGGTGTCGTCGCGCAGCTTGGCAAACGAACCCCAGCTCGACTTGTCGGCAGGAATCTCGGCCGTGGCCAGCCACTTGCCGTTCAAATGGGTGAAAAAATCGTCCTGCACGCGCACGGCGGGGTCGATGTATTGCACGTCGATGCCGGAAACGACGCCGGCGGCGGCAGGCGCGGCGCCCGGGGCCACGGTCGGGGCGGCAACGGTGGATGCGGGTTCGGCGGCATGCGCAAACGCAGCCAACAGGGTCAGGGTCAGACTGCTTAAGAGATAGCGATTCACGAATTGTCCTTATGGGGCATGTCAAAAAGACCGGGCAGATAGCTGCGGGCGGATAGCCCGCCGCGCCGGGCGCTACGGGAATGTAGCACGCGACCATGCCTTTTGGCCATCATTGCCCCGGGAACTGCCCGGGAATCGCCGCTCAGTTCGGCCAGGCTCAAGGGACTTTCATTATCCAGTCCAGCGCGCATGGCGTGGGCTGGAAAAGCGCATAGCGCGCCTATCCATACAGATACAGCAGGTCGTCGATCAGCGCCCGCTCCTGTTGCGTGAACTGCGTGTCGTTGAACTGCCCGATATCTTCGAGCACACCTCGAATCGGCACTTGCCGTGACGGATCCTGAACGATGTCGATCAGCAGGCCCGCATCAGGATCCCGCCCCCGCAGATACTTTTCAATCAGCGCTGTGAGCGCGGCACGTGCCTGCAAATCAGTTAACATTTTTTATCCGCTGCCAAGGAAGAGGCGCCAGTCTAAATGAGCCTGAAGCCGCCGACAAAAAAAAGCCTGCGTCCGCGGACGCAGGCAAAACCACTTCGGGTCGAGAATGCGAGTCCACTATAGGGCCGCCGCACACGCTTTTTTTCGACTCTTACAAATGCTTACTCCCTTCAAGAGGAACTATACATCGCATACAAAACTGCAACATATGGCAAGCTGACAGCCCCGTTTTCGCGCGTAGACTGGGCCCAGGCACGCTTTTTCCACGGCCGGCCCACGCCGGCAGAGATTCAGGTCTATACTTTCAACAAAGCGCCGCTCCACGGGGACTGGCGCTTGTGCAAGACACGCTAGCTGCAAAGGTGCAATGATGGGCAAACTCAAAAATACCGGCTTGATCGGCCTGGGCGTGGTGGCCGGCGTCGCCGTGTCGCTGCAATTTTCCGCCATGGCGCAAAAAACCGTCGAGCCGCCCCTGCCGCTGGCAGAGCTGCGCCAGCTGGCCGATGTGTTTGGCCTGATCAAGTCCGATTACGTCGAGCCCGTCGAAGACAAGAAACTGCTGGAAGACGCCATTTCCGGCATGGTCGCCTCGCTCGACCCCCATTCCGCCTACCTCGACAAGAAAGCCTACGCCGAGCTGCGCGAAGGCTCCGAAGGCAAGTTTGTCGGCCTGGGCATTGAAATCGGCCTGAGCGAAGATGGCTACATCAAGATCGTCTCGCCCATCGAGGATTCGCCCGCCTACCGCGCCGGCATCAAGGCCGGCGATCTGATCACCCGCCTCGATGGCCAGCCCGTGAAGGGCGTCAGCCTGGACGACAACGTCAAGCGCATGCGCGGCGAACCTGGCACCAAGGTGTCGCTGACCATTGCCCGCAAGGATGAACCGCAGCCGCTGGCGTTCACCATCACGCGCGAGGAAATCCATCAAAAGAGCGTGAAGGCGAAGATGGTCGAGCCCGGCTACGCCTGGCTGCGCGTGTCGCAATTCCAGGAACCGACCGTTGACGACATGGCCGCGCAGATCACGGCCCTGTACCAGCAGGACCCGAACATCAAGGGCATGGTGCTGGACCTGCGCAACGATCCGGGCGGCGTGCTGCAGGGCGCCATCGGCGTCTCGGCCGCCTTCCTGCCGAAGGACGCGGCCATCGTCTCGACCAACGGCCAGCTGCCGGACTCGAAACAGGTGTTCTACGGCCGCGCCGAATACTATACCTTCCGCTCGGAAGGCGATGCGCTGGCGAAATTGCCGGCCGCCATCAAGAAAGTACCGCTGGTGGTGCTCGTCAACACGGGTTCGGCTTCGGCCTCGGAAATCGTCGCCGGCGCCCTGCAAGACTACAAGCGCGCCACCATCATCGGCACGCAAACCTTCGGCAAGGGTTCCGTGCAAACCATCCGCCAGCTGACCGCAGATACGGCCGTCAAGCTGACGACGGCCCGCTACTACACGCCGAACGGCCGCTCGATCCAGGCCAAGGGCATCGTGCCCGACCTGCTGGTCGATGAAAATGCGGACGGCGACGGCTTGAACGGCTTGCGCATCCGCGAAGCGGACCTGACCAAGCACCTGAGCAACGACCGCGACCAAGAAAGTACCAAGGCCGCGCCCGTCAACGACGAGATGGAAGAGCAGTTGCGCATCATCGCCCTGGAAAAGACCCGCAAGCCGCTGGAATTCGGCAGCAAGGACGATTTTCAATTGCATCAGGCGCTGAACCACCTGAAGGGCTTGCCGGTGCAGCTGGCCAAGGCCGAACCGGTGGTGGTGCAGGCCGACGTCAAGAAAGAACAGAAGAAGTAAGCAGCAGCGCCAGCAGCACAGAGGGGGGCGCCATGCCCCCCGATCAGCCGTCCACGCGACAAAAATCAATCTTCCGCCACACTTCCCCCTCCCCCGCAACACGAAACTCTCTACAGTCGAGCCCGTTTGTGTAAAATTTGCTTCACTTATCGGCGCCGCGCCGATTGCCAAATTTGAAAGTTTAACCATGAAACAAGTCGTCATCAGCGGTACCGGACTGTACACGCCGCCCTTTTCGATCTCCAACGAAGAGCTGGTCACCTGCTTCAATGCCTACGCAGAAAAGTTCAATGCCGATAACGCCGACGCGATCGCCGCGGGCGAGGTGACGGCGCTGGAACTGTCGAGCGTGGCCTTCATCGAAAAGGCGTCCGGCATCAAGTCGCGCTTCGTGATGGAAAAGGAAGGCATCCTCGATCCGGCCCGCATGGTCTCGCGCATTGCGGAGCGGGGCGATGACGAACTGTCCTTGCAGGCGGAAATGGCCGTCGTCGCCGCCAAAGACGCCCTGGCGCGCGCCGGCCGCACGCCGGCCGACATCGACATGGTACTGGTGGCCTGCAGCAACATGCAGCGCGCCTACCCGGCCATGGCCGTGGAAGTGCAGGATGCGCTCGGCATCGATGGTTATGGTTTTGACATGAACGTGGCGTGCTCGTCCGCCACCTTCGGCATCCAGCAAGCCGTGGCCGCCGTGCAAAGCGGCCAGGCGCGCGCCGTGCTGGTGTTGAATCCCGAAATCACCAGCGGCCACCTGAACTGGCGCGACCGCGACAGCCATTTCATTTT
Source organism: Janthinobacterium sp. GW822-FHT07A03 (assembly GCF_058798815.1). Classification (NCBI taxonomy): domain Bacteria; kingdom Pseudomonadati; phylum Pseudomonadota; class Betaproteobacteria; order Burkholderiales; family Oxalobacteraceae; genus Janthinobacterium; species Janthinobacterium sp. GW822-FHT07A03. The sequence goes on along the minus strand of NZ_JBXAKW010000002.1, from coordinate 263,342 downwards.
CGGCGACGCCTGCACGGCCATCATCGTGGAAGCCAAGGACACGGCCGTCTCTACGCACCAGTTCGAAATCATCGGCACGGAACTGAAAACGCGCTTCTCTAACGCCATCCGCAACAATTTCGGCTTCCTCAACCGTTTTGACGAGTCCGGCGTGGGCAAGGCCGACAAATTGTTCCGCCAGCAAGGCCGCAAGGTCTTCAAGGAAGTGTGCCCGATGGCCGCCGAAATGATCAAGGCGACCCTGGCCAAGGCCGGCGTGGAAGTGGCGCAAGTGAGCCGCTATTGGCTGCACCAGGCCAACCTGAACATGAACCTGCTGATCGCGCGCCTGATCCTGGGCCGCGACGCGGAAGCGAACGAGGCGCCCGTGATCCTCGACACCTATGCCAACACCTCGTCGGCCGGCTCGATCATTGCATTCCATAAATATCAGGATGACATGGCGGCAGGCGCCATGGGCGTCATCTGCTCGTTCGGCGCAGGCTATTCCATCGGCTGCGTGGTCGTGCGCAAGGTGTAGGTGCCTGGCAGGTAAAGCGCGTGATTGCTTGAATTAGGCGCAGATCCCAGTGGATGGCATGCGTTCCCGGCCAGCTGGACGAAGATATAGCACAGGTTTTTTGCGATAAAGCCGCAGGAAATTTTCCGGCAGGGGCTTTGATGCGTTTATACTTGGCCGCTGAGCAACATCTTTTTCTACCCGCACGTCCCCATAAGGAACCCCACACGCATGCCCCATGACATCAGCCTGATCACCACCATCGCCGCCGCCCTCGGGTTCGGCCTCATCTTCGGCTTCATCGCCGCGCGCCTGAAACTGCCGGCCCTGGTCGGCTATCTGGCCGCCGGCATCATCATCGGACCGGCCACGCCCGGTTTTGTGGCGGATGCGGAAATAGCGGGACAATTGGCGGAAATCGGGGTGATGCTGATGATGTTCGGTGTCGGCCTGCACTTTTCCATCGAAGATTTGTGGGACGTGCGCAAGATTGCGCTGCCTGGCGCCATCCTGCAGATCGGCGTCGCCACGGCGATGGGCATGGGCCTGGCCCACTGGTGGGGCTGGACCCTCGGTGGCGGCCTGATCTTTGGCCTGGCCCTGTCCGTGGCCAGTACCGTGGTGCTGCTGCGCGCGCTGGAAGAACGGGGCATCCTCGATTCGCTCAACGGCCGCATCGCCGTCGGCTGGCTGGTGGTGGAAGACCTCGTCACCGTCTTGGTCCTCGTGCTGCTGCCGGCGTTCGCCAGTGTGCTAGGCGGCAAGGTCGCGCCCGATGCCGAGGCCGTCAGCCTGTGGCAAACCCTGGCCATTACCCTAGGGCAAGTGGCCGGCTTCATCGTCTTCATGCTGGTCGTGGGCCGCAAGCTGTTCCCGTGGATACTGTGGCAAGTGGCGCGCACCGGTTCGCGCGAACTGTTCACCCTGTGCGTGATCGCCGCCGCCGTCGGCATCGCCTACGCCTCGACCAAGCTGTTCGGCGTGTCGTTCGCGCTGGGCGCCTTCTTCGCCGGCATGGTGCTGCGCGAATCCGAACTCAGCCACCGCGCCGCGGAAGAGTCCCTGCCCCTGCGCGACGCGTTCGCCGTGCTGTTCTTCGTGTCCGTCGGCATGCTGTTCGAGCCGACCATCCTCATCGACAAGCCCCTGCAAGTGCTGGCCGTGTGCGCCATCATTATCTTCGGCAAGTCAATTGCCGCCTTCCTGCTCGTGATGGCGCTGCGCTATCCGCCGAAGACGGCCATCATCGTCTCGGCCAGCCTGGCGCAGATCGGCGAGTTCTCGTTCATCCTGGCCGCGCTGGGCCTGTCGCTGGGCCTGATGCCGCAGGAAGGGCAAAGCCTGATCCTGGCCGGCGCCATCCTGTCCATCGCCCTCAACCCGCTCGTCTTCAGCATGGCCAAGCCGCTGCTGCGCGTGATCGGCAACAGCGATTTCGCCCGCAAGTTCGAACGCACCACGGACCCGCTGGCCGAGCTGCCGATGACGGTGCCGCAGGAAAAGCTGTCGGGCCAGATCGTCCTCGTCGGCTACGGCCGCGTGGGCCGGCGCATTGCCGCCGCCCTGATGGAGCGGGGCATCCACTTTGTCGTGGCCGAGGAAAACCGCGAAATCGTCGACCAGCTGCGCAAGCAGGGCATCCCGGCCGTGGCCGGCAATGCGGGCGAGCCGGCCGTGCTGATCCAGGCGCACATCACGCACGCCACCATGCTCGTCATCGCCACGCCGGACACCTTCCACGTGCGCGCCATGATCGAGACGGCACGCGCGCTGAATCCCGCCATCCTGACGGTGGTACGCACGCACAGCGAGGAAGAGGCGGAATTGCTGCGCGCGGAAAACGCGGGCAAGGTGTTTATCGGCGAGCACGAACTGGCGAATGGCATGGCCGAGCACGTGCTGCAGAGTTTTGAGACGGCGAAGAAGGGCCACGGCGCGCACTAAGCCAGCGCCAGCGCTCTTTCCACCCAGCAAGCCTGCCCGCTTCCCAGCCGGCAGGCTTTCTGTTTACAGGCTGGCGGCCAGTTCCGCGCCTTCGCGGATGGCCCGCTTGGCGTCGAGTTCCGCCGCCAGCGCGGCGCCGCCGATCTTGTGGAAACGGGGGCCGCCCGCGACCAGCGGCTTGCCATCCTTGTCCGTTTCCGGCATGAGTTCCGTCAGGCTGTCCTGGCCCGCGCAGATGACCACGTTGTCCACCGCCAGCAGGCGCTGCTCGCCGCCCACGGTGATGTGCAAGCCCTGCCCGTCGATCTTGTCGTAGCTCACGCCGGCCAGCATGGCCACGCCGTTGCGCGCCAGCACCGCGCGGTGCACCCAGCCCGAGGTCTTGCCCAGCCCCGCGCCCACTTTCGACGTCTTGCGCTGCAACAAAAAGATTTGCCGCACGGGATGCGGCGCGGCAGGCGCCACCAGGCCGCCGCCCGTCGCCGCATTCAAGTCCACGCCCCACTCGCCCGCCCAGGTGGCCACGGGCTGGGGCAGCGGGTGCGCCGGGTCGTGCAATAAATACTCGCCCACGTCGAAACCGATGCCGCCCGCGCCAATGATGGCCACGCGCGCGCCCACGGGTTTCTTGGCTTGCAGCACATCCAGGTAGGACAGCACGGTCGGGTGGTCGATGCCGGGAATGGCCGGCAGGCGCACCTTGATGCCCGTGGCGATGATGACGTCGTCGTAGCCGCCGGCCAGCAATTGCTCGCGCGTGACGCGCTGGCCCAGGCGCAGCTTGATATTCGACAAGGCGATGCGGCGCGCAAAATAGCGGATGGTTTCCGTAAATTCTTCCTTGCCCGGTATCTGCATGGCCACCTTGAACTGGCCGCCCACGCTGTCGCTGCTGTCGAACAGGGTCACCTCGTGCCCGCATTCGGCCGCCACGGTGGCGGCCGACAGGCCGGCCGGCCCGGCGCCGACGACGGCCACGCGGCGCGGCACGGCCTTTTTCGCATAGACCAGTTCCGTTTCATGGCAGGCGCGCGGATTGACCAGGCAGCTGGCGCGCTTGTTGGCAAAGGTGTGGTCGAGACAGGCCTGGTTGCAGCCGATGCAGGTGTTGATCTCGTCCGCGCGGCCCGCAGCCGCCTTGGCGACAAAATCAGGGTCGGCCAGGAAAGGGCGCGCCATCGACACCAGGTCGCAGTCGCCCCGCTCGAGGATGGCGTTGGCTTCGTGCGGCATGTTGATGCGGTTCGACGCCACCACGGGAATCGTGACTTCGCGGCGCAGCCGGCCCGCCACGCTGGCAAACGCGGCGCGCGGCACCGAGGTGACGATGGTGGGCACCCGCGCCTCATGCCAGCCGAAACCCGTATTCAGAATCGTTACGCCCGCCTGCTCCAGGGCCCTGGCGACCGTCACCACGTCGTCCCAGGTATTGCCGCCCTCGACCAGGTCGAGCAGGGAATGGCGGTACATGATGATGAAGTTGGGGCCGACGGCGGCGCGGATGCGGCGCACGATCTCCACGGGCAGGCGCATGCGGTTCTCGATGCTGCCGCCCCAGCGGTCCTGGCGCAGATTCGTGCGCGCGCACAGGAACTGGTTCAATAAATAGCCTTCGCTGCCCATCACCTCGATGCCGTCGTAGCCCGCCTTTTGCGCCAGGCGCGCGCAGCGCACGTAGTCGCAGATGGTGCGCTCTATGCCCCGTTCCGTGAGGGGACGGGGGCGGAACGGCGAGATCGGCGACTTTTTTGCCGACGCCGAGACGACGAACGGCTGGTAGCCATAGCGGCCCGCATGCAGGATCTGCATGACGATCTTGCCGCCCTCCTCGTGCACGGCGCGCGTCACCTTGCGGTGGTTGGGCACGTCGCCGAGGAAATTGAGGGTGCCGCCGAACGGCAGCAGCCAGCCTTGCCGGTTCGGCGAGATGCCGCCCGTGACGATCAGCCCCACGCCGCCGCGCGCCCGTTCGCGGTAAAACGCGGCGAGCTTGCCATAATGATAAAAACGGTCTTCCAAGCCCGTGTGCATGGACCCCATGATGACGCGGTTGCGCAAGGTGGTAAAACCCAGGTCGAGCGGGGCCAGCAGATGGGGATAGGCAGTCATGGTGATCGGTCCGGTAAGGTGGTTGCAGGCCGTACGGTAGCAAGCATTGCCGCTCGCCGCAGCGACTTTCTCTAGACCGGGAGTTCTAAATCGCCCGGCGCGCCCGCCGGCGATGCGTACAGCTTGTGCCGGGAGGTACTTTCCCGTAGGCTAGGTGGCATGAAGCGACTCTTCCTCTGCCTGCTGATGCTGTGCGCCATCCCCGCTACCGCGCTGGCACAGGCGATACGCCTGGACAAGCTGAAGGTCGAGGTCAAGCGCATCGAGGTCGACGGGCAGCGCATGTATGAAGTCGATGCCAGCGGCAGCGTGCAGGCGCCGCCGGCCTCCGTGTGGAAAACCCTGACCACCTACGAGCGCATGAGCGAATTCGTGCCCGACCTCAGCTCCTGCCGCGTACTGTCGCGTAACGGCAATGAAGTCATCATCGAGCAGCAGGGCATGGCGCGCTTCCTGTTCATGAACCACCCCATCCACCTGGTGGTGCGGGCCACGGAAACGCCGTTCACGGCCATCGACATCGCCCTGATCTCGGGCGACATGCGGCATTACGAATCGCGCTGGAATTTATATCCGGTGCCCGAGACGGGCGGCACGCGCATCGTCTTTTCCAGCCGGCTGATGCCGGGCTTCTATGTGCCCGGCATGCTGGGCACGACCATGATACGCGGCGATATCGAGCGCATGATGGCGGCCGTGCTGGCGCGCATCGACAGCCAACATGCGGATAAATCAGGCTAACATTACGCCAGATACGTATCGCGGTCGCGGATTTCCGCGAAGTTTTCCAGACTGCCCAGTTTCACGGTGACGGGGTTCAGGCTGGCCTGCGGCTGCATCGAGCGCCAGGCGAACAGCCATTCCTGTTCGGGCGCTTCGGCGCGCGTCTTGGTAAAAGCGGCGCCCAGGGCGGCGCGCTGGCCGTATTCGACCAGGCCATCGATGCCTGCCCAGCTGGGCAAGGTGCGCTGCACGGCGCGGTGCAGGCGTTCGCCGAATTCTTCCGTATTGTGGATGATCAAACAAGCGTCGGCCGGGGCGAACAGGTCGAACAGTTGCTTGTCCCACACCTGGGAAAAGCTCAGGGTCAGGCAGTTGCCCGCTGGCGCCAGGCGGAACTGGCCCAGGCTCAAAGCCAGCTCGAGTTCGCTGCGCTGGCCGTAGCGGTGCAGGGTGGGGGGACGTTTGTAATCGTGCATGCTGGACTCGTTCTTCAATAGTAGGGTAGACCGGCGCGCCGCCTAGCGGGGCGGGCGGATATGGCGCCGGATGCGCTGGGCCGTTGCGGCCAGGTAAATTTCGCGCAGTAAATAAATAAAACAGCCGATCAGGCAAATCACGGCCAGCACAAAGAAGGCCGCGATGTATTTGTCCAGGGTCAGGTTCAGAATATCGCCCAAAAACAGCATGGCGATGATGACGCAGACGAAGAAACCGCACGCCGTGCTCAGCGAAATCGAATAATTGATCAGATGGGTACGCCGATACAGGGTATCTAGCTCATCCATATAGAAATCGTTGTAGCCGATGTCGAGCCGGTCTTCCAGCACGCGCGTGCGGTCGATGATGCGGCCCAGGCGGTTGGTCAGCACCACCAGCATGGTGCCGATACCGGTCAGCAGGAAAACCGGCGCAATCGCCAGCTGGATGATATGGCCGATGTCGCCGATCTGTATGTTCATGGATAAAAAGTCGTGGGTTCACACCGGCGCCCGACCCTGGCGCCAGCACAGGCCATAGTGTAGCAGGTGGCGCACGCCGGCTGGCCGCTTTGCCAACCGGCGTGTTGCAAGGTCATGCGAAGCCGCGCCCCGGCACGAAGCGCTCGGTGGCGCGCACCAGCGCCGAAGCGATGCCGTGCTCGAGCGCGCCATGGCCCGCGTCGGGAATCATTTCCAGCTGGGAACCAGGCCAGGCTTGCTGCAGGCGGTAGGCCGACAGCGGCGGGCAGATGGCGTCGTAGCGGCCCTGCACGATGACGGCCGGCAAATGCGCGATGCGCCCAATATTGCGGATCAGCTGGTCTTCCTCGAAGAAACCGAGATTGGCCATGTAATGCGATTCGAGCCGGCCCACGCCCAGGTCCAGCGCATCGTTCGGCGCATCTTCCGGCTGCGGCATCAGGTACACGCGGCGGCCCTCGAAGCGGCTCCAGGCGCGCGCCGCCGGCCAGTACACGGCCGGATCGCTGCTGAGGATGCGTTGTACGTAGGCCGCCAGCAGGTCGCCCCGCTCCTCGAGCGGAATGGGGGCGGCGAATTCCTCGTACAGTTCCGGATAGAACCAGCGCACGCCGTCGATGAACCAGTCGATTTCCGCCTGCGTGCACAAAAAGATGCCGCGCAGCACGAAGCCGAGGCAGGCTTCCGGATGCGCCTGGCCATACGCCAGCGCCAGGGTCGAACCCCACGAGCCGCCAAACACCAGCCATTGGGCGATGCCGAACTGGGCGCGCAGGCGCTCGATATCGGCGATCAGCAGCTGCGTCGTGTTGTTGCGCCATTCGCCCAGCGGCGTGGACTTGCCCGCGCCGCGCTGGTCGAACAGGATCACGCGGTAGCGCTGCGGATCGAAGAAGCGGCGGTGCTGCGGCGACAGGCCCGCGCCGGGCCCGCCATGCAGGAACAGCACGGGAATGCCGTCGGGGTTGCCGCACTCTTCCCAGTAAATGGTGTGGATGTCATCGACCGCCAGCATGCCGTGCCGGTTCGGCGTCAGGGCGGGAAACAGGGGGGACAAAGAATCGGGCATGGCGGTCCTTGGAATGGCGGTCAGGGCGCCAGGCACGATTCCTGGCAACTGTTCCAATTATAGTGCGCCGCCGCCGGCTCAGGCCAGCAGCAAGGGCAGGCGGTTCGACGACTTGATTTCGCGCATCGACAGGCTGGACTGGATTTCCGCCACGCCAGGCAGGCGGCGCAGCACGGTCGAGACGAATTCGCCATACGCTTCCAGGTCGCGCGCCACCACTTGCAGGAAGTAATCGGCTTCGCCCGCCACATTGTGGCACGACAAGATTTCGGGAATCGTCGCGATGGCTTGCTCGAACTGCGACGGCTGCTCGCCGCCATGGTTGGCAAACACGACCCGCACGAAGGCCACCAGGCCGATACCCAGCTTCTTGCGGTTGAGCAAAGCCTGGTAGCCGGTAATAAACCCTTCTTCTTCCAGGCGGCGCAAGCGGCGCCAGACGGGGGTTTCGCTCAGTTTCAAGCGCTCGGCCAGGCGCGCATTCGACAGCCTTCCTTCATCCTGCAACAGCCTGAGTATCTGCAAATCGGTGGCGTCGAGGCTAACTTCTGAAATTTTCATCTAATTTTTGTTTTTATAGGAGTGGAATCTACCCGAATACTAGGGCATGCAGGGCAGGAAAAGCAAGCACATTTCATCGTGGCAAGAACATAATGGGGCCCGGCGAGCAGGCTGCAGCGTGCGCATGCTCCCGCTTTTCTTTTCGACTGGCCCATGTCCGATTCTACCTTCCTGATGTACCTGCTGGCACTGGCCGGCGCCTTTTTATTGCCGGGCCCCGACATGGCGCTGGTGCTGGCGACGGGCGCCGCGCGCGGCGTGGCCACGGCGCTGGTGACGGCCGTGGGCATCGCCGGCGCGCGCGCCGTGCACGTGGCGCTGTCGGGCGCCGGCCTGGCGGCGCTAATGGTGACGCATCCGCAAGCCTTGCAGTGGGTCAAATGGGCGGGCGCCGCGTATCTGCTGTACCTGGCGCTGCGCCTGCTGCAGTCGGCCCTGTCCACCAAAATGGCCCAGGAAACCGCCGCCCCCGCCACGGCGCACAGCGCCCGCGCCAGCCTGGTGCGCGGTTTCCTGACGAATCTGCTCAATCCGAAGGCACTGTTGTTTTGCAGCATGTTCCTGCCGCAGTTCGTCGCCGGCAGCGATAGTGTCGGCATGCAATACCTGCGCCTGGGCGCCATCCTGGTGCTGGTGGGCCTGCTGTTCGACGCCATCTACGCCGTGCTGGCCGCGCGCCTGGCGCGCCGCCTGCGCGGCAAACCCTCGCCTTACGGCAAGTTCGTGCTGCCCACCGTCTTCGTGCTGCTGGCCGGACGGCTGGTGCTGGGCTGAGCTGTCGGCGGCAACGGCGCGCCGCCGGCAAAGAAGGCGGGGTAATCGTTCAGCAGGCGGCGTTCCAGGTCGTTGACCTTGCGAAATTGCCGCAGGGCCGGCGCCATGGCCCGCCCCGCATCCCAGCTGCGCCAGGCATTGGCCGCATCGAACTGCGCCAGCAAGGCGTCGCCCAGGTCCTGGTACACGGCCGCCATCTGCGGTTTTGCCTGCAGCACTTGCAGATACAAGGCCGTCGCTTGCGGCCATTGCCCCAGCTTGGCGCGCAAATTCCCCTCGAACAAGGCCAGCACGGGCTGCGCCATCCCCGTTTGCGTCCTTAACTCTTGCACGGCGGCCAGCGCGGCCGCGATACCCTCCTTATCCTTGGCCAGCAATCCCCGCGTCAAATCATGGATGGGCTGGCATGCCTGCATGGCCAGCTGCTGCTGCGGCGTGAGCTTTTCCACCAGCGCACCCGTGGAAAAATGGTCTTCCAGCATGGTCAAAAAAGCCTCGAAGGGCTGGTCTGCGGCAAAGAGCTTTTCCGCTTCGGCCCGCAGCGCGGGATGGACCTGGGGTCCCGGCGGCGGCAACCGCGCCGCCTGCGCCAGCACGCGCTCGAGCGGGGGCGCATCGGCCGCCAGCGGGCGGGGCCGGTAGGCGGACAAGGTATAGGTAGCCGGTGCAGCCACCGTCATGGCGCTGATGCGGAAATGGCGCGTGAGCTTGCCGCCCACTTCCTGGTAGTGCAAGGTGAAGTCGGCGGGAATGCGCTTGCCGTCGGCCAGCATCTTCAGCAGCAGCGGGTGGCCGCCCCAGGTATAGCGCAGGTACTGGGCAAAGGCCGTGGCATCGTCGCCGCTGACGGGGCTGCCGGCTATCCCCAGGCGCAGCAAGGGCTGCCCGTCGAGCGACCACAGCACGGCGCCGTCGAGCACCTGCGGCTGCAGTGCGCCGCGCCGCCTTGCCACCGGCACGGACAGCGCTTGCTCCTCGTACACGGGCGGCGTGACATGGGCCTGCAAGCCGCCCGCCTGGAGCACGCCGGCCAGGCCCTTGCGGTGCCCGATCTCGACATGGCGAAAGCCCGCCACGTCGAACAGCGAATACGTGTCGTAGGTGGACGCCGCCATATCGATGACGTGGCGGCGGCGCGCGGCGAAATCGAGCACGGACAAGCGATTTCCATCACGCACGCTCAGGTAATGCGGGCCCAGCACGACATCGTTTTCCTGCGTATCGCGCGCGGGCAGGCTGGTTTTCACGCCGGGCTGGTTGACGCGCTCGGTAACCACCGTGACGTGGAAGGCGACGCTGGCCTGGGCTGCACTGGCGCCCAGGAAAAGGATGGCGGCCACGCTGGCGCGGCGCAAGGCAGGAACAAGAGGCATGGAGAATGATGCGGTGAAGAAATACTGATTCTAAGGCAAAGCACGCGCTTGTCCCGTTTTGCTGGCAAGCATAAAAAAAGACAGCCGCAGCTGTCTTTTTTGTTGTACCTCAATACCGATTACGACATGTGCTGGCCGCCGTTGATCGAGATATTCGCGCCCGTGACGAACGCTGCCTCATCGGAAGCCAGGTAGGCGACCAGGCCGGCCACTTCTTCCGGCTTGCCCAGGCGCGCCATCGGAATTTGCGGGATGATTTTGCTGTCGAGCACTTCCTGCGGAATCGCCATGACCATCTTGGTGCCGATGTAGCCCGGCGAGATGGTGTTGACGGTGACGTTCTTGCGCGCCACTTCCAGCGCCAGCGACTTGGTGAAACCGTGCATGCCCGCTTTCGCGGCCGAATAGTTGGTCTGGCCGAAAGCACCCTTCTGGCCGTTCACGGACGAGATATTGATGATGCGGCCCCAGCCGCGTTCCACCATGCCGTCGCAGACGGGCTTGGTCATGTTGAAGACGGAGTCGAGGTTGGTGCCCATCACGGCATCCCAGTTCGGCTTGTCCATCTTCTTGAACGTCATGTCGCGCGTGATGCCTGCGTTATTCACCAGCACGTCGACAGGACCGATGTCCTTTTCCACGGCAGCCACGCAGGCGGCGGCCGAATCGTAGTCGGCCACATCGCAAGGATAGGCCTTGAAGTCATAACCCATGTCCTTGGTCGTCGCCAGCCAGTCAGCGACCTTCGGATTGCCCGGGGAATATGTGGTCACCACGCGATAGCCGAGCGCCGCCAGCTTGAAACACACCGCTTCGCCCAAACCGCCCATGCCACCAGTTACCAATGCAACTCTTGCCATTTTCATCCCCTCAGTGTCGTTCTGTTGCTAAAAAGTTAATTATTTAAATAAAGCAGTCCAAAACTGCCGCATGACGGCGGCGTACCGCGCCGTACCCAAGCGTAGCGAGCGGCGATGATTTGTGGCTAAGAAGCGCAACCGTGCACTGGCACGGTGAGCATCGCAGGCCGCAAAGCGCGCCGCGCGGTAGCTTGGGTGCGGCGCTAGCGATTAATCCCGCTCGATCGCCAGGGCGACGCCCATGCCGCCGCCGATGCACAGTGCGGCCAGGCCTTTCTTGGCGTCGCGGCGGATCATTTCGTGGATCAGCGTGACCAGGATGCGCGCGCCCGAGGCGCCGATCGGGTGGCCGATGGCAATCGCGCCGCCGTTCACGTTGATCTTGCTGGTATCCCAGCCCATTTCCTTGTTGACGGCAATCGCTTGCGCGGCAAACGCTTCGTTGATTTCCATCAAGTCCAGCTCTTCATGCGTCCAGCCGGCTTTTTTCAGGCACAGACGCGATGCGGAGACGGGGCCCATGCCCATGACGGCCGGGTCCAGGCCCGACGAAGCGTAAGCCTTGATGCGCGCCAGCGGCTTCAAGCCCAGTTCCTTCGCTTGCGAGGCCGACATCATGATGACGGCGGCGGCGCCATCGTTCAGGCCGGAAGCATTGCCGGCCGTGACGGTGCCGTCCTTGGCGAACGCGGGGCGCAGGCCGGCCAGCGATTCCAGGGTCGAACCGGGCTTGATGTATTCATCGCTGTCGAAGACCACCGTGCCTTTTTTATTCGCGATTTCCAGCGGCAGGATTTCATCCTTGAACTTGCCCGCTTTTTGCGCCGCTTCCGCCTTCAGTTGCGACTGCAGCGCGAATTCATCCTGCTCGGCGCGCGTCACCTCGTATTTCTTGGCGACGTTTTCCGCCGTGATGCCCATGTGGTACTGGTTGTACACGTCCCACAAGCCGTCGACGATCATGGTGTCGATCATCTTGAAGTCGCCCATGCGGAAACCGTCGCGCGAGCCGTTCATCGCGTGCGGCGACGCGCTCATGTTTTCCTGGCCGCCGGCGATGATGATGTTGGCGTCGCCGCACTTGATCGCTTGCGCCGCCAGATGCGTAGCCTTCAGGCCGCTGCCGCACACCTTGTTGATGGTGAATGCCGGGATGGAGCTGGGCAAGCCAGCCTTGATGACAGCCTGGCGCGCGGCGTTCTGGCCGACGGCAGCCGTCAGCACCTGGCCCAGGATCGCTTCGCCGATCAGGTTCGGGTCGATGCCGGTTTGTGCCAGCAAGCCCTTGATTACATGCGCGCCCAGTTCGGACGCAGGAATCTTGGCCAGACTGCCACCGAATTTGCCGACTGCGGTACGGCCGGCGGCCACGATTACGACATCATCCATTTATTTCTCCGATATGCAGGCCACGAGGGCCAAGGTCAAGGTGTTAATACAATCCAGTGAATCCGGGAAGACACAGCAAGCTGCGTTTCATTCTAGCGCGGCATGCGCCGCAGTTCCAGCGCCGCACCGCAGGCGGCGGCGATGACAGCCTGCTTGCGGCGGCGGCGGGCAACCTGGCGCGGCGGATAGCCGCTGCCGGGCTGCAACACGCTTAGGCCTGGCGCGCAGGACGCGTGTTTTTATTTTTATCATACCCTTCATCGGCGCCGCCGAAAGTGGTTTTTAGAAAATTATTGAAGGGAATAATCAGAGGCACAGGCGTTTGCTTTACCACCTGCAACAGCTCGCCAAATTTTTGACGCGATGCAGCAAACTCACCCTTTGTCACGGTATCGAATTTCTCTTGGGTTTCTTGGGCAACATCCTTTGCCTGGCGGTTATATGCACCGATGCGTTCGATGGCCAGTTGCGACTGCGTGCGCGACAGTTGCAGCAGCGCTTGCGGGTCCTTCACGGACAGCAGCTGATTGCCCGCCACCGTAGCGGCAGCCAGCGCCGCACGGGCCGCGTCGAGCTGCAAGTCCAGCACGCTGGCGCCGCTGTCGACGGCAGCCTGGGCATACGCTTGCGCGCTGATCAATTGCGCTTCCACCACGGCCTTGCCGGCGAGTGCCCATTGTTCGGAAAATGAAAACATGTCGTTCCTCCCCAAAGAGTAGGCGGCGCCATGTTGCGCCGCACAGTACTCAACTGTAAGCGGTGGTTCATTGCTGAACCTTGATATTTATCAAGGTTTCCTGTTGGTTTGTTTCCAATTCAACGTTGATCAGGACAACAACTTGATACCGTCGAGCGAGGCCGCGCACTGTTCGCGTATCACGCTGACGAAATCGCGCACATACGCCTTGTCCTGCAACTGCTCCGGCACGGACACATACAAATCGCTCCACAAGCCGTGCTCGCCCACCGGGCGCGCCACCACATAATCGTAGTCGACGTAATTCTTGATGGCCCAGTTCGGCAAGGCGGCGATGCCGCGCCGGCTCGCCACCAGCTGCAACACGGCCACCGTCAGTTCCGCCGTGCGGCGTTCAAACTGGATGCCGGCCGGCCGCAGCACTTCGCGGATCAGGTCGATGCGCTCTTCCGGCACGGGATAGGTGATCAGGGTCTCGCCCGTAAAATCGCTCGCCATCAGGCGGCGCTGCGCCTGCAACCGGTGCTTCTGCGCCATCACCACCAGCATTTCAAAGCGGAACAGGGGAAACACGGTGAAATCGGGGCCGTACGGCGAGCCGATCACGAGGTCCGCCTCGCCCGAGCGCAGCAAGTCCGCCGGTTCGCTGTGAAAACCCGACACCAGGTCGATTTCCACTTCCGGCCAGCGCTGGCGGAACGCATCCATCACGGGCATGAGCCAGTCGAAACAGGTATGGCATTCGAGCGCCACGCGCAGCTGCCCCTTGTCGCCCTGCGACAGGCGCGCCACGTCGCGCTCGGCCAGCTCGATCTCGGGCAGCAGCTTGTCGGCCAGGGCCAGCAGCCGGCTGCCCGTGGCCGTAAACGCGATCGGCATCGACTTGCGCTCGAACAAGGGCGCGTTATAGCGCTCTTCCAGCAAACGGATCTGGTGCGACAGCGCCGACTGCGTCAGATTCAGCAATTGCGCGGCGCGCACCAGGCTGCCGGAGGAACGCAAGGCACTCAGGGTGCGCAGGTGGCGGATTTCTAGCATCGGGAAAATGGGTGATGTACGTGAATTATTTTCATGTTATTCGGAAAAATGTTTCGTTTTGATTATAAATCAAGTTGCCGCACACTCTAGCGCATTCACATGAAATCTCGATGACATCATGACCATTCGTACGCACATCCTTGGCTTGCCCCGTATCGGCGCCGCGCGCGAACTGACACTGGCGCTGGAAAGCCACTGCCGCGGCGAGATGTCCGAGGCGGCCCTGGAAGAGGTCGGCAAACAATTGCGCGCGCCACTGGGCGCAGCAACGCGACGCCGGCCTCGACTACGTCACCGTGGGCGACTTCGCCTTCTACGATCAGGTGGCCAGCCATATCCAGCTGCTGGGCTGCGAACCGGCGCGTTTTGATTTTGACGCGCAACAATCGCCGCTGTCGCGCCATTTCACCATGACGCGCGGCGGCACCAGCCAGGCGCAGCACGCCGGCCGCAGCCACGGCCATGCGCTGGAAGTGAGCAAGTGGTTTGACACCAATTATCATTACCTGGTGCCCGAATTGTCGCCGCAGACCCGCTTTTCGCTGGCTGGCGAGCGCCTGCTGGCGGAAGTGGCCGAGGCACAGGCGCTGGGCCACCAGGTCAAGGCGGCCCTGATCGGCCCCCTCACCTTCCTGTGGCTGGGCAAGGAAAAGACGCCAGGCTTCGAGCGCCTGGCCCTGCTGGAACAGTTGCTGCCCGTCTACGGCGCCCTGCTCGACCGATTGAAACAGCAGGGCGTGACGTGGGTGCAGCTCGATGAACCGATCCTGGGCCTGGACTTGCCGAATGCGTGGCGCAGCGCCTTCGAAAGCACGTACTGGCAGCTGAACCAGGTGGGCGTGAATATCCTGCTGGCCACGTATTTCTCGCCGCTGGAAGAAAATCTCAGCCTGACGTGCCGCCTGCCCGTGGCCGGCCTGCACGTGGACGGCATCCGCGCGCCGCATGAACTGACCAGCGTAACGGACTGGCTGCCCGCGCATAAAGTCTTGTCGATCGGCACGCAATATCTGGCGCACCGACCTCGACGCGGCCCTGGCCGTGCTGCAGCCGCTGGCGGCTTTAAGAAATATGGTCGCGGCGGCGTAGCAGATGCGGGCCGGATAAGCGCAGCAGTACCGTCCTGTCTGCTGCGCCAAAGCGCCATGGGGAAACGGAGGCGACTGCGATGCTGCAGCCATTCCCGCTTTCTCACATGAAAGACTGTTCTTATATCGGCCTCAGCCAGGACATTGAAAAGCCATGTCAAATAAGTATGTGATTTGCCAGCCTTTTTTTCCTTGGCCGATATATATTCGGGCATGCTCCCTGCACCATCCCCGGTAGGAAGACAGGGCATCCCTGTTATCCGAAAAATCCGTCCATTGGGTATTTTTTAACGCCTCGTCGATTTCTCCGACATCTGGTTCTTTACTTAGCAGGCACGTCTCCGCAATCACCCCGCCACTGGCGCCCCTACAGTCAACAATATAGTCGTGCAGTGACGTTCCCTGTATTTTGAGCGAAAGATA
Source organism: Janthinobacterium sp. GW822-FHT07A03 (assembly GCF_058798815.1). Lineage (NCBI taxonomy): Bacteria > Pseudomonadati > Pseudomonadota > Betaproteobacteria > Burkholderiales > Oxalobacteraceae > Janthinobacterium > Janthinobacterium sp. GW822-FHT07A03. The sequence continues at coordinate 247,836 of NZ_JBXAKW010000002.1, read as the reverse complement.
TAAATTTTTCGTCGATGGTGCTCTATATTTCTCTTGGAGTAAAAGTAGGGACATTAAAATTAAAACAAACAAGAACCCGAAAATATTCTTTTTCATCTTGCAAAGCCATGCATTTTTATTGTTGTGCCTGCGGAAGGCAAACCTTCCATTTCAGACGATGATTTCTTGCGAGGACTTCCCCCCACCAGATAAGCTGCATTTGTTCCATTATTAATGTTATCACAAGCAATCTAGGGTGGAGACGGTGCAGCAGATGCGCGCCGCTTGATCCTGGAACAGCGCCGTCAGGGCGCATTCTCGGCTGCTTTCGGGGCGCCGCCCGTTTTTTTTGACAGGAAGTAGGTGTTGCCCTGCGGAATAGCACGCGCCGGGCCCCTGACGCTGATTTTTTTGCAGTAGAATGCAAGAAATTTACTGCTCCCATTGTTGCCGTACGGAACATCTGGCCTGCCGCAGTTTCACTTTGATAAATGTTTATGTCCAAAAGCCCGTCGCAGAAGCCTATCGAAATCAAGATTTCCACTGTCGTTGCAGTCTCCGCCATTCTGCATAGCGCCGATACGCAGGCACTCGATGCCGCCTTGCGCGACATGACGGGAGGCGTGGCGGACTTTTTCGAGGACGACCTGGCCGTGCTGGACGTGGCGGCCTTGCCGCCCGGCAGCGCCCCCATCGACTGGGCCGCCCTGGTGGCCCTGCTGAAAAAATACCGTTTGAATGCCGTGGCCGTGCGCAATGCGCCGGCCGACATGCATGACGCCATCCTGGCACAAGGCTTGAGCCTCGACAGCGGCAAGACGCGCGACGATGCGCCGCCCAAGGATGGCCCCAGGGATATCCCCACGGCGGCCGCCCAGGCGGGCGCCGACGCGCAAGTGATGGTGATCGATACGCCCGTGCGGGCCGGCCAGCGCATCTATGCGCGCGGCTGCGACCTGATCATCACCGCCGTCGTCAACAATGGCGCCGAAATCATCGCCGACGGCAGCATCCACGTGTATTCCTCGCTGTACGGCCGCGCGCTGGCCGGCGCCTCGGGCAATCCCCAGGCGCGCATCTTCGCGCTGGCCATGGAACCGGAACTGGTCTCGATCGCCGGCGTGTACCGCACCTTCGAGGATGGTTTCCCCGCGGAAATGGCGCGCGGACCCGCGCAAATTCGTTTGGCTGGAGACAGAATCGATATACACTCTGTCAATCCGGTCACTCCCGTGAACCGCTCTTAAGCTGCACAATTCAAGAGATATCTGAAAAGGATTATTTGTGGCAAGAATTATTGTTGTGACGTCCGGCAAGGGCGGTGTCGGCAAGACGACCTCTAGCGCCAGTTTTTCCACTGGCCTGGCCATGCGCGGCCACAAGACAGCCGTGCTCGACTTCGACGTGGGCCTGCGCAACCTCGATCTGATCATGGGTTGCGAGCGCCGCGTCGTCTACGACCTGATCAATGTGATCAATAAAGAAGCGACCCTGAACCAGGCCTTGATCAAGGACAAACACTGCGACAACCTGTTCATCCTGCCCGCGTCGCAGACGCGCGACAAGGATGCCTTGTCGGAAGAAGGCGTGGAACGCGTGTTGAACGACCTGATCAACATGGGTTTCGAGTTCATCATCTGCGATTCGCCGGCCGGCATCGAGCATGGCGCGCTGATGGCGCTGACGTTTGCCGACGAAGCCATCATCGTCACCAACCCGGAAGTGTCGTCGGTGCGTGATTCGGACCGCATCCTCGGCATCCTGCAAGCCAAGTCGCGCCGCGCGCAGACGGGCGGCGAACCGGTGAAGGAACATCTGCTGATCACCCGCTACTCGCCGAAACGCGTTGAATCGGATGAAATGCTGTCCTACCAGGACGTGCAGGAAATCCTGCGCATCCCGCTGGTGGGCATCATTCCGGAATCGGAGCAAGTGCTGGCCGCCTCGAACCAGGGCAATCCGGCCATCCATTTCACGGGCACGGACGTGGCGCAAGCCTATGAAGACGTGGTCTCGCGCTTCCTCGGCGAAGAGGTCGAGTTGCGCTTTACCAACTATGAAAAGCCTGGATTACTCCAGCGCATTTTTGGGGCGAAGTGATATGGCCTTGCTTTCTTTCCTCTTCCCCCCCAAGCCGAAGACGGCGACCGCGGCCAAGGAACGCCTGCAGATCATCATCGCCCGCGAACGCAGCGGACGCGATGGTCCGGACTTCCTGCCCGCCCTGCACAAGGAATTGATCGCCGTCATTTCCAAGTACACCAAGGTGAATGCCGACGACATCAAGATCTCGCTGGACCGCCAGGGCAACCTGGAAGTCCTCGACGTGAACGTGGTGCTGCCGGACGCGTAAGGTCTACTCCGGCCTGACCGTGAGCAATTCCTGCGCCACCGCGGCGCAGGCATTCACGTGCTGGTTGCCGATCTGGCGGAATACGGCGTAGCCGATGGCTGCCGCCACCGCCTGGCCGGCGAACGGCACGAAGCGCGCCACCTGCTTGGTGGCAATCTTGACGCCACTGCGCTTGAGCAGGTGGAGGATCAGTTCGCGCGACACTAACTTTCCTACCAGCATGCCGCCCATGCCCACCGCCGCGCGGTAGGCCATCATCTTGAACTGCGGGTTCAGGCGCTCGATCTGCTCGGGCGTGAGGCCGAATTCGTGGTTGATATCGTTGATCAGCATGGAAAACAGCCCGACATCCGACATCAGGTCGATGCCGGGAATGGGGATGGCCGAGGCGCCGGCCGACATCATGGCGCGCCGCTGCACCAGGCGCCGGCAACGCTCGCGCACTTGCTCGATTTCGGCATGACTGGCCGGTATCAGGGTCCAATCGGTAGTACTCTTGTCTGGCATGGCCGCTTCTCCGCTAGTAAGGGGTAGATGACCAAGTGTAACGTAAAGGGTCTGCCCTCCGATTTCACTGGACACAGTTGCAATCTCTGTTATATTTCACTTGAGCATTCCTTAACATTACGATAAGCAGAGCAGACCGTCTGTTTGTTGCTACACACTCCAGCCAATTATGCGAATTGCCGTACTCGATAGCGACCATAGCCAGGCAGAACTGATCTGCCAGGTGCTCACCGCCGCCGGCCACGCTTGCCACGAGTTTCAGAGTGGCAAGGAAATGCTGGGGCAACTGCGCAAGGACAGTTGCGACATGCTCATCCTCGACTGGCATGTGAGCGATCTGGACGGTGCGGAAGTCTTGCGCCGTGCCCGGGAAAAACTGGCGCCGAAGGCACCCGTGTTGTTTATGACCAACAGTTCCGGCGAAGACGACGTGGTGGCGGGCATGACGGCCGGCGCCGACGATTACATGATCAAGCCCCTGCGGCGCAGCGAACTCACCTTGCGCACCCAGGCGCTGCTGCGCGTGGCGTACCCGGCCCAGAATGGCGCCGAGTACTTGCAATTCGGTCATTACACGTTTGAAACCCGCCCCGGCCGCCTGTTGCGCGATGGCGAAGTGCTGGACGTGACGCACAAGGAATTCGCCCTGGCGCTGCTGTTTTTCCGCAACCTGGGCCGGCCCCTGTCGCGCGCCTACATCCACGAAGCCGTGTGGCAGCGCGACACGGCCCTGCCCTCGCGCACCATGGATACCCACGTCTCGCGCGTGCGCAACAAGCTGCAGCTGAAACCGGAACACGGCTACCGCCTCGTGCCCGTCTACAGCTACGGTTATCGGCTGGAAAAACTGGGCGGCTGAACGGCGGCAAACGGCTGACCTGCTCAAAGCGCGGGCACAAAGCGTTATAATGTCGCCATAAGTCATCCAACAGCCCTGAAATGCAACTGCTCGCCGTCGGTCTCAACCATACCACCGCCCCAGTGTCGCTCCGCGAACAGCTGGCGTTTGCGCCTGAGCACTTGGGCCAGGCGGTGATGGCGGCGCGCAGCTGGTTCCAGCGCATCGACTTGCGCGACAATGACGAAGCGGCCATCCTGTCGACCTGCAACCGCACCGAGCTGTACGCGGCCAGCCATGTGCCGAACCCGCTCGACGCGGGCGCGCATTTCCTGGCCGACTATCACCAGCTCAATTACAGCGAGCTGCGCCCCCACTTATATATGCTGCCGCAGCACGATGCCGTGCGCCACACCTTCCGCGTCGCCTCCGGGCTCGACTCGATGGTGCTGGGCGAAACGCAGATCCTGGGACAGATCAAGGATGCCATCCGCACGGCCGACGAGGCGGGCGGCCTGGGCACGTATCTGCACCAGTTGTTCCAGCGCAGCTTTTCGGTGGCCAAGGAAGTGCGCAGCAGCACGGAAATCGGCGCCCACAGCGTGTCCATGGCGGCCGCCGCCGTGCGCCTGTCGCAGCGCATCTTCGACAAGATTGCCGAACAGAATGTGCTGTTCATCGGCGCCGGCGAAATGATCGAATTGTGCGCCACGCACTTTGCCGCACAAAATCCGAAAAGCATCACCATTGCCAACCGCACCATGGAACGGGGCGAGGAACTGGCGCACCGCTTCAACGGCACCGCCATCCGCCTGGCCGACTTGCCGGAGCAGCTGCACCGGTTCGACATCGTCATCTCGTGCACGGCGTCGTCCTTGCCGCTGCTGGGCCTGGGCCTGGTCGAGCGCGCCATCAAGGCGCGCCGCCACAAGCCCATGTTCATGGTCGACCTGGCCGTGCCGCGCGACATCGAAGCGGAAGTGGGCCGTTTGAACGACGTGTTCCTGTACACGGTCGACGACCTGGGCAAGGTCGTGCAGACGGGCCTGGAAAGCCGGCAAGCGGCCGTGGCGCAAGCCGAAGCCATCATCGAGACGCGCGTGCAATCGTTCATGAGCTGGGTCGACGACCGCGCCATGGTGCCCGTCATCCAGCATCTGCATGAAAACAGCGAAGCGCTGCGCCTGCTGGAAGTGGAACGGGCGCGCAAGATGCTGGCCAAGGGCGCCGACATCGACGCCGTGCTCGAAGCGCTGTCGAAAGGCTTGACGGCCAAATTCCTGCACGGTCCGCAGCAGGCGCTGCACCATGCGCAGGGCGACGAGCGCAAGCAGCTGGTCACCCTGCTGCCGAAACTGTTCCGTCCCCGCCGTTAGCGCAGCCCCGCTGGCCGCCCGCGCGGCCGCCCCCTGCCCGCCTGCCGGGCTTGCACCATCCCTATACTCTTTTACCGCGAATCGCTATGAAACCATCCATGCTGGGCAAACTCGATCAACTGGCGAACCGCCTGGTCGAACTCGACGAACTGCTGATGCACCCGGACGCCACGTCGAACATGGACAGCTACCGCAAGATGACGCGCGAGCACGCCGAACTGGGCCCGCTGGTGGCCCTGTACCGTTCCTACCAGGAAGCGGGCAACGATATTGCGACAGCGCAAGAAATGCTGGCGGACCCGGACATGAAGGAATTCGCCCAGGAAGAGATCGAGGCGGCGAAAGCCACCATGGCGCAACTGGAACGCGAATTGCAGACCATGCTGCTGCCGAAGGACGTCAATGACGAGCGCAATATCTTCCTGGAAATCCGCGCCGGCACCGGCGGCGACGAGTCCGCCCTGTTCGCCGGCGACCTGCTGCGCATGTACACGCGCTTTGCCGAGCGCAACCGCTGGCAGGTGGAACTGGTGTCGTCGTCCGACTCCGACCTGGGCGGCTACCGCGAGGTGATCGTGCGCGTGGTGGGCAATGGCGCGTATTCCAAGCTGAAGTTCGAGTCGGGCGGCCACCGCGTGCAGCGCGTGCCGGCCACGGAAACGCAGGGCCGCATCCACACGTCCGCCTGCACGGTGGCCGTAATGCCAGAAGCGGACGAGGTGGAAGACGTCAACATCAACCCGGCCGACTTGCGCATCGACACCTACCGCGCCTCGGGCGCGGGCGGACAGCACATCAACAAGACGGATTCGGCCGTGCGCATCACCCACTTGCCCACCGGCATCGTCGTCGAATGCCAGGATGACCGCAGCCAGCACAAGAACAAGGCGCAGGCGATGAAAGTGCTGGCCGCACGCATCAAGGACGTGCAATTGCGCGAGCAGCAGTCGAAGGAAGCGGCCACGCGCAAGAGCCTGATCGGCTCGGGCGACCGCAGCGAGCGCATCCGCACCTATAATTTCCCGCAGGGCCGCCTGACGGACCACCGCATCAATCTGACGTTATATAAGCTGGACTTCATCATGGACGGGGATTTGACGGAACTGACGAATGCCTTGGCGGCAGAGCACCAGGCGGAGCTGCTTGCCGCGCTGGGCGATTAAAAAGCGTCCATGGCGGCGTTGCATCGCCTGGCCGTACATTCGTACTGCCTGCGGCGCTGCGCCTTGCCCTGAACACTTTTTAAAGCGCCCAGCCAGATCAAGGGTTTAAGTAGCGGCTAAGCAATAAAAATCAGCCCTTGTGCGAAAATGACCAGCTCGATTCCATCCACCTCACCGTGTCGCCCATGAAAAATTCACGCACCGTCCTCCTGTTGACCGCCGCCCTGTGTTTCCTGATGCTGGGCGTGGCCATGTATTTGCAGCATGCCATGAACATGGCACCGTGCCCGCTGTGCGTGATCCAGCGCTACCTGTTCCTCGCCATCGGCATCGCCTGCCTGGCGGGCGCCGCCGCCAACCGTCCGAAGATCGGCGCCGGCGTCGGCTTGCTGGCGGCCCTGGGCGGCATGGGCGTGGGCGCCAAGCATTTGTATGTGCTGGCCAACCCGGGCTTCTCGTGCGGCATCGACCCGGTGGAAACGGCGCTGAACAAGGTCTTCACGGCCGAACTCATGCCCTTCATGTTCGAATCGTATGGCGCCTGCGAAAACGCCGGCGAGCCGTTTTTCGGCCTGTCGATTCCGCAATGGGCATTCATCTGGTTCGCCCTCTTCGCCATCACCATGTTGTGGACTTTGCTGCGCCGCAAATAATAATCAATTATCTATGCCAGAAACACTGATCCCCGCCGGCAGCACTGTCGGCGCCCTGCAAATCCGTCCGCTGCTCGATCCGCTCGACAACCGCATCCTGCTCGGTCATGCGCTGGGCCTGTCGCGCGTCAGCTTGATCACGCAATCGGAGCGGGTGCTCACTGCCGCTGAAGCCGAGCGTCTGTCATGCTTGCTGGCGCGCCGCCTGCAGGGCGAGCCGATCGCCTACATCGTCGGCCAGCGCGAATTCTTCGGCTTGCCGTTCGAAGTGAACGACGCCGTGCTGATTCCCCGCCCCGACACGGAAGTGCTGGTGGAACTGGCGCTCGAGCGCCTGCCGCCGGGCGGACGGGTGCTCGACATGGGTACGGGCAGCGGCGCCATCGCCGTCGCGCTGGCGCACACGCGGCCCGACGCCGTCGTCACGGCCCTGGACGTGAGCAGCACGGCGCTGGCCGTGGCGCGCCGCAACGCCAGCGCCAACGGCGTCAACATCACCTTCATGGCCAGCGACTGGTTCGAAGCGCTGGGCACGGAAAAGTTCGACCTGATCGTCTCGAATCCCCCCTACATCGCCAGCGGCGACCGCCACCTGGCCGAAGGCGACCTGCGCTTCGAACCGGCGGGCGCGCTGACCGACCATGCGGATGGCCTGTCGGCCCTGCGCACCATCATTGCCGGCGCCGCGCGCCACCTGGCGTCGGGCGCCTGGCTGCTGATGGAACACGGCTACGACCAGGCTGCCCAGGTGCGCGAGCTGCTGGCCGCTGCTGGCTACAGCAAAGTGCAAAGCTGGCGCGACCTGGCCGGCATCGAACGAGTCAGCGGCGCCCGCCTGGGCTGAGCGCTGCCACCTGCGCAAAGCTTGACCCGGCGGCGCGCCAGATCCCCCGCAGTTTGTTAAAATATCAAGCGAATTCCTGACCGAAGCGCCGTCCCCGTTCCCCGGGGCGGACGCTGGCGACGCGGCGTTTTTTGGGCCGGCGCCGACGCATTTGCCAAAATTCGGTTAATCTCAGCACAAATTATTTATATGCTGCACAAGAAAGGAAGCTCAAATTGCCCAACCTGTTGACTCGCCGCCTGGCATTGCTGACCGAAGATGCCAACCGCGCGCTGCTGGGCGGCTTGCGCGGCATCGAGCGTGAAACCCTGCGCGTCGACCATGCCGGCCATCTGGCTTCCACGCCCCACCCCGCCGCCCTGGGCTCGGCGCTGACGCACCCTGAAATCACCACCGACTACGCCGAAGCGCTGCTCGAATTCATCACGCCCGCCGAACAGGACATCGCCGTCACGCTCGACAAGCTCGATACCGTGCACCGCCATGCCTACAGCCGCCTCGGCGACGAGTTGCTGTGGAGCCAGTCGATGCCCTGCCAGCTGCCGCCCGAAGCGGACATCGAGATCGCCAACTACGGCAGCTCGAACATGGGCATGCTCAAGCACGTCTACCGGCGCGGCCTGGCATTGCGCTACGGCAAGGCCATGCAATGCATCGCCGGCATCCATTACAACTATTCGCTCGACGAGCAGCTGTGGCAAGTGCTGGCCAACCATCCGGACACCAGCGTCAGCCCGCACCACGCGGCCGCCACGCCGAAAGACGTGCAGTCGGAAAGCTACCTGGCGACGATCCGCAATTTCCGCCGCTACAGCTGGCTGCTGATGTACCTGTTCGGCGCCTCGCCGGCCCTGTCCGCCGGTTTCCTGCGCGGCCGCGCGCACAAGCTCGACACCTTGTCCGACGACACCCTGTTCCTGCCGTACGCGACCAGCCTGCGCATGAGCGACCTCGGCTACCAGAACGACGCCCAGTCCGGCCTGCGCCCGCACGAAAACAGCCTCGATGATTACGTCAACGCCCTCACGCACGCCGTCAACGACCCGTATCCGCCGTACGAAACGCTGGGCACGAAGAAGGATGGCGAGTGGATCCAATTGTCCACCAACGTGCTGCAGATCGAAAATGAGTACTATTCGACCATCCGCCCGAAACGCGTGATCCGCACGGGCGAGCGCCCCATCCAGGCCCTGTGCCTGCGCGGCGTGCAATACATCGAAGTGCGCTGCATGGATGTCGACCCGTTCGAACCGGTGGGCATCAGCCTGGAAACGGGCCGCTTCCTCGACGCGTTTTTGCTGTTCTGCGCGCTCGACGACAGCGCGCCGATTTCTGCCGAGCAAAGCGCCTGCTACACGAACAATTTCGCCCGCACCGTCAAGGAAGGCCGCAAGCCGGGCCTGAGCCTGCGCCGCGATGGCGAAGACATTACCCTGCAAGCCTGGGGCGAGGAATTACTGGCGCGTATCGCGCCCGTCGCGGCCCTACTCGACGCGCGCCAGGGCGGCACGCAGCACGCGGACAGCCTGGCCGCGCAGGCCCGTAAACTGGCCGACCCGGACGCGACGCCATCGGCAAAGGTACTGGCCGAGCTGCGCGCCAACGGCGGCTCGTTTGCCGCCTTCGGCCTGCAGCAAAGCGAACGCCACGCCGCCTGGTTCCGCGCACATCCGGCAACACAGGAACAAAGCGCGTATTTCGACCAGCTGGCGGAAAGCTCGCTGGCCGAGCAGCGCGCCATGGAAGCGGCACCCGCAGGCAGCTTCGACGATTTCGTCGCCGCCTACCGTGCCAGCACCCTGTGCTCGCACACCTGACCTTGCGCAAAACGCCCCGATGCTGACCTTCTATAATGAATTGCACAGCCAGCACCGGGGCCGCTTCGAGATGTTTCGCGGCGCCATGGTGCCCTGCTTCGAGACACCGGAGCGGGCCGACATGGTGGTGGCGGAACTGGGGCGGCGCAACCTGGGCCGCATCGTCACGCCGCACGGCGTGCCGCTGACCTCCTTGGAGCGCATCCATACGCCCCGCTACCTGCATTTCCTGCGCCACGCCTGGCACGACTGGCTGGCGCTCGACCCGGACAATGCGGGCAAGGACGCCTTGCCTTCCGTGTGGCCTGTGCGTACCTTGCGCAGCGACATCGAACCGGACGACTTCACGGCCAAGCTGGGCCTGTACTCGATGGACAACGGCACGCCGCTGACGGCGGGCACCTGGACGGCGGCCAAGACGGGCGCCGACTGCGCCGTCAATGCGGCGCACGCATTGCGCCTCGGCGAGCGCGCCACGTTTGCCCTGACGCGCCCGCCGGGCCACCATGCGGGCAGCGATTTCTTTGGCGGCTACTGTTTTCTGAACAACGCGGCCCTGGCCGCGCAGCACCTGCTCGACGACGGCGCGCGCAAGGTCGCCATCCTCGACATCGACTACCACCACGGCAACGGCACGCAGAGCATTTTTTATGCGCGCGACGACGTGCTGTTCGCCTCGATCCACGCCGACCCGCGCAGCGAATATCCGTTTTACCTGGGCCATGCGGATGAAACGGGCAGCGGCGCGGGGCTCGGCTACAACGTCAATTTACCGCTGCCGGCCGGCACGTCCACGGCCAGCTGGTTCGCCGCGCTGGAAACGGCTTGCCTGCGCATCAATATGTATGCGCCCGACGCGCTGGTGGTCTCGCTCGGCGTGGACACCTTCGTGGGCGACCCGCTGTCGCATTTCTCCCTGCAAAGCGGCGACTACCTGCGCGTGGGCGAACGCCTCGCGCACTTGAACCTGCCCACCGCCTTCATCCTCGAAGGGGGCTATGCGGTGAAGGAAATCGGCATCAACGTCGTCAATGTGCTGGAAGGCTTCGAGACGGCCGATTAAGCCGGCCTACATATTCCGGAACAGCGCCATGAACGGCTGGCTCACGGCCAGGGTTTCCGGCCGCGTTTTCAGGCGCAGGGCACCGCGTCCCACCTCGTCGCGCGTCACCGACGCCACCATCTTCATGTTGACGATGGTGGAGCGGTGGATCTGTTTGAAAATGGCCGGGTCGAGCACGTCGAGCAGTTCGCGGATCGGCTTGCGCAGCAGCGCCTCGCCGTCCGCCGTCATGACGGCCGTGTACTTGGTGTCGGATTGAAAATAGGCGATGTCTTCCACCATGATCAGCCGCGTATCCTTGCCGCTGCTGGCCGTCAGCCACACCAGCGGCGGCGACTTGGCCGCCGCCGGCAAGGCGCTGCTCAATTGCTGCAGCAGGCCGGCCAGCGCGCCGTCGACCGCCGGGGCCTTGCCAGCCCGCGCCCGCACGCGCTGCAGGGTCGCCTGCAGGCGCTCGCGGGCGATCGGTTTCAATAAATAATCGACGGCGCCCTTGTCGAAGGCATCGATCGCGTACTGGTCGTAAGCCGTGACGAACACCACCTGCGTGGCGGGACTCGCTTCCAGCGCGCCGGCCGCCACTTCCAGCCCCGTCAGGCCCGGCATGCGGATGTCGAGGAAGGCGACGTCGGGCTTGCGCGTGGCGATGGCCTCGAGCGCCGTGCCGCCGTCGTCGCAGGCGGCGACGATGCGCAGTGCCGGCCACTCTTCGGCCAGCAGGGCCACCAGCGCATCGCGCAGCAGGGTTTCATCCTCGGCGATTACGCACGTCATTTCAGGCGGATGCATACGACACTCCTTGCGCCGTGCTGTCCGGCACCGTGATGGTGGCCGTCACGCCATCGGGGAAGTTGGCGACAATGGCAAACGCGGCGGCATTGCCGTAGGTCAGGCGCAGGCGCTCGCGCACATTGCGCAGGCCAATGCCCGTGCCGGCGCCGTCGTCGCTGAAGCCCTTGCCATCGTCGGCCACCGTGACGATCACCGTGCCATTGCCGCTGCGCGCCATGATCCAGATGGTGCCGCCGCCGCTTTTCGGCTCCAGGCCATGCTTGATGGCGTTTTCCACCAGGGTTTGCAGCATCATCGGCGGCAGCTCCACCTGGCGCAGGTATTGCGGTACCTCAATCTGCAGGTTCAGGCGCTCGCCCATGCGGATTTTCAGGATGTCGAGGTAGGCGCGCGCCCGTTCCAGCTCCGTGCCCAGGGTCGACATGGCTTGCTCCGTGCGCGGCAGCGAGTGGCGCAGATATAAAATCAGGTTGCCCAGCATCGCGTCGGCGCGCACGGGGTCGCTGCGCGTGAGCAGCTGCGCGCTGGCCAGGGTGTTGTACAGGAAGTGCGGCTCCACCTGCGCATGCAGCAGGCTCAGTTTGGCTACCGTGAGTTCCTTTTCCGTCACCGTCTGGCGCGCCTCGGCCTGCTCGCCGCGGCGGCGCTGCGCCACCCGGCGCGTCATCGCCCGCGTCACCGCTTCCGCATTTTCCAGGTTGCTGCCATGGTCGACGAGGAACCAGTCGGTCCAGGCATTGCGCGCCGGCTCGCAGATCAGGGTCACGCTGCCCGCCTCGCCATTCGGCGTGACGGTGGCGAGGATCTGGTTCGGCCGCGGTTCGAGGAAGCCCAGCACGCGCATGCGGGGCAAGCCCGTATGCGTGTACGGCGCCGCGCGGCGCACGCGCGCCTGTACCTGCAGGCTGTCGCGCGCGCTTTCCACCACTTCGCTGCCCGGCAGTTCGCGGATGGCCGCGTCGACCATGTCGAACGCTTCGCCCGCCTCGAACGGGATCTCGATCTGGCGCCGCTGGCGGCTCGACAGGGTGCCGGCATTGACGGCGCCGGCGATCAGGCGCACGCGGCGCACATGCGAAAACGCATTCGTGATGACGGTGCAGGCCAGCAACGCGCCGACGATGACAAAGAAGCCTTCCGTGTGTCCGAAGATATAGCGCAGGAAGTTCTCGACCAGGAGGGCGGTGGCGATGATGTACGTGAGCATCGTGGCCAAGGTGAGGCGAAGGATAAAGAAGAGGCTAGTCATGGTTTTTCCCTGGAACGTAGAAGTGGGCCAAGAATAGCAATCGGCACCAGCGGCGGTGGCCATTATGCGATGGAAGCCCGGTAGTAGCGACAAAGGCATCAAAATAAAGCATCAATCCGCGCCACCGCGAAATAAAATCGCTTGCAATTAAATAGTGCACGATATATATTGCACACATGGACGCCGGATTTACTTCTTCAGACGGGCATCCTGGGGCCACGGCCCGCGAAACAAGTAGCACACTATTTAGTAGTCACCTATTTATCTACCTAAAGGAAACCATCATGTCGATCAAACAAGTCCTGTACCGCGCGCAAGCCACCGCCACCGGAGGCCGCGAAGGCCGTGCCGTGTCGTCCGACAATGTGCTGGACGTCAAGCTGACCACGCCAAAAGAGCTGGGCGGCAATGGCGCCGTCGGCACCAATCCGGAACAACTGTTTGCCGCCGGCTACTCGGCCTGCTTCATCGGCGCCATGAAATTCGTCGGCGGCCGCGACAAGATCGCCGTGCCGGCGGACCTGTCGATCGAAGGCAACGTCGGCATCGGCGCCATCGACACGGGCTTCGGCATCGAAGTGGAACTGAAGATTTCGCTGCCAGGCATGGAACGCGCCGCCGCCGAAGCACTGGTCGCCGCTGCCCACATCGTGTGCCCGTACTCGAACGCCACGCGCGGCAACATCGACGTCACCCTGACGATCGTGTAATCGGGCGGCAAGGTCACGCATCCGTCCCCGGCAACGCAACGCTGCCGGGGATTGAGCATGGCAATTCCATGGAAATGGACGGATCTTGCAAGGTATATATACTGGTGCGCCATCCATGACGGTCAGGCCCGTCCACATCGATCAACCGCGCGCGCCGCACGGCGCATGCGCGGCCAGACCGGCCTGATCAAGCAGGGATCTTACGGCGCCGTACCCGTGCCAAGCACATGAGCGCCAGGCCCGCAGGCAGCATCAACGCGACCGTAGGCTCAGGGACTGGCGCCGCAGAGATGGTGAAGGTCGTCCGGTCGGACCAATTATATTGATCTGACCAACTTTCGCCCGTGTGCGAATTTCCGCTTAGGCTGCCGAAGGAACTGCCGGTAGCGCCATAGCTACTCCACCAGTGGACATAAACTTCGTCAGCGCCGGAAGTGCCGACTGAATAGTGCAGCTTACCCGTCAATGCATAACTAAATGCATATACTGTACATTTAAGATAGGAACTGCCGCAGCCCCCGCTGCCAATAATGATCTTTTCAGGCAAATACTCATGGCCCTGGGATTCGAAATAGCTGAGTTCATCAAGTGCAACAATGCCGTCCCGATTACGGTCTTCGCCGGTGAAACTGCCCTTGTACTTCATCTGGGAATCGAACACGCCAGTAGCGGCGTCGACGAAGCCTTGATAGACAAAATTCCAGGTCCTCTCATCGGCATGGGCAGAAGAGATTCCGGCAATAAATAGAGCGGCACATAACAGTTTCTTTTTCATGGCTTCCTCATATTTTTGTAGAACGTTACAAGGGGCATTCAGGTGGATGCCCGAGTCAAAAGTGACGGCAAAATCGCCATGAAGAGATTATCATAATTATAATTTTCTTCCGAAAACGGCCTGATTTCGGCTTGCTGCAGAGTGTACGAAAAGGCTTGCAATTCGGTAGCTGTACACAAAAAAGCACGCTTCCTGCGCACCTGCGGCAACTGCACCGTCAGGGCCGGCACCAAAGCGCAATTGCGCGCCTTGCTCAACGCTGGTGCCCTGAAGCCGGTAAAATCACGGCCACTCTCAATCAAGGATGACCCATGATCAGCTGGCAATGGAACACGTTCGACGAACTCGGCCCCCACGATTTGTACCAGGTGCTGGCCTTGCGCCAGCGCGTGTTCGTCATCGAACAGCAGTGCATTTACCCGGACCTGGACGGCCATGACCAGCAGGCGATGCACTTGCTGGGCTGGCAAACGGTCGATGGCCAGCGCCGGCTGGCCGCCTACCTGCGCGTGCTGGCGCCGGGCGCCAAGTATGTGGAAATGTCGCTGGGCCGCGTGCTGACGGCGCCCGAGGCGCGCAGCAGCGGCGCCGGCAAGCAGTTGTTGCTTGAGGGCATCGCGCGGGCGGAACGCCAGCACCCTGGCCACGCCATCCGCATCGGCGCGCAGCACTACCTGGAACGCTTCTACCAGTCGTTCGGCTTTGTCACCGTCAGCGCGCCGTACGACGAAGACGGCATACAGCACGTCGACATGCTGCGCGCGGAGCGAGCGGCATGACGACGGCGCTCATTTCCTGGAGCGGCGGCAAGGATTCCTGCCTGGCCCTGTGGCGCGCGCGCAACGCCGGCACGAGCGTGCCGCTGTTGATCACGGCCATGGATGAAGATGGCCGCAAATCGCGCTCGCACGGCGTGCCGCCCGAGCTGCTGGCAGCGCAGGCGGCACGCCTGGGGGCGCGCCTGCAGCGCTATCACGCCAGCTGGGCCAGCTATGAAGAGCAATTCATCGCCATGCTGCGCGCGGCGAAGGAGGACGGCATCGAGCACGCCCTGTTTGGCGACATCGATTTGCAGCCGCACCGCGACTGGGAAGAAAAAGTCTGCGCCGCTGCCGGCCTGACAGCCCACCTGCCCCTGTGGGGCGAAGACCGCCGCGCGCTGGTCGACGAATTTCTCGCCGCCGGCTTCAAGGCCATCGTCGTGTGCATCAACGGCCAGCATCTGCCGCGCGCATTTTGCGGGCGCGAGTTCGACGCCGCCTTCCTGGCCGACCTGCCGCCCGGCGTCGACGCCTGCGGCGAAAACGGCGAATTCCACACCTTCGTCTACGACGGCCCCGCCTTCAGCGCCCCGGTCGCGCTGCGCCGCACGCAAGTGCTGCAATATGACGCGCCGGCCAACCTGGGCGGCGCCACGTATTACTTCCAGGAGCTGGCGCCCGCTTAAACCGGCCAGCAAAGCAAAAAGGGCGATTCCGTGGAATCGCCCTTTTTGCTTTGTGCCCTGCGCGTGTTTATTTTTTCGTCACGCTGACCAGCTTGATCTCGAACAACAAGCCGGCGTAGCCAGGAATCTTCGGCGCGCTGCCCGCCTTGCCATAGCCCAGGTCATACGGAATGGCCAGGGTGCGCGTGCCGCCGACCTGCATGCCGACCAGGCCGCGGTCCCAGCCCAGGATGACCCGGCCGATACCCAGCGGGAAAGTAAAACCGCTGCCTGCCGGGCTCGCATCGAACTGCACGCCCTTGTTGCCCGGCTTGCTTGCGTCATACAGCCAGCCCGTGTAGGTCACCAGCAGGGTATCGCCCGCTGCCGCTGCCGTACCGGTGCCGGTCACCGTATCGGTAATGGTCAGTTCTTTCACTTGCGTATTCGGGTCGAGCACGACCGGCTTCTCGGTGTTGGCAGCAGCACCGCAAGCGGTCAGGGCCACGGCGCAAGCGAGGGTGGCGATCAATTGAAATACCGATTTCATGGTTTCCCTTTAAATATTGGTGTGTGGCTGAGGCCCGTACGGTGCGGACCGGTACGGGCTGCAGTTTAACAGGACTCACGTAGCCCATTTGTAAGCAGACGTAAGCACGGCGCTAAATTGTGTGCCGATACAACGTTGCCATAATGATCACAATTATCTAGATTTCCACCTGCGTGCCCAGTTCGATCACGCGGTTGCTCGGGATCTGATAGTAGTCGGCCGCCGTGCGCGCATTGCGCGACATGGTGACGAACAGGTGCTCGCGCCATGGCATCATGCCGGCGCCCGGCGTCGAAATGATGGTCTGGCGCGCGATGAAGAACGACGTTTCCATCATCTCGAAATCGAGTCCCTGCTCGGCGCATTGCGCCAGCGCCGCCGGAATGTCCGGTTCATCCTTGAAGCCGTAATGCACGTTGACCTGGTAGCACTGGTGGCCCAGGTCCACCACGCGCACGCGCTCGGACGGCGCCACCCACGGCTCTTCATGCATGAAGACGGTGAGGAAAATGACGCGCTCATGCAACACTTTGTTGTGCAGCAAGTTATGCAGCAGCGCATGCGGCACGCCATCCGTTTCGCCGCGCAGGAAGATGGCCGTGCCGGGCACGCGCAGCGGCGGCGCGATGAACAGCGACGAGAGGAAATCGTCGAGCGGAATCGCATGCTTTTCCAGGTTCTGGAACACCAGCTGGCGGCCCCGTTTCCAGGTCAGCATGACGATGAACAAAATCGAGCCCAGCAGCAGCGGGAACCAGCCGCCGTGGAACAGTTTCAAGGCCGTCGCCGACACCAGGTTGACGTCGATGATCAGGAAAAAGCCCGTGGCGGCCCAGCACAGGGCCAGGTTCATCTTCCAGCGGTAGCGGATGACGAAGAAGGTCAGGATCGTGGTCGACAGCATCGTGGCCGTGACGGCGATGCCGTAGGCGGCGGCCAGGTTTTCCGAAGAGCCGAAGCCGACGACGGCCAGCAGCACCACGGCCAGCTGCAGCCAGTTCACGGCGGGGATGTAAATTTGCCCGATTTCGCTTTCCGACGTGTGGCGCACGCGCATGCGCGGCAAGAAACCCAGCGCGATGGCTTGCTTGGTCATCGAGAAGGTGCCGGAAATGGTTGCCTGCGAGGCGATCACGGTGGCCATGGTCGACAAGATCACCAGCGGGTACACACTCCAGGCGCCCAGCTGCTGGTAAAACGGATTCGAAACGGCTTCCGGATGGGCCAGCAGCAGGCCGCCCTGGCCCAGGTAGTTCAGCGCCAGCGCGGGAAAGGCGATCAGGAACCAGGCCAGGCGGATCGGCTTCTTGCCGAAGTGGCCCATGTCGGCGTACAGCGCCTCGGCGCCCGTCAGCGCCAGCACCACGGCACCCAGGGCGACGAAGGCGACAAAGCCGTTATTCATCAGGAAGGTCGCCGCGTGCAGGGGATTGAGTGCGGCCAGCACGGCGGGCGACTTGATGATGTTGACCACGCCCATGCCGGCCAGCGCGGCAAACCACAGCACCATGACGGGGGCGAAATAGCGGCCGATGCCGGCCGTGCCGTGCGATTGCACGGAATACAGGCCCACCAGCACGGCGATCGTCAGCGGCACCACGTAGGGACTGAAGGCGGGCGTGGCCACTTCCAGGCCTTCGATCGCCGACAGCACGGAAATGGCCGGCGTGATCACGCTGTCGCCATAGAACAGGGTGGCGCCGAAGACGCCGATCACCATCAGCGGGAAATGCCAGCGCGACAGGCGGCTGACGGACGACAGCACCAGCGCCATCAGCGCCATGATGCCGCCCTCGCCGCGGTTGTCGGCACGCAGCACCAGGGTCACGTACTTGAGCGAGACGATCAGGGTCAGGCCCCAGAAGATCAGCGAGACGATGCCCAGCAGGTTCTCGTGCGAGAGTGCCAGCCCGTGGGCCGGGTCGAAGACGGTCTTCAGGGTGTACAGCGGACTGGTGCCGATATCGCCGTAAACGATGCCGACGGCCGCCAGCGTCAAGCCGGCCAGGCCGCTTTTTTTATGTTCCGACGTCAAGATTGCACCCGTTTTTGTTTTGTTGCATCGCACAATATGATAGGTATTAGCAAATAGCAAGAGTATTTTTGCATGGTTCCGGGCTGCCCCAAAGTCGTGGTTTTGTGCCGCTCCGCCTTGCTGCGCGGGCTTGCGGCCATTGATTTGTTGCCATTCTACGCTTCGCCAGCGGCGCCGGGCAGCCCCCGATGTTTTCGGACATAATGACAGACTGTCTACTCTCCAGCGAAGCCCATCATGAATCCAGGCATGCTCTACGCCTCCCTCGCCTTCCTGTGCTGGGGCCTGTTCCCCCTGTATTTCCATGCCATCGGCGAGATCGCGCCGCAGGAAATCCTGGCGCACCGCATGGTCTGGTCATTGTTGTTCCTGGGCATCGTGCTGACCGTACGCCGCCAGTGGAGCTGGCTGGGCGCCCTGAAAGGCCAGCCGAAGGTGGTGGCCAGCTTCGTCGCCAGCGCGTTCTTGCTGTCCGCCAACTGGTTCATCTATATCTGGGCCGTCAACAACGGCCACGTGGTCGACGCCAGCCTCGGCTACTTCATTACGCCCCTGATCAATGTCATGCTGGGCTTCCTGTTGCTGCACGAGCGCCTGCGCCGCCTGCAGTGGCTGGCCATCGGCCTGGCCGCCTGCGGCGTGGCCTGGCTCACCTGGCAGGCGGGGCAGGTGCCGTGGATCGCCCTGCTGCTGGCGGCCACCTTCGGCGGCTATGGCTTGCTGCGCAAGACGGCCGCGCTGGGCGCGCTGGAAGGCTTGTCGTTCGAAACCTTGATCCTGTTTCCCCTGGCGCTGGCCTACATGCTGTGGCTGGCCTGGCATGGCCAGAGCGGCTTCGTCAATACGGACTCCACCGCCACGCGCGCGCTGCTGCTGGCGTCCGGCCCCATCACGGCCATCCCCCTGCTGCTGTTCGCCGCCGGCGCGCGCCGCCTGCCGCTGGCCGTGCTGGGGCTGTTGCAATACATCGCCCCCACGGGCCAGCTCCTGATCGGCGTATGGGTCTTCCACGAATCGTTCACGCCCGAGCGCATGCTGGGTTTCCTCGTCATCTGGACGGCGCTGGGCCTGTATGCGGCCGAAGGGCTGTGGACGGCCCGCCGCGCGCGCGCTACTGCCTAGCCCTGCCCCTGGCGCCCGTTTCCGCAGCGCACAGCGCTGGCCGGAAGCGGGCGTTTACCGTATCCTGTCCGTCTTTGTATATCACCCGAGATTTCTAATGGCAAATTACGTCTACACCATGAATCGCGTGGGCAAAATCGTCCCGCCCAAGCGCCAGATTCTGAAAGATATTTCCCTCTCCTTCTTCCCAGGCGCGAAGATCGGCGTGCTGGGCCTGAACGGCTCCGGCAAATCGACCCTGCTGAAAATCATGGCAGGCATCGACACCGACATCCAGGGCGAAGCCGTGCCGATGCCGGGCCTGAACATCGGCTACCTGCCGCAGGAACCGCAGCTGGACCCGGCAAAAACCGTGCGCCAGGAAGTCGAATCGGGCCTGGGCGAAGTATTTGAAGCGCAAGCCAAGCTGGAAGCCGTGTACGCCGCGTATGCCGAGGAAGACGCCGATTTCGACGCCCTGGCCACGGAACAGGCACGCCTGGAAGCGATCATCTCGACCTCCGACGGCGGCAATCTGAATCTGCAGCTGGAAATGGCCGCCGACGCACTGCGCCTGCCGCCTTGGGACGCCACCATCGGCGTGCTGTCCGGCGGTGAAAAGCGCCGCGTGGCGCTGTGCAAGCTGCTGCTGTCCAAGCCCGACATGCTGCTGCTCGACGAACCGACCAACCATCTGGATGCGGAATCGGTCGACTGGCTGGAACAATTCCTGCTGCGCTTCCCCGGCACCGTGGTGGCCATCACCCATGACCGCTACTTCCTCGACAACGCGGCCGAGTGGATTCTGGAGCTGGACCGCGGCCACGGCATTCCATGGAAGGGTAACTACTCGACCTGGCTGGATCAGAAGCAAGCCCGCCTGAAACAGGAGGAAGCGACGGAATCGGCGCGCCAGAAGGCGCTGCAGAAGGAATTGGAATGGTCGCGCCAGAACCCGAAAGCGCGCCAGGCCAAGTCGAAAGCCCGCCTGGCCCGCTTCAACGAGCTGTCCGAGCACGAATACCAGAAGCGCAACGAAACGCAGGAAATCTTCATTCCCGTGGCCGAACGCCTGGGCAATGAAGTCATCGAATTCAAGAACGTGTCGAAAGCATTCGGCGACCGCCTGCTGATCGATAACCTGAGCTTTACGGTGCCGCCAGGCGCCATCGTCGGCATCATCGGCCCCAACGGCGCCGGTAAATCGACCCTGTTCAAGATGATCACCGGCAAGGAAACACCGGACAGCGGCGAAGTGGCCATCGGCCAGACGGCGCGCGTGTCCATCGTCGACCAGAACCGCGATAGTCTCGCTGACAACAAGTCCGTGTTCGAAGACGTCTCCGGCGGCGCCGACATGCTGACGGTGGGCCGTTTCGAGATGCCGTCGCGCGCCTACCTGGGCCGCTTCAACTTCAAGGGCTCGGACCAGCAAAAGCAAGTGGGCAACCTGTCCGGCGGTGAACGTGGCCGTCTGCACCTGGCGAAAACCCTGTTGATGGGCGGCAACGTCCTGCTGCTTGATGAACCGTCGAACGATCTGGACGTGGAAACCTTGCGCGCGCTGGAAGACGCCCTGCTGGAATTTGCCGGCAGCGTCATGGTCATCTCCCATGATCGCTGGTTCCTCGACCGTATCGCCACGCACATCCTGGCCTTCGAAGGCAATTCGCAGGTCACTTTCTTTGACGGCAACTATCAGGAATATGAAGCCGACAAGAAGAAACGCCTGGGCGAAGAAGGCGCGAAACCGAAGCGTATCCGCTACAAGCCTTTGACCACGTAATTTCGGTCCGGCAACGCAAAAAGGCAGTTACCTCGCGGTAACTGCCTTTTTTTTCAGCAAACTTCCAGTTTTTAAAACCGTAGCGAGCGGCAACGAATTGTGGCTGAGGAGCGGAACTGTGCTATAGCACAGTGAGCATCGGAGGCCGCAAAGCGTGCCGCGCAGTAGGTTTTTAGAAGTTGTAGCGTGCGCCCAGTGCCAGGCCCGTCGCCTTGCGGCCCTGGTCGGCGCTCTTGCCGAAGTGTTCCACTTCCGCCGTCAGCGAGACTTTCTCGTTGATCGCGTACTGGGCGCCGACGGAAGCGTACACGCCCGTCTTGTCGTTGCCGCTGATGCCGGTCGACAGGCCCGTACCGCTCAAGCTGTTCTTGACCTTGGCCACGCCGAGCTTGCCGAACACGCCGACTTTATCGCTCACGGGCATGGTAGCCTTGCCGGCCAGGTAATAGCCGTGCGAATCGCTTTTCACGGAACCGTTGCCGGCGCCGGTGACATAGCTGTAATCCTTGCTGCCGAAATCAGCGTAACCGCCCTCGACCGCCCAGGTTTTATCGAAATCGTAACCGGCGAAGATCTTGGCGCCAGCCTTGTAGCCACTGTGATTGTCGGCGCTGGTGGCGCCAGGAATATCGAAATTGTAGCGGTTGCCCGTGACGCCGGCACCCACATAGGCGCCTTCGGCGTGCGCGGCGCTCATGCCGGTGAATGCGGTAACGGAAGCGATCATTGCAAACAGGATTTTCTTCTTCATCATGTTCTCTCTCTCAATTAGTGAATGGTGCCTGGATTCGCAGTTCAGCGAAGTGCGATGAGTACACAATAACAGCCGAAAAAAGCTACGTCTTTCTCCATTCCGTAAGAACTGTGACAAGATGTAAGTGGACATTCCAAACTGACAATAACCATAAAATGCGCACCGTTGAGCGAACTTAAGATAGACTTAAGAACATTAGCGATTTTCAGTCGAGAGGAGAAGTGCATGCACAAACGCCAGTTTCTCGCCGCCGCCATGGCCGGTGCGGCCCTGCCCGCCATCGCCCGGGCAGCGCCCGCCGGCCTGCGCGGTCCGGCCCTGCTGACCGTCACGGGCAGCATCGACAAGCCGAACCGGGGTCCGTTCGACGCCGTGCGCGACCAGATGATGCACAAGCAAAAAATCAGTTTTGAGCGGGCACGGGCATTCGACTTTGCGGCGCTGACGAACTTGCCGGCGCGCACCATCCATCCCACCCTGGAATACGACGGCAAGGCGCATGCCCTGCGCGGGCCGCTGCTGGTCGATGTCTTGAAGGCGGCGGGCGCGCCCGAGGAAGGCGATATCCGCCTGCTGCTGCGCGCCGTGGATGGCTATGCGGCGGCGCTGACCATGGCACAGGCGCGCGCACAGCGTTTTATTGTCGCGACCCACCTGGATGGACAGGCGATGGCGCTGGGCGGCCTGGGGCCCCTATGGGCGATCCATGATGCCGACCGCATCGCGGCCGTGGCGGCACTGCCCCTGGCCGAACGGTTCGCCAGCTGCCCGTGGGCGCTGTATCACGTCGGCGTGGAGGCGGGTTGAAGCGGTTGAGATAAATTACGCGTAGGCTTCCGCCATCGACATCACCCTTGGGGAGATAGCAATGCCATGCTCCTCGAACAGGGCCGTGATGGCTGCCAGGTTGTGCGTGCACTCTTCGGTTTTCCAGCCCTTGAAGATATCCGTGCCATCCTTCTGGAAATGCAGGTCCAGTACTTTGCCCGCATCCTTGTGCAGGTAGGGCGAACTATAGGTGTTCTCGAAGCCGAGCGCCTTCAATTGCCCCAGCAAGGCCAGCGGCGGATGGTCGGGATCGGTGGCAAGAAAAATGCCGAAGGTCTTGCCAGGCGGCTTGGCGGCGATGTCGACCTCGTAGATGCCGGGGGCCTTGCTGACGGACGTACTCTTTAAAAATAACATGCAACACTCCCTGCGCGGAATGTCCCGCGCCTGAAACGGGCGGCAAGACAGGGGCGGTGCGCAATGATTCCCCTCGTCAAATCTTATTGCT
The DNA here is from genome assembly GCF_058798815.1 of Janthinobacterium sp. GW822-FHT07A03. Taxonomy (NCBI): domain Bacteria; kingdom Pseudomonadati; phylum Pseudomonadota; class Betaproteobacteria; order Burkholderiales; family Oxalobacteraceae; genus Janthinobacterium; species Janthinobacterium sp. GW822-FHT07A03. Next base: position 224,789 of record NZ_JBXAKW010000002.1, on the reverse strand, counting down.
AATTTGCATCTTTGTCGACAAATCGGCACTTTTATTTGGTAAGTCGTGGTTATCTTGTCGCGTTCGCCAGGGTAAATTATCAATAAAACCAGTTATCATTGCGCCAATACCCGCCCTGTTGCATACTTTTAGCTTGCCTCACGATGGCCTTCCCGCCTGCCACTGCCTCGTCTCCATGCGTCTTCTGTCGATCAAGTACCGCCTGCTCATCCTCCTGACCCTGATCCTGGGGGCGGGCTTCATGGCGACCAGCCTGGCCAGCTACCTGGCCTCGCGCCAGGCCATCGAACACGGCATCGCCGACCAGACCCTGCCGCTGACGGGCGACAACATTTACTCGGAAATCCAGAAGGACATGCTGCGCCCCGTCTTCATCTCCTCGCTGATGGCGCACGACACCTTCGTGCGCGACTGGATACTGGCCGGCGAAAACAAGCCGGAACAGATCGTGCGCTACCTGGCCGAGGTCAAGAAGAAATACGGCGCCATCACCAGCTTTCTCGTCTCGGACAAGAGCAGCAAATACTATTACGCGGAAGGCACCTTGAAATCCGTCAGCCCGCAAGCGACGCGCGACATCTGGTATTACCGCGTGCGCGCCATGGACAAGACCGACTATGAAACGAATGTCGACGTGGACATGGCCAACCGCGACAGCATGACCATCTTCATCAACCACCGCGTCTACGATTACAACGGCCAGTTCATCGGCGCCACCGGCATCGGCCTGACCCTGGCCACCATGAGCCACATCATCGACCGCTACCAGGCGCGCTTCCACCGCAACATCTATTTTGTCGATGCCGCCGGCACACTGGTGCTGGCGGGCAAGAGCGTGCGCAACGGGCATGGCAACATCCGCAGCCTGCCCGGCGTGAGCGCCATTGCCGGGCAAATCATCAATCACCGCAGCGAACCGACGCATCTGTCGTACCAGCTGGGCCGCGCGCAAATCCTCGTCAACTCACGTTTCATTCCCGAACTGGGCTGGTACCTGGTGGTCGAGCAGAACGTCAGCGACGAAGTCCAGTCGCTGCAGCGCGTATTCATCTTCAACCTGGCCATCAGCTTTGGCGTCACCCTGCTGGTGCTCGTGCTGACTCTGCTGACGGTGAACCGCTACCAGCGCCGCATCGAGCGCATCGCCTCGACGGATGCGCTGACCGGGCTATTGAACCGCCAGTCGCTGGAATTGCTGTTCCAGCGCGCGATGTTATTGTCCAAACGCAACGAGCAACCGATGTCGGCCATCCTCTTCGACATCGATTTCTTCAAGCGCGTCAACGATACCCACGGCCACCTGTGGGGCGACAAGGTCATCCGTGGCGTGGCGGACGTGGCGCGCGCCACCGTGCGCGAAAGCGATGTCATCACGCGCTGGGGCGGCGAGGAATACCTGGTGCTGCTGAATAACTGCAGCCTGGCCAAAGCGGCGGAAGTGGCGGAAAACCTGCGTGCCGCCATCGAACAGCACGATTTTGGCCTGCCCGAGCCGCGCGTCCCCGTGACGATCAGCCTGGGCGTGACCGAGTACCGGCCGGAGGAAAGCGAATCGGCCTTCTTTTCGCGCGCCGACAGCGCCTTGTACCAGGCCAAGGAGCAGGGCCGCAACCGCCTGCACGCCGCCTAGAGCGCGGACTTGCGCCGGGCCAGATCCTGCGTGGGCGCCACCAGCGCCCGGTACAACTCGCCCGTTTCCGCATCCCACTGCTGCACGGCCTGCAGTTGACGTTGCACCGTGGCATCGTCACCGCGTGCGATGGGGCCGGACAGCGCGGGCGCGGCGCCCAGGCGGAACACGTTCGCCACCGCTTCCGTCACCAGGGGCTGCGCCAGTTCGCGCGCCACCGGTTCGGGAATGCCGGCAGCCTGGTACGCGCGCAAGGCCGCGTCGAGCACCGTCACCAGGTAATTGCTGGCGAAGACGGCAGCGGCGTGATACAGGGTCTTGGCGGCAGGGTCGATGGGCACGGGGCGCGCGCCAATGGCGATCAAGGCCGGCGTGAGGAAAACCAGCGCCAGCGGGTCGCCTTCGACGCCGCAAAACGTGCCGTCGAAGGTGGCGGCCACCTGCTGCGGGTCGGCAAAGCTGCGGATCGGGTGGGCGCTGGCGACAAAAGCGCCGGCCTGCGTGGCCGCCAGCAGCACGTTCGAAGCCAGCGCGCCGCTGCAGTGAAACACGATGGCGCCCGCCTGGCGCCCCTCGGCCACCAGCGCCGCGCAGGCCGGGCCGATCTGGTCGTCGGACACGGCCAGCATGGTGACGTCGGCGTGGCGCAAGGCCGCATAGCTGTCGACGGGTATACCGGCGCCGATGAAGGCCACGGCCGCTTGCGCCGACGCCATCGAGCGCGTCAGCACATCCTGCACGGCGATACCCTCGGCTTGCGCAAACAGACGGCCCAGCACACGGCCCACGTGGCCGGCGCCGATGATATTCAAAGTGACGTTCATGATGATTTTCTAAAAACTCGATCCCGGCTGGCGCAGGAATTCCACTTCTTCCGAGGTGGAGGGGCGACCGAGGATGGCGTTACGGTGGGGGAAGCGGCCGAAGCGAGCAATCACTTCCTGGTGCCGCTGCGCATAGTCAAGCATGCTGTCAAAACCGGGCTGCGCCTGCGACAGCAGCTGGAACAGCTCGACGGCGCGCGCCTGCATGGCCAGGTCTTCCGCATGTTCGAACGGCAGGTAGGCAAAGGCGCGCAGCATCGGCGGCAGCTGCTGGTCTAGCCCCTGCTGCGTCATCGACACGGCCAGCGCCAGCGCCCGGGCATCGCCGGCAAAGGCACGCGGCGTGCCGCGATACACATTGCGCGTGAATTGATCGAGCACGATGAGGTGCGCCAGCGCGCCGTGCGGCGTGGCATCCCACGCGCGCAAGCCGCCGTCGATGGCGGCATCGATCAGCGCGCCGAAACGGTCGCGTATCTGCGCGTCGAAGCCGTCATCCTTGCGGAACCATTCCACGCGCGGCTGGCCATGGCCAGGGTGATCCGGCGGCAGGAACCAGAAATCGAGTACCTCTTGGGCTTGTCCATCCATCTCCATCCTCTCGGCATCCGTATCAATTGCGGGCATGCGACAGCTGGAAGCCGGCGATGCCTTCGAAGGCGGCCAGTTCGGCCGACATGGCCGACAGGCTGGCGCCCGTGTTCTTGCCATGCGCGATGGCGACAAAGCGCCATTCCTGCATGCCATCGCTGCTGCCGATGGTCAGCGAGCCGCCGGCGATGTCGTAGCCGCGTTTGGCGGCCATGCGCCGCAGCGCATCCTCGCGCGGAATGAACCCTTGCTTGAAGCGCATGGTGATGGCCACCGCGTGGCGCGAAGGCAGCCAGTTCTCCAATTTTGACAGGAAAATCATCGCCATCGCGCACAGGAAGGCCAGGCCCATGGCCGACAGATAAAAACCGATGCCGACCATGATGCCGATCACGGACGAAGCCCAGATCGAGGCGGCCGTCGTCAGACCGCTGATATTGAAGCCCTCACGCATGATGACGCCGGCGCCGAGGAAACCCACGCCCGTGACGATGCCCTGGATGACGCGCGTGGGGTCGCTGCCGACGATGGCGCCATGGCCGCCGTACCAGAATTCGGGATAGCCGCCCAGCACGGTCAGCGCGGCCGAGGCCATGCAGACGAGGCTATAGGTGCGCATGCCCGCCGCGCGCCCGTGATACGAACGCTCGTACCCCACCAGCAAGCCCAGCAGCAGCGCGCCCAGCAGGTTCAGCAGGATCACGCCATTCGTCGCCAGCTCGGCCGGCGACCAGTAGGCGCGCAGGAAGTCGATGGTCGGCATCTAGGGCTTTTTCGTCAGCTGCTTTTCAAACGCCACGTCGAGCTTGCTGACGCGGCGCGCCTTTTGCGGTCCCAGGCCATTCACGAAGGCGACAAAGGCGTCGAGTTCCAGCGGCGGGCACAGGGGCGGCAAGCCGGGGCCTTCCGTGAGGAAGAACAGTTCATCGCCCGTGCGCGCCATCGTGTAGAGGCGGTTGCCGGTGCGTTCCTTGAGCCGCTCGATGGCGGACGTGGCGCGGGTCGAGCGCATCAGATGGCTCCCGTGCGCTGTTCCAGCCACGCCAGCGCAGGCGCATCGGCCGGCGCCGCCAGGTGCGGTGCCAGGCGCGCGCGCACGGTGGCGTGATAGTCGTTGAGCCAGGCCGCCTCGTCGTCGCGCAACAGCGAGCGTTCCACGCAGCGCGTGTCGATCGGGCACAGGGTCAAGGTTTCGAAGCGCAGGAATTCGCCGAAGGGCGTCGTCCCCGCGGGAATGTTGAGCACCAGGTTCTCGATGCGGATGCCCCACTGGCCAGGGCGGTAGATGCCCGGCTCGATGGAGGTGATCATGCCCGGTTCCATGGCCGTCTGCGGCTCCGGCATGGCGGACTGCGAAATCGATTGCGGCCCTTCATGCACGTTGAGGAAAAAGCCCACGCCATGGCCCGTGCCGTGGCCAAAGTCGATGCCTTCGGCCCACAGGGGCGCGCGGGCAATCGAGTCGAGCATGGGCGACTTCACGCCGCGCGGGAACTGCGCGCGCGACAGGGCGATCATGCTGCGCAAGACCAGGGTGAAATCGCGCCGGTGTTCTGCCGTGATCGTGCCGACGGGGACCACGCGCGTGATATCCGTGGTGCCGCCCCAGTACTGGCCGCCCGAATCGATCAGCAGCAAGCCATCGCCTTCGATCGTGGCAGCCGAATCCGCATGGGCGTGGTAATGCATGATGGCGCCATGCGCATTGAAGCCGGCGATGGTGCCGAAACTGGGGCTGACAAAACCGGCGCGGCGGGCGCGGGCGGCCGTCAGGTGCTCATCGACGCCGATTTCCGTCAAGGGCGCGCGCTGCGGGTCGGCCAGGGTTCTGTCCAGCCAGCTGAAGAATTCGCACAGGGCGGCGCCGTCCTGCTCCATGGCCGCGCGCACGTGCGCCGCTTCGCTCTCCGTCTTGCGCGACTTGGCCAGGGTGGTCGGATTGATGGCTTCGACCACGCGCACGCCGTCGGCCACGGCCTGGCGCGTGCCGAACGTGATGCGGCGCGGGTCGAGCAGCAAGGTGGCGCCGGCTGGCAAGGCGGCCAGCGCGGCCGCCGCACGGTCATACGCGGCCACGTCCACGCCTTCGCTCTCCAGGGTGGCGCGCAGGGCGGCGGGCAGCTTGCCGTCGGCGACGAACAGGGTGGCGCGCTCCGGGCCCACCAGCGCATGGGCGAGGAAGACGGGGTTGTAGTTGACGTCGGCGCCGCGCAGGTTGAACAGCCAGGCGATATCGTCGAGGGTGGAAATCACATGGTGGCTGGCGCCGTGCGCCGCCATGCCGGCACGCAGGGCCGCCAGTTTCTCACTGCGCGACAGGGCCGGATACGCGGCCGCGTGTTCCACCACGGGGGCGGCGGGCATGGCCGGGCGCTGCGGCCACACGGCTTGCAGCACATCGGTATCGGTGCGCAGGGTCACTTGCGCACCCAGCGCCTGCTGCAGCAGGCGCGCATTGGCCAGGCCCAGCACGGCGCCGTCGACGGCCACCGTCTGCCCCGGCTGCATGGTCTCGCCCAGCCAGTCGATATACAGCACGCTGGCGCCGGACGGGATTTTCTTCAGGACGATACCGCTGCCGGCCAGCTCCGTTTCCGCCTGCTCCCAGTAGCGGCCATCGGTCCACACGCCGGCGAAATCCTGCGTCACGACCAGGGTACCGACCGACCCCGTAAAGCCAGACAGCCACTCGCGGCCCTGCCAGCGGGCCGGCAGGTACTCGGACAAATGCGGGTCGGCCGAGGGCACGATGCAGGCGTCGATGTGCTGCGCGCGCATGGCGCTGCGCAGCTGCGACAAACGGGAGGCGGGAGTGGCTTGGTCAGGTGTCTGCATGGGGACGAAAAGAGCGGTGCTGGGAAGCCCCTATGATACCGCGATTAGCCCGGCTAAGGCACTGCGCTCCCGCAACGCCTTTTCGGCCGGTTTCAGGTTGCGTTCGAGTTTTTTCCTGACGCCCGCGTGGCGTGCCTGCAGCAGTGCCGTGCGCAGGGCTTCCACGCTGGCGGGCGTGGGGATGGTTTCCACGCCATGGCCCAGGGCGATGGCCAGCGATTGCGATGGCGCACTCTTGGCCGTGCCGGGCGCCACGCACACCTGCGGCAGCAAGGTCGTGATGACGGGCGCGAACCAGCCCTCATCGCGATACGCCGCCACCCGCGCAGCGCGCGCCAGTACGCCGGAATCGGCCGTGGCAAAGGCCGCATCGGCCACATACGGCAGTTGGCCGGCATGGATGGCCACGATATGTGCAGCCGCTTCTTCCAGGATGGTGCGCGAAAAATCCGCATACGCCGCGTCGCCGGCCAGCACTTGCGCGGGGTCCGTGTCGCCGATGTCGTCGCGGCTCCAGTGCCCGCTATGCGGCGAACTGGCCAGCGCCAGCAAGGAAGTGTCGCTCAGTTGCGGCAGCAAGGCCAGTTCGCGCAGGGTAATCGGCATGGGCAGCAGGGCGTGGCGTGCCTGCATGGCCGCATCCAGCCGCGCCAGCGCCTTCGCACCAGCCAGGCGCGCCTGCAGGAACGACTGGTAATGCTGCTCCGTCAGGTGCCGCACGTCATCCATCGAAACGTCATTCGCCATCATCGGCCTCATAGCGGCGCAAGCCTTCCAGGTCCAGCACGCGGATGCCGCCGTAATCGAGGCGCAATAAACCCTTTTTTTCCAGCACCTGCAAGGCCTGGTTGGCGCGCTGGCGCGAGGAGCCCGACAGCAGGCCGATTTCCTCCTGCGACAGCTGCACCAGGGTTTCCACGCCCGGGTACAGATGCGAGTTGAACATCGACGCCAGGCAGCGCGCCACGCGCGTGTTCAGGTCCAGCAGGCGCTCGTTTTCCACCATGCCGATGAACTGGCCCAGGCGCTCGTTGAGCTGCATCAGCAAAAAGCGCGTGAATGGCAAGCTCGTTTCCAGCAGCCAGTGGAAGGTGGCGCCGGGCAGGCGCGCCACGCGCGTGTCGCGCAGGGCCATGGTGTCGTATTTGCGGATCTCGTTCTTCAGCAGCGAGCCTTCGCCGAACCAGCTGCCGGGCGGCACGCCGATGAAGGTCATGGCCTTGCCGGAGGCGGAAAAATTATTCATCTTGACCATGCCGCTGATAACGCCGATCCAGTTGTCCACCGGCTCGCCCTTGCGGCAGACAAAACCGCCTTTCGGCACGAAAGTCTCGAACACATCCGCCTCGACCCGGGCCATTTGCACGGGATCGAGCAGCTGCGCCCAGTTGGCCGCGCGCACGGCATCCTTCAAACTGATATCAGGGTAGGTCATTGTGCGATGCACCATCGAAAAGTGGGTAAATGTCCCCGAAAAGACAACTCGGCAAACTAACGCAAGCTACTATCATTGCACAAACGCCTTACACATAAAAAACACAGAGCGCCATCCAACGAGGTGGAGCCTGAGACAAGCAACAGGGAGACACTGGTGCAAACGCATACCACAGCAACAATGCCGACTTTTCCGCGGCGCTTATTGCAACACGGGACAGTACGATCCGACAAGCCCGCCTTTCGCGAAAAACATCTGGGCATCTGGCAGACCTGGACCTGGGCCGAGGTCAACGAGGAAGTGCGCGCGCTGGCCTGCGGCCTGGCCGCCATCGGCTTCCAGCGCGGCATGAACCTGGCCATCATCGGCGACAACCGTCCCCGCCTGTACTGGGCCATGCTGGCCGCGCAAAGCCTGGGCGGCGTGCCCGTGCCGCTGTACCAGGACGCGCCGGCCGCCGACATGGCCTACGTACTGCAGGATGCGGAAATCCGCTACGCCATCGTCGAAGACCAGGAGCAGGTCGACAAGCTGCTCGAGCTCAAGGCCCTGTATCCGCACGTCGCCCACATCGCCTATGACGATGAACGGGGCATGCGCCATTACCGCCAGCCGGAGCTGACGTCCTTTGCCGCCCTGCAGGTGCTCGGCCGCGCCTACGACCGCGAACACCCGGGTTTTTTCGACGCCGCCGTGGCAGCGGGCCAGGGCAGCGACTCGGCCGTGATCCTCTACACCTCGGGCACCACGGGCAAACCGAAGGGCGTGTGCCAGAGCCATACGGCGCTGCTGGCAGCCGGCGAAGGCGGCGTCGCCTTCGACCAGCTCACCGACAATGAAGACATCCTGTCCTACCTGCCCATGGCGTGGGTGGGCGACTGCCTGTTTTCGCTGGCGCAGGCCATGGTGGCCGGCTTTACCGTCAACTGCCCGGAATCGGGCGACACGGTGATGATCGACATGCGCGAAATCGGCCCCACCTGCTACTTTGCGCCGCCGCGCGTGTTCGAAAACATGCTCACCAGCGTGATGATACGCATGGAAGACGCCAGCAGCATCAAACGCCGCATGTTCAGTCACTTCATGGACGTGGCCAAGCGCTGCGGCGCGCAGATTTTGGACGGCAAGCCCGTTTCGCTGGCGGACCGCCTCAGCTACAAGCTGGGCGAGCTGCTCGTCTATGGCCCCCTGAAAAACGTGCTGGGACTGTCGCGCGTGCGCGTTGCCTACACGGCCGGCGCCGCCATCGGCCCCGACCTGTTCCGCTTCTACCGCTCGATCGGCGTCAACCTCAAGCAGCTGTACGGCTCCACCGAAACCTGCGCCTATGTGTGTCTGCAACCGGACGGCAATATCAAGTTCGACAGCGTCGGACTGCCCGCGCCAGGGGTGGAAGTCAAGCTGGCGGCCAATGGCGAAGTGCTGGTCAAGTCGCCCGCCACCATGAGCGGCTACTTCAAGCGCCCCGATGCCACCGCCGAAGTGATCGACAACGACGGCTACTTCCACACGGGCGACGCGGGCGTGTTCGACAGCGAAGGCCATCTGAAAATCATCGACCGCGCGGCCGATGTGGGCAAGCTGAATTGCGGCGCCATGTTCGCCCCCAACTACATCGAAAACAAGCTCAAGTTCTTCCCCTTCATCAAGGAAGTGGTGGCCTTCGGCCATGCGCGAGACCAGGTGTGCGCCTTCATCAACATCGACATCGAAGCGGTGGGCAACTGGTCGGAGCGGCGCGGCATCGCCTACTCCGGCTACACGGACCTCGCGGCGCGCGCCGAAACCTACGGTCTGATTCGCGACTGCATCGAGCAGGTCAACGCGGAACTGGCGGCCGACCCGCTGATGGACCGCACGCAGGTGCACCGCTTCCTGGTGCTGCACAAGGAACTCGACCCGGATGACGATGAGCTGACGCGCACGCGCAAGGTGCGCCGCAAATTCATCGCCGAAAAATACGCGGTGCTGATCTCCGCCCTGTATGAGGGCAAGGCAACGCAATATATCGAGACCCAGGTGAAATTCGAGGATGGCCGCCTTGGCTCGACCAGCGCCGACCTGCAGATCTGGGACAGCAAAACGTACCGGCCCCAGAGCCTGGCCGCATGATGGAGCACAGCACGATGCAAATGAACGAACCCGACACCCATTTCGGCACGGCCCGCAAGACGGGCCCCGTGATACTCGACCTGAAGAATATCTCGCTGTCGTTCGGCGGCGTGAAAGCGCTGACCGACATCTCGTTCGACGTCAAGCAGCATGAAATCCGCGCCATCATCGGCCCGAACGGCGCCGGCAAAAGCTCGATGCTCAACGTGATCAATGGCGTGTACCGCCCGCAGCAGGGAGAAATCATCTACCGCGGCGAACACCGGCGCGGCATGGATTGCTACGCGGCCGCCAAGTCCGGCATCGCGCGCACCTTCCAGAACATCGCCCTGTTCAAGGGCATGACGGTGCTGGACAACATCATGACGGGGCGCAACCTCAAAATGAAGTCGAATTTCCTGCTGCAGGCCCTGTACTGGGGACCCGCGCGGCGCGAGGAAATCGAGCACCGCAAGAAGGCAGAAGAGATCATCGACTTCCTGGAAATCCAGGCCATCCGCAAGACGCCCGTGGGACGCCTGCCCTACGGCCTGCAAAAGCGCGTGGAACTGGGCCGCGCGCTGGTAGCCGAACCGGAGATTTTGCTGCTGGACGAACCGATGGCCGGCATGAACGTGGAAGAAAAGCAGGACATGTGCCGCTTCATCCTCGACGTCAACGACCAGCTGGGCACGACCATCGTGCTGATCGAGCACGACATGGGCGTGGTGATGGATATCTCCGACCGCGTGGTGGTGCTCGACTACGGCAAGAAGATCGGCGACGGCACGCCCGACGAGGTGCGCAGCAACCAGGATGTGATCAATGCCTATCTCGGCGTGGCGCACTAGACAAGGAATAGCAATGAATATCAATTTTTTCTTTGAAGTGCTGATCGGCGGCCTGCTGTCGGGCGTCATGTACGCGCTGGTGGCGATCGGCTTCGTCCTGATCTACAAGGCCTCGGGCGTATTCAATTTCGCGCAGGGCGCGATGGTGTTCTTCGCCGCCCTCACATGCGTCGGCATCATGGACAAGTTCGGCCTGTCCTTGTGGCTGGCCATCCCGCTGACGATGGTGACGATGATCGTGCTGGGCATGGCGATTGAAAGGGTGGTCTTGCGGCCCCTCGTCAACCAGCCCGAAATCACGCTCTTCATGGCCACCATCGGCCTGACCTTTTTCATCGAGGGCCTGGCGCAGCTGATGTGGGGCTCGCAGGTGCACAAGCTGGACCTGCCCATCGAAGACGTGCCGATGCCCTTCCTGATGGACCATTTCAACATCATCGTTTCGCAGTTCGACGTGGTGGCGGCCGGCATCTGCGCGCTGCTGGTGATTTGCCTGGCCTTGCTGTTCTCGAAAACCAAGGTGGGCCGCGCCCTGCGCGCCGTCGCCGACGATCACCAGGCGGCGCTGGCTGTCGGCATTCCGCTGCAGCGCATCTGGGCCGTGGTGTGGGGCGTGGCGGGCCTGGTGGCGATGGTGGCCGGCTTGCTGTGGGGCGCGCGCAACGGGGTGCAGTTCGCCCTCACCTTCATCGCCCTGAAAGCGCTGCCCGTGCTGATCCTCGGCGGCTTTACCTCCGTGCCGGGCGCCATCGTCGGAGGCCTGATCATCGGCGCGTCGGAAAAGCTGGCCGAAGTCTACCTCGGTCCCATGGTGGGCGGCGGCATCGAAGGCTGGTTCCCGTATGTGCTGGCCCTGCTGTTCCTGCTCGTGCGCCCGGAAGGCCTGTTCGGCGAGAAGATCATCCGGCGCATCTGATGCCGCACCGCCGCACCATGCAAACGACGCACAACGCTACCGCTCCATCGCAAAGGACATGCCATGATTTACCGTGAAGCAGGACAATTCAAGACCAGCTATCAGGCTGACAACCAGATTTTCCCGATCCGGCAAGACCGCCTGGCGCTGACGGCCACGCTGCTCGTCGCCATCTTCCTCCTGCCGTATTTCGCCTCGCCGTACATGCTGTCGGCGATCCTGATCCCCTTCCTGATCTTCGCCCTGGCGGCATTGGGCCTGAACATCCTGACCGGTTATGCAGGCCAGCTGTCGCTGGGCACGGCCGCCTTCATGGCCGTCGGCGCGTTTGCCTCGTATAACTTCATGGCGCGCCTGCCCGGATTGCCGCTGCTCGTGTCGTTCATCCTGGGCGGCCTGTGCGCGGCCATGGTGGGCATCGCCTTCGGCCTGCCCTCCCTGCGCATCCGCGGCTTTTACCTGGCCGCCTCCACCCTGGCAACGCAGTTTTTTGTTGTCTGGTGCCTGACCAAGATCCCGTATCTGACCAACTACAGCTCCTCGGGCGTGATCACGGTGCAAAAGATGACTATCCTCGGCTACCAGTTCGACACGCCGCAAAGCAAATACCTGCTGGTGCTGGCGATCGTCGCCAGCATGGCGCTGCTGGCCAAGAACATGATCCGCTCGAACGTGGGCCGCTCGTGGATGGCCGTGCGCGACATGGACATGGCGGCCGAGGTGATCGGTTTCAGATTGATGCGCACCAAGCTGCTGGCGTTTGCCGTCAGCTCGTTCTACTGCGGCGTGGCCGGCGCCCTGTATGCGTACGCCTACCTGGGCACGGTGGAACCGGAAGCATACAACCTGGATCTGTCCTTCCGCATCCTGTTCATGATCATCATCGGCGGCGTCGGTTCGATCCTCGGTTCCTTCCTCGGCGCGGCCTTCATCGTGCTGCTGCCCGTCTTCCTGAACACCATCGCGCATGGCCTGACATTGCCAACCAGCGTGGCCTCGAACCTGGAACTGATGGTGTTCGGCGCGCTGATCATCTTCTTCCTGATCGTCGAGCCGCACGGCCTGGCCAGGCTGTGGCAGATTGCGAAGGAAAAGTTGAGACTCTGGCCCTTCCCCCATTAAGTTTTTGCAGTCGATGTCGGTTCACTTGAATACCAAATAAAACAAGAGGAGACACACAATGAAACACATCAAATCGCTCATGCTGGCCGCCGCCATCGCCAGTGCCGCACTCACCATGGCCGGCAGCGCCCAGGCGCAGGACAAGGAACAGTACATCGCCCTGCCCTCCTACCGCGTGGGTCCGTACGCGGCCGGCGGCTCCGGTTTCTACGGCGGCATCATCGATTACTTCAACCTGGTCAACCAGGCCGGCGGCGTCAATGGCGTGAAAATCAGCTGGGAAGAATGCGAAACCGAATACAACCCGTCGCGCGGCGTCGAATGCTATGAACGCCTGAAAACCAAGCAGGGCGGCGCCACCCTGGTCGAAACCCTGTCCACGGGCGTCGCCTACGGCATCCTCGACCGCGTAGCGCAGGACAAGATCCCCATGACGATGATCGGCTACGGCCGCTCGGACGCCGCCAACGGCAAGGTCTTCCCGTATGTGTATCCGCTGATCTCCAGCTACTGGAGCCAGGCCGCCGCCATGATCAAGTATTTGGGCGACAAGGATGGCGGCATGGACAAGCTGAAAGGCAAGAAGATCGTCCACCTGTACCACGATTCGGCCTTCGGCAAGGAACCGCTGCCCGTGCTCGAAGCGCTGTCGAAACAGTACGGCTTTGAGCTGATCAAGATTCCCGTCGCGCCGCCTGGCAGCGAACAGCAATCGCAATGGCTGCAAATCCGCCAGGCCAAGCCGGACCACGTGATCCTGTGGGGCTGGGGCGTGATGAACTCCGTGGCCATCAAGACGGCGCAGCGCAACGGCTTCCCGCGCGACAAAATGCTGGGCGTCTGGTGGGCCGGTTCCGAGGAAGACACGATTCCATCGGGCGACGCGGCCAAGGGCTACACGGCGATGACGTTCAATACGCCGGGCAACTACCCCGTGCTCGACGACATCCGCAAGAAACTCTACGCCACCGGCAAGGGCAACCTGTCCGACCAGTCGCGCATCGGCTCCGTGTACCACATGCGCGGCGTGACGGCCGGTATCCTGTGGGTCGAAGCGATCCGCGTGGCGCAGGAAAAATTCGGCAAGGGCAAGCCGATCACGGGCGAGCAGATGCGCTGGGGTCTGGAAAACCTGAACGTCGACGATGCGCGCCAGAAGGCCGTGGGCGCGCTGGGCATGTTCCCCACCGTGAAGACCAGCTGCGACGACCATGAAGGTTCGGGCGCCGTGAAAGTGCAGCAGTGGGATGGCAAGAAGTGGACCGCCATCACGCCAAAATGGATCGTCGGCGACAAGGCCCTGGTGCGTAAGCTCGTCGAGGAATCCTCGAACAAGTACGCCGAAGAGAAGAAGATCACGCCGGCGTGCATGAAATAAGCAACTGGAACCGGACCGGTGCCAGCGCGCCGGTCCCGTGTTTAACATTTTAAAGAAGCAGCCATGACCCACACTGCCACGCAATCCCCGATCCAGACGGAAGCACCGCCGCCCTACCTGTCGGTGAACAATATCGAAGTCATCTACGACCATGTGATTCTGGTCCTGAAGGGCGTGTCGCTGCAAGTCCCGCAGGGCAAGATCGTGGCGCTCCTGGGCGCCAACGGCGCCGGCAAGTCGACCACCCTGAAAACCATCTCGACCCTGCTGCGCGGCGAACGGGGCGACGTCACCAAGGGCGAGGTCCAGTTCAAGGGCGAGCGCGTGGACCAATTGACGCCGAATGAGCTGGTCAAGCGCGGCCTGTCGCAAGTGATGGAAGGCCGGCACTGTTTCGGCCACCTCACCATCGAGGAGAACCTGCTGACGGGCGCCTACACGCGCAGCCTGTCGCGCGGCGAACTGAAAGACGCGCTGGAAAAGGTGTATCACTATTTCCCGCGCCTCAGAACGCGGCGCAGCAGCCAGGCCGGCTATACCTCGGGCGGCGAGCAGCAGATGTGCGCCATCGGCCGCGCGCTGATGGCCAAGCCGTCGATGATCTTATTGGACGAACCCTCGATGGGCATCGCGCCGCAGATCGTCGAAGAGATCTTCGGCATCGTCAAGGACCTGAACCACAAGGAAAACGTGTCTTTCCTGCTGGCCGAACAGAACACCAACGTGGCGCTGCGCTACGCCGACTTCGGCTACATCCTGGAAAACGGCCGCGTCGTGATGGAAGGGCAAGCGCAGGAACTGGCCAGCAACGAAGACGTCAAAGAGTTTTACCTGGGCGTGTCCAGCGCCGGGCGCAAGAGCTTCCGCGACATGAAGTTCTACCGCCGCCGCAAGCGCTGGCTGGCCTGACATAAGAGCTGCCGTCATGGACCTGGAACGGGCGAAGCAAGTGTGCCGTGGCTTTCCCGGCGCGACCGAAGACATCAAGTGGAGCAACGTGCTGGCGTTTTGCGTTGGCGGCAAGATGTTCGCCCTGTGCGGCGCGGAAGCGCACAGCACGCGCGGCATGAGCTTCAAGGTCGATGCGGAACGCTTCCTGGAATTGACGGACCGCCCCGGCATCCGCCCGGCTCCCTACCTGGCGCGGGCCAAATGGGTGCATATCGCCAGCCCCGACGCCCTGGACGATGGGGAAATGGCCGCCCTGCTGCACCGCTCATACAGCCTGATTTTTGCGGGGCTGACGAAAAAAATGCAACGTGACATTGGAGAATCAGCAACATGACCGATACGCTCGACAGTCTGGAAGCCCGCGCCCCCGAAGCGCGCGAACGCGAATTGATGGCCGGCCTGCCGCAGCTGATCGCGCGCGCGCAACAGGCGCCGGGCTGGGCCCGTATCCTCGACGGCGTCAACGCGGCCGGCATCACCAGCCGCGCCGCGCTGGCGCAGCTGCCCGTGACGCGCAAGTCCGATCTCAAGCAATTGCAGCACGCGCAGCTGCCGTTCGGCGGCTTGAACACGACGCCGAAAAACGCCCTGTCGCGCGTGTTCGTCTCGCCCGGTCCCATCTTCGATCCGGAAGGCAGGGGGCCCGACTGGTGGCGCTTCGCGCGGCCCATGTATGCGGCCGGCGTGCGCGCCGGCGGCTTGCTGCAGAACTGTTTTTCGTATCACTTCACGCCGGCCGCCTTCATGGTCGAAGGGGGCGCCGCGCGCATCGGCTGCACGGTCATCCCGGCCGGCATCGGCCAGACGGAAATGCAGGTGCAGGCGATGGCCGACCTGAAGCCGGACACGTATATCGGCACGCCCTCATTTTTAAAACTGATCATCGAAAAGGCGCGCGAGATGGGCGCCGACATCAGCAGCGTCACCAAGGCCGTGATAGGCGCGGAAGCCTTGCCCGAATCCTTGCGCAGCTGGTTTGCCGAGAACGGCGTGCCGCACGTGTTCCAGACCTATGCCTCGGCCGATATCGGCAGCATCGCCTATGAAACGGCCAGCAATGGCAAGCTCAATCCCGGCATGGTCGTCGATGAAAACGTGCTGCTGGAAATCGTCCATCCGGGCAGCGGCATTCCCGTCGCGCCGGGCGAGGTGGGCGAAGTCGTCGTCACCGTCTTCAATGCCGACTACCCGCTGATCCGCTTCGCCACCGGTGATCTGTCGGCAGTGCTGGTCGATGCGCCGGATTCGCCGTGCGGGCGCACGAATACGCGCATCAAGGGCTGGATGGGACGCGCGGATCAAACCACCAAGGTGCGCGCCATGTTCGTGCATCCGTCGCAGGTGCATGAGATCGCGCGCCGCCACCCGCAAATCAGGAAGGCGCGGCTGGTGGTGTCGGGACGCATGGCCAACGATGAGATGGCCTTGCATTGCGAAGTCGACGATCCGCATGACGCCAGCGGCGTGGAAGCGATCATCAGCTCGATCCGCGAACTGACCAAGCTGCGGGGCGACGTGGTGCTGGTGGCCATAGGCAGTCTGGCGCAGGATGGGAAAATCATCGACGACATGCGCGATTACAAATAAGGCCGATTTGCGGGATAATACCGGCATTGACCATCAGCCCTATTCATCGCCATGCAAGAGTCCATGCAAGAATTTCATCACAACCGTGCCCGTGACCTGATCAAGAACGCGGAACTGCTGTTCGACCAGGAGGCCGTGCAGGCGTCGATCACGCGCATGGCCGATGTGCTCAACACACGCTTCAACGCCGAGGATTCGAAAGAGTTCCCGCTGGTGCTGGGCGTGATGGGCGGCGCCGTCGTGTTTACGGGCAGCCTGCTGCCGCAACTGAGCTTCCCGCTCGAATTCGACTACATCCATGTGAGCCGCTACGGCGACGATGACAAGGGTGGCGAAGTGGTGTGGAAAGTCATCCCCCGCTCGAACGTGGCGGGCCGCACCGTCATCGTGCTCGACGATATTCTCGACGAAGGCGAAACCCTGGCGCACGTCAAGCAGCGCCTGCTGGACATGGGCGCCTCGGAAGTCATCCTGGCCGTGTTCGCCGACAAGGCCATCGGCAAGAAAAAGCCCGTACAAGCCGACATCGTCGGCCTGGTGATCCCGAACCGCTTCGTCGTCGGCTTCGGTATGGATGCGTATGGCTACTGGCGCAACCTGCCGGGTTTGTGGGCCATCAAGCCTGAGGATTTGAAGCAGGAGTGATGGCCAAATTCCGGGGTCAGACCCGACGGGTCTGACCCCAGCCTTCACGCTTTTACAGCTTCAACCGCGCGCGCGCCGCATCGTATTCGGCCTTCAGGCGCGCCACCATCTCTGCCACACTCGGCACGTCATCCATCAAGCCGACGCCCTGGCCCGCACCCCAGATGTCGCGCCAGGCCTTGGCGCTGCCGGAACCAAAATTCATCGCGCTCTTGTCCGCTTCGGGCAAGGCTTCCGGATCGAGTCCGGCCGCTTCGATCGATTTTTTCAGGTAATTGCCGTGCACGCCAGTAAACAGGTTCGTGTAGACGATGTCCGCCGCGCTTGAATCCACGATGGCGTCGCGGTAGCCGTCGCTGACGTTCGATTCCTTGGTCGCCAGCCAGCGCGAGCCGATGTAGGCAAAGTCGGCGCCCATCGCTTGCGCGGCCAGCACGGCGTCGCCCGTGGCGATGGAGCCCGACAGCGCCAGCGGGCCGTCGAAGAATTTGCGCACTTCGCCCACCAGCGCGAACGGCGACAGGGTGCCCGCGTGGCCGCCGGCGCCGCTGGCGACCAGGATCAAGCCATCGACGCCCGCCTCCAGCGCCTTTTTCGCGTGACGGATCGAAATCACGTCATGCAGCACGATGCCGCCATAGCTGTGGATGGCGTCGAGCATTTCCTTGGGCGGCGCGCGCAGCGAGGAAATGATGATGGGGACCTGGTGTTTCACGCACACTGCCACGTCATGCGCCAGGCGGTCGTTCGACTGGTGCACGATCTGGTTGACGGCGATCGGCCCCACTTTTTTATCGGGATGAGCGGCCTGGAAGGCGGCCAGCTCGGCCTGCAGGTCGGTCAGCCAGGTGTCGAGCAATTCGGCCGGACGCGCGTTCAGGGCCGGGAAGGAACCGACGATGCCGGCCTTGCACTGCGCCGCGACGAGGGCCGGGCCGCTGGCGATGAACATCGGCGAGGCGATAACGGGTAAGGAGAGGTTTTGCAACGCAACAGGCAATGCCATGGCGGACTCGCTGGAAAGTTGATCGGACGTGAAAGACACACTGAACGTTGATTATAGTGCAGAAAAAGTACGATCGTGCTGAATTTATCGCAAGCCCTGCTCAACCCTCGTTAAGCAAGTACTCACCCTCGACCCGCGCCGCTGCTGCCCTGCATAGTTGCGACACGGCCCACTCGGCCAGCGCGGCCGCCTCCTGGCGCAGGAAGCGCCGGTTGGCCTCCTCGAAGATCGGCATGCTGCGCAGCAGGGCCGGTATCTCGGCCAGGGCGATGCGCTGGCGCTCCAGCAGCAAAAATTTCAGCAGCACTTTGACCGCATTCTGCGCATTGCGCACGGGGTCGGACGCCAGGTAGTCGAGGCGCGAATACGCGCGCTGCAGGGCGCCGGCGGCATCCTGGAATGGCCGCCCGTGGCCGGGAATGACGACGCGCACGTCCAGGCCGGCGATCAGGTCCAGGGTAGCGCGCGCTTCAGGAAAGCCGGAGCCGCCATCGAGTTCGGGGAAGATCACGCCAAAGCCGTTTTCCCACAGGGCGTCGGCGGAAATCAGGATGCCCTCGCCGGCGCAGTAAAAAATCAGCGAGTGCGGGTCGTGGCCCGGCGCACCCAGCGCCTGCCAGGCCATGCCGGCCAAAGTCAAGGTGTCGCCCGGAGAGACGGTGGCGTCAAAGCGGAAGCGCGGGCATTGCTGACCCGTGGCCTGGAAACTCAGGGCATCGACATCCCATGCGCGCACCTTGTCCGCTTCCGATACGGGAATGGCCGTATGGCAGCCATATGCGGCTTGCAGCAGCGCGTTGCCGCCGCAATGGTCGGAGTGCAAGTGGGTGTTGAACAGGCGGTCCAGCGGCCGGCCGGCCAGGCTGTGGCGCAGCAGGGCCAGGGTTTGCGGCGCATGCGTGACATAGCCGCTGTCGATCAGGGCCGTGTCATCCTTCCCCTGGAACAGAATGTTGTTCGACGACAGCCAGCCGCGTTCGAACACCTGCATGGCATCGGGGAACAGCGCTGGCGATCGCGGCATGGCTTCCTCAGTAGTCGGGCTCGAAATCGAGCAAAGATTCACGGCCCGGCAATTCGGCCCACACGGCGCGCTTGAAATCGTCGTCGGCCTTGCTCCAGGCGATGATCTCGTCGAGCGTGCGCAGGCAGCCTTCGCACAAGCCGCTGTTGCGGTTCATCTTGCACAGGCTGACGCAGGGCGACGGCACCGGCGACGGCAAAGAAAGCGGAACGGCTGGCGGAGGTGGGGGAGCGACCATCATGGAGCGGCATCGGTAAACGTGAAGACTTTCATTATGCCGCGAAACGGCGCCGGCGAGTCGATGGCATCGCCCTGCAATGTTTCCGTGAATATATTTTCCAGCGAAACAATGGTCAACAACCGCTCTTCCGGAAATATATTTTTCACACATTCTCACTCTGCGGGTGCCCGTCCTACAACACGATCAGGCCAGATCCTGCTTGACTTGAGATATTTCAGAACTATACTACCATCCATACAGATGGCAAATGGATGCCACGTGGAGTTTATGGAGAGATATGGCCAAGCAAGACAGCAAGCCCAAAATTGGGGAATCCGAGAAAATCACGATCAACCTCGGCTTGATTGACCTGGGGCAGATCGATCTGCTGGTCCAGGAGGGATTTTATTCCAACCGCACGGATCTGATCCGTACGGCCATACGCAACCAGCTGGGCACCCACGCCGACGTGGTGAAACAAACCGTCGCCCGTAAAAGCCTGGTATTGGGCATGCAGCATTACTCGCGCGCCGACCTGGAAGCGATCCAGGCAGCCGGCCAGCGCCTGCAGATACAGGTGCTGGGACTGGCCAGCATCGCCAGCGACGTCTCGGTGGAACTGGCACTGGCCACCATCGAGTCGATTTTCGTATTAGGTGCCCTGCACGCCAGCACCGTCGTCAAGACGGCGCTCGCAGGGCGAATTCACTAGCGTATTGGTTCGCGGCGATGACCCGGCCGATGCGCGGCACCGTTAAGGATGGTCATGAAACTACCTCTCAACATGCTGGCGCAGATGCGCGCCGCGACCCGTAATCTGATGGGCAGCGGCCCCGCCGCCGCCGCCGAAGCGATCCAGCAGGCGCTGTCTGCGGCCGGCCTGGCGCCGCAAGCGGCCGCCACGCAAGCGCCGCCACCGCAGCCGATGCGCGACATTAATCCGCCACCAGCACCAGCGCAGGCCCGGACCGGGCAGCCTCACGCTGACGCCGCGCCGCCCTCGCCCGCGCAGGCGGCACAGGACTTCGCGCAGGACTTCATGGCGCGCCTGGGCGTACCCGCCGGCCTGGGCCAGCACAGCTTCGACATGCCCAGCTTCGATCTGCCCAATTTCCACCCGCCCGGCTTCAACGCGCCGGCCGCCACGCCGGCGGAGATCCCCGCTGGCGCGCAGTTCATCGACGGCGTATACCGCAACCATGCGGGCACGCGTTCGTACAAGCTGTATATCCCCAGCAGCTACCACGGCCAGGCCATGCCGCTGATCGTCATGCTGCACGGCTGCACGCAAAATCCCGACGATTTCGCCGCCGGCACGCAAATGAATGCGCTGGCCGAAGAAAAGGAGTGTTTTGTCGTCTATCCGGCACAGACGCAGGGCGCCAACAGTTCGCGCTGCTGGAACTGGTTCAACGCCATCGACCAGCAACGCGACCAGGGCGAACCGTCGCTGATCGCCGGCATCGCCCAGCAAGTCATCGACGAATACCCGGTCAACGAGCGCGAAGTATTCGTCGCCGGCCTGTCGGCGGGCGGCGCCATGGCCGTCATCGTCGGTACCCTGTACCCCGACCTGTTTGCCGCCGTCGGCGTGCATTCCGGCCTGCCCTTCGCCTCGGCGCAGGACTTGCCGTCGGCGCTGGCCGCCATGAAGGGCGGTGCCATGCCCAATGCCCAGCGCAAGGCGCCGGCCGGCGGCGTACCCATCATCGTTTTCCACGGCGACCGCGACACCACCGTCAACCCGCGCAATGGCGATGAACTGATCGCCCAGGGCGTGCGCAGCCAGGCGGGCGGCAAGGCGGCCAGGGCCGCTTCCGTCGACGGCAGCGTGCCGAACGGCCACCGCTACACGCGCACCACGCACAGCCAGGCCGACGGCTCGCCGCTGGGCGAACACTGGGTCATCCACGGCGCCGGCCATGCCTGGTCCGGCGGCAGCAACAACGGCAGCTATACGGACGGAAAAGGGCCGGACGCCAGCCGGGAAATGCTGCGCTTCTTCAAGACCGTCAGCTGATGTTTTCGGTGTATGGCGCGATCTGCCGCTGCTTGTCGGCGATCTCGCACACGCCGTCGGCATAGCGGTTGGAGATGGCGATGAACTGGTCCTGGATCTGCAGGAAGGCATCGACGATCTCGGCGTCGAAGTGCGAACCGCGCCCCTCGACGATGATCTGCACGGCCTGCGCGTGGTCCATGCCCTGCTTGTAGATGCGCCGGCTGATCAGGGCGTCGTACACGTCGGCCAGCGCCATCAGGCGCGCCGAAATCGGGATGGCGTCGCCCGCCAGTCCTTGCGGGTAGCCGCTGCCGTCCCATTTTTCATGGTGGCTGTAGGCGATCTCTTTCGCGTACTTGAGGAAATCGACTTCGATGCCCAGTTCGTGCTCGGCCGCCAGGATGGCGTCGCGTCCCAAGGTGGTGTGCGTCTTCATGATGGCCATTTCATGCGGCTCGAAACGCCCCGGCTTGAGCAGGATATGGTCGGGGATGCCCACCTTGCCGATATCGTGCAGCGGCGCCGTCTTGAACAGCAGTTCGATATTCTTGTCCGTCAAAAAATCGCGGAAACGCGGCAAGTTGCGCACCTTCTCGGCCAGCGCCTTCAGGTAGTGCGAGGTGCGGCGGATATGGTTGCCCGTCTCGCTGTCGCGCGTCTCGGCCAGCGACGCCATGGCGTGGATGGTGACGTCCTGCAGCGCCGCCACTTCCTGCACGCGGCGCTCCACTTCCGTTTCCAGATACTGGTTCTGGTCGCGCAGGAAATCCTGCATCTGCTTCATCGCCAGCTGCGTCCTGATACGCGCCAGCACGATGGGCGCCGAAATCGGCTTGGTGATGTAATCGACGGCGCCCAGGGCCAGGCCCAGCTGCTCGTCTGCCACCTCGCTCATGGCCGTGACGAAAATCACGGGGATGCCGGCCGTGGCGGGATCGGCCTTCAGCGCGCGGCACACATCGTAGCCGCTCATGCCCGGCATCATGATGTCGAGCAGGATCAGGTCAGGCTGGTCGCCGCCGGCGGCGATCTTCAGGGCGCGCTCGCCATTGACGGCGATCTTGGTGCGGTAATCGTCTTCCAGCACCGCGCGCAGCAGGTCGATATTGTCTGGCGTGTCATCGACCACCAGGATGGTTGCCTTGCTTGCCGGCGCTCTCATGCCCGTCCTTCGCTCTGCATAGTTATCCTTGTCACAGTGTCAGCTCCAGCGCATCGGCCACCTCGCCCAGCTGCGCCAGCGCACCTTCGAAATCGTATTGTCCCAGCATGCGCTTCAACTGGCGCGCATGTTCCGCCTGCCCCGCCGCGACCAGCACGGGACCGATGCCGTCAAGGTGCTTGACGGCCTGCGCGTCGTCCTGCTGCAGCAGCTGCGACAACTCGCGCAAGCCCGCTTCCAGATATGCCCGGTCCACCGGCGCCACGTGCGCCACCGCCGCGCCGCCCGCCTCGGCCACATTGCCGCGCGACTGCATCGCCAGCACGATCTTCGGCACCAGCTCGTCGAGCGCCAGGGTGCAAGCGGCCAGCGCCTGCGGCAAGCCGTCGTGCGAGCCCAGGCTGAGCAAGTGCTCGACCCGCGCGGCGCTGTCGGCCAGGCCGCCGGCACCGATATTACCGGCCAGGCCCTTCAGGGTATGCGCTTCGCGGATCGCCGTCTCGAGCTGGTTGTTCTCGATGGCGGCCACGATGCGCTGCATGGCGTCAAACTGGGTTTCCACGAAGCGGTCCAGTAATTTTCGCATCAAAGCGGCATTGCCGCCCACGCGGCGCATGGCTTCCGCCATTTTCAGGCCGGCGATCACGGGCAGCTCCGCTTCCGGCTGCGCCGCTACCGACGTCATTGCCTGCGGCGCGGCCGGCGCGATCCAGCGCGCCAGGGTGCCGAACAGCTGCGCCACGTCGATCGGCTTGGCGATGAAATCGTTCATGCCGGCGTCCAGACATTTTTCCTTGTCGCCGACCATGGCATTGGCCGTCATGGCGATCACGGGCAAATTCGAGTAACGGGGGTCCTGGCGCAGCTTGCGCGTCGCCTGGTAGCCATCCATCACCGGCATCTGGCAATCCATCAGCACGCCGTCATAGGCGTTTTCCTCTATCTTCGCCAGCGCGATGGCGCCATTACCGGCGATATCGACGCGGATGCCGGCGTCGTTGAGGATATGCTGCGCCACTTCCTGGTTCACTTCATTATCCTCGACCAGCAGCAGCCAGGCACCGCGCAGGGCGCGTTCGTCGTCGCGGTAGCTGCTCTGGCGCTGCGTCTTGCGGCTCTGCCCCGTCACGCCGCCAAACACGAACGAAATCTGGTCGAGCAGGGTCGAGGCGCTGACGGGCTTGTTCAACACGCCGTCGAGCGGCAAGTCCCGCTGGCGCGCCGCTTCCAGCAGCGCTTCGCGATGAAAGGCCGTGACCATGATGCAGGCCGGCGTGGCATCGATACCGGCGGCGGCGGCGCGGATGCCGGCCAGGGTATCGAGGCCGTTCATGCCCGGCATTTTCCAGTCCATCAGCACCAGTCCGTACGGGCGCCCCTCGGCGCGCGCCTGCGCCACGGCGCCGATGGCCAGCACGCCGCCAGACACGGCACGCGCCTCGAAGCCGAGCGCCGTCAGCATGCTGACGAAGATTTCACGCGCGCTGGGGTTGTCGTCGACCACCAGCACGCGCAGGCCCTCGAAGCGCTGCGGTGCAAGCAGGCTGTCGCGCGGCACGGCGGCCAGGCCGAAGCGGGCCGTGAAGAAAAAGGTGCTGCCCACGCCCGCTTCGCTGACCAGGTCGATCTCGCCTTCCATCATTTCCACCAGGCGCTTGCTGATGGTCAGCCCCAGGCCCGTGCCGCCATGGTGGCGCGTGGTGGAGGTGTCGGCCTGGGTAAAGGCCTGGAACAGTTTGCTGCGCTGGGGTGGCGTCAGGCCGATGCCCGTGTCGCGCACGTCCACGCGCAAGACAGCGGCATGCTCTTCCAGCTGCTGCAGGCGGATGGTGACGACGATCTCGCCCTTGTCCGTAAACTTGATCGCATTGTTGGTGAGATTGATCAGCACCTGGCCCAGGCGCAGCGGGTCGCCCTGCAAGGCGTTCGGCACGTCGGGAGCGATGTCGAACAGCAGTTCGAGCCCCTTGTCCTGCGCCCGCATCACGGACAGGTCGGCGATCTGCGCCAGCACGTCCTCGAGGAAGAAATCGACTTTTTCAAAGGCCATCTTGCCCGCCTCGATCTTAGAGAAATCGAGGATGTCGTCGATGATGGCCAACAGGTTCTTCGAAGCCGATTCCACCTTCTCCAGGTAGTTGCGCTGGGTCGACGTAAGGTCCGTCTGCAGCGCCAGGTGGGTCATGCCGATGATGCCGTTCATCGGCGTGCGAATTTCATGGGACATATTCGCCAGGAAGTCCGACTTCATCTTGGTCGCATCCTCGGCCACTTCGACGGCATGGCGCAGGTCCTGCTCGACGGCCAGGCTGGTGCTCATGTCCTTGAGCGCCTGCAGCAATTCGCCTGTCTCGTCGCGCGACGTCACTTCGATGACGGAACTGAGGTCACCATTGGCCACGCGCGTGGCGATCGCCACCGCCTCGCCCAGCGGACGCGTGATCGAGCGCGCCGACCAGGCAAAGGCCAGACCGGTCAGCAAGGCTGCCAGGCCGATGCCGCCCATCAGCAGCAGCGAGGTATCGATGTCGTTGCGTATCCTGGCCGCGCTGTCGCGGATCAGCTGCTGCTGCAGGTCGTCGAGCTGGCCCACGTACAGCAGCACTTTTTCCAGCACCGGCAAGGTCTGCGTCTGCATGGCCTGCTCGGCGCGGGCATCCTCGCCGCGCTCGACCAGCTCGAACATCGTCTTGAGCGAGCCATAGTAATCGGCGCGTGCCAGGTGCATCTGTTCCAGCAGGCGCCGTTCCTCGGGCCGCGCATCGAGACCATCAAGGATGCGCACCTGCTCGTCGATGCCTTGCTTGATCGCTTCCAGGCGCGCCTGATTCGCCTGGCGCAGCGCCAGCTTGTGCTGGTTCGGCAGATTGCCGATGCGCGTGGCCGCCTCGCGCGCCAGCCCGTGGATCTTGCTGGTGGCCTTGGCGGCGACCCAGTCGCGCTGCAGGATATCGTCGGTCTCGGCACGGATGGCATAGATGCGGCTGCCAGAGAGGACGATGACGACCAGCATCAGCACGATCAACATGGCATAACCGGCATTGATGCGCACGCCGATACTGATATCCCTGAAGCGCATGACTTTCCTATAAGAAATTCTTGAAAATCGAAGTCTGAACGTATTCCCCTACAGAATGCAAGGTTTATTGCAAAGCAATTGCATGCCGAAGCACTTAATTAGCCGACGTTAGGGCTTGGCAGGAGGTGATAGTGTGGCGATGTGCGCTTGCAGGCAGGCGGGGCACCAGCAGCCCACGGCGGCGCTGCCGGGCACGGGAACAGCGGGCGGCAGGGCGACGCACCAGCAGGGTTCCTTGGCGTCCGGATCGAGCTGGCCGCACTGGAAAGTGGCGCCGCAAAGGCTGCACTGGCTCATGGCTGTGTTTGAATTGGCAAGTGTGTGTCTTGCTGCGCCGCGATGCGACGCAGATGTAACGGGCAGTAAAAGGGCTGGCTGGGGGACATATCGGGCCAGACTATAGGATCATCAGGGAAAATACAACAAGATCGCCCTATAATGCCTCCAGGATTTTCTTCTTCCCTGTAAAATCGCACAAATCTATTTTCCGGACTCGCCATGAATCAACTAGCTAACTTGAACCTGGACATGAATGACGACTTGACGGCGGTGTCGCCGCAAATCAAGGCGCAGATTCTGGCCGAGGCCCTTCCCTACATCCGCAATTTCCACGGCAAGACCATCGTCATCAAATACGGTGGCAATGCCATGACGGACGAACGCCTGAAGCACGGCTTCGCGCGCGACGTCATCCTGCTCAAGCTGGTCGGCATGAACCCGGTCGTGGTGCACGGCGGCGGACCGCAGATCGACAACGCGCTGAAAAAAATCGGCAAGCAAGGCACCTTCGTGCAAGGCATGCGCATCACCGATGAAGAAACCATGGAAGTGGTGGAGTGGGTGCTGGGCGGCGAAGTGCAGCAGGATATCGTCATGCTGATCAACCATTACGGCGGCCAGGCTGTCGGCCTGACGGGCAAGGACGGCGGCTTGATCCGTGCGCGCAAGATGCAGATGCCGGACCGCGAACATCCGGGCGAATTCCTCGACATCGGCTTTGTGGGCGAGATCGACGCGATCAACCCGGCCGTCGTCAAGGCGCTGCAGGACGACGCCTTCATTCCCATCATCTCGCCGATCGGCTTCGGCCAGGATGGCCAGGCCTACAACATCAACGCCGATGTGGTCGCGGGCAAGATCGCGGAAATCCTGAAAGCGGAAAAGCTGATCATGATGACCAACATCGCCGGCGTCCAGGACAAGCAGGGCAACCTGGTGACCGACCTGTCCGCGCGTGAAATCGACGAGATGTTCGCCGATGGCACGATCTCGGGCGGCATGCTGCCGAAGATCTCATCCGCGCTCGACGCCGCCAAGTCCGGAGTCAACACGGTGCACATCATCGACGGCCGCATCGAACACTCATTATTGCTGGAAGTGTTGACCGAGCAGGCTTTTGGTACTATGATCCGTTCGCACTAAAAAAATCGCAATGCATCACAGCGAGTAGTTTGGCGGCGCAGATCACCTGGCGCCGCTTTTAATTTGCCCTTGTAGCTCAGTGGTAGAGCACTCCCTTGGTAAGGGAGAGGCCACGTGTTCGATCCACGTCAAGGGCACCAACTTTATATCCCCGTATCTGAAAAATGTCCATGGCTGCGTTGCCTCGCCTCGCCGTACATGCGTACTGTCTTCGTCTCGACGCCTTGCCCTGAACACTTTTCATCTACTCTGCCGCGTGTTTTGCGCGGCTGAGCCGCCGTCATCGCTTCTGCCGTTCAATAAATCCGCTCGACCTTCAGGCCTTTCTTGCGCAATAAATCCGGCACGCTTTTCGCTCCGACCAGGTGCAGCACGCCGATGGCGGCCAGGCTGTGCTTTTCGCGCGCCAGGAGTTTGGCGATGCCGTCGGCCAGGGCCGGGTTGCGGCCGTCCAGCAACACTTTTTGCACGAACTGCGCCGCGAACGAGGGGTCTGTCGCTGCCTTTGCCGCCAGCTTGTCGAAGGCGGCCGCGTCGGCGTTGCGCCACGCATCGGCGATCTCGCGCGCCTCCTGGCTTTGTTCCTGGTCTTCGATCGACGCCACGCCGTCTTCCAGGAAACGGCACTGCTCAGCTGGCGACATGGCGCCAAACAGCGCCATCTGGCCTTCCATCGACTCGAGTTCCACCACGGGGATCTTGCGCGCCCTGGCTTGCTGCGACAGATAATTGTCCACCGCCAGGTCGGAGCGGTAGCCCAGGGTGGAAAATTCGCCGATGGCCAGCACGCTGGCGAGCATCCACGGCTTCATCGGCGCCACCGATTCGGCTGAAATGCCGTATTTTTGCAACAACGGCGCCAGGCGTGGCGCCAGCGTCTGGCGGCAATCTGCCGGCACTTTGCTGCCCGGTGCCTCCATGCCATATTTCAGCACGGCACCCACGGCGGCGCGCGGATCGGCGCCGGGATCGATCTCCAGTGCCAGTGCCCCGGCCTGGTGCAGCGCCTGCGTCACGGTGGGTTCGAGCGGATAAAAATCGGGGGCGCCGACATGGATGGTGCCGAACAGATACAGGGTGTGGCCCGTGTCCTGCACCTTGAACAGCGCGCCCCGGTTTTGCGCCACGGGCGGCACTTCGGCGAAGGCCGCCGGCAACGGCAGCAAGAATAATCCGCAAAACATCACTATAATCTGGCGTCGCATGGTTTTCCTGATTGTTGAATTTTTCATCTTCTCTCGCTAGCAAAGACTCTCGTGCCTGTGTCCCATCTTAACCGCTCGTCGCCGGTCTGGCTGTTTGACCTCGACAACACGCTGCACAATGCCTCGCACGCCATTTTTCCCACCATCACGGCCAATATGAACACGTATATTGCCCGGGTACTGGGCGACGGCGTGACGCCGGCCGACGACGCCATCGTCAATGCGGCGCGCGCGGCTTACTGGCGCCGCTATGGCGCCACCTTGCTGGGCATGGTCAAGCACCATCAGGTGCAGGCCGCGCATTTTTTGCACGAGACGCACGCCTTCGACGATTTGCGCGCCATGATACGCGCCGAGCGGGGACTGGGGGCTTTACTCAAACGCCTGCCTGGCCGTAAAATTTTACTCACCAACGCGCCGCTGCGCTATTCGAGCGACGTGATGCGCCACCTGGGACTGCGCCGGCACTTTTCACACCACGTCGCCATCGAGGCGATGCAGGTGCACCGCCAGCTGCGGCCCAAGCCATCGACGCTGATGCTGCGCAAACTGATGCGCAAGCACCAGATCCGCCCTGGCCGCTGCATCCTGGTGGAAGACACCCTCGCCAACCTGAAGGGCGCAAAAAGACTGGGCCTGCGCACGGCCTGGGTCACGCAATACCTGAAAATGGCCGACCCGATCGGCGTGGCGAAGCTGCCCAAGGCGTTAAATCGCCCCGCTTACGTCGATGTCAAAGTAAAATCTGTCCGGCATTTGGCACGCCGCCTTCACCGTCTGCGTTGAAGGGGACTCCTGGGCTTCCGGCTGACACCGGAAGCAGCACCGCTAGCGGCGGTGACGGACTTCCCCATCAAGCAGCATTTTTTTTAACGACAAGAGAAAATATGGCAAGCACACCGCCGGGCCAACGCAGGCTACAAATTCTTCAGGCCCTCGCCGCAATGCTGGAGCAGCCGAAAGGCGAAAAGATCACCACCGCCGCACTGGCGGCCAGGCTGGCCGTCTCGGAAGCGGCCCTGTACCGCCATTTCGCCAGCAAGGCGCAAATGTTCGAAGGGCTGATCGAATTCATCGAGTCGAGCGTCTTCGGCCTGATCAACCAGATCGCGGAAAAGCACAGCGACGGCATGACGCAGACGCGCGACATCATCGGCATGCTGCTCAATTTCGCCATCAGCAATCCGGGCATGACGCGCGTGCTGATCGGTGACGCGCTGGTCAATGAGGACGAGCGCCTGCAAGTGCGCATGAACCAGTTCTACGACCGCGTGGAACTGGCGCTCAAGCAGGCATTGCGCGTGGCCGCCGCCGAAGGCCATGGCAAGGAAAGCGAAGTGGCGGCGCGCGCCACCCTGATCGTCAGCTTCGTCATTGGACGCTGGCACCGCTACGCCAAGAGCGGCT
This sequence comes from Janthinobacterium sp. GW822-FHT07A03, assembly GCF_058798815.1. NCBI lineage: Bacteria > Pseudomonadati > Pseudomonadota > Betaproteobacteria > Burkholderiales > Oxalobacteraceae > Janthinobacterium > Janthinobacterium sp. GW822-FHT07A03. The sequence continues at coordinate 195,406 of NZ_JBXAKW010000002.1, read as the reverse complement.
TCAAGATCAATCCATCCCAGGAAGCGGCGCTGCAAATCGCCATGCTGCTGGGGTAAGTCACCGCCGCGGCTGTCCCCATGCATACCGACTGTTTCGCCCTGCTCGACGACGCCAGCACCCCGGGCGCCGCTTCGCGCCTGTACACGGGCCTGGCGGCGGTCCTGCAGTGCAGCGAGGGGGAGCAGTGGACAACCCTGCTCGAGGGGCTGCAAAAGGCCTTAAATCGCGGCCAGTACGCCGTCAGCGTGTGCAGCTACGAGCTGGGCGCGCACTTGCTGGCCATGCCGCCGCGCGCCCCTGGCCCAGATGCGCCGCCGCTGGCGCAGGTGCTCGTCTTCGAACACTGCACCCAGCTGTCGCAGGACGAGGTGCTGCAGTGGCTGGCCGCACGTACGCCGGCGATGGAAACGCCGACCGGCATCGCCGGCATCCGCGCGAACGTGAATCAGGCCGAATTCACGCGCGCGCTGCACCGCATCCACGACTACATCGTGGCCGGCGACACCTATCAGGTCAACTATACGTATCGCTTGCGCTTCGACGCCTTCGGCTCGCCCCTGGCCCTGTATACGCGGCTGCGGGAACGCCAGCCCGTGCCGTATGGCGCGCTGGTGATGCTGCCCGATGGCGGCGCCCTGCTGTCGCTGTCGCCGGAGCTGTTCGTGCGCCATGCGCAGGGCGAGCTGACGGCGCGCCCGATGAAAGGCACGGCGCCGGCGGCTCCGCCTGAACAAACGGACGAAAACGCGCGCCGCGCCGCCGCCCTGGCCAATGATCCGAAAAACCGCGCGGAAAACCTGATGATCGTCGACCTGCTGCGCAACGACATCGGCCGCATCGCCGCCACGGGCTCCGTCAAGGTGCCCGCCCTGTTCCAGGTGACACGCTACAGCAGCGTGCTGCAGATGACCTCCACCGTGCAGGCGCGTTTGAGAGACGACGCCAGCCTGGCCGATATCTTCCAGGCCTTGTATCCGTGCGGTTCCATCACGGGCGCGCCCAAGCGCCGCACCATGGAAATCATCGCCGAACTGGAGCCCGCACCGCGCGGTGTCTACACGGGCGCCATCGGCTGGTTCGATCCGCCAGCCGCCGGAGCCGCCCATACCGTGGGCGACTTTTGCATGTCCGTGCCGATCCGCACCTTGGCCTTGCAGCCGGCGGGTCCAGGTGGCATGCGGCGCGGCGAGATGGGCGTGGGCGCCGGTATCGTCCTGGACAGCGACCCGCACGAGGAATTTGCGGAATGCCAGCTCAAGGCCCGCTTCCTAACAGGGCTGACCAATGACTTCGAACTGTTCGAGACCCTGCACGCGAGCCGCGCCGACGGCTGCCGCCAGCAGGAGCGCCACCTGACGCGCCTGGCCGCCTCCTGCGCCTATTTTAATTTTGCCTGGGATGCCGACGCTGCCCGCGCGGCGCTGCACGCGGCCTGTGCGGCACGACCCGACGATGCGCCCTTCCGCCTGCGCCTGGCGCTGCGCCAGGATGGCCAGTTCACGCTGCAAAGCGGCGCCCTGTCGCCCTTGCCGAAGACGGTCAACGTCATGCTGGCGCCCGACGCCACGACTGCCGCCGACCTGTTCCTGCGCCACAAGAGCAGCGTGCGCGCGCGCTATGACGCGGCGTGGCGCGCGGCCGAGGCGCAAGGCGGCTTCGACATGCTGTTCTTTAACGAGCGGGGCGAATTGACGGAGGGCGGGCGCAGCAATGTCTTCGTCCGGCTCGATGGCCGCTGGCACACGCCGCCCCTGTCCTGCGGACTGCTACCCGGCGTGCAACGCGCGGCGATGCTGGCCGATCCCGCCTGGGGTGCGCAGGAAACCATCATCACGCGCACCATGCTGGCACGGGCCGAGGCCATCGTCGTGTGCAATGCGCTGCGCGGCGCGATGCCGGCCCAGCTCGTCATTTAAACGTCAATGCGCATTTCATAGCCGCCGTAGATCATCCGCTTGCCATCGAACGGCAGCTTGGCCGGGTCCATCATCTCGGCCAGGCGCGGGTCTTTCATGACCTTGTCGTTGATTTCATCGCGCTTGGCGCGCGACTCATACACGATCCATGAAAACACCACCACTTCGCCATCCTGCAAGTCCACCGCCTGCGGGAACGAGGTCAGCTTGCCCGGCTTGACATCGTCGCCCACGCATTCGCGAAATTCCAGCGCGCCATATTCGCGCCAGACGGCACCGCAACTGCGCGACATGGCCAGGTAGGCATCGAGCTTGGCTTTCGGTACGGGCACCACAAATCCATCGACATACGCCATGATGATCTCCTTTGTTGTAACAAACGCGAACAACCAGCTTAGGACAATGATGGCAAGACGACAAGCGCGGCATTAAAAAAAAAGCAGGCGTTCAAGCCTGCTTGTATATCGGCAACTTACATCGCCAGCGCTTTTTCCACCGCGCCAACGAGTTTCTTGTCGTCCGGCGTCACCTTGCTGGGGAAGCTTTCCACCACTTTACCGTGGCGGTCGATCAGGTATTTGTGGAAATTCCAGGCCGGCGTCTTGCCCGTCTGCTTGATCAGGTCCACGTACAGGGGATTCGGCGTGGGACCGGACACCACCGATTTGGCGAACATGGGGAACTTCACGCCGTAGGTGTTGTAGCAGAAATCGGCGATTTCCTTGCTGTTGCCCGGCTCCTGCTTGCCGAAATCGTTCGACGGGAAGCCCAGCACCACCAGGCCCTTGCTGCCGTACTTGGCGTACAGCGCCTCGAGCCCTTCATACTGGTTGGTAAAACCACAATAACTGGCCGTATTGACCACCAGCACGACCTTGCCCGCATACTGGCACAGGTTTTGCGGCGCTTCATCCTGCAGGCGGTTGAAGGTCTGCTTGAGGATGGCGGGGCAGGCGGTTGCCGCGGCGGCAGCTGGCACGGTTTCGGCGGCATGGGCCGGCATGGCCAGGCTGGCGCCGGCGGCAAGGGTGGTGAGCGCAAACAGCTGGGCAAGGGTCTTGGACATGAGGGGCACCATGGTTGAACGGAAAAAAACCATTCTATGTCAAACGCCGCGCGCGCGTACAAGACGCACAACAACAGCGATAGCTTGAGCGACATCAACGACAGTGCAGTACTTGCCCAGCGCACAGTTTTTTTACCTATGCTCGGCCTTCCTGTCCCTTTTCTTGCCTTCTGGAGTTGCCATGCCCTTCCCGCACCTGACCGCATTACCCACCACCCTGCTGGCCGCCAGCCTACTCATCCTGGCGCCCGGCGACGCGCATGCCGCCACGGCCGCAAAAGCAGCCGTCAAACCCGCCGCGACCAAGGACGCCCCCGCCCTGCCCGCCTACCAGGCCGACCTGAGCCAGACCACGGTGTCCGGCCTGTCCTCGGGCGGCTTCATGGCGGCGCAGTTTGCCGTCGCCTACTCGGCCACCGTCGCTGGCGCCGGCATCATCGCGGGGGGCCCGTATTTCTGCTCGGGCCAGCCGGGCCGCTTCCCGTATATTCCCTACCTGACGAATGCCCTGACCACTTGCATGAATCCAGGCAGCTCGCAAGTGGCGCCGCCCGTGGCCAGCGAATTGCTGCGCGCGGCGAACGATTTTGCGCAGGCCCGTCTCATCGACGACACGGCCAACCTGAAACGCCAGCGCGTGTATCTGTTCAGCGGAACGAAAGACCAGACCGTGACGCGGCCGGTGGTGGAACAGGTGGGAAAATTCTATCAACTGGCGGGCACGCCGGCGGCGCAGATCCGCTTCGTCGACACGCTTGGCGCGGGCCACGCCATCCTGACCGACAGCAATCAGGACAAACCCTGCGCCGTGACGGAGTCGCCCTTCATCAATGACTGCGACTACGTGCAGGCGCGCGACATCCTGCAGCACCTGTATCCGGACCTGCAGCCGTCATCGACCACCCTGACGGGCAAGCTGATCGCATTCAACCAACGCAGCTTCATCCAGAACGCCTACTCCAGCATGAACAATACGGGCTATGCCTACATCCCGAAAGCCTGCGACAGCGAGAGCTGCCGCGTGCACGTGGTGTTCCACGGCTGCCTGCAAACGACGCAGGCGATCGGCGACCGTTTCTATACCAGCACCGGCTACAACCAGGTGGCGGACGCCAACAAGATCATCGTGCTGTATCCGCAGGCCGAACCGAGCCCCGTCTATCCGTACAACCCGAAAGGCTGCTGGGATTTCTGGGGCTACACCAGCATCAACCCGATCGACCCGGATTTCTACCGCAAGAGCGGCACGCAGATGGAAGCGGTCAAGGGCATGCTGGACCGCCTCGCCGCGCGCCGCGGTTCACGCTAGGCGGCCTTAGATGCCGCCCATGCAGATGTATTTAATGACTAAATAATCTTCGATACCGTAGGTCGACCCTTCGCGGCCCAGGCCAGATTGCTTGACGCCGCCGAAGGGGGCGATCTCGTTCGAGATCAGGCCCGTGTTGACGCCGACCATGCCCGTTTCCAGGCCTTCTGCCACGCGCCAGATGCGGCCGATGTCGCGCGAATAGAAGTAGGCCGCCAGGCCGAATTCCGTATTGTTGGCCAGGGCGATGACTTCCTCGTCCGTCTTGAAGCGGAACAGGGGTGCCAGCGGGCCGAAGGTTTCCTCGGTGGCCACGCGCATGTCGTTCGTCACGTCGGCGATGATGGTCGGCTCGAAGAAGCCGTTGCCCAGCGCATGGCGCTTGCCGCCGGCCAGCAGGCGGCCGCCCTTGCCCAGCGCGTCGGCCACGTGCTCTTCCACCTTGGCGACCGCCTTGGCGTCGATCAGCGGGCCTTGCGTGACGCCCGCCTCGATGCCATTGCCCACCTTCAGCTTGGCCACGGCGGCCACCAGCTTGTCGGCAAACGCGTCGTACACGCTGTCCTGCACGTACAGGCGGTTGGCGCACACGCAGGTCTGGCCCGCATTGCGGTATTTCGAGGCGATGGCGCCTTCCACGGCCGCATCCAGGTCGGCGTCGTCGAAGACGATGAACGGCGCATTGCCGCCCAGTTCCAGCGACAGTTTCTTGATCGTCGGCGCGCACTGTTCCGCCAGCAAACGGCCCACCTGGGTCGAGCCCGTAAACGTCAGCTTGCGCACGATGGGGTTCGACGTCATTTCGCCGCCGATGTCTTTCGGCGCGCCCGTGACGATGCTGAACACGCCCGCCGGCACGCCCGCGCGCTCGGCCAGCACGGCCAGCGCCAACGCGGAAAACGGCGTTGCCTCGGCCGGTTTCAAGACCATCGGGCAGCCGGCGGCCAGGGCCGGGCCGACCTTGCGGGTGATCATGGCGGCGGGGAAATTCCACGGCGTGATGGCGGCGCACACGCCGATCGGCTCCTTGGTGATGACCAGGCGGCGGTCGGGCCATGGCGATTGCAAGGTATCGCCCGCCACGCGCTTGCCTTCTTCGGCAAACCACTCGATGAACGAGGCGCCGAACTGCACTTCGCCCTTCGCTTCCGGCAGGGGCTTGCCCTGCTCGGTGGTCATGATCAGCGCCAGGTCGTCGGCGTTTTCCAGGATCAGGTCATGCCAGCGGCGCAGCACGGCCGCGCGTTCCTTGGCCGTCTTCTTGCGCCAGGCGGGCCAGGCGGCATTGGCCGCCTCGATGGCGCGGCGCGTCTCGGCTGCACCCATCAGGGGCACCGTGCCGATATGCTCGCCGGTGGCGGGATTGCTCACATTAATCGTCTGGCCACCATCGGCATCCGCCCAGGCTCCATTCACGTAAGCCTGGTGACGCAACAAGGTAGGATCTTTCAACTGCAGCATATGGATCTCCGGTCTGGTTTGAATTATCGACGAGGGATACTATGCCACAGCGCGGCCGATTCCGCAGGCGATGCGCTGAACTGCCCTGCCCTCTACTCGACCTTGAAAGACGACAGTTTCGGGTCCGGCGCCGGATATTCGAGCTTCATGGCCTGCAGGGTTTCCAGCAGCAGCGAGGCCACTACCAGGTTGCGCTGCGTCTTGGAATTCGATGGCACCACGTACCACGGCGCGTGATCGGCATCGGTCTCGCGGATCGCCGTTTCATAGGCGCGCTGGTAGCCATCCCACTTCTTGCGCTGGGCGATATCGTTGGGATCGAACTTCCACTGGCGGTCGGGATCGTCGAGCCGCTCCTGCAGCCGTCCCCGCTGCTCGTCCTTCGAGATATGCAGGAAGACTTTCAGGATGACGGTGCCCGTCTCGCTCAGCATGCGCTCGAAATCGCGGATCTGCGCGTAGCGGCGCTGGCATTCGGCCTTGTCGATCATGTCCTGCACGCGCGTGATCAGCACATCCTCGTAATGGCTGCGGTTGAAGATGGCGATCTCGCCCTTCACCGGCACGTGCTGGTGCACGCGCCACAGGTAGTCGTGCGCCAGTTCGATATCGGTGGGGCCCTTGAACGCCACGGCGCGGATGCCCATCGGGTTGATATTGCTGAAAATGGCCTTCACCGTGCCATCCTTGCCCGAGGTATCCATGCCCTGCAGGACCAGCAGCACCTTCTTCTTGTGCTGCGCGTACAGCATGCTCTGGCACTCGGCGATCTGCGCCGTCAACGCCACGGTTTCCTCGCGGTCCAGGGCCTTGCACTGGGCTGGGGTCAGCTTCTTGTTGGGCGCCTTGGTGGCCGCGCCCAGCAGGCGCTTGCCGGCGAATTCCTCGTTCAGGTCGAAGCCCTGGCCGGCGCGAAATTGCGTGCGGGCCTTCATGCCGCCACCGCCAGCTTGCGGTGTTCTATTTTTGTGCAATGGTCCATCACCACATCCAGGCCCGCCGCCCGCGCCAGCTGCGCCGCCTCTTCATTGACGACGTCGAGCTGCAGCCACAGGCAGCCGGCCTTGACGGCGATGGCTTCCTCGGCGATGGGCAGGATATCTGCCGGCTTGCGGAAGCAGTCGACGATGTCGATGCGCGCCGGCGCGACGGCCGCCGCGGCCTCCGGCAAGGTGGCGTAAGCGCGCTGGCCCAGCACGTCGCGCCCGGCCAGGGCCGGATTGACGGGCAGCACGCGGTATCCCTGCCGCAGCAGGTAGTCGGCCACTTCGTGGCTGGCGCGTTCGGGCTTGTCGGACATGCCGACGATGGCGATGATGCGGCTGTCTTGCAGGATGCGGGCGATGTTGGGCATATTCGGGGCGTGGTTAAGCGTGCGACATTGCCCGTCTAGCGTAGCAGATTCCCGTCCCGCCGGGAGCTAGCCAGAAGACTTAGCCATACGCACGGCCGCCATCTGCGCCACGAAGGCCTGCGCGCGCGCCGTCACGGCCGCGTAATCGCCCGTGGCGCCCGGGCCACTGAGGCTGCTGCCGATGCCCACGGCCAAGGCGCCGCTGGCAAACCATGCATGCAGGTTCTCCACCGTCACGCCGCCCGTCGGCATCAGCGGCGCCTGCGGCAACGGTGCGCGCAAGGCCTTGATATAGGCGGGGCCAAACATCTCGGCGGGGAAGACCTTGACGATGTCGGCGCCCGCCTGCAGGGCCGTGACGATCTCCGTCGGCGTCATCGCGCCCGGCATGGCCAGCACCTGGTAGCGCTGGCACAGCGCGATGGTCTCCACGTTCACGCTGGGCGAGATGATGAACTGGGCGCCGGCCAGGATGGCGGCGCGCGCCGTCTCCGTATCGAGCACCGTGCCCGCGCCCAGCAGCACGTCATGGCCATGGCGTTCGCGCAGGGTGCGCAGCACGCCCAGGGTATCGGGCGTGGTAAATGCCACTTCCAGCGCCGTGATGCCGCCGGCGATGCACGCCTCGGCGATCTGCAGCGCCGCATCGGGCGAGTCGGCGCGCACGATACCGACCATGCCCCGTTCGAGGATGCCATTGAAAACCAAGTGCTTTTGCATCTGCTCTCTCCTGTCAGGCCGGCAGGGCGCCAAAGCGCACTTCCGGCAAACCGCGCACGCCCATCTGGCGCGCATGAAACAATCCGCCGGCCAGCGGTTCGCCCGCCAGCTGGGCCGGGGTCAAGCTTTCCTGCGCCGTCGTGACGAACAATTCGTCGTAGTGCGGGCCGCCCAGGCTCACGCAGCTGGGCTGCGAGACGGGCAAGGCTATTGCCCGTTCGACGCTGCCGTCCGGCGCGAAGCGCAAGACCCTGCCAGCGCCCCACTGCGCGCTCCACAAGTGGTCATCCGCATCGATGGTGGCGCCGTCGGCGGCACCCGGCCCCGGATCGAGCACGGCAAACACGCGCACCCGGCTGGCGTCGCCGCCCAGGTAATCATCCCAGCGGTAGATCGCCTTCTTCATCGAGTCGCAAAAATACATGGCCGTGCCATCGACGCTGAAGCAGATGCTGTTCGAGATGGCGATCTGCGGCAGCGGCAGCCGTTCCAGGCTCAAGTCCAGGTTGAGGCGATAGAAGCTGGCGATCGCATCGCGGCACGGGCGTTCATCGAGCGTGCCGAAGACAAAGCGTCCCTGGCGGTCGCAGCGGCCGTCGTTCAGGCGCGTCATGGGCAGGTCGCCCTCCACCGTGTGCAATGGCGTGACGGCCCCGCTGCGCGCGTCAAACCAGGCCAGGCGCGAAGCCAGGCCCAGCAGCAGTACGTCGTCGCGGTCCGTCAGCGCGAAGCACGCCAGGCGCTCGGGCATGTCCCAGCGCTGGCGTTCGCCCGTGGCCAGCACCAGCGCATGCAGCTGGCAGCCTTCGATATTCGTCCAGAAAACGCGGCCGCTGCGTTCGCACCAGCGCACGCCCTCGCCCAGGAAGTTCTGCGCATCGACCAGTAATTGGGCCTGTGTCCCCATCATTTTTTTCCTTTTTAGTGTGACTCGCGCGGCACGGCCGATCCCCGGCAGCCGACGAGGAAATCAAGGTCCGCGCCCTCGTCGGCCTGCGTCACGTGCTTGATGTACATGGACTGGTAGCCGCCCTTCATGGCCGGTGGCGGTGCGCTCCACTCGGCGCGCCGGCGCGCCAGCTCGGCCTCGTCGACGTCCAGGTGCAAGCGCCGTCCCGCCACGTCCAGTTCGATCATGTCGCCGTCGCGCACCAGCGCCAGCGGCCCGCCCACGGCCGCTTCCGGCGCCACGTGCAGCACCACCGTGCCGTAGGCCGTGCCGCTCATGCGCGCGTCCGAGATGCGCACCATATCGCGCACGCCCTGCTCCAGCAGTTTTTTCGGCAATCCCATATTGCCCACTTCAGCCATGCCCGGATAGCCCTGCGGGCCGCAATTTTGCAGCACCATCACGCAGCTGGCGTCGATGTCGAGCGCGGGATCGTCGACGCGCTTTTTGTAATGCTCGATGCTGTTGAAGACGACGGCGCGGCCACGGTGCTGCATCAGCTCGGGCGACGCGGCCGAGGGCTTGATGACGGCGCCGCGCGGGGCCAGGTTGCCCTGCAGGACGGCGATGCCGCCCTCGTCCTTGAACGGCTGCGCCAGCGGCGTGATCACCTCGGGATTGAAATTTTCCGCTTCGGCCACGTTGACGGCCATGGTCTCGCCCGTGACGGTGAGCGCCTCGCCATGCAATTTGCCCAGCAGGTCGCGGATGATCACGGGCAGGCCGCCCGCATAGTAAAAATCTTCCATCAGGTACTGGCCCGACGGCATCAGGTTCAGCAAACAGGGAATGTCGCGGCCCAGGCGGTCCCAGTCGCCCAGGCGCATGTCCACGCCGATACGCCCGGCAATGGCCAGCAGGTGGATCACGGCATTGGTCGAGCCGCCGATGGCGCCGTTGACCATGATGGCGTTTTCAAACGCTTCGCGCGTGAGGATCTGCGACAGTTTCAGGTCTTCATGCACCATGTCGACGATACGCCGGCCCGTCAGCTGCGCCTGCAGCTTGCGGCGCGCATCGACGGCGGGAATGGCCGCGTTGCCGGGCAGGGTCACGCCCAGCGCCTCGACCATGCTGGCCATGGTCGAGGCCGTGCCCATGGTCATGCAGTGGCCGGCGGAGCGCGACATGCACGATTCGGCCCGCTTGAATTCGTTTGAGGTCATGCGCCCGGCGCGCACGTCTTCGGAAAACTTCCACACGTCCGTGCCCGAGCCGATCGGCTTGCCGCGGTAATTCCCATTCAGCATGGGGCCGCCCGACAGCACGATGGTGGGCAAGTCCACGCTGGCCGCGCCCATCAGCAAGGCCGGGGTGGTCTTGTCGCAGCCCGTCAGCAGTACCACGCCGTCGATGGGGTTGGCGCGGATCGATTCTTCCACATCCATGCTGGCCAGGTTACGGAACAGCATGGCCGTCGGACGCAGATTCGTCTCGCCCAGCGACATGACGGGAAACTCGACGGGAAAGCCGCCCGCTTCGAGCACGCCGCGCTTGACCATCTCGGCCAGGTCGCGGAAATGGCCATTGCAGGGCGTCAGCTCGGACCAGGTATTGCAGATGCCGATGACGGGACGGCCATCGAAAGCGTCGCTGGGATAGCCCTGGTTCTTCATCCAGCTGCGGTGAATGAAACTGTCCTTGTCGTCGCCGCCAAACCACGCTTGCGAACGCAAGGGACGCTTGTTCTTGTTGTCACTCATACTGTCTCCTGCGGGGAAATCAAGCCGCGCGCGGCGGCGATCAGCAGCGCACCGTGACCGGCCAGATAGTCTTGCTGCTGGTCGTCGACGATGATGCGCTTGCCATAAAAGAATCCGTGTTCCTCGATCAGCAGCCCGAGCGCCTGGCGCAGCATGGGCTTGCCGGTAATGACGAGCGGCGTATCGGGCCGCATCTGGATGGCGGTGCTGTTGCGCAGCGCCAGCAAGTCGCCGCTGAGAACGGCGCCCATCAGGAAATTGGCCCGCTCATTGCATTCGACGGCGCTGAACTGGCCCAGGGTGCGCACGCTGAAGCAGGCGCGCGCCAGCCCCGTTTTTTGCGCCGCGGCCGCACCGGCCAGCAACATTTTTGGCACCAGGGTCTGCGCAAAACCGCCATCGACCGATTGCTTGATCAGGGTGTGCTGCGTGATCGCCTGCAGCAGCTCGCCCGCGATGGTGGTGCTGCAGCCGAGGATGCGGCGCTGCTCGTCCACGCTGATCAGTTTGGTATGCGAGCCGGGCATGATCAGGGTCGCCGCGCCCCGCAACTGCAGGCGCTCGAGCAGCGCGACGACTTCCGTCTCTTCGCCCCGCATCATGTCCATCGCTTCGACGTTATGCAGGCCGACGGCGCCATGCTGGTTGCGCACGCCGGGAATCAGCCACAGGGGCTGCGCCAGCACGTCGGGCAATTCCACCGCCTGCATGCCTTGCGCCAGCTGGGGCAGGCCGGCAGGCGCCGGCAAATGCGGCACTTCCCGCACCCCCATGGGCGAAGTGATCATGCCAGACGCCAGCGCCAGGTCCACGGCGGACGGCGCGATGCCCGCGCTGGCCAGCACGCTGGCGATGGTGTCGCGCAGCGCCTGTTTCAGCGCGCCGTTATGGCCATCGATGGCGGTATTGCGCACGCCCGTTTCCAGCTGCGCCTGGGCGACGACGGCGCCGTCGCGCCACAGCAAGGTACGCGTATTGGTGGTGCCGGCATCGATGGTGAGTATGTTCATGGCAGGTTGGCAGCGTCGGTAAGGGCAAAAATAAATGAGGGAAAAACTACCCCATGGTAGAACTGCCACGCATATCTGACCAATCACTTATTTGACATCATTGATACCGGTTCGGATATGTCAAACGCGTCGATATCCTGCACGCCCAAACGGTAGGCGAGCTGGAACCGCCTCACCTGTCCCGGCTGCAATTGCACGTCCTGCGCCAGCAGGGAAAAACAGCGCGCATCGGAATACAGATGGCAGCTGTCCTGGGTGCTGGAAAAACGCAGGACCCGGCCGGAAGCGGGGTCGGCAACCTGTGCCGCTTCGCGCAGCGGGCCGCTGCCCGTCCAGTAAAAGTCATGCCGGAATCCCGGCAAGTTCACCAGCGCGGGCCAGGCCAGGCGCGAAGCGAGCGGCGCCGGCTGGCGGAAGTCAAACGCGCTGCCCGCCACGTCGAGCGGAGCGCTGCAAGAGTGGCCGCCAGGCCAGTAGCGGTCCGCCGCCAGGCGCAGCACATGGTCGCCCACGGCGGCGCGGCCGCCCTGCAGATTGAAGCGGGGCGCGGCAAGCGCAAAACGGGAAACCGCATCGGCCGTGGCGGCGCAGTCGAGGTGCAGGCTGCCATCGTCGTCAAGCCGGTAGGCCAGTCGCACCGACAGGCCGTCGTGCGCCAGGCGCAGCAGCAAGCGGCCGTCGTCCGGCGGGTCGCACCGCCAGCCCGTGGACGCGTGCGCCGCAGAGGGTGCCGCGCCCAGCACATCGGCCAGGCGGCCATAACGGTCGGGCGCCCACCAGGCCCGCACACTGGCATCATGCGCGTCGATGGCCACGCGCATGCCGCGCGCATTGCGCAGCAGATGCATCATGGCGCCTGCCCGGGCGCTGGCGGCGGCCGGCTGCGCTGCTGGAATTCGCGCGGCGTGCAGCCGAGTTCGCGCTTGAAGACGGCGTGCATGTACTGCACCGTGGTAAAGCCGCAACGCACGGCCACCTCGGCCACCTGTCCCGGCCCGCGCGCCAGCAGGGTCTTGGCCGCATCGAGCTTGAAATGCAGGATCTCGTCGTGCACGCTACGCCCCAGTTCGTGGCGGAAGTGCGCTTCGAGCGAGGAGCGCGACACGCCCACGTAATCGGCCACCTGCTCCGTCTTGATGCCCTGGCAGGCGTACTGGCGGATGAAGTGGCGCGCCTGCATCACCTGCGGATGCTGGAAGGGCTGGTGGCGCGTGGACGCGAGCACGTTCAGGCCGGCCGGCGGCACGAGGATGCGCGTGCCGGATAGACGCGCGCCGTTCAACATCTGGTGCAGCAAATGCGCGGCCGTGCGGCCCATTTCCTCGGTGCCCTGGATCACGGAACTCAAGGGAATGCGCGTGAGCATGCGCGCCAGCGGGTCGTTGTCGATGCCGATCAGGGCCACTTGCTCCGGCACGGCGATGCCCGCATGCATGCAGGCTTGCAGCAGCTGGCGCGCGCGCGCATCGCTCACGGCGATGATGCCGACGGGTTTTTCCAGGCTGTTGAGCCAGGCGATCTGCTGCTCCACCGCCTCGTCCCAAGACGGCGCGCTGGTGGCCACGCCCCGGTACACGTCGGCGCGCATGTGGTCGCGCTCCATCAGGGCGCAAAACGCCGTTTCGCGCTCCTGCGCCCAGCGGTTGACATCGGCCTCCGGCAGGCTGAAACAGGCAAATTGGCTCAAGCCCGCTTCCACCAGGTGTTCATAGGCCAGCTTGACGATCTTGAAATTATCGGTCGCCACGTACGGGATGCCGGCCGGGTAATCCTCGGCGCGCGCATACGAGCCGCCCACGGCCACCACGGGCAGGCGGCTGTGCGCCAGCGCCGCACAGACGGCGGGATCGTCGAAATCGGCGATGATGCCATCGCCCTGCCAGCGCTCGATGCCCGGCAGGCGGCAGCGGAAATCCTCCTCCAGGAACAGGTCCCACGACACGCGCGTGGTATTCAGGTAGGCGGCGATGCCCGCGATGATATCGCGGTCGTAGATCTTATTCCCGTTAAACAGGAGCGCGATCCTGTGCGCGGTCGGCATCTTCATGGTGTCTCCTCCCGTGCCAGATCGTTTCACGGCTATCTGCGTCCGGCTCGCGTGCTGACATCGACCCACACGGCGAGGGTGAGGATACTGCCTTTCACGATCATCTGCCAGTAGGTGTCCACGTCCAGCATGGACATGCCGTTATCGAGGCTGGCCATCACCAGCGCGCCGATCAGGGCGCCGTACACGGTGCCCGAGCCGCCGCGCATCGAGGTGCCGCCGATGAAGCAGGCGGCGATGGCGTCGAGTTCGCTGAAGGTGCCGGCCGACGGCGAACCGGCCGCCAGGCGGCCCGTGTTGATCAGGCCGGCGAGCGCGCACATCAGGCCCATGATGCCGAAGATCCACAGCTTGACGGCTTTGACGTTGATGCCGGACAGGCGCGTCGCTTCCATATTGCTGCCCACGGCGTAGATGCGGCGGCCGAACACGGTCTGGCTGGTGATGTAGCTGAACAGCCCCAGCAAGGCCAGCAGCAGCAGCACGGGCAGCGGAATGCCTTCGTAGCCGTTCAGGGTCCGCACGAAGGCATACAGCACGGCGCCAATGACGGCCAGGCGCAGGCCGTCGGCCCAGGACGCCGTCTGTGGCAAGCCGTGCTGGGCGCGACTGGCGCGCGCGCGCCACGTCAGGAAGGCGGCCAGCAGGAACAGGCCGATGCCCAGCACGATGCCGGGCACCGCGGGCAGGTAGCCCTGTCCCAGGTAGACCATAGGCTCGGAGACGGGCGCGATCGTGATGCCGCCCGTGATGCCCAGCAGGATGCCGCGGTACGCGAGCATGCCGCCCAGTCCCACGATGAAGGACGGGATGCCCCGGTACGCCGTCAGGTAGCCATTCAAGAGGCCGATCACCAGGCCGCAGCCCAGCACCGCCATCAGGTTCAGCGCCAGCGGCCAGTGCTGCGTGACGTCCAGCACGGCGGCGATGCCGCCGAGTAGCCCCAGCAGGGAGCCGATCGACAGGTCGATCTCGCCGGCGATAATCACCAGCACCATGCCGCAGGCGAGGATGCCGGTGACGGACATCTGGCGCAGCAGATTCGACAGGTTGCGCGGCGTGAGGAAGCTGCCCTCCGTCTTCCACGAAAAGAAGGCCCAGATCAGCGCCACGGCGATCAGCAGGGCCAGCATCTTGTATTGGGTGAACAGCTGTTTGATACTGTGCGGTTTCATGCTGCGGGTTCCTTGTTTGCGGTGTTGGCGGCGGGCGCCGGGCGCTGGTCCAGCGCCGCCGCCAGCACGGTTTCCTGGCTCAGGCCATCGTTGATAAAGTCGCCGCGCAGGCGGCCTTCGCCCATCACCAGCACGCGGTCGGACACGCCCAGCACTTCGGCCAGTTCCGACGAGACCATGATGATGGCCACGCCCCGGTCGGCCAGCGCCAGCATCAGTTTGTAGATTTCATATTTGGCGCCCACGTCCACGCCGCGCGTGGGCTCGTCGAGGATCAGCACGCGCGGGCGCGTCAGCAGCATCTTGGCCAGCACGGCCTTTTGCTGGTTGCCGCCCGACAGGCTCGTAATGGGCAGCGACGGGCTGGCCGCCTTCAGTTCCAGCTGCGCGATCTCGCCGCGCACGGCCTTCAATTCCGCCTCACCATCGATGCGCGTGGCGCGCGCGAATTGCTCCAGCACGGCCAGGGTGATGTTCTGCCCCACGTCGAGGTCGGGCACGATGCCGTGATGCTTGCGGTCTTCCGGCACCATGGCCAGGCCCATGGCGATGGCCTTTTGCGGAGACGAAGTGTCGATGCGGCGGCCATCGAGCCACACTTCGGCCTGGCACGGCCCCTGGTAGGCGCCGAACAGGGCCGAGACGAGCTCCGTGCGCCCCGCCCCCACCAGGCCGGCGATGCCGAGGATCTCGCCCTTGCGCAGGGTGAACGACACATCGTCGACCCGCTTGCGCTGCGGGTTGTCGGCATCGATGCAGCTCACGTGGCGCGCCTCGAAAAGCACTTCGCCGATGGCCGCAGGCACATTGTTCCCCACTGCGCGCTGCGGATACAGCTGGCTCATTTCGCGGCCCACCATTTGCGCGATGATGCGCTCGACATTCATCTGCGCCATCGGCGTGGTGGCGATATGCTTGCCGTCGCGGATGACGACGATGGTGTCGCAGATGGCCGCCACCTCATCGAGCTTGTGCGAAATATAGATGCAGGTGACGCCCTTGGCCTTCAGCGCGCGCAGGATATCGAGCAGCACGGCGATTTCCGACGCCGTCAGCGACGACGACGGCTCGTCGAGTATCAGCAATCGCGCATTCTTGTTGAGTGCCTTGGCGATTTCCACCAGCTGCTGATGACCGCCGCCGTAATTCATCACGGGCTGCGCCACGTTCAGTTCGGGTATCTTCAATTCGCGCAGCAGCTCGTCGGCGCGCTTGTACATGGCCGCGTAATGCATGCGCCCGCCGGGCAGGGTGATCTCGCGGCCCATGAAGATATTCTCGGCCACGGACAGCTGCGGCACCAGCATCAGTTCCTGGTGGATGATGATGATGCCCGCGTCTTCCGTGTCGCGGATCGATTGCGCACGCAGGGGCTGGCCATCCCACAGGATCTCGCCGTCCCAGGTGCCGTGCGGGTACACGCCGGACAGCACCTTCATCAGGGTCGACTTGCCGGCGCCATTCTCGCCGCACAAGCCGATGCACTCGCCGGCCCGCACCTGCAGGTCGATGCCGTCGAGCGCGCGGACACCGCCAAACTGTTTGACGATGCCTTTCATTTCAAGCAGATAGTCGGACATGCTCACTCTCGTTGCGGATACGGGAAAAAATGTCGGCTTAGCGCGCAGCGCGTCAGCCGACATCAGGCGGGCGATCAATTACCCAGTTGCGCCTTGGTATAGAAGCCGTCATCGACGAGAATGTTCACATTCGCCTTGGTCAGCGGCGTTGGTTTCAGCAGCACCGTGCTGACTTTTTTCAGACCGTTGTCATAGCTGGAGTTGTAGGCGGGCTTTTCATTGCGCGCCAGTTGCACGGCCAGCTTGGCCGCTTCGGCGGCGATGGTTTTCAGGGGTTTGTAGACGGTCATCGACTGCGTACCGGCGATGACGCGTTTCACCGCCGCCAGATCGGCGTCCTGGCCCGAGACCGGCACCTTGCCGGCCAGTTTTTGCGCGGCCAGGGCCTGGATGGCGCCGCCGGCCGTGCCGTCGTTCGAGGCGACGATGGCGTCGATCTTGTTGCCGTTGGCCGTCAGCGCGTTTTCCACGATGGACAGCGCTTCGGTGGCGCTCCAGTCCTTCACCCACTGCTGGCCGACGATCTTGATGTCGCCCTTGTCGATGAACGGTTTAAGTACCTTCATCTGGCCTTCGCGCAGCATCTTGGCGTTGTTGTCGGTCGGCGAACCGCCCAGCAAGTAGTAATTGCCCTTCGGCTGCAGCTTGGTCACGCCTTCGGCCTGCATTTCGCCCACTTTCTCGTTGTCGAACGAGATATACGCATCGATATCGGCGTTCAGGATCAAGCGGTCATACGACAACACCTTGATGCCGGCCTTTTTCGCTTCCTTGACGGTATTGTTGAGCACCGTGGCGTTGAACGGCACGATCACCAGCACATCCACGCCGCGCGAGATCAGGTTTTCAATTTGCGAAATCTGGCGCTGCTCGCTGGCGTCGGCCGACTGCACGAAGACCTTGGCGCCCTGCTTCTCGGCGGCGGCGATGAAGAAATCGCGGTCGCGCGTCCAGCGTTCCACGCGCAAGTCGTCGATGGAAAAGCCGATCTTCGGGTTTTTCGCATCGGCCAGGGCGGCGCTGCTGCTCAATGCCAGCATGGCGGTCATGATGGCTGCACTGATGATCTTGTTCATTACGTGTCTCCTTATTGGATTTTTTAGCTACATTTTTTAACTGCGAGGTACAACGAACAACAAATAAACTAGTGATTGTGGCGCGGCAGGGTCTGGCCTACGGCGCGGTACTTCAGCGCCAGCTCCATGCAGGCACCCGTTTCCAGCTGGCCCACGCTGGCGCGGTAGATTTCCTGCCACGGCGTGGCGCTGTCGTTGACGGGCGGCGGCAGTTCCTGGGCGCGGCGCGCCAGTTCCTGTGCATCGACCAGCATGTCGCACTGCCCCCCGTTCAGGTCCACGCGGATGATGTCGCCCGTGCGCAGCAGCGCCAGGCCACCGCCCACGGCACTTTCCGGCGATGCGTTCAGGATCGAGGGGCTGTCCGAGGTTCCCGACTGGCGCCCGTCGCCCAGGGTCGGCAAATTCAGGATGTCGGCCTTGAGCAAGGCGTCGGGCGGCTGCATGTTGACCACTTCGGCCGAACCGGGCCAGCCCACGGGACCGGCACCGCGCATGACCAGCATGCAGCTGTCGTCGATATTGAGCGCCGGGTCGTTGATGCGCGCGTGATAGTCGCTTGAACCGTCAAAGACGATGGCGCGCGCCTCGAACACACCCTCGCTGCCGGGGCGCGACAGATAGCGCTCGCGGAAAGCGGGCGAGATCACGCTGGTTTTCATGATGGCGAAGTCGAACAGGTTGCCCTGCAAGGCCATGAAACCGGCCTTTTCCTTCAGCGGCGCAGCAAACGGGCGGATCATCTCGCGGTCCGCGCTCTCGCGGCCTTGCAAGTTGGCCGCCATGCTCTGGCCCGTGACCGTCAACCGGTCCGCATGCAGCAGGCCCGCCTGCTGCAGCTCCCACATCACAGCCGGCACGCCGCCGGCGCGGTGGAAGCGTTCGCCCAGATACTTCCCCGCCGGCTGCATGTTCAACAGCAGCGGCACGTCGTAGCCGTGCGCCATCCAGTCGCTCGAGTGCAATGCCACGCCCGCATGGCGCGCCATGGCCATCAGGTGCGGCTGGGCGTTGGTGGAGCCGCCGATGGCCGCATTGACGATGATGGCATCCAGAAAGGCCTCGCGCGTGAGGATGCTCGACGGGCGCACGTCGTCATGCGCCATGCCGACGATGCGGCGCCCCGTTTCATAGGCAATCTGGCCCCGTTCGCGATATGGCGCGGGGATGGCCGAGCAGCCCGTCAGGGACATGCCCAGCGCCTCGGCCAGCGCATTCATGGTCGATGCCGTGCCCATGGTATTGCAGTGGCCGGCCGACGGCGCCGAGGCGGCGGCGATCTGCAGGAATTTGTCGTTGTCGATCAAGCCGGCGGACAGCTGGCGGCGGCCCTTCCAGATGGCCGCGCCGGAACCGACCAGTTCGCCGTCCATCCAGCCGTCGAGCATGGGGCCGCCCGACAGCACGATGGCGGGAATGTCCACCGTGGCGGCGGCCATCAGTTGCGCCGGCGTGGTCTTGTCGCAGCCCGTCGTCAGCACCACGGCGTCGATCGGATAGCCATGCAGGATCTCCACCAGGCCCAGATACGCGAGGTTGCGGTCCAGGGCGGCCGTGGGACGGCGGCAGTTCTCGAAGATCGGGTGCAGCGGAAATTCCATCGGTATGCCGCCCGCGTCGCGGATGCCGTCGCGCACGCGCTGCGCCAGCTCTAGGTGGATGCGGTTGCAGGGGCTGATATCGCTGCCGCTTTGCGCAATGCCGATGATGGGCCGGCCCGAACGCAACTCCTCGGCCGTGATGCCGTAGTTCATGAAGCGCTCGAGGTACAGCGCCGTCATGTCGATGTGGTCAGGATTGTCGAACCAGTCCTGCGAGCGGAAGCGCCGCGCCTGGCGGTTGCCTGGGGTACTCATGCGCCGTACCAGCCTGCGTCGACATAGTATTCGCGGCCGGCGCACTTGGCTGCGTTGTCGGACGCGAGGAACAGCGCCAGCGCCGCCACGTCTTCCGGCTCCACGCGCAGCTGCAGGCATTGTCCCTGCAGGATCACGGCTTCCGCTTCCGGCGTATGCCACAGCCGCTCCTGGCGCGGCGTGCGCACGGCGCCGGGAATGATGCAGTTGACGCGGATGCCGTCGGCACCCAGGTCGCGCGCCAGGCCGCGCGTCAGGCCCTCGATGCCGGCCTTGGCCGTCATGTAGATCGACAGATTCGCCTGCGCCAGGTGCCAGGAAATCGAGCCCAGGTTGAGGATCACGCCGCTGCCCTTGGCGCGCATAGCCGGCGCCACTGCCTGGGCGCAGAAATACTGGTGGCGCAGGTTGACGGCCATGCGCTCGTCCCAGTAGGCGGGCGTGACGTCCTGCAGCTGGTGGCGGTCGTCATTGGCCGCGTTGTTGATGAGGATATCCGTGGCGCCCGCGCTGTGTTCAATCTCGGCGAAGGTGGCGGCCAGGGCTGCCAGGTCCGTCAGGTCGCAATAGCGGAAAACGGGCGGCTGCGGCAGGTGGGCCAGCTTTTCCTGCAGGGCCAGCGACGCCTCGCGGGCGATGTCGAGGAAGGTGACGTGGGCGCCCTGGCGCGCGAACGCCTCGACGATGGCCACGCCGATGCCAGTGCCGCCGCCCGTGATGACGACGCGCTGGCCTGCCAGGCTGGGGTAAGTTGCATGCTGCATGTTATCTCTCTTTTAAAAAAATCGGATCAAAGCAAACCGCGTTTGGCCAGGTTCTGGTACAGCGCGCGCACGCCGAACGTCCATGGGGCAATCGCATCGCAGCGCTGCACTTCGTTGACCAGCGCGCCCAGCGCGGCGCTGGCAATCGTCACGCGGTCGCCCAGGTGGTGCGTGAAGCCGCCGCCCTGCGCGCCGCGGTCCTTCACGGGCGAGAACATGGTCCCCAGGAACAGCATGAAGCCGTCCGGATACTGGTGGTACTGGCCTGCCGTCTGGCGCACCAGGTCGAGCGGGTCGCGGCTGATCTCGCGCATGAAGCTGGCGCCTTCGAGCACAAAGCCGTCGTCCGCGCCCTCGATCAGCAGCGACACTTCCGCCTGGCGCACGGTGTCGAGCGTGAAGTGTTCGTCGAACAGGCGGATGAAGGGGCCGATGGCGCAGGAGCCGTTGTTATCCTTGGCCTTGCCCAGCAAGAGGGCGCTGCGCCCTTCGATGTCGCGCAGGTTGACGTCGTTGCCCAGGGTCGCCCCCAGCACCTCGCCCCGGCTGTTGACGGCCAGGACAATCTCGGGCTCAGGGTTGTTCCAGGCCGACGATGGCAGCAAGCCCACCTGCGCGCCGCAGCCCACCGACGACATCGGCTGCGCCTTGGTAAACACTTCCGCGTCGGGGCCGATGCCCACTTCCATGTATTGCGACCAGGCGCCGCGCTGCTGCAGCTGCTGTTTCAGGCGCTGCGCCGCCTCCGAGCCCGGTTTTAATGCGGACAGGTCGCCGCCCAGGGTCGTTTGCAGGGCGGTGCGCAGGCTCGCCGCGCGTGCCGCGTCGCCGCCCGCCTGTTCCTCGATCACCCGTTCCAGCAGGCTGACGGCGAAGGTCACGCCGCAGGCCTTGACGGCCTGCAGGTCGCACGGCGCCAGCAGCAGCGGCTCGCCGGCCGGCGAGGCCAGCGCTTGTTCCAGCAGCGCCTGCACGGGGCCGAGCGCGATGCCGGGCGCATGGCGGGCGATATCGAGCGCATCGCTGCGTTCGAACAGCTCGGCCACCGTCGCTACCGTCTGCGTGATGTCGACCACCTCGCCCCCGCGCACGGCGACGACGCAGGGGCCGTCACGCCAGATACGGCCGATGAGGAGAGCCTGCGCCAGGTCGGCGGGCAACAGGGAGGCGGGGGAAATCGGCTGCATGGCAAGCTTTCAAAAGGTCGTGACGGGATGGCTGGTCTTCAAGTTCGGACCGATTCTGCGCGCCGCCCTGTGTCACCGCAATTACGAAAATCACCAAATTGAATGATGATTATTGGTATTGCAGCGCACCAAAAAAAGCCGCCGCCCGGCCTGCGCTTCCGCCCTGTCCGCAGGCGGAAAAGCATGCAATGGCGCATCGCATCAATTGGCCTATCGATATCGTTTTGGATATCGCCTATGCGAAAAAAGTGATTGGTGAGGGATGGATGGACAAACTAGTATCAGCCGTGGCCCGCAATCGGCCATCCGCACGGAGCCCGCCCGCTGGACGACGGCCCTGGCACATTCAACTATCGAAGACGGTGGAGACCTGAAATGAAAACAACAATGAAAATGCTGACCGCGAGCCTGGCGCTGGCCATCTCCGGCATGGCGGTAATGCCCGTGGCAAGCGCCGCAGACAAGGGTGCGATCGGCATCTCGATGCCGACCAAGTCGTCCATGCGCTGGATCGCCGACGGCGACAATATGGTGAAGGTATTCAAGGAGCGCGGCTACAAGACGGACTTGCAGTTTGCCGACGACGATATCCCGAACCAGCTGGCGCAGGTGGAAAACATGATTACCAAGGGCGCCAAGGTGCTGGTGATCGCCGCCATCGACGGCACCACCTTGTCGAACGTGCTGCAAAAGGCGGCCGACAAGGGCATCAAGGTCATTTCGTATGACCGTCTGATCCGCGGCACGAAAAACATCGATTACTACGCCACCTTCGACAACTTCCAGGTCGGCGTGCTGCAAGCGGGCTATATCGAATCGGCGCTGAAACTCAAGGAAGGCAAGGGTCCGTTCAATATCGAACTGTTTGGCGGCTCGGCCGACGACAACAATGCGCACTTCTTCTACAACGGCGCGCTGTCGGTCCTGAAACCGTACATCGACAGCGGCAAGCTGGTGGTGCGCTCGAAGCAGATGGGCATGGAAAAGGTCGCCACCCTGCGCTGGGACGGCGCCGTGGCGCAGGCCCGCATGGACAACCTGCTCAGCGCCTACTACGGCAATGCGCGCGTCGACGCGGTGCTGTCGCCGTATGACGGCTTGAGCATCGGCATCCTGTCCTCGCTCAAGGGCGTCGGCTACGGCACGCCGAAACAGCCGTTCCCCGTCGTGACGGGCCAGGATGCGGAAATCCCGTCGGTGAAATCGATCATCCGCGGCGAACAGGCATCGACCGTGTTCAAGGACACGCGCGAACTGGCCAAGGTCACGGCCAACATGGTCGACGCGATGATGAGCGGCAAGACGCCGGCCGTCAACGATACCAAGACCTATAACAACGGCGTGAAGGTCGTGCCGTCCTACCTGTTGAAACCGGTCACCGTCGACAAGGCGAACTGGAAGCAGGTGCTCGTCACCGGCAGCGGCTACTACACGGAAGCGCAAGTGAAATAAGCATCCAAGGTACTGAAGGCCCGGCACTGCCGGGCCTTTCGCTTCACGCACGATCAAGAACAAGACTGCCGCACGACCGCTGCCCACCAGCGCGGCCGTGCCAGAGAGGTTATATGACGAACACTATCCTGGAAATGCGCGGGATACGCAAAACATTCCCGGGCGTCGTTGCGCTCGACAATGTCAACCTGCGGGTACGCAGCGGCGAGATCCACGCCATCGTCGGCGAAAACGGCGCCGGCAAATCGACCCTGATGAAAGTGCTGAGCGGCGTCTACGGCCATGGCAGCTATACGGGCGACATCGATTACCTGGGCCAGACGCGGCACTTCCGCGGCATCAAGGACAGCGAAGAAATCGGCATCATCATCATCCACCAGGAACTGGCGCTGGTGCCCCAGCTGTCGATCGCCGAGAATATCTTCCTCGGCAACGAACCGTCCCGCATGGGCGTCATCGACTGGGAATACGCGCAAGCGAAGACGCGCGAACTGCTGCACAAAGTCGGCCTGAAGGAGTCCCCCGACACCCTGATCACCAACCTGGGCGTGGGCAAGCAGCAGCTGATCGAGATCGCCAAGGCGCTGTGCAAGGACGTCAAGCTGCTGATCCTCGACGAGCCGACGGCCAGCCTGAACGAAAGCGACAGCGCGGCCCTGCTCGACCTGCTGCTGGGCCTGAAAGCCCAGGGCATCGCCTCGATCCTGATTTCGCACAAGCTCAATGAAATTTCACGGGTCGCCGATGCCATCACGGTGCTGCGCGACGGGAACACGGTCGACAGCTTCGACTGCCGCATCGAACCCGTCAGCGAAGACCGCATCATCGAAAAAATGGTCGGGCGCGAAATGGCCGACCGCTATCCGCCGCGCACGCCCACCATCGGCGAGACCATTTTCGAGGTGCGCGACTGGCGCGTCTTCCATCCCGAGCATGCCGACCGCCCCGTCATCAAGGGCATCAATATGCACGCGAAAAAGGGCGAGATCATCGGCATCGCCGGCCTGATGGGCTCCGGGCGCACGGAACTCGCGATGAGCCTGTTCGGGCGCGCCTACGGCCAGCGCATCAGCGGCACGGTGCTCAAGCATGGCCAGGAGATCGACGTCAGCACCATCGGCAAGGCGATCGCGCACGGCCTCGCCTATGTCACGGAAGACCGCAAGGGCCTGGGCCTGATCCTCGAGGAAGACATCCAGAAGAACACCAGCCTGGCCAACCTGGACGCGATTTCGCGGCACATGGTGATCGACGAGCAGCGTGAGTTCAGCGTGGCCGAGGAGTTCCGCCGCAAGCTCAAGACCCGTTGCTCGAGCGTGGCGCAGAAGGTGGTCAACCTGTCCGGCGGCAACCAGCAGAAGGTGGTGCTGGCGAAGTGGCTGTTTTCGCGCCCCGACGTGCTGATCCTCGATGAACCGAGCCGCGGCATCGACGTGGGCGCCAAGTACGAGATCTACAGCATCATCAGCGAGCTGGCCGCCGAAGGCAAATGCATCATCATGATTTCCTCGGAAATGCCTGAATTGCTGGGCATGTGCGACCGGATCTATGTCATGAACGAAGGCCGCTTCGCGGCAGAACTGAGCGCGGCAGAAGCATCGCAGGAACGCATCATGCGCGCGATCGTTACACACGGAGAAAACAATGGACAATAAACTGACAGCAGGTGCGCCGGCAGCGGCAGCGCCAGCGGCCGCGCCGCAAGCGAAAAGCTATGCCGGCTTCCTGAAAAACAATATGCGCGACTACGGCATGCTGCTCTCGCTGATCGTCATCATGGGCTTTTTCCAGTACATGACGGACGGCACCCTGATGCAGCCGCTGAACCTGACGAACCTGGTGCTGCAGAACAGCTACATCGTCATCATGGCGCTGGGCATGCTGATGGTCATCGTGGCCGGCCATATCGATTTGTCCGTCGGCTCGGTGGTCGGCTTCGTCGGCGCGCTGGCCGCCGTCCTGATCGTCAACTACCACATGCATTTTGTCGCCGCCAGCATCCTCTGCCTACTGGCCGGCGCCGTCATCGGCGGCGCGCAAGGGTATTTCGTCGCCTTCTTTAAAATCCCGTCCTTCATCGTCACCCTGGCCGGCATGCTGGTCTTCAAGGGCCTGACCCTGGCGCTGCTGGCAGGCCAGTCGGTCGGTCCCTTCCCGGAAGGCTTCCAGATGCTCAGCTCCGGCTTCCTGCCCGACCCGTTCGGCGGCGACAACCTGCGCGGCCTGTCGCTGCTGCTGGGCGTGATCGCCGCCGCGGCGCTGATCGTCACCTCGCTGCGCAGCCGCGCCAAGCAACTGAAACACGGCATGGAAAACGAGCCGCGCGCCTTCTTCCTGCTGAAAAACGCCATCTTCGCCGCCGTGATGGTGTATTTCAGCTACCTGCTGGCGTCGTACCGCGGCTTTCCCAACGTGCTGGCCGTGATGTCGCTGCTCATCGTCGCCTACACCTTCATCACCAACCGCACCGTGCTGGGCCGACGCGTGTATGCCGTGGGCGGCAACGAAAAGGCGGCGCGCCTGTCCGGCATCAAGACGGAACGGGTCAGCTTCTACACCTTCGTCAACATGGGCATGCTGGCCGCGCTGGCCGGCCTGATCTTCGCGGCGCGCCTGAACACGGCCACGCCGAAGGCGGGCACGGGTTTCGAGCTGGACGTGATCGCTGCCTGCTTCATCGGCGGCGCCTCGGCCTCGGGCGGCGTGGGCAAGGTGATGGGAGCCGTCATCGGCGCCTTCATCATGGGCGTGATGAACAACGGCATGTCCATCATGGGCATCGGCATCGACTACCAGCAGGTGATCAAGGGCCTGGTACTGCTGGCGGCCGTGTTCATCGACGTGATCAACAAAAACAAGTAGACCGGTTCGAGCCTTAGGGGGCTCTGGCCGGCGTTCGCGCCGGCCTTTTTTACATATAACGTCGGACAAAAGCGTAGCGAGCGGCAGCAAGTTGTGGCTGAGAAGCGCAGCTGTGCTTTAGCATGGGGCCGCCGAGGCAGTGAGCATCGCAGGCCGCAAATTGCGACGCGCAGTAGCTTATGTCAGACGTTGGCGGCCAATCGCGCCGCGCGATCCCCCCACCACGCCGCCTCCTCGAACACGGAAAAGCCCGACAAATCCGCATGTGCGAACAGGATGGCGCCGTCGTGCTCGCGCAAGGCCTTCAAGCCCGCGTTGCTGCGAAACCCCGGCAAGGGTGCAGCCATGGCGTGGCCGCGCACGGTGATGTCGACGCGCTCGACGCAGCTGGCAAAATCGCCCCCATACGCCGTCTTTAAATCGACGCTGGCCAGCGCAAGCAGTTCTTCGGGACTGGCCGTGTCGAGCCACTTGCGCGCTTGCTGTGGCGTGCGGTCGGACAGGGCCACGTAGGCGCTGAAGACGGTCTTCTCGGGCGGACGCACGCGGATGTCCTGGTGGGTCGAGACGATATAGCCGAGGCCCGGTTCCTGGTACACCACGTTGTCCCAGCACAGGGGCGCATGCGGCAGTTCGTCGGGAAAGCGTTTCAGTAAAAAGTTCGCCACCATCCATGGCGCATACGCGGGCGTATGGCGCTGCGCGTCGAAGCCATAGTCGACGATGTTCTTCACCACGCGCGCCGCCACATACAGCGGCATGGCGCAGATGGCCTTGCGCGCCTTGACCAGGTAGGTGCGCGGCTGGCCGTCGACCAGTTCCAGGCACAGCGCTTCCACGCCGTTGGCCGTCGTCGTGAGGGAAACCACCGTGCCCGCCTGGCGCCGGACCTTGGACGCCTGCTCCATGGCCGTGGCGACCGGTTGCATGCCGCCCGGCCAGGTCAGCCAGGCGCCGTTGCCCGCATTGGCCGCCTGGCCCCAGCGGCTGCAGTAGTAATGCAGGCCGGCCCAGGCCGAGACCTGGTCGTAGCGCGTACCGTAATCGTCGCGGCAGCAGTAATTCAGATACCAGTGCAGGGTGGGCGAGGTATAGCCTTCGCGCTCCATCCACTGCTTCAAGGTGATGGTGTCGAGCGCCTGCCAGGCCGGGTCTTGCGACGACTCCACGGTAGGAAAGACGAAGACGCGCTTGCCATCGTTGCCATGCGCCTGGCGCAGGCGCCGCACCTCGGCAAAGAAGCGCTCATGCTGCGCCAGTTCCGCAGGCGGCACGCCTTCGGTGGGAATGAAGCCGTCCTGCCAGTGGCCGTTGAACAGCAATCGCTCTTCCGGCGCGTGCAGGATGTAGCGCTCGTCGTAATACGGCTTTTCCGCCTGCGGGTCGCGCTGGATGATCCCCAGGTCGAACAAAATCTCGCGCACATGGGTCGATTCGGGCGAAGGCAATGGCAGATAATGGCCGCCGGTCGGATAGGCCAGGTCGCCGAAGTGGCCGCCGGCCGCGTTGCCGTAGGGCTGGGGGCCATCGATCATGAGAAAGTCCCCGTGCCCCAGCTTGTTCAAACGCCAGGCGGCCGTCAGGCCCGCGATGCCGGAGCCGAGGATGGCCACGTCGGTGCTCAAGGTACGCGAAGGCGGCGGCAGCGCCGTGCCCTCGCGCAGCAGCTTGCGCAAATAATGCCCCTCGCTGCGGCCCGGATACAGCACGGTCGGCGTGATTTCCTGCCAGCGCAGATACGCGGCGATGCTGCCAATGCCGGCGGCGGCCGCCGCGGTGCCGCCAGCGGCCCACAGCATGAAGGAGCGGCGCTGCATCAGCGGATCACCCGGTTCCAGTCCTGCTCGAATTCATGCACGAGCGACTGGGTATTCAAGCGGTTCGGCGCCATGGGCAGCGGCTGCATGTCGGGCGGGAAGATGAACATCTCGCGCGTGGTGTCCGCATTCAGGTAGCGCATCGGCAGGCGGTATTGCGTCGGCGGTGCGTAGTCGAGCTGGGGCGAGGCAAGGATAAAACCCCATTCGCCGAACGAGGGCACGTAGGCGTGGTAGGGCCAGGTGCGCATGCCCACTTCGCGCAGGGTCGAATTGATGGTCCAGTAGGCGTGCGGGGCAAAGAACGGCGACGTCGATTGCACCACCATCAGTCCCTTGGCCGCCAGATGCTTTTTCACCAGGTCGTAGAACGGCACCGAGTACAGTTTGCCGAGCGCGAAGCTGGACGGATCGGGGAAATCGACGATGGCCGCGTCGAACATGTCGGCATTGTTGCGCAGCCAGACGGCGGCATCGGCATTGACGACGGTGACGCGCTTGTCCGAGAACGCGTTGTTATTTAACTTTGCCAGTTCCGGGCGCGTGGTAAACGCGGCCGTCATGGCGGGATCGAGGTCGACCACGGTGACGTGCTCGATCTGTGGATAACGCAGGATTTCGCGCAGGGCCAGGCCATCGCCGCCGCCCAGCACCAGCACGCGGCGCGCCCACGGCAAGGCTTCGAGCACGGGGTGCACCAGCGCCTCGTGGTAGCGGTACTCGTCGCGCGAGGAAAACTGCAGGTTGCCGTTGATGTAGAGCCGCGTATCGTCCTTCCAGCGCGTGATCACCAGGCGCTGGTAGGGCGTGGTGGTGGAATACACGATCTGGTCGCCGAACAGGCCGTGCTCGCCCCAGGCCACCATGCGGTCGGACATGGCAAAGCCGGCGACCAGCACCAGCATCACGACGCAGGCGCGCAGGAAGCGCCCCGTGAGGTTCTTCAGCTCCGCGCGGAACACGTAAATCGTCCACAGGCCCACGCCCACGTTGAGCATGCCGAACAAAAATCCCGTACGCACCAGGCCCAGGTAGGGCGACAGCACCAGCGGAAACAGCAGGGAGACGGCCAGCGCACCCAGGTAATCGAAGGTGAGCACGCGGCTGACCAGCTCGGAAAACTCCGTCTGGCGCGAGTTCAGGGCGCGCATCACCAGCGGCACTTCCATGCCGACCAGTGCGCCGATCAGGAACACCATCACATACAATAAGGTGCGAAATGGCGCGGCCATCCACGAAAACGTCATGAACAGGATGGCGGCCGACAGGCCGCCGATCAGGCCCACGGCCAGCTCGATGTCGACGAAGCGCGAGAGCACGTCGTCGTCCCGTACATACTTGGAAAAGTGAGCGCCCACCCCCATGGCAAACAGGTAGCAGCCGATGATAGTGGAAAACTGCAGGATGGAGTCGCCGAGCAGGTAGCTGGACATGGCGCCGGCGATCAGTTCATACGCGAGGCCGCAGGAGGCGACCACGAAGACGGACAAAATCAGAATCTTTTTGTTCATTGGACTTTTTTTGTTCTAATATGCGTTGACGTTATCAAATACTCATTGCGAGGAAAGCCGTGCCCGCCATCCTAAACTATCTGATCCATCTTATACTGGCCGCCGCGCTGTTGATTGCCTTTTTTATCATCTACACGCGCGTCACGCCGTATAACGAAGTGCTGCTGATCCGCCAGGGCAACCAGGCGGCGGCCCTGTCGCTGGGCGGCGCGCTGCTGGGCTTTTCCGCCACCATCGCCTCATCCCTGATGCACACGGCCGACTACCAGCAATTCTTTGCCTGGGCCTTCGGCGCCATGGTGGTGCAATTGCTCGCCTATGTGGTCACCACGCGCCTGCTGCGCATGTCGAAGGACCAGATCGAATCGAACAACAGCGCCTTCGGCGGCCTGCTGGGCGCCATTTCGCTGTCGATCGGCGCCATCAACGCCGCCTGCATTTCCTGACACCGCTTTATCTTATTCAAGGATATCCATCATGAGCCTCGGCAGCTTTATCAAGAAGCAGTTTATCGACGTACTGCAGTGGAACGAAGAGACGGAAGGCGTGCTGGCCTGGCGCTTCCCCATGCAGGATTTCGAGATCCAGAACGGCGCCATCCTGAATGTGCGCGAATCGCAGGTCGCCGTCTTCGTCAATGAAGGCAAGATCGCCGACGTCTTCGGTCCCGGCACGCACAAGCTGACGACGCAGACCTTGCCGCTGCTGACCAACCTGAAAAACTGGGACAAGCTGTTCGATTCGCCCTTCAAGTCGGACGTGTATTACTTCAGCACGCGCGTGCAGACTGGCCGCAAGTGGGGCACGCCACAGCCGATCACCATCCGCGACAAGGATTTCGACATGATCCGCGTGCGCGCCTTCGGCATGTATTCGTACCGCATCGCCGACGCCCGCACCTTCTTCACCGAGATCAGCGGCACGCGCGAAGTCTATACGCGCGACGAGGTGGAAGATCAATTGCGCGGCATTCTGATGTCGAGCATGGCCAGCTCGCTGGGCGGCGCGAATGTCCCCTTCCTCGACATGGCGGCCAACCAGGCGCTGATGGCACAGGAAGTCAAGGGTGGCCTGACGCAGGCGTTTGCCCGCTACGGCGTGGGCCTCGATGAATTCAACGTCGCCAGCATCAGCCTGCCCGAGGAATTGCAGGCGGCGCTCGACGAACGTATTTCCGCCGGCATGAAGGGCGGCCTGGGCGCCGACAAGATGAGCGGCTACACCAAATTCCAGGTGGCCAACGCGATCCCGCTGGCGGCGCAGAACGAAGGCGGCATGGCCGGCATCGGCGCCGGCCTGGGCGCCGGGCTGTCGATCGGCCAGGTGATGGCGCAAAGCATGGGCGGTGCGCTGCAGCAGCCCGCCCCGGCCCCCGCTCCGGCGGCGCCACCGGCACCCGCGGAAGAACCGATCGAGGCGCGCCTGGAAAAACTCAAGGGTTTATTGGACAAGGGACTCATTTCGCCGGCCGACTACGATGGCGCCAAGGCTGAACTGCTGAAAAAACTGATCGGCTGATTAGAGCGAAATACGACTGCATGCAAACTGTTTCCTGTCCCAGCTGCGGCGCGGAAGTCCGTTTCCGCTCGCACGCTTCCGTGCTCGCCGTGTGCGAGTACTGCCACAGCACCATCCTCAAGGACGCCGATGCCGTCAGGGACGTGGGCAAGATGTCGGCCGTCCTGGAAGACTATACACCGATCCAGATCGGCACGGCCGGCGTGCACGACGGCGTGCACTTCACCGTCGTCGGCCGCATCCAGCAGCGCTACAGCGCCGGCACGTGGAACGAGTGGTATCTGCTGTTCGACGACGCCAGCACGGCGTGGCTGGGCGACTCGTCCGGCCTGTACACGCTGACGCGCGAGCGCGGCACGCAGGATGCCCTGCCCGCCTTTGGCGAGCTGGCACCGGGCAAGCGCTACACGATCTGCGGCGAACCGTACACGGCGACCGAGATCCGCAATGCCGAATGCATCGCCGGCCAAGGGGAGTTGCCATTCAAGGTGGGCGCCGGCTGGCGCATCCAGGTAGCGGACTTCCGCAACTACGCGAGCTTTATCACGCTCGACTACACGGATGGCCCGCAAGCGGTCGTCTACCAGGGCATCGCCGTCACCCTGGACAGTTTGAAGTGCCAGCTGCTGCGCGACGACGATGCCATCGCCAAAAGCGCCGGCAAGTACCGCGGCAAGCTCGATGCGCTCGACTGCCCCTCCTGCGGCAGCGGCATTCAATATGTGCCGGGTGCGGCGGCGCAGCTGGTGTGTCCCGCCTGCCATGCGCAGCTCGACGCCAGCGGCCCGGAAGCGCAGGTGCTGGCCATCGGCAAGCAGGTGCACGACAACGCCGACATCACGCTGGAACTGGGCGCCAGCGCAAAGATCAACAATGTGGATTTCACGGTGATCGGCATGATGCGCCGCGCCGACGATGAAGGCAGCGAGTGGAACGAATACCTGCTGTACAACACGCGCGCCGGCTTCTTCTGGCTGGTGGAAACGGACGATGGCTGGTCGCGCTCGAACGTGCTGCCAAACTGGCCCAGCTGGGCCTCGCTGGACGCCTCCAGCTGCACGCTCGATGGCGCCACCTACCGCAAACTGTATGACTACGGCTCGCAGGTCGTGTACGCAGCGGGCGCATTCAACTGGAAGGTGGCCGTCGGCGACAGCACGCGCGTCTATGAATTCGAGCAGGGACAGACCAAGCTGGCGGCGGAACTCACGGGCGAGGAAATGACCTGGTCGCGCTCCGTGCCCGTCGCCTATGACCAGATGGCCGCCTGGTTCGGCGCCGCCTTCCATGGCGCCATCAAAACGACGAATATCCAGCTGAGCCACCGCGGCATCGCCAAGGTTTTCATGGTCATCGTGCTGGTCTTGAATGCGATCCCCATGTTCGTGTCGTTCTCCAGCACCTTGATGTGGAGTTTGCTGGGCTGCCTGGCGCTGTTCCTGCCCGCCGCTTTTCTCGACAAGAATGCAAAGAATCCCCCATGAGTAAATACGTGATCTACGCCCTGATGGTGACGTTTTCCGTCACGGCCGCCAACTGGGTGCGCATGTTCAAGGTGGCCGGCAGCGGCAGTGGCAGCAGCTGGAGTTCGCGCACGGGCGGCGGCGGCGGCAGCTATGGCGGCGGCTCCAGCGGCGGCAGCCACAAATAAGCATGGCGTCCGCACCGCATCTGCCCCTCGGCATCCATCTGCTGGCCGACCTGTCGGGCATCGCGCCGGAACGCCTGCGCGATTGCGCCGCGCTCGAAGGCCTGCTGCGCGAGGCGGCCGTCGCGGCCGGCGCGCAGGTACTGCACGGCCATTTCCACAGCTTTGGCCCGGGCCAGGGCGTCACGGGCGTGCTGCTGCTGGCCGAGTCGCACATCTCGCTGCATACCTGGCCCGAAGTGGGCTTTGCCGCCGTCGACATCTTCATGTGCGGCGCGGCCCGGCCGCAGCTGGCGCTGGACATCATCCAGGAGGAGCTGCAACCGGCGCATTGCCAGCTGCAGTCCGTGCGGCGCGCCCCGCCCGGGTAGGCCTGGCGTCGCTGGTGGATCGCGCGGGGATCGCTTACACTGTCGGCTGATCCCCCAACCGTGACTCCCATGCGCCGTTCCGCCCTCCTTGCCCTGCCCCTGCTGCTGCTGGTTTCCGCCTGCGATGACTACACGGCGCCCAGCCTGTATCAGGCCACCACGCCCGAGTGCAAGACGTGGACGGATGGCTCGCGTTTCGAACTGCCGCGCGGTATCAGCATCTACGCCACGCCGCCCGTCACCTTGAAGGAAGGCGGCACGGAGCTGGCGCTGATCTTTACCTTGCCCGTCGGCACGCAAGCCAGTTTTACGCGCCTATCCTTCCTGCTGGAAGAACCGAAAAAGCCGCCTTTCGCGGAAGCCAAGATACTCACCATTTACCAGCGCGGCATGAACCAGAAGGCGGAGATCGTCGACGTCATCGAGCAGCTGCCCATCATGTTTGCCGCCGTCGGCAACAGCAAGGAAACCCAGTGGCGCTTGCGCCTGCAACTGCCGCGCCAGCTGCCGCAGCGTTTTGATCTATCGATGCCCGACATGCTCGTCGGCGGCAAGCGCTATCCGGTGCGCACGTTTACGTACCGCTATTTCCCCGAGCGCCAGGCCTACGGCATGTGCAGCTGAGCCACACCGTCCATTGACGGCGGCGCACGCCGCTGGCACACTGGCGTTTTCCATCACACAACAGGAGTAGACAACATGCGCCATTCGGATACTGCCGTGCTGTCGGCTGCCTGATCACTGTTTCCCCAGCTAAGCCTTTTTAGCCCGCCATTCCCCATACGCGTGATCGCGTAGCCGACTTCCCTTCTTTCGTGCCAGTCATTGCGACTGGCGGTGCCTGCACGCGCAGGCTACACGTCCGCACGCGGACGACAGAATCTGGAATCACGCTACCATGATCGCATTCGATTTTGCGCAACTACGCCTTATCGGGCTGCAGCAGGCCATCGCCGGCGCAGCCACCCAACTCAACGTATCTTCCACCACCGCGCAGCTGATGCGCGTGAGCGCCGTGCACCGCGACAGCATCGGCGTGCACGACGGCAGCCTGGAACAGCCGGCGCAGATCCTGCCACGCCTGCTACACGCGCTGCTGGAACACGACACCATCCTTGCTGTCGGCGACTGGATCGCCGCCGAACCCGATCTTCACGGCACGCTGTGGATAACGGCGCACTTATCCCCAGTCACGCAGATCGCGCGGCGCGGCAATGACGGCCGGCGCCAGGTACTGGCCAGCAATGTCGACACGGCCCTGCTGGTGATGGGACTCGATGGGGATTTTAATCCGCGCCGCCTGGAACGTTATCTGGCCATCGTGCTGGCGGCCCAGGTCAGCCCCGTGGTGGTGCTGAGCAAGGCCGACGTGGCCGACGACGTGCCGGGCAAGCAGGCGCTGCTGAAACAGCGCCTG
This sequence comes from Janthinobacterium sp. GW822-FHT07A03, assembly GCF_058798815.1. Classification (NCBI taxonomy): domain Bacteria; kingdom Pseudomonadati; phylum Pseudomonadota; class Betaproteobacteria; order Burkholderiales; family Oxalobacteraceae; genus Janthinobacterium; species Janthinobacterium sp. GW822-FHT07A03. The sequence continues at coordinate 161,637 of NZ_JBXAKW010000002.1, read as the reverse complement.
CCGCCCCACGTGCCGCTGTTCGCCATTGATACGCGCCATGCGTATGACGTGGCCATCCTGGAACCCTGGCTGGGTGCCGGCCAGACCCTGGTACTGCTCGGCTCATCGGGCGCGGGCAAGTCCAGTCTGACCAATACCTTGTGCACGGCCGGACAGGCAACGAATGGCGTGCGCCATGGCGACGGGCGCGGCCGGCATACGACGACGGCCCGTTCGCTGCACCTGTGCGCCAGCGGCGCCTGCATCATCGACACGCCGGGCTTGCGCAGCTGGCGCGCCGACGCCGATGCTCAGACCCTGGCGGCCACGTTCGACGACATCGCGACGCTGGCAGCGACGTGCCAGTTCCGCGATTGCCAGCATGCCAGCGAACCCGGTTGCCAGGTCCGTGGCGCCGTCGATGCGGACCGCCTGCGCAACTATCACAAGCTGCTGCGCGACGCCCACCGCAGCGAGGAGACGCCGCTCGAGCGCATTGCCGCGCGCGCCAAGTGGAAGTCGATCTTGAAGGCGGGGCTGGAAAGGGGGAAGGACAAGCGCCGCTAGTTTTTACTGAAATCCGTCTGCTGAAAAAAAAGGCAGCCCGCGGGCTGCCTTCTGTATTACTGCCTGCGAGCAAATTAATGCTTGCGCAGCTTCTGGATCGCTGCCAGCTGCGCAATCGCGCTGGCCAGCTCGGCTTGCGCTTGCGCGTAGTCGATGCCCGAATCCTTGTTGTGGATATTTTCTTCCGCCAACTTCTTCGCTTCCAGCGCTTTCGCTTCGTCGAGGTCGTGACCGCGGATTGCGGTATCGGCCAGGACGGTCACGGTATTCGGTTGCACTTCCAGCAGGCCGCCGGCAACGAAGACGAACTCTTCTTCAGCCTGGCCGACTACCTTGATGCGGACCGCGCCCGGACGGATGCGGGTAATCAAAGGCGTGTGGCGTGGGTAGATACCCAGCTCGCCCTGTTCACCCGGCAACGCGACGAATTCTGCTTCGCCTGAAAAAATCAGTTCTTCAGCGGAAACCACGTCAACGTGAATTGTGTGTGCCATGTGTGTCCTATCGGGTTGAAGAACCCCGCCGTGTAACGGGCGGGGTTAGGCCCAGACTTAACTTAGTTAAGTTTCTTGGCTTTTTCGATTGCTTCTTCGATCGTGCCGACCATGTAGAACGCTTGTTCCGGCAGGTGATCGAGTTCGCCCGAAGCGATCATTTTGAAGCCCTTGATCGTGTCTTTGAGCGAAACGTATTTACCAGGCGCGCCGGTAAAGACTTCAGCGACGTGGAAAGGCTGCGACAGGAAACGCTGCATCTTACGTGCGCGGGCGACCAGCAGTTTGTCTTCCGGTGCCAGCTCGTCCATACCCAGAATCGCGATAATGTCGCGCAATTCCTTGTAGCGTTGCAGGGTCGTTTGCACGGCACGCGCGGTGTCATAGTGCTCTTGACCAACGATCAACGGATCGAGCTGACGCGAGGTCGAATCCAGTGGGTCCACGGCTGGGTAGATACCCAGGGAAGCGATGTCACGCGACAGCGCAACGGTCGAATCCAAGTGAGCAAACGTGGTAGCAGGCGACGGATCGGTGTAATCATCGGCTGGAACGTAGACGGCCTGGATCGAGGTGATCGAACCGGTCTTGGTCGACGTGATACGCTCTTGCAGACGGCCCATTTCTTCAGCCAGGGTCGGTTGGTAACCCACAGCCGACGGCATACGGCCCAGCAGTGCCGATACTTCGGTACCAGCCAGCGTGAAGCGGTAGATGTTGTCGACGAAGAACAGAACGTCCTTGCCTTCATCACGGAACGATTCAGCGATCGTCAGGCCGGTCAGCGCAACGCGCAGACGGTTACCTGGCGGTTCATTCATCTGACCGTAGACCATCGCCACTTTGGAGTTCTCCGGGTTTTCCAGATCGACCACTTTCGCGTCAGCCATCTCGTGGTAGAAGTCGTTACCTTCACGAGTACGCTCACCCACACCGGCGAACACGGACACGCCGCTGTGCGCTTTAGCGATGTTGTTAATCAGTTCCATCATGTTGACGGTCTTGCCTACGCCAGCGCCGCCGAACAGACCAACTTTACCGCCTTTTGCAAACGGGCAAACCAGGTCGATCACCTTGATGCCGGTTTCCAGCAGTTCTTGCGATGGCGACAGTTCGTCGTATGCAGGAGCGGTGCGGTGGATCGACGCGATCTGCTCGTGCGACACGGGGCCGCATTCGTCGATCGGGTTGCCCAGCACGTCCATGATGCGACCCAGGGTTGCTTTACCGACTGGCACCATGATAGGTTTGCCGGTATTTTGAATCATCATGCCGCGACGCAGGCCATCGGACGAGCCGAGTGCAATGGTACGGACAATGCCGTCGCCCAACTGCTGTTGTACTTCCAGGGTCAGTTCCGAGCCTGCCATCTTCAAGGCATCAAATACCTTAGGCATCGCGTTGCGGGGAAACTCAACGTCCACCACAGCGCCGATACACTGAACGATTTTGCCATCAGCCATGTTCGTTCCTTCAATATAGTTAAATTCGTTTAAACCGCAGCCGCACCGGCGACGATTTCGGAGAGTTCTTTGGTAATCGCAGCTTGGCGGGTCTTGTTGTAGATCAGCTTCAATTCGCCGATCACACTACCCGCGTTGTCGCTTGCAGCTTTCATCGCGACCATCCGTGCCGATTGCTCGGACGCCAGATTCTCCGCGACTGCCTGGTACACCAGCGCTTCTACATAGCGCTCCAGCAATTCGTCGATGATGCTTTGTGCATCCGGCTCGTAGATGTAATCCCACGAGTGGGCGCTCTTGTCGGCGACCATTTTGTCAGCCGTCAACGGCAGCAACTGTTCGACCACTGGTTCCTGCTTCATCGTGTTGATGAATTTGGTGTAGCACAGGTACACTGCGTCGAGCTTGCCAGCCTGGAACTCTTCGAGCATGACCTTGACAGGTCCGATCAATTTGTCCAGGTGCGGCGTATCACCGGTTTGAATGGCAGAGGCGACGATCTTGACGCCGATGCGATTCAAAAAACCCAAACCCTTGTTACCGATGGCAACTGCTTCAACCCGGTTGCCAGCTGCTTCCAGCTCGCGCGACTTCGACGTCACCTGGCGCAGGATGTTGGTGTTCATGCCGCCGCACAGACCCTTGTCGGTCGTGACAACGATGAAACCTACTGCCTTCGCTTGCGTACCCTGGGCAGCTGCCAGGAACGGGTGCGTGTATTCCGGATTGGCGGTCGCCAGATTGGCGGCGATATTCCGAATCTTGTCACTGTAGGGACGGGCGGCCCGCATCCGGTCTTGCGCCTTGCGCATTTTGGACGCGGCGACCATTTCCATCGCCTTGGTGATCTTCTTCGTATTCTCTACGCTCTTGATCTTGCCTCGTATCTCTTTGCTTGATGCCATGAGTCCTTACTCCTTCTGCGCGTAGGGCGGCGCCTCACTCGAGGTGGGCGCCGCCTGGCCGCTTAATATGCGCCGGATTTCTTGAAATCAGCAATGGCCGCCGACAGAGTTGCTTCGCTGTCTTTGTCGAGTTGCTTGGTTTCTTCGATCTTGGCCAGCAGAGCAGCTTGCTTGGTCTTCATGTAAGCGTGGACACCAGCTTCGAACGACAGCACTTGCTTGACTGGCACGTCGTCCATGAAGCCTTTGTTCACCGAGAACAGCGATACGGCCATCAGCGAGATCGACAGTGGCGAGTACTGGGCTTGCTTGAGCAATTCCGTCACGCGGGCACCGCGGTCCAGCTGCTTGCGGGTCGATTCATCCAGGTCCGAAGCGAACTGCGCAAACGCGGCCAGTTCACGGTATTGCGCCAAGTCGGTGCGGATACCGCCGGACAGGTTTTTGATGACCTTGGTCTGGGCGGCGCCACCGACGCGCGAGACGGAAATACCGGCGTTAATCGCAGGACGGATACCGGCGTTGAACAGCGAGGTTTCCAGGAAGATCTGACCGTCGGTAATCGAAATCACGTTGGTTGGCACGAATGCGGAGACGTCGCCAGCTTGCGTTTCAATGATCGGCAGTGCCGTCAGGGAACCGGTCTTGCCTTTGACGGCGCCGTCGGTGAACTTCTCGACGTAGTCGGCGTTCACGCGTGCTGCGCGTTCCAGCAGGCGGCTGTGCAGGTAGAACACGTCGCCTGGGTACGCTTCGCGACCTGGTGGACGGCGCAGCAGCAGCGAGATTTGACGGTATGCAACAGCTTGTTTGGACAGATCATCGTAGACGATCAGTGCATCTTCACCGCGGTCACGGAAGTATTCGCCCATGGCGCAACCGGAGTACGGCGAGATGTATTGCATGGCGGCCGATTCCGAAGCGGAAGCGGCGACAACGATGGTGTACTCCATCGCGCCGTGCTGTTCCAGCGAGCGCACGATGTTCTTGATCGACGAGGCTTTTTGGCCAATCGCGACGTAGATACATTTCATGCCCTGGCCTTTTTGATTGATGATCGCATCAATCGCCACGGCCGACTTGCCGGTTTGACGGTCGCCGATGATCAGTTCGCGCTGGCCGCGGCCAACTGGAACCATCGCATCGATCGACTTCAGGCCGGTTTGCATCGGTTGCGAAACGGATTCACGGGCGATCACGCCCGGGGCGATTTTTTCAATCGCGGCCGTCAATTTGGTCTCGATGGCGCCTTTGCCGTCGATCGGCTGGCCCAGCGCGTTGACAACGCGGCCGAGCAGCTCAGGACCGACTGGCACTTCCAGAATGCGGCCGGTGCATTTCACCGTGTCGCCTTCGGAGATGTGCTCGTAGGCACCCAGAATCACGGAGCCGACGGAGTCGCGTTCCAGATTCATCGCCAGGCCAAACGTGTTGCCTGGGAATTCCAGCATCTCGCCTTGCATCACGTCCGACAAACCGTGGATGCGGCAGATACCGTCGGCGACGGAAATAACCGTGCCTTGATTACGCACTTCAGCGCCGCCGTCAAGACCTTGGATCCGGCTCTTGATCAACTCGCTGATTTCAGATGGGTTGAGTTGCATACTAACTCCTAAAAGTGTTTCTCTCAGCTTGCGCGAGGGGTAAGGGTCTGTCTAAGCTGGCCTGCCGAAGCGCGTGTCTTACGACACCAGTGCAGCGTGCAGCTGCTGCAGCTTGGCGCGCACCGAGGTATCGAGCACTTGGTCGCCAACAACCACGCGCACGCCGCCGAGCAGCGATGGATCCACTGTGACGGCAGGGTTGAGCTTACGACTGAATTTCTTTTCCAGCGTTGCGACCAGCTCGGCCGTTTGGCCTTCGCTCAGATCGAAAGCGCTCGTGATCTCGGCGTCAGCCGCACCTTCCAGACCATTTTTCAAGGCATGGAATTGCGCGCCGATTTCCGGCAGCAGGCTGATGCGGCCATTTTCGATCAACATGGTGACGAAGTTTTTCACTTCCTCATTGAGCGGCGATTTCAACAACGACAGGATGGTGGCGGCGACGTCGCTCTCCGAAACTTTCGGATTGCGCGCGTACGCCTGTACCTCGGGGTGGCTACCGATCTGTGCCAGTTCGGACACCAGTTCGGACCACGCCGCGAGGTTGCTTGACTCCTTACCAGCTTGGGCTACGCGGAACAAAGCTTCCGCGTAGGGACGGGCGACGGTTGCGAGTTCTGCCATGATTACAGCTCGACAGCAAGACGCTGCAACATTTCGGCGTGAGCCGTTGGGTTGACTTCACGCTTCAAGATCTGCTCGGCACCCTTGACAGCCAGGTCAGCCACCTGAGCGCGCAATTGTTCGCGTGCTTTCGACAGTTGCTGTTCGGCGTCCGACTGGGCTTGCGCAATGATACGCGCAGCTTCAGCTTGTGCATTTTGCTTGATCTCTTCAGCAACCAGCTGCGCGCGCTTTTCAGCGTCCGCAACGCGTTGCGACGCTTCTTCACGTGCACTGTTCAATGCCTCTTGCGCACGCTTTTCAGCGACAGCCATCGAAGCTTGACCTTGATCGGCCGCAGCCAATCCATCCGCGATTCGTTTGGCACGCTCATCCAGCGCATTGTTCAGCGCTGGAAATACGAACTTCATCGAGAACCAGACCAACACCGCGAAGGTGATCATCTGGCCGATGAGCGACATATTGATGTCCATACCTTTGCTCCTAACTAAAAGTTTCTCCTAGGGTTGGAGCGAATTACTGAGCAACAGCCGTCAGAGCGGACAGGAACGGGTTAGCGAACGTGTACAGCAGAGCAACACCAACGCCGATCATCGAAATAGCATCCAGCAGACCAGCGATAACGAACAGTTTGGTTTGCAGTTGTGGCATCAGTTCTGGTTGACGTGCCGAAGCTTCCAGGAATTTGCCACCCAAGATAGCGAAGCCCAGAGCGGTGCCGATTGCGGCCAGGCCGATGATGATTGCTGCTGCCAGAACGGTCATGCTTTGTACTTGTGCGATCAGAGCTTGCATAAAATTCTCCTAAATTTAAAAACGAAAGATACTAAAAAAACAAAATATAAAGTTAATGATTAATGTTTCTCAACCGCGAGGCTCAGATACACAACCGTCAACGCCATAAACACAAAAGCTTGCAAAGTTACAATCAAGATATGGAAAATTGCCCATGGACCACCCAACGCCCACTGTGCCCACCAAGGCAACAACGCGATCAAGATGAAAATCAGTTCGCCGGCATACATATTGCCGAACAGTCGCAGCGACAGGGAGATCAGTTTTGCAACCAGCTCAACCATTTGCAGCAAGAAATTGACAGGGGCCAGGGCGATCGTGCCGATCAGGCCGCTCGCATGGAACGGTGCCGTGAACAGTTCCTTGATCCAGCCGCCCAGGCCCTTGGCCTTGATCGAGAAGGCGATCACGCACAGCACGACCGACAGCGACATGGCGAAGGTGTGGTTGACGTCGGCGGTCGGCACGGCGCGCAGTTTATGCACGCCAAACCAGCTCAGGATCTTCGGCAACAGGTCAACCGGCAGGAAGTCCATCGCGTTGAGCAACCAGACCCACACAAAAATAGTGATGGCCAGCGGCGCGATGACCTTGCTTTTCGCGTGGAAGGCCCCATTAATAGTGTCATTGACGATTTCCATGACCATTTCGACGAAGTTTTGCAACTTGCCAGGGACACCAGCCGTCGCGCGGCGCGACGCCATATAGAAAACAGCCAGGAAAACAAAGCCCAGAATGGCCGAAATCCAGAACGTATCCAGATTGATCATGCCGTCGGCACTTCTCAGGTGGGCCAGATGGTGACTGATGTATTCTGTGGCGTTGGCCGGGGCAGCATGGCCCGCTTCAATAGCGTGTTCTGTGGTCATAATGAATTTAGATTTGTCGTTTCAGAGCTCAACAGGCCCCAAAACCAATGATTAAACAGCGAGCAATGAAAACCAGTATGCTAAGGTTGCCACCGCGAAACCCAAGATCAGCCATAACCAGGCGGCCGACTGAAACAACACCAGTGCCAATATAAACAGCACCGCTGTGATAAATATTTTCACCACTTCTGCGCGCAAATGCGCCCGGAATGCCTTATTGGCGTCGCTAGAACCGCGAACCACCAACAGGGCATACACCAGGCTACCGATGACTGCGATAGCGCCGCCGTATGCGGCGGACCAGCCTCTGACACTGCCACCAAAAAACAGGGTGACCGTGGCAAAACTGATAGCGATTGCTAGCTGCAAGGCAACTACTTTGTAGACTGGCTTGGCAATACTTTGTTGTGAATCACTCAATTGCCAAGTTCCCAGAAAAATCTACACACGCAAAGACACGGGATTATAGTTGGCTTTGATCTATAGAGTCAAACGTTGCTGCACCGCAGCAGGGCAATTGCTGCGTGAAACTGACGCTTTACCGACTATTCGCCGCCATTTGCACCACTATATGGCAAAGTCGCTTGTCTGGCCGCTTCCGGCCGTGTTATCAAGGAATCACGTGGTGCATCCGGAAAGCATGGCCGGATCGGCCACACCCGCATGGCCCCTGTCTTTGCAGCTTGCTATTTAACCACGCAAGCGGGTCAACAAACCATCCAGTACGTCAAGATCGGCAAAATCAATCACCAATTGGCCACGGCCCTTGTTGCCCATTTTGAACACCACGGGCGTGGCCAGCGCATCGGACAGCTCTTCTTCCAGGCGCGCGATGTCGCCGGACTTTTCCTTTTGCCGCGGCTCGACCGGGTTGGCCGCTTCCTCGACCGTGCGAGTGACGAGCTTTTCCGTTTCGCGCACCGACAGGCGCTTGGCCACGACCTGGTTCGCCAGGGTGATCTGAGTGGCCGCATCGACGGCCAGCAACGCGCGCGCATGACCCATGTCAATATCGCCGGCCATCAGCATGGTCTGCACGGGGCTGGCCAGGTTCATCAAACGCAACAGGTTCGACACGGCGCTGCGCGAGCGTCCCAGCGCAGTGGCCGCTTGCTCATGCGTAAAATTGAAGTCGGCGATCAGGCGGTGGATGCCCTGCGCCTCTTCCAGCGGGTTCAGGTCTTCGCGCTGGATGTTCTCGATCAGCGCCATCGCGGCAGCGGCCAGATCGTCCACGTCGCGCACCAGCACCGGCACTTCCGTCAGGCCGGCCAGCTGCGAGGCGCGGAAACGGCGCTCGCCTGCAATAATTTCATATTTAACAAGTCCGCTCAGGGTGTCCTGCCCGATCGGGCGCACCAGGATCGGCTGCATCAGCCCTTGCGCCTTGATCGAGGCGGCCAGTTCATTCAAAGCCCCCTCGTCCATGCGCGTGCGCGGCTGGTACTTGCCGGCTTGCATTTGCGACACGGGCAAGTTCGACGGTTGAGTCGTGTCCGGACTGGCGAAGTCGCCGCCGCCGCCGCCCAACAGGGCGTCGAGTCCGCGACCCAGTCCTTTTAATTTTTTCGTAGCCATGCTGTCCTAATCGTGTTTTCAGAGTAAGCGCTCACATCAAATTGTGCAGACGCCCGCCCCTTGTTTACATATGTTTGATGCGTTCGACCATCTCGGCGCCGAAGGCGATATACGCCTGGGCACCTTTCGAGCTGGGGTCGAAGGTCACACCGGGCAAGCCGTACGACGGCGCTTCGGCCAGGCGCACATTGCGCGGGATGATGGTATTGAAGACCTTGTCGCCGAAGTGCTGTTCCAGCTGCGCCGACACCTGTTGCGATAATGTCATGCGCGGATCGAACATCACGCGCAGCAAGCCGATGATCTTCAAATCCGGGTTCAGGTTCGCATGCACCTTCTTGATGGTGTTGACCAGGTCGGACAAGCCTTCCAATGCGTAGTACTCGCACTGCATCGGGATGATCACGCCATGCGCGGCGCACAGGCCGTTCAGGGTCAGCATCGATAATGCCGGTGGGCAATCTACCAGGATAAAGTCGTATTCGCCGTCCACTTCGGCCAGCGCATCCTTCAGGCGGCGTTCGCGGTTGTCGAGTTCGACCATCTCCACTTCGGCGCCGGCCAGCTCGCGGTTCGACGGCAAGACATCGAAGCGCCCCGCTTCCGAACGCTGGCGTGCCGTTTTGACATCGGACTCGCCCAGCATGACTTCATAGGTCGACGCCTTCAGGCCGGCCTTGTTGATGCCGGCGCCCATGGTCGCATTGCCCTGCGGGTCGAGGTCGACCAGCAGCACGCGCTGGTTCAACTTGGCCAGACCGGCGGAGAGGTTGACGCTTGTTGTGGTTTTACCAACACCACCCTTTTGATTTGCTACACAAAAAATTTTGGCCATGTATCTTCTAGTTGTAAAGAGATGCAAACTTCATCGTGCGCCCCGGCATCCTACCGAAACGATTTATACTATTTATTTCATTTATACGATATAAATCGTTTATACGGTTTATATCATTTATACCGTATAAACTGTTTATATGATTTATACGGTTAATTCCGCGGCCTTTAAATTCTTGCTATAAAGACCAGATGACGCTCTGCATTTAGCCCTGGCACCTGGATAGCCCGTAATTCCGTCACTTTCCAGTCTGCCGGCAGTCTCTCCCTCTCGTCTGGCGGTGCCACCCCTTTCAAGGCGATGAATTGCCCGCCCTCGGCCAGCACGTGGTGCGACCAGTTGACGAAGTCGGACAGGTCGGCAAAGGCGCGCGAGGTGATCACGTCGAATTTCTGCGCCACTTCCAGCTGTTCCACGCGTTTCGTGTACACGGTGACGTTGGCCAGGCCCAGTTCCGCCTTCACCTGCGTCAGGAATGCCGTCTTTTTATGCACCGTGTCGATCATCGACACCTTCACATCGGGCCGCGCGATGGCCAGGACCATGCCCGGCAAGCCGCCGCCGGCGCCCACGTCGAGCACATTCTTTGCATCCGCGAACGCCGGCACGGCGGCCAGCGAATCGAGCACGTGCAAGGTCAGCATCTGCAGGGGATCGCGCACCGACGTCAGGTTGTACACGCTGTTCCATTTGGCCAGCAAGGCCAGGTAATCGAGCAGTTTTTCCGTCTGATCCGCGCTCAGGTCAAGTCCCAGCGCGGCGATGCCTTCATTCAAAATCTGGGCAAGTTGCGCCCGGTCAAACTGCTTCATTCAACAACCTCGTCCTTTAAAGTGGTGGTCTGCGCGGCGCCAAAGCCGCGCTTTTTCAGGTGGACCAGCAGCAGCGAAATCGCCGCCGGCGTCACGCCGGAAATGCGCGATGCCTGGCCCAGGGTTTCCGGGCGCTGCTTGTCGAGTTTTTGCCGCACTTCGACCGACAGCGCACCGATATCCAGGTAGTTGAAACCGGCCGGCAGGGCCAGGTTTTCATAGTGTTCGTGGCGCTCGATTTCCTTGCTCTGGCGCTCGATGTAGCCCGCATATTTGAGCTGGATTTCCACCTGCTCGCGCACGGCGGGGTCTTCCACGCCGGGACCGGCCAAGGCCTGGCCTTCCATGCCCGTCATGCTCATCAGGGTGTCGTAGGCCACGTTCGGACGGCACAGCAGATCCGCCAGCGAGTACTCGCGCTCGATGGCCTGGCCAACGATACGTTCCGACTCGGCGGCCGCCAGGATGCGCGGATTGACCCACGTGGAACGCAGACGCTCGAGCTCGCGTGCCACCGCTTCGCGCTTGGTCTCGAAGGCTTGCCATTGGGCGTCGCCCACGCAGCCCAAGGCGCGGCCGATTTCCGTCAGGCGCATGTCGGCATTGTCTTCGCGCAGGCTCAAACGGTACTCGGCGCGGCTGGTGAACATGCGGTACGGCTCCTGCACGCCCTGGGTGATCAAGTCGTCGACCAGCACGCCCAGATAGGCCTCGGAGCGGCCCGGTACCCAGGCTTCCTTGTCCTGCGTCAACAAGGCCGCATTCAAGCCCGCCAGCATGCCTTGCGCGGCCGCTTCCTCGTAGCCGGTGGTGCCGTTGATCTGGCCGGCGAAGAACAGGCCCGCGACGGCCTTCGTTTCCAGCGACGCTTTCAAGCCGCGCGGGTCGAAATAGTCGTATTCGATGGCGTAGCCGGGACGCAGGATATGCGCGTTTTCCATGCCCTTCATCGATTGCACCAGGGCGATCTGCACGTCGAATGGCAAGCTCGTGGAGATGCCGTTCGGATAGAACTCGTGCGTCGTCAAGCCTTCCGGCTCGAGGAAGATCTGGTGCGATTCCTTGCCCGAGAAGCGGTGGATCTTGTCTTCGATCGACGGGCAGTAGCGCGGGCCCACGCCTTCGATGACGCCCGTATACATGGGGCTGCGATCCAGGCCGGCGCGGATGATGTCGTGCGTCTGGCTATTCGTGTGCGTGACCCAGCACGGCACCTGGCGCGGGTGCATGGCCGTGTTGCCCATCACCGAAAACACGGGTACGGGATCGAGGTCGCCCGGCTGTTCTTGCATCACGGAAAAGTCGATCGTGCGGCCATCGATGCGCGGCGGCGTGCCCGTTTTCAAACGGCCCTGCGGCAGTTTTAGCTCTTTCAAGCGGGCGGACAGCGAGATGGCCGGCGGGTCGCCGGCGCGGCCAGCCGAGTAGTTATTCAGGCCGACGTGGATCTTGCCGTCGAGGAAAGTACCGGCCGTCAGGACCACGGCGCGCGCGAGAAACTTCAGGCCGATCTGCGTCACGGCACCGACGACCCGGTCGCCTTCGACGATCAGATCATCGACGGCTTGCTGGAACAGCCACAGATTCGGCTGGTTTTCCAGGCGCGTGCGGATAGCGGCCTTGTAGAGAATACGGTCGGCCTGGGCGCGCGTGGCGCGGACTGCCGGGCCTTTCGAGGAATTCAGGATGCGGAACTGGATGCCGGACTCATCGGTGGCAATCGCCATCGCGCCGCCCATGGCATCAACCTCCTTGACCAGGTGGCCCTTGCCGATGCCACCGATGGAGGGGTTGCACGACATCTGGCCCAATGTCTCAATATTATGCGTGAGCAATAGCGTCTTCTGCCCCATGCGGGCGGAAGCGAGGGCCGCCTCGGTACCGGCGTGACCACCACCGACAACGATGACGTCGAATTCTGTAGGAAATAACATGATAAATAGGTAACAGTGCAAGTAAAAATGCGGGAAGAGAGCTCCGATTATAGAGTCTTTTTGCAAGCGCAACCTTCCACGGGCCAATTTTTGCTTAATTTTTACTCAGCAAGGGCAAGTCGACGGCGATTTTTGTTTCACGTGGAACACGCAGCGGTGCCTGGACAGAGCCCGCGAGGGGGCTGCGGCGGCCGCCAATGTTTGCTACAATTGCCGCGTCGTCCGCATCCTTGGTCACGCCAGTGACTATCGCGACGATCATCCAGGAGGACGGCCTCCCCCATCATGGGAACACACCGGGACGGCCCGCTCTGTATAAGGAGCCGCCATGGCCTGGATACTGTTAATTATTGCCGGCATGCTTGAAGTCGTGTGGGCATATTCAATGAAACTCTCCGAGGGTTTCACCAAAATCACTCCCTCCGTTGTCACCGTCATCATGATGATCGCCAGCTTCGGCTTGCTGTCGCTGGCCATGCGTACCCTGCCCCTGGGCACGGCCTACACCATCTGGACGGGCATCGGCGCCGTCGGCGCCTTTATCGTCGGCATCGTCTTTCTGGGCGAGCAAGTCAACACCATGCGCGTGTGCGCCGCCGTGCTCATCGTGTGCGGCATCGTGCTGATGAAACTGTCGTCCAGCCACTGAGAGGAACCCCCATGCTCCTCGAAAACTATTTTCCCGTCCTCCTGTTCATTCTGATCGGCATCCTGGTCGGCATCGTGCCCATGCTGCTGGGACGCGTACTCGGGCCGCACAAGCCCGATCCGCAAAAACTGTCCCAGTACGAATGCGGCTTCGAAGCGTTCGGCGACGCGCGCATGAAGTTCGACATCCGCTTCTACCTGGTCGCCATCCTCTTCATCCTGTTCGATATCGAGGTGATCTTCCTGATGCCGTGGGCAGCCAACGTCAACGCGCTGGGACTTGCCGGCTTCTGGGCCGTCATGGGTTTTCTGGGCGTACTGACCATCGGCCTGGCCTATGAATGGAAACGCGGCGCGCTGGAGTGGGAGTGAACAAGCTGCTGTTTCTCAACCTGCTCATGGGAGTTGGCCTGGCCTATGCGGCCGTGCGCGAATATCGAAAAGATACGCGCACGTTCCGTCTTCTGGCCGTCGTGGCCAGCCTGTCGCTCGCCGTGACTCTGGCGCTGGCCATCCAGCGGTCAGGCATAAACGGTTCCACGTGAAACATGCGCGGGGCGGGAAAGCGGAGTAAGCTGGGCTTCTGTCTTTCTGTCAGGAGTCCGCATGTCCGCCTTCCAGTTCCGCACCGTGCCGCATCTGATCGTTGAAGCGGGCGCCGCCGCCCAACTGGGCGCGCACATCGCCCATCACTTCCCCAAGGTTCGCCGTGCCCTGCTCGTCACCGATGCAGGTTTTTTGCGCACGGGCCTGGCCGATGCTCCGCTGCACAGCTTGCAGGCGGCCGGCATCGAGGTACACGTCTTTTCCGATGTGCAAGCCGATCCGCCTGAAGCCATCGTGCTGGCCGGCGTCGCCCAGGCCCAGATGTTTCACGTGGAACTGATTATCGGCCTCGGCGGCGGCAGTTCGCTGGACGTGGCCAAGCTGATCGCCGTACTGGCGCCGGGCCGCCAGGAACTGGCCCAGCTGTATGGCATCGGCAATGTGCACGGCCAGCGCCTGCCCCTGGTGCAATTGCCGACGACGGCCGGCACGGGCTCGGAAGTGACCCACATCGCCATCGTCACCACGGGCGCCACCAGCAAGATGGGCGTCGTCGCGCCGCAACTGTATGCGGACCTGGCCATCCTCGACGCCCAGCTGACCCTGGGCTTGCCGCCGGCCGTGACGGCCGCCACCGGCATCGACGCCATGGTGCATGCGATCGAAGCCTACACCAGCCGCCTGCTGAAGAATCCCTTGTCCGACATGCTGGCCACCCAGGCACTGTCGCTGCTGCACGCCAATCTGCTCAGCGCTTGCCGCGATGGCAGCAACTTGCCGGCGCGGCAAGCCATGCTGCTGGGCGCCATGCTGGCCGGTCAGGCGTTTGCCAATGCGCCCGTGGCTGCCGTGCACGCGCTCGCCTATCCCATCGGCGGCCTGTTCCACGTGCCGCATGGCTTGTCGAATGCGCTGGTGCTGCCGCACGTGCTGCGCTTTAATTTGTCCCATGCGGCGCCACTGTACGCGCAACTGGCCACCATTCTCCAGCCCGGTATCACGGGCAGCGACGAAGCGCGGGCCGTGGCCCTGATCGACGCCATGCAGGACATTGCCGTGGCCACGGGCATCGCGCGCACCCTGCGCGAGGTGGGCATCGCGGCCGGCGACCTGGACCGTCTGGCCGATGAAGCCATGCTGCAGACGCGCTTGCTGGGCAACAATCCCCGCCCCGTCACGCGCGGCGATGCGCGCGCCATCTATGCTGCCGCACTGTGAGCCAGCAGACTGAAGCAGCCAACCCGCCCTGCTACACTGCCGCCATGACGCCTCCCGATATCCCCATACATCCCGACAGCACCCATTTTCCACACGGGGCCTGTGCCGGCTGCCATGACAGCGCGCCGCTGCCGTTTGCCTTCGAGTATGCCTATCAGCCCATCGTCGACCTGGCCACGCGCAGCATCTATGCGCACGAGGCGCTGGTGCGCGGCCCGAACGGCGAAAGCGCGGCCAGCGTGCTGGCGCAAGTCAACGACGCCAACCGCTACCGCTTCGACCAGGCGTGCCGCGTCAAGGCCGTGGCTGGCGCTGCACGCCTCGGCATGCAGGGCTTCCTGTCGATCAATTTTCTGCCCAACGCCGTCTACCGCCCGGAAGTATGCATCCGCAGCACCCTGGAAGCGGCCAGGCTGCATCACTTCCCTACCGACAAGATCATCTTTGAAATGACGGAAGGCGAACGGGTGCAAGACCGTCCCCACCTGGTCGAGATTTTCCGCGCCTACCACCGCTTCGGTTTCCAGACGGCCATCGATGATTTCGGCGCCGGCCATGCGGGCTTGAACCTGCTGGCCGAATACCAGCCCGACATCATCAAGATCGACATGGACCTGGTGCGGGGGATCGATACGCAGGCGCCACGCCAGGCAATCGTGCGGGCCATCACCAGCCTGTGCCGCGAGCTTGGTATCCGCGTGCTGGCCGAGGGCATCGAGACACGCGCCGAGCGCGACTTCCTGGCCGGCTGCGGCATTTCCCTGATGCAGGGCTACTGGTTTTCCAAGCCCGTCTTCCAGGGCTTGGGCCACATCGCCGATATGGCCTGGGAATAAAAACGGCCACGTGAAACGTGGCCGCAGGTTCCATAAACGATACTGCCTAGTTGGGAATATCGACGACAGTGCCCGTCACGCTGATGGCATTGCCGGGCGCCGGCGTTGCCGCAATCGCCGGCACGTTGACGTTCGTGATCAAGGTCGACGCATCGGCGCGCGTCACCGTGCGCACCACCTGCGATGGCGGCAAGGCTTGCTTGGCGTTCAAGTGCGCATACATGGCGTCGAGCGCCCGGTTCAGGTAGACGTGCAGGGGCACGATCAGGGTCGGCAAGGCGCTGCTGAAGGAATCGAAGTGGTTGGCATTGGTCACCTCGATATAGCGCAGCTGGCTATTGCCCCCTTCCACGGCGGCATTCAGGCCAAGGTAGGCGCGCGAAGCGTGATTGACGGGAATCAAGGTATCGCTGCGGCCGTGCACGATAATGGCCGGCTTGCCCTGCAATTTGCCGCTGGCCGCGACCTCGGCCATGCCGGCCCGCACGCGCACGCTTTGCCCGGCCAGGGTGCCTTCCAGGTTGGCGCCGCTGACGGCGTCGCGCCCCGTCGCCAGGCTGCGCAGGCACAGGAAGCCATCGAGCGACTGGTCCGCCAGGCTGGTCGATGGCGACACGCCGGCCGTGTAGACCTTGGCGCCGCCCACGCTGTTCTCGTACACGACATTGCCGAGGATACCGTTTTGCGCGGCAAAGCTGGCCGCCTTTTGCGCCGACGTGAACGCGATCGGATTGCCACTGCCATCCGTCTGCGCAAACGTGAAACCGCAGACTTTATCGGTCACGGAGAATTTCCCGTAGGCATACGCATACGTGACGGCCACGAGGATGTTCGTACCCGCGTGCGCCGCCTGCAGTGGATCGGAATCGACCAGCCAGCCATACGCGCGCAAGCGCTGCTTCGCGTCCGCCTGCTGCGCCGCCAGGTCGGCGCCGTTCAATAAGCCCTTGGCCACCAGCGCCGTGCAGCGTCCCGCATTGCCGGCCACGGAAGCGATGCACGGCTGATACAGGGCCGCATAGGTGGCATAGTCGAACAGGGCGCGGCCCGGATTGGCGACCACCACCCCGCCTTGGCGCACGCTGTAGGCGCTCGACGCCGCCGGCTGGATTTGCGGTTCGCTGGCCGCCACGCCGCCGATCAAGCCTTTCGTATCCTGTTCCGCCGCCAGCAA
Organism: Janthinobacterium sp. GW822-FHT07A03; assembly: GCF_058798815.1. Lineage (NCBI taxonomy): Bacteria > Pseudomonadati > Pseudomonadota > Betaproteobacteria > Burkholderiales > Oxalobacteraceae > Janthinobacterium > Janthinobacterium sp. GW822-FHT07A03. The sequence continues at coordinate 144,756 of NZ_JBXAKW010000002.1, read as the reverse complement.
GGCCGAGCCGGCACCGTTGGAAATGCTCGAGGCGATCGTGATCGTGTTCTTCGGCGTCAGCCGCACGATGCGCGAACTGCCGTCGCGCGCCAGCACGCCGTAGCGTTCATTCAAGACGTAAAACGCCATCTCGACCGCCTGCAAGGTCACCTTGCCCCAGTCCTTCTCCGGGTTCTGCTGCGAGTGCGCATGCTTGAAGGCGATGCGGTTCGGATAGGCGCCAGCCCAGGCCAGCCGGTCGGCATCGCTCAAGTCCGGCGCGAAGAGCGCGTTCTTGCCGGCGGCCACCCTGCCCGCGCGCAGGCCGTTCTGCAGGTTGACGCTGTCGTCCTCGAACACATACAAGCCCGTGCCGGAACCCTTGTCGGCATACGCCACGGCGCAGCCCTTCTTCAGGCCCCATTCGCCCGAGCTGCCGATGGCGCCATAGATGCCGCGCGAGCCGCTCGACGTGCCCGTGACGATGCAGGCATGGTCCGGGTCGAAGCTGGCCGGCACCTGCACCATCAGGGTGACATTCTTCTTGCCCGTGCCATCGTCCGCATAGGCGATGTATTCGCTGCCCGCGACCAGGCCCTCGCCGCTGCCCACGTTGCCGGCCGCATCCACGTTCGGTCCGTACAAGGTGCCGTAGCCGCTGTTGGCCGCGATGTCGAGCACGGCGCGGTAATTGGCGTAGATCGCATTGCGGCGCAGTTCGACCGGCGTCGGCTGTTCCGCATTCGCATACGCGGGCGTGGCGCCCGCCAGCCCCGTCTTGCCCAGGCCGGCCGTCAGCAGATCGTTCGTCTTGCCGTCGTAGTCGGCGCGCGTGATGGTGCCCAGGTAGCTGGGCATCTGGTTCAGCTCTTCCGGCGCATGGTTGCTGCCGCAGGCTGCCAACGCCAGCAGGGTGCATAAGCTCATGCCAGTGCCCGCGCGCGTGATCGTCATTTGCATGGTGGTTCTCTCCGTTGAGGTAACAGTGGACGCACAATGAAAAACGCCGGACGAATCGTCCGGCGTTGCTTGAAAATCAGGCAGCGGCTTTGGCAGCCCTGCCGCCGAAGCGCGCGATGGCTTCGCCGACGATGCCGCGCCGGAACAGCAGCACGCAGATGACGAAGATCACGCCCGTGACCATGCCCACCGATTCGCCCAGGGTGCCGAACCACTCGATGCCCGTGTGCGTGGCCAGATAGGTACCGACATCGCCCAGCTTGTTTTCCAGCGCGATGATCAGCACGGCGCCGAGGATGGGGCCGGACAAGGTGCCCATGCCGCCCACCAGGGTCATCAGCACGACCAGGCCCGACATGCCCCAGTACACGTCGGTCAAGGTCTCAAAGCCCAGCACCAGCGTCTTGGTGGCGCCGGCCAGGGCGGCCAGCGAAGCGGACAGGACGATGGCCATCAGCTTGTACTTGTTGACGTCGTAGCCGAGCGAGATGGCGCGCGGTTCGTTTTCCTTGATGGCCTTGAGCACTTGTCCGAACGGCGAGTGAATGGTGCGCACGATCAGGGCGAAGCCGGCAACGAAGATGGCCAGCACCACGTAGTACAACACCGTGTCATTGCCCAGGTCTATCGTGCCCAGCAAGGTTCCACGTGGAACACCCTGCAAGCCATCCTCGCCGCCCGTGAAGGGCAGGCGCAAGGCCAGGAAGTACACCATCTGCGCCAGCGCCAGGGTGATCATCGTAAAGTAGATGCCCTGGCGGCGGATCGCCAGGCCGCCGATCACCAGGCCCAGCAAGGCGCCCGTGGCCACGCCGGCCAGCAAGCCCAGTTCCGTCGGCCAGCCCCAGGTGCGCAGCGCGTAGCCGGTGACATAGCCGGCGCCGCCGAAGAAGGCCGCGTGGCCGAACGACAGCAAACCCGTGTAGCCGATCAGCAAGTTGAAAGCGCAGGCAAACAGGGCAAAGCACAGCAACTTCATCAGGAAGACGGGGTAGCCGTAAAACGGGGCCGCCAACGCCAGCAGCAGGGCAATGGCGTAGCCTACATTCTTATTCATCGTGGTAGCTCCAATACATGACTGATGAGGATTACTTTTCTTTGCCGAACAGGCCGGCGGGACGCAGCAGCAGCACGATGACCATCACCACGAACACCACGGTGGCCGAGCCTTCCGGGTAGAACACGCGGGTCAGGCCCTCGATCACGCCCAGGCCCAGGCCCGTCAGGATGGAACCCATGATGGACCCCATGCCGCCGATCACCACCACGGCAAACACGACGATGATCAGGTTCGAGCCCATCAGCGGCGAGACCTGGATGATCGGCGCCGCCAGCACGCCGGCGAACCCGGCCAGCGCCACGCCGAAGCCGAACGTCAAGGTCACCATCAGCGGCACGTTGATGCCGAACGCTTCCACCAGTTTCGGGTTTTCCGTGCCGGCCCGCAGGTAGGCCCCTAATTTGGTTTTCTCGATGACGAACCAGGTGGCCAGGCAGACGGAGAGCGAGGCGATGACGACCCAGGCGCGGTAGTTCGGCAGGATCATGAAGCCCAGGTCCGTCGCGCCGGCCAGCGCTTCGGGCACGGCATACGGCTGGCCCGAGACGCCATAGAAGGAGCGGAACACGCCTTCCATGATCAGGGTGATGCCGAACGTCAGCAGCAAGCCATACAGGTGGTCGAGTTTATACAGCCAGCGCAGCATGGTCTTTTCGATCAGGATGCCGATCAGGCCGACGAGGATCGGGGCGATGACCAGCATGGCCCAGTAATTGATGTCGAAATAGCTGAGGCCCATCCAGGCCAGGAAGGCGCCCATCATGTACATGGCGCCGTGCGAGAAATTAATAACGTTGAGCAAGCCGAAGATGACGGCCAGACCGAGGGACAACATGGCATAGAACGAGCCGTTGACGAGACCCAGCAGCAGCTGGCTCATCATCGCTTGTAATGGAACGCCGAAAATTTCCATGGCATCACAGTATAAAAAGCACCGCCGCAAGACGGTGTGGTATCAAGGGAAACACGCCACCGCGAACCAGACTGGTGCGGCGGCGCAAGGCGAACCCTGCGAGCGAAGAGCGTGCAGGACAGAGCGCCCGCGCAGTGGCGGGCACTCCGTTGATGTTGCTACAGCGTTACTTCCACAGCGAACACTTCGATTCAGCCTTGGTCACATACGCTTGCGCACCGGGCACGGTGGCGACCACCTTGTAGTAATCCCATGGGTATTTCGACTCGGACGGCTTCTTGACTTCCATCAAATACATATCGTGCACCATGCGGCCATCGGGGCGCACTTCGCCATTCTGGGTGAACATGTCGTTGATCTTGGTCTTTTTCAGGTAGGCCATGACCTTCTCGGTATCATCCGTGCCGATCGCCTTGACGGCTTTCAGGTAGTTCGCCGCGGCCGAATAATCGGCCGCCTGCAGCATCGACGGTTCCTTCTTCATCTTGGCGAAATAGCGTTTCGACCAGGCGCGCGTTTCCGCATTCAAGTCCCAGTACCAGCCATCGGTCAGGTACATGCCTTGCGTCAGGTTCAGGCCCAGCGAGTGGATGTCATTGATGAAGATCAGCAAGCCGGCCAGTTTCATCGATTTGGTCAGGCCGAACTCATTGGCCGCCTTGATGCTGTTGATGGCGTCGCCGCCCGCATTGGCCAGGCCGAGGATTTGCGGTTTGGCCGCTTGCGCCTGCAGCAGGAAGGACGAGAAATCGGACGCGCCCAGCGGATGCTTGACGCTGCCCAGCACCTTGCCGCCGGCCGCCTTGACGACCTCGGCCGTGTCTTTTTCCAGCGAATGGCCAAACGCATAGTCGGCCGTCATGAAATACCAGTTCTTGCCGCCCTGCTTGACGATGGTGCCGCCCGTGCCGCGCGCCAATGCCACTGTGTCGTAGGCGTAATGCACGGTGTACGGCGTGCATTCCTCGTTCGTCAGGCGCGAGGAGCCGGCGCCGATGGCAATGAAGATTTTCTTCTTTTCCGCCGCGACCTTGGCCATCGCCAGGCTGGCGCCGGAATTGGTGCCGCCGATCAGCATGTCGACGCCCTGCTGGTCGAACCATTCGCGCGCCTTCGAGGCGGCGATGTCGGCCTTGTTTTGATGGTCGGCGGAAATGAATTCCACCTTCTTGCCGGCCAGTACCACGCCGGCATCGGCGATCGCCATCTTGATGGCTTCCGCGCCGCCGAGGCCGTCGACGTCGGAATATACGCCCGACATGTCGGAAATAAAGCCGATCTTGATGGTGTCGCCCGATACCTGGGCATGTGCGGCAGCGGAAAAACCCAGGGCGCACAGGGTGGCGGTGGCAATGGCGATAGCGTTACGTTTCATAGTGTCTCCGTTGGGATTATTGTTTGCTATTTAAACGATTGCTCGACGACGATACGGAACTACATGGGCATTACACGCCAAGCAGCTCGGTCAATACCGGCATCTTGGCTTCCAGTTCGGATGCAGCAAAGGTCTCGACGATCTGACCGTGCTCCATCACATAAAACCGGTCCGCCAGCGGCGCGGCAAACCGGAAATTCTGTTCCACCATGACGATGGTGTAGCCCTTTGCCTTCAGGGTGGTAATCATGCGCGCCAGGCCCTGCACGATGACGGGCGCCAGGCCTTCGGAAATTTCATCGAGCAGCAGCAAACGCGCGCCCGTGCGCAGGATGCGCGCCACGGCCAGCATCTGCTGCTCCCCGCCCGACAATCGCGTGCCCTGGCTGTGGCGGCGCTCCTGCAAGTTCGGGAACATGGCGTAGATTTCCTCCACCGACATGCCCTTCTCGCCGCTGGCCAGGGTCGGCGGCAGCAGCAGGTTTTCCTCGGTCGACAGCGACGAGAAAATGCCGCGCTCTTCAGGACAGTAACCGATACCCAGGTGGGCGATTTTGTGCGTGGCCAAACCTATCGCTTCGGCGCCATTGACTTTGATGGAGCCCGTGCGCGCGCCCGTCAAGCCCATGATGGCGCGCAAGGTGGTCGTGCGGCCGGCGCCGTTGCGGCCCAGCAAAGTCACCACCTCGCCCTGCTCCACTTTCAGGTTGACGTCGTGCAAGATGTGCGATTCGCCATACCAGGTGTGCAGTTGCGAAATTTCCAGCGCGGGTGCGCCGCCATTTACTTGTGTCGCCATCAATGCGCCCCTTCCAGTTCGGCGTGGGTGGTGCCCATGTAGGCTTCCATCACTTGCGGATTGCGCGACACTTCCGCGTAACTGCCTTCGGCCAGCATGGCGCCGCGCTGCAGGACGGAAATCTTGTCGCAGATGCCAGACACCACGCTCATATTGTGTTCCACCATCAAAATCGTGCGGCCAGCCGACACTTTTTTGATCAGTTCCGTCACGCGGTGCACGTCTTCGTGGCCCATGCCTTGGGTCGGTTCGTCGAGCAGCATCATTTCCGGCTCCATCGCCAGGGTGGTGGCGATTTCCAGCGCCCGCTTGCGTCCGTAGGGCATGTCGACCGTGATGGTGTCGGCAAACTCCGTCAGGTCGACTTCGGCCAGCAAGGCCATGGCACGGTCGTTGAGCTGGTTCAAGGCACGTTCGCTTTGCCAGAAATGGAACGAGGTGCCAAGCTGGCGCTGCAAGCCGATGCGTACATTTTGCAGCACGGACAAATGCGGGAAGACGGCGGAAATCTGGAAGGAACGGATGACGCCCATGCGGGCGATCTGCGCCGGTTTGGCGGCCGTGATATCTTTCCCATTGAACAGGATCTGTCCGGATGTGGGGACCAGGAATTTGGTGAGCAAGTTGAAACACGTGGTCTTGCCGGCGCCGTTAGGACCGATCAAGGCGTGGATATGGCCCCGCTCTACCTTCAGGTTCACCTCGCTCACAGCGGTGAACCCCTTGAATTCCTTGGTCAAATTTCTTGTTTCCAAGATTACGTTTGACATCGTGTCTCCTAGTTGTACTTTTTGTACTACTTAGTCATTTTTATAATACACAACTTAAATTTAACGCACAATACAGTATAACTACGGGGATTTTTCGCCAGCCCGAATGGCGCAAACTCGCACGCTTGCCCCGCTATTTCCAGGCCGCGTGTATCATTTGCGCCGCTTTTTCCGCGATCATCACGGTGGGCGAGTTCGTGTTACCAGAAGTAATGTACGGCATGATCGAGGCATCGACGACACGTAAACCATCTACGCCGATCACGCGCAACTGGCTGTCGACCACGCTCGAGGCATCGCTTGCCAGGCCCATGCGGCAGGTGCCCACGGGGTGGAAGATGGTGGTGCCAATCTGGCTGGCCGCCTGCGCCAGCTCTTCCTGGCTCTGGAATTGCACGCCCGGCTTGTATTCTTCGGGAGCGAATTTTTTCAGGGCCGGCGCGGCGGCGATGGCCCGCGTCAGGCGCAAGGCATCGGCCGCCACGGCGCGGTCCTGCTCGGTACTCAGGTAATTGGGCACGATCTTCGGCGCCGCGTAGCTGTCGGCCGACGCGATGTGCACATGGCCGCGCGAAGTCGGGCGCAGATTGCAGACGCTGGCCGTAAACGCGGGAAACGCGTGCAAGGGTTCGCCGAATTTGTCGAGCGACAGCGGCTGCACGTGGTATTGCAGGTTCGGCGTGGCTTGCTGCGGATCGGACTTGGCAAACGCCCCCAGCTGCGATGGCGCCATCGACATGGGCCCGCTCTGGAACAACGCATATTGTAAGCCGATCTGCATTTTTCCCACGATATTGCTGGCCATCACGTTCAAGGTCTTGACGCCCTGCACCTTGTACACCATGCGCAGCTGCAAATGGTCCTGCAAATTGCCGCCCACGCCAGCCGAGTCCAGCACGGGCGTGATGCCATGTTCGCGCAGCAAGGCAGCCGGGCCGATGCCGGACAATTGCAGCAATTGGGGCGAACCGATGGCGCCCGCCGTCAGCAAGGTTTCCCGTTTGGCCGTCGCCTGCCACTGCGTGCCGCCGCCCGTCAACACGATGCCCGTGCAGCGCGGTCCCGTTTCCGTCGTTTCCAGCAACAGACGTTCCACGTGACAACCCGTCATGATGGTCAGGTTCGGCCGGCGCGCGGCCGGTTTCAGGAACGCTTTCGAGGTATTCCAGCGGATGCCGCGGCGCTGATTGACGTCGAAATACGCGCTGCCGCTATTGTCGCCGCCATTGAAATCGCTGGTTTTCGGGATGCCCACCTGCTGCGCCGCGTCGCGGAACGCATTCAAAATATCCCATGACAGGCGCTGTTTTTCCACGCGCCATTCGCCGCCCACGCCATGGTTTTCCGATGCGCCGCCGTAATAATCCTCGCTTTGTTTAAATAGCGGCAAGACTTTGTCCCAGCGCCAGGAAGCGTCGTCCGTCAAGTCAGCCCAGTGGTCGTAATCGCCGGCCTGACCGCGCATGTAGATCATGCCGTTGATGGACGAGCTGCCTCCGAGCACTTTGCCGCGCGGATACATCAGGCTGCGTCCGCCCAGGCCCGCGTCCGCCTGCGTGGAATACAGCCAGTCCGTGCGGGGATTGCCGATGCAATGCAGATAGCCGACGGGGATGTGGATCCACACGTAATCGTCCTTGCCGCCCGCTTCCACGAGTAAAACGCTGGCATCCTTGTCGCGCGTGAGCCGGTTGGCCAGCACGCAACCTGCCGTGCCGCCGCCCACGATGATGTAGTCGTATTCGCCTGCCGATTCCAATGAAGCTCCTTTCGGTATGCCATCAAGCTGTCGCGCGGCGTGTCTCCCCGCCGCGTCCCGTTACCAGAGTCTGTCTTTCTTCATGCATGCATGGCTGCTGAGCCACATTGAGATTACCACCAGTGCCGGGCCAGGGCGACATTAATCGCATGACCTGCGTGATCACCGCGTAAACGAGCTCGTCTCACAGCTAAAAACCCGTCCCGAACAGGGTCTGCGAGCTGTGGATAACCGTATGGATATCCACAGGTACGATATGTGTGTAAACGAAAATTTTTTTGGACGAGTTTTTTTTATCCCAAAACCATCCCAGGCAGATACAACGCTTACTCAGCGTTTATCCGTACGCCAAGCGATTGTTTACAAGGATAAATCAGGACTTATCCACAGAAGTTGTCGCCGTTAACTACTATTACTATTCTTGTATACGATCTTGTTAAGGTAAACCCGACAACGCGTGCTTTGCCTGCCCTTGCTACAAAGGAAAGCCCTGCAGCCTTCTCCTTAAAAAAAAACCGCAAGCGGCTTCTGTACGCAAAAAAAATCCAGCCAACAACTGAGCAACGAAAACCGGCACGGCCGGCGTCATGCAAGCAGCACTGCCAAACCGTTTTGCAAAATGGAAATGTCAACGGACCTTGCCAGGCGCAGCGTCAGCAAACCGCATGAGGTCGAAATAAGGAGGAATTTGAGACGATTGTGGATAAGTCACTTGATATCCACAGGATGACTTGTGAGTAAACACGAAGTTATGCGCAGGCCCGCATTTTATACAATTTTGCTCCTCGCGTGATACAGCGATTATGCACGCTTTATTTTGCGCGTAAACGGTTGATCCTGTTGAAAAAAAGCGACTTATCCACAGAAAAAAACGCGTTTACTATTACTACTATTTTTATATATAGATCTATTGTAAACCGACAAAAAAAGCGGAAGTCCGGGGATATTTCCAAAAAACATATAAAAAACGTCAAGAAAAGAAGCCAACGGCAACAGCGCGACCCACTGCCAAACCGTCTTCCAGGAATCACCTGGATGCCGATGTTCGTGAAAGAACAGCGCTCGTGATCGCTCAACGTTGATTGCCAGACAGAGATCCGTACGTACTAAGCAGATCAAACATGCCACTACAGCAAGAAAAAACGCGATTTTTGCTTGCCGGTGTGGATAAGTGCCTGCATATCCACAGGATGAGATGTGGGAAAAGTCGATCTTTGTCCACAAGCCAATTTTTATCCCAAACAAGTCCTCCGTAGATACAATGCTTGTGCGCCTACTTTTTTGTGCGCTAAGTCGATGATTTTTAGACGGTATACCGACTTATCCACAAAAAAATGGCCGTTTACTATCATTACTATTTTTATGTATACATCTTTATTTAAAACACAGAGACAAACGCGCACGGTGGAAAAGTCGCCGAAACGGCTGTTTTCACCCTGTAAACCGTTTTGCAATACAAAAAACCTGTAAAAACAGCATGAATTCACACACAAAAATGCGTTTAGGCATCATCAGTGCCTTGCACGAAGAACAGCAGGGGCTGGTAGAAGCCATGCAAGGCCCCCAGAGGCGTTCGCACGGCATGCGCGACTACACCCTGGGAACCCTGTGGAATATCGACGCTGTGTGCGTCCTGTCGCGTCTGGGCAAGGTTGCCGCTGCCATGACAGCTTCTATCCTTGTGGAAAAGTACGGAGTTACCCACATCGTCTTCACCGGCGTGGCCGGCAGTGGGGATAAACACGTGAAAGTCGGCGATATCGTCGTGGCGGAAGCGCTGCTGCAGCACGATATGGATGCCCGTCCTTTGTTTCCCCGCTTCGAAGTGCCGCTGACGGGCTTGCAGCGCTTCGCCACGGACCTGGAGCTGAGCACGCAACTGGCAGCTTCCGCGGAAGATTTCCTGCGTGACGATGTTTCCAGCGTGCTCAAGGCGGCCGATATCGTGCAATTCGGCTTGCAGCACGCGCAGGTGCACCGGGGCCTGATCGCCAGCGGCGACCAGTTCATTGGCAGCGCGGCGCATATCAACCAGCTGAAAGCGGATATTCCGGATCTGCTGGCCGTCGAAATGGAAGGCGCCGCCGTGGCGCAAGTGTGTTTTGAACTCGGCGTGCCGTTTACGGTCATGCGCACCATTTCCGACAACGCGAATGAGGAGGCGGCCGTCGACTTCATGCGTTTCGTGCAGAGCGTCGCCTCGCCGTATGCGTTTGCGGTGATTCAGCAGCTATGCCAGCGCCTGGCTGGCTGATTTTTATTCAAGCGTGCATAAAAAAAGGGCAGAACCACTGGTTCTGCCCTTTTTTGCGTTGATGACTTGCTTAAATATTAGACACTCAGCATCATCAGGCTGGCGTTGCCGCCCGCTGCCGTCGTATTCACGCACAGCGCCCGCTCGGCGACCAGGCGCCACAGGGGGATGGCACTGTCCTGCGTGGTGGCGATGGTGGCCACCAGGGCCCCTTCCCGTGCCGCCAGCAGCGGTTTGAGCTGGCCATCGAGGCTAGGCTCGATCATGGCGATCTGGAAATCCTGCTTGACCGACTCCAGGCTGCTGATGATCTGGATGCGGTCCTTCAACGCCGCCGGCAAGTCGCCCGGGATCAACTCCGGCGCTTGCGCCAGCACCAGGGCCTGGTTACCGGTGGCCAGGACGGCCGCCAGCTGGTTCATCAGCGTGCCGGACGTGGCTGCCGCGCACAGGATCGTGCCCCGCGCGGCAAAGCTCAGGGTATTGCGCTCGCCCGTCGGGCCTGGCAAGACGGTGGTGCTGCCCAGCAAGGTGGTGCGTGCGTATTCCTGCGCCAGTTGCTGCACCTTGTCGTGGCCATGCATCTTCGCCCACACGGTCAGCGCGTCGAGCGCGGGCGGTGCCTGGCGCTGGTGCTGCGCGCCGGCCGGCGCATTGCGCTGCAGGCGTTTCAGGTACAGGGGGCCGCCCGCCTTCGGTCCCGTGCCCGATTTGCCTTCGCCGCCGAATGGCTGCACGCCGACGACGGCGCCGACGATGTTGCGGTTGACATAAATATTACCCACGTGCGCGCGCTGGGTGATGAAAGCGATGGTCTCGTCGATGCGCGTATGGATGCCCAGGGTCAGGCCGTAACCGCTGTCGTTGATCGATTGCACCAGTTGCGGCAGTTCGGCCCGCTTGTAGCGGATCACGTGCAGCACGGGGCCGAAGACTTCCTGCGTCAGCTGCGCCAGCGACTTGATTTCCAGCACGGTCGGGGCGACGAACGTGCCTTTGACGGTCGGCAAATCGAGCGAATAATGGTCGATGGCCATGGTTTTCATCTTGTTGATGTGCGCCAGCAAGTTACTTTGCGCTTCCGCATCGATGACGGGACCGATATCGGTCGCCAGGCGGTCAGGATTGCCAACGCGCAATTCCTGCATGGCGCCTTTCAGCATGTGGATGGTCTTGTCGGCGATTTCCGCTTGCAGGAACAGCACGCGCAAGGCCGAGCAGCGCTGGCCGGCGCTGTCGAAGGCGGACGACATCACGTCCTGCACCACCTGTTCCGGCAAGGCGGACGAATCGACGATCAGGGCATTCTGGCCGCCCGTTTCGGCGATCAGGGGAATGTCGATGCCTTCGGCCACGGCGCGCGCGGCCAGGTTGCGGTTGATCAATTGCGCCACTTCCGTCGAACCCGTGAAAATCACGCCTTTCACGCGCGCGTCATTGCACAGGCCGGCGCCAACGACCTCGCCGCTGCCGGGCAAGAATTGCAGCGCGCCGCGCGGCACGCCGGCCGCATGCAGCAATTGCACGGCGCGGTGGGCGATCAGCGGCGTTTGCTCGGCCGGCTTGGCCAGCACCACGTTGCCCGCTGCTAGGGCGGCGGCCAGCTGGCCCGTAAAGATGGCCAGCGGGAAATTCCACGGGCTGATGCAGGTGACGGGACCGAGCGCCAGGGTGTTTGGCGCGTGTTCCACCTGTGCCGCGTAGTAGCGCAGGAAGTCGACGGCTTCGCGGATTTCCGCGATCGCGTTCGGCAGCGACTTGCCCGCTTCGCGTACGGCCAGGGCCATCAGCTCGATGTGGTGTTCCTCGAACAGGTCGGCGGCGCGTTGCAACGCTTGCGCGCGGACCGATGGCTCCGTCGTTTGCCAATCCATGGCATACGCGCTGGCGCTGGCCAGCGCCGTTTCCACGTCGGCCGGACCGGCTTCCATGACCTTGCCCACGACATCGTCGTGCTGGGCCGGATTGTGGATGACTTGCATCGGCGTATTCAGGCTGACGGCGCCATCGATCAGCGGCGCCGCCTGCCAGGATTGCTGCTGCGCCAGGCCGGTGGCCAGCGTGCGCAAGGTGTCTTCATTCGACAGGTCCAGGCCGGCCGAGTTCCTGCGTTCGCTGCCAAACATGTCCAGCGGCAGCGGAATCGACGGGTGCGGCAAGCCGCCCTGCAGGCGCGCCTGTTCGAGGGGATCGCGGATCAGGCTATCGATGGCCACGCTTTCGTCGACGATCTGGTTGACGAAGGACGAGTTGGCGCCGTTTTCCAGCAGGCGGCGCACCAGGTAGGCCAGCAGGGTTTCATGCGAGCCGACGGGGGCGTAGATGCGGCACGGCTTGTCCAGGTTGTCGGGGCCGACGACCTGGTCGTACAGGGTTTCGCCCATGCCGTGCAGGCACTGGAATTCGTAGTCGGTAATGCCGTCGCGTTTCGCCCAGGTATAGATGGTCGACAGGGTTTGCGCGTTGTGCGTGGCAAATTGCGGGTAGATCAGGCTGCTGGCAGCCAGCAGTTTTTGCGCGCACACGAGGTAAGACACGTCCGTGTAGACCTTGCGCGTGTAGACGGGATAGCCTTCCTGGCCGTCGACTTGCGCGCGCTTGACTTCCGCATCCCAGTACGCGCCTTTTACCAGGCGCACCATGAACTTGCGGCCGCTGCGGCGCGCCAGGTCGATCAGGAAATCGATGGCGAACGGGCAGCGCTTCTGATACGCCTGCACCACGTAGCCGATGCCGTCGAAGCCGGACAGGTCCGCATCGAACGCCAGTGCTTCCATCAGGTCGAGCGACAGTTCCAGGCGGTCCGTCTCTTCCGCATCGATGTTGAAGCCGATGTTGTACTGTTTTGCCAGCAACAGCAGCGCTTTGACCTTCGGCAGCAATTCTTCCATGACGCGGGCGCGCTGGGCGCGGCTGTAGCGCGCGTGCAGGGCCGACAGTTTCACGGAAATGCCGGGGCCGTTGCGGATGCCGCGCCCGTTCGAGGCCTTGCCGATGGCGTGGATCGCCGTTTCGTACGAGGCGTAGTAGTTGGCCGCGTCGGCTTGCGTCAGGGCCGCCTCGCCCAGCATGTCGTACGAGTAGCGGTAGCCGCGCGTTTCATTCTCGCGGCTGTTCTTCAGCGCTTCCTCGATGGTTTGGCCCGTGACGAACTGGTTGCCCAGCATGCGCATGGCCAGGTCGACGCCCTTGCGGATCAGCGGTTCGCCGCCTTTGGCGATGAGCTTGGTCATGGCCGAACCGAGGCCCGATTCGCTGCTGGTACTGACCAGTTTGCCCGTAATCAGCAAGCCCCAGGTGGCGGCATTGACGAACAGCGACGGCGATTCACCCAGATGTTTGCGCCAGTCGCCCTTGCTGATTTTGTCGGCGATCAAACGGTCGGCCGTTTGACTGTCGGGTATACGCAACAGCGCTTCAGCCAGACACATCAATGCAACACCCTCTTCCGACGATAGCGAGAACTCGTGCATCAGTGCATCGACACCGGACGCGCGTGTGCGTTTTTGGCGCACGTTCGAGACCAGGCGGTGCGCCAGCGCTTGTCCTTCGGCCGTCGTTTCGGTGCTGCTGGGGCGCACTTGTTGCAACAGCCACTGCACGGCGGAAACCTCATCGCGCCTATAGGCGGCAGTGATGGCGGCGCGCTGGGGTGTCGCTTCGGGCAGAATTTCTGCCTGGAACGCAGCAAAAGGAATCGGGGTAAAAGCCGAGGGGCCTGCAGGGTGCATAAGTGCTCTTTACAAGGAAAAAGGGGACGAAAACTGACGTAATTCTTGCTCTTTTTTGGTGCAAAAAAATACAGAAAGTCGGACGTTAAGATGATTCGATTGTAAAGGGGATTCTTATGGATTAATTCTGGTAATACAGGGGACTAGCAATAGATAGTTTTTGATGCGACAATTTAACCAAATAATATTAATTTGGGGGTGATAGGAATGCTGGACAAGATCAGTAAGAAAATCTTGATGGAATTGCAGAGCGATGGACGCATCAGCAATGTGGAGCTGGCCGCGCGCGTGAACTTGTCGCCGGCCGCCTGCCTGGAGCGCGTGCGCAAGCTGCACGAATCCGGTTACATCATGGGCTATACGGCCCAGTTGAACCCGCAGCTGCTCGACGTGTCGCTGCTGGTGTTCATCGAAGTGGTGCTCGATCGCACGACACCGGAAGTGTTCGACGCCTTCAAGCATAGCGTACAAATCATTCCAGAGGTACTGGAATGTCATATGGTGGCCGGCGGCTTCGATTACCTGGTCAAGGCGCGCGTCAAGGACATGGCCGCCTACCGCGAATTCCTGGGCAAGACGCTGTTGCAGAAAGGTGTGCGGGAAACCCACACTTATGCCGTCATGGAAGAGGTCAAAAACACCACCAAATTGCCAATTAAGTGACCCGGGTGTAGCCGTCCCACTTTTCTGATTGAGCTATCGGAACAAATGTTGTAGGGTAGAACTACAATTCTGCTATCCGGTAGCCGCCTGAAACGCCGCGCAGACGGTAACTTCAGGGTGCACAGTGGGCAATCGTGCCCACCCGCATACGGTTACAGCACGTCCCCTCAACGGGGCGTGACGGGTTTGCGCAGCGGGGGACAAATGAAGCAGTTGCAGCATCAGCTGGTGCGTTTCTTTGTATTCACGATCCTGGCCATGGCCGTGGCCTGTTGCCTGGCCTATCTGCTGCTGCTCTCGGGCGGCGACCATCCGTATCTGATCGCCTGCGTGGCCGCCGCCATCGGCGCCGCGCTGCTGGCGTTCGCCAGCCGTCCGCGCGGCGAGCCGGGCTTGCACGAGTTCGCCGACACGGTGGGCAACGCCATCGATGCCATCATGATCGGCGCGGCGGAAACCTCGTATTTTGTCGACTCCGTCAAACAGAAGGTGGAACTCGACGTGCGCACGGCCAGCGACATTGCCGACAGCTCCGTGCAAAATGCCGCGATGACGGAAAAGATCGCCGCCAATGCGGAACGGGCCGCCAAGGTGGCCGCCGGCGTACGCGTGGAAAGCGTGGCGGCGCGCGCCGAAGTGGACCAGGGCTTGCGCCGCATCAATCATGCACGTGAGGAAGCGCAAGGCGCCTCGACCACCATGCTGAGCTTGCAGGAAAAATCCAGACGCATCACGGGCTTTACGGAAGCCATTTCCGATATTTCCGCGCGCACCAACTTGCTGGCGCTGAATGCCGCCATCGAGGCGGCGCGCGCCGGCGAACACGGGCGCGGTTTTGCCGTGGTGGCCGGCGAAGTGCGGCAATTGGCGCAGCGCACCAAGGAAGCCTCCGATGAAATCAGCGTGATGGTGCGCGAAATCAATGAACAGTCTGAAAAAGCCGCACGCGGCATGAGTTCGCTGGCGGCCGGTGTCACGGAAGCGGCGCGCAATGTGGAAAGCGTGCATGCCTCGCTCAGCCATATCGAGGAATCGTCGGGCGAGTCGGAAGACGAGATCGGGCAAATCGCCCGCGCCTCGCGCGAACACGTCGATACGACGCAGCTGATCGCCGACGCCATCCTGCAAATCCGCGACAGCATGCTGTCGACGAATGCGGAATTGCCGCGCGCCACGCAGTCGGCCATGGCCCTGGCCGAGCGGGCCGAAGTGATCGCCGGCGCCTTGGGCGAATCGAGCGTGGCCACGCCGCACGACGAGATCCGCGAGGCGGCCCAGCGCGCCGCGCGCGAGGTCGGCAAACTGTTCGAGCAAGCGATCGCCTCGGGGCGCATCACGCGCGAAGCCCTGTTCGACCGCCACTACCGCCCCATCCCGAACACCAATCCACCTAAGCACAACACGAAGTTCGATGCCTTTACGGACAAGGTACTGCCGGACCTGCAGGAAGGCGTGCTGGCGGCATTACCCCATCTCGCGTATGCGGGCGCCGTCGACAACAATGGATACTTTCCAACGCACAACAAGAAGTTTTCCCAGCCGCTGACGGGCGATTACGCCACCGATATGGTAAATAACCGCACCAAGCGCATCTTCAGCGACCGCACGGGCAAGCGCTGCGGCAGCAATACCAAGGCCTTCCTGTTGCAGACCTATAAACGCGACACGGGCGAAGTCATGCACGATTTATCCGTGCCCATCCACGTCGAGGGCAAGCACTGGGGCGGTTTCCGGATCGGTTACCGATCCAGTAATCATGCATAAAAAAAGCCTGATGCATGCGCATCAGGCTTTTCTTTGACCCATATCAGCAATTACTCAATATGCGGCTTGGGTGCCACGCCGCCGCCGGCCGCTGTCGCCGTGCGTAACGTGGGCGTGTTCATGCTTTCCAGGTGGTTGCGCAGCCACTTGTGGGCGGGGCTGCGGGCGTCGCGCTCGTGCCACAGCATGTCCAGGTGGACGGCCGGCAAGGTCAATGGCAAATCCTTGTACAGCAAGGATTCCGTCATGCCCGTCGAGGCGATCAGATGGCGCGGCAAGACCGTGATCAGGTCGGAATTGGCGACGACTCTGCCTGCCGTGAAGAACTGGTTGACCGTCAACAGGATGCGCCGTTCGCGGTGGATCTGCGACAGCGCTTCGTCGATCAGGCCATGCGCGCGGCCGGAAAAGCTCACCAATAAATGGTTGGCCGCACAATAGTTATCCAGGGTCAATTCCTTGTCGGCCAGCGGATGGCCGCGCCGCATCACGCATACATATTTGCCGGAATACAGGCGCTCGTGGCGGATGGGCGAGCCCGTTTCGCTCGACAATTGGGCCGCCACGCCGGGAAAGAAGCCCACGGCCAGGTCGATATCGCCGCGCAGCAGCATCGGGCGCGGTTCGCGCGTGGTCAGCGGCATCATGCGCACGTTGACGCCCGGCGCTTCCCGTTCGATCGAACGCATCAATGAAGGCAGCCAGAACGCGGCCGTCGCATCGGCCATGGCCATGCGGAAGGTGGCGTGCGTCTTCGACACGTCGAAGGTTTCCGGCGTGACGGCCGCTTCCAGGCTGGCCAGGGCCGAGCGCACGGACGGCCACAGCGCTTCGGCACGGGGCGTGGGTTTCACGCCATATGCCGTGCGGATCAGCAATTCGTCACCGAGGCTCTCGCGCAGGCGTTTGATGGCGTTCGATACCGCCGGCTGCGTCATCGCCAGGTGGCCCGCTGCGCGCGTCAGGTTTTGTTCCGTCATGACGGCGTCGAAAACACGCAGCAAGTTCAGATCCAGCGTCAGAAAACTCATGGAAAGCCCAAGATAAAAGTTGAATTGATTACTTAAGAGTGTAAACCGCGCCGGGCACGAATATTTTCACTCGTAAAAAAATATTACAGTTTTCCATTCACGATTCATATAATTGGTATCAAGAAATGGAATTAGATTTATATGTTGCACTGCACTATAGTACTGGCAAATTCTATAATGCACTGGAACAGTATGTCTACCTTCGCCTCCGCCCTGTACGCAGTATCCGCACCCGTGCTGGAGATTTCCCTGCTGAACGCCCTGCAACTCGTGCTGGTGATCGTCGCCGTGGGCGCCTTCGCCCTGCTGTTCAAGCCATTGCTGGTGGGCATTGCCCGCGCCATGGTGCTGGTGGTGCGTCCCAAGCTGAGCCGCGAAGAGCGCCTGGCGCGCCAGCAGATGCGCGAAGCGCAAGCCTTGCAACGCACTCTGGGCAAGATGGATGGCGTGTCGCCAAGCAACGCCGCCGAATTGCGCGCCCTGTCGACGCGCGCCTGAGCGATCAACTGTTGCAAAATAACAAGCCGGCCTGCGCCGGCTTTTTT
Organism: Janthinobacterium sp. GW822-FHT07A03; assembly: GCF_058798815.1. Classification (NCBI taxonomy): domain Bacteria; kingdom Pseudomonadati; phylum Pseudomonadota; class Betaproteobacteria; order Burkholderiales; family Oxalobacteraceae; genus Janthinobacterium; species Janthinobacterium sp. GW822-FHT07A03. Next base: position 127,153 of record NZ_JBXAKW010000002.1, on the reverse strand, counting down.
TACGCCAGCCGCCAGCCGGTTATGCCACGTCGCCCAGCAAATGCGCGCGCAATACCGTGTCGGCCGGATGGGCGCCGATCCAGATTTTCAGCAGCGCATTGTAAAAAGCCAGGTCCGGTACCGTGTCGCCCACCTGTTTGCCGTTCAGCTTGCACAAGGTTCCCTCTTCCGGCAGCCAGTCCACGGTGAGGATATCGCCTTTTTTCAGCCCGGGCACCGTTTCGAACATGGCGCCGAACTGCATCGTCTGACTCAGCAGACGCGTGCGGTCGGCCTGATCGGAACTGCGCTTCAAGCCCTGCATGAAGGCCAGACCCAGCTCGTCGGACGTGATGTCGCGCAGCATGACGATTTCCAGACGGCGCGGTCCGGGCAGTGCCAGGATGTCGGCCAGCTGGGTTTTCTTTTCCGGCAGGTACAGCGCAATCGTGTAGACCTTGAAGATGACCTTGTAGCGCACGCCGGCGCCGTTGAGTTTCAACTCGCGGCTGGCCAGCTGCACCGTGTCGTCCAGCCTGACGCCGCCCACCTCGACGGCCAGCGCAGGTTGCGCCAAGGCGGCGCACAGGCCCGCGCACAGGCAGGCGGCGGCCAGGGAGCGGCCCAAACGGGATGTGCTTATTTGCATCTTCTGCCTCCGTAGAGAAACATGTGCTGTGGATAAGTCCGCACAAGCACACAGTGTAGAACAGTTGGCAGAAGCTGGCGCCACGCAGACGTGGCGAGGAAGAAAGGCTTAGGGTTTGGCGGCAGGCAGTTCCGCCTGCAGGCGTTCGTACTTGGCCATCAATTGCTCCGGGCTTTCGCGCCAGGCGGGATTGAAGGGGATGCAGCTGACGGGGCACACTTGCTGACATTGCGGCTCGTCAAAGTGGCCCACGCATTCGGTGCATTTGTTGGGATCGATTTCGTAGATTTCCGCGCCCATGTAGATCGCGTCATTCGGGCACTCGGGCTCGCAAATGTCGCAATTGATGCATTCGTCGGTGATCAGTAATGCCATGATTTCACTCTTACTTATTGCGATGAGGCAGCGTTGGCGGCAATCTTGTTTTGCAGCCAGCGGTTCACCGAGGGGAAGACAAACTTGGAGACGTCGCCGCCCAGCGCCGCGATTTCGCGCACGATGGTGCCCGAAATGAACTGGTACTGGTCGGACGGCGTCAGGAACATGGTTTCGACATCGGGCAGCAGGTAGCGGTTCATGCCCGCCATCTGGAATTCGTATTCGAAGTCGGAGACGGCGCGCAAGCCGCGCACGATGACGCGCGCTTCATGCTTGCGCACGAAATCCTTGAGCAGGCCGGAAAAGCTTTCCACTTGCACATTCGGATAGTGGCCGAGCACTTCGTTGGCGATTTCCAGGCGTTCGTCGAGCGAGAAAAACGGTTGCTTGTTCTTGCTGTCGGCCACACCGACGATCAGCTTGTCAAACAGGCCCGATGCGCGGCGCACCAAATCTTCATGACCGCGCGTGAGCGGATCGAATGTTCCTGGATAAACGGCTACAACCATTGCGGCTCCCTGATGATGCACCAATATAGACGCGCATTATGCCTGAAATTGGTGACCACCTTGGTGCTGCGCCTCGGGCCAGGGAGCTTTTTTGCCTCATTTATAGGCAGATTCAGGCAGTTGCCGGCACTTTGTTGTAAGTTAGCAAATGATAATAAACGGTGCCCGCCTTGTCGGCGCGGATGACTTCCCACGGCGCCATCCACTCGGGCTTTTCCAGTGCGCTGGTTTCATCGAAGACCAGCGGCAAGCCCGATTCCGCGTAAATCATGCCGCCTTCCTTGAGCAGGTTGGCGCACAGGGGCAGCACTTTGGCCAGGAAATCCTGCTGGTAAGGCGGGTCGAGGAAGATCAGGTCGTAACGCTGGCCGCGCGCTGCCAGGCCTTGCGCCGTCAGCAGGGCGTCGCCGCGCAGCAGCTGGACATTGTCGGCGCGCAATTTCACCTTGTTTTCTTCCAGCTGGCGGATCACGGGCGTATGCGTATCGACCATGGTGACGGATGCCGCGCCGCGGCTGGCCGCCTCGAAGCCCAGTGCGCCGCTGCCGGCGAACAGGTCCAGCACCTGGGCGTTGGCCCAGTCGCCGTCGCGCAAGTGGTTGATCCAGTTAAACACGGTTTCGCGCACGCGGTCCGGTGTCGGGCGCAAGCCCAGTGCCTGTAAAACAGGCAGCACGGAGCGCTTCCACTGGCCGCCGATGATGCGTACCTGGTTCGGTGGCGGCGCGTGGTGGACGGGGACTTTGGCGGGTTTCTTAATTTTCTTTTGCATGGGCATTTAAAACACCTAACAAAACCTACTGCGCGTCGCGATTTGCGGCCTGCGATGCTCACTGTGCATTCGCACAGCTGCGCTTCTTAGCCACAACTCACTGCCGCTCGCTACGGTTTGTTAGGCGTTCCATTTCTTCAATTCGATGGCGGCCACTATAGCATATGGCCCCCTCTCCCCTGCTGGCGCTGGCTGTCTATTTGGCTTGCGTGGCCAGGGAATTGAAATCGTCGATCCAGCCCTGCATGCGCTTGACGGCATGGGCTTTTTGCGTCGGCGTGGCGATCTTGATCACCGTCATGACCATCTGCGCCGTGCTGCTTTCGTAGGCGTCAAAAAAGGCCTTGCGCTCGGAATGTTCCAGGCGCTCGAAACTGTCCTTGATCAGGGTCGTGATCAAGGCCGCGGTGGCGTCCTTGCCGAGTTTTTCCTGGTGGACTTTCTTGACCAGGGTCAACACATTCTGCTGGCGCCGCATGCGTTCGTCGAGCCAGATGTCATTGTTCAGCGGACGCGCGTCGGACGCCTTGCGGATGATGGCTTCCTGCTCGCTGCTGAAGCTGCCGAACCACAGTTCGAATTGCTCCATGGCTTTCTTGTAGCGCAGTTTTTGGCGCTTGTCCTGGTCGCCGCTCAGGTATTTCTTGCGGTAATCGTCATTGTTCGACTTGAACTTCTTTTCCATCTGCGCAATCTGCTCGGGCTTGAGCGAGCGGGCCAGGTCGGCCAGCTCGGGCGCCGCCTTCAGCAGCAGCGCCTGGGTGCGCTGCTTGATCTCGCCATAGTCGGCCATCAGGTCCGCCTGCGTGATATTGCCTTGCAGCTGTTTCTGGCCCGTGCGCAGGATTTCCACGTAATCCTTCAATTGCGTCTTGCGGTGCCAGTCGAACAGCTTGTCGATGTCTTCGCGCACCCAGCCCTTCTGGTCGCGGTCCAGGTCGACATACGCGTTCAGCCACCAGTACAGCACGGTATCGCCGTTGTTGTAGGCCAGGCGCAAGCCGCTGCAGCCGGCCATGACGACGAGCATGATGGCCAGCACGGCATAAGTAAACCGCTGGAAGGGCGTGGAAGACGGGGCCTGCGTGTTAAACTTTTTCATATTCTTAACTTATAAAATTACGGTCTATGAACGTTGTCATTCTCGCTGCCGGTATGGGCAAACGCATGCAGTCGGCACTGCCCAAGGTATTGCACCCGTTGGCGGGCAAGCCGCTGTTGTCGCACGTCATCGACACGGCGCGCGTCCTGGCGCCGTCCCGATTATGCGTGATTTACGGGCATGGGGGCGCAGCGGTGCTGAAGTTGCTGGACGGCTACAAGACCCAGCAGGATCTGGCGATCGACGCCGCTGAGCAAACGCAGCAGCTGGGCACCGGTCATGCCGTGCAGCAAGCTGTCGCCTTGCTGGACGACAGCGTGCCGACCCTGATCCTGTACGGCGACGTGCCGCTGACCAGCGCCGCTTCCCTGCAGCAACTGGTGCAGGCGGCCGGCAAGGACAAGCTGGCCATCCTGACCGTGGAGCAGGACGATCCCTTCGGCCTGGGCCGCATCGTGCGCGAGCACGGCGCCATCGTGCGCATTGTCGAGGAAAAGGATGCCACGCCAGACGAGCGCGCCATCCGCGAGATCAACAGCGGCATCATGGTCGCGCCCACCGTGCAGCTGAAGCAGTGGCTGTCGGCCTTGTCGAATGACAATGCCCAAGGGGAATACTATCTGACCGATATCGTTGCCCAGGCCGTCGCCGACGGCGTGGCAGTCACCTCGGCCCACCCGGCTGCCGTGTGGGAAGTGGCGGGCGTCAACAGCAAGGTGCAGCTGGCCCAGTTGGAACGCATCCACCAGAACAATATCGCGCAAGCCTTGCTCGAGCGCGGCGTGACCCTGCTCGATCCGGCCCGCATCGACGTGCGCGGCGAACTCATTTGCGGCCGCGATGTCACCATCGACGTCGGCTGCGTGTTCGAAGGCAAGGTGGAACTCGGTGACGGCGTGCGCGTGGGCGCCAACAACGTCATCATCAATGCCACCGTGGCCGCTGGCGCGCACATCAAGCCGTTCTGCCATCTCGAGGATGCCATCGTCGGCGCCGCTTCCATCATCGGCCCTTACGCGCGCCTGCGCCCGGGCACGGTCCTGGCGGAAGACGTGCACATCGGCAACTTCGTCGAAGTGAAAAACAGCCAGGTCGCCGCGCACAGCAAGGCCAACCACCTGGCCTACATCGGCGACGCCACCATCGGTTCGAAGGTCAACATCGGCGCCGGCACGATCACCTGCAACTACGATGGGGTGAACAAGTTCCGCACGGTGATTGAAGACGACGCGTTCATTGGCAGCGACAGCCAGCTGATCGCCCCCGTCACCGTCGGCAAGGGCGCCACCCTGGGCGCCGGTACGACCTTGTCGAAAGATGCGCCGGCCGGCAAGCTGACGGTGTCGCGCGCGCGCCAGGTGACCATCGACGGCTGGACGCGTCCCGTGAAAATCCCCAAGTAAGCGATACCGGCCTCACCCGGCATGACGCCGCCAGCCTGTCCGGGCTGGCGGCGTTTTTTTGTGCCTGTGGATAATCCTGTGGAAAGTTGGCTGGCAACCCGGGATAAGTTGCAGCTTTATTTCCATCAAGTATTTCTGCTGTATTTTGATGTGTGGATAAACATGTGAACAAGCATGCGGACAAGTGATGGATAAGGCCGGTATAAGCTGCGTATAAATAGTGAAAAACCTGTGGAAAAGATGGGATAAGTTATCTGGCCAAGTTTGGTGTTCGAGGAGGCAAGCTAGTCTCGCAGGCTACGAAAGTCGCCTCAGTTTTTTGCCTGCCTGGATTGTGGATAAGCTTGTGCGCAATCCTTGGATAAGCCATGAATAACTTATAAGTCATTGTATTACAAGGATATTCTAGGTATTTTTGTAAAGCCTGGTTGTGGGTAAGGCTGTGCAAAAGCCTGTGATTAAGGCGTGGGCAAGCGATGGATAAGCCGGGATAAGTTTTATGTGGGAGGCCCATGCATATTTATTCAGGGGCCTCATGCGAGGCTGGATGTGGCAGCCGCGGAATTCAGTGATGTTCATGCTGTGGATAAACTTGTGCATAAGCGGGTAGAAAGGCTGGGATAAGCGGGGATAACTTCTCTGCCAGCCAGGTCTACACGGCGATGCGCGTCTCGAACTTGCTGCGAAACGTGGAAAAGTAGCTTTTCACGTTGCGCACATTCGCGTGCGCGGCAAACAGGCGGTGCGCCAGCGCGTGGTAGGCGGGCATGTCGGCCACCTGCACCATCAGCACGAAGTCGGGCCCGGGCGAGACGCGGTAGCATTGCAGCACGGCGGGCTCGTCCGCCACGAGCTGCTCGAATTCCGCCATGCGCTCAAACGCCTGCACGTCGAGCGTGATTTCCACGATGGCCGTCAGGCGCGCGCCTACCAGCTGCGGCGCGACGATGGCCACTTGCCGTTCGATGATGCCGCTTTCCCGTAAATGCTTGACCCGCCGCAAACAGGTGGGCGCCGAGACGTGCACTGCTTGCGCCAGCTCGCTGTTGGTTTGCGACGCATCAATTTGCAAGGCGTTCAGGATGCGACGATCGATCTCGTCGAGGGTAATATTGTTATCGTTCATGATTTTGATGAATTGGAAAATATATCGAGTTTAAATGAAATAATATTTCATCGTGAAATAGTCGTGAAATATTCAGTCAAAAATACACGGATTTAGAAAGCATATTTCATTCACTCTGCATTAGCATGCGTGCATTGATTAAATTTTAGACAGAGGTTTCCATGTGCGGCATCGTCGGCGCAGTAGCGCAACGTAATATCACTCCCATCCTGGTCGAAGGCTTGAAGCGCCTGGAATATCGCGGCTACGATTCCTGCGGCATCGCCCTGCATGCCGATGGCCGGCTGCAGCGTTCGCGTTCCACCTCGCGCGTGGCCGAGCTGGAAAAGCAGATTGCGGAAGAAGGTTTGGGCGGTTTTACGGGCATCGCCCACACGCGCTGGGCCACGCATGGCGCCCCTGTTTCCTTCAATGCCCACCCGCACTTTTCCCCAACGGAAGAGAACGCCCGCGTGGCGCTGGTGCATAACGGCATCATCGAAAACCATGACGAACTGCGCGCCGAACTGACGGCCCTCGGTTACGTCTTCCAGAGCCAGACGGACACGGAAGTGATCGCCCACCTGGTCGAGCACATGTATAACGGCGACCTGTTCGAGACCGTGCAGCAGGCCGTGAAACGCCTCGACGGCGCGTACGCGATCGCCGTCTTCTGCCGCGACGAGCCGCACCGCGTGGTGGCCGCGCGCCAGGGCTCGCCCCTGATCGTCGGCCTGGGCAACGGTGAAAACTTCGTCGCGTCCGACGCCATGGCGCTGGCCGGCACGACGGACCAGATCATCTACCTGGAAGAAGGCGACGTGGTCGACCTGCAACTGTCGCGCTGCTGGATCGTCGACGTGGACGGCAAGCCCGTCGAGCGCGAAGTGAAAACCGTGCACGCCCACACGGGCGCAGCCGAGCTGGGCCCGTACCGCCACTACATGCAGAAGGAAATCTTCGAACAGCCGCGCGCCATCGGCGACACGCTCGAAGGCGTGACGGGCATCATGCCGGAACTGTTCGGCGACGACGCGTATAAAATCTTCAAGCAGATCGACCGCGTGCTGATCCTCGCCTGCGGCACCAGCTCGTATGCGGGCATGACGGCCAAGTACTGGATCGAGTCGATTGCCAAGGTGCCCGTCAGCGTGGAAGTGGCCAGCGAATACCGCTACCGCGACAGCGTGCCGAACCCGAACACGCTGGTCGTCACCATTTCGCAAAGCGGCGAGACGGCCGACACCCTGGCTGCCCTGAAACATGCGCGCAGCCTGGGCATGCAGCACACCCTGACCATCTGCAACGTGGCCACCAGCGCCATGGTGCGCGAATGCGCGCTGGCCTACATCACGCGCGCCGGCGTGGAAGTGGGCGTGGCGTCGACCAAGGCGTTCACCACGCAGCTGGCGGGCCTGTTCCTGCTGACGCTGTGCCTGGCGCAAGTCAATGGCCACCTCTCCGAAGAGCAGGAAGCGGCGCACCTGAAAGCCATGCGCCACCTGCCCGTCGCCATCGCTTCCGTGCTGGCGCTCGAGCCGCAGATCATCGCCTGGTCCGAAGAATTCGCGCGCAAGGAAAACGCCCTCTTCCTGGGCCGCGGCATGCATTACCCGATCGCCCTGGAAGGCGCCTTGAAACTGAAGGAAATCTCGTACATCCACGCCGAAGCGTATCCGGCCGGCGAACTGAAACACGGCCCGCTGGCCCTGGTGACGAATGAAATGCCCGTCGTCACCATCGCGCCGAACGATGCCCTGATCGAAAAGCTCAAATCGAACATGCAGGAAGTGCGCGCCCGCGGCGGCCAGTTGTACGTCTTTGCCGACGTCGACTCGCGCATCAGCTCCGGCGAAGGCTTGCACGTGATTCGCCTGCCTGAGCACTACGGCGATCTGTCGCCGATCCTGCACGTGGTCGCGCTGCAATTGCTGGCGTACCACACGGCACTGGCGCGCGGCACGGATGTGGACAAGCCGCGCAATCTGGCCAAGTCGGTGACGGTGGAGTAAGCCGGGCGGGCGCCGCCCCGGACCACCAGGAATAGAAAGAAAACGCCACCTTCGGGTGGCGTTTTCTTTTAGCCTGGAAAACCATGCGCGTGACTTTTTTCTGCCGCCGAATCCATTGTGCGAGAATGCCCGTCCCCCTTCGATGGTGCGCATGATGACCAAACTCGCCGCAATCCTGACTGGAATGACCCTCGTGCTGGCAGCTTGCAAGCCCGCAGCCACGGCACCTGCGCACGACATTCCTGCTGCCATGCGCCAGACCGCGACCACCCTGCTGCAGTCAACATTGCTGCACGCGACTTCGATTGCCGTCGTGTATCGCGGCAAGCAATTCATTCTGCATCAAGGCGCGCTGGAGACCGGCAAAGCCAATCCGCCGGACGATACGACGCTGTATGAAATCGGCTCGGTCAGCAAGACTTTTGCCGGCCTGCTGCTGGCGAACGCCGTGCTCGATGGGAAGGCGGCGCTCGACGATCCCATACAAAAGTACTTGCCGACCGCCTACCCGAACCTGCAGTCGCAGGGGCAGCCCATTCGCCTGCGCCACTTGATCACGCACACGAGCAATATGCCGGGCATGCTGCCCTTGCAGGTGAACACCGTCTTGAAGGATTTCACGGCACATGCCACGCCGGCCAAGCTCAATGCCGCCTACGCCGGCTACGGACAACGGCAATTCTGGCAGGACTTGCACACCGTCAGCATCAAGGGGCCGCTCGGCAAGGATTACGCCTATTCCAGCGCCGGGACCGAACTCGTTGCGCACACGCTCGAAACAATCTACGGCATGCCCTATGACGTCCTGCTCACGCAATGGCTCGCGCGCGAAGCGGGCATGCAGGATACCCGGCTGAACATCACCGCTACGGATACCGGCCGGCTGGCACCGGGCTACCACAGCGACAATCCCGCCGTCACCACGCCGATGCCGCAACTGCCCTGGGGGGCGGCGGGCAACCTGAAGTCGACCATGCCGGACATGGCGAAATACCTGCGCCTGCAATTGAGCGCCCATCCCGCCGTCGTCGAATCGCACCAGCCGCTGGTCCGCTTTCAGGACGACTTCAGCATCGGCTATTTCTGGAACATCGGCAACAATCGCCAGCTGGGCACGCATTATGTCCACCATGGCGGCGTGCCGCGTGCGCAAAGCTACGCCTACGTCGTTCCCAAGTATCAGCTTGGCGTCTTCATCATCACCAACCAGAGCGGCGACGCTACGGCCGGCGCCATGGAAAGCGCGCTGGCGCATATTTTCGACACCTTGGAAGCCATGGAAGGCGCGCGGTAACCGGCCCCAGCGAACAGGCGTGCGTGCTTAGCTTCCTTGCGCAATCGCAATGACCGGCTGGCGCGCCAGTGCGATGAAGGCCCGCACGTAGTCGATGGCGGTGTCCGTCTCGCGTGCGCCCAGGAAGATCTGCTTGGCGATGCCGCGTGCGCCCAGGCGCACGGGCACCACGTCCATCTTGGCCGCATATTCCTCGACCAGCCAGCGCGGCAGCGCGGCCACGCCGCGGCCGCTGGCCACCATCTGCAGCATGATGTCGGTCGTTTCGATGGCTTTGTGGCGCTTGGGCGTGACACCGGCCGGCAAGAGGAACTGGTTATAGATGTCCAGGCGCTCGATGTCGACGGGGTAGCTGATGAGCACTTCCTGCGTCAGTTGCCGGGGCTGCACATACGCCGCCGACGCCAGGGCGTGGCCCCTGGCCACGACGAGCACCTGCTCGTAGTCGAACACGGGTTCGAAGGCCAGCCCCGGCTTGTACAGCGGATCGGGCGTGACCAGCAGGTCGATCTCGTAGCCGAACAGCGCGCCGATGCCGCCGAACTGGAACTTCTGCTTGACGTCCACATCCACGTCCGGCCAGGCGGCCAGATACGGCGACACGATCTTGAGCAGCCACTGGTAGCAGGGGTGGCATTCCATGCCGATGCGCAACGCACCGCGCTCGCCCTGCGCGAATTGCCCCAGGCGCTCTTCGGCCAGGTCCAGCTGCGGCAGCACCCGGTTCGCCACCGCCAGCAGATACTGGCCGGCCTGCGTCAGGCGCAAATTTCTCCCTTCGCGCAGCCAGACGTCGGTGCCCAGCTGCTGTTCCAGCTTTTTCATGCTGTGGCTCAGGGCCGACTGGGTCAGGTGCAGCACGCCTGCGGCGGCCGTCAACGAGCCCTGTTTTTCGACCTGCTGGACGATGCTGAGGTGGATGCGTTCAAGCATTTAAATGAGCCATATTCATGGATGTATGAAATATGACCATTATACTTCATCGATTCCTCCCGCTATCATCCACTTCCCTGCTGCCGACATTTACCGGCCTTCGCGCATCCATCCTATGAAAGCAACCATGACACGTCCCCTGCGTATAGTCGCCGTTTCCGGCGGGCTGCAACGCCCTTCCAAGGCGGCAGCCCTGGCCGAGCACCTGATGGACCTGATCGCCGACGAAGTGCTGTGCGAACAACGCCTGGTCGAACTGGGCCAGCTGGCGCCGCATCTGGCCGGCGCGACCTGGCGCTCGCAGCTGCCCGAGACGGTGGAGCGGGAACTTGCGGCGGTCGAGCAAGCTGACATCGTGGTGGTGGCAACCCCGGTCTATCGCGGCTCCTACACGGGACTGTTCAAGCACTTCTTCGACTTCATTCAGCAGGATGCCTTGGTCGACAAGCCCGTCCTGCTGGCGGCCACCGGCGGCAGCGAGCGCCATGCCCTGATGATCGATCACCAGCTGCGGCCGCTGTTCAGCTTTTTCCAGGCCCGCACCTTGCCGCTGGGCGTCTACGCGACCGACAAGGATTTTCTCGACTACCGTCTGCAGGACGAGGCGCTGATCCAGCGCGCCGCACTGGCGGTGCAACGGGCCTTGCCCTTGATCGCATTGACGCGCCATGCGAGCTCGGCCACGGCTGACGAGCTGGCCGCAGCCTGAGACGCATCACCGCGGGCAGCAAGCAACACATTCATTCTTTCGCAGAAATCAGGACAGCAGAACACCATGAGCAACGACTTTGTATTCAGCATCAAGAGCATTGTTTTCGATGAAAACTATCACCCATCGGACAATACGCGCCTGACGACCAACTTTGCCAATCTGGCCAGGGGAACGAGCCGCCAGGAGAACTTGCGCAACACCCTGAAAATGATCGACAGCCGCTTCAACAGCCTGGCGCATTGGGACAACCCGAAGGCAGACCGCTACTCTGTCGAGCTCGAAATCATTTCCGTCGAGTTGAATATCGATGTCAAAGGCGGCAATATCCCGTTGATCGAGATATTGAAGCCGAATATTGTTGATAAAAAAACCGGACAACGCATCGAGGGCATTGCGGGGAATAACTTCTCCTCTTACGTGCGCGATTACGACTTCAGCGTGGTGCTGCCAGAGCACAACAACAATCAATCCGCATTCAGCGCACCAGATGACTTCGGCGATTTTCATGGCAAGCTGTTCAAGCACTTTGTCAGATCCGATGCTTATCAAGAGCGTTTCAGCAAGCCGCCGGTCATCTGCCTTAGCGCTTCGAGCAGCAAGACCTATCAGCGGACGGAAAATCAGCACCCCATCCTGGGCGTCGAGTATCGGCAAAACGAGTTCTCCTCGACGGATGCCTATTTCGAGAAAATGGGCATGCAAGTGCGCTATTTCATGCCGCCAAACAGTGCCGCGCCGCTGGCGTTTTATTTTATCGGCGACCTGCTGGCCGACTACAGCAATCTTGAGCTGATCGGCACCATCAGCACGATGGAAACCTTTCAAAAGATTTACCGGCCCGAAATCTACAACGCCAATGCCGCGGCCGGGAAATGCTATCAGCCCAGCCTGAAGAATCAGGATTATTCATTGACGCAAATTGTCTATGACCGGGAAGAGCGCAGCCAGCTGGCTGTCAAGCAGGGCAAATATACGGAAGAGCACTTCATCAAGCCCTACAAGCATGTTCTTGAACAATGGGCTGCCGCCACGCTCTCTGATTAATCACAATACCCGAAATCACCATCATGAAAAAATTATTACCTACGTCAACTGCCGGCAGCTTGCCCAAACCTTCCTGGCTTGCGCAACCTGAAAAACTCTGGTCGCCCTGGAAATTACAGGACGAGGAATTGATTGAGGGCAAACAGGATGCTTTGCGTTTGTCGCTGCAGGAGCAGCAGCAGGCAGGCATCGATATCGTCAGTGATGGCGAGCAAACCCGCCAGCATTTTGTCACCACGTTTATCGAGCACCTGAGCGGCGTCGATTTTGACAAACGCGAGACCGTCCGGATTCGTGACCGCTACGATGCGAGCGTGCCGACCGTCGTCGGCGCGGTGAGCCGCCCGAAGCCGGTGTTTGTCGACGATGCCAGGTTTTTACGCCAGCAGACCACGCAGCCGATCAAATGGGCGCTGCCAGGTCCGATGACGATGATCGATACGCTGTATGACAGCCACTATAAAAGCCGCGAAAAACTGGCCTGGGAATTTGCCAAGATCCTCAATCAGGAAGCGCGGGAACTGGAGGCGGCCGGCGTCGACATCATCCAGTTTGACGAACCCGCCTTCAATGTTTTCTTCGATGAAGTGAATGATTGGGGCATCGCCACCCTGGAGCGGGCGATAGAAGGGCTCAAATGCGAAACGGCCGTGCACATTTGCTATGGTTACGGCATCAAGGCCAATACGGACTGGAAAAATACGCTGGGGTCCGAATGGCGTCAATATGAAGAGTCCTTCCCCAAGCTGCAGCAATCGAATATCGACATCATCTCGCTGGAATGCCACAACTCGCGCGTGCCCATCGACCTGATTGAACTCATACGCGGCAAAAAAGTGATGGTCGGGGCCATCGACGTGGCATCCAATACCATTGAAACGCCGGAGGAAGTGGCCAATACCCTGCGCAAGGCGCTGCGCTTTGTCGATGCCGACAAGCTCTACCCGAGCACCAACTGCGGCATGGCGCCCCTGGCGCGTCGCGTGGCAAGAGGCAAACTCAATGCGCTTAGTGCCGGCGCGGAAATCATCCGAAGGGAAATCGCCTAGCCGGCTGGTGAAGTACCGAAGTTTTGGTGAAAAGCAAGGAATTCGCTCAGCGAATTGCTTGCTTTTTCGTTTGGCAATTCGCTGCGTGCTTGCGCGGACATGCTCATCTATATTCCCCAGTTTCTTGCCGCACGAAAATTTCCGCCATCTATCGCAGGAGTGCGCTAGGCTGTCGCTGTTTGCCGTACAGTTCAGCAATTCCCGGAATACCCATCGCCCCGGCGCCGGCCGCTGTAGCCGCTGCGCCTGCCGGCGCGATGCCGTCTCGTTTTCACCCGTATTGACCTGGCCGATAGGACCGCATGATTTCATTCCGTACCCCCCACTCTTTTTCCGCGCGCCCGCGCTGGCGCGGCTGGCTGCTGCCGCTGCTATTGAGCCTGCTCCTGGCTTGTTCCTTATCCACACCTGCCGCCTGGTCGCAGCCCGTCGATGACGCCGCCACGGCCGACCAGCGCCTCGATGGCTTGCGCAAGCAGATTACGACCATCCAGAAGGCGCTCGATGGCGAGGCTGACCTCGATGATGCGACCCTGTCGCAGATGCGCGCCGATGCGCTGGCGGCCAGCGCCGAGGCGGACAAGGTCGCCGAGGCGCTCACGCCCACGCTCGCCAGCGTGCAGGCGCGCCTGGCCGAGCTGGGCAAGCCGGCGGCGGGCACGAAAGATGCCCCCGACGTGGCGGCGCAGCGCAGCCAGCTGGACCGCACCAGCAGCGCGCTCGATGCGCAGGTAAAACTGGCGCGCTTGCTGGCCGTGGAAGCGACGCAGGCGTCGGAACAGGTGTCGACGGCGCGCCGCGCGCAGCTGCAGGCGCGCCTGGGCGAGCGCACGGCCTCGATTTTGGCCGGCTCGTTCTGGAACCAGCTGCACGCCGAATTGCCGCAGAATCTGCAGCGTCTGCGGGCGCTGGAGCAGGAATTGGGCAACGCGGCGCGCGCCACGCCGTGGTCGGCCTGGGGCGGCTTGCTGGCAGGCATCGTGGCCGTGATCGGCGCCAGTGTCTGGGCTTCGCGCTATCTGCTGGTGGTCACGGCCACGCGCGTGCCGCATGGCCGTTTGCGCCGCTCGCTGCATGCGCTGGCCGTGCTGGTGCTGGCGCTGGCCACGCCGGGGCTGGTGGCTGAATTGCTGGCCATGGGTTTGCGCTGGGAGGGCGGCCTGTCCGAAAAAACCTCGACTTTCCTCAGCAGCTTGATCGGCATCATCTGTTTTGCCGGTTTTACGGCGGGACTCGGCCATGCGCTGCTGTCGCCGTGGCGCGTGTCGTGGCGTCTGCTGCCCCTGCCCGATGCGCTGGCGCACCGCCTGCGCCATTTTCCCGCGATGTTTTCCTTCATCGTGGTGCTCGTGTGGGCCACGGAACGGGTCACCATCGTCATCAATGCGGGCCTGTCGACGGCCGTGGCCGTCAATTGCATCGTCGCCCTGGTGATGAGCACGACCATCGCGTATGGCTTGATGCGCGCCGAGCGCTGCTGGCGCCTGTTGCGCGAGGCCGATCCCGCCACCCTGCTCACGCCCTTGTGGCTGCGCTGCGTCACGGTGCTGCTGTGGCTGGCGCTGGCGTCGAGCGTCATCAGTTTGCTGGTCGGCTATGTGGCCTTCGGCAGCTTTGTCGCCAAGCAAATCGCCTGGGTCATCGTGGTGGTGGGCAGCACCTATCTGCTGACGGTGCTGGTTGACGATATCTGCATGCTGCTGGCCTCGACGCCGCCGCCGCCGGACGCCGTCAATCCCGTGCTGGCCACGCCCAAGGCGCGCGACCAGGCGGCCGTGCTGCTGTCGGGCATCGGCCGCGCCATCGTCGTGCTGCTGGCCCTGATGCTGCTGCTGGCGCCGTTCGGCGAAGGGCCGGGCGAGCTGTTCCAGCGCGTCGGCAAGCTGCAGGATGGCCTGGCCATCGGCGAGGTGGCGATCCGCCCTGGCGCGCTGATCCAGGCGCTGCTGGTGCTGGTCGTCGGCTTTGTTGCGCTGGGCCTGTTCAAGCGCTGGCTGCAGAACAGTTACTTGCCGACCACCAATCTCGATTCCGGCATGCAAGTGTCGTTCATTACCCTGTTCGGCTATATCGGCGGCGTGCTGGCCGTGGCGCTGGCCCTGTCGGCGGCCGGCATCGGCCTGGAACGCATCGCGTGGGTGGCGTCGGCCTTGTCGGTGGGTATCGGCTTCGGCTTGCAGGCGGTGGTGCAGAACTTCGTTTCCGGCCTGATTCTGTTGGCCGAGCGCCCTGTGAAAGTGGGCGACTGGGTCTCATTGGGCGGCGTGGAAGGCGACATTCGCCGCATCAATGTGCGCGCCACGGAAATTCAGCTGGGCGACCGTTCCACGGTGATCGTGCCGAACTCGGAATTCATCACCAAGACGGTGCGCAACGTGACCCTGGCCAATCCCCTGGGCCTGGTGCAGCTGAAACTGCCGCTGCCCCTGTCCACGGATGCGGACGAGGCGCGCGCGCTGATCCTGGCCGCCTTTGTCGACAATCACGACATACTCGACACGCCGGCGCCCAGCGTGCAGCTCGACGGCATCGACAATGGCTACCTGATGTTCAACGCCACCGGCTATGTGGGCTCGCCGCGCCTGTCGTATGGCGTGCGCAGCAATCTGCTGTTCGACCTGCTCAAGCGCCTGCACGCGGCGAACATGCCGATCTCCAAGCCCAGCACCATGGTGCTGAGCAGCGTACCGGCCCAGCCCGAGGCGCCGCCCATCTCGGCGGTGGCCGCCGCGCCGGCCCCGGCGCCCGCCCCCGTGCCGCCGCTGACGAGCTAATCGGCACAAGTCAGCGCACGGTCGACCACAGCAGCGCCGCCAGGTACAGGCCGATGCCGAAGGCCGTGTGGGCCATCAGGCTGCGCAGGCGGGCGGCCGCCGGATGCGGCGTCTTGCTGGCGGCCAAGCCGGCGCCCATGCCCGGCTGCAAGATGCAAAACGGCGCGGCCACGCTCACCAGGCCCGCCAGCAGGGCCGGCGCGAACGTCGGCCCTTGCACCCACTCCTGTCCCACCAGCGCCAGCAGCACGGCCGCAAACAGCACGCCGATCACGTAATGGGCGGTCCAGCCCAGGATGGCTTCATCGCGCACGGGCGCCGCCTGGGCGATGTTGACGTGGCTCAAGGTGCCGCGCGGCAAATGGCCGAGCCAGCGCCCCACCATCGCAAAGTTCAGCGAGGGTATGCACCAGAAGCGCTTTAATGCCACCGCCCACACATCCATCACTGCCGTCGCGCCCACGCCGATCGCCAGGGCATCGAGCCAGAGTATTTGCATCGTGTCTCCCTTATAACATTCAATTGATTGCTTGAATGTTATAAGGGTGCTAGCATCGTGTCAATGAAAAATGCTGATATTGAATTGCTTACCGGTTCCGCCGGGTTTGCCCATATTTTAGGCAGCGCACCGCGTCTGCGTCTGCTCGAGCAGATCGTGCACGGCGAGTATGCGGTGGAGCAGCTGGTGGAGTTGACGGGCCTGTCCGTGGCGAATACCTCGCAGCACTTGCAGCAGCTGCGGCGTGCCGGTTTCGTGCAGGCGCGGCGCGACGGCAAGCGCGTGCTGTACCGGCTCGGCAGCGGCCCCGTCGTGCAATTGCTGGCCGCGCTGGACGTGTATGCGCAGCACCAGCGCAGCGAATTGCAGGCGCTGGGCCGGGGCGACCATGTGGAAGCGATCACGGGCGACGAGCTGCTGGAACGCATGCAGGAAGCCAGCATCACCGTGCTCGACGTGCGGCCCGCGCAGGAATTTGCCGCCGGTCACTTGCCCGGGGCGATTAATATTCCTTTTGACGATTTGCAGCGCCGCCTGGGCGAATTGCCCGCGAACGCAGAAATCGCCGCCTACTGCCGCGGCCCGTATTGCGTGCTGTCCGTGCAGGCCGTGGCGGCCCTGCGCCAGCACGGCTTGCATGCGCGCCGCCTCGGCAGCGGCTACGACGACTGGCAGGCAGCCGGCTTGCCGGTGATCCGGGCGGCGTGATGGCCATCCCGAACAGCAAGCAGGAACTGGTCGACGCCATCAACAGCACGTACGCCAAGCTGATGCAGGAGCTGGCGCGCGTGCCGCCCACACTGGCGCGCGATCCCGTGCTGGAGGGGCAAGTGAAAGGCACGCGCATGAGCGTGTGCGATCTGCTCGCCTACCTGGTGGGCTGGAACGAGCTGGTCTTGCACTGGCACGCGCAGCTGCGCGACGGCAAGCGCATGGACGAGATCGCCTTTCCCGCCGAAGGTTTCACGTGGAACGCTCTGGGAAAACTGGCGCAGCGCTTTTATGCCGACTATGCTGAACTGGGCATGGACGACTTGCTGCAGCGCCTGGAACAGGCGAAAGACCGGCTGCTGGCGCTGGTCGACGCGCACGACGATGCGCAATTGTATGGCCAGCCCTGGTACACGCATTACACGATGGGGCGCATGATCCAGTTCAATACGTCGTCGCCGTATGCGAACGCGCGCACGCGCTTGCGGGCGTGGCGCAAGACCTTGTAGCGCAGCGACCGGCAGGCTTGCACGATTACATCAGTACGCTCAGAAAATTTTTCAGGCAGGATAGTGGTTTCAAGCGTAACCAATGAAGGATCGCCATGCTGACCATCGCCCTCGCCCAGATGAATCCCACCGTGGGCGACTTCGACGCCAATGTCGGCGCCATTACCGCGCGCATGGCCCGCGCCAGCAGCGATGGCGCCGACTTGCTGGTATGCCCGGAACTGTCGCTGTGCGCGTATTACCCGGGCGACCTGTTCGAGGACGCCGCCTTCCTGCGCGGCCTGCAGCAGGCGCTCGATACCCTGCTGCAAGCATCGACGCGCTGGCCGGCGCTGGTCACCGTCATCGGCACGGCGCGCCCGAATCCCGGCGTCGGCAAGCCCCTGTACAACGCCCTGCTGGCCATCCGCGACGGGCATATCGTCGCCGAATACTACAAGCAGCTGTTGCCGACCTACGGCATCTTCGACGAGGGCCGCCATTTCGAGCCGGGCCCGCCCGGCGCCTGCACCCTCGATATCGCCGGCTGCAAGGTGGGTTTCATGATTTGCGAGGATGGCTGGAACGACGACGGCCGCGCCTATGCCGTCAACCCTTTTGAAACCTTGCACGCGGCGCGGCCCGATCTCATCGTCAGCATCAATGCCAGCCCGTCCGACATCGGCAAGCGCGCGCAGCGCCACGCCGTGTTTGGCGCCGCCTGCCAGCGCGTCAACTTGCCCCTGCTGTTCGTCAACCAGGTGGGCGGCCAGGACCAGCTGGTGTTCGACGGCGCCTCGTTCGCCATCTCGCCCGGCGACGGCGTGCAATTCGAGGCGGCCCGCTTCGTCGAAGATTTCCAGCTGCTGCGTTTTGCCGATGGCCGTTTCGCGCGGAAGGACGGTGCGGCGTTTCCCGTGCCGGACCCGGACGGCATCCCCGCCGTGGAGTTTGCGCGGCGTCAAATCGTGCTTGGTTTGCGCGACTATGCGCGCCGCTGCCGCTTTACGCAAGTCGTCGTCGGCTGCTCGGGCGGCATCGATTCGGCGCTGACCCTGGCCCTGGCCGTCGAGGCGCTCGGCGCCGATAACGTGGTGGCCATCACCATGCCGTCCGTGTTTTCCAGCGCCGGCTCCGTCACCGATTCCGTCGCCCTGTGCGCCAACCTGGGCATCGCCCTGTACACGCATGCCATCCGCGACATCGTGGCGCAATACGAGGTTGGCTACGCGGGGGCCTTCGACGGCAAGCTGCAGGGGCTGCCGCTGGAAAATCTGCAGGCCAGGGTGCGCGGCACGATCCTGATGGAATACTCGAATGCGTTCGGCGCCCTGCTGCTCACCACCGGCAACAAGAGCGAAATCTCGGTCGGCTACTGCACCCTGTACGGCGACACGAACGGGGGCCTGGGCTTGATTGGCGACCTGTATAAAACGGAGGTGTTCGCCCTGTCGCGCCACATCAATGCCAGCGCCGGACGCGAACTGATACCCGCCGCCGTGCTCGATAAACCCCCGTCGGCGGAACTGGCGCCGGGCCAGCGCGACACCGACAGCCTGCCGCCGTACCCGGTGCTCGATGACATTTTAAAGTGGCATATCGAGGGACGGCGTTTGCCGGCGGCCGAAAGCGCGCAGGCGCTGACCCTGGTCGACCAGCTGCGCGAGACGGACGAGGGGCGGGCTCTCGTGACGCGTATCCTCGGCATGGTCGCCCGCAACGAATACAAACGGCGCCAGGCGGCGCCCATCATCCGCGTGCGGTCGCGCGCCTTTGGCAGCGGCCGCCAATTGCCGATCGCCGCCCACTACCCCACCGGAGACGACGCATGACCCTCGCCTGTTCCGCCGACGCGGCCATCCTGATCGGCCGTTTCCAGCCTTTTCACAATGGCCATGCCGGCTTGCTGCAGAAGGCGCTGGCGACGGCCGCGCAAGTGGTGGTGGTGCTCGGTTCCGCCTTCCATGCGCGCAGCCCTAAGAACCCGTTTACGTGGCAGGAGCGGGCCGCCATGATCGCCGCCACCCTGCCCGAGGATCAGCGCGCGCGCGTGCATTACGTGGCCGTGCGCGATTACTACGATGACGGCCTGTGGGCCGACGCCGTGCGGCGCGCCGTGGCGGGCACCGTGCCTGCGGCGCAGCGCGTCACCCTGGTGGCTTGCTTCAAGGACGCCACCAGCTATTATCTGCACCACTTCCCGCACTGGCAGCTGCTCAATCTGGAGATCGACCCTGGCGCACCGATCGGCGCGACGGCCATCCGCAACGTGCTGTTCGAGGCGGAAGATGTCGACGTGTCGCTGAGCGCCGTGGCGCAGCTGCTGCCGGCGGCCATCGGCCAGTATGTAAAAGCGTGGACCTTGCTGCCGTGGTACGCGCCGCTGGTGCAGGAATACCGCGCCATCGAGGCCTACAAGGCGCGCTGGCGCACGGCGCCGTATGCGCCCATCTTTTGCACCGTGGACGCGCTGGTGCAGACGGGCGGCCACGTGCTGCTGGTGCGCCGTGGCGGTTATCCCGGCAAGGGCCTGTGGGCCTTGCCGGGCGGCTTCCTGGAGCCGCGCGAACGCCTGCTGCAGGGCGCGCTGCGCGAGCTGGCGGAAGAAACCCAGCTGGGCGTGCTGGCGCCCACCCTCGTCGAGGCGCTGGTTGGCGTGGCCGTGTTCGACCACCCGGACCGCAGCCAGCGCGGACGCACCATCACGCATGCGCATTACTTTGACCTGAAGACGCGCCAGTTGCCGGCCGTGACGGCGGCCGACGATGCGGCGCTGGCGCAGTGGGTGCCCGTGGCGTCGCTGCCGGCCATGGAAGAGCAATTCTTCGAAGACCACTTCCACATCCTGAACCACTTCCTGAAGCTCACGCACGAGGGGCGCTGAAGGACGGCGGGAGCCCGCAGCGCCCCGCGGCGCTCAGGACGTCACGCGCTCCCAGCCATGCTTGACGGCCGCCTTGAAGTCGTCCCACGCCGACTGGGGATACGTGTGTTCCCAGTTGCTGCGCAGTTCAGGTTCGACCTGCTCCCAGCTTTGCCCCCGGTAGCTGTCGCTGCCCGCCATCGAATGGCCATAGCGGTAGGCGGGATCGTAGTCGTCGAAGCGCGCGCCGCTGGAGGCATACTGGCTGCTCCAGTGGTTGCGGTAATACTGCTCGTCGTCGTAGCTGGTGCCGGGCAGGTTGTCGGCGCCGGGATAGCGGCGCACGTTGGCGCCCGCGCCGGACGGCGGCGGCGCCATGCCGCCCGCAAATTGCTGCGATGCCGCTGCCTCGTTCAGGTTGCCGGCGGACGTGCCCTGCTGCGATGGCGCGCCGGACTGCATGCTGGCGCCCTGGCGCATCGCGCTGTCGTTTTGCGGCGCGCCTTGCCAGCCGCCGGCGCGCCAGTGGTCGGCGTGCGCATCGATGTCGAGCGGCGCGTAGCGTTCGACGAGGTCGGTGGCGCGCTGGATATCGGCGTCGCTGGCTCCCTCCAGCGTCAGCACGACATGCCCGCGCCGCACGGCTTCCGCATAGATGTGGCGGTCGGCGTGGCTGCCGAACAGATCCGTAAAGAAATGTTTGACGCTGTCGAGCAGGCTGTCGCTGTCGTCGCGGCGGATATTTTCCGTGGCGGAAAATTCGTCACTGCCCGCATCGTGCAGGCGGATGTTGGCGCCAGGAAAGCCCGCCGTGATCAGGTCGTGCCGGGCGCGCTCGGCCATGTCGCGCACGGCGAAAACTGCTGCCAATGTATGTGCCATGATGGTCTCCATTCGATGAACAACGTCCCTTCAGTGTAGGCCGTGAAAACCGAAAGGGGCGCCCGTTTGCCCCTTGGAAATCGTTGTACTGATCAAGTATTAACGACGTGATATGGATGCCGTGGCGCCACGTGAAACTTATGCGGGCGTGCCCACGAACGCGCGCAAGAAGTCGATAAAGGCGCGCACCTTTTCCGCAATATGCTGGGTATTCGGATACACGGCATACACGCCCTGCTCCGGGAAGACGACGCCGGGCAGCAGGCGGCGCAGGCGTCCCGCGCGCACCTCCCCCTCCACCAGCCACTGCGGCAGCAGGGCCACGCCGCAGCCGCCCAGCGCAAAGCCCAGCAGGGCCGAGGCGGAGTCGGAATGGATGGCGGCGTCGTCCTGCACGGCAAAGGCGGCGGGGCCGTCCGGCGTGTGCACGTCCCAGCGCAGCGGCGAGGCCAGGCGGCTGTGCGCCAGCCAGCGCGCGCGCTGCAAGTCGTCCAAGGTGGCGATGCCCTGGCCGGGCAGGCTGGCCAGGTAGGCGGGCGAGGCGACGGGCCAGATCGCGTACGGCTCGATCAGCGCGGCGCGGTAGCTCGAATCGTTGAGGGAACCCATGCGGATGGCCAGGTCGTAGCGGCCCGAGATCAGGTCTTCATGCGACGATGACGACGAGTGCTGGATCTGCAGCTGCGGATGGGCGGCGGCGAAGGCGATCAGCGCGGGAATCACCGTGCGGCTGCCGTATTCGACGGTGGTAGTCAGGCGCAAGGTACCGCGCAAGCCCTGCTGGCCCTGGCGCGCCGTCTCGATGGCGCCATGCGCCTCGCTCAGCACGCGCTGGCAATCCTCGTAAAAGCGCCGTCCCACGTCGGTCAGCGCCAGACTGCGCGTGCTGCGCGTGAGCAGCGACACGCCCAGCTCCGCCTCCAGCTGTTTCAGATTAAAACTGACGACGGCCTTGCTCTGGCCCAGCACGGCGGCGGCAGCCGTCAGGGAGCCGGCGTCGACGATGGCGATGAAAATACCCAGGCGGTCAAGACTGATCATAAATAAGAATGAGGAGGCATGCGGTTTTCAGGGGTTTGTCAAAATTTATTTGACAGTGTAATCGGGGCTGGCCCGTTACGCAAATGGCCTGCGGCGCTTAAGCTGGCCGTTTGCCATTCGGAGCACCATGGACTATCGCAAAAAAGTGGCGGCCATCTATCTGCTGGGGTTTTTCGTCGACCTGATCAACATGTTCATCACCAGCGTCGCCTACCCCGACATCGGCCATGCCCTGCATGCCTCGGTGGCGCAGCTGGCCTGGATCAGCACGGCCTACATCCTCGGCTTGACCATCGTCATCCCCGCCAGCGCCTGGCTTGCTGCCTATTATGGCAGCAAAACCGTGTTCATGGCATCGTTGCTAACTTTTTTATGCGCGAGCATCGGCGCCGGCCTGGCGCCGTCGATCGAGGCGCTGATCGCCTGGCGCTGCGTGCAGGGCCTCGGCGGCGGCTTGCTGATCCCGCTGGGGCAAAGCATGACCTACCAGCTATACCAGCCTGCCGAACGACCCGGCCTGTCCTCCGTCATCATGCTGGTGGGCTTGCTGGCGCCCGCGCTGTCACCCGCCCTGGGTGGCGTGATCGTCGATAGTCTTTCCTGGCGCTGGATTTTCTACCTGAACGTGCCGTTCGCGGCGCTGGCGCTGCTGCTGGCCGCCTGCTGGCTGCGTCCCGACCCGCCGCGCGCGGCCGTGCCCCGTCTCGACGTGGGCGGCCTGCTGGCGGGCAGCACGGCGATCTTGCTGCTGTTGCTGGGCTTGACCATGCTCGGTACGCCGGGCGAGCTGCTGGCCGGTGCCGGCGTGCTGGCGCTGGGCGCCGCCTGCGCCGTGTTCTATGTGCGCGGCGCGCTGCGCAAGTCGACGCCGCTACTCAACCTGCGCCTGGCCGCCGAACCGCTGCTGCGCATTGCCATGCTGATGTATCTGCTGGTGCCGGGCGTCTTCATGGGCGTGAGCCTGCTGGCCATGCTGTACCTGCAGGGCGTGCTGGGCATGCCGGCGTCGACGGCGGGCGCCTTGATGCTGCCGTGGGCGCTGGCCTCGTTTGCGGCCATTTCGCTGACGGGCAAAAGCTACCGCCGCGTGGGGCCGCAGCCCCTGTTCATCGCGGGTGCCCTGCTGCAGGCGGCGGGCATGCTGATGCTGCTGCGGGTGGATGCGGCCGATCAGTTGTTCTGGCTGGCCGGCGCGTATGCCGTGATGGGTTTTGGCGGCGGCTTGTGCAGCAGCACGGCGCAAAGCACGGCCTTCTTGCGCACGCCGGACGCGCAACTGAGCCAGGCCAGCGCCGTGTGGAATATCAACCGCCAGCTGGGCTTTTGCTTGGGCGTGGCGCTGCTCAGCGTACTGCTGAACGGCTTGCTGGCCGCGCAAGGTATCGCATCGCTGGACGACCCCGCCCTGCATGCGCGCGCGGCGCAGGTGTTTCACTGGTGCTTTGCGCTGGCCGCCAGCGCGTGCGTGCTGCCTTTGGCGCTGTGCCTGCACATCGATAACCGCGCCGTTCTCGACCTTTTACATCACCATGGAGCAAGCAAAAAATGAATGCTACAAATCTTTATTTTGACGACGTTTTATCCACGCATGTGCTGATCCGCGCATGGCTTTCCGGCGCAGCCACGGCGCCCGAACATTGCGCTGATTTGCTCGCGCGTTTCTCGCCCGGTTTCACGATGGTGGCGCCCGCTGGCAAGCAGCTCGATGGCGCCGGTTTGGCGGCGTTTTTCCGCGCCGCCGGCGGCAGCCGTCCGGGTTTACAGATGCGCATTTCGGATCTCGTTCTGATACAGGAAAGCGCGGCCGGCGCCACCGTCTCCTACCGTGAGTTTCAGTCCATGCCCGGCGCAGAAAACACGGAGCGCCTGTCGACCGTCGTGTATGAAAAAACGGCCAGCGGGGCCCTGCTGTGGCGCCATTTGCACGAGACGTGGGTGGCGCCGGCGGCCGTGTAAAGCAATGCCGCGCGCGGCATTTTCCTACAGGCAGGCAAGCCGTACACCGGCTGTGGCGTCGGAATTTTGTGGGCAAGATAGGGTTTTTATCGACCGTTAACAGGAGAAGCGCGATGAACGATACTCCCTCGAAGCCCGCAGACCAGGCCCGCAATAGCGGCATGGACAAGACCGATGCCGCGCAGGCGGATGGCGACGCCTATGCCAACCAGGGCGGCGGCAAGCCCGCCAGCGGCAATGTCGCCAGCGGACACTGGGCGAATAATGTGATCACGCCACAGAGCCCGCCCGACGCCGTGGAGCGGGAAAACATGCCTGGCCTGGGACAGCCGGAACACCGCGACCGCGTCAAGGGCGTGGCCCAGCAGCCGCACAGCGAAGCGGGCAAGCTGGCCGATGACAGGCCGGGACGCAACGAGTCGAAAGACGTGCACCGCTCGCTCAACCAGCACGAATAAACAGCTGCGATTTTATGTTGGAAAATCAGCTCAAATCATGTAACTCTTTTTGCAGCGCGGGACCGGTGGCAAACTGCGAAAATACCACCTCGAGCCCACCGCGTTCCGGCGTGCAGCACATGGGTCCGACGCGGTAGCTGCCGGCCGCAGGAAACGGCGCCAGGCGCAGCAGCGGCCAGCGCTGGCCATCGGTCGAATACTGCACCCGGATCACGCCCTTTTCCACCGTCACGCGCAGCCAGAAACCGTCCGGCATGGCGGGCGCGATGCTGACGGCCCAGTCCGATTTGTCCAAGGTCAATACGCTGCTCAATAACAGCTGGCCGTCGGAAAATTCGACGCCGCATTTGATCCAGTTCTGCTCGTCGATGCGCACCATTATGCCGGCTTGGTCGTACAGCGCAGAGTACTGCGCCGCCACGTGCAGCTGCGCCGTAAAATCACCGTCGATTTCAGTGCCGAAAAAGTGGCCGCTGTCGCGGATAAAACCATACGAGGTCTTGCGCCAGAAATCCGTGTTCGCATCCGTCGTCACGCGCAATTGCGCGCCGTCGGCGGACCAGTTTTCCGGTGGATTCAGCCAGCTGCCTTGCGTGAACATCGTGTGCCTTTCCGAGATAAAAAGATCACATAGTGTGCCCCCATCCCAGCGCCTTGTACAGGGCGATCGCATCGATGTAGGACGCCGTTTCCGCCTGCAGCGCTTCGCGCCGGATATCGAACAAGGCGCGCTGGTTTTCCAGCACCGCCTGATAGCTGCCGGCACCGCCCTGGTAGCGCGTGCTGGCGATGCCCAGGGCCGCGTTGCCATGGCGCGCCGATTCCAGCAGCGACGCGAGACGCGTCTGGTTTTCCGCCAGCTGCGTGACGGCGTTTTCCACGTCTTCCTGCGCGACTAACAGCGTCTGTGCATAGCGCGCCAGCGCGCCCTGCGCCTCGGCCCGCGTGCCGCGCAGGCGGGCCTTCACGCTGCCCAGGCGGAAGGCCGGATAGCTGACGGAGGGCGCCACTTCGAAGGCGCGCGCGCCGCCGTCGAACACGCCGCTGCCGCGCAGGGCGAAGAAGCCCAGAAAGCCGCCGAGACTGAGGCGCGGATACAGGTCGGCCGTGGCGGCACCCACGTCTTCGCTGGAGGCGGCCAGCAGGCGCTCGGCGCGCACCACGTCGGGCCGCTGCTTGATCAGCCGGTTCACGTCGCCCAGCGGCAGCTGGCCCGCCAGCGGCGCCTGCTGCCGCGGTGTCGTCGCCAGGGCGATGGTGCCCGCAGTGTCTGTGCCAGGTCGTTGGCCGCTCAAGACATCGAGCCGGTACTGCGCCTGGCGCAGGCCCGCCTGCAACGGCGGCAAGGCCGCCTCGCTGCGCGCCAGGTTGGCCAGCGCGTTGTGGCGTTCTTCCGGCAAGCCGCTGCCGGCACGGATGCGCGCGTCGGTCAATGCCACCGTGTCGCGCCAGCTTTGTATCTGCGCCTGCGTCAGCGCCAGGTTTTGCTGGTAGCCCAGGGCCTCGTAGTAATTGCGCGCCACCTCGGCGGCAATCGTCAGTTGCATTTGCCGCAAGTCCGCCTGCGCCGCGTCGGCGCGCGCCTGCGCCGAGCGGGAAATATGCGCGAGGCGGCCGAACAGGTCGATCTCCCATTGCGCGTCGAAACCCACGCGCGTATTCGTGCTGGCGGCGCGGCTATCGGGCGTGTCCTGCTGCACCGTGCGCTGCCCGCCCGCCTGGCCCGTGACGGCAGGCAGTTCATCGAGGCGGCGCTCGTCGAAGACGGCGCGCGCGGCCAGCAGATTCGCCTGTGCCTGCGCGATATCAAGGTTGTGTTCGAGCGCGCCGGCGATCAGCTGCGACAGCCGTGCATCGTCAAAAAACGTCCACCAGGCGGCGCTGCTGGCCGCCGTTTGAGCTGGCGCAAACTGCGTTTGCTGGGGGCTGGCCAGGGTGATGGCGGGCGTGCCCGGCGTGACGTAGGCGGGACCGACGGCGCAGCCGGCCAGCACGGGGAAAAGGGCGACGAGATAGCGGTAATTTTTCATGGGGTTTCCTTCAGCGCCTGCGACAGATCGCGGGCGCGCGGCGTGGCATGGTCGGCCGTGTGGCGGCGGGCCAGAAAGGTGTACACGGTGGGCAGCACGAACAAGGTGAAGAAGGTGCCGATCAACATGCCCGAGACGATCACCACGCCCAGGCCGAAGCGGCTGTTGGCGCCCGCGCCGGAAGCGAACAGCAGCGGCACCAGGCCCACCACCATGGCGGCCGTCGTCATCAGGATCGGGCGCAAGCGGATCTGCGCCGCCTTGCGGATGGCCGTGATGCGGTCCAGCCGTTCATGCACCTGCAATTCATTGGCAAATTCCACCATCAAAATCCCGTGCTTGCTGATCAAGCCGATCAGGGTCACGAGGCCGATCTGCGTGTAGATATTGACGGTGGCGTAGCCGAGCGCCAGGGGAATGAGCGCGCCGCAAATCGACAGCGGCACGGTGATCAGGATGATCAGCGGGTCCGTCAGGCTTTCATACTGCGCCGCCAGCACCAGGTAGATGACGACGACGGCCGCCAGGAAGGCCAGCAGCAACGCATTGCCTTCCGTGGCGAACTGGCGCGCATCGGACTGCCAGTCGTAGCTGAAGCCCGGCGGCAGAGTCTTGGCCACGCCGTCGAGGAAGGCGACGGCATCGCCCAGGGTCACGCCCGGCGCCGGCACGCCCTGGAAGGTGGCCGCATTCTGCTGGTTGAACTGGGTCAGCATGTTCGGCTCGATCTGCTCCGTCACCGAAACGACGGCGGACAGGGGCAGCAGGCTGCCGTCGTCGGCGCGCACGTACTGCTGCGTCAGGGCTTGCGCCGTGAGTCGCTGTTCGCGCGGGCTTTGCGCGATGACGTCATACGCGCGGCCATCCATGCCGAAGCGGTTCAGGTAATTCTCGCCCACCAGCACGGCCAGCGATTCGCCGATGTCCTGCATGCGGATGCCCAGGCTGTTCGCTTTCGAGCGGTCCACGCGCACCTTCACGACGGGGTTGTTGTAATCGAGGTCGCTGTCGACGACGGCAAACAGGCCGCTGTCGCGCGCGCGCTGCTTGACGTCTTCCATGGTGCGGAACAGCGTGGCGTAATCCTGCGCGCTGCGCAGCACCATCTGCACGGGCAAGCCGCCGCTCGATCCGGGCAGGGGCGCCAGCTGGAAGGCGAAGATGCTGGTGCCTTCCACGTCGCCCACGGCGTGCTGGAGTTCCGCCTGGATGACGGCCGCGTTGCGCGAACGTTCGGCCCACGGCGTGAGGTTGATGCCGCCGATGCTCGATGCGGGGCCTTCGCCGCCGTTGATGATCCAGCGCGAATCCGTTTCGGGGATATGCTTGTAGATGGCATCGAGCTTGTAGGAAAAACGCTCGACGTAATCGAGGTTGGCATGCTGCGGCGCCTTGATCGCCGTCAAGACGCTGGCCTGGTCTTCCGCCGGCGCCAGTTCGCGCTGCGGCAGCAGGTACAAAAACGGCAGGCTCACCATCACCAGCGCGGCGAAACCGGCGCTCAGCCAGCGGTGGTGCAGGGAGCGGTCCAGCAGGCGCGCATAGCGGCTGGTCAAACCCTCGAAGAAATGCTCGGCGGCGCGCGCCATGCGCCCTTCCGATTGTTTCGGCTGCAGCAGCAGGGAGCTCATCACGGGAGACAGGGTCAGCGCCACCACGCCCGACACCACCACGGCGCCGGCCAGGGTCAGCGCGAATTCCTTGAACAGCGCTCCCGTGAGGCCCCCCATCATGCCGATCGGCGCATACACGGCCGCCAGCGTAATCGTCATGGCGATCACGGGGCCGGCCACTTCGCGCGCACCGACCAGGGCGGCGGCCACGGGCGTCTTGCCTTCCTCGATATGCCGGTGCACGTTTTCCACCACGACGATGGCGTCATCGACCACCAGGCCCACGGCCAGCACCATCGCCAGCAGGGTGAGCAGATTGATGCTGAAGCCGAAGGCCAGCATCAGCGCCGCCGCGCCCAGCATCGACAGCGGGATCGTCACGACGGGAATCAGCACGGAGCGCAGGGAACCCATGCACAGGTAGATGACGATGACGACGATCAAGAGTGCTTCGAGCAGGGTGTGCGCCACCTCGTCGATGGACGACTGGATGAAGCGCGCCGTCTCGAACGCCAGTTCCACCTTCACGCCCGGCGGCAGGGTTTTCTGGATCTCGGGCAGCAGCTTCTTGATGCCGTCGACGATCACCAGCGGGTTGCCGCCCGGCGTGGGCGACAGGCCCAGATACACGGCCGGCACGCCGTCCATGATGCCGCTCGTTTCCGTGGCGGCTGCGCCCAGTTCCACCGTGCCCACGTCCTTCAGCCGCACGAGGGCGGCGCCGTCCCTGGCATCGCCGCCCTTGGTGATGACCATGTCGCGGAATTGTTCCACGCTGGTCAGATCCGTGTTGACGCTGATGTTGGAGACGACGAACTGCCCCTTCACCTTGCCCGGTGCCGCCTGGTAGTTATTGCGCCGCACGGCGTCGGCCACGTCGGCCGCCGTCAGGCCCCGCGCCGCCAGTTTGGCCGGGTCGATCCACAGGCGCATGGCCAGCTGCTGGCCGCCATACACGTCGACCTTCGCCACGCCGTCGATGGTGGCGAACATCGGCTGCACCACGCGCGCCAGATAATCGGTCAGCGCGGGCGCCGAGACGCTCTCGCTGGCAAAGCCCACGTAGGCCACGGCCGAGGAATCGCCGGCCGAACGCTCGATGACGGGGTCAAAAGCGCCCTCAGGCAATTTATAGCGCACCTGGTTGACCTTGGCCATGACTTCCGTCAACGCCTGTGTGGAATCGCGGTTCAGTTCCATGCGCACGGTGACCGTGCTGCTGCCCTGCACCGACGACGAAGTCAGGTAATCGATGCCTTCCACCGACGATACGGCTTGCGCAATCGGCTGCGTCACAAAACCCTGCATCAGTTCCGCCGAGGCGCCCGGATACGTGGTTTTCACGGTGATGGTGGACGATTCGAGCATCGGATACTGGCGGATCGGCAGTTGCAGGATGGCGATCACGCCCAGCATCAGAATCAAGGTGCTGATCACCAGCGCCAGCACGGGGCGGCGCACGAATAAATCGGTAAATTTCATCGCGTGCGCTCCTTAGGAACCGGCCTTGGGCGCGGCGCGTTTCGCCTCGTCCAGGGTATTGGCCACGGCTTGCACGGCCATGCCGTCGGCCAGTTTCAGCTGGCCCGAGGCGACCACGCGCTGCCCC
Source organism: Janthinobacterium sp. GW822-FHT07A03 (assembly GCF_058798815.1). Classification (NCBI taxonomy): domain Bacteria; kingdom Pseudomonadati; phylum Pseudomonadota; class Betaproteobacteria; order Burkholderiales; family Oxalobacteraceae; genus Janthinobacterium; species Janthinobacterium sp. GW822-FHT07A03. The sequence continues at coordinate 97,288 of NZ_JBXAKW010000002.1, read as the reverse complement.
TCGCGCAAGCCGTCCAGGATGGCGACACGGCCCCCTGCCCGCTCGCCCAGCTTGACGCCCACGCGTTTGACGGTGAGCGGCTGCTTGCCCTCCTGCTGCGCCACAAACACGGTGTCGCCATACGCGCTGTAGGTCACGGCCGTTTCCGGCACCGTCAGCTGCCGGCCGGCCTCGCGGGCTACCCGCACGTTCGCGTACATGCCTGCTTTTAAAGCGCCACGGGGATTTGTCAGCGCCGCCTGCACCTGCACCATGCGCGAGCGGGCGATCAGCGGATCGATGGCGTTGATCTTCGCCGTGAAGATTTCATCGGGACAGGCGTCCACCAGCACTTGCACGGCCTGGCCTGGCGCCAGCTTTGCGCTGCTCTGTTCATCGAGGGCGAAGTTCACCATCAGCGACTTCGTGTCGATCAGGCTGGCCACCGTGTCGGCCGCATTCAGGTACTGGCCCGCGTGCACCTTGCGGATGCCCAGCTGCCCCGCGAACGGTGCGCGGATGGTCTTTTGCGCGATCAGCGCCTCCGTCTGGCGCACGTCGCCCAGCGCCGCATCGCGCGCGGCCAGGGCGCTATCCAATTGCTCCTGCGTGGCCGCTTTTTCCCTGACCATCTGCGCCGTGCGCGCATGGCTGCTTTCCGCGTTTTTCAGCTGCGCGCGCTGGCGCAGCAGGGCTGCCTGTTCCGGCGCGTCATTCAGCTGTACCAGCACGGCGCCAGCTGCCACCTGCTGGCCAGACTCGAAGCGGATCTGCGTGATCCGGCCGCCCGTTTCTGCGGTCACCTGCACTTGCCGCGCCGCTTCCAGCTCGCCCACGCCGGCAAAAAAGCGTTCCTGCGTGCCCAGCACGACGGGGACCAGCGCCACCTTGGTGGCGGGGGAGGCGGCGGCATCGGCCGCATGCGAGTCTGCGCGCGGGGTCAGCGCGGCGCCCGCGACGGCCAGGGCGATGGCCAGCGCGGAGGCGCCGACGATTTTCGTATTCATGGTGAAGTCCTTTACAGCAGTACAAAGGGAAGAGTACAAAGGGAAGAAGAGGCGCAGCGGAGGCTGATCAGGTCCGCTGCGCGTTGAAGAGTACAAACAGGCCTATGGTCCACAGCAGCAGCACCAGGTGCGTCGTCTGCAAGCCTTCCTGCGCGATCCAGTAGCCGAACCACAGGCCGCCCAGGTGCATCAGCAGCAAAAAGGCGGCCATGGCGCACAAGGCCAGGTTCAGCCAGGGCAAGCCAGCGCCCAGGCCGCCGCCGAACAACAGCGCCACGCCCGTCCAGGCGGCGATGGCGGCGGCAAGTTGCAGCGCCAGCACCACGCCCAGCGCCAGCCGGTGCAGGGTCAGGGAAGTGAGCGCGCGGCGCAGCAACGGCGTCTGGATGGTCGGGTCCTGGCGCAGCGGGTCCATGCGCATGGTGTTGCCGATGGCCCAGACGGAGCCGTGGAAGGCGTGCAGGTTGTTGATGGCGGCCAGGGTGAGCCAGGTGGCCAGGCCGGTGGCGAGGATGGCGTGAAACAGCCAGATGGAGTGAGACAGTTGCATGGGAAAATCCTGTCAAAAGAGTACCTTGCCGGCATGCAGGCGTGGAAACTCCTCGACAGCGGGGAGCTACCGGCCTATTATGCAAGCAATTAGTTGGTTAACTGGCCCCATGATAGTTGAGCGAAATGAATTACACAAGTAAACGTTTGGATAATAGCGAAGCGCCGCAAACGACGGAGCGCATCCTGTATTTCATCAAGACCAAGGGACCCGTCTCCACGGCGACCCTGGCCAAGACCCTGGACATGACGGGCGAGGCGGCGCGCCAGCAAGTGCAAAAACTGGTGGCGGCGGGCCTGATCGAGGGGCGCCAGGAAGCGCAGGCGGGCGCGGGACGGCCGCGCCAGAACTGGGTCTTGACGGAAGCGGGCAATGCGCGCTTTCCCGACACGCATGCGCAGCTGACGATCAAGCTGATCGGTTCCGTGCGCCAGCTGTTCGGCGAGGCGGGGCTGGATAAACTGATCACGCAGCGCGAAGAGGAAAGCCGCAGCGCCTACGCCTTGGCGTGCTCGGCGCCGGACTTGCCCACGCGCTTGCAGCAGCTGGCCGCCGTGCGCGATGAAGAGGGGTATATGGCGCGCGTGGAAGCGGATGGCGACGACTGGCTGCTGATCGAAGACCATTGCCCCATCTGCGCCGCCGCGCGCACCTGCCAGGGTTTTTGCCGCTCCGAACTGCAGCTGTTCCAGGAAGTGGTGGGACCGCACGCCAGCATCGTGCGCGAGCAGCATGTGCTGGCCAATGCGATGCGCTGCGTCTATCGCATTTCTCTGTTGCCCTAAGCGTCAGGAAACAGCGGCCAGGTCAGCAGCGCCACCAGTCCCGCCAGCCACCACACGACGGGCCAGCTGCTGGCCGCCAGCAGGTGCGGGATGGCAATGGGCGTGAGGAACAGCCCCACGTAGACGGCCGTGTTCGCCATGCCCAGGGCCGTGCCCGCATTGGCGCCGCCCGCTTCCGTGGCCAGCTCCGTGTAGGCCACGCCATGCCAGGCGGACACGGCGATGCCGGCGAGCACCACGGCGGCCATCAGCAGCCAGCCAGGCGCCTCCAGCCAGGCGATGCATCCCAGCAACACGAACGAGGCCAGCGCCACCAGGGCCGAGCCGCGCAGCCAGGCGGGCCGGTTCGCGTGGCGGTCCGTGTGGCGTCCGCTCCAGATGCGCATCACCATGGCGCCCATTTGCAGGGCCACCATCACGGCGGTGATTTCCGCCAGGCCCAGGCGGCCATGGTCGTGCAGGAAGACGGTGGCATAGCTGAGCACGGCAAACTGCGGCACGCACAGCAAGCCGATGGCGGCCACCATGCGCCAGACCTTTCGATTGCGCAACGGTGGCAGTGGCTTGACCCCGGACAGGCTTTTGGACGCGTTTTGCGGCCCCTTGGCGGCCTCGGCAGAGAAATCGGGCTCATGCATCCATCGCCACGTAAAAAACGCCGACAGGCCGCATACGAGGGCCAGGGCGCCGAAGACGGGCACGAAGCCGTAGCGCGATGCCAGGCTGGGCAGGATGAGGGCACCGAGGCCGCCGCCGAGCGGCACGGCCGTCTGGCGGATGCTCATGGCAAAACCCCGTTCGCCCGGGCCAAACCAGCGCATCACGGCGCGGCCGCTGGCGCCGTTCACGCTGCCGCCCAGCACGCCGACCAGCGCCAGCCCGGCCGCCAGCGCCCATAAGGGCGGCACGGACCCGTCAGCGGGCGTAATCCACAGCAGCAAGGCCAGCAGCGCCAGCATGGTGCCCAGCAAGCCGGTCAGCAGCACGGGGCGGTCGCCCCAGCGGTCGGTGGCCATGCCCCATGGCAATTCGGTCAGGGCCACGCCCAGGCCCATGGCGCCCAGCGCCACCCCCAGTTCTGTATTGCTCAGGTGATAGCCGCTGCGCAGCCAGATGGCCGTGGTGGGCATGCCGTTGGCGGCGGCGGAAAAGCTGGCATTGGCCGCCACGCCGACGGCGAGCACTTTCCAGCGGTGGGCGTCGCCCAGCACGGGCGCGGTGACGGGGACAGGAACGGGAATGGCTTGGCAACGGGTGTTCATGGCAGGGAGATAAAAGTGGTTGACCCTGACAGTGTCGCGCGCTACGATCATTCTGAATATCAGATAATTTACGCTACACCATCCCAAAAAACCGGACGATTGCTTCCACGCCATGAGCCTGCTTAATTTCGACATCGCCTTTCTGCGCAGCTATGTGGCTGGCATCGAGCTGGGCAGCTTTGCCCGCGCGGCCGACAAGGTGGGCCGTTCCACCTCGGCCGTCAGCGCGCAGCTGAAAAAACTCGAGGAGCAGGCGGGCATGCCCCTGTTCCGCAAGGATGGACGGGGGCTGGCGCTGACGCCGGCCGGCGACGTGCTGCTCGGCTATGCGCGTCGCCTGCTGGAACTCAACGACGAGGCGGCCGTCGCCTTGCGCGGGGCGGAACTGGAAGGCTGGATCCGGCTGGGCCTGCAGGAGGATTTTGGCGAAGCCTTGCTGCCCGACGTGCTGGGGCGTTTTGCCCGCGCGCATCCGAAAGTGCGCATCGAGGCGCACGTGGCGCGCAACACGGCCCTGATGGAAGGGCTGGCCATGGGGCAGCTGGACCTGGCCCTGCTGTGGGGCGGCGCCTGCATCGCCGACGTGGCCGAATATCCGCAGCAGCAGCGCCAGCATATTGCCGAACCGTCCATGCGCTGGATCGCCTCGTCCAGCCTGGCCTGGCGCCCCGAGTCGGGCGAGCCTTTGCCGCTCATTACGTTCGACCGCGAATGCCTGTTCCAGCGCTGCGCCACGCAGGCGCTCGATGGGGCCGGCATCGCCTGGCGCACGGCGTTTACCAGTCCCAGCCTGGCGGGACTGTGGGCGGCGGCGGCGGCCGGGCTGGGCGTGACGGTGCGCACGGGCCTGGGCTTGCCCTCGACCGTGCGCGCGCTCGACCACGTGGAAGCGGGCTTGCCCGCCCTGCCCCCGCTGTCGCTGGAATTGCTGCGCGCTTCAACGGTGTCCAGGCCGCCCGTCGAGCGCCTGGCCAGCCTGATCATCGAGTCGCTGCAACAGGATGCCGCTTAAAACGCCTGCGCCGTCGGGCGCAGCACGATCTCATTGATATCCACGTCGGCCGGCTGCTCGATCGCATACGCGATGGCGCGCGCCACGGCATCGGCGGGAATGGCGATCTGGTAGAACTCCTTGACGGCCTTGGCGCTCTCGGCGTGGCTGCTGCCCTGGCTTAATTCCGTATCCACGGCGCCCGGCGCAATGACGGTGGTGCGGATGGTGCCGCCGCTGGCCGCCAGCTCGTGGCGCAAGCCTTCCGAAATGGCGCTGACGGCAAACTTGGTGCCGCTGTAGACGGTGCCGCCCGGGCTGAAGACCTTTAGCCCCGCCACCGACGAGATATTGATGAAGTGGCCGCTGTTTTGCGCCTGGAAATATGGCAGGACGGCGGCGATGCCGTTCAGCACGCCTTTGATGTTGATATCGATCATGTTGTTCCACTCGTCGACCTTCAAGGCGCTCATCGGCGCGATGGCCATCAGTCCCGCATTGTTGATCAGCACGTCGACCTTGCCGAACACGGCCAGCGCCGTGTCGATCAGATTCTTGACGTCGGCAGGCACCGTGACGTCGGTCTGGGCAATGGCAGCCTGGCCGCCGGCCGCCGTGATTTCCTCGGCGATGGTATTGAGCAAATCCATGCGGCGCGCACCGAGCACGACGCAGGCGCCCAATGCGGCCAGATGGCGCGCGGTGGCTTCGCCCAGGCCGCTGCTGGCACCGGTGATGACGACGACTTTCCCTGCAATAGCTTGACTCATGATGGGTTCCTTGTAAAAGCAGCAGAGTGCTGCGGATGACATCGATCAATGCCGGCACAGCTTAGCGCATTTGCATCGTCTCTTGCTATAAAAAAGATAATTATTAAATGATAATTGTTAGGCGCGAGCAATCAGCACTTGCACGGGCGCCATGGGAAAATCGCTGGCGCCGTACTGCTCCACTTGCCGCCAGCCCGTGTCGCGCAGCAGCTGCGCCAATTCACCGTGCCGTGTCACCGTGCGGCCCAGCATGCGCATCGGCAAGTAATACGGCAGCACGCGTGCCGCGTCGCCCGGTGCCGCCGCGATTTCCGCCTGCACGCAGACGAGCACGCCACCGGGTTTTAACGCCGCCTGCATCTTGCGCAAGGCAGCCGCCATGTCGGGCACGAAATGCAGCACGGACGAGCACCAGATGAGGTCGTAGCCGCGGCCGATGTCGTCGCTGTCCAGGTCGCCGCCCAGGGTCTCCAGGCGGTCGGATAGTTGTGCATGGGCGATGTTCGCGGCCGCCACGGCCACCGTTTCCGGCCAGTCGAAAACGCAGCCGTGCAAGCCCGCATGGGCTTGCGCCAGCGCAATGGCCACCCAGCCGGGTCCGCCACCGACGTCGAGCAGGCGCAGCGGCGTGTTGCCGTCCGCAAACGGCGCGACGCGCTGCATCACGCACAGGGCCGCGCGCATGGTGACGGCGCGCTGCTCCTGGCCGATCTGCTGCTGCGCGGCGGTGGCCCAGTTGACCCCATTGGCCGTGCTGTACGGCGCCGCTTTTCCGCCGTCGCGCACCAGCGTGTTCAGCTGCGTGGCGAAATGGCGCAGCGCGTGCAGCCGGTACAGCCAGGCATCGCCGCAAAAGGCAACCGAGTCGCGGCAGAAATACTGCAAGGTGGCGGCCGTGCAGCGGTAGCGTTGTGCGTTCGCATCCGTCTCCGCATCGGCCCCATCGCGCTCCAGCACCTGCATGCTCCAAAGCAATTCCAGCAGCAGGGCCGTGTGCGGCGCATGCAGCGACAGGACGTCCGCCAGTTGCGCCGCCGTGTGCGGCGTGGCCAGTACTTCGAAAATGCCCAGTTCCAGGGCGGCGGCCAGTCCATCGGCCTGGACGGGCGCGACGGCCAGGTCCCAGTACGGCTGCAAGGCGTGTTGCGTATCGAATGACATGATCTTCCTTTCGGCGAAGTGGGCATCAGCGTCATTTTATGCAACAATGAGAATAATTATCATTTGCATTTGTATGCGCGGCGGCGTTTTTCGTATGCGGGACGGCGCGCGGGAAAACGGGGAGGAGCGATGATGGAACAGGACAGGGCAGCGGCAGGCTGGGTGCGGCGCCAGCTGGACCCGGGCTTGAAAGAGTGCCGCGCCGACCAGCGGCAAGTCGACCAGGGCTTGCTGCTCGTGCATTCCGATTACCGCCCGCGCCTGGCGCTCGTCGAGCCATCGCAGCATGACGATGCAGGCGGCATGGTGATCACCATCGGCCTGGAAGGCGCGTCCGGCTACGTCACGCGCGATGGCGAACAATTGCGTTTCCAGGGCGGTCACACGACCATGACGGTGTTTCGCCACGTCAGCGGCGAGCGCCGTTTCGAGGCGCAGCAACGGGCGGCGCAATTGCGCGTGCTGGTCGATGAAGAGGCGCTGGCGCGCTACTGGCCCGAGGGTTTGGCGTCCCTGCTGCCCCACGGCGGCGCGCGCCAGCTCGCGCATGCGGCCACCACGGCTGCCGCCGCCCTGCACGCCCGTTCGCTGCTGCGCGCGACGGACCCGCTGGCCGTGCATATCGGCGTGCTGAGTATCCTGGCGGAACAGTTGCGGGGACTGCGGCCAGCGCCCGTGCCCGTGCCGCGCTGGTCCGAGGCCGACATTGTCAAATTGGAACGCGTCCACGCGCTGATGCAGGAGCAGATGGCGCAGGCACTCACGCTCGATTACCTGTGCGCGCAAGCGGGCTTGAGTTTGTTCAAACTCAAGCAGGGGTGGCGCTACCGCTACAACGATAGCCCCCAGCGCACCCTGCTGGCGCTGCGCATGCAGCGGGCAAAGTTACTGCTGGAAAATGGTTGCCAGGTGGCGCAGGCGGGCTGGCAAACCGGTTATCGCCACCCGGCCAATTTCAGCGCCGCCTTCAGCCGCTATTTCGGCTACGCACCGAAGACCGTGGGCCGCGCGGGCGCGTAAAAAGCCGGTGTAGAATCGGCGGGCAGTATCCATAACTACGACCCACAAGGAGACATGATGGCCCGCAAAATCTTGTTAATCTGCCCGTCCAGTCGCTCGAGCGTTCCGTGGCGTTTTTCACGGCGCTGGGCTTCAGCTTCAATGCCCATTTCACGGATGAAACGGCGACGTGCATGATCGTCACCGACGATATCTTCGTGATGCTGTTGACGCACGACAAATTCAAGCAATTCACGCCCAAGCAGCTGTGCGATACCAAGGTGGCGACGGAAGTGCTCGTGTGTCTGTCGGCGGAGAGCCGTGGCGAAGTCGATGCGCTGGTGGCGAAAGCCGTCCAGGCGGGCGGCAGCATCTACAAGGAGCCGATCGATTTCGGCTTCATGTATGGCCACAGCTTCCAGGACCTGGATGGGCATCAATGGGAATTGATGTACATGGAAGCGAATTCAATACCGCAATAGTTGCGGTATTGAATCCGGTATAGCGCGCTTAGCTGGCCAGCGCCAGCAGATCGACCACGTCCAGCCCGGCCAGGTCTTGCGTCGTATTGCCCGCAAACGCGGCGCGGCTTTGCTGGCCGTTTTTCAGCCAGGTGCGCGTGACTTCCTTGATCTGGCTCAAGGTGCAATTGAGCACGCCGGTGCGGAACTGCTGGCGCACGGCTTCCGTCGTGCCCCGCTGCTGCATGTTCCACGCCGTCAGCGCTTCCGCGTACGGCGAATGCGGCTTGTCGAGGCCCTTGATGACGCAGATGATCGCTTCTTCCACCTGCTCTTGCGAGAAAGCGCCGTCGAGGATCTGGTCGAGCGTCGTGCCGAAGTCGGCGAACGTGCCGGCCAGGCGCGGATCGCGGTAGGAACTGAGCGTGAACGTGCCGGCGCCGGCCGCGTAGCTGGCGCTGCCGCCATACGCGCCGCCTTTTTCGCGCAGGGCCGTATGCAGCACCTGGTTGGTCATCAGTTCGGCGGCCACGGCCAGGGCCGCAGCGTCCGGATTGTGCACGCCGGGCACGGCCCAGGACACGAAGCAATGGTTGATCTGGCTCGTCGCATGCAGGGCCGTGTTGGCCAGCGGCAAGGCTGCTGGCGCTACGGTTTCTGCCGGTGCGGCCGCATCTTTGCTGGCGGCCGGCAACTCGAGCAGACGTGCCAGCGTGATGCCGTCCTGCTCCAGGCCCGCGCACAGCACGGTCGGCTGCTGGGCGATGATGTGCGCGTGCAGGGTGTCGAGCTCGCGCGCGATTTCCTGCAAGCCTGCGGACGTCTTGCTCAGCTGCTGCAAACGGCGGTAGAACGGCAGCGCTGCCGGGCCGCCGACGATGTCGTCGAAGCGGCGCGTCGGCGACAGGGGCGCTGCCGACGCCAGCATGGCGTAGCGGTTGCCCGATTCGGCCAGGCTGGAGAGTTTGTCCTGCACCAGGCTTTCGATCAGGAAAGCCAGGCGCTCTTCTTCATCGAAGCGGGGCTTGGCGATCCAGGCCGACAGCACGGCGGCGATCGCCGCGTGTTCTTCGCGCAAGCCGCTGGCCGAGAACGAGAGTTCCACGCGCATCGCTTGTTGCGGGCGGGGAATGGCTTCCAGGCCGATGTGGAACGAAGGCACCATGCTCTGGCGCCAGGCGCTGGCGTCGTCGAACGACATGTCGCCCACGCCCAGTTCCGGCGCCAGGTCCGTGTACAGGCGCAGCCATGGCCACGACGCTTCCGGCAGGCCCGATACGTCGTACAGCACGTTGGCATAGCTGATGCCGTTCGAGGCAATGCTGAACGCCACGGCGCCGTCGACGGCCGGTGGAATCGGCAGGGCCGGACGCGGCAAGGCGCTGACGTCGCCCGGGCGGATGCGCGGCAGCACTTCCGAATTCGACGGCAATTGCTGGTGCGCTTCCAGCGCGGCCGACTCGGCCACGATGTGCTCGCGCTCGGCATCCGTCAGCTTTGCCTGCAGGGCGGCCAGTTTGGCGTCTTCCTGCGCGGCGCGGTCCGTGAAATAGGCGCTGTCGGGCACCACGTGCGTCGTCAAACGGGTGGGATTGGCGATCAGCTCGCGCACCAGCTGCTTGAAGAAGGCCGGGTCTTCGATCTGCTGCTCCAGGGTTTCCAGGATGGCCGCATTGTCGAAGGCATCCATGACGTTGCCGTCGTACATGGCCAGCGGCAAGGCGTGCAGCAAGCGGCCCAGGCCGTAAGGCATGCGGCCGCTGCTGATTTCGCGCTGGCTGTATTTGATATCGCGCAAGGCCGCGTGCAGCACGGCGGCGGGTATGCCCTCTTCCGCCGTTTCTTCCAGCGCCGTCCAGATGCGCTGGTGCGCATCGGCGATCTGTTCCTGCGTCAAGCCTTCCATGCCGATGTGGAACACCATCTGGCGGATGCCCGCGTCGCGGCCATTCATGTCCGATGGGCGGCCATAACCGGCCGATTCCATGGCGCGCATGACGGGCGCCGACGATTCGCCGAGCAAGCCGTGCGACAGCAGATGCGCGTGGTAGTAGGCGATCGGGTCGCTCGACTCGCCCATCAGCCAGGCGAATTGCAGGCCGAATTCATCGTCGCGGGCTTCCTGCGACGGAATCTTGACGATGTTTTCCTGCGGCGCCGTCCACGCGGGCGCCAGCTGCGGCAGGCGGCGCGGGCTAAAGCCGCTGAGCTTGGACAGCACGCGCTGCGCGACTTGTTCCTGCACGGCCGACGCTTCGATATTGCCGGCAGTCATGATCACGGCTTGCGAAGGGTGATAATGGCTGGCGTGGAATTCTTTCAGCATGGCATGCGTCAGCTCGGGGATATTCAGCGGATCGCCGCCCGATTCCACTTCATACGTCGTGCCCTTGAGCAAGGCGCTGGCGATGCCGCTGTCGAGCGCGCGCATGGGGCTGTTGAAGGCGCCCTTCATTTCATTGAAGACGATGCCCTGGTACACGAGTTTGTCGCCTTCGAACGCGTGGCGCCAGCCTTCCTGGCGGAAATTCAGGTAATCGAGATTCGGGAAGAAGGCCGCATCGAGGTACACGTCGAGCAGGTTGAAGAAATCCTTGCGGTCGGTGCTGGCGAACGGGTACACGGTGCGGTCCGGATAGGTCATCGCATTCATGAAGGTGGCCGTCGAGCGGCGCAGCATCGAGAAGAACGGGTCGCGCACCGGGTAGCGCGACGAACCGCACAGGGCCAGGTGTTCCAGGATGTGGGCGCGTCCGTCGCTCACTTCCGGCACAGTGGGAAAGGCCACCAGGAACACCATCTCAGCCTGCTCGGTATGCATGTGGATATGGCGCATGCCCGTTGCTGGCTCGACATATTGCTCGATGGTTGCCTGCAAGACTGGAATGAAGTTGCTGCTGACTTTTTCAAATGTGCTCATGCGGTATGGGATCTCTGCGGTAGGTGATTCGGAGTGTCGGTGGGGCTGCATCACATGTGGGGGCAAAGTGGCGCAATGCCAGGGGCGGGGCCACTTTGATGCCTGCGTGAAGATTTTCCCTATTGTACTAGGAGTATTCGCGCGCCGCCGCCGGGCCTTGCTTGTCGGCCGGAAAAGCAACAATGTTGCAAAATAAACTATTTTGGGACAGGTGGCGCCCCGGGATGGGGGCTTAGCGTACCATGCGCCTTTTGCACTCCAGACTGAACCGAAGGCGCCTACCTTGTCCCGACTTTCCTTTCGCCAACTGTTATTTGCCGCCTTCATTTTGACGACGGGTATCTTGACGGCTACTTCCGTGCAAGCCCTGCTGACCCTGGAGCACCTGGCGCGCCTGGGGCGCGAGACGGCGGCGCAGGCGATTGCCTTGACGGAACAGTCGCAGCGCCTGTCCGAGCGCACCCTGGCCATGGAGCGCAGCGCGCGCCAGTTCCTCGTGCTGGACGACCCCGTGTTCCGCGAGCGCTACGCGGCGGCGCGCGACGAAGCGACGGCGGCGCTGCAAGTGCTGAACCGCGCCACGCCCGAGTTTGCCTCGCAGCTGGCCGACGAGTGGACGGCGCAGGCGCAAGCGGCCTGGGAAGTCTTGCAAGCGGGTAAACGCCGCAAGCGCGATGGCCACGCCGTCGTGTACCGCGCGTTTGCCCGCATGACGCAGATCAATGACAGCCTGGCGCGCGAAAGCAAGACGGAAATCGGCAGCCGCAACGACGCCCTGCTGGCCGAGCTGGAACGCCAGCGCCGCGTGCTGGGCATGCTGGTGGGCGGCGCCGTGCTGCTGGCGGCCGTGCTGGCCACCTGCTTCGGTTTTTTACTCTCGCGTCCGCTGCGCCGCATCGAGACGGCCATCGAGCGCCTGGGCGAGAAGCGCTACGACCAGCCCATCGTCGTCGGCGGCCCGGCCGACACGCGCCGCCTGGGCCAGCAGCTCGATTGGCTGCGCCAGCGCCTGGCGGGCCTCGATGCCGACAAGGAACGTTTTCTGCGCCACATCTCGCATGAGCTGAAAACCCCGCTGGCGGCCCTGCGCGAAGGCGTGGCCTTGCTGGAAGACGAGGTGGCTGGCAAGCTCAGCGAAGGCCAGCGCGAAATCGCCGGCATCCTGCAGCAAAACACGGCCTCGCTGCAAACCCAGATCGAAGACTTGCTGCGCTACAATACCGCCGCTTTTGATGCCCAGCATCTGGCGCACAGCAAGGTGGACTTGCTGGTCTTGCTGCAAGATGTGGTGGCCGCGCAGCGCCTGCAATGGCTGGCGCGTCGTTTGACGGTCGAGGTGCAGGGCGAGTCCCTGATCGTGCAGGCCGACCGCGACAAGCTGGCGACGGCCCTGGCGAACCTGCTGTCGAATGCCGTGCGCTTCAGCCCGGAAGGCGGCACCGTGCGCTTCAGCCTGGCTTGCGAAGGCGGCCGTGTGCGCATCGATTGCATCGACGAGGGGGCCGGCGTGGCGCCCGAGGATGCCGCGCGCATTTTTGAACCGTTTTACCAGGGAGTGCGCCAGGCGGCCGGCGCGCGCAACGGCAATGGCATCGGCCTGTCCATCGTGCGCGAATATATCGCCGCCCACGACGGCAGCGTCACTCTTTTACCGCGCCAGGCTGGCGCGCATTTTCGGATAGAACTGCCCTTATGATGACGAGAACTTCCCTGGCCGGCATGGCCGCCTGCGCGCTGCTGTTGGGCGCTTGCGCCGCCAAGCCCCCCACCCAGACGCCCGTGCTGGTGCAGACGCCGCCCCGCGTGGTGGTGGTGGCCGATCCCCAGCTGACCGAACTGCTCGCGTATCAAAGCGCCTTGCGCCTGATGACGCCGTCGGAACTGGCGAAAGCGCAGCTGGACCTGGCCAAGGCCGATCATGCGCCGCACAACACGATCCGCCGCGCCATGCTGCAGGCGACCGTGCGCGCCCCCGGCGACCTGGCCCGCGCGCAAGCCTTGCTGGAACCGCTGGCCACGGCCACGGGCAAGGACGCGCAACTGCTGGCGCCGCTGGCGCAATTGCTGGGCAGCCAGTACGCGGAACTGCGCCGCCAGGAAGACAGCATCGACAAGCTCAACACCCAGCTGCGCGACGCCCAGCGCCGCAATGACTTGCTCAATGAAAAGCTGGAAGCACTGAAAAACATTGAGCGCAGCCTGTCCGTGCGCCCTGCCGCGGGAGCGGCGAAATGAGCGAGCACGCCCACATCTTATTGGTTGACGACGACCCCGACCTGCTGCGCCTGCTGACCATCCGCTTGAAGGCGGGCAACTATCGCGTGACGGCCGTGGGCAGCGCGGAAGCGGCGCTGGCGCGCCTGGCCGTGGAATTGCCGGCCCTGGTTATTACCGACGTGCAATTGCCGGGCCGCGACGGCCTGGCCCTGTTCGATGAAATCCGCCGCCAGCACGCGGCCCTGCCCGTCATTTTGCTGACGGCGCACGGCACCATTCCCGACGCCGTCGACGCCACGGCGCGCGGCGCGTTTGCCTACCTGACGAAGCCGTTCGACGGCAAGCTCTTGATGGAAAAAGTGGCGTATGCCATCAACTTGTCCACCGTCATGCCGGCACCGGCGTCCGGCGATGAAAGCTGGCGCGCCGAACTGATCAGCCGCAGTGCGCAGATGGCCGAGCTGCTGGCCGAAGCCAAGCTGGTAGCGGGGTCCGACGCCAGCATCCTGATCCGCGGCCCCAGCGGCACGGGCAAGGAATTGCTGGCGCGCGCGCTGCACAACGCCAGCCGCCGCGCCAAGGCGCCGTTCATCGCCGTCAACTGCGGCGCCATCCCCGAGCAGCTGCTGGAATCGGAATTGTTCGGCCACGTGAAAGGCTCGTTTACGGGCGCCGTCGGCAACCGCGAAGGTTTATTTCAGGCGGCCGATGGCGGCACCCTGTTTCTGGACGAGATCGGCGACATGCCGCTGCCGCTGCAAGTCAAATTGCTGCGCGTACTTCAGGAACGGGCCGTGCGGCCCGTGGGCGCCGACCAGACGCGCCCGGTGGACGTGCGGCTCTTGTCGGCCACGCACCGCGACCTCGATGTGGCCATGGCGGAAGGGCAATTCCGCGAAGACCTGTATTACCGCCTCAACGTGGTCACCTTGACCCTGCCGCCGCTGGCCGAGCGCCGCGAAGACATCGCCCTGCTGGCGAACCATTTCTTGCAGAAACTGGCGGCCAAGTACCAAAAAACCCTGAACGGCTTCGCGCCCGACGCGCTCACGGCCCTGGTGGCCGCGCCATGGCCCGGCAACGTGCGCCAGCTGGTCAATGTGGTCGAGCAAGTGTGCGCGCTGGCCACGGCGCCGCTCGTGCCCTTGTCGCTGGTGCAGCGTGCCCTGCGCGTGCCGTCGCTGGAAGCGCTCAGCTACAACGAAGCCAAGCAGCGCTTCGAGCGCGACTACCTGATCCAATTGCTGCGCCTGACGGACGGCAACGTGGCCGACGCGGCCCGCCTGGCCGACCGCAACCGCACGGAGTTCTACCGTTTACTGCAGAAATACGAGCTGACGCCGGCCCTGTTCCGGGCCGACGGCGACCCTGTCGCTGATTAGCGACAAAAATAAAGCGTTAAAAATCAGCGGCTTAGTCTGAAACATTGATATTGTTGCCACAAGCTGTCGCTGGCAGGCGACAAAAAGCCCGGTTTTTCGCGCCGGATTCGGCGGAAAGAGGCTGGAAAAATCGGATTTGAATATAAGTTGTTGATTTTGAAGGGAAATTAAAAGCTGGCACGGTGCTTGCTGTATGGGTAGATGTGACGCTTCAAAGTGTTGCTTTATCCAAGTAAGAAGCTTTTAACTTCATTGAGAGGAACTACCATGCAAACATCGAAACTGTTCAATACCCTGGTTGCCGCTATCGTACTGTCGGGCGCCTCGATCACCGCTTCGCATGCAGCTGACTCCGCACCAAAAGCACAAGCTCCTGCTGACACCGTCGTGGCCGCCAACGCCGCCGCTGCCGTCCCTGATGAAACCATCACTTCCTCGGCCAAGGCCGCCCTGAGCGCCGATGCGCAAGCCGCTGCCCTGCCGGTTAAGGTAGCAACCCAGCAAGGTGTGGTCGTCCTGTCGGGCGATGTACCGAGCGCCGAAGCGGGTGACCGCGTCGTGCAGATCGTCGCTTCCGTGAGCGGCGTGAAAGAAATCAAGAACGAGCTGAAAGTCAAAGCCGCCGGTTAATCCCTCGCGCTGTACTTTACTCCGGGTTGCCCTGTCTGCGGACAGGGCATTTTTTTGTGCCATTGCGTCCACAAGCCACGCCTGCTTCCAGGCAGGTAGCTCGGCAATAGGGTTAGAATAGCCAGCACTGGCGCCGATTCCGGCGCTTTTTGTCATCCACGGCGCAGTGTTGCACGGCTGGGCCGCTACCAGGCTACCGCATGTCTTCTTTTTCTCCCGCCGCCCTGTTGCGCAATTTGAAACCCGACAACTTCACCATCGCCCTGCTCGTCACCGTGGCGCTGGCCAGTTTCCTGCCCTGCACGGGCCAGACGGCCGTCGTCTTCGGCAATATCACCACCGTTGCCATCGGCGCCCTGTTCTTCCTGCATGGGGCCAAGCTGTCGCGCGAAGCCGTGGTGGCCGGCGTCATGCACTGGCGCCTGCATTTGCTGGTGCTGGCCAGCACGTTCATTTTGTTCCCCCTGCTGGGCCTGGCCCTGCGGCCGCTGGCGCTGACCTTCCTCACGCCCGAGCTGTACGTGGGCATCCTGTTCCTGTGCGCGCTGCCATCGACCGTGCAATCGTCGATCGCCTTGACGGCCATGGCGCGCGGCAATGTGCCGGCCGCCATCTGCAGCGCTTCGGCCTCGAATTTCATCGGCATCTTCCTTGCGCCCATCCTGGTGGGCTTGCTGGTGGCCAAGGGCGCTGAAAGCAAGTCGTCGGTCGACGCGGTATTGTCGATTGTCATGCAATTGCTGCTGCCCTTCCTGGCCGGCCAGTTCCTGCGCCGCTGGATTGGCCGCTGGGTCGACCGCCACAAGGCCATGCTGAAATTCGTCGACCAGGGTTCCATTTTGCTGGTGGTCTACACGGCCTTCAGCGAAGCCGTCAGCGAAGGCCTGTGGCACACGATCTCGGTGGAAACCTTGGTCGCCCTGGGCGTGTTCAGCATCGTGCTGCTGGCGCTGGTCCTGGGCCTGATGACCTTCATCAGCCGCCGCCTGGGCTTTAGCAAGGAAGACGAGATCGCCATCGTTTTCTGCGGTTCGAAGAAAAGCCTGGCCAGCGGCGTACCGATGGCCAAGGTCTTGTTTGCCACGCACTCGCTGGGCATGGTGATTTTGCCGCTGATGCTGTTCCACCAGATTCAGCTGATGATCTGCGCCGTGATTGCGCAGCGCTATGCGCGGCGCGACGAAGTGCAGGAAGTGCCGGCGGCGACGTCCTGAGCGAAGGTTCAGCTCCCCATACCGCGCCTGGCGCGGTATTTTTTTGCCTGCGCGGCGCGGAAAGCCGTGGATTGGTGCACCAGGCCATGGGCGAGGTACTGCTGGACAATCAGTTCAATATAGAAGTTGTCTTTCAAGCATTTTTTTGTGTTGTAATGTATGGGGCTTGCCAGCAATGATTGAAACGTCACCATGCTGCGCGAGCGGAACAGGCGCATCCAGATGAAAATAATGCTTTTTGTGGCAGTAGTGCTGCAGGGGATATGGCTCCATATGCTGACACGGCACTATGGCGCATTGCCAATTGTCATAGTTTTCTTCAGCATCATCATCATGTCACTTCGATTTCTATCTACATTTTCGGCAGCGCGCTATCGCTCCGTGCTCTTGTTACTGGGCGGCGTGTGTGGTTATCTGGGAGGATGTGCGAGCGCTTTCGCTGCGGAGATTTTATTGCGAGGCTGGGATGTTTTTGAAAGAACATACCCTGTGCAAAATTTATATTGGTTCCCGCTCATATCGATGGGTTGGGCCGTCGGTATGATATTTGCCAGTGTGACGTCGGGCCAGCGCTTGACGCTGGTTGGCAGTTCTGATCTCCAATCTGGCGGGTAATTGGCAGAACTGATTTGTATCACTGATGCAAGCGTCGAATCAGGAACCATATGCGGAAAGTATTGACTCTTATTTCATAAAAAAACGGTGAGGAAGCATGATGTCATTTGCAAGAATAATCGCCATTTTTTCCTTGACTGGATTGATTATTCCATTTCTTTCTCGGGTTGTATGGCATTTTCTTGATTACAGTCCATATTTCGATATGCAGCGCATTGTGTTCAAACTGCAACTGTTGCTTTGGCCGACGTCTGTAATGATGTTGGCAGCGGCTAACCCTCAGATGGAACCGGAAATTTTCTTCTTTTCGATGGCAGCCAATGTGGTTTTCTATGTCTTGCTTGGCACGCTGGTGTGGCTGGGATTGCGCAAGCATGGCGCTTTTTTCGCTATCGCAGGCATTGGATGGGGCGTGATATGGTGGAAACTGCTCTCGTTGTGAGAAGTAAAGAAACAAGTTTTTTGCTAGATGAATATTGCTATTGAAAAATAGAGTCATAGTCATTTTCTGCCACATGCGGGGGCACAACGCGCTTGGTAAATGGCGCCGGGCTTTAGTCTCGACGATCCGATCGCCTTTACGACATCGCAGGCGCCACCCGCAAGCGATGACGTCGCCTCTGACTAGCCTTTCAGCAACTTCTGCGCCTGCCGCAAGCCATCGACAATCACCGCGTAGGCCTGGCGCCGGCTCGCCGCATCGGCTGCGCGCAGCACGTACGACGGGTGATACACGGTCACCACCCAGCGCCCGTCGTGTTCGATGGGCGTGCCGATCAGCGGCGTCATGCTGGCCGCGCCATCCTGCAGCACGGCTTTCAATGCCGTGCTGCCCAGCGCCACGATTACCTGCGGTTGCACGCTTCGTAGCTCGTCCTCCAGCCAGCCGCGGCAGGCGAGGATCTCGCGCTGGGCCGGGGTCTTGTGCAGGCGGCGCTTGCCGCGCGGTTCCCACTTGAAATGCTTGACGGCATTGGTCAGATAGATGCTGTCGCGCGCCATGCCCGCTTCCTGCATGGCCTGGTCCAGCAGCGCACCGGCCGGGCCGACGAAGGGCAGTCCGGCCAGGTCTTCCTGGTCGCCCGGTTGTTCACCGACGAGCATGATGCGGGCGGTGTGCGGGCCTGTGCCGGGCACGGCCTGGGTGGCGTGCTGCCACAGTTCGCAGCGACGGCACTGGTCCAGCGTCGTGGCAGTCGCGCGCGCGGGCTGGGCCCGCTCGGAGTTGATCTGGATCATGGCGGCGCCCTGGCGCTGTCCCACGCTGGCCGTCTGGCCCGTGCGGCGCTCGCCGTTGGCCGCACCGCTGAGCATGGCGGGCACGATGGCGCCTTCGGGTAAATTTTTCCAGAAGCGCGCCGGGATGTGGCTATGCAGCAAGTCGGCATTCACGCGCGCGGGATTGAAGATGCTGCGGTAATACGTCAGCCACAAGGCCTCGCCCGCATCGTCGATGTCGGCCGCGCCGCGCAGCAGGGCCGGTCCCGCGTGCAAGGTGGCGCCATCCCACAGCATGCTGGCGCCGGGCGTGGCGATCATCCAGCTGATGGAGCCCATGCGGCGCGCGAAGTGGCGCGCCACTTGCGGCAGCACCTCGTGCGTGGGTTCGAACCAGGCGACGAAGCGGGGCGCGCCCTCGGCTTCGCTGCGTTCGCGGAAGCGCACGTAGGCATGCATGTCGTGCTCCTCGCGGTGCACGGCCTTGACCATGGCGTGCAGGCGCGCGCCGTCCGCGTCGGCCGGGGACACCACGTCGTGCTGGCCCAGCTGCCAGCGCCACAGCACCTGATACAGGAAGGCCCAGCGGTCATGCACGTTGAAACAGGCGGCGGCCTGCAGCAGCTCCACCAGCTGGCGGGGCAGGCGCAGCGGTGGCGCGCCGGTATCCGTGGCCTCTGGCGTGGAGGAAAACAGGTCGCCCTCGCCGGGCTGCGATTGCCAGGCCACGTCGGCAGGCGGCACGCCGCGCGCGATCAGTTCGCGTGCCGCTGCGCGCCACTCGTCGAACGATTGCGCCAGCCGCACGAACGTACTCATGCTGCCTGCAGCTCCGGCCATAAGTTCAATTGCTGCGGTGCGTCCGCCATGGCGCGGCGCAGGTGTTCGGAGGCTGTGGTGTCGCGCGCGGGAAAGTAGTCGGCCGTGATGATGAAGGGGGCAATCTTTTTCATGCTGCAGCGCAGGCGCGACAGGTCGGCATAGCGCACCTGGCGCAAACGGCGCAGGTCGACGATGCGCTGCGCGTTGCGCAGGCCGATGCCGGGCACGCGCGCGATCATGTGCTGCGCCGCGCGGTTCAAGTCCAGCGGAAAATGTTCGCGGTGCGCCAGCGCCCACGCCAGTTTCGGATCGATGTCGAGCGCCAGGTTGCCGCCGCTGGCGGGCAGCAGTTCGTTGGCCTGGAAACCATAGCTGCGCAGCAAGAAATCGGCCTGGTACAGCCGGTGTTCGCGCAGCATGGGCGGCGGTGCCAGCGGCACGCTTTTCGGGCTGTCGGGTATCGGGCTGAAGGCCGAGTAGTACACGCGCTTGAGTTTATAGCTGCCGTACAGGGTTTCGGCCGTGGCGAGGATCTGCTGGTCGTCGCTGGCGTCGGCGCCGACGATCATCTGCGTGCTTTGCCCGGCCGGCGCGAAGCGGGGCGAGCGCGGTTCTTCCGCCTTTTCATCGAGCTTGCGGCGGATGGCGCCCATGGCCAGCTTGATCGTGTGCACGCTCTTTTCCGGCGCCAGCTTCTGCACGCTGTCCTGCGTCGGCAATTCGATGTTGACGCTGAGCCGGTCGGCATAGCGGCCCGCCTGCGCGACCAGGGCCGGGTCGGCGTCGGGGATGGTTTTCAGGTGGATGTAGCCGCGGAACTGGTGCACCTCGCGCAACTCGCGCGCTACCTGCACCAGTTGCTCCATCGTGTAGTCGGCCGACCTGATGATGCCGGAACTGAGGAACAGGCCGTCAATGTAGTTGCGCAGGTAAAAATCGGTCGTCAGTTTCACCACTTCGGCCACCGTAAAGCGCGCGCGCGGCACGTTCGAGGTACGGCGGTTGACGCAGTACTGGCAATCGTACAGGCAGTAATTGGTCAACAGTATCTTCAGCAGCGAGACGCAGCGCCCGTCCGGCGTGTAGCTGTGGCAAATGCCCATGCCCGAGGCGGCGCCAAAGCCGTCCTTGCCGATGGAATCGCGCTTCGGTGCGCCGCTGCTGGCACAGGACGCATCGTACTTGGCCGCATCGGCCAGGATTTCCAGCTTGTCCGTCAATTCCATGGCTCACCTCGATATACTGTGTTTATATACAGTATATCAGGGAACTGGCCTTGTACCGGCTTGATCTGTGCAATGGCAGAACGCTATATATAAGTGTATATTACGCTCCTTGTTCACCGTTCACTTTACAAGGATACGATCATGCGCCTCACCTCCCTCGCCCGCCTGCTTGGCGCCGCCCTCCTCGCCACCGCCGCCACCTCCGCCGTTGCCGGCGAAGTGGTGGTGTCGGCCGCGGCCAGCCTGACGAACGCGTTCAAGGATGCGGCGCAAAGCTACGAGGCGCAGTATCCGGGCAGCAAGGTGTCCTTGAACTTCGCCGCCTCGGGCGTGCTGCTGCAGCAGATCGTCAAGGGCGCGCCCGTGGACGTGTTTGCCTCGGCGGACCAGGAAACCATGGACGCGGCGCAAAAGCAGGGCCTGGTATTGCCGGCCGACCGCATGGACTTCGTCGGCAACAGCCTGGTGCTGATCGTGCCGCACGACAGCAAGCTGGGCATCAAGAGCCTGGCGGACCTGACGCACAAGGGCGTGACCCGCGTGGCCATCGCCAACCCGGCCAGCGTGCCCGTCGGCCGTTACTCCGAAGGCGCGCTGAAGAAGGCGAATCTGTGGGACGCCGTGCAGCCGAAAGCCATCGGCACGCAGAACGTGCGCCAGTCGCTCGATTACGTGGCGCGCGGCGAAGTCGATGCGGGCTTTGTGTACGCCACCGACGCGGCCATCATGAAAGACAAGGTCAACGTGGTGCTGGAGGTGCCGCTCGACGCGCCCGTGCTGTACCCGATCGCCACCATCAAGGGCAGCAGCAATGCCGCCGAAGCGAAGCGCTTCGTCAGCTACCTGCAAACGGCGCCGGCGCAAGCCATTCTGGCCAAATACGGTTTTAAAAAGCCCTGATTTTTAGGTAAGCGCTCGCATGGATATCGCCTGGACCGCGCTGGCCCTGTCGCTCAAAGTAGCGGCCTGGGCCACGGCGCTCAATTTGCTGCTCGGCATCGGTACGGGCTATCTGCTGGCGCGCACGCGTTTTCCCGGGCGCGAGCTGCTCGATGCCCTCCTGACCCTGCCGATGGTGATGCCGCCCACCGTGCTCGGCTATTACCTGCTGGTGCTGCTGGGCCGGCGCGGCACGCTGGGCATCTGGCTGCAGGACAACTTCGGCATCAACCTGATCTTTACGTGGCAGGGCGCCGTGATCGCTTCCACGGTGGTTGCCTTTCCCCTCGTCTTCAAGCCCGCGCGCGCCGCCTTCGAAGCGGTCGACGGGCAGCTGGAGCAGGCGGCCCGCGTGCTGGGCATTTCGGAGCTGGCGATTTTCTTCCGCGTCACGTTACCGCTGGCCTGGCGCGGCATCCTGGCCGGCGTGCTGCTGGGATTCGTGCGCGCGCTGGGTGAATTCGGCGCCACCCTGATGGTGGCCGGCAGCATTCCCGGCAAGACGCAGACTTTATCCGTCGCCGTGTATGAAGCCGTGCAGGCGGGCCAGGACGACGTGGCCAACACCCTGGTGCTGATCACCTCTGCCGTGTGCATCGTGGTGCTGCTGTCGGCCGGCCGCCTGGCGCCCGGGCGCATCGCGCACAAATGACGCTGAGGATGACGCCCATGCAACTCGACCTCGACATTCGCGCCACCTTGCGCTCCGGCAAACGCCGCTTCGACATGCAGGTGCAATGCACCTCCAGCAGCCAGCGCATCGCCGTGTATGGCCCGTCCGGCGCCGGCAAGAGCATGACCCTGAAAGCCATCGCCGGACTGTTTACACCGGACGCTGGCCATATCCGCCTGAACGGGCGCACCCTGTTCGATTCCGCCGCCGGCATCAACTTGCCGCCGCAGCAGCGCAATGTCGCCTACCTGTTCCAGGATTACGCGCTGTTCCCGCACCTGACGGTGCGCCAGAACGTGGGCTTCGGCCTGGCGCGCGGCTGGTTCAATCCGCGTGCGCGCGAAAAATTGCAGAAGGTCGAGCATTGGCTGGACGCATTCCACTTGCAGGAACTGGCGCACCAGTTCCCCGACGAGTTGTCCGGAGGCCAGCGCCAAAGGGTGGCGCTGGCGAGGGCACTCGTGGCCAAACCGGCCGCGCTGCTGCTCGACGAGCCGTTTGCCGCCCTCGATCCGGCCCTGCGTGTCAAAATGCGGCTGGAACTGAGCCAGTGGCAGCAGCGCCTGGACGTGCCCATGATCCTGATCACACATGATCCCGAAGATGCGCGCATCCTGGGCGAACATGTGCTTTACTTGCGTGACGGACAAATTGACAGCATGGAAGAAAATAAGGCATTGGGTGAACGCATTGGATAAATCGGCAGCAGCGGAAATCGGCCTGCAAGGTTCGGTATGGATGACGGTGGGCGGAGAAAACCTGGGCGGCGCCGGCAGGGTGGAATTGCTGGGCGCCATCGCCGAATGCGGCTCCATCACGCAGGCGGCCAAACTCGTCAAGATGAGCTACAAGGCGGCCTGGGACGCCATCGACGCGATGAACAACCTGGCCGGCGAGCCATTGGTCGAGCGTCTGACGGGCGGCAAGGGCGGCGGCGGCACGCGGCTAACGCAGCGTGGGCGCCAGCTGGTCGACAATTTCCGTATCATCGAGCGTGAGCATGCCCGCTATCTGCGCCAGCTGGGCAGCCAGGCGGAAGGCATCGCCGACGATCTTTTACTCATACGGAGAATGGCCATGAAAACCACGGCACGCAATCAATTCCTGGGCAAAGTTGCTGAACTGAAACAAGGCGCCGTCAACGACGAAGTGACCTTGGAATTGCCGGGCGGACAGCATATCGTCGCCATCGTCACGCGTGACAGCAGCGAAAACCTGGGCCTGGTGCCGGGCGCGGAAGCGTTTGCGCTGATCAAGGCGTCGTCGATCATCCTCGTGGCGGACAGTGAAGGCGCGCGCTTTTCGGCGCGCAACCAGCTGGCCGGCACCATCACGCGCGTGCAGACGGGCGCCGTCAACACGGAAGTGGTGCTGGATTTGCCCCGTGGCGGCACCATCGCCGCCATCATCACGAACCAGAGCAGCACCGACCTGGGCATCGAGATCGGCAGCAGCGTAACGGCGATTTTCAAGGCCTCCAGCGTGATTTTGGGCGTGCCGGCGTAAGCGGCGACGCTGACCCCAGTTTTATGTTGCAGGCTTAATCTTTCAGCCTGGACAACCAATCCGCTGCCGCCGCCAGCGCCTGTTCCAGCTCCTGCGCCGTCTGCGCCAGCAGCGCCGGCACCTCGTCCAGGCGGCCCGCGTCGATGGCTTCCTCGGTGGCGAAGGCGGCGCGGATCAGGCGTTTCGTGCCCAGGGTGCCGACGGAGCCGCGCACGCCGTGCAGGATGCGCGCCACGTCGCTGTGGCGGCCCGCCTGCAACGCCGTTTCGGCGTCGCGCACGGGCGTCATGCCCTTGTTCAGCGCGTCTTCCACCATGCGCCGCAGCACGCCGCGCCCTTTTGCATCGCGCCCCATCACGCGCATCAGCGGCGCCATGGAAAACACTTCCTCATCGGCAACGGGCGCCGGCCCGGCCGTCTGCACTGGCGGGCGCTTGGGCAGGTGGCGCAGGATGACTTCCATCATCTCTTCCACCACCACGGGCTTGGCGATGAAATCGCTGATGCCGGCCGTCATGCAGCGCTCGCGCTCGGACGCCAGCACGCCGGCCGTCATGGCGATCACGGGCAGGTTCAAGCGCAGTTCCGTGCGGATGATGTGGGTGGCGCTGAAGCCGTCCATGACGGGCATCTGCATGTCCATCAGCACGATGTCGTAGCGCAGCGCTTCCGTGCGCAGCCGTTCCACGGCTTGCAAGCCGTCGCCCACCACGTCCAGGGTGGCGCCCATGTGTTCGAGGATGCCGCGCGCCACGGCCTGGTTCAAATGGTTGTCTTCCACCAGCAGGAAATGCACGCCGGCCAGTTCCGTGCCCAGCGGCTGGTGCAGGATGCGCTGCTCGCCGCCGTCGTTCTTGGTAATCAGCGCCTGGTGCAGGGCGTCGAACAGGCTCGAGCCCGTAATCGGCTTCATCAGCACGACGTCGGCCTCGGCCGCGCTGGAAATTTCTTCCAAGTGGTTGCGGGCGAAGGCGTTGACCATCACCACGATGGGCTGGCGCTGGCCGCTGGCCGCCTGGCGGATGGCCTTGGCCGTGGCCAGGCCGTCCATCACGGGCATGTGCCAGTCGGCCAGCACCACGTCGTATGGCTGCTGCTGCGCCAGGCGTTCGCGGTACAGTTCGATGGCGGCAAAGCCGGAGTCCACTTCGTCGGCCAGCCAGCCCCACGCCTCGATCAGCTTGACGATCAGTTCGCGCGTGGTGCGGTTATCGTCGGCCACCAGCAGGCGCAGCTGGCCCAGGGTGGGCGTGCGCCGCGTTTCGGCCGGCTGCGCCAGCATCTCGAAGGGCACGCTGAACCAGAAGCGGCTGCCCTTGCCTTCGCTGCTGGCGACGGCGATGTCGCCGCCCATCATGTGGATCAGCTGCTTGCTGATGGCCAGGCCCAGGCCCGTGCCGCCGAAGCGCCGCGTGATGCTCTGGTCACCCTGCGAAAACGCGGCAAACAGCTGCTGTTGCTGCAGTTCCGTCATGCCGATGCCCGTATCGCGCACTTCGAAGCGCAGCCAGGCGCGCCCGTTCTCTTTCTCGGCCAGGCTGACGGCCACCACCACTTCGCCGCTCTCGGTAAACTTGATGGCGTTGCCGGCCAGGTTGACGAGAATCTGCTGCAGGCGCTGGGCGTCGCCCACGAGGCGGCGCGGCACGTCGGGCTCGACGGCAATCGCCAGTTCCAGCTCCTTTTCGCCCGCATTCATCGTCATCGTCGTGGCCAGCGTGTTCATGACCTCGTCGAGGTCGAATTCGACGGGCGACAATTCCATGCGGCGCGCCTCGATCTTCGAATAGTCGAGCACGTCGTTGAGGATGCCCAGCAGCGACTGGCCCGCCACGCGCACCATGGTCAGGTACTTGCGCTGTTCCGTATCGAGCTTGGTATTGCCCAGCAGATACACCATGCCCAGCACGGCATTGAGGGGCGTGCGGATTTCATGGCTCATGTTGGCCACGAAATCGCTCTTCGCGCGGTTGGCCGCCTCGGCCCGGTCGCGCTCCTGTTCCAGCTCCGCCGCGCGCGATTCGAGTTCCTGCTGCAGGCGGTCGCGCTCGCTCATCAGGCCGTTGAAGGCTTCCGTCAGCTCGCCGATCTCGTCGCGCTGCTGCACCGGCACGGGGGTGAAGCGGCTGCCGCTGGTGCGCAGCGCCTGCAGGGTGTCGCGCAGGCGCACCAGGGGCGAGAGCAGGCGCACGGTGACCCAGCCCAGAACGGCCGCGGCCAGCAGCGAGGCGAGGATGCTCCACAGCACCAGCCGGTACAGCACGCCGTCGAACGGTTCGAAGGCGTCGTCGAGGGGCAGCGAGGCGGCCAGCAGCCAGTTCACCGATTTCAGGCGCTTGAAGCTGTTGACGGCCGTGATGCCGCGGCTGTTGGTGCTGACCATGGTGCCTTCGCCATCGTCCTTCAGCAGCTGGGTGGTCGTCAGGTTGGCGTTCGGCAGGCGCGGCTGCAGCAAACGGCTGGTATCGGGGTGCAGCACATAGCGCGGCACGGCGCCGCGCGTGAGGATGAAGTAATAGCCGCTCTTGCCGATCTTTTCCGAGCGCAGGCGCCCCAGCAGGTTGTCCTTGTACAGGCGCAGCACGCCGATCACCACGCCGGCCACCTGGCCATCGGCGGCCAGCACGGGCGCCACCATCTGCACGATGGGCATGCCGCTCGATTTGCCCAGCATCGGCTCGGTGATCATGGGCTGGCGCGTGCGCAGCACGGTCTGGAAGTACTCGCGCTCGGCGACGTTGATGCCGGCGCGCCCCGTGACCAGCGGCATGTCGGCCACGACGGCGCCGTGCGCGTCGAGCACCAGCACGTCGTCGAACAGCACCAGCATCGAGCGGCGCGAATAGTATTCGCGCAATTGGGCGGGCTGGCCGATCAGTTCCGGCGGCTGCTGCCGGGCCGTCAGGGTGACGATCTGCAGCAGCATGCCCAGCTTGTCGTCGAGCTCGGCGGCGGTGCGGCTGATCAGCGACGACTGCTGGCTCAGCAGTACACGGGTGAAGTCGTCGCGCATGTGCTGCACCTGGATCATGGTGACCAGCGCGATCATGGCGATCGAGGTCAGGCTGGTGGCCAGCGCGACTTTTGCTTTGATGCCGAGAGGCTTCATGATTTCCTTTTCAGTACCGTGCGGCACAGGCGGCAGATAATGCTGTCAGGAATTTTCCTATCAATACATCAACTTGGCAAGCGGCGCCGCGCAAATTGCCCGCCCCGCATGGGCTTTTGACGATGTTGCCATATAATTAAAGGCTGGACGTCGTTTATTCGCCGAAATTGCGGTGAAATTGGCACACGGCAACCCTGTATGCAGTAAACTTGTTATTGCATTTTCTTAAAGGTACCGACATGACTGAAGCGCTACTCACTCCAACCTTGCCCACAGTGAACGTGGAAGCGTTGCGTGCGCGATGCTCGACCTGCAGCATGCATCAATTGTGCCTGCCGATGGGCCTCGATGTGGGCGACATGGACAGGCTGGACCAGATCATCGGCCGCCGCCGCAAGATCGTGCGCGGCGCCTCGTTGTTCCGCATCGGCGACTCGTTCCAGAACCTGTACGCGATCCGCCTGGGGCACTTCAAGACGTACCAGATCAATCCGGGCGGCGAAGAGCAGGTGACGGGCTTCCAGATGGCGGGTGAACTGCTGGGCATGGACGCCATCAGCGCCGACCGCCACCACTGTAATGCGGTGGCGCTGGAAGACAGCGAAGTGTGTGAAATCCCGTTTTCCAGCCTGGAACAATTGCTGGGTAATATGCCGACCCTGCTGCGCCATTTCCACCGTATGATGAGCCAGGAAATCACGCGCGAGCAAAGCGTGATGCTGTTGCTGGGCAATATGCAGGCGACGCAGCGCTTTGCCGCCTTCATCGTCAACCTGGCGTCGCGCTATGAAGCGCGCGGCTATTCGGGCAGCAATTTCCAGCTGCGCATGTCGCGCGAGGAAATCGGCAACTACCTGGGCCTGACCATCGAAAGCGTCAGCCGTTTATTGTCGAAATTCAAGAAGGAAGGCTGGCTGCGCGTCTCCAACCGCGAGATCGAGATCCTGCAGCCGGCAAAACTGAAGGCTATTACGGCCGGCACCGACGTCTGCAAGTAAAGCTTAGAGTTCTTCATCGGCGTGCAGCGCGATGCTGCGCTGCAGGGGCCAGGTCCAGATGCCGGACAGGCGCCACTCGCGTTTGTCGTTTTCCACCAGCACCTGCCAGCGGCTGCGCTCGAGCATCGGCAGCGCCACGGAAAAATTGCCGGCCGCATCGGGTTGCACCAGCAGCTTGATATCCTTTTCCGGCAGGGTCGCATGCGCCAGGTGCAACTGCAACGGCCCCTGGTACGCCTTGCCGAAGCTGTGCACGGAGCCGCTCAGGCGGGCTGCAGCCACGTCATACGACAGGGTGGTATCCATCGCCAGGTCGCTGGCGATCGTGTCGCGCTTCAAATCCTGGTTGATCGCCTTGCCCTGCTTGTAATAATCGCCCACCACCAGCGCATCGGGTTGCGTAAACGCAATATAGCCCATGAAACTGCCGACGACCACGGACAGGCCGGGACCGATCATCAGCAGCCATGGCCAGCGATGCTTGTACCACGGTGCAACGGGAGGTTGCAGTTTCAGACTGTCGGACATGGTATTTCTCCTGATTAATTGGCCAGTCCCCATGCGGGGACCGGCCTTCCTGCATTAGCGCGGCACGATGAAGACCGCGCTTTCACGCACGTGCAGCGACGGGTCGTCCAGCGAGTGCAATTCGATTGCAATCTTGTTCGACCCCTTCTCGCCGACCCCGTGCGGCACGCGCAGGCGGATCGGCCAGCCCAGCGTTTCCGTCGGCTGCAACGTCACTTCATTGCGCGTCAACAAGGTCAGGCCCGGCAGACCGGATACACTGATTTTGAAATGCTGGCTTTGCTCCGAGGTGTTCATGATCTGCAGGCGGTAGACGTTTTCGATCATGCCATCTTCCACTTCGCGTCCCATCGAACCGCGGTCGCGGATCACGTCCATTTTCAGCGGCGTGCGCAGGGCCAGCGAAGTACACACGGCGATGATGATCAGGGCCAGGATGGAAGTGTAGATCAGCACGCGCGGGCGCATGGCGCGCTGGCGGATCTGCTGCGAATTGAAGTTGTTTTCCATCGCATGGTCGGTACTGTAGCGTACCAGTCCCCGCGGCCGGTCGACCTTGTCCATCACGCTGTTGCAGGCATCGACGCAGGCGGCGCAGCCGATGCATTCATACTGCAGGCCGTTGCGGATATCGATGCCGGTCGGACACACCTGCACGCACAGGGTGCAGTCGATGCAGTCGCCCAGCTTGTCGTTGTTGCCGGCCTTCTTGCTCATGGCGCCGCGTGGTTCGCCGCGCTTGGCATCGTAGGTGATGATCAGGGTGTCCTGGTCGAACATGGCGCTCTGGAAGCGCGCGTAGGGGCACATGTATTTGCACACCTGCTCGCGCAGCCAGCCCGCGTTGCCGTAGGTTGCCAGACTGTAGAACAAGACCCAGAACCATTCCCAGGGACCGAAATTGAGGGTGGTCACTTCGCGCGCCAGTTCCTTGATCGGCGTGAAGTAGCCGACAAAGGTAAAGCCCGTCCACAGGGCGATGGCGCCCCATACCAGGTGCTTGGCCGTCTTCTTGAACGCCTTGCGCACGGAGGGGCCCTGCTTGTCGAGGGCCATGCGCGCGCTGCGCGTGCCCTCGATGCGGCGTTCGACCCACAGGAAGATTTCCGTGTATACCGTTTGCGGGCAAGAGAACCCGCACCACACCCGCCCGGCAATGGCCGTGACGAGGAACAATAAATAGGCACAGATGATCAGCAGGGCCGCCAGGTAGATGAAATCCTGGGGCCACAGCACGACGCCGAAAATGTAGAACTTGCGCGTGGTCAAATCGAACAGCAGGGCTTGCCTGCCATTCCAGGTCAACCACGGCAAGCCGTAGAACGCGAGCTGGGTAAGCCAGACGCATACCCATCGCCAGGTAGCGTAGCGTCCTTTGGCCTCGCGAGGGTAGATTTGCTCGCGGGCCGCATACATCTTGATGACTTGAGGTTCCATTACGTCATTTCACGGGCGTCTGGGGATTCGACAGGCTCCAGACATACGCCGACAGCACGTGTACCTTGGATTCGCCGAGGAAATCGCTGAAGGCCGGCATGGTGTTGTTGCGACCCTTGCGGACGGTTTCCATGATGGTATCGGCGCTGCCGCCGTACAGCCAGATCTTGTCCGTCAGGTTGGGCGCACCGAGCATCTGGTTACCCTTCGCATCGGCGCCGTGACAGGCCATGCAGGCGCCGAACTTGGCCTTGCCCAGCACGGATTTGACGGGGTCCGAGGTGGAACCGGACAGGCTCAGCACGTAATGGGCCACGTTCTCGACATCCTTTTCGGAACCCAGGGCGGCGCCCATCGGCGGCATCTGCCCATTGCGGCCGTGCATGATGGTGGTCTTGATGATGTCGGGATCACCGCCATACAGCCAGTCCTTGTCCGTCAGGTTGGGGAAGCCCTTGTTGCCGCGCGCATCCGAACCGTGGCATTGCGCGCAGTAGGTCAGGAACAGACGCTGGCCGATGGCTTGCGCCTGCGGATCGGCGGCCACCG
Organism: Janthinobacterium sp. GW822-FHT07A03; assembly: GCF_058798815.1. Lineage (NCBI taxonomy): Bacteria > Pseudomonadati > Pseudomonadota > Betaproteobacteria > Burkholderiales > Oxalobacteraceae > Janthinobacterium > Janthinobacterium sp. GW822-FHT07A03. Next base: position 67,340 of record NZ_JBXAKW010000002.1, on the reverse strand, counting down.
TCTTCAAGTCCTGGCTCAGGTACTTGTTGAACAGGGGGCCGTAGTCGGCTTCCGCCTTCTTCAGCTCTTCTTCGTACTGGCCCGTCGATTTCCAGCCCAGGCTGCCGGCATAGTTGCCCAGGCCCGGGTACAGGAACAGGTAGGCCAGCGCGAAGACGATGGTGATGTAGAACAGCCACATCCACCAGCGCGGCATCGGCGTGTTGAGTTCCTTCAAGTCCTCGTCCCAGACGTGGCCCGTGGTGCCGTCGGCGGGGGCGCCGGCGGCCACTTTCACTTTCGACTGCGAGTACAGCAGCACGCCGCAGCCGATGATGCCCAGCAGGGACAGCACGATGATGTAGATGTTCCAGAAGCCATTGGTAAAGTCAGCCATGGTTGCGCTCCTTCGCCAGGTTCATCTCGGCCTCGGCCGGATAGTCGAGCGCGTCGTCGGCGAACGGCAGGCGCGCCGCCGCGTCGAAGTCGCTATTGCTGCGGCTGAACGTCCACCACAGGATGCCCACGAACGTCGTAAAGGAAACCACCGTCATGACGCTGCTGGCGCTGTCAAACAGGTTTTCGATTGCCATGCTAATTCCTTGTTTTGATTAATGTACCGAGGCCTTGCAGATAGGCGACCAGGGCGTCTTCTTCCGTCTTGTCCTGCAGCTGCGCGGGGCCGGCGGCGATCTCTTCATCGCTGTACGGCTGGCCCAGGCGTTTCAGGGCGCGCATCTTCGGCATGATGTCGTCAGGCACCAGCTTGGTCTTCGCCAGCCAGGGGTAGGCCGGCATGTTCGACTCGGGCACCACGTCGCGCGGGTTGTTCAGGTGCGTGCGGTGCCATTCGTCGCTGTAGCGGGCGCCCACGCGGGCCAGGTCCGGGCCCGTGCGCTTGGAACCCCACTGGAACGGACGGTCGTAGACGAACTCGCCGGCGACCGAATAGTGGCCATAGCGTTCCGTTTCCGCGCGCAGCGGACGCACCATCTGCGAATGGCAGTTGTAGCAGCCTTCGCGCACGTAGATGTCGCGGCCCGCCAGGCGCAGCGGCGAGTACGGCTTCAGGCCGGCGACGGGTTCCGTCGTGCTCTTCTGGAAGAACAGGGGGACGATCTCGACGGCGCCGCCGATGCTGATCACCACCGTGACCAGGGCGATCAGCAGCCAGGGGTTTTTCTCAATCCATGCATGTGAAAATTTCATTTGCTTTTGCTCCTATCAGGCGTGCGCCGCGTTCAGTTCCGGAATGCGGGCGACGGGGAGTTTGCTGCCGCGCAGAGTCATCCAGGTGTTGTAGCCCATGATGCACATACCCGACAGGTACAGCAGGCCACCGGCCACGCGCACCACGTAGTACGGATACGTTGCTTTCACGCTTTCGACAAAGGTGTAGGTCAGGGTGCCGTCCGGGTTGACCGCGCGCCACATCAGGCCCTGCATCACGCCGGCGATCCACATGGCGGCGATGTACAGCACGATGCCGATGGTGGCCACCCAGAAGTGCACGTCGACCAGGCGCGTGCTGTGCATCTGCGTGCGGCCCGCCAGGCGCGGCAGCAGGTAGTAGATCGAACCCATGGTGATGAAGCCGACCCAGCCCAGGGCGCCCGCATGCACGTGGGCCACGGTCCAGTCGGTGTAGTGCGACAGCGAGTTGATGGTCTTGATCGACATCATCGGGCCTTCGAAGGTGGCGATGCCGTAGAACGACAGCGAGACGATCATGAATTTCAGGATCGGGTCGGTGCGCAGCTTGTGCCAGGCGCCTGACAGGGTCATGATGCCGTTGATCATGCCGCCCCAGCTTGGCGCCAGCAGGACCAGCGAGAAGACCATGCCGATCGATTGCGTCCAGTCAGGCAATGCCGTGTAGTGCAGGTGATGCGGGCCCGCCCACATGTAGGTGAAGATCAGCGCCCAGAAGTGGACGATCGACAAACGGTACGAGTACACGGGGCGCTCGGCCTGTTTCGGGATGAAGTAGTAGACCATGCCCAGGTAGCCGGCGGTCAGGATGAAGCCCACCGCGTTATGGCCGTACCACCACTGGATCATGGCGTCCTGCACGCCCGCATAGGCGGAATACGACTTGGTGAACGAGGCCGGCATGACGGCGCCATTGACCACGTGCAAAATCGTCACGGCCAGGATGTAGGCGCCGAAGAACCAGTTGGCCACGTAGATATGCTTGACCTTGCGCTTGATCAAGGTGCCGAAGAAAACGATGGCGTAAGCGATCCAGACGACGGCGATGAGGATGGCGATCGGCCATTCCAGCTCGGCGTATTCCTTGCCGCGCGTCAGGCCCATGGGCAGGCTGACGACGGCGCACAGGATCACGGCTTGCCAGCCCCAGAACGTGAAGGCGGCCAGCTTGTCGGAAAACAGGCGCACCTGGCAGGTGCGTTGCACGACGTAGTACGAGGTGGCGAACAGGCCGCAGATGCCGAAGGCGAAAATCACCGCATTCGTGTGCAGCGGACGCAGACGTCCGTATGTCAGCCAAGGTATGTCGAGGTTCAGGGCAGGCCAGGCCAGCTGAGCGGCGATGATAACGCCAACCAGCATGCCGATGATGCCCCATACCACAGTAGCGACCGCGAATTGCTTCACGATCTTGTAGTTATAGTTCAGCGATTGATCCACAAAGACTCTCCCTGGAATTACTATTTATGATGGTGGCCAGAGAGTAAGTGTTTGACCGCGAAAAAACTTTGATGTGGATCAAAATTCCCCGGATGAAATAAGCGTAGCGAACTGGCATCGAAATAAAGTGATATTCCGGTCAAAAAAGCCGTACAAGATCCCTGCAACGGCTGGCTTGACATGGCGTAAAACGTGCATGGAAGCAATGGCCTACAGTGGCTTGTCCAGACACGCCCAAGGCCCGCCATGGAAGACCCCGAACGTCGCGATCCGTTTGATGCCCAGGTGGACATGGTCGTGGGCAAGGTCGAGGGTACAACCCTGTTCAGTCACTGCCTGCTTGATTGCTTGCAGCAGATGCCGTCGCCGGGCATCGTCATCTTCGTGCATGGCGTCAATTCCGACGGCGAGTGGTACCGCGCAGCCGAAGCAGGCCTGTGCAAGGGCCTGAACACGCGCATGAAGCGCTGCGACGAGCATATAGTCCATGCCACGGCGCAGGCGGGGCAGCTGACGCCGGTATGCTACCGTAGCGAACTGAGCGATGACGGCTATATCGACCCCGACTATACGGCCGCCACCTTTATCGCGCCGCAGGCGCATTTCTCGCCCGTGATCCAGTTCCGTTGGGGCTACAAGGCCAGCGACAGGGAATTGCAGCAATATGGCGATTCGGTCTACCTGAACGAACACGCTTACTGGGGCGGCGGCCCGTTCGCCAACGGCTGCTCCTCCCTGCCTGACCTGTGGGGCGAAGGTCTGTCGGACGCCCTCTTCCTGTTCATCCACATCGAGCATCTGAATCCCGTCAACGACCGCATCGTGTATGCCTGCCCGCCGCGCCCCTATTTCGTGCTGGCCGCGCTACGCCTGGCGCACCTGGTGGCGGCCATCCGCCGGCAGCAGGCCGACGTGCCGATTACCCTTGTCTGCCACAGCCAGGGCAATATGGTGGGCATGGCGGCCGCATTTCTAGGCAATAAGATGGCCAAGGTGCAGGATGCGGCAGGCAAAAGCGGGCGCTGCGTGGCCGATACCTATGTCTTGTGCAACCCGCCCTATAGCCTGTTGCGCAGAAACGATACGGAAGGCTGGCTGCAGGGACAGGTCAGGGATGTCGATGGCAATGTGGGCCGGCAGAGCGGCGAGGCGCGCCGCAAGACCCTGGCGGCGTTTTTCGACATCGTGCGTGGTCAGGCCACGGAGCCGCCCATGTCTGCCGCGCTGGCGGACATGGCCGCGAATGTGCACCATGATTTCACCCTGGACAAGGACATGGCCGCCTATGCCTGCGGCCCGCAGCCAACGACGCGCGGCCGCGTCACCTTGTATTGCAATCCGCACGACCGGGTGATTTCCGCCACGCCCATCCAGGGCATGGGCTGGTTAGGTCTGAGCGCCGAAGAAATCAAGGCCACGCGCGGCGACGGCGTGTTCAGCCAGCGCGTGTTTGCGCAGGGCTTTCCCGTTGGCAAGCGCGCTGACTATGACTATTGGAGCAACCATTATCGCCAGCCCGCGCGGGGCAGCGCCGATTTCTGGCATCCCCGTTCGCCAATTTCCAGATACGACCCGGACAAGGGTGTGCGCGCCAGCGCCAGCGCGGCAGGCAAGGTGGCGACCGTACGCACCGCCGCCGCCACGTCAGCGCTGATGAAGTGGCTCAAGACCCCCATCAATGCCGTGCCGCCCGACGACTGGCGCATCCCCGTGACGGCGCCCGCCTTGCCTGAAGTGTTTACACCGCAGGCCATGCGCTTTGGCGTACCCAGCCCGCAGTTCGACCAGGATCTCGATCCGCCCGGCACGCACCGCCATGCGGGCAAGGCGCGCCTGGCAGGCGAGCCGTATGCCGATACAAGCGTGGGCGGCACGCCGCAGGGCAACCGCGATACCGAGGCGGCATTGCGCTACGAAGACCATGCCCGCCTGCGCATGAAGGCCCGCCGCGAGAAGCTCGACGGCCTTGACGGCAAGGCGATGATGGAAGACGACCTGCCCACCGCCACGCCGGAATATTTGCATTGGCGCAAGCAGGAAATCCAGGGGCAACTGGCGGCCACCTGCGACACGCATGCGACCGATCATTCCACCATCCTGAGCAATCCCCGGCACGCGGAAAAGGCGCTGGCGTATGACGTGGCGATCGGGGTGTGCCATATCAGCGAGGAGGCGATGCGGGAATTGAGAGTGATTGCGGATTGGCGATTGTTGAAGGAGTTGGAAAAAAAGGGTAATTCAAACAGAATTTTTCTTGAATATTTCAAGCTTGGTTTGTTTAAAAAAAAACCGTTATTGGAGTGGGTTCAAAGTGATGGCAGCGCTGGAAGCATGCCTCCCGAGATAGTGGATGAGCGCATGTACAAGCGCCCGGAGACCTCCTGATGCGCAACTTGATTGCTACTCTTCCGCGCAGGCTGGGCTGGAGCATATTTGTTTTCAGTCTTGCGTTTGGCATTGCACTTTGGTCGGTACTGCAGGCCCCGCCAGTCGATGTGCCTCTTGAAGGAGGATTGCTGATGAAACGATTATTGTTGATGCCGGGATTGCTGGCGCTTGCCGTCCTTTTTCTGACCTCGGCCTGCGCCAGCAAGGCATCGGTTGCGGCACCGGTTGCCGCCGTTATCCCTGCTGCGCCCGCGCAGCCGTACATGGCGCAGGTGGTGGGCGTGCAGTGGCTCAATCCCCTGCAGCGGCGTGACTATCCGACCGAGTGGCAACTGCTGTGGACACTGGGCCTGGCCAAGCCGAACAAGGACGATAGCAAGGTAAAGGAAAATCCTGTGCGTTTTGGCAAGGTTCAATCGATCGGCATGATTGCTTCCGGCAACAAGGGGCGGGAAACATTCAATGGATATCATGAAAAGTATGTGGAGGAATTGATCACGCTGTTTCATGATATTTATTTCTCGAACGAAGAATATTTTTACAACGCCCATTCGCTGACCGACAAATCCACGCGCCGTGAACTGGCCGGCATCCATGTTGAATATGCCCTGCCGGCTGGGCGGCTTGATCCCGTGGAAGCGGCGGAATACTTGCGCGAGGAGATTGTCGATACCTTCAGCATCGGCAACCCCCATTTCCCCGGTTCCTGGACCACGGCCACGCCGCCCGACGTGCGCGTGACCATGGGCGGCGCCAACGCGGGCTTTACGTCCCTGGCGGCGGGCCTGGCTTACCTGCAGGCCAATCCCGACAAGACGGTGTGGGTGATGAACTGGGATGCGCCCAGTTATCCGCCCAAGGATGAGCAGATCAATGAAAACATGGTCCTGCTGGTGCTGGCCGGCCCCGGCTATCAGACGCAGCGCGCGCCGCTGGCCTGGCTGGGTTTTCCCGCCACGCGCAATGTTGCCGATTTCAGCGCCGGCAAGGGCGCTGCCCCGCGCGCCATGCAGGCGTGGAGCGCTGCCATCGACGCTGCCGCCCGGAACGCGCAATTGAACGACGACGCCATCGGCTACGTCATCCACGATGCCGGCAGCACCTATCCAGTCTCGTCAGAACGGCTCGGCCCGCTGGCGCAAAGCCTGACGCAGCAATTGCCCGACTTCGATTTCAACAAGCAGACCTTCAACATGCCGGAACTCCTGGGCGAGACGGGCGCGGGTACGGCGCTGACGAATGTGGCACTCGCTATCGCTCATGCCAACCACGTGGGCCGGCCCGTGCTGGTGGCGGGCAGCAGTGATAGCGAGAGCGCGACTGCCGTGGTGGTTGCGCCGCCGGCCGTGGTGCGGCCCGTTGACCACGAACAGCCGTGGTTCCGCGCGCGCGGCGGCAATACCGTGTTTCTGCCGTGGTGGGGCCGGCGCTTCGATGCGCGGCCGGGGTCGCAAGGCTATTCGCGCTGAGGAGCCGGCGGGGCGGCCGATTCCGGCGGCGTATCGTCATCCTGCAGCACGCGCAGGCCCGGTCCGACGAGGTCGTCGAACTGGCCGCTGTCCGAGGCCGTGAAATACACCCACAGCGCGATGAAGACGACCACGACGCTCAAGGGGATGAGGAGATACAGTGCTTCCATGTTCAGGCTTTCCGCAGGCGCAGGGCGTTGGCGATGACGACGGCCGAGCTGGCAGCCATGCCGACGCCGGACAGCCAGGGGTTCAAGAAGCCCAGCGCGGCGGCCGGGATGGCCGTCAGATTGTACAGCGTGGCCCAGCCCAGGTTTTCGCGGATGATGCGCATGCTGCGCGCGGCCGTTTTTGCCGTGTCCAGCACGGACATCAATTGGCTCGACAGCAGCACCGTGTCCGCATGGGCCTGCGCCAGCGCGGCGCCGGAACCCATGGCGAAGGACACGTCGGCGCCGCTCAGCACGGCGGCGTCGTTGATGCCGTCGCCCACCATCGCCACGACGGCGCCCGTCGCCTGCAATTGCTGCACGAAATCGAGCTTTTCATCGGGCAGGCATTCGCCGCAGGCCGTGTTGATGCCCAGTTCCGTCGCCACGCTTTGCGTCAGCGCTTCCTGGTCGCCGCTCAGCAGCACGACTTGCTTGCCGCGCCGCTGGAAATACGCGACCACGTCGCGCGCCTCGGGACGCAGCGCATCGCTGAGCAGGAAACGTGTCAGCCACCGCCCCTGCGTGCCCAGATACAGCGGCGTCATGCCCTGCATGCCGACGGCCGTGTCGCCCAGCGGCGGGCCCGCGATGGCGGCGACAAAGGCCGCATTGCCCAGGCGGTAGCGCACGCCATCGACGACGCCTTCGAGCCCCTGGCCCTGCACTTCCTGCAGGTTTTCCGCATGCATGCGCGGCGTTTCTCCCGCTGCTGCCAGGATCGCCTGCGCCAGCGGATGGGCGCTGCCCGCTTCCAGCACGGCGGCCACCTGCAGGCAAGCGTCTTCCGTCATGCCGTCCAGGCCCTCGATCTGCTTGAGCACGGGCCGGCCCAGGGTCAACGTCCCCGTCTTGTCGAAGACGATGTGGGTGGCGCGGTGCAAGGTTTCCAGCACGTGCGGCTGGACGATCAGCACGCCGCGCCGCAGCAGGCTGTCGGTGGCGGCCGCCAGCGCCGTGGGCGTGGCGAGAGACAGCGCGCAGGGGCACGACACGACCAGCACGGCGATGGCCACGGGCCACGCCTGCGACGGGTCGTGCCAGCTCCAGAAGGCGAACACGGCGACGGCAAACAGCAGCAGGCCCAGCACGAACCAGGCGGCGACCTTGTCGGCCCACTGCGCGATCTGCGGCTTGCCGCTGCCGGCCCGCTCGATCAGTTTCAGCAGGTCGGACAAGGTACTTTCGCGCGCGGGCTTGAGCACGCGCAAGATGAGCGCCGCGCTGGCGTTGATGGCGCCGCCCGGTACCCGTTCTCCCGTCTTGCGGCGCTGCGCTGCGCTCTCGCCCGTCAGCAGCGATAAATCGAGCGCGCTGTTGCCTTCGATGATGACGCTGTCGGCGGCGATCGCCTCGCCCGGTTTGACTAAAATGATGTCGCCGACGGCCAGGCTGCCGGCCGGCACCAGGGTGGTGGCGCGGTTGTCGGGAAAGCCCGCCATCAGCGAGGCGGACGCGGGCAAGGCATGCTGCAGCCGTTCCAGCGCCGAGGCGGCCTTGCGACGCGCCTGCAGCTCGAAATAGCGGCTGCACAGCAGCAGGAAGATGAACATCGTGGCCGAGTCGTAATACACCTCGCCGCGGCCCGTCAACGTCGCCACCACGCTGCCGAAGAAGGCCGCGAGGATGCCCAGCGCCACGGGCACGTCCATGCCCAGGGTGCGCGCGCGCAGGCTGGCCCAGGCGCCCTGGAAAAACGGCATGGCCGAATAGCAGATGGCAGGTAACGTCAGCAGCAGGCTGGCCCAGCGCATCAGGCTGGCCATGTTGTCGTCCAGCGTGCCGTCTTCGGCGGCCAGGTAGGCGGGCGCCACGTACATCATGACCTGCATCATCGACAGGCCCGCCACGAACAGCTGGCGGCCCAGTGTCTTGCTGGCTTTTTGCAGGCGTTCGCCATGGCGCACGGCGTCATACGGATAGGCCGTGTAGCCGACTTGCCGCACGGCTTGCAGGATGTCGCCCGGCTCGCACTGCGCGCGGCTCCAGCGCACGTACAGGCGCTCCGTGGCGACGTTCAGGCTGGCCGCCTGCACGCCGGGCAGGCGCGTCAGCTGGCGCTCGATCAGCCAGACGCAGGCGGCGCAGCGGATGCCCTCGACGGACAGCGTTGCTTCGCAGCTGCTGGCATCGCGCGCGAATTGCGCGTCGTCATTGCTGTACAAACGCAGCTCGGGCGGCACCATGGCGGCGCCGGCCGCGTTGACGGCATATTCGTCGCGGTCGCGGTAATACGCGCTCTGGCCGATGTCGACGATGGTTTGCGCCACCGCTTCGCAGCCGGGGCAGCACATGGCGCGCGGCACGTCGTCGATGGTGACGTTCCAGCTCGAGCCGCCTGGCACGGGCAAGCCGCAATGGAAGCAGGCGGAGGGTTGTAAAACTGCATTCATAGGTTTGTTTTCATGCGTCTTTTCATGGATGGCCCGTGACGCACAGGGCGTCGAGCCAGCCCAGCGATACGCCATGCGCGGCGCGCAGCAGGCCCAGCAGGCCAAAGCCCAGCACCAGCACGCCGCTGGCGATGCGCACGGGGCGGCGCTGCATCTGCGTGCGCAGCCGCGTGCCCAGCAAGCCCATGCCCAGCAGGGTGGGCAGGGTGCCCAGGCCGAAGGCGGCCATGGCGGCCGCGCCGCGCAATGCCGAGCCTTGCATCATGGCCGTCAGCAGCGCGCTGTAGACCATGCCGCATGGCACCCAGCCCCACAGGCCGCCCACGGCCAGCGCTTTTAGAGGGGTATCCATCGGCATCAGCGGTTTCAGCAGGGGGCGCACGCGGCGCCAGACGACATTTCCGGCCGCTTCGACTCTAGCCAGGCCGCGCCAGGCGTCCATCAGGTACAGGCCCAAGGCCACCAGCATCAGGTTGGCCAGCCAGTAGCCGGCCACCTGCAGGGACGCCAGGTGCAGCATGCCGGCGCCCGCCAGGCTGCCGGCCAGGGCGCCGGCCAGCATGTAGCTGGCGATGCGCCCGCCGTTATACGCCAGCACGCGCAGGACGTTCGCCTGCACGGTTGTCTGCAATGCCGGGCGCGCCACGGCGATGGCGATCACCGGGCGGGCCGGCGCGGGAGCGGCACCGCCGCCCAGCGACAGGGCGCCGACGATGCCGCCGCACATGCCGATGCAGTGCACGCTGCCGGCCAGGCCGACCAGGAACATGGGCACGAGGCTGAGGGCGTTCATCGGGCGGCGTTACACCGTTTTCGAGTAGCGCAGCGGCTGCACCGCATCCGGCGTGGCATTCGCGCGCGCCAGGGTCAGGTAGCGGTCGAAGACCATGCAGATATTGCGGATCAGCAAGCGCCCTTTCGGCGTCACCGTCAGCCAGTCTTCCTCGATGACGAGCAAGCCGTCGCGCGCCAGTTCGCGCAGCTTTTCCAGCTCGGCGGCGAAATAGCTGCGGAACTTGACGGGGTGCGCCTGCTCGATGGTGGCGATCGACAATTCGAAGTTGCACATCAGCATCTGGATGATGATACGGCGCAATAAATCATCGGTATCTAGCTTGATGCCGCGCGCGATCGGCAGCACGCCTTCGTCGAGCTTTTCGTAGTAGGCGTCGAGCGTTTTTTCATTCTGGCTGTAGACGGCGCCGACGGAGCTGATGGCCGACACGCCGCAGGCGATCAGGTCCGCTTCCGCGCGCGTCGAGTATCCCTGAAAATTGCGGTGCAGGCGGCCCTGGCGCTGCGCCACGGCCAGGTCGTCCGTGGGCTTGGCGAAATGGTCCATGCCGATGTAGACATAGCCGGCGGCCGTCAGGCGCGCGATGCACAGGCCCAACATGGCCAGCTTGGTGGCGCTGTCGGGCATGTCGGCGTCGAGGATGCGGCGCTGCGGCTTGAACAGGTGCGGCATGTGCGCGTAGTGGTACAGGGCGATGCGGTCGGGGCTGGCGGAGATGACCTTGCGCAAGGTTTCCGTCATTGTCTCCAGGCTTTGCTTGGGTAAACCGTAGATCAGGTCTATGCTGATCGAGCGGAAACCGGCGTCGCGCGCCGCCTGCATGATGGCCACCGTTTCCGCTTCCGGCTGGATGCGGTTGACGGCTTTTTGCACGTCCGCGTCGAAATCCTGCACGCCCAGGCTGATGCGATTAAAGCCTTGCGCGCGCAGGGAAAACACGCGTTCGCGCGATACGGTGCGCGGGTCGATTTCGATCGAATATTCGCCGTCTTCATCGGAGGCGAACTCGAAATGCTGGCGCAGGTGCGCCATCAGTTCGTCCATCTGCTTTTCGCTCAGGTAGGTGGGCGTGCCGCCGCCGAAGTGTAGTTGCTCGATTTGGTTCATGCCGGCAAACAGCTTGCCCTGCATGGCGATTTCCTGCTTCAGATAGCTGAGGTAGGTGGCGGCCTTGCTGCGGTCTTTCGTGATGATCTTGTTGCAGGCGCAGTAGTAGCACAGGGTGTCGCAAAACGGCACGTGCACGTACAGCGACAGCGGCCGGCGGCCGCCGCGCATGCGCAGCGCGGCCAGCGCTTCGAGGAAATTGCCGTAGCCGAAGTCGGCATTGAAACGGTCGGCGGTCGGATACGACGTGTAGCGGGGGCCGGACTGGCTCATCTTGCCGATGATGACCGGGTCGAATTCGACGACGGCGTCCAGGTCGGCGGAAGCACTGCTGAGTAGTGTAGGCATGATGTGTTTGTATGTCTTGAAAGGTTTAGGCGGCCAGGCGTTTCATGGCGGGTTTGCCGGCGTTCGCGGCGCCTGCGGCACCCGACTTGCCGCCAGGCATGGCGACACGGCGCGGTGGCGGCATCTTGCCGAAGTTGAACAGGCTCACGGCTTGCGACAGGCTGGCCGCTTCTTCCGCCAGGCGCGTGGCGGCCGCGGCGGCTTCTTCCACCAGGGCCGCGTTCTGCTGCGTCACCTGGTCCATGTGGGCGATGGCCTGGTTGACCTGGTCGACGCCGATGCTCTGTTCGCGCGAGGCGATGGAAATTTCCTGCATGATGGCCGTCACCTGCTTGACGGAGCTGACCACCTGCTCCATGGTGGCGCCCGCGCGGTTGACCTGCAGCATGCCGGCGCCCACCTTGCCGACGGAAATCTCGATCAGCTGCTTGATGTCCTTGGCCGCCACGGACGAGCGCTGCGCCAGGTTGCGCACTTCGCCCGCCACCACGGCGAAGCCGCGGCCCTGCTCGCCGGCACGGGCCGCTTCCACGGCCGCGTTCAGGGCCAGGATGTTGGTCTGGAAGGCGATGCCTTCGATCAGGCCGATGATGTCGACGATCTTTTTCGACGAGGTGTTGATGTCGTCCATGGTGGTGATGACTTCGGCAACGATTTCGCCGCCCTGCACGGCCACTTTCGAGGCGGCCACGGCCAGCTCATTCGCCTGCACCGAGTTGTCCGCGTTCTGTTTCACCGTCGACGAGAATTCCTCGATGCTCGACGCCGTCTCTTCCAGGCTGGCCGCCTGCGATTCCGTGCGGCCCGACAGGTCCATATTGCCGACGGCGATTTGCTTGGTGGCCACGGCCATGGTTTCCACGTTGATGCGCACGTCGCGGATGGTGGCGATCAGGTTGCTGTTCATCTGTTGCAGGGCGCGCAGCAGCTGGCCCATTTCATCCGTGCTTTCCGTTTCAAAACTGCCCGACAGGTCGCCGGCGGCAATCGCCCGCGCGCCGTTCAGGGCCTTGCCCAGCGGCTTGAGCACGGACATGCGCAAGGTGTACCAGAGGAAGACGTTGATCAGGAAGCCGAACAGGGTGGCGCCGAAGATGGCGTAATTGGTGATCTTGCCGCCGCTGGCGAACAGGCTGATGACGCACACCAGCAATTGCAAACAGTTGACGATGGAGGTGGCGGCCCAGATGCGCAGATTCAGCGACATGTGCGTCAGGTTGTGCAGCAGGTGCGCCAGGCCCGGGCGCACGATCTGCCCGTGCTTGATGACGATGTTGCCGCCTTCCTTGTTGCGGATGGCCGCGTAGGCTTCCTCGGCAGCCTTGACCTGGTCCTTGTCGGCCTTCACGCGCACCGACATGTAGCCGATGGTCTTGCCCGCTTCGCGGATGGGCGTGACGTTGGCGCGCACCCAGTAGAAATCGCCGTTCTTGCAGCGGTTCTTGACCAGGCCCGTCCAAGGCGTGCCCGCCTGGATCGAGGCCCACAGGTCGGCAAACGCTTCGGCCGGCATGTCCGGATGGCGCACGATGTTCTGGGGCGAACCGAGCAGCTCTGCCTCGCTGAAGCCGCTGACCTGGCTGAAGTAGGGATTCACATAGACGATATTGCCGTTCATATCCGTTTTCGACACGATGGCCTGATCGTCCTGGACGAGGACTTCACGGTTAGTCACTGGCAAATTTTGTCGCATGGTCGCGGCTTCCTGATCGGTTAAATGAGCAATTGGTAAGTAAGACTTGCACGATTGCAAGAATGGAGATCAGTGTAAGGAGTCGCCTGCGCAAATTTATTGATGTAGATCAAAATCCTCCAGATTGGTCGTGCTTGTACGCATTTAGCGATAGCAATGCGGCATTGTTTGAAAGGTACTGGTTGCCGGCGGCGGTTAATCCACGCCCGCCGTCAGGGGGCGCAGGTTGCCCACGGCATAGCCTTGCGCATAGTCGATGCCCAGCTCGCGGATGACGGCCAGGGTGGCCTCGTCTTCCACGTATTCGGCCACCGTTTGCAGGCCCATCACGTGGCCCACTTCATTGATGGCCTTGACCATGGCGCGGTTGATGGCATTGGTGGCGATGTCGCGCACGAAGACGCCGTCGATCTTCAGATAGTCGACGGGCAGGGCCTTCAGGTAGCCGAACGAGGAAAAGCCGCTGCCGAAGTCGTCGAGCGAGAAGCGGCAGCCCATGGCCTTGAGCTGGCGCATGAATACTTGCGCCTTGGGCAGGTTGGCGATGACGGCCGTTTCCGTGATTTCAAAACAGATCTGCTCGGGCGCAATCGCGAATTGCACGAACTGCTCGGTGATGTAGTCGTGCAAGCCCGTGTCGGCCAGCGACATGCCCGACAGGTTGACGGAATACAGGGCCGGGGTGCGGCGCCGGCTTTCGGCCAGCGCATCGAGCGGCGGCAGGCCGTCGCGCACGCTTGCGATATGCGCGCAGACGGCACGGATGACCCAGCGGTCGATGGACAGCATCATATCGTAGCGTTCGGCGGCGGGGATGAAGGCGCCCGGCAAGATCAGGTCGCCCTTGCTGTTGCGGATACGGATCAGCACTTCGTCGTGGTGTTCCGGATGGTCGCGCAGGTGCACGATGGGCATGGCGTACAGGCGGAAATAATCGTGTTTGAATGCTTCGTTCAGGCGGGAAATCCACAGCATTTCGCCATGCCGCTGCGCCAGCATGACGTCGGACTCCTGGTACACGTGCAGGCGGTTGCGGCCCTGCTCCTTGGCCAGGTAGCAGGCCCGGTCGGCCGCGCTCAGCAGTTCGCTCATGGACTTGCTGTCCTGACTGATTTCCACGATGCCGATGCTCACGCCCAGCTCGAAGCTGCGGTTATCCCAGGCGAAACGGAAATCGCGGATGGACTGGCGCAGCTGTTCGCCGATCTGGCGCGCATGGTCGAGCGGACAGTGCGGCAACAGCACGCCCAGTTCGTCGCCGCCCAGGCGCGCCAGGATGTCACTGTCGCGCATGCGGCCCTGCAGCATCTTGGCCAGCAGCTGCAGCAGCACGTCGCCGGCGCCGTGGCCGCAGGTGTCGTTGATGACCTTGAACTGGTCCAGGTCCAGGTACAGCAGCGCATGCACGTGGCCGTCCTGCTTGGCCGTGTGCAGGGCGCCGGCCACCAGGTGTTCGAATTCGCGCCGGTTGATCAGGCCCGTCAGGGTGTCGTGCGAGGCTTGCCACGACAGTTCCTGGCTCAGCTTGCGTTCGTGGCTGACGTCGCGAAACACGACGACGGCGCCGAGGATCTCGCCGTCGCGCGACCAGATCGGCGCGGCCGACTCCTCGACGGCGATGCGCCGCCCTTCGCGCGTGATCAGCTGCGAGTGAGGGGAAATGCCGATGGCCTTGCGTTGTTGCAGGCAGTGCATGGCCACGTGCTCGAGCGCTTCGCCCGTGCGTTCGTCGGCCAGCGGCATGGTCTGGCCGATGTCCAGGCCCTGCGCCATGTCGTTGCTCCAGCCCGTCAACTGCTCGGCCACGCGGTTCAGGTAGCGCGTCTTGCCCTGCGGATCGGTGGTGATGACGCCGTCTCCGATGGAGCTGAGCGTCACCTCGGCCAGTTCCTTGCGCTCGGCGATCATCAGCTCGCGCGCCATGTGCTCGGTGATATCCCAAATGATGCCCAGGGTGCGTTCGGGTTGCCCGCCGGCATCGACGAAGACGTGCGCCTTGGCCGCCAGCCAGTGTTCGCTGCCATCGGGCCAGATGACGCGGTATTGCAGGGCATAGCCGGCGCGCCGGCGCACGCCGTCCTGCAGCACGCTCAGCACCTTGTCGCGGTCGCTGGCGTACACGCAGTCGAGAAAGACGCGGAACGGCTGCGTCAGCGGGCGCTCCTCCAGGCCCAGCAAGGTGGCGCCTTTGGCCGACCAGCTGACCGTGCCGTCGATGACCTGGCCATCGACGATGCGTGAATCCCAGATCGCCATGTGCGCCGCCTCCAGCGCCATCTGCAAACGTTTCTGCTGGTCGCTCATCATCCTCTCCCGACATGGATACAGGGATAGACGCGGCGCCGGCGTTTAAGTTCCCGGCAGCTCGGCCGGCGCGGTGGCCGCGGCGCGCGCCACGTCGCGCACGTTCTTTTGCACGGCCACGGCTGCAAACAGGCTCAGCAGGAATGCCATCGCATAGAACCCCTTCTCGCTATTTTGCAGATTAGCGTTCCACAGGCCCACAGTCAATAACAGCAAGGCCAGCAGCACGGAAATCCAGCACAGGCCAAAGTAAATCCCCGTCACGGCGATGCCCTCGCTGCGGTCGCGCACGGATTTCTGCAGCGAGATGGCGGCGAACAGGCCGTACATCAGGATCGTAAAATAATAGCCCTTCTCGTTGAGGGCCATGCTGGCGTTCCACAGACCGGACAGGTAGGTGACGATGCCGATCAGCAATGCCGCCCAGGACGCGCCGATAAAGGCGCTGCTGGGGCGTGGGGCGGGGGAAGTCTGCATAAGGTCTCCATGGGCAGCGGGCGCCGCCGGCATGGCCGGGGCGGCAGGCACGGATGCGCCTGCCGCCCCATCAGACCAGAAAGTCTATTTGCTTGGCTTGATCATGCGCAACAAAGCCGACACGGCGGTGACGCCGGCCAGCACCAGGCCGCCGGCGATCAGGCCGGCCGCCGCGTTGATCAGGCTGGGCGTGACGGCGGCCAGCACGGGGCCGATGCCGGCCACGCTGCCGACCGCTTCTTCCGCATGGTGCAGCATGGCGCTGGCCCACGGCCAGCCGTGCGTCAGGATGCCGCCGCCCACCATGAACATGGCCAGCGTGCCCACGACGGACAGGAATTTCATCAGTTTCGGCGCCGCCGACACGAGCATGCGGCCAAAGCCGCGCACGCCATCCATCAGCGCGCCTGCACCCTTGCGCGCGGACAAATAAAAGCCCGCGTCATCGAGCTTGACGATGCCGGCCACCAGGCCGTACACGCCCACCGTCATGATGAGGGCGATGCCGACGACGACGGCCACCTGCTCGGCGAAGGTGGCCGCGGCCACCGTGCCCAGCGCGATGACGATGATTTCCGCCGACAAAATAAAATCGGTGCGGATGGCGCCCTTGATCTTGTCCTTTTCCAGCGCCACCAGGTCGACCTGCGGGTCGCGCAGTGCCTGCGCCAGCTCGGCCTTGTGGCTGTCGTCCGGGTGCAAATACTTGTGAGCAATCTTTTCGAAACCCTCGAAGCACAGATAGGCGCCGCCCACCATCAGCAATGGCGTGATGGCCCACGGCGCAAACGCGCTGATGGCCAGCGCGGCGGGCACGAGGATGGCCTTGTTCTTCAGCGAACCGACGGCGACGGCCCAGACGACGGGCAGTTCCCGCTCGGCGCGCACGCCGGCCACTTGCTGCGCGTTCAGGGCCAGGTCGTCGCCGAGCACGCCGGCCGTCTTCTTGGCGGCCACCTTGGTCATCAGGGAAACGTCATCGAGGATGCTGGCGATGTCGTCAAGCAGGGCCAGCAGGCTGGAGCCGGCCATCTCAGCGCGCTCCCATGGCGGTGGCAGGGAGTCGTGGAGCGAGGAAAGTGTTGTTTTTCATGATGTTATTCTTGGTTGTACGGCAAGGAAGTGTGTGACTGCGATCTTACCTCAGGGCGGGCCGGCAAGGCCGCACTGCGCGGGTTAAAATTGCTCATCATCACCATTTTTTGGACACCGCATGCACTTCGCCACCTGGATCACGTTTGTCATCGCCGCTTCCATCATCGCCGTCTCGCCCGGCTCGGGCGCCGTGCTGTCGATGTCGCACGGCCTGTCGTACGGGGTCAGAAAGGCCAGCGCGACGATTCTGGGCCTGCAGCTGGGGCTGCTGGTGGTGCTGGGCATCGCCGGCGCCGGCGTGGGCTCCCTGCTGCTCGCTTCCGAAGTGGCGTTCAATATCGTCAAGACGGTGGGCGCGCTGTACCTGATCTACCTGGGCCTGTCGCAGTGGCGCGCCAGGGTGGCCGTCACGGGCGACCTGCATGCGGCGGCCGTGCTGCCGTCGCTGCGCCGGCGCGTGCTGACGGGTTTTCTGACCAACGTGACGAATCCGAAAGGCATCATTTTCATGGTGGCGGTATTGCCGCAATTCATCAGTCCCACGGCACCGCTGCTGCCGCAGCTGCTGATCCTGGCCGTCACCATGTGCACGATCGACCTGCTCGTCATGCACGGCTACGCCTTCCTGGCTTCCTCGATGCAGCGCTTTTTCCGCGACGCGCACGCCGTGAAAAAGCAGAACCGCTTCTTTGGCGGCTTGCTGATGGCCGTCGGCACGGCATTGTTCTTCGTCAAGCGCGGTGGCCAGGCGGCATCCTGAGCCAGATGAATATGCAAACATTTGTAAGCCCGCTTGCGATGCCGGCTCGATGCGGATGTAATCGGTAGCATGTCTTCCTTGTAAGTCCTGCCTGGAGCGCTGCCATGCGTCCTATCCTGCCCTTCCCCCTCCTGAACACCGTGTGCGCCGTGCTGCTGTCGTCGGCGTGCGCCTTCGCCCTGGCGCAGGACCCGCCCGCCCGCGTGGGCCGCATTTCCACCGTCGAAGGGCAGGTGCTGGTGCGCGCCGGCGATGGCGACGCGCAAAACGCCCTGCTGAACTGGCCCGTCACGACGGATAACCGCTTGAGTACCCTGCGCGGCGCGCTGGCGGAATTTCGCGTGGGCGCGGCCGCCGTGCGCCTCGATGGCGATTCCGAGCTGGAAGTGAGCGAGCTTGATGACGACAGCTTCAAGCTGCACCTCGGCTATGGCACGGTCAGCGTGCGCGTGCGCAATCCCGATGCGCTGCGCGGCTTCGAGCTGACCACGGCCCAGGCCCGCGTGATCCTGACCCAGCCGGGCTGGGTGCGCATCGAGGCGGGGCGCCAGCCCGGCACCAGCATCGTCAGCGTGCTCGAAGGCGCGGCCGACGTGGATGGCGCGACGGGCAGCGTGACCTTGCGCGCAGGCAAGCGCGCCGAGCTGACGGACGAGGAATTACGCACGGGCGCCGTGCAGCGCATGGCGTTCGACAACTGGCCCGAAGCCTTGCCCGCCGCCGCGCCGGCCTTGCGCTATGTCACGGACGATACCACCGGCTATGAAGAGCTGGACCGCTACGGCGCCTGGCAGGAAGACGCGCAATACGGGCCCCTGTGGCTGCCGAGCAGTGTGCCGGCCGGCTGGGCGCCGTACAGCGACGGGCGCTGGACGTGGATCGCGCCATGGGGCTGGACCTGGGTCGACAATGCGCCGTGGGGCTACGCGCCCTCGCACTATGGCCGCTGGGTGTTGCTGGGCCAGCGCTGGGGCTGGGCGCCGGGCCGTGAGCGCGTGCGCGTGCCCTGGGCGCCGGCCCTGGTGGGCTGGGTTGGCGGCAATTCCGGGACCAATCACGGCCAGCGCCCCGGCGTGGGCTGGTTCCCCCTGTCGCCGCACGACCGCTACGTGCCCGGCTACCGCGCCAGCGCGGAGTATGAACGCCGCATCAACCGCGTCGCCGAGGGGCGCCGTTTCGTGGCGGGCGAACGCGAACGGCGCGAAGGCATGACCATGCTGCCGGGCGAGCGTTTTGGCGCCTCGCGCACGGTCGACGTGCCGCGCCGCAACCGCACCACCATGCCGCCGCCCGTCATGCAAAGCTTGCCGCTGAGCACGGCGCCCGCGCCGGCCGGCAACTGGCAGCGTCCCGTTGAGGCGCCGCGCGGCGACCGGGAGCCCCGGCGCGATTGGGTCAACCGCCCTGGCCGTTTGCAGACGGACGATGGCCAGACGCACCTGGCGCCGCGTCCCATGCAGCCGAACCGGCCTCCAGTGCCGGCGCAGCCGCAACGGCCTCAGCAGCCGCCCGTGCCGCAACAGCCCGTGATGCCCGCGATGCCGGCCTTGCCGCCGGTGCAAGACCATGTGGCCCGTCCCGGCTGGCGCGGCGAGGAGCGGTCCCGCGCCGACTGGCCCCGCGCCGAACGGCCGCAGCCGCGCCCTGTCATCGAGCGTCCTGCCGAGGCACCGCGTCCGGACGGCAACCGCTGGGAGCGCGCAGAGCGTGGTGAGCGCGGTGAGCGTGGCCCCCGCCGCGAAGTGCTGCAGACGGCGCCGCCGCCATCCTTGCCCGCCCCGCCGCCCGTGGCCGCCCCGCGCCCTGCGCCGCCGCCAATGCCGGCCCCTGCCGCGCGTCCGCCCCAGGAGGCGCGCAGTGCCGAGCGTCCCAATCCGCCCCGTGAACGCAACAATGAGCGCAACAACGAGCGCGGCGGTCCCGGCCGCAATGGCCGGATGCAGGAAGTGGAGCGCTGACGGCCGTGCCGTCTGTCGCGCCGTATCGACGTTCAAGCCGCAAAATGCGCAGTTCGTCACATGCCGGAGGTAAAGCCGCCGTATTTTGCTTACAGTACGACCACTGCTTATCCTCCAAGTGACAGCATCGACTTTTCCGGCTATTTTGTCTAAACGAAATAGTTTTCCGCCAGCTTACCCAGCTGGCTTTTTTTTTGCGCCAGGCCGGCGCCATGGCGGCGGGCGCATGCGCCCTCAAAGTTGGCTACAATACGTCTTTATGCAGCCGCTGCGCGCCATGCGCGGCGCGGCCTGTTCTGACCGGCACTGATTGGATTTCCTATGCAAACCACCCCACCCACCGAAGTGACGATTCCTCCCAGCGAATCGCTGATCGAGTATCCGAGCGACTTTCCCATCAAGATCATGGGCCCGACGCATGTCGACTTCGCGCCGACCATGCTCGAGCTGGTCATCAGCCACGATCCGACCTTCCATGCGGGCCGCATGGAAGAGCGCCCATCGGGCAAGGGCAATTACACGGGCCTGACCGTGACCGTGCGCGCCATCAGCCGCGAGCAGCTCGACGCCCTGTACATGGCGCTGTCGGGCCACCCGATGGTGAAGATCGTTATGTAAGACTGGCTGCCGCCACGCTGGCCCGGCTCTTCGTGAGCAGCCAGACGGCGGCAAAGGCGCCGCTGGCCGCCGCCGTCACCCACAGCAGCGGTTTTTCGCTGCCGTCCGTGATGGCGGCGATGACGGCGCCGCAGGCGGCCGTAATGGCCATCTGCACGAAGAAGAACAGGCCCGAGGCGCTGCCCGCCTGGGCGCCATACGGCTGCAGCACGGCCAGCTGGCAGGCGGGAATCGCCATGCCCACCGATACCATCACCAGCAGCATGGGCGCCACCAGCGACGCCACGTGCTGCGGCGCCAACGTACCCGCCAGCAATAGACTGGCCGCCCCCGCCACATTCAGCAACACCGCCACGCCCAGCATGTGATTGGCGCCCAGGCGCGGTCCCAGCGCGCGGAACAGGCTCGACCCCGCGATATAGCCGCTCACCGTCAGCCCGAACACCAGCGCATACGCGCCGGGCGACAGGTGCATGCCCCTTTGCAACAGCACGGATGATTCCGCGATGAACGGGAAATACGTGCAATACACACAACCGATGGCCAGCGCATAGCGCAGGAAATACGCGTCGCCCAGCAGGCGGCGGTACAGCGCCAGGGTATTGCCCTGTGGCACGACGCTGGCCGGCCTGGTTTCCGGCACCCAGGCGGCGATCAGCCACAACGACAGCGCGCCCAGCAGGCACAGCATGCCAAACACGGCGCGCCAGCCGAACGCCGCATCGAGCACGCTGCCGGCCAGCGGCGCCAGGATCGGCGACAGGCCCATCACCATCGAGATTTGCCCCAGCATGCGCGCCTGCGTGGCGGGGGCGAAGCGGTCGCGCACCATGACCCGGCCGATGATGGTGCCGCTGCAGCCGCCGAACGCCTGCAGCACGCGCGCGGCGATCAGCACGTGCACATCGCTGGTGAAGGTGCAGACGATGCTGGCGAGCACAAAAATGCCCGTGCCGGCCAGCAGCACGGGACGGCGTCCGTAGCGGTCGGCCAGCGGCCCGCAAGCGAGCATCGAGGCGGCCGAGCCGGCCATGAACAGGCTCAGGGTCAGTTGCAACTGGGCATCGCTGGCATGCAGGGCATCGGCCATGGCCGGCAGCGAAGGGAGATAGATGTCGATGCTGATGCGCGACAGGCAGACCAGCAGCAGCACGATGCCGCCCCAGGCCCATAAAGCGATGTGTTTCTGCATTGTTTTATACGATCCTTGCAAACGTGCGCCCCGCTGGCGCACCGGAACGGTGAGAGTAGGATGGTTGTGGTGTAATGCGAAGTGCCAGTCATCAGAAAATTCATTGGACCACTTGGACGATCATCATGCCGCGAGGAAAATCACCGCACGCCCTGGACTTGCCCCGCCCCACCAGCTGGCTCGACAAGGCAGGCGTCAACAAGCAGGATGGCGCGTATGAAGCGCTGCGCTCGGCCATCCTGACGAAGATGCTGCCGGCCGGCAGCCGGCTGCCATCGAGCCGCACCCTGGCGGAACGGTGGGAGTTGTCGCGTGGCACCATCGAAACCGTCTTCGACCGCCTGCATGCGGAAGCGTACGTGACGCGCGTGCCCGGTTCCGGCACGCGCGTGTGCGCCGTGGTGCCGGAACGCTTCCTGATGGCGGGTTTCGGCGACACCGCCCCGGCCGCGCCGGCCAGCGTGCCCGCGCCCGCCCCGGACACGGGCGTGCGCGACGGCTTGCCCTTCGTGGCGCGGCGCGCCGACGCCAGCCTGTTTCCCATGGCCGCCTGGTCCAAGTGCGCCACGCGGGCGCTGGCCGCCGCCACGCCGGAACAGCTGTGCAGCGCCGATCCGGCCGGCCTGCCCCAGCTGCGCCAGCAGATTGCCGATTTCCTTGCCAAGTACCGCGGCATCCGCTGCGACCCGCAAGATATCCTTGTTACCACGGGCATCCGCCACGCGATCGACTTGCTGGCGCGCAGCATCGTACGCGATGGCGACAAGGTGTGCCTGGAAGAACCGGGGTACCCGGCCGCGCGCGCCCTGTTCGCCCTGGCCGGCGCCGTGCCGGCGGATATTGCCGTCGATGCCGAGGGCATCGATTGCGCCGCCCTGGCCGCGCACACGGACGCCTGCCTCGCGTACGTGACGCCGGCGCACCAGTCGCCGCTGGGCGTGACCATGTCCGTCACGCGCCGCCTGGCCTTGCTGGAATGGGCGAACGACAGCGGCGCCTGGGTGGTGGAAGACGATTACGACAGCGAATTCAACTACCACAGCGCGCCGCTGGCGGCCCTGAAGGCGCTGGACCAGTACCAGCGCGTGATTTATTGTGGCAGTTTTAACAAGACCCTGTTTGCCGGCCTGCGCGTGGGTTTCATGGTGCTGCCGCCCGCCTTGCGCCCGCAGCTGCTGCGCATCGTGCAGTTGACGGGCAGGTCCGTGGGCGTGACGGAACAGCTGGCGCTGGCCGCCTGGATGGAGGAAGGCGCCTTCGTGCGCCATCTGCGCCAGGCGCGCCTGGCCTACAAGGAGCGGCGCGACCTGCTGCTGGCCTGCCTCGAGCAGCTTGCCCCCGGGCGTTACGCGATTTCCGGCCAGCAGGCGGGTTTTCATTGCGTGCTGTGGCTGCCGCCGGGCAGCGACGAGCGGGCGTTTTGCGCGCGCGCCGCGCAGGACGGGCTGGCGCTGCAGCCGCTCGGCGATTTTTGCCACAGCGCCAGGCTGGCGCCGGCCGTGCTGCTCGGCTACACGGCGCTGAGCCTGGCCCAGGTGCGCCACGCTGCACAAAAATTGGGCAGATTGCTGCTGCCGCCGGCGCCCGCGGCTGAATGAAACGGCGGCCTGGCTTATAATCACGGCTTCGCCGCAGCGTCCGCAGGGCGCCGGCAGCTGATTACAGAATCTGTCATGACCACCACCCGCACCGAAACGGCGCTGATCCGCGAGCTGGGCCGCGTCGATTACGAGCCGACCTTTGCCGCCATGCGCGCCTTTACCGACGCGCGCACGACGGATACGCGCGACGAACTGTGGATCGTCGAGCATCCGCCCGTATTTACTTTGGGCCTGGCGGCCGACCGCGGCCATCTGCTGGCCGGCGCGGACGCGATCCCCGTGGTACAGACGGACCGGGGCGGCGAAGTCACCTTCCACGGCCCCGGCCAGGTGGTGATTTACCTGCTGATGGACTTGCGCCGCAACAAGCCGGGCGGCAAGCTGTATGCGCGCCAGTTCGTGCATAAAATCGAGCAAGCCATCATCAACGTGCTGGCGGCGTATAATCTCGCTGGCGAACGCATCGATGGCGCGCCCGGCATCTATATTGCCGGCGGGCCAGACAAGGGTGCGAAGATTGCCGCGCTGGGATTGAAAGTGCGCGGCAACGGCTGCACCTACCATGGCGTATCGCTCAACGTGGCGATGGACCTGGCGCCGTTTTCCTGGATTAACCCTTGCGGCTATTCCGGCCTGAAGACGGTGGACATGCGCAGCATGGGCGTCGTGGCGCCGCTGGCCGAGGTGCAGCGGGCCCTGGCCCAGGAATTGACCGTATTACTCGATGTAAGCGAAGTAAACAGCGCCGCAGGCGCGCCTCAGGCAGCGGATGCCTGAGCAAACAAACCAACATGCCCGTCAAGGGCTTGCAGCCATGACTTCTGAGACCATTTCCAGCACCGCCCCCGCCGCTACTGCCGCTCCTGCGTACAACCCGAGCGAAAAGCAAAAAGGCGCCAGCAAGACTTCGCGCATCCCGATCAAGATCGTCCCGATCGAGCAGATCGAGCGCCTGAAAAAGCCGGACTGGATCCGCGTCAAGGCCGCTTCGGCTTCGACCCGTTTCTATGAAATCAAGGACATCCTGCGCGAAAACAAGCTCGTCACGGTGTGCGAGGAAGCCAGCTGCCCGAACATCGGCGAGTGCTTCGGCAAGGGCACGGCCACCTTCATGATCATGGGCGACAAGTGCACGCGCCGCTGCCCGTTCTGCGACGTCGGCCACGGCCGTCCGGACCCGCTGGACAAGGAAGAGCCGGCCAACCTGTCGAAAACCATCGCCAAGCTGCGCCTGAACTACGTCGTCATCACCTCCGTCGACCGCGATGACTTGCGCGACGGCGGCGCCGGCCATTTCGTCGAGTGCATCCAGCAAACGCGCGCCCTGTCGCCGAACACCCGCATCGAAGTGCTGGTGCCCGACTTCCGTGGCCGCCTGGAAAAAGCGTTGAATCTGTTCAAGGATGGCTTGCCTGACGTCATGAACCACAACCTGGAAACGGCGCCGCGCCTGTACAAGGAAGCCCGTCCCGGCTCCGACTACATGCACTCGCTGAAGCTGCTGAAGGATTTCAAGGCCATGTACCCGGACGTGAAGACCAAGTCCGGCATCATGGTGGGCCTGGGCGAGACGGACGAGGAAATCCTGCAAGTCATGCGCGACATGCGCGAGCACGACATCGACATGCTGACCATCGGCCAGTACCTGGCGCCATCGAACAGCCACCTGCCCGTGCGCCGCTACGTGCACCCGGACGTGTTTAAAATGTTCGAGGAAGAAGCCTATAAAATGGGCTTCACCCACGCCGCCGTGGGCGCCATGGTGCGCAGCTCGTACCACGCGGATGAACAGGCGCACAGCGCCGGCGTGGAATCGGCGCTGAATTTCTAAGCCGTTTGCGCCAGATCAAAGCCGCCCGCGATAGCGCTGGCGGCTTTTTTTTGCCTGATTGAAGTGATGTACAACATCCTGTACAATTATTGGCATGTACTTTCCATGGAGCGGTGGCACGGCATGAATATCCTGACTTTCAGCGAGGCGCGCGCGGGCCTGAAAAGCGTGATGGACGACGTCTGCAACGACCATACGCCTACGGTGATCACGCGCGTGAATGGCGAGCATGTGGTGATGCTGTCCTTGTCGGACTACAACAGCATCGAGGAAACCCTGTATTTGCTGGGCACGGCAAAGAATGCCAGCCGCCTGATGGCGTCCGTGGCGCAGATCAAGGCGGGCAAGGCGCAGCCACGAGCATTGGCGCGGCATGAAAAACTGGAAGACTGAAAACAAGCAGCAGGCGCGCGCCGCCGTGCTGGCCTGGACCGATCATGCCTGGGAAGATTATCTGTTCTGGCAAGAGCGCGACCTGAAAATCCTGCAAAAAATCAATGACTTGCTCGATGCATGCCTGGCCGATCCGTTCAAGGGCACGGGCAAGCCGGAACCGCTGAAAGGCGACCTGACGGGCTTTTGGTCGCGCCGCATCGACCGCCAGCACCGGCTTGTGTATCTGCCCGACGCGGGCTGCATCTACGTGGCGGCCTGCCGTTATCACTATGACGACAAATAGGCATTGCCCAGCCGTACCGTAACGCGGTAACGAACGTGACGCGGCTATACTGATCAATGATGTTTTAAAAACATGATTGACGGGGGAGCCATGGACGTACGCATCGACGCATCGTGGAAGGCGCGGCTGGAGGGGGAGTTTGCCCAGCCCTACTGGGAGCGCCTGGCCGCCTTCGTGAAGGAAGAGTACGCGGCGGGGCCGTGTTTTCCGCCGGGTAAAACCATTTTTCGCGCCTTCGACCTGACGCCGTTCGAGCAAGTCAAAGTCGTGATCCTGGGGCAAGACCCGTATCACACGCCGGGCGCCGCCATGGGGCTGTGCTTTTCGATTCCCGAAGGCACGCCGCCGCAGCCGAGCCTGCAGAATATCTTCAAGGAATTACAGAGCGACGTGGGCGTGATGCGCACGCGCACGGATTTGTCCGATTGGGCGCAGCAAGGCGTGTTCTTGCTCAACAGCGTGCTGACGGTGCGCGCCGGGGCGGCCGGCTCGCACGCGGCCAAGGGATGGGAAAAGCTGACGGACAGCGCCATCCGCCACCTGTCGGCCGAGCGCGAACACCTCGTGTTCATCCTGTGGGGCGGCTATGCGCAAGCCAAGCGCAGCCTGATCGACCCCGGCAAGCACCTGGTGCTGACGGCGCCGCATCCATCTCCCTTGTCGGCCAGCAAAGGTTTCTTTGGCAGCAAGCCGTTCAGTCTGACGAATGCGTATCTGCAGGCACATGGACAGAAAGCCATCGCCTGGGGATAAGTCATGACACAGTACGGCAACCGACAGCGGCAGGCGTTGCTCCCTGCCGCTGTCTTCGCGCGACTTACAACACCTGGACAGAACCGTAGCGAGCGGATGTGCGGCGTGGCCGAGAAGCGCAGCTGTGCTTTAGCACAGTGAGCATCGGAGGCCGCGCCCCACGCCGCGCAGTAGGTACTGTCAGGTGTTAAAAACTGGTGGACAGGCCGGCGTAGATGCTGCGGCGGGCGCCATACTGCGGCGCTCCCACGCCCACGCCGGAACCGTCGCGCAGCAGGTACGACTTGTCGAACAGGTTGATCAGGGCCAGGCGTCCTTCCACCTTGCCCACGGGCGTGTTCTTCCACGTGTGCGTGAGCGCCGTGTTGACGGTGAAGTAACTCGGCAAATGGCCGGAATTCGGTGCGCCGCCATCCGGCGTCATGCGCAGGCCGCTGCCGTAGAGGAAGTCAGCGCTCACTTGCGAATCGCCGAAGTGATAGTGGCCACCGCCCGACAGCGTGTATTTCTGGTCATGATCGAGGTAGACATAGTGTGTGCTGATGTAGTTCAACTCATCGGCGCCAAACAGGGCTTGTCCCGAATTGATGTTGCGACCCTGCGCCTTTTGCGTGCTGGCGTTGAGGAACAGGCCCCAGTTTTTCTCGCTGTAGATGGCGGACAATTCCAGGCCCTTGGCGTAGCCGTCCGCATAGTTGAACGGCGTCAGGATCAAAGCCTGGCCGAACTGGCCTTCGTCGAGCAGGTTATTAATCTTTTTATAATATACATCGGCCGTCACGGTCAGTTTCGAATTGACCTGGTGGCTGATGCCCACGTCATAGTAGTGCGTGCGCTCGGACTTGACGTTGTCGGACTGGCCGATTTCCGGCGCATTCGTCGTGTTCGCATACAGGTCGATGCTGGCCTGGGCGGCCAGTTCCTGCGGCGGCGGCGTGAAGTAGCGCGAATAGCCCGCGTGCAGGGCCGTGCCCGGCGCGATCTGGTAGGCCAGGTTGACGCGCGGGCTCCATTGCTGCTCGCTCGTGTAGGCCGAGACCTTGTCGAAGCGGGCGCCGTAGTTCAGGGTCAATGGCTTGCTGATGTGCCATTCATCCTGCAGGTAGACACTGGCCAGGGTGCCCGTCTTGCCGCTGTTGTCCAGAATGCTGATCGGCGTGGTGGCGGTTTGCGCCCCGTCAATACTCGGGAAGACGGCCACCGTGTTGTCGCTGCTCGTCTTCTGGCGCGTGTAGGCCAGGCCCGCGCGCACGGTGTGGTCCTGGTGCAGCTTGTAGCTGATGTCGAACTGGGCACCGGAGGCGCTGTTCGCGCGGCGCGAATCGTAGGCCACGCCGTTGTAGATCAGGTCGCCGATGGCGTCGGGCGTGAAGTGCAGTTCCGAATACTGGTGGAAGGCCGACACCTGGTAATTGACGTCGCCCAGGCTTTTTTGCAGCGACAGCACGAGAAAACGGTTCACTTCGCGCTGGTTTTCATTCAGCTGCGATGAAGGGATGCTGGACGTGCCCGCCTGCGCGTCGCTGTGGCCGGCCAGCGAGAAGCCCGGTGCCTGGTCCGGGTTGTTCGGGATCTGGAAGCGGCCGTTATACGTGCCGAACATGGCGCCCAGGCGCGTGTTGTCATCGAGGAAATACGACAGGCTGCCGAACGATTTGTTCTGGCGCGTCTTGTCGTGCAGGGCGCTGCGCGTGTCCTGCGGGTTTTCCACGCCCAGGGCATTGCCCAGGTAGCTGCCGGACAGGTAGTAATTGAACTTGCCCACGCTGCCGAAAAATTCGGCACTCGGCTCCACGTGGTCATGGCTGCCGACCATGATGCCGATGCGCCCGCCGGGCGTCAGTCCGCCCTCCTTCGTTTCAATATCGACAATGCCGGCCGTGCGCAGGCCGAACTGGGCCGGCAAGGCGCCCGTCATGAAATCCGTCTTGTCGATCAATCGCGTGTCGATGGACTGGCCGAAACCGCTGATGCTTTCGGGCAACTGCACGCCGTTGATGCGGTATTGCACGTTGGCATGGTCGTCGCGCACGTGCAGGGCGCCGGAACCTTTCGAATCCTGCGACACGCCCGGCAGGCGCAGCAGCACTTCATTGAACGGCGTGTTGTCGCCCTGGCCCAGCATGTCGACCATGTGGCTGTCGATGCTGTAGATGGTGGTGCCGACCTTCGGCGACAGTTCGATGCGCGCGCTTTTCAGATGGGCGGACGTGACTTCGACCTTTTGCATTTCCGGCGGGGCGGCATCCGTCGCGGTGCTGGCTTCGGCAGGCTCGGCGGCATGGGCGGAAACGGTAAACAGGCTGGCAAGGGCGAGCGACAGCGCGCTCAGGCGTGGTGTGTGTTGCATGGTAAACCTCAAAGATAGTCAACGCCAGGCGGCCCGGCGCGCATCAAAGTGCGGCAAGGGGCAGCCTGAAAAGGATAAAAAAACAGCGTGGAAACTACAGTGAGGCGGCAGGCGGGCCGCGCACGGGCGGCAGGACGAGGGCGGCGACGGGCGCCAGGGTAGCGGGCGCGATGGCCAGCAGGCGGTACGGCAGTAACTGGGCGGGCGGCTCGGCGATGGCCGGCGGCACGGCGATATCGGCCACCTTGTCGATGACGGTGGCGCACAGCGCGCATTCTTCCGCGTCGAGCGTCGTCTTGTGCAGGTGCGAGGCGGCCGTCGACAGCAGGAACACGAGGGCCAGCGCACTGAACAGCGCCACGCACAGCTGCCACGGCGTGCGCGCGAGGGCGGACGCCGGGTAAGGCTTGCGGGATGGCTGGCGGGAAGACATGGGCGCATAGTAGCAAGAAAATCGCCCCGCTGTCAGCGCTTGTTGCGTCATTTGCGCTGGAGCGGGCTTACAAGGTGGCGCGCAGGTCGCGCGGCGACAGGCCGTAGTGCTGGCGAAAGCGGGCCGCGAAGCGCGATGGCGAGGCGTAGCCGCAGGCGGCGGCGATGTCGGTGATGGGTAAGATGCCAGACTGCAATTCCTGCAAGGCCAGTCCCAGGCGCACGTCTTCCAGGATGGCGCGGAAATGGCGCCGCTCCAGGGCCAGCTGGCGGCGCAGGGTCGAGGCGCCCATGTGCAGATGGCTGGCAACCTTGGCCACGCTCCAGTCGGCGCCCGGGTCCAGCAGCAGCACTTGCTGCACGCGCGCGGCCAGCGGATCGCGGCGGTCCAGCAGCAGCGGGCCGCAATGGCCGCCCAGGGCCAGGGCCAGCAGCAAGCCTTCCGCCTGGTGCGCCAGCAGCGCGGGCGGTGTGCTGCCCGCCAGGCTGGCCGTCAGCTGGTCCCAGGCCAGCGCCGCGTGCAGGTCGAGCGGCACGCACAGGCTGGCCGTGGCCGCCTGGCGCAGCTGGGTATCGACGAGGCCGCCATGGCGCGCGCGGAAACGGGCGATCAGGGCCGGCGAAAAACTCAGCACTTCCGCCCGGTAGCCTTGCGCGCCGGGCAAGTTGGCCACGCCCAGTTCCTGTCCCGCCGGCATCAGCACCACGTCGTGCGTGCCGGCGCGCGCCTGGCGGGCGCCCCATTCCAGCAGCTTGGTTCCTTGCCGCACGCGGCACAGGGCGCTCTGGAAGACGGGCACGCGGCGCAGGGTTTGCGCGCGGCGCGCCTCGATGGTGCCGTGGGCGATGCGCAGCTCGATCAGGGCCACCGCCTCCACGTCATCTGCCATACAGTCCCGTCAGCTGTGCCTTGCCCAGCGCGTTGGCGTTGAGCATGTAGCCGAGCATGGCGCCGCTGGCGTGCCGGTCCAGCGGCAGTTTGTCCGTTTTCAGGGCCCAGACCGTGAGCTGGTAGCGGTGGGCCTTGTCGCCCGGTGGCGGGCAGGCGCCGCCGTAGGCGCTGTCGCCGTAATCGTTGCGCCCTTGTACGGCGCCGGCCGGCAAGGTGGCGGTTGTCGTTCCCGCAGGCAAGGACGTGGTGCTGGTTGGCACATTGAACACGCTCCAGTGCCACCAGCCGCTGCCCGTGGGCGCGTCCGGGTCGTACAGGGTGATGGCGTAGCTTTTGGTGCCGGCCGGCGCGTTGCTCCACGACAATTGCGGCGCCAGGTTGCCGCCCGTGCAGCCGAAGCCCTGGAATACTTGCGCGCTCGCCAGGCGCTGGCCGGGGGCGATGTCGCTGCTGGTCACCGTGAAATCGGCGGCGTGCGCGCCCAGTTGAAGAGCGAGGCCCAAGGTGGCGGCGAGGAAGCGGGAGGCGGTCATAATTTTCCTTTCGATAAGTATAGGGGAAAGTGTATGTCGCGCAACATAACCGCGCGATGCCGATGCGCTCGCTGATGGTGCCGAAACGCTCGTTTTCTCCTATTTCCGACGTTTGCATGAGCGTGTTGTGTGGTTTGCCGCTTTCTGACCGCGCATGATTTTCACTGTCGGGCTTTCATGCTATCGTTCCGCAGCCTAAATTTCCCAAAGTTTCCATGTCCCGACGCCCGATCAAGTGGTTGCTCAGCAAACTGCACCTGTACGTGGGGCTATGGTTCGGCGCCCTGTTCGTCCTGCTGGGCTTGACCGGTTCCGCCATCGCCTGGATGCCGGAACTCGACGCATATCTGAATCCCAATTTGTTGCAGGCGAGCACGCCCGCGCCTGGCCAGGTGTTCCAGGTGACGCCGCGCACGCTGCAGGCGGTGGTGGATGGGCTTACGGCCGACCCCGCCTACGGCAAGCCGAGCCAGCTTAATCCGCCCGCCGATGCGCGCGACGTGTACGTGGCTTCGTACCGCCAGGCCGGCAAACCTTCTGCCTTCAGCCAGGCCATCGTGCGCCAGGTGATGGTCGACCCCTACACCCTGCAAGTCAAAGGCGAGCGCGACTGGGGACGCTTCGGCCTCTCGCGGCCATTGCTGATGTCGGGCATGTTTCATTTGCACCGCTATTTACTGTCCGGCGACGTGGGCAAGACCATCACGGGCATTTCCGGCGTGGCCCTGCTGCTGATGGCCATGAGCGGCATCTACCTGTGGTGGCCGCGCCTGCAGTGGACGGCGATCCGGCGCGCCCTGACCGTGTCGCATGGCGGCTCCTGGCCCCGTTTCAATTACACGTTTCACAAGGCGGCGGGCTTCTTTGCCGCGCCCGTGCTGGCCGTGATCGCCTTTTCCGGCATCTATTTCAATTTGCCACAGCTGGTCGTGCCCCTGGTGGAGCTGGTGTCGACGGTGCCGGACACGGCAAAACTCAAGAATGTGCAGCAGGAGGGCGCTCTGCTCGATGTCGGCCAGGCCATGGCCGCCGCGCAGCAGCTGTTTCCGCAGGCGCGCGTGTCGCGCATCGTGCTGCCGGCCAAAAAGGACCAGCCGTACGACGTGCGCGTGCGCCAGCCCGGTGAAATTGCCCACGGCGACGGCGCCACGCGCATCACCCTCGATGCGCGCAGCGGCTCGCCCCTGCGCATACGCGATCCCTTGCGGGCGCCGGCCGGAGACGTTTTCCTGGGCTGGCAATTCCCCCTGCATTCGGGCCAGGCATTTGGCGTGGCCGGGCGCGCCTTCATTACGCTGTTCGGCCTGATGCCCTTGCTGTTCCTGCTGACGGGGACCCTGGTGTGGTGGAAACGGC
Source organism: Janthinobacterium sp. GW822-FHT07A03 (assembly GCF_058798815.1). NCBI lineage: Bacteria > Pseudomonadati > Pseudomonadota > Betaproteobacteria > Burkholderiales > Oxalobacteraceae > Janthinobacterium > Janthinobacterium sp. GW822-FHT07A03. The sequence goes on along the minus strand of NZ_JBXAKW010000002.1, from coordinate 35,475 downwards.
AGCGCGGCCGGAAATAAGCGGCGGCCAAACCGTTGCCGGAAAAATTGCTATCATCATAGTATTTTCCGGCAGCCTTGCCGCTGTCCGGCATGACCACGACAACAAGGAAAAGCAGAGACCATGAGCAATCCCGACATCACCGTAGCAATGTTGAATGAACGCGGCACGGGCCGCCTGCCCGGCCACCTGGGCATCGTCATCACGGCCGTGGGCGACGGCCAGCTGACGGCGGAATTGCCCGTCTTGCCGCATCTGCTGGCGCCGAACGGCTACCTGCACGCGGGCAGCGTGGTGACGCTGGCCGACACGGCGTCCGGCTATGGCTGCATCGTCAACCTGCCCGAGGGCGCGACGAATTTCACCACCATCGAGCTGAAATCGAACCACCTGGGCACGGCCCGCGAAGGCACGCTCACCTGCACGGCCAAGGTCGAGCACAAGGGCCGCAACACGCAAGTGTGGGATGCCGTGGTGAAAAGCAAGGAAACGGGCAAGACGATTGCCCTGTTCCGCTGCACGCAGATGATTCTGTACCCGAAGTAAGTTATTGATAGCGTATCAACGTCTGACAAAACCGTAGCGAGCGGAAGGGAGAGGTGGCTAAGAAGCGCAACCGTACTTCTAGTACGGTGAGCATCGCAGGCCGCCTATACCGACGCGCAGTAGGTTTGGTCAGGCGTTATCACATTTTTACCCAGTTACCTTTATACAAAATCGGTCCCGTCGGCCCGTCCGGATTCGGCGAACCGCCTTTCGGCTCCAGGGTGACGGCCAGCAGGGCCACGTCGCTGCCGAGGGCGCGCTGGGACAGGGCCAGTTTCACGTTGCCCTTGTCGGCGAGTAAACCCAGGGAGCGCGGGTTGCCGCTCTTCGGCACGGCCCATAGTTCCAGGTCGCGGTCGGCAGGCACGGGCGCGTTGGCCACCATGCGCACCTCGAGCGCGCCGTGGCGGCTGTCGGCCGTCAGCAGCAGGGCCGTTTGCGCTTTTTCGTCCGTCAGGCTGGCGACATAGCTGATTTGCGGCGCGTCCATCACGCGCGTGGCCAAGACGATCACCAGCAGCGCGGCGATGGCGCTCGAGGCCATGCCCAGGCCACGCCAGAACGACAGCGCATCGCGGAACCAGGACCAGCCGCCCTGCGGCGCCAGGTGCAGGCGCTGTTCGATCTGCTGCCACACGCGCTTGGGCGCCACCACGGGCGTGGCGAATTCCGCCATCGGTTCCAGGCGCTGGCGCCATTCGGCCGTGATATTGCGCAAATCGGCGTCGTTGTGCAGCCAGCCTTCGAAACGCCGCCGCGCGCCCCCTTTCAGGGTGCCCAGCACGTATTCGGACGCCAGTTTCTGGCGCAGCGCGTCATTGCCGCGGATATTCATGATGCCTCCCGTTTCGCCAGGCACGTGCGCAGCCGTTCCAGGCTGCGGCGTATCCACGTCTTCACGGTGCCGATCGGCAGCGACATCTGCTGCGCCACTTCGCTGTGCGACAGGTCGTGATAGAAGGCCAGGGCGACCACCTGCCGGTGCAGCCCTTCCAGGGCCGACATGCAAAACGCCAGCGCCTTGGCGTCACCGCTCAGCTGCAGTGATTCGATCGGCGTGGCCTGGGGGTCCCGGAGTGCATTCATGACTTCGCTATCAAACTGTTCGGCATCGATTTCCACGGTATCGTCACTGCGCCGCAGCACATCGAACGCCTTGTTGCGCACGATGGTGGCCATCCAGGTCATCGGCGCGGCCAGATGGCTCTGGTAAGCGGCGGCGTTGTTCCAGATGGCGACGAACCCCTCTTGCAAGGCTTCTTCAGCGAGCTCTTGCTTATGCAATATACGCAGCGCGAAGCCAAACAGTTTCGATGATGTGGAGTTATATAGCTGGCGGAACGCCGTGGCGTCCTTGTTCCCGGTGGCAAGCAGCCAGGCTTTGAGTTGCTGCGGGTCAAGCGATTGAGCGGCTGGGGACACGGCTGGCCTTCACAAGGTGAATGGGATCACGCAGGGGAAGGTTATAACAGTTTGGCAACACTTGGCAACAGGGTTTTGTGCCGTGCTGGCAGGCGGGCTTGCGCTGGATCAGCCGGCGATGGCGGTTTCCAGCAGCTTGTGCAGTTCGGCAAATTCCGGCTTGCCCACATAGCGCTTGAGGATCTTGCCCTGCTTGTCGAGCACGAAGGTGGTGGGCGTGAGGGCGACGTCGCCATAGGCCTTGGCCGCCTCGCCCGTCACGTCGAGCGCCACCTTGAACGGCAGCTGGCGCGTTTCGGCGAAGTTCAGCACGTAGTTGGCCGGATCGTATTTCATGGCCACGGCCACGAATTCCAGTCCCTGCCCCTTGTACTTGTTGTAGGTGTCTACCATTTCCGGCATTTCCGCCACGCAAGTGGTGCACGAGGTAGCCCAGAAATTGACCATCACCACCTTGCCGCGCAGGCTGGCCGAGGTGATCTTCTCGCCATGGATGCCGTGGAAGGTCACGTCCGGCGCGCTTTGCTTGTCGTTCAGCGACAGATAGCCGGCCGCCGCCACGCCCGCCACGAAGACGGCGATCAGGGCGGGCTTGATCCAGGACTTGCTGGCGGAGGGCGAAGTTGACATGGCGAAGTTTCACTAATGTAGGGCAATGATGCAGCCATTATAGTCGCATCATCACCCAGGCGCCGTAGGTCAAACGGCGGAGGCGCTTATTGCTGGACCGTATCGCTGACCGTGTTCGTCGTGCGCTGCTGCGGCGGATCGGGCTGCAATTGCTTCAGTTCCGCTTCCGAAATGTAGTCGAACAGCTTGACCACTTTCTGCACGCCGCCCACGCCGCGCGCCACGTCGGCCGCGACCGTGCCTTCGCGCTGGGTCACGCGTCCCATCAGGAAGACGGTGGCGTTTTCCGTGACGACCTTGAACGAGGCGGCCGAGATGGTTTTCATGTCGACCAGGCTGGCTTTCACCTTGGTGGTGATCAGCGCGTCGTTCGAGCGCGAGGTATAGCTGGCCGGGCCGGCGATGATCAATTCATTGGCCACCGATTCCACGCCTTCGATGTTGCGCACTTCGCGCTCGACGGCATTTTTCATCGCCTCGTCGCGCACTTCGCCCGTCAGCAGGACGCGGCGGTTGAAGCTGGTGACATTCACGTGGCCCACGTCGCCGACGATGGAGGGGATGCGCGATTCGCCTTTCAGGGCGATCGACTTGTCTTCGGTCTGGGCGCCCAGGGTGCGGCGGTCCGCCGCGGCAACGCCGCCCATCACCGCGCCGCCGACCATCAGTTCGATGCAGCCGGTGAGCGAAGTGAGCATGGCGCCGCACAGCAGTGCGGTGGCCAGCGGGCGTTGTATGCGTTTCCAGCCTGGGCCAGTACCGAATTTAGTCATTCACGTCTCCTCCGAATAGCGCGACGTCGATGCCGTCGCAGATGCAATGTATGGTGGTCAGATGGACTTCCTGGATGCGCGCCGTGCGCTCGGCCGGCACGCAGATATGCACGTCGGCGTCCGTCAGCATCTTGCCGATGGCGCCGCCGTCCTTGCCCGTCAGCGCCACGACGCGCATTTCGCGCTCGAGCGCCGCTTCCACGGCGGCCATCACGTTGGCCGAATTGCCCGACGTGGAGATGGCCAGCAGGATGTCGCCGGCCTGGCCGAAGGCCTGCACCTGCTTCGAGAAGATCTCGCGGTAGCTGTAGTCGTTGGCCACGGCCGTCAGGATCGACGTATCCGTCGTCAGCGCCAGGGCCGGCAGCGGAAAGCGCTCGCGTTCGAAGCGTCCCACCAGCTCGGCCGCGAAATGCTGGCAGTCGGCGGCGGAACCGCCGTTGCCGCAAGCCAGGATTTTGTTGCCGTTGGACAATGCATAAAACATCAGGTCGATCGCCTGCGCAATGGGTTGCGCCAGTACGGTAGCGGCCTGGATCTTGAGTTCGGCACTTTCGTGGAAGTGCGAGAGGATGCGTTGATTATTCATAGTCTGCCGATTATAGTGCAGGCGCGCGGCATGGCGGACAAGCACTGTTAAAAATGCTTACATATCGAGGATGTTCTTCAGCCAGCTGATGCGCCCGCCGTCGATGGCCAGCGCGTCGAAGCGGCACGGCGGCACGATTTTTTGTCCCAGCAGCCAGGTTTGCGCGGCCACCGCCATGCGCCGCTGCTTGGCTGGCGTGATGCTGGCCAGGGCGCCGCCGAAGCTGGCACTGCTGCGCAGCCGCACTTCGACGAAGACGATGGCGGCGCCATCGCGCATGATCAGGTCCAGCTCGCCGCCCTTGCACAGATAATTGCGTTCCAGCAGCACCAAGCCTTGCAGCAGCAGATACGCGAGCGCATCGTCTTCCCCCTGCCGTCCCCGTTCCCGTTTGTTCCAGAAGGGCGGCATGGCGGTGTCCTTATTGTACCGGCGGCGCGGCCGGCGGGGCCGGCGGCCAGGTGCCCAGCACGCCCTGCTGGTAGGTGGCAGCCTGTTCCGTGCGTTCGAACACGCTTTGATCATTCTCAAAGCGCACGGCCAGGCGGCCCGTCACGCCATCGAGCGTGAATGGCGCGTTCGGCCGCAGCGCCACTTCGCGCGCCACGCGGAAGGCGTCGATGCCCAGCGCGTACAGGCGTTCCATGTCGGCCGTCAAACGGGCGTCCGCCGGTTGCGGCGGCTGCGGATACACCATCACTTGCGGATGGTCGCGCCGCACCTGCCATGGCAGGTCCAGCAGGCGCGCGCCGTCGAGTTCAGGCCCGCTGGCGCCGCGCCCGGCGCCGGGGTTCAGTGATGAGGTGCCATACAGGGGCAGATCGCTGCCGATGGCCACGCGCAGCTGGCGCGCCTGGTCGGCGTCCAGCGCGGCAAACAGCAGGCCCGGCGGCGTGGCGGCCAGGCGTGCGCGCAGCTGCACCAGTTCCGCATCGCTCAGGTAGCCATTCGTGGCCGTCAAGTCCATCGCATCGACCTTGCCGCCCTGGCGCAGCCATTCCTGCTTGAAGGCGGCGCTGATGCGGCGCTGCGAGGGCGAACCGGCCGACAGGATCAGGGCGCTGGCGCCCGGCTGTTCGCTGGCGGCCCAGGCGGCGACCTGGCGCGCTTCCGCCTCGATCGACAGGCCCATCACCAGCAGCTTGGCCGGCAGGCGCGCCTCGCCGCGGTTGTCCGGGTGGTTCAGGGCGATCGTTGGTTTACGCACCAGGTCGCTGTTCGCCACGGCCGTCACCGCCGAGCGCGACAACGGCCCCACGACGATGTCCTGTTCCTCTTGCGCCTGCGCAAACTTGTTCAGGACGTCGGTGCTGCCGTCGCCCGTGTCGATCACCGTTACTTCGAAGCCGCTGCGGTCGCGCTCGTACGCGGCCATGAAGCCGGCGCGCAGCAATTCGGCGGCCGGGCCCAGGGACGGGGAGCGCAGCGGCAGCAGCAGGCCGATGTGGTGCAGATTGCCGTCGGATGGCGCCGGCGCCGTGGCGGCCGGCATGTCCTGCGGCGTGCCCGTGGCCGGCTTGGTGGTGATGGGCGCCAGCGGGGCGCCGCTGCCGTCATAGGCGGTAATATCGGGCACGGCCACGGCAAACGTCACCGGTTCGGGCGCGGGCGGCTTGGGCGGCACGGGAGGCGGCAGCGGCTTCGGTGGCGGCAGCGCCCTTGTGTTAGATTCAATAGGCGCGCACAATTGCCCGGGCGCGTCGCAAGGCGTGCTGCAAGCGCTCAGCATGCCGGTCGCGGCACAAACAAGCAGTAACTTCACACTATTAGCAAGCATTTAACCTCCAAAATGACCGTACAAGAAATCAGTTCCATCGCCAGCCTGCCCATCATGACAGAGGCGGCGCACCAGGTCTATCCTATCGCAACATTGTATATAGTGGCCACGCCCATCGGTAATGTGACCGATATCAGCCTGCGCGCGCTGCACTTGCTGAGCCTTGCCGACGCCGTCGCCTGTGAAGATACGCGCAATACGGCGCACCTGCTGACGCGCTTCGGCTTGAACAAGCCATTGATTGCGGCGCATCAACATAACGAACGCGAAGTGGCGCAGACTTTGATCGCCCGCCTGCAGGCGGGCGAGCGCATCGCCCTCGTTTCCGACGCCGGCACGCCTGCCGTGTCCGACCCCGGCGCGCGCATCGTCGACGCCGTGCGCGCGGCGGGACTGCGCGTGCTGCCCCTGCCCGGCCCGTCGGCGGCGATCACCGCCATTTCCGCCAGCGGCCTGTTGAATGACCAGTTCTATTTTGTCGGCTTCCTGCCGGCCAAGGCCAAGCAGCGCGAAAACATCTTGCACAGCCTGCGCGGCGTGACGGCGACCATGGTGTTCTATGAAGCGCCGCACCGCATCCTCGATTGCGCCACGGCCCTGGTAGAAGCGTTCGAGCCGACGCGCCAGGTGGTGTTCGCGCGCGAACTGACGAAACTGTTCGAGGAAATCCACCGCTGCCCCCTGTCCGAGGCGGAAAGCTGGATCCGCGCCGACGCGCACCGCGAAAAAGGAGAATTCGTCGTCCTGCTCGAAGGCGCCACCGAAGCACAGGACGCGGAAGACGTGGAAGCGGAACGCATCCTGAACATCCTGCTGGCCGAATGCAGCGTCAAGCAGGCGGCGAATCTGACGGCGCAAATCACGGGCCGCAAGAAAAACGCCCTGTATGAGCGGGCGTTGCAGTTGAAGGGGCAGGAATAAGGGACTCAGGACGGCGGTGGGGTATCGAGCGCCTGCGCCGCTGCGAGCAGCTGTTGCACATGCTCGATCAACTCGTCGACAAAGCCCTGCGTGACATCCAGCTCGCCCTCGTATTCGGCCAGGTTGCGCTTCTTGTGGGCTTGATTTAGCAGCAGCCATTGCTGTGGCGTGAAACCCAGCGTGTGTTCCAGGCTTTGAAAGACGAGATAGCGGTTGTCGCTGCGATAACCATGTTGACGCAGCGCAGACAGGGCGGCAGCATGCGCCGCGTTATACGCCAGGTCGAAGCGGCTTTCCAGCGATAGTATCGGCTGCCTGGCATCGTGCAGGCGCACGGTAGCCGAGCGCAGCAAGCCCGCCCGTTCGCGTGCGTCCGGTGGCTCAGCCTTGAGCTGGCCGATGCGCGCCAGGTTCGCCAGCGCCTGTGAGCTTGAGGAGGTCATCATTGGCCCCTTTGACAAAAATCTTGGGCTGTTCGAGGACGCGCACGGCGAACGACTTGCCGTCGTCTATTCTTTGCCGCCATTCTTCATGTGTGTACAAGGTGGGGTTGATGCTGCGCCCCAGTTGCTGCTGCGCTGGCTGCAGCGCCGCCAGCAACTGGGCATTCGATGCCATGTTACCGATCACCATCAGGTCGATGTCGCTGTGCGCCTGTTCCGTGCCCTTGGCCATCGAACCGTACACAAACGCCAGGTCGATTTCCTGCCAATACGGTTGCAGGGCCACGCGCAGCACATCGGCGACACCAAAGGTTTTCAGCACGATGCTGCGCAGCTCGTCGAAGATCGGCGCATCATGATTTGCCTGGTAATGCTTCTGGTTGCCCACTTTCTTGACGGTTACCAGGGCCGATTTCACCAGCTTGGCCAGTTCGCGTTGCACGGCGCCCGAGCCGATGGCCGCGAAGGCGATGATTTCATTCGCATAGAAAGAGCGCTGCGCCTGGCCAAAGAGCAAAGCCAGCACGCGTTGCTGTGTCTTGGAAAACAATGTATCTGCGAAAGTACCCATATTGGGTATGTTAGTACCCAATATGGGTATAGTCAAGCAGCTCATCACCACTTGCAACCGCTATCCTTCTTGTCGAGCAACATCAGCACGGGCGCCAGCAAGCCTGCGCCGGAATAGGCGGTGCGGCAATCGCCGCGCTTGCCTTGGGCGATGTCGCGCGCCAGCTGGGTTTCCGTTTGCAGGGGCTTGTCGGGGATTTGCCCCACGGCCGTGCCCACCTTGGACGGGTCGCGCTCGCCCGCCATCTTGCGCGCCGTCTTCCTGGCCGCTTCCATGTCGAATTTCGGTGTCTCTTGCGTCAATGCATCTGGACTGGCCGTCGGCGTGGCCGGTGAGGCCGGCACCACCGTGATGGCTTGCGGGCTGGATGCCGGCGCCGTGGCTGCCGCCGGCTTTTCCCGGGCAGCGGCAGGCTTCGGCTTGCTGATGGGCTTGGGTTCGCGCTTCGGCTTGACGACCTCGACGGGCGGCGGCGGGGGCTTGGCGGCCAGCGGACGTATCCACACGGCGATCGATTCCACGCGCGGGGCCGCATCCGGCGGGGCAGGCGGCTGCACATGGCGCCACAGATAGATCAAGGCGCCATGCAGCAGCAGAGACACGGCGATGCCCAGCGCGATGCCGCGGCCCTTCGGCATGGGCTGGCCACCGCCGTTTCTTTCCATACTGAAATCCATTGCCGTCGTCGCCTTCATGTCTGATCGGGAAAACTTGCAAACCCAGTGTCGCATACTTGTATCGTTTTGAAAAATACATGGGTCCCAGTGCCGCGCGTAAATAATTTACACAGAGTTTCACCTGACCCTTGACCGAAGTCGATACGGCCTGTATTATCTTGGTCTTCGGAGTGTGGCGCAGCCCGGTAGCGCACCTGGTTTGGGACCAGGGGGTCCAAGGTTCGAATCCTTGTACTCCGACCAAATTTGTAGAAAAAAACCCAAGAGTTTCGGCTCTTGGGTTTTTTTTCGTCTGTCTTTCGTACATGCTGCATGCAGCAAAGGCAGGCAGTAAAAAGGGGCCGTCGGCCCCTTTCGTTTAAGCTGCGCGTTTCGCCGCGATGGCATTGCCCGCGCGGCTGGACCCCTTGCGCCCCAGCTGCTGCGAGATGAACTGCCCCGCGTCCACCACCAGGTCCAGGTCGATGCCGGTGTCTATCCCCAGTCCCTGCATCATGTACAGCACGTCCTCGGTGGCCACGTTGCCCGTGGCGCCCTTGGCGTACGGGCAGCCGCCCAGGCCGGAGACGGACGAATGATAAATCGCAATGCCCACCTCCAGGCTGGCGTAGATGTTTGCCAGCGCCTGGCCGTAGGTATCGTGGAAGTGGCCGGACAGGCCGCCCACGTGGAAAGCCGCGATGGCGCGCTGCATCACCGCTTGCGTCTTTCTTGGCGTGGCCACGCCGATGGTGTCGGCGATGTCGATCTCGTCGCAACCGAGGTCGCGCATGCGGCCCACGACGTCGGCCACGGCGTCCAGCGGCACGTCGCCCTGGTAGGGGCAGCCGAAGGCGCAGCTGATGCTGCCGCGCAGGCGCAGGCCGTGTTCCTTGGCCGCCTTCGCCACGCCTTCGAAGCGGGCGATCGATTCGGCGATCGAGCAATTGATGTTCTTTTGCGAGAACGCCTCCGACGCGGAACCGAAGATCACCACTTCATCGGCTTTTGCCGCCAGCGCGGCATCGAAACCCTGCATGTTCGGTGTCAGCGCCGAATAAATGGTGCCTGGGCGGCGCGCGATCTTTTCCATCACTTCCGCGCTGGTGGCCATCTGCGGCACCCATTTCGGCGAGACGAACGACGCCGCCTCGATATTGGCGAAGCCGGCCAGGGTCAGGCGGTCGACCAGCTCGATCTTGACGGCGGCGCTGATGGTGTCCTTCTCGTTTTGCAGGCCGTCGCGGGGACCCACTTCGACGATCTTGACCTGTTTCGGCAAATGCGGTTGATTGCTCATCTCAATATCCTTGCAAACGGTTGACGATGCCGGCGACGGAGTCTCCGGCGTGCAGGCGGCGCATCTTGGCGGCGATCTGCGCCACGCTTTCGCGGCGCAGGGTGGCGGCCGAAATATGCGGCGTGATGGTGATGCGCGGTTCTTGCCAGAACGGGTGCTGCTGCGGCAGCGGCTCGTTGCGGAACACGTCGAGCGTCGCCCCGGCGATATGCCCGGAGCGGATCAACGTCAATAAGTCCGGTTCGGCCAGATGCGCGCCGCGCGCCACGTTGATGACGTAGGCGCCGGGCAGCAGCATCGACAGGCGCGCGCGGTCGAGCAGGTTGTGCGTCTCCGGCGTGAGCGGCAGCATGCACACCAGCACGCGCGTGCCGCGCAAGAAGGTTTCCAGCCCTTCCTCGCCCGCGAAGCATGCGACGCCATCGATGTGCTTGCGGCCGCGGCTCCATCCCCGCAAAGGGAATTCGAACTGTGCCAGCGCTTGCAGCACGCGCGTGCCCAGCACGCCCATGCCCAGCACGCCGACGGGGAACTCCATCTTGTCGAAGGCGGGCAGCGGCTGCCAGATGCCGGCGCGGCCCTGCGCCTCGTAGTCGTCGAAGCGGCGGAAGTGGCGCAGCACGGCGTGGCTCACATATTCGGCCATCTGCACGCCCATGCCCGCGTCGTCGAGGCGCACCAGCGGCACGTGGGCGGGCAGCGCGTCGCCGAACTTCAGCAGCGCGTCGACGCCGGCGCCCGTGTTGAAGATGGCTTTGACTTCGCTCAATGCCGGCAGCATGGCGGCGGGCGGCTGCCACACGACGGCATAATCGCATGGCGCGAATGTCTCGCCTTCGCGCCAGAAGACTATCTCGGCTTCGGGCAGCAAGTCACGGAAGTCGCTGATCCACGCCGCTTCCTTGCCGTCCGACCGTTGTAGAAGAATGCGCATGGACGTTTCCAAGGGCGCCCCTTACGCGGCAGCCTTGAAGGCCAGCAGCGGCGCACCGTCGGCCACCTGGTCGCCGACCGCATACAGCACGTCTTCCACCAGGCCGTCATGCGGCGCGGCGATGGTGTGCTCCATCTTCATCGCTTCCATGATGACCAGCGGTTCGCCCTTCTTGACGTCCTGCCCCTTGTTCACCAGCACGGCGACGACCTTGCCGGGCATGGGCGCCGTCAGGCGGCCGCCCTCTGCTTCCGTTTCGCCCGCGTGGGCCATCGGGTCGCTGTAGTGCAAGGTGTAGTGCAAGCCGCTGGTAAATACGTGGAACTGCTCGCCGTCGCGCAGCACCGTGCCATGCACGGCACGTTCACCGAGCTTGATGTGCAGCTCGTTGCCTTTGCGCGCCGTCAAGGTCAGGGGCTGGCCGTTGAACAGCCAGCCATCGGTCTTGTAGGCGATGCGCGCGGCATAGGCCTTGCTGTCGCCAGCCAGCGCGAATTCGTCGGCAAACGCCAGGCTGCGGCCCAGGGTGCTGTTCAGGCGCCAGCCCAGGGCATTGCCCCACGGGTCGGCGCGGTTGGCCGACTGCGCTTCGGATGCGGTTTTTTCTTCCGTCAGCAGGGCCACGGACGCCAGCGCCAGGGCCGTGTCGGGCGCCGCCTGCAGGGCGGGGAACAGCGACGCCTGATTGCGCTCGATCAAACCCGTGTCGAGATCGGCGCTGGCAAATGCCTGGCCTTCCACCAGGCGCTTCAAAAAGGCGATATTGCTGGCCAGGCCCACGATCTGGTAGTCGGCCAGCGCCTGCGCCATGCGCGCCAGCGCTTCGCGGCGGTCCGTGCCCCAGACGATCAGCTTGGCGATCATCGGGTCGTAGAACGGCGAGATGGCGTCGCCTTCGCGCACGCCCGAATCGATGCGCACGGACGCCGGCACCACGGTGCCGCCCAGTTCGAACGTCACGGCCGGTGGCGACTGCATGTGGCGCAGGGTGCCGATCGACGGCAAAAAGCCCTTTTCCGGGTTTTCCGCATAGATGCGCGCCTCGATGGCGTGGCCGTGAATCGTCAATTCGCTCTGTTTTTTCGGCAGCGGTTCGCCAAAGGCGACGCGCAGCTGCCATTCCACCAGGTCGGTGCCGGTGATCATTTCCGTTACCGGATGCTCCACCTGCAGGCGCGTGTTCATCTCCATGAAGTAGAACGAGCCATCCTGGTTGGCGATGAATTCCACCGTGCCCGCGCCCACATAGCCGACGGCCTTGGCGGCGGCGACGGCCGCTTCGCCCATGGCCGCGCGGCGCTCCGCTGGCATGCCCGGCGCTGGCGCCTCTTCCAGCACCTTCTGGTGGCGGCGCTGCACCGAGCAATCGCGCTCGAACAGGTAGATGCAGTTGCCGAGCGTGTCGGCAAACACCTGGATTTCGATATGCCGCGGGCGCGACAGGTATTTTTCGGCCAGCACCTTGTCGTCGCCGAAAGAGCTGATCGCCTCGCGCTTGCACGAGGCCAGCGCGGCCTTGAAGTCGGCGCTGTTCTCGATGACGCGCATGCCCTTGCCGCCGCCGCCAGCGGACGCTTTCAGCAGGACGGGGTAGCCGATCTTGTCGGCTTGTCCGTGCAGGAAGTCGGCATCCTGATTTTCGCCGTGGTAGCCGGGCACCAGCGGCACGTTGGCTTTTTCCATCAGCGACTTGGCGGCCGATTTCGAGCCCATGGCGCGCATGGCGGATGCCGGCGGGCCGATGAAGACCAGGCCCGCCGCGTGGCAGGCGTCGGCGAAGTCGGCGTTTTCGGACAAAAAGCCGTAGCCGGGGTGGATCGCCTGCGCACCTGTCGCCAGCGCTACGGCGATGATCTTGTCGCCGCACAGATAGCTTTCCTTGGCCGGCGCGGGGCCGATCAGGACGGCTTCGTCGCAGACGGCGACGTGCTTGGCGTTGGCGTCCGCTTCCGAATACACGGCGACGGTCTGGATGCCCATGCGGCGCGCGGTAGCGGCGACACGGCAAGCGATTTCGCCGCGGTTGGCGATCAGGATTTTAGTGAACATGGTCTCTCTCTATTCTCTCAAAAAGGGGCAGCTGTCTCTTGTCATGGACGTTGTGTGCTGGCGTGTCGGCTTACGCGCTTTGCGCTAAGCCGACCTACGCATTGGTGAGGCGGTATTCGTAGGTCGGGTTAGCCGGCACGGCGTAACCCGACAGGGCTGGATCAGCAGCCGCACTTCTCTTTCTGTACCGAGTCCAGCATGGCGCCGCGCGTCTGCAGGCCCAGTTTGTTCAACAAGACGCGGTCGTCTTCCGCTTCCGGGTTGTCGGTGGTGAGCAGCTTGTCGCCGTAGAAGATGGAATTGGCGCCGGCCAGGAAGCACATGGCTTGCACGGCTTCACCCATCTGGCGCCGGCCCGCCGACAGACGCACGCGCGCCTTCGGCATGGTGATGCGGGCCACGGCGATCGTGCGCACGAATTCGAACGGGTCCAGCGCTTCCAGGCCATACAAAGGCGTGCCTTCCACCTGCACCAGGTGGTTGACGGGCACCGATTCCGGATACGGATTCAGATTCGCCAGCTGGGCGATCAGGCCCGCGCGCTGCAGACGCGTCTCGCCCATGCCGACGATGCCGCCGCAGCACACTTTCAAGCCCGCTTCGCGCACGCGGCCCAAAGTGTCCAGACGGTCCTGGTATTCGCGCGTCGAGATGACGTTGTCGTAGAACTCGGGCGCCGTATCCAGGTTATGGTTGTAGAAGTCCAGGCCCGCGTTTTTCAGGCGGTCCGCTTGTCCCTCTTCCAGCATGCCCAAAGTAGCGCATGTTTCCAGGCCCAGCGCCTTGACCTTGGTCACCATCTCTTCGACTTTTTCCATGTCGCGCTCTTTCGGGCTGCGCCAGGCGGCACCCATGCAGAAGCGCGTGGCGCCGTTGGCTTTCGCCTGGCGGGCCGCGTCGAGCACCGTGTCGATGTCGAGGATCTTTTTCGCTTCCACGCCCGTGTCGTAGCGGGCCGCCTGCGGGCAGTAGCCGCAGTCTTCCTCGCAGCCGCCCGTCTTGATCGACAACAGGGTTGCCAGTTCCACGTCGCCGTCGGGGAAATTGACGCGGTGGGTTTGCTGGGCCTTGAACATCAGCTCATTGAATGGCAGGTCGAACAGGGCCAGCACATCGGCGACGGGCCAGGTGGCCGCTTCCGGCACGGTGATGCGCGCCGCTGGGCGGTGCAGTTCGACGGTTTTTGCTGCTTCTTGGACGTGAGACATGTGATTCCTTCGCTTCTATTTTTGGATACGTTAGGTGTTTGGATGCTGCGCCGGCCAGTTGGGCAAGCCGGTGAAATCGAGATACGCCGCCGCCGCTTCCGCGCTGGGCTGCGCCAGGCGCGGCACCCTGCCCAGCAGCGGCGCCGGGATGCGCTCGATCAGCGCATCGATGTTTTCGTCGAGGAAGCGCATTTCCACTTCCAGCGTGTTGGCGACCCAGCCGATCACCGTCAGGCCGCGCGCTTCGATGGCTTCCAGCGTCAGCAAGGCCTGGCTGATGCAGCCCAGACGCATGCCGACCACGAGGATCACGGGCAAATCGAGTTGCTGCGCCAGGTCGGCCGAGTCGAAACCGGGCGACAGCGGCACGCGGAAGCCGCCCACGCCTTCGACCACCACGGCGTCCGAAGCGGCGGCGATTTCCAGGTAGGCGGCCAGGATCGGCACCGATTCGATGCTCACGCCTTCGAGTGCGGCGGCGATGTGCGGCGCGGCCGGTTCCTTCAGCATGTAGGGCGTCGTCAGGCTGCGCAGCATGGTGACGTTGCCGGCGGCGATCAGGCTGTCGGCGTCCTCATTATGCAGTTCGCCGTCGCGCATCTCGGCGCCGGCGGCGACCGGTTTCATGCCGCAGGCGCGCACGCCGCGCGCCACCAGCGCGTGCAGCAGGGCCGACGAGGTCAGGGTCTTGCCGATTTCCGTGTCGGTGCCGGTGACGAAACAGGCAAAGCGCGATGGCAGGCCGGTGGCTGCCGGTGCCGGCTGCACGGCCGGCGCCAGGTCCGCCAGCACTTCCGCCACGATAGGATCATCAAGGCTCATGGCGAGTCCTTTCCAGGGTGTTGACTGCGTTGATCAATTGCGCCACTTCCTGCGCCGTGTGGCCGGCCGACAGGGTTACGCGCAGGCGCGCCGACCCCGCTGGCACGGTGGGCGGGCGGATGGCGCCGACCCACAGGCCTTGCTGGTACAGGGTGGCGGCGATGTCCAGCATGTCCGCATTCTCGCCGATGATGACGGGCTGGATGGCGGTCACGGAGGGCAAGGCTTGCCAGCGCTGCAGCTGCAAGCCCTCGTTCCATTGCGCCACCAGCGCCGCCAGGTGGGCGCGGCGCTGCCGGCCCTCTTCGCCGGCGATGATGGCCAGGCTGGCCAGCAGCGCATGCGCGAGCGCGGGCGCTGCCGCCGTGGTGAAGATGTAGGGGCGCGCCTTCTGGATCAGCGTTTCGATCACGGCTTCATGCGCGCAAACGAAGGCGCCGCCCACGCCGGCCGATTTGCCCAGGGTGCCGACGTAGACCAGGTACGGCGAATGCAGGCCGAAGTGTTCCAGCGCGCCGCGGCCGTTCTCGCCCAGCGCGCCGAAGCCGTGCGCATCGTCGACCACCAGCCAGGCGCCGTATTGCTCGCACAGGGCCAGCAGCGCGGGCAGCGGCGCCAGGTCGCCATCCATGCTGAAGACGCTGTCGGTGACGACGATTTTCGTTTGTGCCGTGCTGGCCGGCAGCAGGGCCGCCAGGGCATCGAGGTCCGCGTGCGGGTACACGCGCGTCTTGACGCGGGACAAACGCGTGCCGTCGATCAGCGAAGCGTGGTTCAGCGCTTCCGAGAAGATCTCGGTTTCCGCGTCGCCCGCCGACAGCGCGGTGAGCACCGCCAGATTCGCCATGTAGCCGGTGCAGAAGTACAGCGCGCGCGCCTGTTCCAGGTTGGCGCCCACGAAAGCGGCCAGGCGTTCTTCCAGCTGCGCGTGGGCACGGCTGTGGCCACTGATCAGGTGCGAAGCGCCGCTGCCGGCGCCATACAGGTCGGCGCCCTCTTTCAGCGCGTCCACGATGCGCGGATGCGCGGCCAGGCCCAGATAGTCATTGCTGCAAAAGGCCAGCATGTCGCGCCCATCGACCGTCAGGCGCGGCGCGCACGGCGTGTCGACGGTACGGCGGCGGCGGATCAGGCTGCGCTCTTCCAGCCCCTGCAGCTGCTGCTTCAAGCGTGTGAGCAGTTCCATCTCAGGCTCCGATCACTTGGTTGAAGACGGCCAGCGTCTGCTGGCCCAGGCCCGCGATTTCGGCGTCGTCGAGGATGTACGGCGGCATCAGGTACACGGTGGAGCCGATGGGGCGCATCAGCAGTTCGTGTTCCAGCGCCGTGCTGAAGAAGCGGCGCGAAAAATCGGGCGCCGCATCGACGGCATCAAACGCCCAGATCATGCCTTGCTGGCGGAAGTGTTTTACGCGCTCGTGCTGCGCCAGCGGCGCCAGGGCGCGCGTGATTTTCCCGGCGCGTTCGCGGTTGGCCGCCAGCACGTCGTCTTCCTCGAAAATCGACAGGGTTGCCAGCGCAGCGCGGCACGCCAGCGGGTTGCCCGTGTACGAGTGCGAATGCAAAAAGCCGCGGCGCACGTCGGTGCTGTAGAACGCTTGATAGATGTCTTCGCGCGTCATCACGAGGGACAGGGGCAAATAGCCGCCGCTGATGCCTTTCGACAGACAGACGAAGTCGGGCCAGATGCCGGCCTGCTCGCATGCAAAGAAAGTGCCCGTGCGGCCGCAGCCGACGGCGATCTCGTCGAGGATCAGATGGACTTGATAGCGGTCGCACAGGGCGCGCACCAGCGACAGGTACAGCGGGTCGTGCATGGCCATGCCGGTGGCGCACTGCACCAGCGGCTCGATGATGATGGCGGCGATTCTTTCGGACTTTTCCTGGAACAGCCGTTCCACGTCTGCCGCCGCGCGGCGCGCCACGTCCTGCGCCGATTCGTTGTCAGCCGCCTGGCGGAAGTCGGGCGACATCACCGTCTGCGAGGCACGCAGCAGGGGGCCGTAGGCATCCTTGAACAGGGCGACATCGGTGACGGCCAGCGCGCCGATGGTTTCGCCGTGGTAGCTGCCCTTCAGGCACACGAATTCCTGTTTCTCGCTCTTGCCGCTGTTGCGCCAGGCGTGAAAACTCATTTTCAGGGCGATTTCCACGGCCGACGCGCCATCGGACGCATAAAAACTGTGACCGAGCACGCCGCCCGTCAAGGCGGAGAGCTTTTCCGACAGCTCGATCACCGGTTCATGCGTGAAACCGGCCAGCATCGCGTGTTCCAGCCGGTCCAGCTGGTCCTTCAGTTCCGCATTGATGCGCGGATTGGCATGGCCGAACAGGTTCACCCACCAGGAGCTGATGGCGTCCAGGTAGCGTCGTCCTTCGTGATCATACAGCCAGGCGCCGCGGCCGTGGCTGACGGGGATCAAGGGAACCGTCTCGTGGTGCTGCATCTGTGTGCAAGGATGCCACACGCTGCGCAGACTGCGTTCGACCCAGCCCGATTGTTTTTCTGCTTTCAAAACTGCTCCAATGATATTGCTAGCCCATGAGCCAACCCGGCTTGCGCTTGTCGAGGAAGGATTGCACGCCTTCGCGTCCCTGCTCCGAGGCGCGGATCTGCGCGATGCGCTCAGCGGTGTCCGCCAACAGCGCGTCGTCGACCGGCTGGCCAACGATCTCGCGCACCAGCGTTTTCGCTTGCGCCACGGCGTGCGGGCTGTTGCCCGTCAGCGCTTTCAGCACCTCGGCGGTTTTCGCGTCCAGCGCGCTTGCCTCGACTACCTCGTGGGCAAAGCCGATGCGCAGCGCTTCCTGGGCGGAGAATCGCTCCGCCGTCAGGAAATAGCGGCGTGCCGCGTTTTCGCCCATGGCCTTGATGACATACGGTGAAATAGTGGCCGGGATCAGTCCCAGCCGCACTTCGCTCAGGCAGAAATGCACGTCTTCCGCAACCAGAATGATATCGCATGCGGCGACGAGGCCCATGCCGCCCGCATAGCAGTCGCCCTGGATCTTCGCCACCACGGGTTTCGGACACAGGTAAATCGTGCGCAGCATCTGCGCCAGCTGCAGCGCGTCGGCCTGGTTTTCGGCATGCGTGTAGCCGGCCATCTTCTTCATCCAGTTCAGGTCCGCGCCGGCGCAAAAGGCTGCGCCATTCGCCGCCAGCACGATGGCGCGCACCATCTCGCTGCGCCCCAGCCCCTCGAAGGCGCGCGCCAGTTCGGCGATCGTCGTCTCGTTGAAGGCGTTGCGCACGTCGGGGCGGTTCAGGGTCACGGTGGCGACATTACCCTCGATGACCAGCTTTAAGGTTTCAAATTCCATGATCTTCTCCCTGAGTGCCGCTTACATGCGGAATACGCCGAACTTCGTGTCCGGGATTTCCGCGTTCAAGGCGGCCGAGAGGCCCAGGCCCAGCACCATGCGGGTATCGGCCGGGTCGATCACGCCGTCGTCCCACAGGCGCGCGGTGGCGTAGTACGGGTGGCCCTGGTGTTCGTATTGGTCCTTGATCGGCTGCTTGAAGGCCGCTTCCTCGTCCGCGCTCCATGCGCCGCCCTTGCCTTCGATGCCGTCGCGCTTGACGGTCGCCAGCACGGAAGCCGCCTGGTCGCCGCCCATGACGGAAATGCGCGCATTCGGCCACATCCACATGAAACGGGGCGAAAACGCGCGGCCGCACATGCCGTAGTTGCCGGCGCCGAAGCTGCCGCCGATGATCACCGTGAATTTCGGCACGGCAGCCGTGGCCACGGCCGTCACCATCTTGGCGCCATTGCGGGCGATGCCCTCGTTTTCGTATTTGCGGCCCACCATGAAGCCCGTGATGTTTTGCAGGAAGACGAGGGGGATCTTGCGCTGGCAGCACAATTCGATGAAATGCGTGCCTTTCAAGGCCGATTCGGAGAACAAGATGCCGTTATTGGCGATGATGCCGACCTTGACGCCATAGATATGCGCGAAGCCGCAGATCAGGGTGGTGCCGTAGCGGGCCTTGAATTCGTCGAAATCGCTGCCGTCGACGATGCGCGCGATCACCTCGCGCACGTCGAAGGGCTTGCGCGTATCGACGGGGATTACGCCATACAGTTCCTGCGTCGGGTATTTCGGCTCGACCGACTCGCGCAGGGCCATCTGCTGCGGTTTTGTACGATTCAGGTTCGAGACGATGGTGCGCGCCAGCGACAGCGCGTGCAAATCGTTCTGCGCCAGGTGGTCGACCACGCCGGACAGGCGCGTGTGCACGTCGCCGCCGCCCAGGTCTTCCGCCGTCACCACTTCGCCGGTGGCCGCCTTCACCAGCGGCGGGCCGCCGAGGAAAATCGTGCCCTGCTCCTTGACGATGATCGACTCGTCGCTCATGGCCGGCACGTAGGCGCCGCCCGCCGTGCAAGAACCCATGACCACAGCGATCTGCGGAATGCCCTTGGCCGACAGATTCGCCTGGTTATAGAAGATGCGGCCGAAATGGTCGCGGTCGGGGAAGACGTCGTCCTGGTTCGGCAGGTTGGCGCCGCCCGAGTCGACCAGGTAGATGCACGGCAGGTTGTTCTGGTCGGCGATTTCCTGGGCGCGCAAATGCTTTTTCACCGTCATCGGGTAATACGTGCCGCCCTTGACTGTAGCGTCGTTACAGACGATGACGCATTCCTGCCCCGAGACCCTGCCGATGCCGGTGATGATGCCGGCGCTAGGGGCCGCATCGACGCCCTTGGCGTCCTGGTACATGGCGTAGGCCGCCATCTGGGAAAACTCGAGGAAGGGCGTGCCGGGATCGAGCAGCATCTGGACTCTGTCGCGCGGCAGCAGTTTTCCCCGCGCCAGGTGCTTGGCAGCCGCCGCTTCGCCGCCGCCGGCCGCGATCTTTTCCACCTTGTCGCGCAAATCGTCGACGATGGCTTGCATGGCCGCGGCATTGGCCTTGAAATCTTCACTGCGCGGATTGAGTTTGCTTTCGATGTGCGGCATTGCGGTTCCTTTTTATGATCGCCCGGTCTCTCGGGTCGCGCTATTCGGGAAAACTGCCGTCGAGATAAAACCAGCGCAGGGCGCCACCGCCCTCGCCCGCCTCGCGCACGAAGCGGCTCACCTCATGCAGGCGGTGCGCGCGGCCGTTGACCTTGTAGCGGGCCACGAATTCCACGGTGTCGCGATGTATCTCTTCGGCTTGATCTGCTGATTCTGCTTTACGTTGACGTAAACGTAAAGCAGATTTTACCTCAAGTCCCAGCCAGTGGACTTTTTCTTCTTCTGCAAATAAAGAGTCGGCGGGACGGGTGCTGGCATGCCAGGTGGCGCGCAGGTAGGGCTCGTCGCGCAAGGTGAACGCCGTGTAGCGCGAACGCATCAGGGCTTCGGCCGTGGGCGGCAAGGCGTCGCCCGCGATATACGGGCCGCAGCAGCTGGCGTAGGAGGCGCCGCCACAGGGGCAGGCGGCGGATTTCGGAGGTGTGGACATGCGGTGGCAAATAAGGGAACAGGAAAGTTCCGCAATTATCCGCCATATCGGCAGCAGCGCGTGCGCGCCGCCTTGGCCGGCTATTTTTTCGGACTGAGGAAGTCCAGCGCGAACGGCGGCGCCTTGCCGGCCATAAGATCGGCCAGGATGCGCGCCGTGCCGGCGGCAAAGGTAAAGCCCAGCGGGCCATGGCCCACATTGAGCCACAGATTGCCCACTTTGCTGGCGCCCACCAGCGGCGCGCTGTTCGGCGTGGCGGGGCGCAGGCCGGCCCAGGCCGTGGCCTGGTCGTAATCGGCGCCGTGCGGCATGGCTTCGCGCGCCAGCCGCGTCAGGCCGGCGATGCGGCCCCAGTCGATGCTGTTGTCGGCGCCCACCATGTCGACCATGGCGGCCACGCGCAGGTCGCCGCCTATGCGCGCATACAGCACCTTGCGCTCGAAATCCGTGATGCTGATCTCGGGCGCCCGGTCCTGTGCGCGGATGGGCGCCGTCAGGCTGTAGCCCTTCAGCGGGTACAGGGGCAGGTAGACGCCCGCCGTGGCGGCCAGGTCGCGGCTCTGGATGCCGGCCGCCAGCACATAGTGATCTGCCTGCAACAGGCCCAGGCTGGTGTCGACGCCCGTGATCCTGCCCTTGTGCGTGACGAGGCGGCGCGCCTCGCCTTTTAACAGGAGCGAACAATTCGGGTGCTGCAGCAATCGCGCTTCCAGCGCCAGGCAAAAGGCGTGGCAATCGGCCACTGCCTCGCCCTCGGTAAAGATGCCGCCCGCCAGCGCACCCTGCAAGGCCGCCAGTGCCGGTTCGCGCTGCACGGCTTCCTGCGGCGACAGCACGACGCGCGCCTCTTCCGATTCGGGCCGCGCCACGGCCCGCTGGAAGATGGCGGGCGAGCGGTAGACGATGAGTTTGCCGGCATCGCGCCAGGCATAGGCTTCGGGAGGTACGCTCAACTCCAGCTGCGCCATGCCGGCGCGGCTCCATTCGCCCAGCTGCAGCAGCTGGGCCGTCGTGCGGGCATTGCTGGCTGCATTGCAATTGCGCAAGAAACTGGCCATCCAGCGCCATTGGCGCCAGTCCGCCTCGGGACGGAAGCGCAGCGGGCCATCCTTCTGCAGCAGCCATTGCAGGGCTTTCAAGGGCACGCCCGCGTCCGCCAGGGGCGCCACATAGCGATAGCTGAGCTGGCCGCCATTGCGGTAGCTGGCGGCAATCGCCACCTGTTCATTGCGTTCGAGTAAGGTGACCTTGTAGCCGGCCTCGGCCAGCCACCAGGCCGATGTCAGACCGACGACGCCGCCGCCGATGATGATGACTTGTTGCTGCATGTTGCCTCGCTGCGTTGCGCTCCCATGGTGCGGGAGCATTCGATGAGAGCTTAGAGGCTGGCCATCACGTGAGCCAATGAAACATCATGGTGCAGCCATAACTTTCAGGAATGCACTATTTCAGTGCAAATGATTCATGCTTGTCAATCGCACCACGGTATACGGTGGTGAGGATCAATTCCTCGCTGCGCCCCATGGCGGAGTACCTGCCCGGATAACGTTCGGGATCGCTGCCCGTGCCGCCCACCAGCATCACCATGCCATTCTTGTGCTTGAAATCGAGCACGAAGGCGGAGACGAGGCCATACGCGTCGCCCAGGTGGCCCACGGCCGTGAAGCTGGCGCCCTCGACCAGGCCGTTGCCCCGCCCCGCCACGGCATCGAACTGCTGGTTGCCCAGGCCCCAGGCACGGTACAAGCCCCGTTCGCTGTTGCCATTGCTGCCGTCCTGCGCCAGCTGCCATTGCCGGCCAAACATCAGGGCGATGCTGGCTGGATGCAATAGTTGTTTGCCCTCATGGCGGCCACCGTCGAGCAGCATCTGCATGATCTTGCCCAGTCCCGCGGCGGAGATGCGCAAGCCGCCCGTGGGACTGAAGACGGTGGCGTTGCTGCCGATCACATAACGCGCGATGCCGGCAGGCGGGCGCTGATCAAAATCGTCGGCCTGGGCGATCCAGGGGCCGTGCGGCTGCCAGATTTCCGTGTCGAGCGTGCGCTTGCGGTACAGGGTGGCCGTGTCCGCCAGCTCTGCCTGAGAGAATGCCGCCGGATGGTAGCCGCCGCGCAACTGCAGGGGATCGAGCAGCAGGCGCCGCATCAGCCGGTCGAAGCGCTCGCCCGTGACTTGTTCCATCACGGTGCCGATCACGCCCCAGTTCAGGTTGGAATACGTAAAGTAGCGGCCGGGTGCCGCGCTGGAATCCCACATCGCGTCGCCGCCAGCCGTAAACACGTCGCGCAGGCTGCGTTCGGGACCCCAGGCATAGCCGCCCGCGTCGCGCAGCGAGGAAGTGTGGCTGAGCAAGCTGCGCAAGGTCAAGGGCCGCTGGGGGAAATGCGGGTTGCGCAGGGAAAAGCCTAAATAAATGCCCACGTCCTGGTCCAGGCTCAGCTTTCCCTGTTCGACCAGCCGCAGCAGGCCCAGGGTCGTCATCATCTTCGATACGGAAGCGATGCGGAACAGGGTGTCCGGCGTGACGGGCAGGTTTTCCGCCGGTGTGGCACCGATGTGCCGGTAGCCAAATTGTTGCTGATACGACACCTTACCATTGCGGATGGCCAGCACGGACAGGCTGGCCAGCGGGTGGGCCGCATCCTCGACGATGGCCGACAGGGCCGCGTCGAGCGCGCGCTGTTGCGGGCCGGCGACGGGTGCGCTGGCGCTGCCGGGTGGTGCGGCCATTGCCGGCCAGATACCGCCCAGCAGCAGCAAGCCGAGCAAACCCGTGATTCGCTTTTTCATATTCTCATACCATGTGTGGATGCGCCGCCAGCATAGGGCGCGATGGTTTCCATGGCTAATGAAAATTGCTTATTTATCTATAATACAAAGCTATACGTACGGTAAAACATTGTTTTTTTAAATGTATAACCGTTATTTATGGTCATTTTCCATTTATTCATGGATGGACGGGCTACGCGCAAGCGCCATCGCTATTACACTAGGAGGACAAGGAGAACTGTATGAGCCAGACCAGTGTAGAACTCAAGGTCGATTTAAATGACAATTCGCCTTTATATATGCAGATCGCCCGCAAGCTGAGCGATGACGTACGCAACGGCCGCTACCAGGTAGACCAGGCCCTGCCATCCGAACGTACCCTGTCCGAACTGCTCGACGTATCGCGCGTGACTGCCCGCAAGGCCATCGATCAATTGGTCGAGCAAGGCCTCGTCGTGCGCCGCCGTGGTTCGGGCAACTATATTGCCCCGCGCATCGAGCAGCCGCTGTCGAACCTGTCGAGCTTTTCCGAGCAGCTGCAGCAGCGCGGCTACCGCCCCGGCTCGCGCTGGCTCAAGCGCGAAGTCGTCATCGCCAGCAGCGACGAGCAGCTGAGCCTGGGCCTGGCGCAGAACACGAAAGTGGCGCGCCTGGAGCGCTTGCGCCTGGCCGACGACGTGGTGATGGCATATGAAGTGAGCGTGCTGCCCTTCAGCGTGGTGCCGGACCCGGATGCCATGGGCGATTCGCTGTATGAATACTTGAGCAGCATCAAGAAGGCGCCCGTGCGCGCCTTGCAGCACATCCGCGCCATGAATGCGACGGACGTGCTGGCCAAGCAGCTGGGCATCCCCGATGGCCAGGCCGTGCTGTTCATCACGCGCATCGCCTACCTGGAAACGGGCGAAGCGGTGGAACTGACGCATTCGTATTGCCGCAGCGACCATTACGACTTCGTGGCGGAAATGCGCCGTTCTCCTTAATTCAGCTGCCGGAATTACTGCTGGATCAGGCGGATCATGGATTCGGCCACGCCCACGGACGACTCCCAGCTCATGCCGGTCACCAGCCGGCCATCGACCTCGACGTGACTCTTGCCGTTGGCGCCGTGCCTGAAGATGCCGCCATGGCGCTTGATGCTCGCTTCCGCCGAGAAGGGATAGGCCTTGTATATCGGCGATTCCTTGTTGAGATACGCATCGGGGAACGAGGTGAGCACCTTGCCCTGGATCAGGAAAGTACCGTCACTGAGCTTCAGATTCTTGATGCCCTCGGTGCCATGGCAGATGGCCGCGATCACCCCGCCTTGTTGTTCGTAGATACGCACAGCGATGTCCTGCAGCGGCTTGTTGTCCGGGATGCCGACGATGGCCGCGCCGCCGCCGACGAAAGCCATGCCCGCATACTCGTCGGCCCTGACCTCGGAGACGGGCTTGGTATGGGCCAGTGCCCACATGAAATCACTGTCGTACAGATGTTTTTTGAGCAATTCGTCCGACGTGACGATCATTTCCAGGGGAATGGCGCCCCCCTCGGGACTGACGAAGTCGACCGCGTACCCTGCTTTGCGAAAGGCATCATAGGTATAGGCCAGCTCGGGAAAATTATTGCCTGCATTAATTTTTGTGCCGGGATATTGATGCACATTCGACACGACCAACAGCACCTTGCGTGCATGGCGCGGGGCTGCCGGCTCGCGATCGGCCGACTTGCTGATGATCTTCCAGTTGCCGGCGATCTTTCTTAAAAGAAAGACATCCATATAGCGGACCCCTTGCTGGGGAATGTGGATCTCGGCCTTGGCGGTGGCCACCTTGCCGCTCACCTCCACCTTGATCAGCCGCCCGTGACGCCCATTGAATTGCCCTATTTTCTCTGGGGAAAAGAGTTTGGCGTATTCCGGACCGCTGAGCTCCCATTCCGTATCGTTTTTGCCGTCCAGATAAAGACGGGAGGTGGCATGGAAGGCCTGGTTGATCTCGTCCTGTACGTTGAAACTGGTGCCGTGCAGATACAAGCGCACGGTTTCCCGGATGGCATTTTCGTCCTGGTCGGCGGTTGCGGCGGTGCCGGCGGCGGCGCTGCTGAGCAAGCAACAGGCGAGTACCGTTCGCAATAAAAACTGAATCATGACTTTACCCTGAATGAATAACTGCGTTTATCGGAGCAACGACTATTTCAGGTCGTTGTTGGTCGATAAGTTATCGAAATGCAGGGGAATTGATGTCGCCAAACAGGATTTCAGACTCCGGAATGGCGATTCCGGAGCGGTTTTATGCGGAAATGGCCGTGGCCGCCTGGCTGGGCTGGGTGCGGAAGCTGGCGGGAGTCTGCCCAGCAACTTTCTTGAAGGCCGAGTAGAAGGTGGAACTGGAATTGAACCCGCAGCGCTCGGCAACGGTATCCATGTTCAATTGCGGCTCGTCGGCCAAGACCTGTTTCGCTTCGGCGATACGGTATTCATTGACGTAGGTGTTGAAGCTCTTGCTCAGCTTGTCATTCAATACCTGCGACACCTGCGCCTGCGTGCACCCCGCCCGTTTGGCCAGTTGGGCCAGGGTCAGGTTCGGATTCAGATAGGATTTCTGCCGGGTCATCTGTTGTTCCAGCGCAGCGAGCACGGCAAGCGCATCGTCGTGCGTCAGGCGGCTGTTCTGGTACTTCGGCTTCGGTTCGGCAGGCGTGGCGGTTTCCTTTCTCAGCAGAAAGACCATGACCGCGACATGCAGCGAGAAGGTGAACGACAAGGCGCCGACAATATACGACGTGAACGGCGTGCTTGCGTACGCCGCCAACATCACACAGCTGCCTGCAAAGACGCTCAGCATCAGCATGCTGCTGGTCGCCATCCGCTGTCCGTCGTGCAGCCATGCATGGCGGGTTTGCCAGAGCAAGCTGGCGGTTGCCAGCAGGTAGCATAGCCAGAACAGATGAATCGCATGACTTGAACGGTCCCACACAGGACGATACGCGGAATATGGAAAGGCAACGCCAATGACTATCAGCAGGAAGGACAGGCCCAGATGCCAGCGCCATTGCTGGCCGGCAGGCTGTTGCGCGAGGCCGGCGATGAAGG
Source organism: Janthinobacterium sp. GW822-FHT07A03 (assembly GCF_058798815.1). Lineage (NCBI taxonomy): Bacteria > Pseudomonadati > Pseudomonadota > Betaproteobacteria > Burkholderiales > Oxalobacteraceae > Janthinobacterium > Janthinobacterium sp. GW822-FHT07A03. The sequence goes on along the minus strand of NZ_JBXAKW010000002.1, from coordinate 9,531 downwards.
AACGCACATACAGATAGGTCAAGGGACCGATCAGCAGGCAGGCCGACAGGCCCAGCTGGCGAAATTCGATGGCGATCGCCGGGTTGAAGTAGAGGAAGGCGGATTTGGCGGTGCGCACCCCCACGGCAAGCAGCAATGCGCCCAGCATGCAGTCGGCCAGGCTGCGAGGCCGGCGGCTGAAAAAATAGACGGCCAGGAAAATGCCGTTGATGGCGCCAAGGGCGCTAAACAGGAACAGCAATTGGCGAGCGATCATGGGGCGTGTCGTGGATTGTGGCGTCGAACCCAAGTATAGACATAAATGGGAGCGTATCGAAGTACAAGTAGGACACCACGTTCCTGCACCAGCCATAAACTCCCGTTATGCCCGCCCGCCATCCTTTCATGGTTGATCTCGCTCGTTGGTATTAAACTGGTTTCACCTTCAACCATGTTCTGAAATCATGTTGAAAACTGAAACCCCGAGCCGGCGGCATCCGGACCTGGACCTGTATCCGGTGGAGCAACTGGTGGCGGCGCTGGTCGATGACCAGTTCTGGGCCGTCGAAGCCGTGCGGCTGGCGTCGCTGCAAATCGGAGCGGCCATCACGGCCGCCCTCCCCCGCATCGCCGCCGGCGGACGCTTGCTGTACGTGGGCGCCGGTACGTCGGGACGCCTGGGCGTGCTCGACAGCGTTGAATTGACGCCCACGTTTTCCTGGCCGCCCGAGCGGGCCGTCGCCATCCTGGCCGGCGGCGCGGGCGCCATGTTCACGGCCGTGGAAGGGGCGGAAGATGATGTACAGCAAGGCGAGCGGGATGTGCTGGCCTTGTCGCCGCAAGTAAATGACGTCGTGATCCTGCTGGCCGCCTCCGGCGCCACGCCGTATGTGCTGGGCGCGCTGCTGGCCGCGCGCAAGGCGGGCGCCTTGACGATAGGCATCGCCAACAATGTGGACGCCCCCGTGGCGCGCGAGGCGCAATGCGGCATCGTGCTCGACACGGGCACGGAAGTCATTTCCGGCAGCACGCGTCTGAAAGCGGGCACGGCGCAAAAAATCACCCTGAACACGATTTCCAGCGCCCTGATGGTCGGTTTGCACAAAACTTACGGAAACTTGATGGTAGACTTGAAGCCGACCAACGCCAAGCTGATCTGGCGGGCGGTGCGTCTGACCATGCATGCCACCGGCGCCAGCGAGGTGCAGGCCAGGACTGTGCTCGAGCAATGCCAATTTCACGTCAAGGTGGCGATTGTTGCCTTGATCAAAAAAATCAACACAAACCAGGCACAGGCATTGTTGGCCGGCGCGGACGGCAGTGTGCGGGCGGCACTGGCGGCCTGATCCGATGGCGCGGCATTCTTCTGTCTGGAAGACCAAGAAGGATGTATGGAGCTAGTGAAACAACCCGCCGCGGCGCGCGCCAATAATCCGTGGCTGTGGATCCCTTCCCTGTATTTCGGCCAGGGCATCCCCTACGTAGTGGTCATGACCTTGTCCGTGATCATGTACAAGAATTACGGCTTTTCCAATACGGATATCGCGCTGTACACGAGTTGGCTGTACTTGCCTTGGGTCATCAAGCCCCTGTGGTCGCCCTTCATCGATATGTACCGCACCAAGCGCTTCTGGATCGTCGGCCTGCAGCTGGTGATCGGCGCGGCGCTGGCGCTGGTGGCCCTGACGACGTCCCTGCCCCACTTTTTCCAGATCAGTTTGGCCATCTTCTGGCTGATGGCTTTCAGTTCCGCCACGCATGATATCGCCGCCGACGGCTTTTATATGCTGGGCCTGGAAGAGCACCAGCAGGCGGCCTTCGTGGGCGTGCGCAGCACGTTTTACCGATTGGCGATGATCGCGGGCCAGGGCGGCCTGGTGTTTCTTGCCGGCTATCTGACGCATGCGACGGGCAATGTGCAGCTGGCCTGGTCCGTCGTGTTCGCGATTCTGGCGGGATTGTTCATCGCCCTCTTCCTCTACCATTATTTTGTCTTGCCGAAACCCAAGGATGACCGGCCCAGCATCCAGGGCGCCGGTGTTTCTCCGCTGCAAGAATTCTTCGCCACCTTTGCCGCCTTCTTCAAGAAGAAGGATATTTTCGTCATCCTCGGCTTCTTGCTGCTGTTCCGCCTCGGCGAAGCGCAACTGCTCAAATTGGCCGCGCCCTTCCTGCTCGACCCCGTCGCCAAGGGCGGCCTGGGCCTCAGCACGGAACAGGTGGGCCTCGTCTACGGCACCATCGGCGTGATCGCCCTGACCCTGGGTGGCTTGCTGGGCGGATTCATCATTTCCCGCTTCGGCTTGAAACGCTGTTTGTGGATCATGGTGCTGTCCGTGCACTTGCCCGACCTGGTCTTCGTCTACCTGGCCAGCGCCTTGCCCAGCAACATCTATGTGATCGCGGGGGGCATTGCGCTTGAGCAATTTGGCTATGGCTTCGGTTTCGCTTCGTATATGTTGTACATGATCATGGTCTCCGACGGTGCGCATAAAACGGCCCATTACGCCATTTGCACGGGCTTCATGGCCCTGGGCATGATGTTGCCGGGCATGGCCAGCGGCTGGATCCAGCAAATGCTCGGCTACCAGCACTTCTTCATCTGGGTCTGCATCGCCACCATTCCTGCTTTCATCATGGCCGCGCTGGTCAAGATCGATCCCGAATTCGGCAAGAAGGCCGAGGCCTGATTCTTTTGAACCGTGCGCCCGCAAGGATGGCGGGCGCACAGTAAAATGCCCGCACCGATAGACCTGCGCTTTACCACTGCAAGGAATTGTTTTGTTGTCTACTTTCAAAAAACGCCTGGGCGCCACGGCCGGCGTGCTGGCCGCGTTAGCCACCGCCACATTGCTCAGCAGCTGTACCAGCACCAAAATGCCTTCCGCAGTGACGCCAGGCGAAGCGGGCTTGCCGGCCGTGCCGCCCGTACAGCACATCACGGGCGAAGTGCCGCCGCCGGCGCCGCGCGAATTTCGCGCCGCCTGGGTCTCGACGGTCGCCAATATCGACTGGCCCAGCCGCAACAATTTGCCTGTCGCCAAGCAGCAAGCCGAAGCCATCGCCATCCTCGACCGCGCCAAGTCCTTGAATCTGAACGCGATTGTGCTGCAGGTGCGTCCCAGCGCCGATACGATTTACCCATCGCAACTGGAGCCATGGTCGGAATACCTGACGGGCAAGCAAGGCCAGCCGCCATTGCCCATGTATGACCCGCTGGCTTTCTGGGTGGCCCAGGCGCATGCGCGCGGCCTGGAATTGCACGCCTGGTTCAACCCGTACCGGGCCCGTCATGCGACGGCCAAGTCGCCGCTGGCGCGTGACAGTTTCGCGTCCACCAACCCGGCATCCGTCAAGCAATACGGCCGCTATCTGTGGATGGACCCGGGCGATGCGGCCGCCTCGAAGCATACGACGGACGTGGTGCTGGACGTGGTGCGCCGCTACGACATCGATGGCGTGCACATCGACGACTACTTTTATCCGTATCCGATCGACGCGCCTGGCGCCGGCGCGGGAGCCGAGACGGCCGCGCTGGACGCGGGCAATGGCGGCGCCAAGCGCGAACTGCCGTTTCCCGATGAACCTTCCTGGCAGCAATATCTGCTGGCCGGCGGCCAGCTGGACCGCGCTTCCTGGCGCCGCCAGAACGTCAACCAGCTGATCGAAGCTTTATATACCGGCATCCACCGCGAAAAGAGCTGGGTGCGTTTCGGCATCAGCCCGTTCGGCATAGGCCGCCCGGACCGCCGCCCTGCCGGCATCGTCGGCTTCAGCCAGTACGATAAATTGTATGCGGATGCGGAACTGTGGCTGGCCAAGGGCTGGCTCGATTACCTGTCGCCGCAGCTGTACTGGCCTGTGGCGCAGGCGCCGCAGGCGTTTGGCGTGCTGCTCGACTACTGGCTGGCGCAGAATCCGTATGGCCGCCACGTGTGGCCCGGTTTATATACGAGCCGCATCGACAATTCCGCCAAATCCTTCACGCCGCAAGAGATCATCAAGCAGATCGAAGTGACGCGCACGCGCCCCGGCGCGAATGGGCAAGTGCATTTCAGCATGGTGCCCCTGATGCAGAACCGCAAGGGTGTCAGCGAGCAACTCAAGGCGAGCGTGTATCAAAGCCCTGCCCTGATCCCCGCCACGCCTTGGCTGGGCAAGGAAGCGCCGGGCACGCCTGTGCTGGCCTTGCGCCGCGATTCCAGCAGCCTGAACGTCAAGTTGACGTCGGGCGGCGGCAAACCCGTGACGCAATACGCTGTCTGGGCCCGCTACGGCGAAGACTGGCGCTTCACCGTGGTCACGGGTGTGCAGGGCGAGCTGACCCTGGTCGACGATGCCACCGGTAAAGTCAATGCGGTGGTGGTCAGCGCCGTGGACCGCCTCGGCAATGAAAGCCCCCGCGTCACCGTGCGCGCACCGTTTACGGCCCCCGCCAAGTAATTGCTGACCGTTCACCGCTAGTCCATAACCTGCAGGCATGAAACATGCGCAAGCTTTCATGCCTGCAAGACCAGCTTGGCTTTACACTCATGCCATGATTTCCGTCCCTGCAACCAATACTGATACTGCCGTGCTCGGGCTGGGCATCGACGCGGGCGGCACGCAGACGCGCTGGGCGCTGGCTACCGGCGACGGCACCATCGTGGCCGACGGCGCCGTCGAGGGCTTGTCTGCCTTGCAAATGGGCAGCGATGCGGGCCGCGCCGCCGTGCATGCCACGTTTGCAACATTGTGCAAGCAAGTGCTGGCCGTCGGCCAACCGCGTGCCGTGGTGGCCGGCTTGACGGGTTTTGGCGGCGACGATGTTGTGCTGGCGCAAACCATGGCCACCTTGCTGGCGCTGGATGCCGCTGATGTCAGCTTGGGCAACGACATTGAAATCGCTTATCGCGACAGTTTTGAACCAGGCGAAGGTTATCTGGTCTACGCTGGCACGGGTTCGATCGCCGCCTGGATCGATGCGGATGGCGGCTTTCACCGCGCCGGCGGGCGCGGCGTATTGCTCGACGATGGCGGCGGCGGCTACTGGATCGCGCGCGAAGCCTTGCGCCACATCTGGCGCCGCGAAGACGAGGCGCCCGGCAGCTGGCAAGCCTCGCCCATGGCCGGGGCCGTGTTTGCGCAACTGGGCGGCAGCGACTGGTCGCTGTCGCGCGCCTTCATGTACGGCCAGGACCGGGGCGCCATCGGCCGCCTGGCGCTGGCCGTGGCTGCCAGTGCGGATGCCGACCCGCTGGCGCTGGACATCTTGCAGCGCGCGGGACAGGAACTGGCGCGCCTGGCCCTGGCCCTGACGGCGCGATACGGTCCCCGTCCCGTGGTACTGGCCGGGCGCGCGGCGCAATTGCACCCGGCCATCGCGGCTGCCATGCGCGCCGCTTTGCCTGTATCGTTGATGATGGAGCAAAAAGTTGCCCGTTCGCATGAGGCCGCGGCCAAGCTGGCGGCCAGGACGGCGAGCCAGCGCATTGGCAAGAACTGAACATTTTATTAACCCGAACACGGATCTTTCATGAAAAAAATCGCCCTCGCCCTGCTGGTGGCCCTGCTTTCCGCCTGTACCACGCCCGCGCCGCACCTCGACCATAGCTTGAATGCGCGCAGCCAGAGCCCGCGCGTGAAATTCATCGTCATCCATTACACGGTCAGCGACCTGCCCCGCTCGATCAAGATCCTGACGGAACAAGTAGTCAGCAGCCATTATTTGCTGACGGACACGGACAAGCCGAAGTTTTACGTGCTGGTCGACGAATCGCGCCAGGCCAATCATGCGGGTGTGAGTAACTGGAAGACTTATACACAGTTGAATGTCAGCTCGATCGGCATCGAGATCGTCAATCCCGGCTACAAGGACACGCCGGAAGGCCGCCTCTGGTATCCATTCCCGCAGGCACAGATCGATGAACTGATTCCGCTGTTGAAAGATATCCAGGCCCGCTACAACATCGCGCCGGAAAATATCCTGGGCCACAACGAAATCGCCCCGCAGCGCAAGCAGGACCCGGGTCCGTTGTTTCCATGGCGCCAGCTGGCCGATGCGGGCCTGATCGTCTGGCCCGATGCCAACCGCGTGGCCGCGCAACGCCTCATTTTTGAGCAGCAAGTGCCGGACGCCGTCTGGTTCCAGAAGAAGCTGGCCCAGCATGGTTATGCGACGCCGAATACGGGCGTGTTCGATGAAGCGACGCGCAATGTGCTGATCGCCTTCCAGATGAAGTACCGCAATACGCGCTTTGACGGCATGCCCGATGGTGAAACGGCGGCCCTGCTGGAAGTGCTGACAACGCCGGCGCCAGCTGTTGCAACAAAGTAGCATGGCCGTTCCAGCCCATGACTTTTTCTTATATGCTGAACGTTAACGGCCCAGGCGGCCAAAGCAAGGTAAAGGAATAGCTCATGCGGCTGCGTCATATCGAAGTGTTTCACGCCATCATGCAAGTTGGCACCATCAGCGGCGCCGCCCAGGTGCTGCATATCTCGCAGCCGGCCGTGACCAAGGTCTTGCAGCATTGCGAATTGCAACTGGGCATGCCGCTGTTCGAGCGCGTGCGGGGCAAGCTGTACCCGAAACCCGAGGCGCACCGTTTGTTTGTCGAGACGGAAAAGCTCAACCGCGATTTATTGGGCATCCGCCGCCTGGCGGCCAGCCTGAAGGGGCATGCGGTGGAAACCATCCGCCTGGTGTCCACGCCGACGCTCGCCATCAGCGTCTTGCCGTTTGCCATGACGGAGTGGCGGCGCGACTTTCCCCACACGCGTTGCCAGCTGGCCACCCACCACACGGGCGAGATCGTCAATACCCTGCGCCTCGGTGAAGCGGACCTGGCCGTATCGCTGCAAGACCCGCGCCATCCGGGCATCGTGGCCGAACCCATTGCGCACGGTGTCATGACGGTGATCGCGCCAGCCGGCACCTGGCATGCGGCCGATTGCGGCACACCATTGACCGCGCATGGCCTGAACGGCGAGCTGATCGGCCATGCGGACAACGATCCGCTGGGCGAACTGGTGGTGGCCGCCTGCGAGGCGCAGGATATCCACCCCGTGTTTTCCACCGTGGTGCAGACGTATCAAATCGCCCGTTCCCTCGTGGAAGCGGGCGCCGGCATGGCCGTGGTCGACCCGTTTACGGCTGCGTCCGGCTCGCCCGAGCGGCTGCAGCGCCGTCCCTGGGCGCCCACGATACCGATCCAACTGTATTTACTGACGGCGAGCCACTCGCCGCTGTCGCATGGCGCGCGGCGCCTGGCCGACAGCATCGGCGTGGCGGCGCGCAACTGCCTGGAAAGAGGAGTCTGATGTCTGTTGCAAGTTTGCAATTAGAAGCGGTCGGCAGCGATCCGCAATTTCGTCATCTGAGCAGCATCGCCGGCATCGCCGTCGACTTGCGCTATGCCACGCCCGACAACTTCGTCGGCCGCGACTTATACAGCCCCATCGATTGCGCCTGGCTGCACCGCGACGCGGCCGCCGCGCTGGAGCAGGCCGTGGCCTGGCTGGCCGCGCAGCGCCCCGATCATCATCTCTTGGTGCTTGACGCGCTGCGCCCGCAGCGGGTGCAGCAGCAATTGTGGGATGCGCTGCAGGGAACGGAGTTGCTGGGCTACATCGCCGAGCCGTCGCGCGGCTCCATTCACTCGTTCGGCATGGCGCTCGACATCACCATCGTGGGGCCGGACGGCAGGGAACTGGACATGGGCACGGGCTTTGATGACCTAAGTGAGCGCTCGCATCCGGCGCTGGAGCTGGTGTTGCTGGAGAAGGGGGACATTACGGAGGAGCAAGTGGAGCATCGCCGCTTGCTGCGCGACGCCATGTTCCAGGCGGGTTTCTTCGGCATCAACAGCGAATGGTGGCATTTCGATTGCGGCGACCGGGTGCTGGTGCGCCAGACCTACACCCGGGTTCTCTAGTTAAAAGACTTTCAAGCCCTTCAGCATCACGATCAGGATCAGCACGGGCGAGACAAAGCGCAGCAGGAACAGCAGCACATGCGCCAGGGTTTGATTTTGCAACTGACCATGATTGCTGATCGCCTCGATGAAATGCTGCTTGCCCCAGGCCCAGCCTGTAAACAAGGCAATGGCGATGCCGCCCACGGGCAGGAAGATATTCGACGAAACGAAGTCGAACAAATCAAACATATTCAAATTGAATAGCTTGAAGTCCGCCAGGGTGCTGTTACTCAGCGCGCACACGGAACCGAGCACGGCCAGCAGCAGCATGGTCACGATGGTGGACTTGGTGCGCGTCCAGCCAAAGCGCTCATGGAAGATCACCACGGGCACTTCCATCAGCGACAGCATCGCCCCCGTGGCGGCCACGGCGGCGAGGATGAAGAACACCACCATCAGGGCTTGCCCCATCGGGATTTGCGAAAATACGGCCGGGATGGTGATGAACACCAGCGACGGTCCCGCACTGGGAGCGAAGCCAAACGTAAACACGGCGGGGAAGATGGCGATACCGGCCAGCATCGATACACCCAGGTCGGCCGCCATCACGCGCAAGGTGGTGACGGGGATATTCTGGTCATCGCGGAAATAGCTGCCGTAGGTCATCATCGTGCCCATGCCGACAGATAGCTTGAAGAAAGCCAGGCCCATGGCCGTCAGCACGACGGAAGCCGTCAGCTTGGAAAAATCAGGGCGGAACAGGAATGCCAGGCCTTCGCCCGCCTTATCCAGCGACAGGCTCACCGCGCACAGCAACAGCAGCAGCAGGAACAGCAGTGGCATCAGCTTCTTGGCGATCGCCTCGATGCCCTTGGTCACGCCCAGCATTAAGATGCCGCCGATAAACAGCAGTACGCCCCATTGCCAGAACAGCGATTGCAAAGGATTGCTGATCAGCGAGGCGAAGGCCGCTTCCGTCACCAGCTTGTCGCTGCTCAGGATGGAGCCATCGATGGCCTTGGCGATGTACGCAAACACCCAGCCCACGACTTCCGAATAAAACGCGACGATCAGGAAGGCGGCGACCATGCCGATAAAGCCGACCAGCCACCAGGGCTTGCCCTTCGGTGCCAGCTGTTCCATGGTGGAAATCGGGTTGACCTTGGCGCGGCGCCCCAGGGTGATTTCCGCGATCATCACGGGCAGGCCTACTAATAAGGTGGCGAGCAGATAGATGAGCAGGAAGCCGGCGCCGCCATTGGCGCCGGTCAGATAGGGGAATTTCCAGATATTGCCGAGACCGACTGCGGAACCGAGGGTGGCGGCGAGCACGCCGAAGCCAGTGGTAAAGCCAGCTCGTTTCAGGGTCAGGCCTGATCCTTGAGCTTGTTGTTTCATGGTGAATCTTCTATGGTTCTATATATAGGCAAGCGCCGTTTGGCGCGGAGGGGGCGAAATTGTAGCAGTTGGCCGCAAATACCCCGGAAAAGCCTTGCTACTCCCGGGGCGCTTTGCTATAGTTCGCCTCCCCAATGAGACGCAGTCAAATGCGGCACTTGAGGATCACCGGAAACGGTGATGCAGTAAAAAGAAGGAGTTGACGGACGTAGCAAATTGCTTCATACTCTTCCTTCTTCGCAGCTGACAAACACAA
>NZ_JBXAKW010000001.1:1025796-1334317 GCF_058798815.1 Janthinobacterium sp. GW822-FHT07A03 | reverse complement strand
TAGTCATATGCACAGTCCTATTCCTATCCGTAAGAATAACGCATAGGCTGTGTCTGGTGAATCAAGGGGCTATTTCACAGATCTCCGCCCCTTCGAAGAGTTACGGAATGAAATAAGTCATAAATTTCTTGGTCTATTTTGCCCTAGGATCCGAATATGGTGAGGTGAATTTTGTTCCGTTAAACGAAAATTTTGACTCTATTCAAGGCGACCGGATGCACGATTAGCAAGCTACGCAAGGAACTTGAACAACCACAGGACAAATTAGCACATCATTCTTCGATATATCGATGCCACATGGAAATTTAAGTTAATGGAAAGAAGCGTTAGTATTGAAAATGTAATACGTATTTTACGCACATAGCTGCCGACAAGTAGATCCGGCGCCTAGGCTGGTAGGAAGCTTGGTAAAATGAATCCGAAAGCCGACGCCCAACAGAATGGATACCATGTTGCGAAAAGACCTCGAAGCCAAGAAACGACAACATTACGTGTGGGCGAAGTATCTAGCCCGATGGGGTCGCGGTACGATGGACGTTTTCTACACCACGAAAACGGGGAAGTTTGCGCACGACAGTGTACGTGGCATTGCCGTTGATGACTATTTCTATAAAATTACCGTGCTTAATAGCAAGCATATTGAGGTGATTAAAGGATTCTCACGAAGTAGCCCCGATCATTTGCAGCAACACCACATGTCATATCTTCATGACTTTCTAAGGATACAGCAGGTTGAGTTCATCTATGGCAAGTCTGGCACTCAGAATCTGCAAATTGAGCAATATCTCCAGGCGTTGAAATGCAATCAATTGGAAAATCTCCATGCCGCCCATGAAAAAATGGCGCTTCCCGTGTTAGCCGCGTTAGCTGAAGAGAAACTTGATGTGCTGCAAAATCAGCGGCATATGCTCGAGTTCATGACATTCTTCGGACACCAGATTTGCCGCACAAAAACTTTCCGAGATGGTGTAATGCGGGTCCTATCTAGACAAAGTGCTCTTGAGATTGAAGTCGCCAATGCTATGCAGCATACGTGGTGGTTCCTGAGTTATATGTATGGAATGAACATGGGATTTAGCCTGTACATGGGGCGCCAGAACGCGAGGCATGCATTGCTGATAAATGATACTAGCGTACCTTTTATCACGTCCGACCAACCTATCGTCAACGTGCACTCCTGTGTTTCTGAGAAAAAATTTACCCCACCTGAGTATGCCGATCTCTATTATCCGATTACTCCACGGATCGCTTACATCATTTGCGACTCCAAACGGTTCCCATCAGGCAGGCACGAGGTTGATAAGGCGACTGTTGTGGAATTCAATTCCAAAGTCGCGGCCCAAGCCATGGTGTACATCATCGGTGATACGGTGGATGCTATTCGCCCTTTCAAAAAGTACATCGGGCAGAACTACCAGAGTGCGCCTGATGGCCGTGTCAAGACCTGACAGAAAAATCATCGGACAACTTGGCACGTATGGCTTCACAATAGCCACGCATAAAACGAGCAAAATAAAGCGGTTCAACGAAGTTAACCTACGAAGATGACCACACCAACCTACATACCGGATCGTCCTGCAGAATCCGACGCGCTTGGCCGTTCGCACTTCGCGAAGTCGCTTGCGAAAGCGCTGTTGTTCGTGAGTGCAGGCGAAGGCCTGGTTGTAGGTATTGAGGGCAGCTGGGGAAGCGGCAAAAGCACAGTAATTGGCTTCATAAAGAAGGAACTACCCCGATGTGGCGCAGCCGACTTCCCTCCTATCGTCGTCGACTTCAACCCTTGGATGGTTAGCAATACTGGAGCGCTGGTCGACGCGTTGGTAACACAGATTGCCGCCGCAATTAATCTCAATCCAAGTTCGCCAGAAAGGGCCATCAATGCTGGGGAGAAGCTACTGGGATATATAGGATTATTGAAGCATCTCAAGTACCTCAAGTACATTCCTGGCATTGGCTTCGCGGGAAACATCGCTGAGGATATGGGGACGATTGCTGGAAATGTCGCGGACGGGACAAAGGAAGCGACAGATGCACTGGGTGATTTGAAAAAGCTCTTACCTAGCCTAGATTTAGCGAAGAAAAAAGCCGATGTAGTGGAGGCCCTACGTGACCTTGATCGGCCAATTGTGGTGATCGTGGACGACGTGGACCGGTTGCCGGCAGATGAGATCCGTACCGTCGTTCAGGCGATCAAAGCTGTCGCTGATTTCCCCAGAACTACATATCTGCTAGCCTACGACCGCGACGTTGTTGCGGTGGCCCTGGGAAACGGAAACCTTGATTCAGGCCTATCATACCTGGAAAAGATAGTCCAAGTAGCGTACCCTATACCACCACTGTTCGAGTACCAGCTCAGGAACTTCGTCGACAAGCAGGTTCAGCTCCTTCTTTCGTCGCTAGGGATTGAACTCCGCAATTATGAAATCTCCGTCTACCAGAAGGCGATTGGATATTTGACCCGTCTCGCACGCCACCCAAGGGATGTCGTCCGTCTGATGAATAGGCTTATGCTGAGCTTACCGGCGACTCTGAACGAGGTCAATGCGGCGGACGTTATCGTATTTGAAGCTTTATCGCAGCGCTTCCCAAAAGTCCGCGACTGTGTCCACCGTCACCCGACTGATTTCACCGGAGGTCACTCGTTCCGAGGGGATTCTGGCTTTAATGCGGATGAGTTCGAATGGACTAACTGGGCTGGGTTGGATTCAGAGCGTAAAAATGATAAACCACTTTGGGCAAAGCATCTACCCCAGCAAGAACCCGACTACACGTTGGCTACAAAAGTCTGCGCATTCCTCTTTCCCGAGGGCGCAGGAAAGAGTGATCGCGTGCCCGAAGACAATCTTCATATCGCTGATCCGGATAGGCTAGCGAGATACTTCCTCATGACCTCGCTGGAAAGCGTACCAGAAGCAAGCGACATCCACGAAAAACTATCAAAACCACTAGCCCTCGGGGAGGCACTCGCAACTGGAGAGTCAAGCGAATTGGTATTACTTCTCGAATGGATTTGTAATTACCTACCTTCTTGTCAAACACTGGACGTTGATGGGAGCGCCAATGCTTTGATAGCACGCGCGCTTCGCTCGGAATCTGAACATGACCTAACAACAGATCTCGCGGAGCTATTTGCGAAGGCACTGGAGCGTTTGATTCGGAAGGCTCCGACAGAAAAGCGTGAATCAAGCTTCCTCCGGATCATTGTAGGATCGCCCTTATCGATTTCAGAGAAGGTACTGCTAGAAGCTGCGATCGAGCAGGGAAAATGGAGCCTGCATCCCGAACTGATCAAAGTCCCCGAGGATCAGCTGATATCCAATGGTGATGTAGTCAATGAAGCTATTGCTACTTGGTCTGAAAATGTTCGAAGAAGCGTCGAAGCGGGCGCACTTTCGGAAGAGCCAAGAATGCATTCGATCCTTCACCGCTTCGCCCAGCTAAACTATACGTATAGCGAGACCTACGAGGCGGTTGAAAAAATCTGTGCTACCGAGAACGGCTTGCGCAAATTTCTATCCACTCATATGAAAGATAGCCCTTTCGAATCGCTAGATTTATACGCTCTCGTAGAAGACGCCCACCGACTAGCTGGCCGTATCAGAGCTTCACAGTTAAAGAACGAATATTCCTGGCTAGCAGACCACATCACTATGCATGATCGCGCAAAAGCAATTGGTGAACAGTCTGCGCGGCTTAAAGAAACAAATCGAAGCCGTAAAGACTAGCAGACGTAGAGCATCTAACGAAAACTGTCAGTATATCGCCGGCAGATGGGTATTCAGGCAAGTAAAAGGCATAACTGCTGGGGTAAACAACTCACCGACACAGTCGGCAAGCAGAACATGAAAAACATGGCCATCAGTGGGATACTCACTTCACTCACCGACGTTGCTCATCTTGTCAATGGCACGATGAATTAAAAACTATGCCACACTTGGCCAGCCAGCGACCGCTCGACGGCCACCATTCTTTTCGTGACTTGACCTACCGGCGGCAGACGGTGCGCGGTCCTACAGGCAAAGCGCGGATCGAGGGTGACGACAAACATCGACTGACTCTTCTTGACAAAGAACCACTTAGCTAGGCGGATCAGTTTTCGGTTTGTGCCAGAATGAACGCTTCGCAATGGTGTGAATAGCAGGACTGCCATATATTTCAGCAAGATGTACAATATATTGTGCATTCAAGAGGTGAAATTGTGAGCATACACATGATCGGACAAGAGATTTATCTGCGGCGCAAAGCGGTTGGCCTGACTCAACAGCACCTGGCTAATCTGGCAAATCTATCGCGCCAGACCATACAACGCTTGGAAGCAGGGACAATTAAGGATCTTAGTTTTCAGCGCTTGACCAAGATCATGGGCATCGTCGGATTGAGTTTCGACCTTCCGTCGTTAGCGGCCCGGAAGCGCAAGAATGGCCTATGGATGGCCGCCAAAACCAGCAGCGTCAGCTATAAAAAAGAGATGAGCGTTGAAACCCTCCAGCATGCTCTTTCCACGGGTGAGGTTCCTCGCGGATACGAGGCGCAGATGCTTCATTTTCTGGACGAGGCACCGGTGCAAATTGTTGTTATGGCGGTCGAAGAGGCGGCCATGATATCCAATGAGTCGCCGACAAAAGTATGGTCACGTTTGGCTAAACTGGGTCCGGTACTTGGAGCCGAGCGCAAGGAGGTTTGGGGATGAGTGCAAGCACATATTCAGGAAATATGGAAGGTCCCGGCATGATTACTACCGAGGACGACGATTCTGGTTTCCCCCGAGGACGTTTCGAGGAGACGCCAGCATTGGTTGACTTGCTACTATGGAGCAGCCCCACGTCGATGATCCCCACCCGCAAGGCTTTAAGCAATGGTGGGCCGTGCTGGCAGCTCGTCGCCCGGAGTTTTACTCTCAGCTTAGGTTTTTTTGCAGGAATTTTTGAAAAATCATCTTGGCATTCTCAAAATCAATGTAAAAGTCATTGATTTTCCTATACACGTTTTTGCATGAATTTTGCGAACCTATAACCTAACAGGATCTCATCCTAATCAGGTCTGTTTTTTCGATATTATTGTTACTAGAAACCGAAGAACATTTTTCGCTCTTCTAATTTGTGCAGACTGTGACGCGCTATGTGATGCGGCGTCGGCTCCACTTTTTCAGAGCAAAGTCTAAAAGCGAGTCCGTCGATGCATATTTCGGCCACCACGCCGCCAAAATCTTTTTCATAGCAGTCCTGCAGGATTTTCAAGTTGGTTGAGGGGAAACTATCTTTGAATTCCTTATTAAATTCAGGATAGAAATAGCGAATAAGCGCAGCTTCATACAGCGAAATTCTCTCCTGCTCCGTTGTATTAAAAAGCTTGCTAATTCCATCCCTGATTCTCTTTCCATCGTCATCTTTCTTCTTCGCAAATGGATTCATAACAGTAAATAACTGATTATTTGGCTGGATTGCCAGCATCAGTATGGTTAACCTGTGTCCCTCGGGCACACCTTTAATAGCTATCTTTTGAAGCGTCTCATGCTTCAAAAGCCGATCGATCGAATTTCGCGAACCATCTTTTCCATATGCTTGTCCGATATACTTAACATCGAACTTCAGCATACCTACCTTTTCTTCAATTTTGTGCTTTAAGAAATCCTCATTGGGCCAGAACGTCTTTCCAGATTCGTCCTCAAGAATGTTAAATCCATCTCGTTGCCTTAGCGACAATCCTTGGGGAAGATTGATCGATATAGTGTGAGATAAATTTGCAACGGAGAAGTCCATTTCTAGTTGATTGCTATCCTGTCGAGCATCGAGAAACCTTATTGCTGGAGTATACCCAATGATGTAAATATGACACGACTCAATGACCCTCATTAAGGGAGCAAGTATGTTCTTATCATAGATATCTTCCGCGAAAATTGTGCATGAGTTGAACGCATACATTCCCAATGCATGCTCCACATCAAATAGAGCATTTGAAAAAAGTCCCTCTTGTGCAGGCCCCTTAGGCTGGTCTATCACGCATTCCTCCAGTTTAATTGATATTTTTAAAATTCCACATCGCGCAGTAGCCTACGTTTACTCATCAATGATCTTTACGATTTTTGAATCTACGAAAAGCGACACAGTTTGAAATTATGACTAAATTAACAACAATGAATATCCTGTGCAACGTGAATACATTGATATTAATTCGTCGATTATAACCACGCAATACCACCGAAGACGTACTCTACTACCTCAACTGCAATAACCATTTCTATTTTCTCCAGCAGCACTGCTGCCTCGGCAGATACAACCTGCGTGGCTAGAACAGTAAGTTAAGAGTAAGTATGCGAAGCAAATGAATGTAAAATATTTTGTACATCTATAGAACTGCGGCATATGTATATCTACGAAGTCGGGAAAGCAGTTCGCATCCGTCGTTTAGTGGTCGGGTCAACGTAGCAACGTCGAGCGAAGTTCGCAGGTCTGTCGCACAATACACTGCAGCAGTTGGAGGCTGAAACCATTGGCAACTTGAGTTCCGGGCGCGTGAATTATTTGAATCCTTCGATGCCCCAGGGACTACTTGAGGTAATAATGATCAGCGTCGTGGCGCCCTCCGATGTTGCTACCGTCATACACCACCTTGAGGAAGTGCCGCTTTAGGGTGGTATTATTGCAATAAAACAAGCGGGCCTGCAAAGTGGCTCTACTGTTGTGCAGATTTGATAGCATGTGGATGCTCATCACCGATGCCTAATCGAGTACTAATTTTAACTCGATTGCCGTGTGGGAATGGATGTCATACCGAAAAATACAACACGCGACACTGTAGATCTTGCGAAGCAAGCGTGACCGGACATACGGGCCTCGCCCAATAAGCGATCTTTTTGTGGGTGACATAATCCGTGGTGGGGCGCCAGCAGCACGTCGGCCGCCAGCTCTCCATCGGCCGAGCGCGCCAGCAGCTGCGCTTCCTGCGCCGCTTCGATGTCGCCAGCCAGCAAGATTGCATGCTGGCCTGCCGTGATCTTCACGGTGCAGCTGCGGGCGTTCGGTTTCAGCGATATATCGTCGTGGCTGGCCGGCAGCGGGTGCAGCATGGCGAAGTGCACGCCTTCCCAGGTCCAGCTCTGGCCCGCCATGCAGTGCAGATAGGGGCGCTGCGCTGCCCGCCGCGCCTCGACTGCCGGGTGGCCATCGAACAGCGACGAGGCCAGCCAGCCCACTTGCACGTTCTCCAGCAGAGATATGGCGCCGCCCGCATGATCGAGGTCGCTGTGGGAAATGATCACGCCGTCGAGCGTAGCGATGCCGCGCGCCCGCAGATACGGCACGATGACACGGCTGGCGCCGTCGGAATCGAGGCTGTAGGCGGGCCCCGTGTCGTACAGCAGGCGGTGGCCATGCGTTTCCACCAGCACGGCCATGCCTTGTCCCACGTCAAAGGCCGTGACCCACATCTGGCCCGGTGGCGGGCTGGACGGCAAGGCCGTCAGCAGGGGCAGCCAGCCCAGCATGCCCGCCCACCTATGGGGCCATCCCCGTGGCGCCAAGAGCCAGGCCGTGCCGAACAATGCCCAGCAAAAACTCCACATTGGGGGCGCGGGCGCCGTCCAGACGGCGAAGCGGCGCGCGCCCAGCCAGTCCAGCACCTGCGCCAGCATTTGCACGATGACGTGCGCCAGCAGCAACAGCCCATCGGACAGGGGCGCCGGCAGCAAGCTACCCGCCAGGGACAAGGGCGTGACGACCAGGCTGATGACGGGAATGGCCAGCGCGTTGGCCACAGGGCTGACCAGCGACACTTGCGAGAAGAGCAGCATCGTCAACGGCACCAGCCCCACCGTCACCACGTATTGCGTGTGCGCACCGAGCGCCACGGCCGCGCGCAGGCGGCGCCAGCGGCTGGCGTTCTGCGGCAAGGGCGCCGTGGTGCGGCCCGCCGTCGCGTACAGCATGGTGGCGACGGCGCCGAATGACAGCCAGAAACCGGGCCACAGCACGGCCCAGGGGTCGAGCACTACAACCACGCCCAGCGCCAGGCACAGCACGTGAACGATGCTGGTGATGCGTCCCAGCCACAACGCCAGCGCCACCACCAGCAACATATACAAGGTGCGCTGCGCAGGCACGCCGAAGCCGGCCAGCAGTACATATATAAATGCCGCCAGCGCGCCAGCCAGCGCCGCCACCTTTTGCGCCGGCAACAGCAAGGGCAGTTGCCGGTCCGTAAAAAACGAGCGCCGCCACAGCGCGCCCGCGCCCAGGGCGAACAGGCCAGCGATCATGGTAATGTGCAGGCCGGAAATCGAAATCAAATGGCTCACGCCCGTGCGGTTGAACACTTGCCAGTCCGACTGGGGAATGGCGCGCTGGTCGCCCACCACCAGCGCCACGATCACGCCCGCATACTGTTTATCTTCCAGGCTGCGCAGTATGCGCGCACGCAACACTGCGCGGCTCGCTTCCACCGCATTGCCGAAACCGGGCACGAAGGCCGCCAGGCGCACGTTGGGCGTGTCTGCGCGCGGCTGCGGCCGCACATAGCCGGTGGCGCGCACGCCCTGCTCCAGCAGCCACGCTTCGTAGTCGAAGCCCATGGGGTTGGCATTGCCGTGCGGACGCTGCAGGCGCACCGTCAGCCGCCAGCGTTCGCCCGGCTGCACGTCGCCCACTTCGTTCGTCACCTCATCGCGAAAACCCGCGTACCAGGACAGGGCGATCAGGGGCGGCACCTGCGCATTGAGTGCCTTCTCCACGGCAAAATTGAAACGCACGCCCTGCTCGAAGCGGTACGGCAAGCTGGCCACCGTCCCCGTCACGACGATGTCCTGCCCTTCGTCGGCCAGCGCCAGCTGCGGCGCCAGCGCGGCCTGGGCCAGCCAGGCGGCCCAGTAAAAGCCCAGTCCCACGCCAGCGGCAAGCGCAATAGCGGAACGCCAACCGGAACGCCAGCGCGCGTGACGGCGCAACAGCCACGCCATCAGCAGCGCCGCGCCAGCGATCGCCCACAGCAGCGCGCCCGCGTGCGGCGGCAAGCTTGCCTGCGTCTGCAACCAGGCGGCGCCAGCGGCAAAGCCGAGTATCAGGGTGCGCATGGGAAGACAGGATCAAGGCAAAATCCGCTCGCTGCGAAAGGGGCTCAGCTACTGTGATCGCTTTCCACGCCTTGCCGTCTGATCTGGCGCAATGGTGCAGCAGATAAGATCGTTCAGGCACGCCACACGCCACCACCGTAGCCGAAACTTTCCCCACGCTAAGATGGCCATCCGGCGCGCGGGATCGGAAGCGGGCTGGCGCGCGCTGCTCGATGCCGGTTTTGCGGACGTTGAATTCGACGACATCGACGTGCCCTTGTCGCCCACGCCGGGCGAACTGTGGACCGCCCTGGGCGACACCTACGATATCGACCGCCTGGACGATGACGCCAGGCAGCGTTTGCACGGCGCGTTCCTGGAGGCCGCAGCGCCGCTGCAAGCCGGCGACGGATTGATCGCCACCGGCTGGGGGCTACGCGCCGTGCGCGCAACGGCAGCCTGAACTGCCGTCGGCGCCATGGCTTGCTGGCGTCAGCGGCAACAGGCTACGATAGTGGCTGCCGCAGCGCGCAGTACTCCTCCCGTCAATTGCAGGATTGCAGGCAGGCGGACCGCTCGGCGCCGCACTCGGCTTGAGAGGTACCGGCGGCGATGCAAGCCCGCCATTCGGCAGCGCAGGCGCTATAGCAATTGGCAAAGGCTGGCGTCGCAGTCACCGCCAAACCGAGGCCTGACGCAAAAAGAAATGCAGCGAGCTTTTTATTCATGGAGTTCTCCCAAAGTCGGATGGCTGATGAATCCCCGCGCGCGCCATCCTCTGGCGCAGGGCCACATACACAGGTATGTCGGGTGTCATCGCGCGCTGGCCATACGTCAGCGCGAAATGGAAAATCCTGCGGCCTCCAGCAAATCCTGGAGCACCGTCAAATCAAAGCCGTGCATATCAACGGCACGCCCCAGCCGATAGCCAGAGCGGCATCCAGAATAATGCCGTACGTCGCCGTCAATTTCAGATATGTTGAAAAGATACCAAAATACCCTTGCAAAATCTGAAGCCATCATCAGCTCGCCATTATTAATTGTCAAGACAATTCAATTCATTGCGCGCCATCGGCCAATTCCTTGCGCAATGAAAAATACTGACACGATACGAATATCATCACCGTGGCTATCGATAAAAACATACTCTTTGTTATTATCAGCGTCACGGCAATTGAAATTTTAATGTTAAATTCAAAAATCTAACAAAGTTAATAAAAATACATTCATTAAAACTCCAGCCGAATAAAAATGCAGCAGAAAAAAAACCGATAAGCGCAAAGCACCGGATATCGGATTCCCATTCCGCGTTCAAGCAAGATGATTTGCAGCCAGGTGGCAGCGCCGCCCTCCATGTTTGCCAGTTGCTTATCCGCCTCAAGGAATCATCGTTTTACAAATCAGCGCTCGTGCGGCAGCCGCACCGTGCGCAGGGGGAAAATCTTTACCCTGCGCACGGTATAATCGGCCTCGCTTACTTCAACACCCAGGCACGACATGACTTCCTCCGCACTTCCTCCCGACACTTCCACCGACATTTCCGACAGCACCGAAGACAATAACGACGCCACCCTGGTCGCGGAACTGGGGGAACTGGCCGAGCATATCCGCCTGGTCAAGATGGAAGGCCGCGTCTTCGTGCGCTTTTCCGGCGTCGTCAAGGCCGGACACCTGGTAGTGCCGTATGCGCTGGTGCCAAGCCAGGGCGTGCTGGCGCGGCCGGCCAAGTGGCGCAAGATGGACCGCGAGACCAAGCTGGCGCTGGTGCGCGAACGGGCCAGCGCGGCCGTCTTCGAGGAACTGCGCCAGCACGTGATGGATTTCGTCGCCGATATCGCGGGCCTGAGCGAGGACGTGGACACGGACCCGATGGTCTTCCTGCACACGCTGGCCGACATGCAGACGTCGGAGCCGGCCGGCATGGTCTTCGACCGCATCCGCCAGCGCTTCAACCACGCCATCGAGCGCCAGCAGGAAGAGCAGCACGCGGCACGCACGCGCCAGAGCATCAACCTGGCCGAGTATCCCGCCTCGTTCGAGATGGCGCGCCGCCTGCCGCGCCGCTTCATCGCCCTGCTCGGACCCACGAATTCCGGCAAGACGCACCGCGCCATGGAAGCGCTGGTCAAGGCGAAGAGCGGCATCTACCTGGCGCCATTGCGATTGCTGGCCCTGGAAAACTACGAACGCCTGCAGGAAGCTGCGCCGCATGGCAAGCCGCTGGCCGTGAGCCTGATCACGGGCGAGGAGCGCCGGGTCGTCGACGGCGCCACGCACGTGGCCAGCACGGTGGAAATGCTGGACACGAAAACCGTCGTCGAAGTGGCCGTCATTGATGAAATCCAGATGCTGGCCGACCCGGACCGGGGCGCCGCGTGGACGGCGGCCGTCTGCGGCGCGCCGGCCCACACCGTCTACCTGGTGGGGGCGCCGGAAGCGCGGCGCGCCATCGAGGCGCTGGCCGAACGCCTCGACTGCCCGCTGGAAGTGCATGTATTGAAGCGCATGGCGCCCCTGTCGATGGAGCCGACGGCCGTGCGCAAGGTGCGCAACCTGCGCCGCGGCGACGCCGTCATCGCCTTTTCGCGCCGCGAAGTGCTGATGTGGCGCGACATGATCACGGAAACGGGATTATCGGTGGCCACCGTCTACGGCAACCTGTCGCCCGAAGTACGGCGCGCGCAGGCGCAGCGCTTCCGCGACGGCACGGCCGATATCGTCGTCGGCACGGACGCCCTGGCGATGGGCCTGAACATGCCGATCGCGCGCATCGTCATGACCACCTGCGTCAAATACAATGGCCGCGAAGAGGAAGAGATTTCGGCCGCGCTGGCGCGCCAGATCGCCGGACGCGCGGGCCGCTACGGCGTGCATGAAGAGGGCCTGGTGGCCGGCTACGACAACGAGACGCATGAGGTGATGCGCGCGCTGCTGAAGGAAAAGCTGCATCCGCTGAACACCAGCGGCTTTGCCGTGGCCCCCTCGCTCGAACACCTGCACCGCATTTCGTCGGTGACGGGCGAGCTGTCGCTGTCGAAACTGCTGCGCCGCTTCATCCACAACATCGACGTGCCGGACGGCTTCTTCTTCCCCCGCATCACGGAAGACCAGAAGGAGCGCGCCGTCTGGCTCGACACCCTGCCCCTGTCCGTGGCCGACAAATTTACCTTGTCGCTGGTGCCGATCTCCAGCAAGGTGCCGTCCCTGCAGACGGCGTGGGAGCACTGGGCGAAGAATCTGTCGCAGGGCAAGACGTCAACCTTGCGCCAGCACGCGTACGGCGGCGGCACGCAGAATCTGCAGCAGGTGGAGGACACCTGCCGCTACTATTCCGCGTATGCCTGGCTCAGCTACCGCCTGCCCGAATTCTTCCCCGATATCGCGGTCGCGCAAAACCTGTCGCGCGATGCGTCCGAGCGCGTCGATTCCATCCTTCGTGCGCACAACGCGGCCTCGCGCGGACGGTCGAAGAAGTTCAAATAGGCGTTACCGCAATTCCCAGAACCACACCTCGCCGCAATCCCAGTAGCATTCGGACCCGCACACCTTCACGCCGATGGAAGGCAGCAGTATGTCGATATGGCCGCCCGCGCCGCCCAGGTAGCCGGGAATGCGGAAGAAGGCGACGAGGCCCTGGCGCTGGCCGATGCCCGGGATGGCCGCCTCCCTGGCGAATCTTTCAGGCGCACCGAACATCGAGGGACTGGCCAGCATGTGCGCCAGTTTGGCCTGTCCCGGTTCGATCAGCGCGCCCTTGAACGGCCCCTTGCGGATGGCCATGCGGCCCTTGACCTGGATGCCGGCCTTGATCAGGGCCAGGCTGACGCGGATGGCGCAGGTATTGGCAAAGCTGTCCTTGCCGATCAAGTCCTCCCAGCCGATTTCGCCGAAAAGTGCCGCCTGGTCGACGGCGGCCACGCTCGAATAATTCTCGCGCAGCGTGATGAATGCAGGTTTCACGTCAGCCTCCCGTTGGTGGTGTAGCGGGACAGGAAAGACGCCGCGCCAGGATGGCAGGCACGGCCCGCGCGTGTCGCTGGAGAGCATCGAGCCGATTATAGGAGGATGGCGCGACCTCGCACTGCGCGAGGTCAAGCGATATGCATCAGGGTTTGGCCGCCTCATAGTGCAGCTTGAGCACCAGGCCATTATGGTCGTCGGCCATATAGATATCGCCGTCCTGGCCCTGCTTCACGTCGACGGGCGCGCCCCTGCCCTGCTTGCCCTTGCGCTCCCAGTTGCCGATCAACTCGACGGACTTGCCCAGCGGCGCGCCGGCCTTGTCGGGCAGCAGCGCCGCCAGGCGGTGGCCGTTGCTGCGGTAGCCGTGGTAGCCGATGATCAGGCTATTCCTGTACAGCTCCGGGAAGCGGCTGGCCGTATAAAACGTCATGCCCAGCGGCGCGGCGTGGCCGGGCAGCAAGCGCTGCGGCGCCGCATACTGGGCGGCACAAGCCGTCTTCGGATATTCGGGACTGGCGACATTGTCGTCGTAGCAGTACGGCCAGCCGTAGTGCCGGTCGGACTTGATCAGATTCAGCTCCTCATGCGGCAAATTCTCGTCGCTTTTGAGCTGCGGCATGGCCGCCTGGATGGCGTCGCGCGCGTTTTCCGCCTGCCACAACTCGCCCGTGGCCGGATGGAAGGCCAGCGCCATCGAATTGCGCAAGCCGCGCGCATGCGTGCGCCAGCTCGTCACCGTGCCGGCCGGCCAGGCCATCTTGTATTCGCGGATGGCGCCCAGCGCCTCAAGGCCTTCCGCCGAAGGACAGGCCTTGGCCGGATCGGGCGCCTTGCCATCGTTCTCGCAATGGTCGGTGCTCGAACCCACGTTTACATACAGATCGCCCGTGGGGCCAAAGCGCATGTTCGTCAGCAGGTGCAAGCCCAGGCCCGGCAGGCGCGGCGTCTTGGCCGTGCCGCCGATGATGTCGGTGATGGCGCGGGCGGGATCGCGCAGGTCGAAGCGGAAGATGCGTCCCACCTCGCCCACGTAGACCAGGCCGTCCGGCCCCTGCACGATGCCGTTCGGGCGATCGAGCTTGTCGAGCAGCAGCTTGCGCTCGTAGCCCGGACCGGCCGCCTTGCGCTGCAACAGCCACAATTTACCCTGCTTCGGCGCCCATCCCGTCATGTCCGTGACGAGGATGTCGCCATTCGTCAGCGGCAGCACGCCACGGGGGAATTTCAGGCCGTCTGCCAGCACGGCCACGCAAAAGCCGGCCGGCGTGGTGACGTCGAGGCGCGGCATGCCGTCGCACTGGGCGCCGGCCGCCGCCATGGCGGGCGCCAACACGGTAGACATGCAGGCCGCCAGGGCGCCCGCGAGCATTTTCTTGTTCATGGTTCTCATTCCATCAAGGGTAATCGGGGCAGCACGGCGCGCGCGTTGGCGCTGGTGGCAGCCGCCACTTGCGCGATATCAAGGCCGCGCAATTCGGCCAGCACGGCGCCGATGCGCGGCAATTCTTCGGGGCTGTTGCGGCCCGGGTGGATCCAGCTGGGCGAAATATCGGGAGCGTCCGTCTCCAGCACGATGGCATCCAAAGGCAGGTCGGTGGCCATGCGGCGTATCTGCAAGGCCCGCGTAAAGGTCATGGCGCCGCCAAACCCCAGCTTGAAACCCAGGGCTATATAGCCCTGCGCCTGCTGGAAGCTGCCATTGAACGCATGCGCGATGCCGCCGTTCGGGCGGATCTGGCGCGCGTGCTTGAGGACGATGTCCTGCGAGCGGCGCACGTGGGCCAGCACGGGCAGGTCGAAGTCGCGGGCAATTTTCAGCTGCTCGCGCAAAAAATGCTCCTGTTTGGCGCGCATGGCCGGTTCGCACAGCATGGGAAGGAAGAAATCGAGGCCGATCTCGCCGATGGCCACAAAATTCGGGTCATGCATGGCCAGCGCCACGGTTTCGCGCAGGGCGATCAAATCGTCTTCCGTGGCGTGCGGCACGTAGATCGGGTGGATACCGAGCGCATAGCAGGCGTTGGGCGACGTTGCCGCCAGATCGCGCACGATGGCGAAATTGGCCCGTTCGACGGCGGGAACGACGATCATCGCCACGCCCTGCGCGGCCGCGCGCGCCGCCACCTGCAGCGATTCGCTGCCGAATTCATGCGCGTCGAGGTGGCAGTGCGTGTCGATCCACAGCATGGCGGTTCCTTAGTATTGGTACGGCTGCAGCCCTTCGTCCGTCAGACGCAGCACGCGGTCGCAGCGCCTGGCCAGTTCGATATCGTGGGTGACGATGACGAAGGCCGTGCCCAGGGTGCGCGACAATTCCAGCATCAGGTCGAATATCTGTTCGGCCGTGGCGTGATCGAGGTTGCCCGTCGGTTCATCGGCCAGCACGCAGGCCGGCTGCGTGACGAGGGCGCGGGCCAGGGCCACGCGCTGGCGCTCGCCGCCCGACAATTCGCCGGGCGTGTGCGTGACGCGCTTGGCCAGGTTCACGCGCGTGAGGATCTGCTGCGCCAGCTCGGTGGCCGGGGCGCGCTTCATGCGCCGTATCATCAAGGGCATGGCGACGTTGTCGAGCGCGGAAAACTCGGGCAGCAGGTGGTGGAACTGGTAGACGAAGCCCAGCGAAGCGTTGCGCAAGTCGCCGCGCGCCTTTTCGCTGAGGGTGGCGAAATCCTTGCCCAGCAGGGTCACCTTGCCGCTGGTGGGCGTATCGAGCCCGCCCAGCAGATGCAGCAGGGTCGATTTGCCCGAGCCGGAGGCGCCGACGATGGCGACGCGCTCGCCGCGGTGCACGTCGATATCGATGCCGGCCAGCACCTGCACCTTGTAGCTGCCCTGGGTAAAAGTCTTGCCCAGGCCACGGCAGCTAAGGACGGCGGAATCGGCGGAAGCGCCGTTGGAGGCAGGTTTGTTCAGGTCGGTCATGGTCGTAGTCAGTGGTTTATTCATAGCGCAGGGCTTCCGCAGGTTTGACGCGGGCGGCCCACCAGCTTGGGTACAGGGTCGCCAGAAAGGCGAGAATCACGGCCAGCACGCCGATCTTGCTGACGTCGGGCCAGCGCAGGTCGGACGGCACGGTGCTGATGAAATAGATGTCCTTGGAGAGGAACTGCACGCCCAGCAGATGCTCGATGAAGGGCACGATGACGTCGATGTTCATCGCCACCAGCACGCCGCCGCCCACGCCCAGGATCGTGCCCAGGATGCCCACCAGCGCGCCCTGGATCATGAAGATCTTCATGATGGAACGGGGCGAGGCGCCCAGGGTGCGCAGGATGGCGATATCGGCCTGCTTGTCCGTCACCGTCATCACCAGGGTCGACACGAGGTTGAACGCCGCCACCGCGATGATCAGGGTCAGGATGATGAACATCATGCGTTTTTCCGTCTGCACGGCGGCGAACCAGTTGGCGTTCAGCTTGGACCAGTCGCGCAGCCACAGGTCGCCCGGCATGGATTTCTTCAGTTCGGCCGCCACTTGCGGCGCCTGGTTCATGTCGGCCAGGCGCAAACGCAGGCCGGACGGGCCATCGAGGCGCAGCAGGCGCTGGCCGTCTTCGATATTGATGAAGGCCAAACCGGCGTCGAATTCATTGTGGCCCGCCTGGAAGATGCCGCTGACGGTAAAGCTGCGCATGCGCGGCAGCACGCCGGCCGGCGTGACCTGGCCCTGCGCCAGCATCAAGGTCACTTTTTCGCCGAGGTTGACGCGCAAGGCGCGTGCCAGCTCGATGCCCAGCACGATATTGAAGGTGCCCGGCTGCAGCGCCTTGAAACTGCCCATGCGCGTCTGGCCGGCCACGTCGGACACGTTCGGCTCTTCCTCGGGCAGCACGCCGCGCACGATGGCGGGACGCAGCGCATCGTCGCGCAGCAGCATGCCTTGCGTTTCCACAAACGGCGCGGCGCCCTTCACGGCCGGATTCTTGAAGGCCTGGGCAGCTTCCGCGCGCCAGTCGGGCATGCTGCCGCTGTTGTCGAACACTTCCACGTGGGCCAGCACGGACAGCATGCGGTCCGTCACTTCCTTCTGGAAGCCGTTCATCACGGACAGCACGACGATCAGCGCCGCCACGCCCAGGCCGATGCCGGCCATGGAAATGAGCGAGATGAAGGAGATAAAACTGTTGCGGCCACTGCGCTTGCCGGCCCGCGTGTAGCGCAGGCCGACCAGCCATTCGAAGGGCAAATTCTTGAAAATACTCATTATTCAGGCGGTCTTTATCGTTTCTTGATGTGTTATTCGTAGCGCAGCGCCTCGGCCGGCTTGACGCGCGCGGCGCGCCAGCTCGGGTAGATGGTGGCCACCAGAGCCAGGCCAAAGGCGATCAGGCCGATCTGCGCCACGTCCAGCCAATGCACGTCCGACGGCACGGCGCTGATCTGGTAGATTTCCTTGGAGATGAAGTGCAGGCCGAAGATGCCTTCGATGAAGGGCACGATGACGCCCACGTTCAGCGCCAGCACGACGCCGCCGATCACGCCCAGGGCACTGCCCAGCAAGCCCACCAGCGCGCCCTGGATCATGAAGATCTTCATGATGGAGAACGGCGAGGCGCCCAGGGTGCGCAGGATGGCGATGTCGGCCTGCTTGTCGGTGACCGACATGACCAGGGTCGAGACCAGGTTGAACGCGGCCACGGCGATGATCATGCTGAGGATGATGAACATCATGTTCTTCTGGCTTTGCACCAGCGCATACCAGCTGGCACTGGCGCGCGACCAGTCGCGCATCCACAGCTGGCCCGGCATCGACGCCTTCAATTCGCGCGCCACCTGGGGCGCCTTGTTCATGTCGTGCAGGCGCAGACGCAGGCCGGACGGGCCGTCAAGCTGCAGCAGCTGTTCCGCATCCTGCATGTTGACGAAGGCCAGGCTGCCGTCAAGTTCATTATGACCTGCCTCAAAGATGCCGGCCACCTTGAGCGCGCGCATGCGCGGCATGACGATGCCGTTGGCCGGATCGCCCGCCCTTGGCTCGCGCTCGAGCATCAGGGTCACGTTCTGCCCCACTTTCACGTCGAGCGCCTTGGCCAGGTCGATGCCCAGCACGATGTTGTACGAGCCGGGCGTGAGATCATTGAAACTGCCCTGCTTCATCTGGGCGGCCACGCTGGAGACGGTGGTTTCCTGCTGCGGCAGCACGCCGCGCACGACGGACGGGCGCATGGTTTCGTCATTGAGCAGCATGCCCTGGGTTTCCACGAACGGCGACACGGCCTTCACTTGCGGGTTGGCGTAGGCAGCGCGCTCCTGCGCCTGCCAGTTGGGCATGGAACCGCTCGTGTCGAACACCTCGACGTGGGCCAGCACCGACATCAGCCGGTCGGTGACTTCTTTCTGGAAGCCGTTCATGACGGAGAGGACGACGATCAGGGCGGCCACGCCCAGGCCGATGCCGGCCACGGAAATGAGGGAGATGAAGGAAATGAAGCTGTTGCGGCCACTGCGTTTCCCGGCGCGCGTATAGCGCACGCCGACCTGCCACTCAAAAGGAAATTGTTTGATGATGCTCATGCGCTCCCGCGACAACGATGATATGCGAGCGCGCAGTGTGCCACACAATGGGCATTTCATGCATGATCTCTGCGTCATCTCTGTGTGAAACCGCGCACGCCGGCGCTATTTTGCCTCCTGCGCCAGGCTGAAAACACGCAGCAGCTGCCCCGCCAGCGCATATTGCCGCATCTGCGCCAGGGTCAGGCGGTGCAGCTGGTCGATGCGCCGCTGCTGTATCGTGAAATAGCTGTCGCGCGTCTGGATGACCTGCTGCAGGTTGCGCCGGCCCGCCTCGTACTGGATGGTCCCGCCGCGCACGACGAAGGCCATCTTCTTTTCCTGCTCGTCGAGCAGGGCCAGGGTGCGCTGTGCATTGGCGATGCGCGGCAGCATGCTGGCCAGGTCGGCGCGCGTGCCCTGCTCGGCGCGCGCCACGTCCGCCTCGGCCGCCTGGGCGCGGCTGATGCTCTCGTCGCGCTGCGCCAGGCTGCCCCCGCCGAGCGGGATTTCCCAGGAGACGCCCACCGACCAGCCCCGCTGCTGGATGGTCGACGGCGGCGGCGTGGTCTTGTTGTTCAGCAGATGGCTGACATTCAGATCGATTTTAGGGGCCAGGGTGGCCGCCACGCCGCGCACGCGCAACTGGGCCGCGGCAGCCCGCTCGCGCGCGGCGCGCAACTGCGCCGGCTGCGTGTCGGCATTCTCCAGCGCCTGCGCCGGCAGCGGCGCGAAGGCGAAATCGGCAAACTGCGCCACCGGCTCGAAAGCCAGCGCCTCGAGCTTGATGCGCGCCGCCTGCTGGTCCGTCAGCAAGCCGTCGTGCACCAGTTCCGCGTCCAGCTGCGAACTTTGCGCCAGTTCGCGGTCCACTTCCGACGACTTGCCCAATTCCGCCTGGCGCGTCACCTGCCGCACCAGCTGCGTCACGTCGCGCAGGCGTTCCTGCGACTGCTGCAGGCTGCGTTCCAGGCGCTGCATGTCGAAATACGCTTCGGCCAGCTTTTCCGCGCTTTCCGCGCGCGCGCGCTCCACGTCGAAGGCGGCGCCCGCCATCTCGCGCTCGGCCGCATCGAGTTCGGCGCGGTCGGCGCCGCCGTTGTACACGTTCCAGCGCACGCTCGCTTCCACCTGGTGCGTGCGGCGCTCGACCTCCTGCGTCCCATCGAGATCGTTGCTGCGCCCCCGCGTCGCCTGCAGCGCCGCAGTCGGAAACAGGCGCGAACGGGCCTGCTTGTAGCGCGCTTCGGTGGTGGCCAGCGCCGCCTGCGCCGCAATCACCTGCGGATCGCGCGGCACGGCGCGCGCCAGCAAGGCGGGCAAGCCACGCGCGGGCTGGACGGATAGCGTGCCGGGGAGCTGCGCCTGCGCCGCCATGCCGGCGCACGCCAGTGTGATAAATATCAAAAAGGCACGCATCACCGCTCCTGCAGGGAAGACTGCAAGCCGCGCAGCACGGGCTTGAACACATATTGCAGCACCGAGCGGCGCCCCGTCAGGATGCCCACGTCGACGGGCATGCCTGGCGTCACCGGCAATACCTTGCCGTGCGCCGTCAGCTGGCTGCGGTCGGTGCTCAGCTGCACCTCGAAGTACGGTTCGTTGCGCTCGTCGGGAATCGCGTCCGCCCCCACGCGCACCACTTGCGCCTTCATGCGGCCGTAGGTGGTGGCGTCGTACGCCAGCACATTTGCCGACGCGCTCTGTCCCACATGGATAAAACCGATGTCCGACGGTTTCACGCGCACGGAGATCAGCATTTCCGAATCTGCCGGCACGATTTCCAGGATAGGTTTACCCGGCTGCGCCACGCCGCCGACGGTTGCCACCAGCACGCGGTTGACGACGCCGTCGACGGGCGCCGTCACGTCGCGCCGGCTCACCTGGTCCTGCTGGCCTTTCACGGTGCTGGCCAGGGCGCCGGCCTTGGTTTCATATTCGCTGCGCTGCGCGCCCCACTGGCCGCGCATGCGCGCTTCCACTTCGCCCGCCTGCGCCTGGGCCTCGGCCAGGGTGGCCGTCAGGCGCGGCACGGAGGTGCGCAGGCTGTCGAGTTCCGTGCGCTGCTGCTGCACGCGCTGCTGTGCATTCAGGTAGTCGCCGCGCGAACCGGCGCCCTCTTTGAAGAGCCTCTCCTCGATGGACAGGCTTTCCAGGGCGATCTTCAAGCCCGTGTCCAGCTGGGCGATGCGGCTGTGCGCTTCGGCCAGCTCGCCGCGGCGGCGCGTCACGCCTTCGCGCGCGGCCGCCGTGGCCGACGCGAATTCGCGCTGTCCGTCGCGCCACAGCTGCATTTCCTTGGCGATCAGCTCGGGCGCCTCTTTCTGCCATTCCGGCGCAAACTGGGGCGTGCCGCCGGACAGCAGCGCGTCCAGGCGCGCCCTGCCCGCCAGCGCGGCCAGGCGATTCTGCACGCTGGCGCCCAGGTTGGCTTCGTACTGGGCCGTGTCCAGGCGCAGCAGCAAGTCGCCGCGGCGCACGCGCTGGCCCGGTTTCACCAGCATTTCACGCACGATGCCCCCTTCCAGGCTTTGCACTTCCTGCAGGTGCGATGGCGGCGTGATGGCGCCCCGGCCATTCACGGACACGTCGAGCTGGGCGAACATGGCCCAGGCCAGCACCAGCACCAGCAGCACGGACGTCAAGGCCAGCATGCGGATGACGATGCGCTGCGGTTCGCGTTCCGGGTCCGGGTGGGCCGCCGGCAGCGGGCGGGCATTCAGGGCGCTCATGCCGCCACTCCCTGTTCCGCCACGGGCTTGGCCGCCTGGCTGTTCAAGACGCGCATGACGTCGTCGCGCGGGCCGTCGGCCACGATGCGCCCCTTGTCGAAGACGATCAGGCGGTCCACCAGCGCCAGCATGGCCATGCGGTGCGTCACCAGCACGATGGTCGTCTCTTTTAATGTACGCAGCCGGCCGATCAGCCGCTGCTCGGTGGCCGGGTCGAACATGCTGCTCGGCTCATCGAGCAGCAGCATCGGCGGTTTCGCCAGCAAGGCGCGGGCCATGGCCACGGCTTGCCGCTGGCCGCCGGACAGGCGTTCGCCCCGCTCGCCCACTTCCGTCGCCACGCCGTTGGGCAGCTGGGTGATGATGTCGTCGAGGCAGGCCAGGCGGATGGCGTCGAGCAGGCTCTCGTCGCCGGGCTGGCTGCGTCCCAGTTCGATGTTTTCGCGCAGGGTGCCGTGGAACAGGGTCACGTCCTGCGGCACGTAGCCGATCTGGCGGCGCAGGCTCAAGGGGGCCAGCTGGGTGCTGGCCAGGTCGTCGAACAGCACGCTGCCGCTTTGCGGGCCATACTGGTTCAGCAGCAATCGCAGCAAGGTGCTCTTGCCGGAACCGAGCTTGCCGATCACGCCGACCCGTTCGCCGGGGCGGATGTGCAGGTTGAGCTTATCGAGCAGGGGCGGCGAATTCGGGTAGGCAAAGCCCACGTCGCGAAATTCGATGCGCCCGGACAGGGGCGGCGCCTGCAGGCTGGCCGCGTCGTCGTCGGTGGGCGCTTCCATGATTTTATTCAGTGCATGGTAGGACAATTTGGTCTGTTCCCAGCGTATGATCAGGCCCGCGATCTGGCTCACGGGCGCTAGGGCGCGGCCCGTCAGCATGCTCACGGCGATGATCTGGCCCAGGGTCAGCAGATGCTCGCCCATCAGCAAGGCGCCCGTGGCCACCACGGCCACGCCGGACAGCGCCAGCACGGCCGTGTTGATGTAGTTGACCCGGCTGACGATTTCGCGCGTCTCGACGCTGTTGGCGGCGATGGCCACCGTCAGGCTTTCCCATTTGCGCCGGCTCCACGCCTCCGCGCCCAGCGCCTTGATGGTGTCGAGGCCATTCATGGTTTCAAACAGGTGCGCCGTGCGCTGCGCGCTTTCCTGCATCGAGGCGGCCACGTGGCGCGCCAGGGCCGCGCGCGAGGCAAAGGCCACCAGCAGCAGGATCGGGATGACGGCCAGGGGCACGAGCACGAGCCAGCCGCCGACCAGGGCGATCACCAGCAGGAACAGCAGCAGGAACGGCAAGTCGCCCAGGGTCGTCAGGGTCGTGGAGGCAAAGAATTCGCGCACGGATTCGAAATCGCGCACGGTATTGGCCAGGGTGCCCCCGGAAGCGGGCCGGCTGGCCGCGCGCAGGCGCAAGCACTGGGCAAAGATGTTCGACGACAGCGCCACGTCCATGCGGCGCGACGCCGTTTCCACCAGCTCGCCGCGCAGCAGGCGCAGGGCCAGCTCGAAGCCCGTCAGCACCACGACGGCAATCGTCAGCACCCACAGGCTGGACGTGGCATTGTTCGGGATCACGCGGTCATACACGGCCATCGCATAGAACGGCACCAGCGCGCCGATGATATTGAGCACCAGGGTGCCCAGCAAGGCCCAGCGGAAGATCCAGCGGTTACGGTTGAAGACATCCCAGAACCAGCGTCCCGCCGCCGGCATGCTGTAGAGCAAGCTGCGCTGGTCGAAAAACAGTACGGGCCGCACGGCCACCCAGCGGCCATCGGGCACTTCCCGCGCCAGCGCGGCCGCATCAAGCCAGGCGCTGCCGGCGATGCCAGGCACGTGGCATTCATATTTACCATCGGCAATGGCCAGCACCACCAGCGCCTGCCCTTCCCCGTTGAGCAGCAAGGCCGGCATTTCCGTGGCGCGGCGCGGCTTGTCTATCGGCAACGCGGTGCCGGCCAGGGTGGCCTGCGCCAGCGCCTGTTCGAGAAAGCCGGCGGCGGCCGGGCCGGCCTGGGCAGCCACGCTGGCGCGCAGGCGCTCGGCCTGTACGGTCACGCCAAAAAAACGTGCGAGGAAGACGATGGCGTCGGCGATCGCATCGCGGGACATGCCGGCAGAAGCGGTGGAAGTGTCGGAAGGTGGCGTCATGATGGATTCACAATAAAGCGCTGCGCTGCACCGGTCGGGCGCGCCGCAGCGGGAACGCTATCGCTTGCGCGATGAGCGATGATCAATGAGTAATAATTAAGTCAGCGCGGAAGCGCCCGTGCATGAAGCCCGGCATGATGCTGGCCTGGCTGACGACGGCATTGCTGAGGTTTTTGAAGCGCAGGTCGCCCGCCAGCAGGTTCGTGTTGTCGTTATTCCATTCCCACAGGGCCAGCGGGAAGGCGGCGGCGCTGTTGGCGCCGGCCGACACAGCGTTGTAGTTGGCAGCCCGGTCGCCGGGACGCACGTACACGGTGTCCATATCGAGCATGCCGAACAACGGCGTGTTGACGGCGGACTTCGTATCATCGGGCAACAGCACGGTGAAATTCTTGATGTTCAGTTCGCCTTGCACCGAGTAGCCGGCCTGGATCAGCAGGCCGCGGATATCGACATTCCTGCTGGTGTCGTCGCAGACGTGGAGCGTGGGCGACAGGTTGCAGGTAGTCATGTGGCCTCCTGGCGGACGGCAGCAGCGATGGCGGGAACGGCAACGCGTGTGACCTGGCCGCGATCAGCCTGGCCACGCAGAGTGGCAAATGTATACATGGTATGGGCTTCCAAGAAAGAGAACTTGTTTATAAAAACTTGAAGCCGGCAGCATCTTGTATACAGTTTCGAGGGACACAAAAGCCAAACGACACAACCATACGGAAGGGTGTGGTTGTTTTTACAGCATCTTGATTATATTTCAAGCGTTTCTAAAAGAGAATTTATTTTTCGTGAATATATAACATTTATTGCAACTTTGTTGTATTTTTATATATTCAGGCATGCGCTGGATACATCGCATCCGCGCCAGCACGCTTCGGCGGCATGGACAAGCCTGCGCTGCGGCGGCGGCTTTCATCCGGCAAGCACCTGTTCAGCTTTCTCCCCCCTTTCAGCTGCGCGCAACGAAGTGCCTGCGCTTGACTGGCGGGGCGTGGCACAGGTTCCCGAAACATGGCCATTCCGTCAATCACCAGTTCAATTGCCAGCAGATTTTGTCGGCGGCAAGAGGAAGATGGCCGCACTGTTTGCGCCGGGGCGTGGGGCGCTGGCTGCCCCCGGGAATGCACGCGGCAGTGACCGGCAGCGGCGAGCGGGAACCGCGCCGGGAGTGAGCATGCAATCCACCGCGGCACGGCAGGAAAAAACACGGGTTGTAACGCAATATTTCCTGTTTTTACATAAGCTTGCAATGACAGCAAAAAAATATGCGCCGTAACAACAACTTCAACTAGTTACATGCGCTACGGAAATTACGTCCATATAATTGTTTATCAACGGCACTAGTTCCAATGCCAGATCCACCAGCGTTTGCCGTGTCTACCCAGCGACAGCGATCGCTGCACCCGCCATGCACACGCTCTTTCAATACAACACTTGACTACTCGATAGGATACCTATGACATTCGCGCGCTCAGGCGTCTTGGCGACGCTCATCGCGGCCGCCTCCGCCATGCCGGCCCTTGCACACGCTGCCGACGGCACCATCACCTTCACGGGCCAGGTCACGGCCCAGACCTGCACCATCAATGGCGGCGCCGGCAAGGATTTCACCGTCGCGCTGCCCCCGGTCTCGGCCTCGTCGCTCTCGATTGACGGCGCGACGGCGGGCCGCACGCCGTTCAAGATCGTGCTGACGGCCTGCACGTCGGCCACGGGCAATGTGTCAGCCTATTTCGAAGCGGGCACGACCATCGATACGGCGACGGGCCGGCTGAAAAATGCGGCGGGTACGGCGACCAAGGTACAAATCGGCCTGCTCAACTCCGACGCCACCACCGCGATCACGCTGGGCGCGGCACAGGCGGCGCAGAACTCGCAGAGCGTGGCGATCGCCAGCAACACGGCCACCCTCAATTACTTCGCCCAGTACGTGGCGACCGGCGGCGCGGCCGGTGTCGGCACGGTCAGTACCTCCGTCATGTACACGATGTCCTACCAATAAGTATCAGGCATTGACGCGGCGTTAGGCGGTGCCCCGAAAATGCACCGGTTGGCGAAGAGACAAACAAAACACGAATTCAGCATGTAATCACCATAGCAAGATAGCAAAATGACAGTGCGTAACAAATTATCAAAAATAATCGCGGCTTTCGCCTTGTCATGCATGGTGGCGGGCGCGCATGCGTCTGTCGTGATCGGCGGGACGCGCGTGATCTATCGCGCCAGCGACCGCGAAGTCACCATCAAGCTTTCCAACGAGGGCAATGCGCCGGGACTGGTGCAGGCATGGCTCGATACGGGCAATCCGAACGCCCTGCCGGATGAATCGAAAGTGCCGTTCACCCTGCTGCCGCCCCTGTTCCGCCTGGATCCGAAGAAAGGCCAAAGCCTGCGCCTGATCTACACGCAGGAACCGTTGCCGCAAGACAAGGAATCCTTGTTCTGGCTCAATGTGCTCGAAGTGCCGCCGCGCGCCGGCGCCGCCGCGAGCGCGGACAGTCCGAATTTCCTGCAGCTGGCGTTCCGCACGCGCATCAAGCTGTTCTTCCGTCCCACGGGACTGCCGGGCAAGGCGGACGATGCCGCCGCCCTCGTGCACTGGCGCTTCAAGCGCCTGGAGAATGGCCGTTACGTGCTGGAGGGCAATAATCCCACGCCGTACCACGTGACGTTCAGCAAGCTCACCGCGGCGGACGGCGTGGCGAACTGGAGCAACGATACGGGCGGCATGCTGGCCCCCGGCGCCAGCGCGGACTTCGACCTCGGCAACGCCGCGCCGCGCGCCGCCGTGCCCACGCAGGTCGACTACACCTACATCAACGATTATGGCGCCGGCGTGAGCGGCAAGACCCTGCGCAAGGGCACGAACGAGTAAGCCATGCGTACCCGGGAACAGTCTGCGCGGCCGCGTGCCGGAGCGTGGCTTGCGCTCAGGCGCGGCCACGCCGTGCTGCTGGGCGCGCTCGCCGCATGGGGTGCCCAGCCCGCCTGCGCCGCGTCGCCCGAGGCGGCCGATGTGGCAGAGGTGCAATTCAACAGCGATTTCCTGATGAAGCCGCAGGGCCAGAGCGTCGACGTGGCGCGTTTCGCGCGCGGCAATCCGGTGCCGCCCGGCGCCTACACGGTCGACCTGTATGTGAACGGCCGTTGGGTGGGCCACGATGCGCTGCGCTTCGTCGCGCATGCGGGCGCCGCCAGCGCCACGCCGTGCCTGGACAGGAGCATGACCGCGCGCCTGGGCCTCGACCCGGAGAAGCTGTCCGCCCCGGCGCGCGCCGCACTGGCGGCCCCCCGGGCGGACGCTTGCCCGAATCTCGCCGACCTGGTCGACGACGCCACGCAAGCGTTCGACCTGTCCGAGCTGCGGCTCGACCTGACCATTCCGCAAGCCTCGCTGCTGCGCCAGCCGCAAGGCTACGTGAGCCCGGAATTCTGGGACGAAGGCGTCGCGTCGGCCACGCTCGGCTACAGCCTGAATACCTTTCGCGTGGCCGGCGCCGGCGCGGCGGGCACGCAGACCTACCTGGGCCTGAACGGCGGCGTCAATCTCGGCAGCTGGCACCTGCGGCAAAATACCGCGCTGACGTGGCAGGCGGGCGGGCAGCGCACCCATCAGAACATCGCCACCTACCTGCAGCACGAACTGCCCTCCCTGCGCAGCCAGTTGACGCTCGGCGATGCCTTCACCGACGGCGCCGTGTTCGACAGCATCGGCATACGCGGCGTGGCGCTCGCCAGCGACGACCGCATGCTGCCCGGCTCGCTGCGCGGCTATGCGCCGCTGATACGCGGCGTGGCCTTGAGCAATGCCCGCGTCAGCGTGACGCAGAACGGCAACAAGCTGTACGAGGCCACCGTCGCGCCCGGCCCCTTTGAAATCAACGACCTGTACGCCACCGGCTACGGCGGCGACCTGCTCGTCACGGTGACGGAAGCCGACGGCAGCGTGCACAGTTTTCCCGTGCCGTATGCGTCGGTGGCGCAATTGTTGCGCCCAGGAACCACGCGCTTCCACGTCGCCGCCGGCCAGTTGCGCGATACGCAGTCGAACGGGCGCCCCCATCTGCTGCAGGGCACGGTGCAGCACGGCTTCAACAATTTTCTCACCGCGTATGCGGGCATGATCGTTGCCGATGGCTACCTGGCCGGCTTGCTGGGCACGGCGTTCAACACGCCCGCAGG
Source organism: Janthinobacterium sp. GW822-FHT07A03 (assembly GCF_058798815.1). Lineage (NCBI taxonomy): Bacteria > Pseudomonadati > Pseudomonadota > Betaproteobacteria > Burkholderiales > Oxalobacteraceae > Janthinobacterium > Janthinobacterium sp. GW822-FHT07A03. Next base: position 1,306,760 of record NZ_JBXAKW010000001.1, on the reverse strand, counting down.
CGCCGTCGCCATCGACGTGACGGGCGCGCGCGCGCAGATTCGCGGCCTGGACGACACCACGGGCCAGAGCGTGCGGCTCGGCTACAGCAAACTGCTGCCCGCCACCGGCACCAACTTTGCGCTGGCCGCCTACCGCTATTCGTCGAGCGGCTTCTGGGCCTTGCGCGATGCCATGCTGGCGCGCAGCGAAGCGGCCGCGGGACGCGACCCGGGCGCCGTCGGCCGCCGGCGCAACCAGCTGCAACTGACCATGAACCAGAGCCTGGCGGACGGCTGGGGCAATGCCTATGTGCTGGCATCGACGCAGGATTACTGGAACCGGGACGGCGCCACCGTGCAATTCCAGCTGGGCTACAACAATACGCGGCGCGCGCTCGGCACCAGCCTCAGCTACAACGTGTCGCTGTCGCGCCAGCGCAACGGCCTGACGGGACAAATGCAGAGCCAGGCCTTCGCCAGCGTGTCGCTGCCGCTCGGCACGGACGAGCATGCGCCGACCTTGTCGATGTTTCTCACGCACAACAATACGAACGGCTCGTCCGCGCAGGCGATGCTGAACGGCTCGGCCGGCGCGGACAACGCCTACACGTACGGCGTCATGGCGAATCGGGCGCCGGGTTCCAGCACGGTTGGCGCGAATGGCCAGTATCGCAGCCCGTACGCGACCTTCTCCGCCAGCGCCAGCGGCGGCGCGGCGTATTCGCAGCTGTCGGCGGGGGTGACGGGCGCCATCGTCGCGCACCCGGGCGGCGTGACCCTGGCCAACAACCTGGGCGACACGATAGCCGTGGTCGAGGCGAAAGGCGCGACTGGCGCCCGCGTCGGCAATGCGGCCGGCGTGCGCATCGACCGCTTCGGCTACGCGGTGATTCCGTATTTATCGCCGTACAGCCTGAACACGGTCGACATCGATCCGAACGGGATGCCGCTCGACGTCGAATTCAAGTCCACCAGCCAGCAGGTGGCGCCGCGCGCGAACGCGGTGGTGATGCTGCGCTTCGACACGCTGACGGGCCGGGCGGCGGTGATCGCGGCCCGCTTGCCGGACGGCGCGGCGCTGCCCTTCGGCGCGGCGGTGTACGACGCGCAGGGGCAAGGCGTGGGCGCGATCGGCCAGAACAGCCGCATCTTCGTGCGCGGCGTGGCCGACGAGGGCACGCTGACGGCGAAATGGGGCGACGCCGCGGACGAGCAATGCGCCTTCGCGTATCGCCTGCCGCCCAAGGGCGAAGACCGGGGCGCGTATGCGCATATCGACGCCGTGTGCGCTGCGAAGGGCGTCATGGCAAGCCCGGCAATGGCGCGGCTGTCCAGCGGAGGAAAAATACGATGAACAGCTTGCTTTCATGGCACTTTATCAAGAAATTATCCGGTGTGCCGCTCGTGTGGGCCGCCAGCTGTGCCGGCCTGATCTTGAGCGCGCCGGCGCAGGCGAAGAATTGCACGATCACCCCCGCTGCCACGACGATCACCTTCGGCACGGTGACGGTGCCGCGCAATGCGCCGGTGGGCACGCAGATCGGTGCGACGCAGACTTCGTCGGGAACGTGGACGTGCCCGGCGAATCCTTCGACAAACCCCGACTTCCCCAACATACATGGCTACAACGTGGGCATTACCCCGTCGCGGGCCGCCATCAGCTTGCCCGCCACGTGGGTATGGGATACCGGCATCGCGGGGATCGGCATCGAAGTGATGGACACGACCTACCTTGGTCCCGACAACTATAACGGCCTTATCTCCAGGCTGGGCTACACGGGCGGAATTAACTATTATGTGCCCTTCGTCGAGCCCGCCCTGACGTACACCAGCACATTGGCGAGCGGCTCCTTCGGGTTCAGGTATCGGCTGGTCACCACCGCCGCGCCGGTGACCGTGGGCGGCCCGATTCCCACGATTGAGCTGGCTTCCCTGGGCAGCAACGACCGCACCGGTGGCGGTTCGACGACTATGACGACCGACGTCAAGATTTATCTGGGCAGCACGACGATCGTCGCGAACGGCGCCACTTGCACGGTGAGCGCGCCAGCGAGCGTGGTCTTGCCGACCGTCATGGCAAGCGCATTGAATCCGGCCGGCACGGCGGCGGGCGACACCGCCTTCAGCATCGCACTCTCGTCCTGCCCGGCCGGCGTGAACGTCTACATCACCTTGACCGACACGAATGGCGCCGACACCACCACCAGCAACCTGAACCTCACGGCCGATTCCAGCGCGCAAGGCGTGAAGCTGCGCGTGTCGAACAGCGGCGGCCCGGTGAAATATGGACCGGCCTTGCCGGACGCGGGCAATACGAACCAGTGGCTGGTCGGCGCGTCGGCCAGCACCATGGCGGTCCCGTTGAAGGTGCAATACATTTCAACGGGACCGGTGACGGCCGGCACGGTGAAGGGGCAAATGCAGTTCACGATGAGCTACCAGTGAACGGGCCCCGCCCCGCCGGGAGCATGGGCAAGCCGGCGTTACGACGGCTGGTTCAGCTCTGGCCAGCCTTGCGGCGGCGCGCCATGAAGCCCAGCAGGCCCAGGCCCGCGACCAGCATGGCCCACGTCTGCGCTTCCGGCACCGGCGATACGCTGAGCAAGGTTTGCGAAGCGGGGTTGACGCTCGTCAAGCTCGTGTAGTTGTACAGGTTCTGGATGGCGCCATTGCCCGTCGCCACGCCCAGCATGGTGTTGGCCTGGCTGACGACGGCATTGCTGAGGTTTTTGAAGCGCAGGTCGCCCGTCAGCAGGTTCGTGTTGTCGTTATTCAACTCCCACAGGGCCAGCTGGAAGGCGGCGGCGCTGTTGGCGCTGGTCGATACAGTCGCGATGGACGAAGCGTAATACCCCTCGTACAGGCGCTTGACGGCATCGCTGGCGGCGAAGGCGCCGCTGCTGTAGCTGTTCGAGCTGTTGCTCAGTGCGACATGGGGATCGAGGCAAAACGCCAGGAACGTGTTGCTGTCGTACTTGACTTCCCACAAGGTCGGCGAGATGGCGCTGCCCGAGCCGAAGGCGCCGCCAGGAACCGTGAACAGGCTGACGCTGTGCGAATCGACGACTTGCAGGTTGGAGGCGGCCAGGGCGCTGCCGCTGGCGAGGGCGAACGTGGCTGCGGCGATGGCGCCGCGAACGATCAGGTGCATGGATTGTTTCATCGTGGTTTCCCTATTTCTATTATCAAGTGTGCAAAAAAGCGTGGAAAGCGCCGGCGCCCCGTGACGGGCGCGCCGGTGCGGCATTGCCGGGCAGGCTCATGGCCCGGCAAGGGACATCAGGCAGCCATTTCCTGGGGCTGGGTATTCACGTGGGCCATGGCGCGGCGCAAGAGATCGGCCATTTCGCACTGGGCCTGGGCTTCCGCGGCAGGCGCTGCTGCGGCGGCGGCCGGCGCGGCGGCCACGGTGGTCACCGTGCCATCCTGGCCCAGCACCACGTCGAGCGTGCTGTCGTCGCGCAGCAGGTCGGCCATGCTGGGCAGATTTACGCCGGCGTGGGCCGCGTCCTTGGCGTCGACGTTGAAATACACGTCCGTCATGTCGACCGTCTTGCCGTCGGCCAGGGTGGCGCTGCTGCGTTCCAGGTGCAGATTGCTGTTGGCGTCAAGGAACGGCAGTTCCGTGTAGCTCACGGCCAGGCTGGCCACGCCGGCGTCGTGCAGGGACATCAGCTCGCCATCGTCCGTGACGCCATTGCTGTTGGCGTCGCGCCAGATGCGCAGCTCGGCAAATTTATCGTCGTGCGCATCGACCACGCCGTCGTGGTTCGAGTCATAGCTGGACAGCTTGGCGAAGCCCGTGCCCTTCTCATTGCCACCGAACAACTCGGAGATGTTGTCGATCTTGCCATTGCCATTGCTGTCGATGGCCAGCAAGCCGTCATGGGCCGAGACCCAGCCCGTCTGGATGGCGCTGCCCGTGCCCAGCAGGTCGAAGCTGCCGTGGAAGTCGGCGCGGGCGATGGTGTGCACGCCGTCGCCGTTGAGGTCGATGACGATGGGCGTGATGGCCGCATCCCAGCTCATGTCGTTCTGGCCCGACGCCAGTTTCAATATGTCCGTGTAGACCACGTTGGCCGTCGTGCCATTGCTGTTGACATCCGAATCGATGTTGTCGTTCGTGCCAATGTTCTTCGCGCCCCAGCGCCACGTATCCATGGCGTAGCCGGCGTGATACACGCCCGACTTGTCGAACTTGAGCGAATAGCTGCCCGGATCGAGGTTGCTGAACAGATAGTTGCCGTTGGCATTCGTGTAGGTGGTGGCCAGCAGCACGCCGCTGCCCGAGTACAGCTGCACCTTGATGTTGGCGATGCCCGCCTCGTTGTAGTCCTGCACGCCGTCATGGTCGGCGTCGCGCCACACCTTGTCGCCCAGGCTGGCCTTGCGGTAGATGCCCGCATCCCAGCTCATGTCGTTCTGGCCGGCGGCCAGGTTGATCAGGGACGAGCGCCCCGTGCTGACATCGACGTCGGAATCGGCCGTATCGCTGCCCAGATTGGCCTTGGTGTAATAAAAGCCTGATGGACGGATGACTTCGACCTTGTAGCTGCCGGCCGCCAGTTCGCTGAACAGGTAGTTGCCGCTGGCATTCGTCGTCGTCGAGGCGATGACCACGTTGCTGGCGTTGAGCAGGTTGACTTTCACGCCTGCAACGCCCAGTTCGCCCGCATCCTGCACGCCGTTGTAGTTGTTGTCTTCCCACACGCGGTCGCCGATGGAGGCCGTGTTGAGTTTGACCAGGCCCGCATCCCAGTCCAGCTGCACGTCGCCCGATTTCAGCACCGCCATGGCGGTAGTGAGACCGGTGGCAGGATTGACGTCCGAATCGGTGGCATAGCCGCCGATATCGGCCTTGGTGAAGCCATAGCCGGCCGGTGGCACGAAGCCCAGGTAGTAGCTGCCTGGCACCAGGTTGCTGAACAGATAATTGCCGTTCGCATCCGTGGTGGCGCTGGCCACGACGGCGCCATTAGCGTTGTACAGGTTGACTTTCACGCCGCCCATGCCCGCCTCGCCCGCATCCTGCGTGCCGTTGCCATTCGCATCGAACCACACGCGGTCGCCGATGGACGCGGTCTTGTACAGGCCGGCATCGAGGTCCTTGTAGTTCTGGTCGGCAACCACCGTTACCTGGCCGCTGTTGCCCAGCGTATTGATGTCGCTGTCGAGCGCGTCGTTCCCGCCTGCATCCTTGACGGTGGTCAAATAACCGGCTGGCGCGACGACGGCGATCGAATACGTGCCCGGATCGACATTGAAATTGTAGTAACCGGTGGCATCCGTGACGGTCGAGCCGATCACGCTGCCAGCCACGTTCTTCAGCTGCACGGTGACGCCGCCGATGCCCGCTTCGCCCGCATCCTGGATGCCGTTGGCGTTGCTGTCATGCCACACGCGGTCGCCCAGGGTGGCCGGCAAGGCCACGATGCCGGCATCCACGCTGTGGTTGCTGTCGCCCGAGGCCAGCAGCACTTGCGCCGTGCGGCCATCGGCATTCGCGTCCGAGTCGCGCTGGTCGTCGCCGCCCTGGTCCTGGCCCGTGAAGGCGTAGCCGGCTGGCAAGGTGGTCTTATCGAATTGCACGCTGTAGGCGCCCGGTTTCAAATTCGTGAACAGGTAGTTGCCGTTCGCATCCGTCACCAAAGGACTGCCGACGGCGTTGCCCGATGCATCGAGCAAGGTCACTTTCACGCCAGCAGCACCCGCTTCGCCCGCATCCTGCACGCCATTCTTGTTCGTATCGAACCAGACCCGGTCGCCCAGCTCGGCCGTGCGGTACAGGCCAGCGTCCAGGGTCAGGTTGGTTTCGCCCGGCGCCAGGGTCACGGGCGCCATCTTGCCGGCCGCATCGATATTGCTGTCCTTGCCCGCGTCGCCGCCCTGGTTCGCTGCCGTCGGCACATAGCCGGCTGGCGCCACCACGGTCACGGAATAGGTGCCCGGATTGACGTCGAAGTGGTAGCCGCCGCTGGCGTCCGTCGTGGTGGAGGCGACCACATTGCCGGCCGTATCCTTCAATTGCACGACCACATTGGCGATGCCCGCCTCGCCCGCGTCCTGCACGCCGTTGGCATTCTTGTCTTCCCAGACGAAGTCGCCCAGGTGGGCCATCGGCACCTTGAAGGTCAGGTAATGAGGCGCCAGGCTCAGGTCTTGCGCATTGCAGCCGGCCGTGCCGCCGTCATCGCGCACCTTGAAACCGAGGTCGAAGTCGCCGGCCACGGTCTGGCTCGGCACGAAGACCAGGTGGCCCGCGCGGATGTCGTCGATCGACACTTCCGTGCCCACCGCCACGGCTACGCCATTCAACAGGACCTGGCCCGCCGTGGTGGTATTCGTGATGACGATGGACTTGAAGCCGTTATGTTCAACGTCGTCGTGGAAACCGAAATCGCCTTCGCTGAGCACCACGCTGTTGCCATTGAGCAATGTAAACGTCTTATCGGCCGCGTCGGGCGCGTCATTGACGGGGTCGATGATGACTTGCAGGCTCAGCTGGACGATATCGCCATTGCCCTTGTCGATCGTCACCTCGATGGTCGAGAAGCTGCCGTTGTAGTTGGCGGCCCAGTCGCCGGGACGCACGTACACGGTGTCCGTGTCGAGCATGCCGAACAGCGGCGTGTTAACGGTGGACTCCGTATCATCGGGCAAGAGCACGGTGAAATTCTTGATGTTCAGTTCGCCTTGCACCGAGTAACCGGCCTGGATCAGCAGGTCGCGGATATCGAAATTCTTGTTGATGTCTTCGCAGACGTGGACCGTGGTCGACAGGTTGTAGGTAGTCATGCGGCCTCCTGACGGCATGCCACGGCGGCAGCAGGAGCGGAAGTACGGGGGGCCAGGGCGCGATCAGCCTGGCCGCGCAAAGCGGCGAATGTATACATAGGTGGGCTTCCAAGAAGAGACTTGTTTAAAAAATGAAGCCGGCAGATCTTGTATACAAATTCGAGGGACACAGGAGCCAGACGACGCAACCACGCAGCAGGGGGTGATTGTCTTTCTGATATTTAAGTTAGCGCAATTATATCCACTATCTTTTCAAAAGAGAATCATTTTCCGTCGATAAAAATAAAATTTCAATAATTAAAATGCTTTAATGACACTTCCCATCTGGAAATCGACTCTCTTGCCCGTGCCAATCTGTGGCAACGATCGGGGCGAAAACGCATGCGCCCTTCTCGCGCGCCGCCGCTATCGCCTACAATCTCGGGATGAATCAACTTACCCTCGTCCTGCCCTTCGCCTTGCCCATTGCAGAACTGGCTGCCGACCTGCTCAAGGTCTTGCAGGCGCCCGCGCTGGCAGCGCTGCTGTCGCGCACCTCCACTTGCGATTTAGAAACTTTTGACAACGCCAACCGCCTGCTGCCGCATGAAGCGTGGCTGGCGCACGCCCTGGAACTGTCGCCCGCGCCCAACGGCGAGGCGGCGCAGGCGGCCTTTGCGGCCCGGGCCATGCGCGGCTACGGCCTCGTGCCGGAACCGGGCGGGCGCTATTTCCTGCTGCATCCGGCCCACCTGGCCATTGCCCGCAGCCATATCAGCCTGGAAGACTTGCGCCAGCTCAAGCTGAGCGAGACCGATGGCCGCGCCCTGTTCGACATTGCTGCCCCGTATTTCGACGAGATCGGCCAGCCGCTGGCGTATGGCGACGCGGGCACCTGGTTCATGCGCGCCGATGGCTGGAGCGACTTGCAGTGCGCCACGCCGGACGCCGCCACCACGCAAGACCTGTCCGTCTGGATGCCGGAAGGCGAGCACGCGCGCGCCGCGCGCCGCCTGCAAAATGAAGTGCAGATGCTGTGGCATGAACACCCCGTCAACGCCGCGCGCGAGGAACGGGGCTTGAAAGCCATCAATGCGTTCTGGCTCTGGAGCGGGAGCGTGGCCACGAGCGAACCTGCACGCTGCGCGGCCAGCCTGCATACGCAGAACGCGCCCGGCTGGCTGGCCGCGCTGGCGGAACCGGCACGGCGCGATGCCAGTCCAAACAGTGTGCTGGCGGACCAGTCCGACACGATCGTCGTGCTGGGCGGCCTGATCGAGGCGGCGCAGGCCCAGGAATGGGGCATGTGGCTGCAGCAGTTGCAAGCGCTGGAAACGGACTGGTGCGCGCCCCTGCTGGCGGCCTTGAAAGATGGCCGCCTGGGCCAGCTGCGCCTGGTACTGAGCCACCGCGACGCCTGGCTGGACGTCACTACCAGCAAGCATGCGCAGCGCAAATTCTGGCGCGCGATTACCCTGAACAAGTTGAAAGCATCATGACCCGTACCCGCATCGCCACCCGTCCCTGCCCTTACCGCGAATCCGAACTGCTGCGCCAGGGCGGCATCCATCCCGTGCTGGCCCGCCTGTACGCCTCGCGCGGCCTGTCCGACGCAGCAGAACTGTCGAGCGAACTGGCGGCCCTGATGCCGCCGTCCGGCTTGCTGCACATCGGCGCGGCCGGCGTCTTCCTGGCCGACGCGATTGCCGCCAAGAAACGCATGGTCATCGTGGCCGACTACGATTGCGATGGCGCCACCGCCTGCGCCGTGGCCATCCGCGGCTTGCGCGCCATGGGCGCCGACGTCGATTTCATCGTGCCCAACCGCTTCGAGTACGGCTACGGCCTGACGCCGGAAATCGTCGAACTCACGGCGCGCGAAAAGTCGCCCGACATCATCATCACCGTCGACAACGGCATCGCCAGCATCGACGGCGTGGCCGAAGCCAACCGGCGCGGCATCCAGGTCGTCGTCACCGACCACCATTTGCCGGCCGACACCCTGCCCGACGCGGCCGTCATCGTCAATCCGAACCAGCCCGCCTGCGGTTTCCCCAGTAAACACCTGGCGGGCGTGGGCGTGGTGTTCTACGTCTTGCTGGCCCTGCGCGCCGAGCTGCGCCGGCGCGGCATCTTTGATGCGCACACACAACCCAAGCTCGACAACCTGCTCGACCTGGTGGCGCTGGGCACGGTGGCCGACGTGGTGCGCCTCGATACCAACAACCGCATCCTCGTCGCGCAAGGCCTCAAACGCATGCGCAAGGGCAATATGCACGCGGGCGTGGCCGCCCTGTTCCGCGTGGCGGGCCGCGAAGCGCGCAGCGCCACGCCGTTCGACCTGGGCTTTGCCCTGGGGCCGCGCCTGAATGCGGCCGGCCGCCTGCAAGACATGTCGCTGGGTATCGAATGCCTGATCACGGACGATGAAGGCCGCGCCTGGGCGCTGGCCCAGCAACTCAACGACATCAACCTGAAACGCCGCGAAATCGAAGCGGAAATGCAGGATACGGCCCTGCTGCACCTCGACGATTTCGAGCCGGCCAACAGCAGCACCATCAGCGTCTTCGATGCATCCTGGCACCAGGGCGTGATCGGCATCGTCGCTTCGCGCCTGAAGGAAAAATTCTACCGCCCGACGATTACCTTTGCGCCGGGCGCCGACGGCTGGATCAAGGGTTCGGGCCGCTCGATTCCCGGCTTCCACCTGCGCGACGCGCTCGACCTCGTGTCGAAACGGGCGCCTAGCCTGATCGACAAGTTCGGCGGCCACGCCATGGCGGCGGGCCTGACCATCCGTGCCGACGCCTTCGACGCGTTTTCCCAGGCCTTCGAAGCCGTGGGCCAGGCCTGGCTCAGCCAGCAACAGCTGGAACGGGTGGTGGAAACGGACGGCCCGCTGGAAGACGCGTATTACACGACGGCCTTCATCGAGCTGATGGATGGGCAGGTGTGGGGCCAGGGCTTCGCCCCGCCCGTCTTTTGCGACGAATTCCGCGTCGTCAGCCAGCGCATCTTAAAAGAGCGCCATTTGAAACTGTTGCTGGAAAAGAACGGCGTGCGCTTCGACGCCATCTGGTTCGGCCATACGGATGCCCTGGGCGAACGCACGCGGGTCGCCTTCCGGCTTGATGCGAATGAATACAATGGCACGACCAAGGTGCAGCTCATGGTGGAGCACGCCGAGCCTGCCTGATGGCACCGGCCCAAACCTACTGCGCGTCGCGCTTTGCGGCTGGCGATGCTCACCGTGCCCTGGCACGGTTGCGCTTCTCGGCCGCAAATCACTGCCGCTCGCTACGGTTTGGTCAGGTGCCGTGAGCTTTATGACCTTGCTGCTGTATCTCAAACTCCTGTGGAACAAAGTCATATCAAATCATGACAATGACGGATACAGGCCTCCCCCACCTGAAAGTTATCCAGCACCATGTTGACCGGCCTGAACCACCTCACCCTGTCCGTACGCGACCTTGATCGCAGCGTCGTCTTTTACCGCGATATGCTGGGCCTGCGCCTGCATGCGCGCTGGGAGCGGGGCGCCTATCTGTCGGCCGGGGATTTGTGGCTGTGCCTGTCGCTGGATGCGGGCGCGGCGATCAGCGCGGGCGGCTACACGCACTATGCGTTTTCCATCTCGCAGGAAGACTTTCCCGCCTTTGCCGCCCGCCTGCGCACGGCTGGCGTGCCCGAATGGCAGCAAAACAGCAGCGCCGGCGATTCCCTGTATTTCCTCGACCCGGACGGCCACCAGCTGGAAGCCCATGCGGGCAGCCTGGCGCAGCGGCTGGCGGCCTGCCGCGCAGCGCCGTATCAGGGCATGGCGTTCGAGGATTGATGTTTTAAAAATGAAATATTTGATAAATTCATCAAATTTGTTTCCGCACCAGAAAAACCAGGCGACGTCACCATGAAAAAACACCGTCACCCATCGATACCCCCCTGATAATCTTGCCTTTAATACTTAACCAGACTGGCAAGATTACATGGGAAAATGGGCAAATTCGCCACATTGTATGGCAAAAATAAAAATGTTGATTGAAAATAGTTAACACTTATTTGGCAAATTCGCTAGAATCGATAACGCATCAGGTAATTTCTCATGATGCTTGATCAGTTCTGAGGGCAAACCCGTCGAAAGGCGGGGACGCAAAGCCACCGGCCTACCGCGCGCAAGCGCCACGGCAGCGGGGCTGCCAATGCAGGGCCGGGGCCGCCAGCGCGCGGCGCCAGCCTGGATGCATTGTCGAGATGTGGCCCTCGCCCAACTCGGAGAGTTTCGCCATGAAAAAATTCATCCCCCTGCATCCCCGTCACGGGCGCCTGTTACTGGGCGCCACGGCCGCCATCCTGCTGGGCGCCTGCGGCCCCGGCCAGGAGACATCGGCACCGCCCGCCGCCATCGCCACGGCCGCGACACAGTTCAGCGTCGAGGTACCCGTCATCCCCGCCGCCGTCGGCGCGCTGGTGGCGCAACCGATGTTCCATGCGGCCCCGGCCCTGCTCGATGCGCCTGACGGGCGCGACAACGCCAACAGCAGCGGCTCGGCCCACTGGCGCCCGCACATGCAGCGCGTGCCCCGCGCCATGGCGGAGATGTCCACGCGGCGCCTGACGGCGCAAAAGATCGCTGCCGCGCAGCAGGCGGAGCAAGACAGTGCGCCGCTGCTGTCCGGCGGTGCGGCGGACACCGTCGCACCGATGGCCGGCAGCAGCGTCGTGGCCACCTACTCTCCCGCGCAAATCCGCGCCGCCTACGACCTGCCTGCCCTGCCGGCGGCGGGCACGGCGCTGACGCCGGCCCAGGCGGCCCAGCTGGGCGCGGGACAGACGATCTACATCGTCGACGCCATGCATAACCCGAACGCGGCCGCCGAACTGGCCATCTTCAACCAGAAATTCGGCTTGCCCGGCTGCACCACCAAGGCCATCGCCACGAATGCCAGCCTGCCCCTGCCGCCCGCCCCGGCCAGCGGCTGCGAATTTTCCGTCGTGTACAACACGCCATCGAGCACCATGACGGCCACCGCGCCCGCCTATAACTCGGGCTGGGCCATGGAAATCGCACTCGACGTGCAGTGGGCGCACGCCACGGCGCCGCTGGCGCGCATCGTGCTGATCGAGGCGCCCGACGCTTCCATCAACAGCCTGCTGGGCGCCGTGCGCCTGGCCAACCTGATGGGGCCTGGCGTCGTCTCGATGAGCTTTGGCGCCGCCGAAGGCAGCTGGACGGCCTCCGTCGACAGCGCCTTCACGGGCAAGAACATGAGCTACCTGGCCGCCACGGGCGACTCGGGCAGCGGCGTGTCATGGCCCTCCGTGTCACCCAACGTGCTGGCCGTGGGCGGCACCACGCTCAGCTACAGCGGCAGCGGCGTGCGCAGCGAAGCGGCCTGGTCCGGCACAGGCGGCGGCATCAGCGCCTACACGGCCCTGCCCAGCTACCAGACGGCCAGCGTGCCCGGCCTGACCAACCTGCTGCGCCGCAACGTGGCCGACGTGGCTTTCAATGCCGACCCCGCCACGGGCCAGTACACGGCCGTGATGGCGCAGGGCAGCAGCACCGCCAGCTGGCTCAGCATCGGCGGCACCAGCCTGTCCACGCCGCAATGGGCCGGCCTGGTCGCCATCGCCAACGCCAGCCGCGCGCTGCAGGCGAAGACGGCGCTCGGCTTGCCGCACAGCATGCTGTACGGCCAGATCGCCAGCGTGCCCGGCACCTTCGCCAGCAGCTTTGCCGACATCACGCGGGGCAGCAACGGCACCTGCAGCGTGTGCACGGCCAGGGTCGGCTATGACCCGCTGGGCGGCCTGGGCACGCCGAACGTGAAAAGCCTGCTGGCCAGCCTGTCGGGCACGCAGATCGCCCCGGCAGCTCCCGTGGTGGCGCCGGCCAGCATCAGCGGCGCGGCCGGCAAGCCGCTGTCGTTCACCGTCTCGGCCAGCGCAGCCAATCCCCTCAGCTACGCCATGCTGGGCGCGCCGGCCGGCATGAGCATCGCCGCCACGGGCGTGGTCAGCTGGGCCGCCCCCATTGCGGGCACGTATGCCGTGACCATGGTGGCCAAGGATACCGTCACTGGCCTCAGCGGCCAGGGCGTGTACGGCATCGTCATCGCCCCCGTCGCGCCGCCCGTCGTCGCGGCCGGCGCCATCACGGGCAAGGTGGGCACGGCGCTGGCGTTCAATGTCAGCGTCACGGCCGCCAATCCCGTCAGCTACGCGCTCGCCGGCGCGCCGGCCGGCATGGCCATCAGCAGCGCCGGCCTCGTGAGCTGGGCCGCGCCCGTGGCCGGCACCTACGCCGTCACCGTGACGGCCACGGACAGCAAGACTGGCCTGAGCGGCAAGGGGCTGTACACGGTGGCCATCGCCGCCCCGCTGCCGCCCGTGGTGACGGTCGCCAGCGTCAGCGGCAAGCCCGGCGTGGCCCTGTCGTTCGCCGCCACGACGGTGGCGCCCAACCCCGTCACCTACAGCCTGTCGGGCGCGCCGGCCGGCATGACCGTCAACGCCGCCGGCGTCGTCAGCTGGGCCAGCCCCGTACTGGGCAGCTACAGCGTGACCGTCATCGCCAAGGATACGAAAACGGGCTTGACGGGCCAGGCCGTGGCCACGGTGAAAATCGCCGCCGCCGGCCCCACGATCAGCGCCGCCGCCATGACGGGCGTGGCGGGCAAGGCCATGAGCGGCAGCATCGTGCTGACGGCGCCCGGCGCCAACGCGCTGTGGATCTCGATCATCGGCGCACCGCTGGGCATGCAGTTCTCCATGAGCGGCATGACCATCACGGCCTCCTGGCCGCAACCGGTGGCCGGCAGCTATACGCTGAAGGTCGTGGCGCTGGACAGTAACGGCCTGACGGCGCAGCTGAACGTGCCGGTGACCGTCACGGCAAGATAAGCTGGCGCAGCCGGCCACCCTGCGGGGCGCAGCGGGACACACGTCCTGCCGCGCCCCGTTTTTCATGCGCGCGGCCGTTGCAATGAATCCAAAAAAGGAGTATAAATAATCCATAAACGGAGTTTATTAAAGGACATGCCATGAATCTCGCCTACGCCTACCCCAAGAGCCGCTTCGAGCCGGCCGTGCTCGTCGACCTGAATGCCAAGGCCGAGCGCGAGCGATTGTCGCAAGCGGCCCTGAAAGGCTTCTTCAAGCTGGCCGCCGCGTGGAAACTGCGCGACGACGATGCGCGCGAACTGCTGGGCGGTTTGTCCAGCAGCGCCTGGTACGAGTGGAAGAAGCACCCGGACCGCGTGCTGGAAGTGGACCGCATCACGCGCATTTCCTATTTGCTGGGCATCTACAAGGCCCTGCACATCCTGTACGGCGACAAGCTGGCCGACGAATGGGTGAGCTTGCCCAACAAGAATCCCGTCTTCGGCGGCCGCACGCCCCTGTCGCAGATGCTGGCCGGCGGCTTGCTGGCCATGCAGACCGTGCGCAAGCTGCTCGACGCACGCCGCGGAGGACTGTGATCGTGCCGGCCGCCGCGAATTCGACCCTGCCGCCGCTGGCCGCCTTGCGCCAGATCGACACCTGCCGCCTGATCCCGTCGCGCTTCGCCGACATGGAGGATTCCGTGCTGGCGCCGCTGGCCGAGGACGACGGCCACCTGCGCGAGCTGTTCGAACTCGATAACGCGACGAATGCGCGCCTGGTGGCCGAGTACGGCGGCGCGCCAGGAATTGGCGTGGACGAGCTGGTTTTTGGCGTGCCGCACTTTCGCATCATCAACGCCGCCTACACGTATGCCCGCCCGGAAGGGGCGCGTTTCAACGATGGCGAACGGGGCGCCTGGTATTGCGCCTTCGACATGAAAACGGCGCTGGCCGAAATCGTCTTCCACAAGACCGTGGAATACCAGGAAATCGATTACTTTGACGACAGCGTCAGCTACCAGTCGCTGCTGGCCGATTTCTCCGCCAGCTTCCACGACCTGCGCGGCCAGGAGCGCTACCAGGCTTGCCTGGACCCGGCCAGCTACATCGCCTCGCAAGACCTGGCCGCCATCCTGCTCGAGGCCGGTTCCATGGGCGTGATCTTCCCCAGCGTCCGGCACGCCAGCGGCACCAACCTGGCCTGCTTCCGCCCCGCCCTGGTGGGCAATGTTCGCAAAGGCGCCGCCTATCGGTTAACATGGCAGGGTACGCCGACGCCGCAGGTGGAAGCCTTGCCTGGCAAATAAACCGCGCGCAACGGCACCCGACTCACCGAACATTGATATTTCGCATGCAAACCAATCCTGAAAAAGACACCGAACTGCGCCTCAAAGTAAACAGCGAAACGGCCCGCCTGGCCTGGAGCGAACTGGAAAAGCACTTCGCCCAGGGCAATGTCGTCTGGGTCGCCAATGAACTGGACCTGGTCGAAGTGGCCGTGCGCATCTCGCACGACGACAAGGCCACCATCACGCAATGGATGGTCGATGGCAAGGTCGCCAAGGTGTCGGACCAGCAGGCGCTGGACTGGCAGGCGGCCGATGCGTCCCTGTGGGCCGTCGTCGTCAGCCCGTTCATCCTGGTGCAGCAGGAAAAACCCACCAAACACTGATGCCTACAGGCTGCGCTCGAACATCAGGCGCAGCGACGCGCTGCCGTCCAGGCGCGTCACGCTGTCGCTGCGGCCCGCCTCATCCACGTACGATTGCCCTTGCAGCTGCTGCTGGCGCAGCAGATTGGCCGCCGACAGCCGTACGCGCGTTGTCGCGTCCGGCTGCCACAGCGCATATGCGTCGAGTGCGCGGCGCACGCCCGCATGGCTGCCCGCGTGCGCATCGAGCCGCGCCAGGCCGCCCGTCTGCACGTGCAGATTGCCGCCCATGCTCATCCCCGGCGAGAGCCGGCAGTCGAGTCCCAGGTTGAGCGTGGCAGGCACCTGGCTGGCCAGCCGGTTGTTTGGTCCCGGCACGGCGGCGACGCTGGACCAGTTGCGCCCCGCGTTGGCGCGCATGTCGAGATCGGGCGCCTGCGCCCACCAGGTGCGCAGGGGGAGCTTCACATCCATCTCGATGCCGCGCACCGTGACCGTGCCGTTGTTGAACGGGCTGGCCGTCCAGATGCCATCGCGCTGGAACAGGCGCTGCACGGTGACGTCGCCGATGCGCCGCGCGTAGCCCGACAGGCTGGCCACGCCGCTCTTGCCGAAATAGCTTTCCCAGGCCGCGTCCAGCCCCCACGCCAGTTCCGGGCGCAGTTCGGGATTGCCCTGAAAATCGGGATTGTTGGCGCTGTTGCCATTATTGATGGTGTAACGGCGCGGCACCAGGTTGCGCGTGGCGGGCGCCTTGTAGGTGCGCGCCAGCGCCAGCCGCAATTGGTCGCGTTCCTGCTGCGGCAGCTTCCACAGCAGCTGTGCCACGGGGCTCCAGACACTGGCCCGCGTGCGCACTTCGCTCAGGGTGCGGCCTTCGGTGGCCGTCTGCAAGCCTTCCCAGCGCACGCCCGCATACATTTGCAGGCGCGGCGTCACGTCCCATTCATCCTGCGCATACAGGGCCAGGCGCCGCACGTCGGCCGTGTAGTCTTCATCGAGCGCATACGGCGCGCCACCGGCAAGATAGGTGTCGCGCTGGCGGCGCGACTCGCTGCGGCGTATCAGGCTGCCGTCCCAGCCCAGGCTCAGGGCGTGGCCGCCGCCCAGCCGGGCCAGGTATTTGCCGCTGCTGCTGACGCTGTCGTCGACGGCGTCGGAGACCACGCCGCGCAGCAGCAGGGGCGCGCCATAGGCCGCCGCGCCATGAAACGCGTAATCCGTGTCGCGCCGGTTGTGATTGACGCCCAGTTTGGCCGTCAGCTTGCCCGCCGCCCCCAGCGCGTGCGTCCAGCTCACGTCGCTGCGCGCGGAAAACACGCTCGCTTGCGAGGTGGCGCCATTGCGCGGATACGCCGTGGGCATGCCCAGCAAGGCCGTCTCGCTGGCCACGCCGTCAAACCCCGTGCGGTACCAGTCCAGCAGGCTTTGCCAGGTGATGGCGTCGCCATTGTCCAGGGTCCAGTGCAGGCGCGGCGTCAGACTGGCCTTGTTGACGGAGGAAGCGTTGCGCGTGCGCGTATCGCGCAGCGCCAGCAGCATGCCGGCCGGATCGGACGTTGTTTCAGTCATGCTGCCCGCCACGTCATCGGCCGTGCGTTCGACCGCCCCCGTCAGCGAATAGGCAAAACCGGGCAGCTTGTCCGCCACGCGCAAGGATGCGGCAGGCTGCCAGCGGCCATCCTGCCGGCCCGCGCCCAGCTTCCATTCGCGCTCGGCGCCGCTGGCGCCCTTGCGCAAGATCACGTTGATGCTGCCGGCAACGGCTTGCATGCTGTATTCGGCCGTCGCGCTGCGTAAAATCTCGATACGCTCGATCATCTCAGGCGCGATCGATTCGATGGAAAAACCGGGCGGCGCGGGGTCGCCGTTGATCAGCATTTGCGTATAGCCGGCGCCCAGGCCCCGCATGCGCACCTCGCCGCCGACGACGGAGACGCCGGGCTGGCGCTTCAGGGCAGCGGCCAGGCTGCTGTCGCCATATTGAACCAGGTCGTCGCGGCTGACGATGATCTTCGCGGCCGTGTCGTCGCGACGCTGCTGCAGGCCGCTGGCGGCGGTAACCTCAACTTTCTGCAGCGGCGCCTCCTCGGCGCAGGCAAGCACTGGCAAGAGCAGCAAAAAAAGCGGAGGGAAAACCAGGGAAATCGGGCTGGCGCTGCGCATGAGGCCTTTTCTACACTGCGAAAAATGAAGAGCGCAGTGTAGAGGATTTGACAATACGCAGCAAGCGCCTTGTCAGGCCAGCATCAGTGCCCTCCGCCCAGATACGCCGCAATCACCTTCGGATCGGTTTTCAGGCTTTCGGCCGGCCCGTGCACGGAAATGCTGCCGTTTTCCAGCACGTAGCCGTAATCGGCCACGTTCAGGGCGGCGGCGGCGAATTGCTCGACCAGCAGCATGGTCACGCCTTCGGCCTTCAGGCGCGTGATGATGCGGAAGACTTCTTCCACCAGGATCGGCGCCAGGCCCATCGACGGTTCGTCCAGCAGGATCACTTCGGGGTTCAGCATCACGGCGCGGGCCATGGCCAGCATCTGCTGCTCGCCGCCCGACAAGGTGCCGGCCAGCTGGTCGCGCCGCTCCTTCAGGCGGGGAAACAGCTCCAGGGCCTTGTCCAGGTCGCCCTTGATGTCGCCTTTCGGGCGCGCCCGCGTAAAGCGGGGGAAAGCGCCCAGCAGCAGGTTGTCCGTCACCGACATCGAGGCAAAGACCCTGCGCCCTTCTGGCGAATGGGCCAGGCCGGCGCGCGCGATGCGGTGCGAGTCGAGGCCCGTGACATCCTTGCCGCCCAGGGTGACGGTACCCGATTTCGGTTTGAGCATGCCGGAAATGGCGCGCATGGTGGTGGTCTTGCCGGCCCCGTTCGAGCCGATCAGGGTCACCAGTTTGCCCTTCGGGACTTCCAGCGAAATGCCGTGCAGGACTTCGACTTTGCCGTAGGCGGCGTGCAGATTGTTAATGGTCAGCATGGTCTTCCTCTCAGTGCGCCGCAGGGCTCAGGGTATCGGCGCTGCCGCCCAAATAGGCTTCGATCACTTTCGGATCGCTCTGGACCAGCGCGGGCGCGCCTTCGGCGATCTTCTGGCCGAAGTCCAGCACCGTCACCACGTCCGACAGGGCCATCACCACGTCCATGTGGTGCTCGATCAGGATGATGGTGATGCCGTGCTCGCGGATCTTGCGGATGATGGCCATCAGTTCCTTGATGTCGGGCGCCGTCAGGCCCGCCGCCGGCTCGTCGAGCAGCAGCAGGCGCGGGTTGAGGCCCAGCGCGCGGCCGATTTCCAGCAGCCGTTGCTTGCCATACGGCAAATTACGCGCCTCCTCGTTGGCCAGGTCCGCCAGGCCCACGAATTCGAGGATGCTGGCGGCCCGCTCGCGCGCGGCCTTCTCTTCGCGCTTGTAACGGGGCGTGTGCAGCATCACGTCCAGCACATTCGACCTGAAAGTGTTGTGCAGGCCCACCAGCACGTTCTCGGTGGCCGTCATCTCGCCGAACAGCTGCACGTTCTGGAAGGTGCGCGCCACGCCGCCCAGGGCGATTTCGGACGGCGTGCGGCCGGAAATGACGGCGCCGGCAAATTCCACCTTGCCCGCCGTCGGTTTGTAGATCCCCGTCAGCACGTTCATCATCGTGCTCTTGCCCGAGCCGTTCGGCCCGATCAAGCCATGCACGGAGCCTTGCGTGACGTTCAGGTCCACCTGGTTCAGCGCTTTCAGCCCGCCGAACTGCATCAGCGCCTGGTCCACGCGCAGCAGGGTCGCGCCCTGCTGCCCGCCCTGGGCGTGGTCGAACGGCGCCACGCCATGCGAAGCGACGGCCTGCACATGGCCCCGGCCCTTGCCGATAAAGCTCATCAAGAAGCCCACGATGCCGTCCTGCAGGTAATACACGACAAACAAGGTCATCAGGCCGAAGATGGTCAAACGCCAGTCGACCATGTTTTCCAGCTTGTAGGAAAACGCGGCCAGGCCGATGGTGGCCACCAGGGGCACGAGCACGCCGCGCACGGTGGAGCGTTTTTTCGCCAGCATGAAGGCAGAACCGATCACGCCCAGCACGGCGGCGGACACGGCGATCTTGCGGAACAATTCGATGTCCGACAGCAGGCTGGGCAGCATGACAACGATCAAGGCGCCGATCAGCGCGCCCGAACGCGTCTTGCGTCCGCCCATGATGACGGCCAGCAGGAACAGGATCGTCAGCTCGAAGTTGTAGGTATTCGGCGAGATATACTCTTCCGAATACGCGTACAGGCTGCCGGCCAGGCCCGCGAAACCGGCGCTGATGACGAAGGCGTAGACCTTGTAGCGGTAGACGGACACGCCCATGCAGTCCGAAGCGATGGGGCTGTCGCGCAGCGCTTCGAACGCGCGTCCCAGGTTCGATTTCAGGATGCGGTGCACCACCACCAGCGAGATCACCAGCAGCGCGGCGACCATGTAGTAGTACTCCACTTCCGTCAATTTGTGGCCGAACAGGACGGGCTTGTGGATCTTGATGCCCATCGGGCCTTCCGTCAGGAAGCTCATTTCATTGATCAGGATTTGCACGATGGTGCCGAAGGCCAGGGTCACCATGGCCAGGTAGGGTCCCGTCACGCGCAGGGCCGGCAAGGCCAGGATGGCGCCGAACAGGGCCGCGCCCGCGATACTGGCGGGGATGGCCAGCCAGAACGGCGCGCCCAGCTTGAACACCAGCACGCCCGTGGCGTATGAGCCGATGCCGAACAGGCCCGCGTGACCGAGCGACACCTGCCCCGTGTAGCCGACGACGATATCGAGGCCGAACAGCAGGATGGCGTAGATCAAGATGGTCTCGGCCAGGTGGATGTAATATGGGTTCGGAATGACGACGGGGAACAGCACGAGTGCGGCCAGGCCCGCCGCGCTCAGCGCCAGCATGGTGATTTTCTTGTTCATGTGGTCCTCAGACTTTCTTGATCGCGGCTTTGCCGAACAGGCCGGACGGTTTCACGGCCAGCACCAGCAGCAAGAGCAGCAGGCCGGGCACTTCCTTGTAGCCGGTGGAAATGTAGTAGCCGGTGGTCGTTTCCGCGATACCCAGGATCAGGCCGCCGACGATGGCGCCCACGCCCGACGTCAGGCCGCCGATGATGGCCACGGCGAACGCTTTCAGGCCCAGCGAGGCGCCCATGGTGGCCCCCGTCAAGGTCAGCGGCGCCACCAGCACGCCCGCAAAGGCGGCCGTGGCCGACGACAGCGCGTAGGAAAAGGTGATGACCATGCCCGTGTTGATGCCCATCAAACCGGCCGCGTCGCGGTCGTTCGCCGTCGCCACGACGGCCTTGCCGTAGATCGATTTGCGGTTGAATACTTCGACGGCCAGCATGATGGCCAGCGCGCCGACGATGACGGCCACCTGCATCTGCTGCACGTTCGCGCCAAACACCTGGAACGGCGCGGCCGACAGGGGCGACGGGAACATCAGGTCATCCTTGCCCCAGATGTTTTCCGCCACGTTCTTGAAAATGATGGCCAGCGCGATGGTCGACATGATCCAGCCGAATTCGGACTTGATCTTGATGGCGGGCCGCACGCCTATCCATTCGACGAACACGCCCTGCAAGGCGCCGAAGACGATGACGATGGGGATCATCAGCAGGTAGCTCATGTACGGCCCGCCGTGGATGGTGCCCACCAGGGACAGGCCCACGAGCGCGCCCAGCATCAGGGATTCGCCCTGGCCGAAATTGAGGGTGCCGGACGTGGCAAAGGTCAGCTGGTAGCCGAAGGCGATGACGGCATAGATCATGCCCAGCGCGATGCCGCTGAAGACGAGCTGCAGGAAGATTTCCATGGTATTCCCCGAAGGATGGGAGATAAAAAAATGGCCAGTCCTGATTCCTCAAGGCTGGCCACTGCGCGGCGAATGTCTGCCAGGCTTATTTCGCGAGGACGACTTTGCCGTCCTTGACTTCACCGAAGACCGTCAGGTCTGCCGTGATCGCTTCATGGTTGGTCTTGCTGAACGGCTTGTTGTAGGTGGTGACGGCGCCTTCCACCTTCTCATTCAGGTTTTCCAGCGCGGCGCGCACTTTCGGGCCATCCGTGCCGCCCGCCTGCGTGATGGCCGCGGCCAGCAGGTAGATGGAATCGTAGCCTTGCGCGGCCGAGACGGCCGACGGCATGCGTCCGCCCGACGGCTTGTAGGCGGCCACATAGGCGTCGATGAAAGCCTTGCGCTTCGGCGTGCTGGCGTCCTGGATGAAGGTTTGCGGCATGCGCGTGCCATTGCCGTTCTTGCCCGCGTTGTCGATGAAGTTACCCATGGCCAGGGTCCAGCTGCCGATCAGCGGCACTTTCCAGCCCAGTTTTTCCATGCCGTTGGCGATCTGCGCCAGTTCCGGGCCGATGCCGTAGGTCAGCACGACTTCCGCGCCCGCCTGCTTGGCTTTCAGCAGCTGGGCCGTCATGTCGACGTCCTTGATGTTGTATTTTTCAACGACAACGGGCTTGATGCCCTTCTTGTCGAGCGCCTTTTCCAGGTCTTCGCGGCCCAGCTGGCCATAATTGGTGGAGTCGGCCAGGATCGCCACTTTCTTGAATTTGCGGTTCTCGATCGCTTCATGCACGATCATGCCGGACTGGATGGTGTCATTGGCCGCATTGCGGAAGATGTAGTTTTCCGGCTGGTCGGCGAACTGTTTGGTGACGATGGAACCCGTCGCCACATTGTTCATCACGGGAATTTTCGCTTCCTGGTAGAAGCGCTGCGAAGCCAGGGCCACGCCCGTGTTGATGTAGCCGACGGTGGCAGCGACCTTTTCCTTGTTGATGAGTTCCTGGGCGATCTGCACGCCGCGTTCGTTCTTCGCTTCGTCATCGCGCTCGATCAGCAGCAAGGAACGGCCCAGCACGCCGCCCTTGGCATTGATTTCCGCGACGGCCAGCTTGACGCCGTCGCGCATCGACACGCCCATCGGCGCGGAACCGCCCGTAAACGGTCCGGACACGCCGATCTTGATGGGGTCGGCTGCGACTGCCGCCTGCGAGAAACCCAAAACCAAACTTGCCACGAGCAATTTCTGTTTCAAATTCATTGTCATCTCCTCTGCTACAACGTTTTAAATGCCACTTATTTTTATAGTCGTACGCTGGATAACCGCCCCATCGATAAATCATTGTAGGTGAGTAAACATGCCCCAGCAACAACTACATATGACGCGTCGCAGCATGCGAAAAAGACTACATTACCCGTCCGATGTCAGTCTTTTGTAAGGAAAATATGAGGCAAATTGGAACACACTGCACCATTTGGCAACAGTGCTGCCACCGATGCGGGGCCGCCGGACGACTTCACGGCGGGCTGATCTGACGCAATACTGCCATTGTTCAGCATGCTAACGTCGGCCATGCCAGCGCGTGCGCGCCGGCCCCGTCAGCCACTGCTACCGCATGGAGGCCATATGCAGCGCCCGTCGAACCCGTCCATTCCCCACCTGCTACTTGCCGCCAGCGCCAGTCTGCTGCTGGGCGGCTGCGCCACCAACCTGGCGCCCGTGCGCAGCTTCGCCGACCAGACGCAAAAGATGTCGGTCCACTTCGAACCCATGCTGGCCGGCGGCGTCCACAGCTGCATGGACAAGGCCATGCGCAAGCGTCTGATCCTGGCCGAGCGTTTCGATGCGCAAGCGAGCGAACAGGCGGCGCGCGCCGATTGCGCCGCCATCGCGCAGGCCAGCGCGTCGATCGCCAGCCTGAACGACGTCCTGTTGCGCTATGCCCAGACCATGGCGGCGCTGGCCGACGACAAGCTGCCCGTCTACAAGGAAGAGTTTTCCGGCCTGGGCGATGCGCTGGGCGGCCTGGCGCAGCCGGGCGCCGGCGCGCCCCTGCTCGATGCGGACAAGCTGGCCAAGGTCGTCAAGCTGAGCGAGCACCTGAGCCGCCTGGCCACGCAGCGCCGGCAGAAATCGGCCCTGCGCGACTTGCTCGAGGAGCAGGACGCCGTCGATATCGTCAGCAATGCGCTCAAGGAGTATGCGCAGCGCAGCTACCGGGCCGGCTTGCAGGACGAATTGCGCGACCTGGACCTGCTGCGCGGCGCCGTCGACAAGGCCGCGCCGCGCGAACCGCTGGCCGCCAACTACGTCCGCACGCGCTTGCACCTGGAAGGCCGGCAACTGCAGGAGAGGGAAAAGATCGTCGCCGCGTATGTCGCCGCCGTCGATGCGCTGCAAGCGAGCGTGGCCGCGCTGCGGGCCAATTTCGACCGCCTGCAGGCGCCCGAACTGGAACGGCAGTTGGCGCAGTTTTCACGCGACGTCGACACGCTGCAGCGGCAGGCGGCGTTCTATGCGCCCGCCCGCTGGTAAACGACAGGCCCACCGGAGAATCCCATGGCCCCACTGACCGAACTGACGAAAGAGCAAAGCTACGCCATCGCCGACAGCCTGGCGCAAGCGTCAAGCCTGGTGCTGGAATTGCGCATCCGCGAACGGGAAGCGCTGGCGCCGGACGAGCACGCGCTGCTGGAGCAATATGAAAATCACCTGGACCAGATGGTGGCCCTGTTCCGCGCCTACGGCATTTACCTGACGGCCGAAGGCGCCGAGCAGGCGCGCGGCGACATCGAGGGCGCCATCGCCAAGGGCAAGGCGCAGCTCAAGCGCATCGCCGACGTCAAGGCCGCCATCGTTGCGGCGGCCAGGCTGGTCGACCTGGGCGCCGCCATCCTGTCGCGCGACCCGTTCGCCATCGGCGAGGCGGCGGCCAGCCTGCGGGCCAGGCCGAAGGCATCCGCGTAGATCACGGCTCGGCGGCGCGGTGCCCCATCGCATGCGTGGCCATCTTCAGGTACAGGAAGGACTGCTCCTCGCTATGCGCATAGCCCATCTGCCCTTCGGCCAGGGCGACGGATTTCTGCTGCAGCGCTTCCGGGTAGTCCAGGTCGCAGGCGGCGTCGAGCCAGAAACGCGCCCTGGCCTCGTCGCTTTCGAGCAGCATGTTCGCCGCGATGAACATGGCGGGCGCCACGCCCCGTTGTGCGGCCAGTCCCAGCCAGCGCAGCGCGGCGGCGCCGTCCTGCGGCCCGCCCATGCCGTTCTTGAGCATCAAGCCCAGGTAATACGCGGCGGGACCGCTGCCCTGCCCCGCCGCCTGTTCGAACAGGACGCGCGCCTGCGGCTGGGTCGCTGCTCCCGCGCGCATCAAGACCTTGGCCCGGGCCGTGAGGTCCGGTGCCGCCGATGCCAGCGGCGATACGGCCAGGGCGATAGCAAACAACCATGCCTTCACTTCGACAGGTCCACTTGATACAGCGCAAAGCCCTTGCCCGCGCCATCATCAAGCTTCAGCTGCGTCACGTTGTCAATGCCGGCCGCTTTGGCCAGGTCGATCACGCCCGGCGCCGAGTGGAACACTACCGGACCTTTGGTGGCGGCCCTGGCGAAGCGCCAGCTGCGCGCCGAGCCGTTTTTCGCGCGCGTCAGGTTTTTCTGCTGCGTGACGTACGCGATCAAGAGTTCGCGGTTGTTGTCGGGCGAGGCCACCACCGTCTTGCTGCCGTCGAGGCCAGGGAAATTGCCGCCGCCGCTGGCGCGGTAGTTATTCGTCGCGATGAGGAACTCCTGGCTGGAATCCACGGGCTTGCCCTTGTACGTCAGCGCCTGGATGCGCCGGCCCGGCGGCTGCGTGACGTCGATCTGGTAGCGCACGTCGGCGCTCGTGATCGTATCGAAGTTGTAGCTCGGGTGGGCCGTGTTGACCAGCTCCTGCGCTTCCAGCTTGTTGGGGTCGATGGTGTTGAAGCGCTGCGCCGACTGTTCCAGCCAGGCTTTCAGCTCCGCGCCATTCATCTTCACGCCGTACAGCGCGTTCGGATACAAATACAGGTCGGCCGCATTATTCAGCGCCACGTTGCCCGCCTTGACGTCCGTGTAGTCGGACACGCCCGCCGAGCCGCTCTTGAACGGCGACGACATCGACAGCACGGGGAGGTGCGCGTACTGCGGCAGGTTCGCCTTCACGTAGGCGGCAAGATAATTCGATTGCGCCTGGTTCACCACTTCGATGGCGCTGACGTCGCCCACGTCGGCGAAATACGTCGACATGCGGAAATCCGTGGCGCCGACCGGTGTCTGCACGTAGGCAATCGTCGCCGCGTGCTCCTCGGCTACCAGTGTGGCGATGGCGGCATCGGGAGTGACATAACTCTTGTCCGCGTTCTGGATGCCGCGCGCTTCCACCGTGGTGGCGCTCTTGTCGATGACCCACTGCTTGCCGTCGTGGCGCAGGCGCAAGCCGATCACGCCCAGGTGCTTGCCCCACAAATTGGCCATCACGGTGGGCACGCCGTTGACCAATCCTTTGACCTTGTCGACGCCGGGCAAATTAAACTGCGGCACCGTGCTGGCGGCGTTCGGGAACAGCTGGTGCGAGTGGCCGATCAGCATGGCGTCCACGCCCGGCACTTGCGACAGGTAGTAATTACCGTTTTCCATGGTGGGCGAGTACGGGCTGTCATCGAGGCCGCCGTGCGAGATCGCCACCACCAGTTCGGCGCCCTTCGCGCGCATCTCGGGAATGAATTTTTCCGCCGTCTCGCGCACGCCCTGCGTGTAGACGCGCCCTTCCAGCCAGCGCTTGTCCCAGGCCATGATGGTGGGCGGCGCGAAGCTGATGATGCCCACCTTCACGCTGCTGGTCACCGGTTTTCCATCGGGACCGGTGGCCGTGATCTGCTTGTCGATGATGTGATATGGCGCAAACAGGGGCTTGCCCGTCTTGACGCTGTAGACGTTGGCCAGCACTTGCGGAAACGCGGGACCGGCGCAGCGCGGCTTGCCGGCGTCGACGCTGTCGACGTCAAAGCGGTTGCCTGTCACCTGGCTCAAAAACGCCAGGCCGTAGTTGAATTCATGGTTGCCGATGCCGCCGCCGTCCACTTTCAGCAAATTCATCGCCTTGTAGATGGCCAGGGTCTGGTCGCAGGCCAGCGGTTTGACCAATGCCTGGTAGTCGGCCAGCGCCGTGCCCTGGATGGTGTCGCCGTTGTCGAGCAGCAGATTGTTCGGGAATTGCGCGCGCGCCTGGGCGATCAGGGCCGCCGTGCGTTCCAGGCCGATCGACGGTTCCTCCTGCAGCTTGTAGTAATCATAACTGAGCACATTCGCGTGCAAGTCCGTCGTCTCCAGCAGGGCCAGGGTGGCGCTGCTGCCGGCCGGCGCGGCCGATGGCGCCGGCGCGGGTCCGTGGGTGGCGGGCGGCAAGGCGCCGCAGCCGGCCAGCAGCAGCGGTAACAGGGCGAGACGGGGAAGTTGAAGCATGATGTATTCCTGTGGAAAGACAATATCGCCAGCATCATACGCAGCACGATAGCCATCATCAAGGCAAAAATATTGTCGCAAATACAGCAAAATCGCCATTTTATTGCCCCGTGCGGCGGCAATTGCGCCGCGGCGGCAGTGGAAACGCGCCGCGCTCGCGTATAATTCAAGGTTTGATTTCACCATAGAAGACCAGAACATTATGGAAGCCGAACGCATCAATATCATCTCCGCCCTGCTCAACGACCTGACGGTCCGCGAAGCCGAACTTCGGAGGTATCTTTGACTTCACTGTCAAGTCGGAGAAACTAGAGCAAGTCAACGAAGAGCTGGAAGATCCGACCGTCTGGAACGATCCCAAGCGCGCCCAGGACCTCGGTAAAGAGAAGAAGGCGCTGGAAGCGATCGTCTTCACCCTGGCCAAGGCCGATGCCGACCTGCGCGACACCCGCGACCTGTTCGACATGGCCCGCGAAGAAGGCGACGACGAGACCCTGGAAGCGATCGAGCAGGACGTGCAGGAAATCCGCAAGGTCATCGAAAGCATGGAATTCCGCCGGATGTTCAACAATCCGATGGACCCGAACAACTGCTTCATCGACATCCAGGCCGGCGCCGGCGGCACGGAAGCCCAGGACTGGGCCTCGATGCTGCTGCGCCAGTACCTGCGCTATTGCGAACGCAAGGGCTTCAAGGTCGAAATCCTCGAGCAATCCGACGGCGAGGTCGCCGGCATCAAGACGGCCACTTTGAAGGTCGAGGGCGATCACGCCTACGGCTTCCTGCGCACGGAAACGGGCGTGCACCGCCTGGTGCGCAAGTCGCCGTTCGACTCGGCCAACGGCCGCCATACCTCGTTTACGTCGCTGTTCGTGTATCCGGAAGTCGACGATTCGATCGAAATCGACGTCAACCCGGCCGATATCCGCGTCGATACCTACCGCGCGTCGGGCGCCGGCGGTCAGCACATCAACAAGACCGACTCCGCCGTCCGCATGACCCATGCGCCGACCGGCATCGTGGTGCAGTGCCAGAACGACCGTTCGCAGCACCGCAACCGCGCCGAAGCGATGGAAATGCTGAAAGCGAAACTGTACGAGCATGAACTGCGCAAGCGCATGAGCGAACAGCAAAAGCTGGAAGACTCGAAGACGGACGTGGGCTGGGGTCACCAGATCCGCTCCTACGTGCTGGACCAGTCCCGCATCAAGGACTTGCGCACCGGTTTCGAGACGGGCAATACCAAGGGCGTGCTCGATGGCGACATCGACGAGTTCATCTCCGCCTCGCTCAAGCAAGGCGTGTAAGGATGAACGCATCCGCTCCGGCGCCGACGCAGCGCGCCTTCCTGTTCGACATGGATGGCACGATCGTCGACAACATGGCCTTCCACACGACATCGTGGCTGGCGTTCTTTGAACGCCACGGTCATGCGCTGGACGCGGACGCCTTTTTCCGCGACACGGCGGGACGGCAGGGCCGCGAAATCATCGCCAAGTACCTGGGCGAGGATGCCGACCACGTCACCCTGCTGGCGGAAAAGGAAGTCGTCTATCGCGAGCTGTATGGCCCGCATCTGGCGACAGTCGCCGGTTTCGACCGGCTGATCGCCAGCGCGCGCCAACACGGCATCGGGCTGGTGGTCGGCACGGCCGCGCCAAACGAGAATATCGCGTTCACGCTCGACGGTCTGGACCTGCGCCACCGCTTCGACGCCATCGTCGGCGCCGCCGACGTGGAACGGGGCAAGCCGCACCCGGACGTCTTCCTGAAAGGCGCGCAGCTGGCCGGCGCGCTGCCGCACAACTGCATCGTCTTCGAAGACGCGCCCCTGGGCGTGGAAGCGGCGCGCCGCGCCGGCATGCGCGTCGTGGTACTCACCACCACCCTGCCGGCCGAGGCGTTTGCCGCATTCGACAACATCATTGCCATCGTGCCGGATTTCTCCGCACTCGACGTCGACGCACTGTTTGCCAGCGTGGCGCCAGCGCTGGCACCACATCATCAATAATCACCAACGAAGAACACCATGACTACGGATATCCAAGAACAAGCCGCCGCCCCCGATGAAAACAAGATCATCGCCGAGCGCCGCGTCAAGCTGGCAGCACTGCGCGAACAAGGCGTCGCCTTCCCGAACGATTTCCGCCCTGAGCACAAGGCGGCCGATCTGCACGCGCAATACGGCGGCAAGACGCGCGAAGAGCTGGAAGAAAACCCCGTACACGTGGTGCTGGCCGGCCGCATGATGCTCAAGCGCGAAGCGGGCAAAAAAGCCGCCTTCGCCACCCTGCAGGACGCTTCCGGCCCGAAAGCCGACGGCCGCATCCAGATCTACGCCACCCTCGACCTCACCGGCGAAGCGGCCATGGCCGCCCTGCACCACTATGACCTGGGCGACATCCTGGGCGTGCAAGGCACGCTGTTCAAGACCAAGACGGACGAACTGACCATCAAGGTCACCGAACTGCGCCTGATCACCAAGTCGCTGCGCCCGCTGCCGGACAAGTTCCACGGCCTGGCCGACCAGGAAACGAAGTACCGCCAGCGCTACGTCGACCTGATCATGAACGAAGAGACGCGCCGCACCTTCAAGGCCCGCACCGCCGCCATCTCGTCGATCCGCCGCTTCATGGAAAAGAACGAGTTCATGGAAGTGGAAACGCCGATGCTGCACACGATTCCGGGCGGCGCCGCAGCCAAGCCGTTCATCACGCACCACAATGCGCTCGACATGCAGATGTTCCTGCGCATCGCGCCCGAGCTGTACCTGAAGCGCTTGGTCGTGGGCGGCTTCGACCGCGTGTTCGAAATCAACCGCAACTTCCGCAATGAAGGCGTGTCGATCCGTCACAACCCGGAATTCACGATGATGGAATTCTACGCGGCCTACACCGACTACAAATGGCTGATGGATTTCACGGAAGCCGTCATCCGCCAGGCCGCCATCGACGCGCACGGCACCGCCACCCTGACCTACGGCGGCCGCGAGCTGGACCTGGCAAAGCCGTTCCACCGCCTGACCATCGTCGAAGCGATCAACAAGTACGCTCCAGGCTACACCGCCGGGCAGTTGAACGATGCCGAATTCATCAAGGAAGAGCTGAAAAAATTCGGCGTCAAGCCGTTCGCCACGGCCGGCCTGGGCGCGCTGCAACTGGCGCTGTTCGAAGAGACGGCTGAAGCGCAGCTGTGGGAACCGACCTACATCATCGACTATCCGGTCGAAGTGTCGCCGCTGGCGCGCGCTTCCGACACGGTGGCCGGCATCACGGAACGCTTCGAGCTGTTCATGGTGGGCCGCGAAATCGCCAACGGCTTCTCCGAGTTGAACGATGCGGAAGACCAGTCGGCCCGCTTCCTGGCGCAAGTGGCCGCCAAGGACGCCGGCGATGAAGAGGCGATGTTCTACGACGCCGACTACATCCGCGCGCTGGAATACGGCATGCCGCCAGCCGGCGGCTGCGGCATCGGCATCGACCGCCTGATGATGATCATCACGGATTCGCCGAACATCCGCGACGTCCTGCTGTTCCCGCACTTGCGCCGCGAAGAATAATCACGGACGCCAGCCGATAAAAAGCCGCCTGATTTTGCGATCAGGCGGCTTTTTTACGTCTGCCGCAGGCCGTCAATCGGCCAGGGTCACGCGCTGGTGGCTGCGGCTCGCCTGCTGCGCCGCCAGCGCCGTCGCCAGCGCGCGCATGCCGTCGTCGCCCGTGGCTGCCGGCTGCCCTTCGCCACGCATGGCGCGCTGGAAGGCACGCACCGAGCGCACGTACAGGTTTTCGTGCTCGACGGGGATGTCGATGCTGCCGCCGTCGCGCGTCAGGCTGATGGTGCCGACGGGGCGCTGCGTCATCACGCCGGTGGCGAAGATGGTGCCCTTGCTGCCGATGATTTCCACGCCGGACAGCGAATACGGCGCGTTGAACGCGTCGTGCACCTGTACCAAAGTCCCGTTGTCGAACTCGATGACGGCCATCAGGCCCTCTTCCAGCCCTGCCACCGTCATGCCCCCGCTGGTGGCGCAGGCGGTGACGTGGCGCGGTTCCGAGTCCAGCAAGAAGCGCAGGGTGTCGACGTCGTGCACGAACATGTCGAGCGTGACGCCGCCCGATTCCGGCGCATCCAGGCGCCAGCCGCGCAGGTGCTGCGGCAGGTTGTTCGCGTGCAGCACGCGGCAATACAGGGGCTGGCCGATCTCGCCCGCGCGTATCAGCTCGCGCACCTTGCCGTGGCTGGCGGCGTTGCGCAGGTGGTGGTTAATCCCCAGCACCACGCCCGCCTCGGCGCAGCCGTCGACCATGCGGCGGGCGTCCTCCAGGTTCAGCGCCAGCGGCTTCTCGCACAGCACGTGCTTGCCCGCGCGCGCCGCCTGCAAGGTCTGCGCCATGTGCCATTCGTTGGTGGTGCTGATGTACACGGCATCCGCGCCCGGATGCGCCAGCGCCGCATCGAGGTCGGTATAGCTGGCGGCGATGCCGAACTGCTCCGCAAAGGCGGCGCCGCGCGCGGCGTCGCGGCTGACCACGGCCAGCACTTCCGCATCGCCCTGCTGGCGGATCGCGTCGACCATCCATTCGCGCGCCACGGTGCTGGCGCCGACCAAAATCCATCCGGTTTTCTTCATTCGATTCTCCAGTTAAAAAGTGTGGCGCAGGCCCAGGTTCCAGGCCTGGTTGCCGGTGCCGTTGTCGGTGGCGTTGCCCACCAGGTAGGCGGCGCCGTTGCGGTTGTCGATGTGCGCGTAGGCCGCGTACAAGGTGCTGCGCTTCGACAGCGCGTACGTGTAACCGATGCCAATTTGAGAAGCGTCGCCGTTGGCGGCGCGCCGGTCGTCGCGCCGCACGTACGAGAACAGGATGCGGTGCGGGCCCACGGGTACGGTGGCGCCCAGCATCAGGTCCGCGCTGTCGACCGTGGTGGCGGCGCCGGCCGTGCTCTTGCTGACGGCGACGGCGCCGTGCGCCTTAACCACGCCGAAGTCCCAGGTGGCGCCCAGCACCGTGTTGCGCGCCCGGCCCGCCACCAGCGCGCTTGACAGGGTGTTGGCATCCTGGTGCGCCAGGCGCACATACAGCGGCCCGCTGGCATAGGTGGCCGCCGCGCCCATGTAGCGCCTGGCCGAAGCGTCGCCCGGCACTTCGCCGAAGCCGTACGCCAGTTCGCCGGACAGTCCCCCGCGCACGGGCGAGCTGTAGCTGATGCTGTTGTCGACCCGGCTGATGTAGCCGGCCGTGAAGACGTTGCTCATCCTGCCCGCAAAACCCAGGTAGAACGGGTCCAGCACGCCCAGGCTGCTATCGATGAAGGTGTACTGGCGGCCCAGCCGCAAGGTGCCCGCCGCACCGGCGAGGCCGACGAAGGCCTGACGCCCGAACAGCAGGCCGCCCTAGGCCGAAGCGCCCGTGTCGGCCAGGATGCCCGCATCCATCGTAAAGATCGCCGTCATGCCGCCGCCCAGGTCTTCGCTGCCCTTGAAACCCAGGCGCGAACCGTTGGCGATGCCGCTGGTCAGCTTGAGCACCCTGCCCCCGGGACCGCCGCTCTCGGACACCACGCCCAGGTCCGCGATGCCGTACATGGCCACGTTCGACTGCGCCGAGCACAGGCCGCCGCAGGCGCCCGCGCCGATGATCATTGCCCTTGCTACCTTGTTCTTCATCTCTTGCCCTGTCTATTCTTTTATAAATACTGTTCTTAGCTGGCCAGGTGGCGCGGCCGCTCGCCGCGCAGGCCGGCCAGCAGGTTATCTACAGCTTGCTGCGCCATGGCGTAGCGCGTTTCGTGCGTAGCCGAGCCGATGTGCGGCAGCGCCACCACGTTGGCCATGCGCGGCAGCGGATTGTCCGGCGCCAGCGGTTCGCGCTCGAACACGTCCAGGCCGGCGCCGTGGATGGTGCCCTGCTGCAGCGCCTCGATCAGCGCCGCCTCGTCGACGATGCGCCCGCGCGAGCCGTTGATGAAGATGGCGCCGGGGCGCATCAGCGCGAACTCGCGCCGGCCCACCATGCGTTCCGTCTGCGCCGTCAGCGGCAGCACGACGCAAACGAAATCGGAGCCGGCCAGCAGCTCGTCGAGCGCCACCTGGCGCGCGCCCAGCGCCGCTTCCACCTCGGGCACGGCTTCGCCGTTCACGTACAGCACCTGCATGCCGAAGCCCAGCGCGGCGCGGCGGGCGACGGCGCGGCCGATGCGGCCCATGCCCAGCATGCCGATGGTCTTGCCATGCACGTTGACGCCGTACTGGCTTTCGCCCACGCTGCGCGTCCAGCGCCCGGCCTTGACGAACTCGGCCAGCTCGACGACCCTCCGCGCGCTGGCGAGTATCAACGCGAAGATCGTGTCGGCCGTCGTTTCCGTCAGCACGTCCGGCGTATTGACCAGCAGGATGCCCCGTTCGCGCAGGTAGTCGACGTCGAACTGGTCGACGCCCACCGAAATGGTGGAAATGATGCGCAGGTCCAAGGCCGGGTCCAGCAGTTCGCGGTCCAGGCGCACGCTGGCGCCCAGCAATCCATGCGCGCCGCGGATGGCGGCGGCGAACGCGGCGCGGTTGCCCGCGTCGATCGCCTCGAAATACGTCACCTCGCATTCGGCGCGCAAGCGCGCCAGCAGCGGTTCGGCCAGCTTTTTATACACAACCACATGTTTTTTCACGAGTTTTCTCCTGTTCGGTTCAAGATTGGCCCAGCGCGTCGAGCTGGGCGCGGGTCGGCAAGCCTTCCATGTCGCCGGCCACCTGGATGGCGAAGGCGCCGACCCGATTGCCGCGCCGTACCGCCTGCGCCAGCGGCAAGCCTTCCAGCAAGGCGCTGACCAGACCGGCCGCGAAGCCGTCGCCGGCACCCACCGTGTCGACCACCTTGTCCACGCGCTCGCCCGGCACCATGCCGCTGTCGCCGTCGGCCGTGCGGTAATAGGCGCCCTCGGCGCCCAGCTTGATGACCACCAGGCGCGCGCCCTGCTGCAGATAAAAGCCGGCGACGTCGTGCGGCAAGTCATGGCCGGTGAGGATTTTTCCCTCCCCCAGGCCGGGCAGCACCCAGTCCGCCCGGGCGGCAAGGCGGTTGATCTGTTCGACCATGACGGCTTGCGACGGCCACAGCGAGGGCCGCAGGTTCGGGTCGAACGACACGGTCCGGCCATGCTCGCGCATGAAGTCGATGGCCTGGCTGGCGAACGCCAGGCTCGTGGCGGACAGCGCGGCGGCCACGCCCGTGGCGTGCAGGTGGCGCGCGGACAGGAAATAGGCGGGATCGAAGTGCTCAGACGCCAGCCGGCTGGCGGCGGAACCCTTGCGGAAGTACTCGACCAGCGGATCGGCGCCGTTCTCGGCCTTCTCCTTGAGCAGGAAGCCGCTGGACTGGCCGGCGACGGCGGCGACCCGGCTGCAATCGACGCCCTCGGCCTGCACGCTGGCGCGGATGAAGCGGCCGAACGAGTCATCGCCCACGCGGCTGAGCCAGCCGACTTTCAAACCCAGGCGCGCCAGGCCGATGGCGACATTCGTCTCGGCGCCGGCCAGGCGGCGCGTGAAATGCGCCACGGCCGCCAGGTCGCCCGTTTCCTCGGCAACGAACATCGCCATCGCTTCGCCGTAAGTGACGACGTCGAGCGCGTGCACCCCTTGAATTTCCTTTTGGCGCAGTTCTTGTTCCATCATGCGGCCTCCAGCATCTGGATGTAGCGGCCCGTTTCGGCCACTAGGTCGGCACCCTCGAGCGGAAATTCGATGGCCCGCTGCACGCCCGGCGCAAAGTGCGCGAAGACAGCGCGCCAGGCCGGATCGGCGTCGGAAACGGCGCAGGCGGACAGCCGGCCCCCATCCTCCAGCACGGCCTTGCAATGCACATAGCGCACGTACGGTGCCAGCAGGCGCGCCGCCTGCTGCGCATCCTCGCCCACCCAGCGCCAGTTGCCGATGTCGAAGGTCAGGCCCACGGGCAGCCCGATGTCGCGCGCCGCCGCCAGGAAACGCACCATCGGCGCCAGCGCGCCGCCATGCGCCGTCTGGTCGTTCTCCACCAGCAGCGCCACGGGCGCATCCGCCAGCTGGGCTTTCAATGCTTGCAGGTCCGGCGCGGCCGGGTAATGGCCCAGCGACACCTTCAGGTAGCGCGCCCCCAGGCGCGCCGCCTCGTCCAGCATCTGCTGCAGCAGTTCCTGCCGCAGCAGCCCGTCCGCGTCCCACAATTCGATGGGCGTGGAATACACCGAGTACAAGCCGCGCGCGGCCACCGCCGCTCCCATGCGCGCCAGGTCCGGCAAGTCGGAAGTAAACAGTTCGCGGCGGATCTCGATGCCGGCGCCGCCCGCATCGGCCACCACGTCGATGAAATGGCTCTGTCCCAGCTGCCTTACCCTGCTTGCGCCATAGGCCGACGCCGCCACCAGCACGGGGCTCATTTGATCGCTCCCGCGCCGACGAACTGGCGCGCTTCGGGTGTCTGCGGGTTGCTGAAAAACGCTTCCGACGGCCCGCTTTCCCACACCAATCCCTGGTGCATGAAGACGGTGACGTCGGCCATGCGCCGCGCGAACTCCATCTCGTGCGTCACCAAGAGCATCGTCATGCCCGCCTGCGCCAGCTCTTCCATCACCTTCAGCACTTCCTGCGTCAGTTCCGGGTCGAGCGCCGACGTCACTTCGTCGAACAGCATCACCTGCGGCTCCATCGCCAGCGAACGGGCAATCGCCACGCGCTGCTGCTGGCCGCCCGACAGCTGCTCGGGATAGGCTTCGCGCTTGTAGTCCAGGCCCACCTGCTTGAGCACGCGCAGCGCCGTGGCGCGGCCCTGGGCGTCGGGCACCTTCTTGACGATGCGCGGCGCCAGCATGACGTTTTCTTCCACGGTCAGGTGGGGGAACAGGTTGTAGCTCTGGAAGACCATGCCGACATCCTTGCGCAAGTCCAGCAAATGCTCCTGGCGCGCCGTCAGCGTATGGCCGGCCACGACGATGCTGCCGCTATCGATGGTTTCCAGGCCGTTGATACAGCGCAACATGGTGCTCTTGCCGGAGCCGCTGCGGCCGATCACGGCGATCACCTGGCCCCGCTCGACGGCGAACGAGACGCCCTTGAGCACGTGGTTGGCGCCGAAGCTCTTGCTGATATTGTCGATTTCAACGATGGGCATGGAATTTCCTTTCCAGTGAATGGCTGTAGCGCGACAGCGGATAGCACATCGCGAAGTAGATCAGGGCGACGACGGGGAAGACGATGAAGGGCAGGAAGGTCGCATTGCTGACCAGTTGCCCTGCCCGCGTCAGTTCCACCACGCCGATGATCGAGGTGATCGAGGTGTTCTTGATGATCTGCACCATGAAGCCCACCGTCGGCGGCAGCGAATGGCGCAGCGCCTGCGGCAGGATGACGTAGCGCAGCTGCTGGTAGCGGTTCAGCGCCAGCGCGGCCGACGCTTCCCACTGCTGCCGCTGCACGCCTTCGATGCAGCCGCGCCAGATCTCGCCCAGGTAGGCGCTGGCAAAGATCGTCATCGCCGCGCCGGCCGCGATGATCGGCGACAGCTTGTAGCCGAACAGGGCCAGGCCGTAATACGTCAGGAACAGCACGATCAGCACGGGCGTGCCCTGGACCAGCTGGATGTACAGGGCGCTGATGCAGCGCAGGACCGGGCTGCGCGCCGTGCGCAGCAGCGCCACGGCGAAGCCGGCGATGCCGCCCGTGATGAAGACGATCAGCGACAGGCCGATGGTCCAGCGCGTGGCCTCGAGCAGGAATTGCAGGTTATCCCAGGAAAAGTCACTGATCATGTCAAGCTCCCATGCGCGCCGCGCCAAGACGGCGGCGGCGTTTGAAGACGATCTGGCCCAGCACCCAGAAGCTGAAGCGGAACAGCAGGGCCAGCAGGATGTACAGCACCATCACGACGATGTAGATCTCGAAGCTGCGGAAGGTTTCCGCGTCGAGCAGGTGGGCGGCGGCGGTCAGTTCTTCGGCGGAAATGGCCGACACGACGCTCGAGGCCAGCATCATCAGCGTGAACTGGCTGGCCAGCGCCGGATAGACTTTTTCCAGCGCCGGCAGCAGCACCACGTGGCGCATCACCTGCCAGCGCGTCATGCCCAGCGCCTGCGCCGCCTCGAGCTGCGACGGATGCACGGCGCCGATACCGGCGCGCACGATCTCCGCCGCATAGGCGCCCAGGTTGACCGTCATGGCGACGAGCGCCGCGCCGTTGGCGTCGAGCTGCAGGCCCAGCGACGGCAAGCCGAAGTAAATGATGAACAGCTGCACCAGGAACGGCGTGCTGCGGATGATCTCGACATACGCGCGCACCACGGCGCGGGCATAGGCGGGACCGTTCTTCAGGATGACGGCGGCGCAGACGCCCACCGCCAGCCCCAGCACCATCGCCAGGGCGCTCAGGCGTATCGTCAGCGCCGCGCCCCACAACAGGCGGTCCAGCGATTGCATGACGAGTTCGAAATGAAATTCATACGGCATACTCAACTCCTTGTCTGCGTGTGCATCCCCGGCCGCGCCACCATGGCGGCGCGCCGTGCGGACGGGCACTTTCCTATGCGGCTGGCGGTATCAGAAGGTCGGCAGCGCCGGCAGCGGCGCGCCGCTCCACTTGCGCGCGATGGCGTCGAGCTCGCCGTTCAGCTTGACGTAATAGATGAAGTTGTTGAGCCACTGGTGCAGCTCGAAGTCGCCGCGGCGCACCGCCATCGAGTTCGGCTGCAGCGAATAGGTGAAGCGGACCTCGATCTTGCCCGCGCCGCGCGTCTTGATGATGTCGAGCGCCATCGTGCTGGGAATCGAGACGGCGTCGACCTGCTTGCTGAGCAAGGCCTGGGTGACGGTGGCGTCATCCTCGAAACGCACGATATTGGTGCCGGCCGGCGCCAGGCGGCTCAAGGCCGTATCGTTGGTGGTGCCGCGCGTCACGCCCACTTTCTTGCCCTTCAACTCGGCCAGGGCCTTGAATTTGCCGCCGACCGGCGCGACGATAGCCAGTTCGAACGCGCTGTAGGGCATGGTGAACATCAGGGTCTTGGCCCGTTCCGGCGTGGGCGCCAGGGTCGCCACGAGGAAATCGACCTTGCCCGACTCCAGCGACGGCACGCGCGACGGCGCCGTCAGCGGCACCACTTCCACGGGCAGGTTCATGTATTTGCCGATCAGGTTGGCGACGTCGACGTCATAGCCGACGGGCGCGCCCTTGGCGTCGATGCTGCCGAACGGCGGCGTGCCGCTGACCACGCCGATGGTCAGCTTGCCTTTCTTGATCAGGTCGCCAAGCGTCTGGGCGCCGGCATCGGCCGCCGCACCCAGGGCAAATGTCGCTGCGAGCGCGCAAGCCACGATCTTCGAATACAACAGTGTAGTCATCTTCATGCTTCAGTCTCCTGTGATCCCGGTACCGGCCTCGTCGAGGCACTTCCGGGAATATTGTCAAATGGACGATTCAGATCGTCTCTTGCCATGTCATTTCAACTTCATGCCAACCAATACCCTGTCTGACTATCCACGCTCCTTTCCAAGGTGAATACCATCTATGAAACCGGTTCCATAACTGTCTCAAAAAAAAGGGCAACGCCCTCTTCCCCTCCTCAAGCGTCGCCGCCCTGGGTGGAATTGCGCACAATCAACTTGCCGGGCAACAGCACCTCGCGCGGCGGGCATTGATCTCCCTGCAGGCGCGACATCATGCACGTCATCGCCGTAAAGCCGATTTCATAGGTCTGCTGCTCGATCGTGCTCAGGCCCGCCAGCGGCGACCACGGCAATTCGTCAAAGCCCAGCAAGCCCACGTCCTGCGGCATGCGCAAGGCAAGGCGCTGCAGCATCAGCGCCAGTTCCAGCGCCACCATGCCGTTCGAGGCCAGCAGCGCCACGCGGCGGCCGCGCCACTGCGCCAGGCATTGCCGCACCTGGACGTCGATGGAAGGCCGGTCGTCCAGGTCCACGGCCAGCACTTCGCCCACGCAGCCCGGATGCTCGGCCATCACGGCCTGGAAACCGTCGGCGCGCATCAGCCGCGAACTGACGCCCGTCAATGGCGGCGCGACGAAGGCGATGGCGTCGAAACCCTGTTCGATCAGATGCGCGGTGGCCAGGCGCCCCGCCTGCACATTGTCCAGCCCCACCAGGTCGAAGTCGGCGCCTTCGATGCGGCGGTCGACCAGCACGATGGGCATGTCCGCCTGCTGAAGGTCGGACGACTCGATATTGCGCCCCTGCGTGTTGACGATCAGCCCTTCCACGCTGTACGAGCGCAGCGCGGCCAGCGACTGGCGTTCGCGCTGTTCGTCATTGCCGGTATTACACAGAATCAAGGTATAGCCATGCTGCTGGCAAGCCGCCTCCACGCCTTGCAGCACGGCCACGGTGTAGGGATTGAGCATGTCGGCCACGACCATGCCGATCAGGCGCGTGCGTCCCCGCTTGAGACCGCGCGCCATCTGGTTCGGCTGGTAGCCGAGGCGCGCGATGGTGCTGGCGATCTGCTGGCGGATGTTCTCGGACAGGGCATCGAGTTCGCCGCCGAGAAAGCGCGACACGCTGGTCTTCGACACGCCCGCCTCGCGCGCCACCTGGGCGATGGTCACGGGCCGTGCCGGTTCGCCGGTGACTGTTTTCTTGCTGCCGCGTACTGAATCCAAGGGTGCTCTCCACTACCTGTTGATCTGCATGTTTTTATTTTGGAACCGGTTCCAAAGATAGCACCCACGCATCGATGACGCAAGCGATTTGATTGCCTGTGGCGGCGAAGGAACACGATGGGGGCATGATGAAAAGGCGCCGCCCGCCCCTTGCAAACGCAGGAGGCGGGCGGCGCTGGCTGGAAAACGGCTTACTGGACCACGGTATAGCACGGCACATAGGCCGTACCCGCCAGCTTCATGCGGTGCTGCGCCACGAACGAGGCCAGCAGCGCATCCATGGGGCCGGCGATGGATTTGTCGCCATGGATCTCGAAGTTGCCGTGCTCTTCGATCGAGCGGATGCCGTCGTCCTTGACGTTGCCCGCCACCACGCCCGAGAACGCGCGGCGCAGCTGGGCCGCCAGCAAGTGCGTGGGCTGGTTCTTGTGCAGGCTCAGGTTGCGCATGTTTTCATGCGTGGGCTGGAACGGCTTCTGGAACTCGTGGTCGATCTTCAGCAGCCAATTGAAGTAATACGCATCGCTGTGCGCCTTGCGGAATTCGCGCACCTGGCGGATGCCTTCGAGCATTTCGCGCGCCACCAGTTCCGGGTCGTCGATGATGATCTTGTAGCGCTGCTGCGCTTCCGGACCAAGCGTGTCGCTGATGAACTGGTTGATCTGCACGAAATACTCGCGCGACGTTTCCGGGCCAGTGAAGATCAGCGGAAACGGAATCTCGGCATTGTCCGGGTGCAACAAGATGCCGAGGATATACAGAATCTCTTCGGCCGTGCCCGCGCCGCCGGGGAAGACGACGATGCCGTGGCCCGCGCGCACGAACGCTTCCAGGCGTTTTTCGATGTCCGGCATGATGACCAGGTCATTGACGATGGGGTTCGGCGATTCGGCCGCGATGATGCCCGGTTCCGTGATGCCCAGGTAGCGGCCATTGTGCAGGCGCTGCTTGGCGTGGCCGATGGTGGCACCCTTCATGGGGCCCTTCATGGCGCCCGGGCCGCAGCCGGTGCAGATGTCGAGGCCGCGCAAGCCCAGCTGATAGCCCACTTCCTTCGAATAATTGTATTCGGCGCGGTTGATCGAGTGGCCGCCCCAGCAGACGACCAGGTTCGGGTTGAGCTGGGTTTGCAGCACATTGGCGTTGCGCAGGATGTGGAAGACGGCGTCCGTCACGCCTTCCGTGCTCTGCAAGTCGAATTTCGGGTTGCCCGTGACTTCATCGCTGACGAAGATGATGTCGCGCAACACGGCAAACAGGTGCTCGTGGATGCCCTTGATCATCTTGCCGTCGACGAAGGCGATGGCTGGCGCGCCCTTGATGTCGAGCTTGATGCCGCGCTCGCGCTGGATGATGGAGATTT
The DNA here is from genome assembly GCF_058798815.1 of Janthinobacterium sp. GW822-FHT07A03. Lineage (NCBI taxonomy): Bacteria > Pseudomonadati > Pseudomonadota > Betaproteobacteria > Burkholderiales > Oxalobacteraceae > Janthinobacterium > Janthinobacterium sp. GW822-FHT07A03. The sequence continues at coordinate 1,266,179 of NZ_JBXAKW010000001.1, read as the reverse complement.
CAAACGACTGGTAGCGCTCCAGCAGGGCGCGGCCATCGTCGATGGTGCTGCCGCAATTCAAGACCGCCAGCGCGCAGCGGCGGAAAGTGTTGTACAGGCCGCCCTGGCTGGTGTCGAGCAGTTTGTTGACTTCAGTCTTGGAGAGCACGTCCAGGCGGCCTTCCGGTGAAACCAGAGTATCGATAACGTCGTGTTCCATAATGCGAAAAATCCCTTTAAAAATCGATGCTCGAAGGTATTGCAGCCTCAATATACGACAAGTCAGGCAAGTTGTGCTGTGCCGCCGCAAAATCGCCGGGGCCATCCTTGCCTGCAAACCGGTTTGACCAATATGAAACAGTCATTCTTGCTAATGCGAATGGAAACCTTCGCTCAGCGCAATTTGTAGATTAGAATGCCAGCCTATTGGAATTCCCGTGCGTGAGGTTCTTCATGAGAGTCCCCGCCGCCCGCAGGCTTCCATAAGTTCGTTGTATCGATTGACTATAATAATTTTTCAGGAGGAACCGCATGAGCGGTGCGACTACGCCCAACAAGGAAGCCGTTATTCCCGAGTTCAAGCAGATTATGGGCCATCCAAGCCCATTGTGGATGTTGTTCATGACTGAATTCTGGGAACGCTTCGCGTTCTACGGAGTTCGCTGGGCGCTGGTACTGTACATCGTGGCCCAGTTCCACGGCGGCGACGGTTCGGGACAGGCAGCGGCCAACCTGACCTACGGTTCCTTCCTCGCGCTGGTGTACGCCGGCGCCCTGTTCGGCGGCTACATCGCCGACCGGGTCATCGGTTACCAGCGTTCCATCCTGCTGGGCGCCATCTTCATGGCTGCCGGCCTGTTCTGCATCTCCGTGCCGAACCAGGACATCTTCAACCTGGGCCTGGCCACGATGATCGTCGGTAACGGCATGTTCAAGCCGAACATCTCGACCATGGTCGGCAAGCTGTACACGACCGCCGACCCGCGCCGCGACAGTGGCTTCACGATCTTCTACATGGGCATCAACATGGGCGCCATGGTCGCGCCTGTCTTCACGCAATGGCTGGCCGAATCGATCTTCGGCACCAGCGCCATGCCGTCGTACAAGATGGTTTTCATGGCCTCCGGTTTCGGCATGCTGATCAGCCTGGTATGGTTCTTCATCGGCCGCCGTGCCCTGAAGGGCATCGGCGCACCGGAAGCCGGTTCCGGCAACCCGATGCGCGTCGTCTGGGTGGCCGTCGGCTCCCTGTGCGTGATCCCGCTGATGTATTTCCTGCTGACCGTCGGCGCTGAAAAGCTGCAAATCGTCCTGACCGTGCTGTTCGTCGGCCTGGCCGTCATGCTGATGATCGAAGGCATCCGCAACGGCAAAGTGGCGCGCGACCGCGTCATCGCCATGCTGCTGATCTTTGTCTTCAACATCCTGTTCTGGATGTTCTTCGAACAGGCTGGCAGCTCGTTTACTTTCCTGGCTGACAAGATCGTCAACCGCGACCTGGGCTTCTGGATCTTCCCGACCGCCTACTTCCAGACCGTCAATTCGGTCGCCATCATCGTCTTCGCGCCGATCATCGCCGCCGTCTGGGTCTTCCTGGCGCGCCACAACGTCAACCCTTCGATCCCGCGCAAATTCGGCCTGGGCTTGCTGGGCAATGCGCTGGCCTTCGGCCTGCTGATCTTCGCTCTGTCGAGCCTGGTTGGCGCCGATAACAAGATCCCGTTCTGGACCCTGACCACCGTCTACGTGCTGCAATCGATCGGCGAACTGTGCCTGTCGCCTATCGGCCTGTCGATGGTGACCAAGCTGGCGCCAGTGCGCCTGGTGGGCCTGGGCATGGGCGGCTGGTTCCTGTCGACCGGTATCGGCAACAACCTGTCGGGCATCTTCGCCAGCCACGTCAGCGGCACGAGCGGCATGTCGGTGCAATCGGCCCTGTCCGGCTACACCTTCGGCTTCTGGTCCCTGCTGGGCGCCGGCGTCGTGCTGTTCCTGATCGCACCGCTGATCAACAAACTGATGCACGGCGTGAAGTAAGCGTCTTGTTGTAGATCAGAACGGCGGCCCGCGGGCCGCCGTTTTTCATTCCGGCGCCGGTTATTGTCTTGGCGGGCGGTACAATACCGCCAGGGCCACCGGCCACTCCCCCCCACTCAGCAAAGAATATTATGTCCAGCATCTCCACCACCTCGCCCCTCTCCGACGACGAATACGCCGAACTCGACACCCTGCTGGCCGCGCCCGCGCTGGAAGGCCGCGCCATGGACGTGTCGATGCTCGAAGGTTTTCTCACGGCCGTCGCCCTGAGCCCGAAACAGATCGCGCCGGAACAGTGGCTGCCATGGGTCTGGGACAAGGCGGCCGGCAGCGCCGCGCCGGCACAGGGCGCGGCCAGCGAACGGGCGGCCAGCCTGGCCCGGCGCCACCACGCCTACATGGTCGAATGGCTGGCAAAAGACCCGGACAGCTTCGAGCCGATCTATGTATGTGGCCCCGAATGGAGCGTGCCCGCCTGGTGCGCCGGCTTTATCCTGGGCACCAGCCTGGACAAGCCCCAGTGGGCGGCCCTGGCCGTCAGCCACCCGCACTACCTGGCGCCGTTCCAGTATCTGGCCACGGCCAGCGAACTCGATGACGATGCGGCCGAAACGGCCATGGATGGCGTGATTCCCGCCGTCATCGCCATCAACGCCGCCTGGGCGCGCCAGCGCCACCTGAAAAGTCAGGCGCAAAGCCAGCCCGGCGCCACCGTGCTGCGCGAAGTGCCGAAAACGGGGCGCAACGACCCGTGCCACTGCGGCAGCGGCAAGAAATACAAGAAATGCTGCGCCGACACCGATAGCGCGGCCGGCTAAGGCGATTACTCCTTGCGCCAGCTGCTGACGGCCATCCTGCGCTTCCTGCTGCGCCACGCGCTGCAGTTCGCCCTGTTCATCGTCATCCTGCTGGCAGGACGATTGCTGCTGGCCGAATGGCGCAGCTACAGCGCCGGCAGCGAGGCTGTCGCCGCGCTCAGGCTGGCCGCCGATGACGCCGATAGCCATGGCGCCAGCCTGGCCGAGGCGGCCACGCTGCGCGTCAACGCCTTGCAAAAGACCTCACAAACGGCCATCGCCGCCCGCCAGAAGGAAGTGCAGGCGCAATTGGCAGCCTTGCGCGCGCGGCAACAACCGTCGCTATTTACTATTCCCCTGCCCGACACGAGCACCCTGGCCCTGCACGCGCAGGAGGAAGCCACGCGCCGCGTGGAAATCGAAGTGCTGGCGCAGGAAGCCCGTTACCTGACCGCCCTGCAGGCGGCGATCAGCGGCGAAGATGCGCGGCACACCCTGGCACGCCTGCACGCAGAACACGTCAGCGCATATGCCGCACTGCAACACAACCTGCGCCAGCGCCGGGAACTGGAAGCGCAGCACCCGCTGGCCGCGCGCCTGCCCGGCAGCGACGCTTACGCGCAGCTGTCGCATCTCGAAGCGGAGGGCCAGCGCTTGCGCGAGATCAATCTGCAAGCGTATCAGGCCTGGCTGGCGCAGCGCGCGCGCACCAGCGATGCTGCCCGCCCCGCCCCATTCGCCATCAACGGCGCGGCGCTGGCCGGCGCGCTGGCGCCCGTACAAAAGGCGATTGCGGCCGGAGAAACCCAATTGGCGCGCAACTGGATCGCCCGCTGGCGCGCGCCCGTGCTCGACGTGGCGCCCACGGCCGCCCTGCTGGTGCTGTCGGCCATCCTGCTGCCCGTCGCCATCAAGGCCTTCTTTTACTTCGTGCTGGCGCCCATCGCTTCCCGTTTGCCGCCGCTGTCCATCGCGCGCGAACTGCAGGTGACGGGCAGCTCCCTGCCTCTGCCTCCGCTTGGCGAGTCGCGCATTTCCGCCGTCTCGCAGGCATTGCAGCTCAAACCCGGCCAGCGCATGCTGATCCATCCAGAATACCTGCAATCGTCGCCCGTCGGCACGCATAAACGCACGCAGTGGCTGCTGGACTGGCGCTTTCCCTTCACCAGCCTGGCCGCCGGCATGGCGGCGCTGACGCGGCTGGAAAGCAGCGAGCCTGCATCCGTGACGATTTCCGCCAGCGACGACCCGCTGCTGGAAGTGGCCGTCGTCCACCTGCCAGCCGGCAGCGCGCTCGTGTTCCAGCCACGGGGCCTGGTGGGCCTGGTCTGCGACGCTGGCCAGCCGCTGGCGATATCGAGCCACTGGCGCCTGGGCAGCCTGCACGCCTGGCTCACATTGCAGCTGCGCTTCATCGTCTTTCGCGGCCCCGTCACCCTGATCGTGCGCGGCTGCCGCGGCGTGCGCCTGGAACGGGCGGGCCAGGGCCGCTCCATCAGCCAGTCCGCCACCCTGGGCTTTACTACCGACGTGCTGTACTCGACGATGCGCAGCGAAACCTTCCTGCCCTACCTGCGCGGCCAGCAGGCGCTGCTCAACGACCGCTTCGACGGCGGCAACGGCGTCTACCTGTACGAAGAAACCCCGCGCCACGGCAAGCAGCCGGGCAAGGTGGGCAGCTGGTTCGAGGGTTTTACGGACGCGATCTTGAAAGTGTTCGGCATCTAGCCGAAGAGACCATATGAACGACTTCCTGTTTGCCGATTTTCTCGAAGACCAGGCCGCGTATGCGGCGGCTGAGGCCTACTGGCAGGCCCGTCTGGCCTTCCTCGACGGCCAATGCGCGCCGTATCTGCGCACCGCATTTGCCAATGGCCAGCCATTTTATGACGGCAATCCCATCGCCAACCTGGCGGACCGCAACGCCGGCAAGGCGGCGCGCATCGTGCAGCAATGCCCGCAGGAGTTCGGCGCCTGCTACACGAGCTTCGGGCAAGCCATCGAGCTGGCCGGCAGCGATGGGCAGCATCGTCCGGCGCAGGAACTGGTCATCGTGCTGACCTTGACGCAGGCGACGGCGCAGCGGGCCGAAGATGAACTGCGGGCCTGGTTCATGCCGGGCTAAGGGCGGCGCCATCCGGCACAAAATCGGGCTGCAGCAAGCCGTAGACGTGCAGGTCGACAAATACGCCATTCAAGCATTCCGCCTGCCGCAACACGCCTTCATGCATAAATCCCAGCCGTTCGGCCAGCGCCCTGCTGGCGTGATTGGCGGCCGCGCACTGCAATTCGATGCGGTGCAATTGCAGCGCGCCAAACGCGTGCGCGAGGACGGCGCGCACTGCCGCGCCGGCGATGCCCCGGCCCTGGAACTTCTGCCCCAGGTAATAGCCGATACGGGCATTGCGGTCCGCCGTGTCGATGTCTTTCAGACGGATGCTGCCGCACAAGGCCGTGCCGGAGAAAACATGCCATTCCAGTACCTCGCCGCTGGCCGCGCGGGCGACGGCGGCCTGCAGATAGGCCTGCGCCTCGCCGAACGAGTCCAGCGGCACCACGGCGGGCAGGTATGTTTGCAGGTGCTCGCGGTTGTTCGCCACCAAGGTGGCGAGGGCTTCGGCGTGTTCAGGCAAGGTTGGAACAATAGAAATATCAGGAAATACTGAAAGAGTCAGATGCATATGTCCTTGGCGAGCCGGTCAAGTTGAGGTGGAAACACGCGGCAGTATCGCTACGCCGCAATCGAATGCGACACCGTCAGCCACTCGCCCGGCTGCAGATTCGCCGCCGCCTCGCGCGTGGCCAGCACGCTGTCCGGGTCCAGGTCGGACCGGTTCAGCTTGTAGGAATAGGCGAAATCGTCGGCATCGAATGCCTGCCCCGCCTTCACGTAATACTTGAAGCCGACAAACGAGTCGGGATTGGTGACGACCGAATACTCAAGCGTGACAGTGTTCATGGCGGGCCTCGTCGACGTTGGCAGAGCATCCATTATGCGTCAATTCCCGCGGCAGCGACGCGACGGCCAATCCTTGCGGCAGGTCAATAGCCCTGCCGGCTGCCGGCGCTACAGTAACCTGAGCCAACCACCGGATGGAATGCCATGCGCGCCTTGCTCGCGAAGATCAGGAATACTCTGGCGCCGCAGGCGGGCCTGCCGGCGGCGGCGCGCATGGAGCGGCTGTCGGACCGGCGCGGCCTGCCCGCCTTTGACCCCGGCCCGCAAGCCGTCGTCGAGGCCTGCACGGCCTGGCTATGCGCGGCGCAAGACCATTCCAGCTCCAACGACGGCGGCGTCGCGCGCGACTACAGCCTGCTGACGGGCTGGGCTAGCTCCTACCCGGAGACCACCGGCTATATCATCCCCACCATGATCGCCGTGGCGCAGCGCACGGGCGACGAGGGTGGGGATGATGCGCTGCACGAACGGGCGCGCCGCATGCTCGATTGGTGCGTGGCCATCCAGTTCCCCGCAGGCGGTTTTCAGGGCGGGAAGATCGATTCGACGCCGCGCGTGCCCGTCACCTTCAACACGGGCCAGATCCTGCTTGGCCTGGCGGCCGGCGTGGCAGCGTACGGCGATCAATACCGGGATGCCATGCACCGCGCGGCACGCTGGCTGCGCGACAGCCAGGATGCCGACGGCTGCTGGCGCCGCCATCCGACGCCGTTCGCCAGCACCGGCGACAAGGCCTATGAAACGCACGTGGCGTGGGGCCTGTTCGAAGCGGACCGCATCGCGCCGGGCCAAGGCTATGGCGCGGCCGGCCTGCGCCAGGTCGACTGGGCGCTGAGCAAGCAGCGTCCCAATGGCTGGTTCGCCTCGAACTGCCTGGACAACCCGCTGCTGCCCCTGACCCATACCATCGGCTACGCCTTGCGCGGCGTGCTCGAAGCGCACCGCTTTTCGGCGCGCACCGACCTGCTGGAGGCCGCCGCGCGCACCGGCACGAGCGTCGCCAGGGTCGTGGCGGCCGACGGCCATCTGGCCGGCCGCCTCGGTCCGGACTTCCAGCCGGGGGCCGGCTACGCCTGCCTCACGGGTTCCGCGCAAAATGCGCATTGCCTGTTCCTGCTGTACCAGCTCACGGGCGAACGGCACTACCTCGACGCGGCGCGCCGCCTGAATAGTTACGTGCGGCGCTCGGTCAGCATCGACGGCCCCGCGCACGCGCGCGGCGGCGTCAAGGGTTCGTTCCCGGTCGATGGCGACTACGGCACCTGGGCCTACCTGAACTGGGCCGCCAAGTTCTGCATCGATGCCAACCTGCTGGAAATGCAAATTGGCGATGCTTGAGCAGGCCAAACACGCCGCCAGGGCCGCGCTGGAAGCGTGGCGCCGCGCCGCCAGCGCCCGGCAAGTGCGCCACGGCGCGCGCCACGTGACGCGCGCCGCGCTGGCCGCCGGTCTGGCGCGGCTGGGCATCGCGCACGGAGACACGCTGTTCGTGCACTCATCGCTGAAAAGCCTGGGCTATGTGGAAGGCGGTGCGGCGGCCGTGATAGGCGCCCTGCAGGACGCCGTCGGCCCGCACGGCACCTTGCTGCTGCCCACCTACTATCTGCCCGGCGGCACCGTGCGCGCCACCTGCGACATGAAAGACTATGTATTCGACCCGCGCCGCCATGGCACGCACATGGGGCGCCTGCCGGAAGCGTTCCTCGCCAGCGCCGGTGTCCGGCGCAGCATCCACCCCACCCACTCCGTGTCCGCGTGGGGCCGCCATGCCGCCGCGCTCACCGAGGCGCACCACCGCGCGCCCTCGATCTTCGGCGTGGACTCGCCCTGGCAGCACTTCATCGGCTGCGAGCAGGCCAAGGTCCTGGGCCTGGGCATTTCCATGGGGCCGGTGACGTTCTATCACGCGCTGGAAGACGCCATGGGCGACACCTTTCCCGTGCCCGTGTGGGAAGGCGAGACAAAACTGCTGGCCTGCCTGGACCACGCCGGCCGGCGCTGGGACGTGCCCGTGCGCCCCTTCGATACGGCCATCGCGCAGCGCCGCATCGACCATCCCGGCCGCGGCGACCTGCGCGATTATTTTGCGCGCGAATTCGACGCCGCCGGCCTGCGCGTCAACGGACAGGTCGGCGATGCGGCATCGTGGGCCATCCCGGCGCAGGCGTTTTATGACCACCTGGGCCAAATGGCGTCCGAACACGTGACGATCTACGCCAGCGCGGCAGAACTGGCGGCGCGGCCCGTCGCAAATGACGCTTTACGGCACGGCCGGTGAGCCTGGCAACTCCCCCGCTCGCGCCGTGCCCGTCTCGTTGCGCTGCAAATCGTACAGTCCGCCGCCGCTGGCGACGAAATACAGGGTGCCGGCTTCGGCGTTGACTTCATCCTCGATGGGGCCGGCCGTACCGCGCTTGCGGACAGTCCAGCTTCCCGCCTGCAAATCCGTCACCAGCACCTGCATGGACGCGCTTTGCGTCGGCAGCTCGACAGTGATGGTCCCGCCCAGCGGCATGCCGCTCCTGGAAAACAACACCACGCGGTCCTTGATCTGCACGCCGGCCAGCAGCGGCGAAGCGATGGCCGTCGTCGGCAGCGCAGGCAGCGAGCTGCCGGCATCCATCACCTGCATGATATTCAGGAACAAATCCGTTTCGTTGCCCGTCGGCGGAGAGACTTCCAGCCGCCAGGCGCCCGCTTCCTCGGTCGAATAGTCCGCCTCGGGCTGGATGGGATAGTTGATGCCGCTGACGCTGAATTCATTGCCGCTGCCGCCCACCTTGGCCAGCACGGCATTCGCCGGCAGCAAGGTGCGGTTGATCAGCTTGCCGTTGTACTGGTAGGTATGGTTGTAGTCCCATTCCGTGCGCCGGACCACCACGGTGTCACCGGCAATCTCGGGTTCAGACTGGCTGTGCAGCAGCCAGGTCTTCCGGAACCCCGCATCGCTGGCGCTGACCCTGTCAAACACGACCAGGGCGGCCGGGTGATCCGTATTCTTGAGGTTGAAGAACACGAACGAGCGCTGGAACTGGCGCACCTTGCTGCTGTAGGCCGCCGTCAGGTCGCCCTTGATGTAGCTGAAGTCCGGCGCCTGCGCCTGAGGGCCGGACTGGTGCCTGAGGACAGAGGCCACCTTGTAGCCGTTGGCCAGTTCCGCCAGGGTTCCCGGCTCCTCGCCCGGGAAGCGCTGCCCGCCGTCATTGGCATAGCCGTCAAAATTCTCGTTCGGGTCATACACCAGCATCGTGTTATGCGCGATGGTGCGCTTGTGATAGTTCATGTCGTGCGCGCTGCCGTATTCCAGCGGGATGGCGGGATCGGCGACATCCCTGCCGCTGTAAATGCCCGAATCGATGGCCAGGCCGCCCTTGTAATAAAGCTGGAAATGCCCGGCGTCATAGTGCTCATGATTGCCGAACCAGTCGCCGCCCAGCTTCAGCGTGGCAATCACGTTACCTGACTCTACCTGCATGCCATCGGTCCAGCCCGTGCGGGCGATCATCAGGCCGGCGGGATCGGGGAAATACTTGGTCAAGGGCAAGGTGGCCGGACTGGGCGTGCTGCTCATGGCCGTATTGCCCAGCAGCACAGGCCACAGGCTGTCCTTGGGATGGATAAAGCTGGCCGACTGCTGCGACGACTGCTTCAGGTACTCATGCTTCAAGGTCGGATTGTTGTAATAGGTCGCCGGCAGCATGACGGCCAGCGGTTCGCTCCAGTATTGCGTACTGTTGGTGTACGCGGAATGGTAGACGTCGCCATCGCGCATCCATTGGCCGTCGGGGCGGCGCGCATACAGCCAGTGATACGGCGTCATCTGCTGTACGGGATCGAATACGGGGGCAGCGCCCATGCGCCGGAACAGCCAGGCGGCGTACATGTCCGACAGGAAACGCACGGTACCGTAGGACGCGCCCTGTTGGTACGCTTGCGCGGTGTAGGCATAGTTACGCGGCGCGATATAGTCAGCAAAGAAGCGGCCGGCAACGATGTTGTAGACAAGCGGCGCCTCGTCATAAAAGGCAATCGCGGCCGATAGCTGGTCGCGCAGCAGCTGGTTGTCGCTGCCATGACCCACGACGGCGCCTTGCCGCGAGGGCGGAAAGCCGATCTCCATCGTGGCCGCAATCTGCGTAAAACGCGTGACCACATAGGCGCGCTGCTGCGCGTTCATCAGATTGAAGCACCAGTCATACACCATGGCGCTGGCCAGGATGATGTCGCCCTTTTCGTTCGGGTAGTGATAGCCAGGCGAAAAGCGCACGGCGGCCAGGTAATCGAGCAGCATCTGCACGGCTTCCCTACCCCGCTGCGCCGACGCCGGCGCGCCATTGCGTTCGTACAGGAGAAAGGACAGCGCCTTCGCCTTGATGCTGCTCACCACATCGGTCTGGTGGTTCGTCATGGCGGGCCCGCCGGGCACAAACGGGGGCAGCGCCTGCAGCGCGACCACGGCCGGCGCCTGGATAAACGCATTCAGGACGGCGCGGTGCGGCACCATTTCGGCCGCATTCGACTCGAAACGGCTGCGTATCGCAGGCAGGTCGCCCACCCGCGCGAACAGGCGCGGATGCTCGCCTGGCGGCGGCAGCACGGTGGGCAGCGGGTACGCGCCATAGCCCTGCGGGACGAAATCGGCGAGCGCCGTCACCAGCAGGCAATCGATGCCCACGCCGCCGTCGCGGTACTTGAGCTTGATTTCGCGCGCGCCGGCGGCCAGCCAGCGGGTAACGGGCACCCAGGTCCACTGCACGGCCTGACCGGAAATGAATGGCACCGAGACGCTGGCATAGGCGCCATTGTCGAGCGCCAGGTACAGCGATGCGGCGTCCGCTGCCGGCGCCAACACGCGCAGCCAGACCGTATAGTTGCCGTCGCGGGGCACGGCCACGGTGTACGACAACTCGGCCGCCGCACCCGGCGTATCGGCGCGCGCCAGGTCCGACGGCGTGGACAGGTAGCTGCCGCCGGAAATCACATTGCTGCCAAGATACTCTTGCGTCCAGGGGCCGCCCGGCGCCGCGGCTTCCGCCTCGAACATGGCCTCGACGGGAAATGCCGCCGCATGCAGGGCGGGACTGGCCGCCAGCAAGGCGACATGGATAAAACCGTGTAACTTGTTACGGCATCGCAGCTTGAACATGGCTAGAACCCCAGTTTGTTGTATTTTAAATATCATCAACAATACACCATCCTGAGCCAGTTCGATTGTATTTTTATAACAAATACTGGCTGCGGCAGCCTGCACGGCGCAAAAAAAACCGCCCGGTATCACCCGGGCGGTTTTGGCTGGCAATGCGGATAGGTCGCGCTCTAGGCCTGCGATGCCTTCTTCTCGCGCGCCACGAAGTACAGCAGCACGATGATGGCCGCATACGGCAGCAGGGACAGCGCATCCGAGTGCAGGCCGGCGTAGAACGGATTGCCGTGTTCGGCCCAGTCGGCCATCATCTGGTCGAAGTGCGTAAGCACGCCGGCCGTGATGGCAATGATGATGCCGGCCAGCGCGCCGCCGGCGATGTAGCCGGACGCCAGCAGCACGCCCGAACTGCGGTCGCCCGCCAGTTGGCGCTCTTCCTCGTTCAATTTAGCGTTGTGTTCCAGCTTGTTGTTGCGGCGGTCCGCCAGCCAGCGCACGATGCCGCCGACGAAGATCGGCAAGGTGGACGACAGCGGCAGGTACACGCCCACCGAAAACGCCAGCGACGGGATGCCGGCCATTTCCAGCACCACGGCGATCATCACGCCAAACAGCACCAGGGTCCACGGCAGCTGCTGGTCGAGGATACCCTTGATGATGTAGGACATCAGCACGGCTTTCGGCGCATCGTATTTCCTCACTTCCGAGCCGTCCGGACGCTTGCTGTAGTGGCCATTGATGCCCGGGTCGACCAGGTAAGCCAGCTGGCCATCTTCCTTGACAAAATATTTGCCGGCCGGGCCGCCCACGGTATCGGTCTTTTGCCAGACTTTGTACGTATTGTGGTCGGTCTCGGCTTGCGGGCCATGCAGCTCGCCCGTCACCGTCAGCTTCGATGCATCGACCGTCAGGCCAGGCGCCACTTGCGCGGCCGGCACGTAGACGGTGCTCGCCTCGTTCAGCTTCAGCAGGATCGGACCGAGGATCAGGGCCGACGACAAGGCGCCCGCCAAAATCGCGTACTGCTGCAGGCGCGGCGTGGCGCCCACCAGGTAGCCCGTCTTCAAGTCTTGCGAGGTGGTGCCCGCATTGCTGGCGGCGATGCAGACGATGGCGCCCACCGACAGGGCAGTCACATAGTAACGCCCGCCCGTCCAGCCCATGATGAGGAAGATCAGGCAGGTAAACAGCAAGGTGGCCACGGCCATGCCGGAGATCGGGTTCGACGAGGAGCCAATTTCGCCCGTCAGGCGCGACGAGACGGTGGCGAACAGGAAGCCGAAGACGAGGATCAGCAGCGCGCCGAGGAAGTTCATGTGCAGCGGCGTGGCGAAGGTGATCACGGCGATGATGGACAGGCAGCCGATGACGACCCATTTCAGGGGAATATCCTGGTCCGTGCGCAGGGTGGAATCGGTCTTGACGCCCTTGCCGATGCCTTTCAGGCCGGCCGACAGGCTGCGCCAGATCATGGGCATGGCGCGCACCAGGGAAATCAGGCCACCGGCGGCCACGGCGCCCGCGCCGATGTACAGCACGTAGGCGCTGCGCACGTCGTCCGCGCCCATTTCGCTGATCAACTTGGTGCCCGGCGAGAGCACGGTGGTCAGGCTGTCGCCGAAGAACTTGATCATCGGGATCAAGAGCAGATACGACAGCACGCCGCCGGCCGCCATGGTGGCGGCGATGCGCGGGCCGATGATGTAGCCCACGCCCAGCAACTCAGGCGAAATCTCGGCGCCGATGGAGCCGCCCTTCAGCGGCGCGGCAAATTCCACGCCCGGCGTATCCTTCCAGCCCTTGAACGAGATATTGAAGACTTTATACAGCAGGCCGACGGCGAAACCGCCGAAGATGATCTTCGCGCGGCGCTTGGCGTCCAGCGCGGCGGCCGAATCCTTCTCGATGCTTTCGCCGGCGGCGATGCGCGATTCTTCCGTGGCGGCCGCCTTGAGCACTTCGGCGCAAGCCGTGCCTTCGGGGAATTTGAGTTCCTTGTGCTGGTCGACGATCATGGTGCGGCGCATGGGAATCATCATCAGGATGCCCAGCAGGCCGCCGAGGATACCGACCAGCATGACCCGCGAGATTTCCAGGTCGAAGCCCAGGATCAGGATGGCGGGCATGGTCACGCCCAGGCCGAAGGCCAGCGATTCTCCGGCCGAACCGGCCGTTTGCGTGATGCTGTTTTCCAGGATCGACGAATCCTTGCCGCCCACCTTCTTGGCCAGGCCGAACAGGGTGATGGCGATCACGGCGACGGGAATCGAGGCGCTGACGGTCAGGCCCACCTTCAGCACCAGGTAGAGCGAGGAGGCGCCAAAGACCATCCCCAGGATGACGCCCATGAACAGCGCGCGGAAGGTCATCTCGGGCAGCTTCGCATCGGCCGGGATATAGGGCTTCACGACGCTCGGTGTTGCATCTTTTGCCATGGATATTTCCTTAATTTTTTAAAATAAACAGCCCGGATCTAAGTAACCCTCGGGAAATTAGTGTGAATTTATGACGAACAGAAACGGATGCTATGCAAGGCGCTCACTGCGACGCAGTGCGAGCACTGCTAGCAGTGAGCAACGCCGCAGAGCGCCGGTTATGGAAGTCAGAAATCACAATAATTTATTGGGGGTTACTTAGGCCCGGGCTATTTTCTTGAAGCCGAGACTATCGCACAGCCGCGTTTCGATGAAAAGGTTTTTTGCTCCCGGTCCCGGCGCCTTGCCCGCACGGGAAGCGCCGCCGCATTGGTCTATAATCGCTGCCACCGTGCCCTGCACGCTCACGTGAGACTGCCTTGACTGCCAAACGATCCGGATTCCCCTGGCCTTCCCGCCGCGCCACCGTGCGCGGCTTCATCATCGCCGGCTGCGCCGCGCTGGCCGCTGCCGTGCTGCTGGCCGCCTGGCTGTTCCTGTACGTGCGCCCCCGCCTGCCCGAGCTGGGCGTCATCACCGACTACCAGCCGAAGATCCCGCTGCGCGTGTACACGGCCGACAATGTGCTGATCGGCGAGTTCGGCGAAGAGCACCGCGACTTCGTGCCGATTGCGCAAGTGCCGGAAATGATGAAGAAAGCCCTGCTGGCCATCGAGGACAGCCGCTTCTACGAACACCACGGCATCGACTTCGTGCGCGCCGGCGGCGCCGTGCTGTCGAACCTGCGCCATGGCTTCGGCCACGGCGGCGGCTCCACCATCACCATGCAGGTGGCGCGCAACTTCTTCCTGACGCGCGAAAAAGTCGCCTCGCGCAAGCTCAATGAGATCATGCTGGCCCTGAAAATCGAGGCGGCCCTGTCGAAAGAGCAGATTCTCGAGCTGTACATGAACCAGATGTACCTGGGCCAGCGCTCGTTCGGCTTCGGCAGCGCGGCACAGACGTATTTCGGCAAGCCGCTGAATGAACTGTCGATCGCGGAAATGGCCATGCTGGCCGGCTTGCCGCAAAACCCCTCGCGCCACAACCCGATCAGCAACCCGAAAAAGGCCCATGCGCGCCAGCAGCTGGTCTTGAAACGCATGCGCGAACTCGATTACATCAGCGAAGGCCAGTACCGGCAGGCGCTGGCCCAGCCGCTGCATTTCAATACCCGCGGCAAGCAGGGTTTCGACACGCACGCCGAATACGTGGCCGAACTGGCGCGCCAGGCCGTGTTTGCGCAGTTCAAGGAAGACAGCTACACCAAGGGCATCAGCGTCTACACGACGATCCTGAAAGCCGACCAGGATGCGGCCTACGCCTCGACGCGCCGCAACGTCATCGCCTACGACCAGCGCCACGGCTACCGCGGCCCGGAAACCTTCATCGACATGCCGGCCGATCCCGAACAGCGCGACGACGCCATCGATGCTGCACTGCAAAAACGCCCGGACAGCGACGGCCTGATCGCCGCCGTCGTCACCGAGGTATCCAGCGGCAAGGTGGTGGCCGACACGGGCGACGGCGACGCCAAGGCCATCACGGGCGACGGCTTGCGCTTTGCCGCCCCTGCCCTGTCCGCCAAGGCGAGCGCCGGCATCAAGCTGCGCCCGGGCGCCGTCATCCGCATCAGCCAGGATGCCAAGGGCAACTGGGCCATCACGCAAGTACCGCTGGTGGCCGCCGCCTTCGTCTCGCTGGATGCGGACACGGGCGCCTATCACGCCATGGTGGGCGGCTTCGACTACAACCTGCAAAAGTTCAACCACGTCACGCAGGCCTGGCGCCAGCCCGGTTCGGCCATGAAGCCCTTCGTGTATTCGGCGGCGCTGGAAAAAGGCTTTTCGCCGGCCACCCTGATCAACGACGTGCCGCTGGAAATGCAGGCGGGCGGCAAGGTGTGGGCCCCGCAGAATGACGACTTCAAGTTCGACGGTCCCATCACCATGCGCTATGCGCTGGCGCAATCGAAGAACGTGGCTTCGGTGCGCATCCTGCGCGCGCTGGGCGTGCCGTACACGCACGACTTTATGGAGAAATTCGGCTTCGACCCGGCACGCCAGCCCAGCAATCTGACCATGGCGCTGGGCACGGGTTCCGTCACGCCCGTGCAGATGGCGGGCGCCTACGCTCTGTTCGCCAATGGCGGCCACCAGGTGGAACCCTACCTGATCGACCGCATCGTCGACGCCAGGGGCGCGGTATTGATGCAGACCAAGCCGCCCGCGCCGAACGACGACAAAACCCTGGCGCTGGACCCGCGCAACGCCTTCGTGATGGACAGCATGCTGCGCGAAGTGGCGCGCACGGGCACGGGCGCGGCGGCGACGAAGAAACTGGGGCGCAGCGACATCGCCGGCAAGACGGGCACCACCAGCGACGCCGTCGACGGCTGGTTCGCCGGCTACGGCGGCGGCATCGTGGCGGTGGCGTGGATGGGCTATGACGAGCCGAAATCGCTGGGCGGACGCGAATTCGGTTCGACCCTGGCCATGCCGATCTGGATCGACTACATGCGCACGGCCCTGGCGACGCGCCCGCAAATCACGCGCGCCGTGCCGGCGGGCCTGAGCCAGGTCGATGGCGAGTGGCTGTACGATGAATTCATCGACATGAACGGCGTGAAGACGCTCGACATGGATACTGAGACGCCGACCGATCCGGCAGCCGTGCCGGAGACGGTGCCGGTGGAAACCAACTGAATGAAAAAGCCAGGAGCGATCCTGGCTTTTTTTTTGACGGCGTTTTTACGGCGCCTTGACCATGCTCAGGTATCCGCGCACCGTCTGCACCGTGCTGTCGGCAAAATCGTCGACATTGACCTTCGCCGCGCGGTACTTCCAGCGTTTCACGTACCAGTCCTGGAACAGGGCCAGGCAGTGGGCGGCCAGCAAGGTGGGATCGCCCTGCGGCTTCGGTTCGATTTCGGCGATGGTGGCGGCGATCAGGGTCTGCACATACAGCTCGGAATTTTTCGCCATGCTGCGCTGCTCCACCTGCAGCACGCGCGAATCCATGAAGACAAAATAAAACCACGGCTGCAGCACTTCGGACAGGTAGATCGACGAGCGTATCATCGCCTCCAGGCGGTCCAGCGGCGACTTCACGTCGACGAACAGCAGCGGCAAGGCTTGCGTGGCGTGGCGCACCACGTCCTCGATCATTTCCGCCAGCTGGTCCTTGCTGGTGATGTAACCATACAGGCCGCCCATCGACAGCCCCGTTTCGCGGCACAGGTCGCGCAAGCTCATGGCGCGGAAACCCACGTCATTGGCCAGGCGGAAGGTGGCGACAAAGATGCGTTCGAGATTTTCCAGCGCCGGCTTGCGGCGTTTGACGCCGATGCGCTCCGCGTGGCGGTCAAGAATATATTCCCAGATGTTTTCGCCATTTAAGGGCGTCATCTGCTGAAACTGTTCAAAATTAAAATGGGTCGACAAGTGCATTCCCAAGTAACGGTGTATGAGCAATGTAAGACAGCACCTGGGCGGCGCTGCAAGACGGCGGGACGGCTGATGCGGGGCCGATTATAGCTCAGGAAAACAACTATTTGACTTTTCAACTATGCAATGGGCGCATACGCAACGCCAAATTCCCACAGTTATTGCGCTGCATCATGCAATTCAAATGCAATTTCAATCCAGCGGTGCTACATTCAAAAAACCGAGCGCTCGCTATTTTTAATGCATCGAGAATGTAAAGGAGCACCCGGCTCATCGCTACAGCATCGACATTTCCACTATTAATAATACATAACGGAGACAAAATGAAGACTCGCTTTTGGCAACTGCTATCCACCCTGCTGTTTTCCCTCGCCATCCTGCCCGGCAGCGCCAGCGCCGCCGGCTACACGCAAACCAAGTACCCGATCGTGCTCGTGCACGGCCTGTTCGGTTTCGACAAGCTGGGGCCCGTCGAATATTTCTATGGCGTGCCAGACGCCCTGCGCAGCGGCGGCGCGCAAGTGTATGTGACCACCGTCTCGGCCGCCAACAGCACGGAAGTGCGCGGCGAGCAGCTGCTGTCGCAGGTGCGGCAAATCCTCGCCGCCACCGGCGCGGCCAAGGTCAATTTGATCGGCCACAGCCACGGCGGCCCCACCGCCCGCTATGTCGCCTCCGTGCGGCCCGACCTGGTGGCGTCCGTCACCAGCGTGGCCGGCGTCAACAAGGGTTCCAAGGTGGCCGATATCCTCAGCGGCGCCATTCCCAACACCAGCGGCGCGCTGGGCAATGCGCTCGCTTCCCTGATCGGCATTTTGTCGGGCAACAAGGGCTTGCCGCAAAACGCGGGCGCCTCGCTCGCCTCGCTGTCCACGGCCGGCTCGCTGGCTTTTAACAGCCGCCACCCGCAAGGCGTACCCACCTCCGCCTGCGGCGAAGGCGCCTACCAGGTGCAAGGCGTGTACTATTTCTCATGGAGCGGCGCGCAGCCGTACACGAATGTGCTCGACGTGGGCGACCCGGCCCTGGCGGCCATCAGCCTGGCCTTCGGCGGCGTGAAGAACGATGGCCTCGTCAGCAGCTGCTCCAGCCACCTGGGCAAGGTGATCCGCGACGACTACGCCATGAACCATCTCGATGAAGTCAACCAGTTCGTCGGCATCGTCAACCTGTTCGAGACGAACCCCGTCACCGTCTTCCGCCAGCAGGCCAACCGCCTGCAAGGCCTGGGCCTGTAAGGAGAAACGCATGCACGCGAAATGGATCATCGGCGGCAGCCTGGCAGCCCTGGCCCTGTACCTGGCGTTGCGGCCGGGCGAACCGCCCGCAACGCCGCCGGAGAAGGCGGAACCGGACCTGTTCGCGTTCGTGCGTTCGATGGAAGGCACGCGGCCCGACGGCAACGTGACGGCGGCCGCCGGCGACAAGCTGGTGGTCGACGCGGAACTGGGCCACCTGTTCGACTACTACCTGGCAGGCCTCGGTGAAAAACCGCTGGCCGCCATCCGCAGCCAGATCGAGGCGGAACTGGACAGGCGCCTCGCGCCCGTCCCCGCCCGCGAAGCCAAGCGCCTGCTGGGAGCTTATCTGGCCTACAAGCAGGCGCTGGCCGGTGCGGAACAGGCCTTGCCGGCGCAGGCCGATCCCGCCGTGGCGGCGCGCGCGCGCCTGCAAGCGATGCGCGCCCTGCGTGGCAATTATTTTACGCCCGAGGAAAGCGCGGGCCTGTTCGGCGCCAGCGACGCGTATGACGACGACGCCGTGGCGCGCATGGCGATCCTCGGCGATACCTCGCTCGATGAAACCCAGCGCCAGGCGCAACTGACGGCGCTGGACCAGAAAATGTCGCCCGCCCAGCGCGATGCGCGCGACGCGCCCGTCAGGGTGGCGCAGCTGGACGCCTCCGTGAAGGCGTTGCGGGCGCAGGGCGGCGGCGAGAATGAAGTCTACCGCCTGCGCGCCAGCACCTTCACGCCGGCGGCGGCGGCGCGCCTGGCGGAACTGGACCGCGAGGAATCGCAGTGGCAGCAGCGCATCATCGCGTACCAGGCGCAGAAGGCGCAGCAGGCCGGCCTGCCCGGCGGCGCGCAGGATGCGGCAGCCCTGCAACGCTTGCGCGACGCCAGTTTCACGCCGGACGAACAGCGCCGGCTGGGCGCCTACGAATAGCCATCAAGCCAGCTGGGCCAGCAGCCGGGCCAGCAAGGCTGCTCCCGCCATCACGTCCGCGGTGTCACGCCCCTGCCGGTAGCCGGCATGGACCGGGGCCAGCAAGGCATGCGCGGCGGCGCCGTAGCCTTGCGCCTGCATCACGGCCGCCAGGC
The DNA here is from genome assembly GCF_058798815.1 of Janthinobacterium sp. GW822-FHT07A03. NCBI lineage: Bacteria > Pseudomonadati > Pseudomonadota > Betaproteobacteria > Burkholderiales > Oxalobacteraceae > Janthinobacterium > Janthinobacterium sp. GW822-FHT07A03. Next base: position 1,247,080 of record NZ_JBXAKW010000001.1, on the reverse strand, counting down.
TGGTGGCGCAGCGCAGCTCCCAACCCGGCGCCTGCTGTCCCCTGGCCAGTTGCAGCGCCTCTTCCAGCTGCACGCGCACCGCTTCCAGGCCGGCCGCATCGTCTTGCGCCAGCGCCCGCCAACGGTGGTGCGCGTCGCGGCGCAGCACTTCCGGCGCGCTCCATGGCGCCAGGCCCGTGCGCGCGCGCCGCAGCGCCTGGCTATCGGCGGCCGCGTCGTGCAGGGTGGCCATCAAATCGATCTGTATCGGCCAGCTGCGCACGGAAGACCAGGGAAATTCCGTCAGCGTATCGCCCGCATCGAGCAGCCGCCGGTAGGCGGCGCCCCAGGCGCTCCAATACAGCAAGCCATAGCGGGCCGCATGCTCGCACAGCAGGCAAGTCCAGGCATGCGCCAGTCCCCGCTGCCCGCACCACAGGGCGACGGGAATGGCATTGATGGCCAGCGCCACGCACAGCGTGACGCCATTGTGCTCGAAGCCCACCGTCACCGCCTCGCGCGCCAGCGCCAGTGCGTCGTCGGGGCGACCCTGCATCCACAGGCAGCGCGCCAGCGTGCCGCGCAGGCAAACCTGGTGATCGGCCAGCAAGGCATTGTTGAAGCCAAGCTGCCCGGCGCCCTCGGGATGCGCGAGCACCATGCGCGCCAGCGCCGCCGACTCCGCGTAGCGTCCGCGCAGATACTCGCCCGCCGAGCGCATGCGCGCCAGCACCAGCCGCATCGCCGTGTCGTCGCGCGCTTCGCACATGAGGGCCAGCTGGGCCACGTAACTGTCGGCGCGCTGGAAATCGGCGAGCTGCAGGCTGCAGATCCACATGCCGCAAATCGCTTCCACACGGCGGCTGTCATCGTCCGTGCGCATGGCCAGCGCATAGCCGCGCTGGAACGAACGCAGCATGGTGCCGGTGACGCCCTGCGTATGCAGCAGCAGGTGCGCCTGCGAGGCATGCAGCTGCATTTCGCTGTCGGGGTCGTCCACTGCCTGCGCGGCCATGCACTCGAGCGCCCGCTCGACGCGCACGCGGTATTCATCCATCAGCGACAACTGATAGAACAGGGTTTGCGCGGCCAGGGTCAGGGCCACGCCCAGCGCCACGTCGCCATCCTCGCCGAAGGCCCAGTCGATGGCGGCCCGCAGGTCATCCACATGGCGGCCGTAGCGCGCGCTCCAGTGCGCCGGCGGCATGCTCTCCCAGTCGGCGGCGATGCGTCCGGCCAGGCCCAGGCAATGGCGCGCATGGCGCCGCAGCACGGCGCCGGCGTCCCCGCCCGCGGCCAGCTGCGCGGCGGCGTAGGCGCGCGTGGTGTCGAGCAGCCGGTAATACACGTGCCGGCAGCAAAACTCGATGCTGACGAGGGACTTGGCAGCCAGGTCGGCAAGCGTATCGAACACGTCGCAGCCCGCCACGGCGCTGGCCGACTCCAGGCGGAAGCGGCTCTTGAACACGCTCAGCGCCTGCAGTACCTGACGCTCTTGCGCGTCGAGCAGGCCGTAGCTCCAGTCCAGGGTGGCGCGCAGGGTCTGGTGGCGCAAGGGCATGTTGCGCGCGCCGCGCGTGAGCAGGCGAAAGCGGTCGTCGAGCTGGCGGCGCAATTCGTGCAGGCCGAAATGGCCTATGCGCCCGGCCGCCAGCTCCAGCGCCAGCGGGATGCCGTCGAGCCGCCGGCAGATATCCACCACCACGGGCACGTCGGCGTCGGCCAGCACGAAAGTACCGTCGACGGCCGCGCAGCGTTCGCAAAACAGCTGCACCGCGGCGAAATGCCGGGCCGCCGCCGCGTCGGGCACGGCATCGGCCGGCGGCAATTCCAGCGCGGGCAGCCGCAGCAGCTGCTCGCTGGTGATGCGCAGCGGCTCGCGGCTGGTGGCCAGCACGTGCAGCAGCGGCGCGCCCTTGAGCAAGGCGTCCGCCAGCATGGCGGCCGCGCCGATCACGTGCTCGCAGTTATCGAGCACGATCAGCATGTGGCGCGGGCGCAGGTAGGCCAGCAGAACCGGCATGGCGTCGCCGGCCGGTACCGCCACCCCCAGCGCCGTGGCCAGCGCCAGCGGCACCAGGCGGGCCTCGTCCAGCGGCGCCAGGTCGACGAAACACACGCCATCGGCATAACGGCGCAGCACGCGCGTGGCCAGGACGACGGCCAGCGTGGTCTTGCCGATGCCGCCCGGACCGGCAATGCACAGCAGGCGCAATTGCAGCAGCTGATTGGCCATCGTTTGCAGCGCCTCGGTGCGGCCCAGCATGCGCGTCAGCATGACGGGCAGGTTATGCCGCGGCTCGGCGCCCGCCGCTCCGGGCGCCGGCTGCCCAGTGTGCGCCAGCGGCGCCAGGAAGCCGTAGCCGCGCCCGGGAATGGTGGTGATGTAGCGCTGGCCATCGCGGCCATCGCCAAGTGCCTTGCGCAGCGCCGCCAGATGCACGCGCAAGGTCGCGTCGTCGACCACGGCATTGGGCCAGACGATGGCCACCAGTTCATGCTTGTCGACGACGTCGCCGGCGCGCTCCAGCAGGGCCAGCAGCAAGTCCATGGCCCGGCTGCCCAGGCGCAGCGCGCGATCGCCCTCGAACAGCACGCGTTCTAGCGGCAAAAGGCGAAACGGGCCGAATACATAGGCCGGGACGGGACTGTTTATCATTCTTGCGTGGGGGAGAAGTGTTAAAGCATGCGGCTTGCAGTGGCCATATTTTACTGAGCATCCACGCCAGGCCGCATGGCGCCATGTTTCGGCACTGTTACAAGGCCGGCCTGCGCGCCGTTGGCCAGCAGTGCGGCCACGTCGGCCGCGCACGCCGGGCGGTGCAGGTAAAAGCCCTGCACCTGGGGGCAGCCCAGCCGCCGCAGCCGCGCCAGCTGTTCGCCGTGTTCCACCCCCTCGGCCAGCACCTGCAAGCCCAGGCCGCGCGCCAGCGCAATGGTCGAGGCGACGATCACAGTGTCACTATCTGCGCTGCCTGCGCTACCCAGGTCGCGGATGAAGCAGCGGTCGATCTTGATGGTGTGAATCGGCAGCATCCTGACATGGCTGAGCCCCGAATGGCCGGTACCATAGTCGTCGAGTGAAATGGCCAGGCCCAGCGCACGAAGCCGGCGCAATACCTGCGTCGCCTGCGCCATGTCGTCGATGCAGCAGCTTTCCGTCACTTCCAGCTCCAGCAGGCCAGGCGCGATGGCGTGCCGCCGCAGGCAGCGCAGCACGAAGTCCGGCAAGTGCGGCTGGCACAGCTGGCGCGCCGAGATATTCACCGCGACAGGCACCAACGGCAGGCCCGCCGCGCGCCACTGCGCCAGCTGGCGGCAGGCCGCATCGATGCCCCAGTTGCCCAGCGCGACGATGGCGTCGGTCTGCTCGGCCAGGCCGATGAATGCATTCGGGTAGATCAGGCCGTGGCGCGGGTGGTCCCAGCGCAGCAGCGCTTCCAGTCCCACCAGGCGCAGTTGCGCCGTATCAAACTTGCCCTGGTAGTGAAAGCAGAATTCGCCGTCGCCGATGGCGCTGTCCAGGCGCGCCTGCAGCTCCCGGCTGCGCGCCGACGCCATGCGCGTGCCGCCGCGCCCATCCAGCGCCCGCCACAGCATGGCGCAGCCTGGCGCCAGCGCCGCCAGTCCCACCAGCGCCACGTGACGCGGCTGGGCATCGTCCAGCCAGATGCCCAGCGGCAGGCAGACGGCGAGCGCAGCGCACAGCAGCGCCCGCGCGCGCGGGCCGTGCCAGAACCTTGCCAGGCGCGCCACTAGGCCAGCAGGCGCGGCACGGCCGGCGCGCTCCGGCGCGGCAAGACGTGCGCAGGCCCCTGCTGCAGGCGAAACACGCTGACCACCTGCAGCAGGTTCGCCGCCTCGCCTTCCAGCGATTGCGATGCGGCCGCAGCTTCTTCCACCAGGGCGGCGTTCTGCTGCGTCACTTCGTCCATCTGCACGACCGCCTGGCTGACCTGGCCGATGCCCGTGCTTTGCTCGGCGCTGGCAGCCGTGATGTCGGCCACCATCTGGCTCACGCGCCCCACGGCCGCCACCACTTCCTGCATGGTGGCGCCGGCCTGCGCAACGAGGGCCGCGCCCGCGTCGACCTGCTGGGTGGAATTGGCGATCAGGGCGCGGATATCGCGCGCCGCCGCCGCGCTGCGCTGCGCCAGGCTCCGCACTTCCGTCGCCACGACGGCAAAGCCGCGCCCCTGCTCGCCCGCGCGCGCCGCTTCCACGGCCGCGTTCAGCGCCAGGATATTCGTCTGGAAGGCCAGCATGTCGATCACGCCGATGATGTCGGCAATCTGCGCGGATGACGCGCTGATGGCGTCCATCGTGTGGATCACCTGGCCCACGGCTTGCCCGCCGGCGCCGGCGATGTTCGCCGCCTCGACGGCCAGGATGCTGGCATGGCGGGCATTGTCCGCATTCTGCTGCACGGTGGAGCTGAGCTCCTCCATGGCCGACGCAGTCTGTTCGAGCGAGCTGGCCTGCTCCTCGGTACGCGAAGACAGGTCGCTATTGCCGGCCGCGATCTGCGACGAGGCCGTGGCGATGGTGTCGGTGCCGCTGCGTACCCGCTGCACGATCTCGAGCAGGTTGCCGTTCATGATGCACAGCGCGTCGAGCAGCTTGCCCGTTTCATCGCCGCCGTGGCGGCCGAAGGTCGATGTCAGGTCGCCGGCGGCCACGGTCTGCGCCACGGTCAAGGCATGGCGCAGCGGATGCACGATGCTGCGCGTGACCAGCCATGCCGTCACCAGCGAGAAACCGATGGCCAGGGTGCTCAGCGCCAGCATCATGGTGCGCGCCGACAGATATTCTGCGTGCACCCGGGCGCCCGCCTCTTCCATGCGGTCGTGCTGGTGCGTAATCAAGGTTTCCAGCGCCGCCATGTAGCGCAGCTGGTCGTTGCGCACGGTGCCCAGCAGCAGCTCCGCCGCCTCGGCGCGCGCATCGGCGTCGAGCAGGGCCAGCACCTTGTCGCGGCCCTCGTTGAAGGTGGCGCGCGCCTGCGTCACGGCCGCCATCAGCGCGCGTCCCTGCTCCGACAGCACGATGCGTTCGAGCTGCGCCAGGCGCTGCTCCGTATCCGCGCCCGCCTTGGCGATGCTCGCGCGCTCCTGCGCCAGCTGCTGCGGCTCCGTCATCAGCAGCAGGTTGCGCGAGGAACGCGCGATGATGTTGACATTCTTGATGATGTCGTTGGCCAGCACGGTTTTCTGATATTTGTCATCGATCACGTCGCGCATGCGCAGCTCCAGGCTGGACAGGCGCAACATGCCCAGCGCGGCAGTCGCCAGCAGCAGCAAGGTCAACAACGCAAAGGAGCAGCGCAGGCGCGTGCCGATTTTCATATTTGCCATCTTTATTCGCATCCTTCAATGTGGTGCATCGGTCACCGCGCCGGGCTCGCATGCAAGGCTGACGGCAATGGCTGCCGCCTGCCACGAATGGCTGGACGCAGCAGGCGGAGGGGTCAGCCGGGATGTGGCCGAGGCGGGAACAAGGGTGGTACGGCAGGCAGTGTGAGTTATCTCACAAGCAATGTCGCGTTAAGTTTTGAAAAGATTTGCTTAGATGACAAAACAGCTATTTTTATAACGCTGTTTTTTTAGTAAGTAGTAACCGCAGTACGGTCTCGCGCGCGCATGCAAAAACGGCCGCACAAGGCGGCCGTCCGGTCAGCGCCTGCTGGCGCCGTCAATCCGTCAATCCGTCAGAACACTTCCCACTCGTCGTCGCGCGGCGCGCTCTGGCGCTGGGACGGCACGGCGCGCAAGGCCGGGCGGCCTGCAGCGGGACGTGATACAGGGCGCGATGCCGGCCCCGGTGCCGGACGCTTCAAGGCGGCGCTGGCCGCCGCGCCACGCGGCGCGGCCGGCTTTGCGCTCGCGCTTGCGCGCGCGGCCGGCGCCTGTGCGCCATCGAGCTTGAAGACGCTGACCACCTGGGCCAGCTGGCCCGATTGCTCCTGCAAGGATTCGGCTGCAGCGGCCGCCTCTTCCACCAGGGCCGCGTTTTGCTGCGTCACCTGGTCCATCTGGCCGATGGCCTGGTTGATCTGGTCGATGCCCGAGCTTTGCTCCTGCGTCGCCAGGCTGATTTCCGCCATGATGTCCGTCACGCGCTGCACGCTGGCGACGATTTCGGCCATCGTGCTGCCCGCCTCGGCTACCAGCTTGCTGCCCGTGTCGACCGCCACCACGGAGTCGCCGATGAGCGTCTTGATTTCCTTGGCCGCCGCCGCCGAGCGCTGCGCCAGATTGCGCACCTCGGTGGCCACGACCGCAAAGCCGCGCCCCTGCTCGCCCGCACGCGCCGCCTCGACCGCCGCGTTCAGCGCCAGGATATTCGTCTGGAAGGCGATGCCGTCGATGACGGAAATGATGTCGACGATCTTGCGCGACGAGTCGTTGATGGCGTCCATGGTCTCGACCACCTTGCCCACCACGGCGCCGCCCTTCACGGCCACGCCCGAGGCGGAGAGCGCCAGCTGGTTGGCTTGCTGGGCGTTGTCGGCGTTCTGCCGCACGGTCGACGTCAGCTCTTCCATCGACGACGCCGTCTCTTCCAGCGAACTGGCCTGCTCTTCCGTGCGCGAGGACAGGTCCAGGTTGCCGCTGGCAATTTCCGACGAGGCCGTGGCAATCGTCTCCGTGCCGCCGCGCACCTGGCCGACGATGTTGACCAGGCTGGAATTCATGTCTTTCAGCGCCTGCAGCAGCTGGCCCGTTTCTTCCGTCGTGTGCACCTCGATATGGCTGGTCAAGTCACCCGAGGCCACCGTTTGCGCCACTTTCACGGCCGAATTGATCGGCTGCGTGATGGCCCGCGTGATGTAGGCGGCGCAGCCGATGCCCAGCGCGGAAGCCAGCAAGCCGAGGATGACCATCAGGCTTTCCGAACGGATCACGGCGGCGCTGCCTTCCTTCACGCTGGCATCGGCCACGCCGTTATTGAGCTTGATGATCTCGTTGAGCGTGGCTTCAGCCTTGCTGAACAGGCTGCGCGAATCCTGGTACTGCTTGTAGAACGCCACGAACAGCTCTTTCTGCCGCGGTTCGTCGCGGTTGTCGGCCAGCTGGCGCAGGATGGCGCGCACCTTGTCGTCATCGCCCTTCCAGGCCGCCCATTCCTCCAGGAAGCGCTTCCACAGCACGGCTTCCTCGGGGGTTTGCGGCAGCGGCTCGTACAGCTTGCGGCCTGCCTCGATATTGCTCCAGGCCTTGGTGCGCAGCTGCAGCGCTTCCGCGAACTTGTCCTGTGCCTGGTAATTGTTTTCATAGATGGCGGCCGTCAGGGTGGCGGCGGCGACGGCCGTCTGGCCCTCGTTCATCATCATCAGGCCCTGGATCGACGGCAGGCGCACCACGCCGATCTCATTGACGGCGGTCCCCACGGTGGCGATGCCCGTGTAGCCGCTGATGCCCACCACCAGCAAGGCCACCATCATCACGGCGACGAGCGTCGCCAGCTTCCATTTGATCAGTAAATTCTTAAACATGGCTAGGTCCTTTATAAAGTCACGACGACTGCTGGCGAGGTTGGGGCTGGCATGTTCGAGTAAAACAGCTGACACTTGTATAAAGGTGGCGGGGATAGGGCGTACGCTTCGTTACAATTGGCGAGATTTCATAATAGGAAGCATAGAGGAAAAATATGTTTCTGGCTGATACATACTTGATACAAAACAAGATTTATTTCTTTACTGTGGCGCGTGTTGCACAGCGGCCAGAAAAAATGGCCTGACGCCCCGCTTTGGTGCAAAAAATCCCCGCGTACCGGTATTGGCTACGCAGTTGATAGTCGTATAAGATGAGCAACAAGCAAACAACAGGCAGACCATGGCTTATCCTATCGAACACAAACTGGTGATCGGGGTCGCTTCCAGCGCCCTGTTCGACCTGGCCGAATCGCACCAGGTCTACCTCGACAACGGCCCCGAGGAGTACCGCAAGTACCAGGAAGCGCATATCGACACGGTTCTGCCGCGCGGCGTGGCCTTCCCCTTCATCCGCCGCTTCCTGAACATCAACAAGCACTATCCGCGCCAGTCGCCCGTGGAAGTGGTGCTGTTTTCGCGCAATTCGCCGGAAACGGGCTTGCGCGTGATGCATTCCATCGCCCACTACGGCCTGGATATCTCGCGCGCCGCCTTCATGACGGGCAAGTCGCCCTACCCTTACCTGCCCGCCTTCAACGCCTCGCTCTTTCTCAGCGCGAACGAGGACGACGTGCGCAGCGCGCTGGCCTGCAACTATCCGGCCGGCCTGGTGCTGCCGTCGCGCACGGAAGACGACGAAAATGACGAGGAACTGCGCGTGGCCTTCGATTTCGACGGCGTGATCGCCGACGACGAAGCGGAAACCGTGTTCAAGCGCAACAATGACGTCGATGAATTCCACGCCCATGAAACCCTGAACGTGGGCACGCCGCACCGCCCCGGCCCGCTGGCCGACCTGTTCCAGAAGCTGGCCACCATGCAGCGCCTGGAAGAAAAGGCGCAGCGGCGCGACCCCGGCTACAAAAAGATCCTGCGCATCGCCATCATCACGGCGCGCAACGCGCCCTCGCACGAGCGCGTCGTGACGACCCTGAAAAGCTGGGGCGTGGCGGCCGACGAAACGTTTTTCCTCGGCGGCATGGACAAATCGCGCGTGCTGTCCGTGTTCAAGCCGCATATCTTCTTCGACGACCAGTTGAGCCACCTCAAATCGGCGGGCGGCACGATACCCATGGTGCATGTCCCGTTCGGCATCGCCAATGTCCGCGCAGGATAAAACCTGCTGCGCGTCGCGCCTTGCGGCCTGCGATGCTCACCGTACTAGCGTACGGCTGCGCTTCTTGACCACAAATCGCTGCCGCTCGCGACGGTTTTCTCAAGCGCGGAGGTGCGGGCGATGGTCTATAATCTCGCCTGTCAGCGCCGTCACTGGCGGCGCGGCGCGCATCACAGCTGTCCCACTCAACTGCCTCTGCCACTAGTGTCATCGCCTGCATGTCCTTAGACTTAACAAAAGCCCTCCCCAAGCCCGGCAACCGCTACGCGCTGCCCGCCCTGTATGGTTCATCCGACGCCTATGCCCTGGCGCTGGCCGCTTTGGCCTTGAAAGCGCGGGGCCAGATGCTGGCCGTGGTGGTGGCGCAGGCCAGCGACGGCCAGCGTCTGCTCGATGAAATCCCCTGGTTTGGCGGCAAGGAACTGCGCTGCCATCTGCTGCCGGACTGGGAAACCCTGCCCTACGACGCCTTTTCGCCGCACCAGGACCTGGTCTCCGAGCGCCTGGCCACCCTGCACGAAATCCAGACGCGCCAGTGCGACGTGCTGATCGTGCCGGCCACCACGGCCCTGGTGCGCCTGGCCCCGCCGTCCTTCCTGGCCGCCTACACCTTCTTCTTCAAGAAGGGTGAAACGCTCGACGAGGCGCGCCTGAAGTCGCAGCTGACCCTGGCCGGCTACAGCCATGTGTCGCAAGTGATGTCACCCGGCGAATACTCGGTGCGCGGCGGCCTGCTCGACCTGTTCCCCATGGGGTCGGCGCTGCCCTACCGGCTCGACCTGTTCGGCGACACCATCGAAACCATCCGCACTTTCGACGCCGACACCCAGCGCTCGCTGTATCCCGTGCACGAAGTGCGGCTGCTGCCGGGCCGCGAATTCCCCATGGACGAAGCGGCGCGCACCACCTTCCGCAACCGCTGGCGCGAACAGTTCGAGGGCGACCCGTCGCGCTCCGTCGTCTACAAGGACATCAGCAGCGGCATCGCCTCGGCCGGCATCGAATATTATTTACCGCTGTTCTTCGAGCAGACGGCCACCCTGTTCGACTACCTGCCGCCCGACGCCTCGCTGGCCCTGGTGGGCGAAATCGACTCTGCCATCGGCCGCTTCTGGACAGATACCCAGTCGCGCTACCGCTTTTTGAAGGCCGACCGCGAGCGGCCTATCTTGCCGCCCGAAGCGCTGTTCCTGTCCGACGAGCAGTTCTTCGGCCTGGCCAAGCCCTACCCGCGCCTGGCGATCGCGAAGTCGAACGATGCGCTGGCGTCCGAACTGTCGGCGCCGATTCCGAACATCGCCGTCAACCGCCGCGCCGACGACCCGCTGGCCAACCTGCGCAGCTACCTGCTGCAAGCGGGCCGCCGCGTGATGATCTGCGCCGAATCGAACGGCCGCCGCGAAACCCTGCAGCAGTACTTCACCGAATATGACCTGCACCTGACGCCCGTGGAAGGCAGCGACGGTTTCCTGCAGTCTGACGCCAAGCTGATGCTGGGCGTGGCGCCGCTGCACGCGGGCTTTGAACTCTTCACGCCGGATGGCAACCTGGCCTTCATCACCGAGACGGAGCTGTATGCCGGTTCCGGCCGCCGCGTCGGCACGAAAAAACAGGAAGGCGTGACGCAGGTCGAGTCGATGGTGCGCGACCTGTCCGAGCTGAAAATCGGCGACCCCGTGGTGCACATCAACCACGGCATCGGGCGCTACATGGGCCTGACCAGCATGGACCTGGGCGAAGGCGAGACGGAATTCCTGCACCTCGAATACGCGAAGGACACCAAGCTGTACGTGCCCGTGTCGCAGCTGCACGTCATTTCCCGCTATTCGGGCGCCTCGCCGGAAGACGCGCCGCTGCACTCGCTCGGCTCGGGCCAGTGGGAAAAAGCGAAAAAACGCGCGGCCGAACAGGTGCGCGACACAGCCGCCGAGCTGCTCAACCTGTACGCGCGCCGCGCACTGCGCCAGGGCCACTCGTTCGAATTCTCGTCGCACGACTACCAGCGCTTCGCCGACAGCTTCGGCTTCGACGAGACGCCGGACCAGGCCGAGGCCATCCACAACGTCATCAAGGACATGACGTCCGGTAAACCGATGGACCGCCTCGTGTGCGGCGACGTCGGCTTCGGCAAGACGGAAGTAGCCTTGCGCGCCGCCTTCATCGCCGTCATGGGCGGCAAGCAGGTGGCGATACTGGCGCCCACCACCCTGCTGGCCGAACAACACGCGCAAACCTTCGCCGACCGCTTCGCCGACTGGCCCGTGCGCATCGCCGAGCTGTCGCGCTTCCGCACCGGCAAGGAGATCACGCAGGCGTTCAAGGGCATGGCCGACGGCACCATCGACATCGTCATCGGCACGCACAAGCTGCTGTCCGATGACGTGAAGTTTACCCGTCTGGGCCTGGTCATCATTGACGAAGAACACAGGTTCGGCGTGCGTCAGAAGGAAGCATTGAAGGCCTTGCGCGCGGAAGTGGACGTGCTGACCCTGACGGCCACGCCGATTCCCCGCACCCTGGGCATGGCGCTGGAAGGCTTGCGCGACTTTTCCATCATCGCCACGGCGCCGCAAAAGCGCCTGGCCATCAAGACTTTTGTCCGCAGCGAGGGCGAAGCCATCATCCGCGAAGCATGTTTGCGCGAACTCAAACGCGGTGGCCAGATCTACTTCCTGCACAACGAGGTGGAAACCATCCAGAACCGCCTGGCCATGCTGACGGAACTGCTGCCCGAGGCGCGCATCGCCGTGGCGCACGGCCAGATGCACGAGCGCGACCTGGAAAAGGTCATGCGCGACTTCGTCGCCCAGCGCTTCAATATTCTGCTGTGCACGACGATCATTGAAACCGGCATCGACGTGCCGACGGCGAACACCATCATCATGCACCGCGCCGACAAGTTCGGCCTGGCGCAGCTGCACCAGCTGCGCGGCCGCGTGGGCCGCTCGCATCACCAGGCCTACGCCTACCTGCTGGTGCACGACGTGCAGGGCCTGACGAAACTGGCGCAGCGCCGCCTGGACGCCATCCAGCAGATGGAAGAGCTGGGCAGCGGCTTTTACCTGGCCATGCACGACCTGGAAATCCGCGGCGCCGGCGAGGTGCTGGGCGAGAGCCAGTCGGGCGAGATGACGGAAATCGGCTTCCAGCTGTATTCGGACATGCTCAACGAAGCCGTGCGCTCGCTGAAGGCCGGCAAGGAGCCGGACCTGGCCGCGCCGCTGGCCTCGACCACTGAGATCAACCTGCACGTGCCGGCCCTGCTGCCGGCGGACTTCTGCGGCGACGTGCACGAGCGCCTGTCGATCTACAAGCGCCTGGCCAACTGCGCCACGCAAGAGAAGATCGACGATATCCAGGAAGAGCTGATCGACCGCTTCGGCAAGCTGCCCGACGCCGTCAAGGCCTTGGTCGAGACGCACCGCCTGCGCATCGCGGCAAAAACCGTGGGCATCGTCAAGATCGACGTGCATGGCGAGGCGGCCACCCTGCAATTCATGGCCAAGCCGCCCATCGACCCGATGCGCATCATCGACTTGATCCAGAAAAACCGCCATATCAAGCTGCATGGCCAGGACAAGCTGAAAATCACGGCCGCCATGCCGGACCTGGCCGCGCGCGTGACGCAGATCAAGACCACCATCAAGCAATTGACGGTGTAGACCATTTCGACCATTTATGCAGGACTGCCCCATGACCAATACCAAGACCATCACCATGAACCTGATCCTGCAGGGTCTGGACGGCGACAGCGCCCGCCTCGAACGCATCGCCGCGCTGGCCGCGCCCACGTCCGTCACGCGCCTCGGTCCGAACGCCGTGCGCTGCGAGCAGATCGCCTATTCGCCCGCGCTGCGCCCCACCATCGAAGTGGCGGCCCAGGCGGCGCAGCTGGACGCCACCTACATGATGGGTCAGCGCGAACTCGCCGAATTCAAGCTGGTGGCGATGGACATGGATTCGACCCTGATCACCATCGAGTGCATCGATGAAATCGCCGACATGCAGGGCCTCAAACCGCAGGTGGCGGCCATCACGGAAGCGGCGATGCGGGGCGAACTCGATTTCGCGGCCAGCCTGAAGCAGCGCGTGGCCCTGCTCGAAGGCCTCGATGCATCGGCCCTGCAGCGCGTCTACGACGAGCGCCTGAAGCTGTCGCCGGGCGCGGAAAGCATGCTGGCGGCCGTGCGCAAGGCCGGCCTGAAGACCCTGCTGGTGTCGGGCGGCTTTACCTTCTTCACTGAGCGCCTGAAAGAGCGCCTGGGCCTCGACTACACGCACGCGAACGAACTGGAAATCGTCGACGGCAAGCTGACCGGCAAGGTCATTGGCGGCATCGTCGACGCCGAGGAAAAGCAGCGCACGGTGGAACGCGTATGCGCGCAGATGGGGATTGCGCCAGCGCAAGCCATCGTCATGGGCGACGGCGCCAACGACTTGAAAATGATGGGCATCGCCGGCCTGTCCGTGGCTTTCCGCGCCAAGCCCGTGGTGCGCTCGCAGGCCGACGTGGCGCTGAACTTCGTGGGACTCGATGGCTTGCTCAACGTCCTGACCTGAGTTGGCGCCAGGCGGTGCGCGCACGGTTGCATAAGTTTGCTATATTGCAAACTTATGCGCATCCCTCCAGCCCACCGTGAAAGAACACCGCATGCCGCCACCGCTGCCAGAAGAAATACAACGCCACCTGGATGTGTTCGTCGCCGCCGCGCAAACGGCCTTCGGCGCTGACCTGGCCGCCGCCGTGCTGTTTGGCTCGGCCGCCGATAGCCAGTTGCGCGCCACGTCCGACGTCAACCTGCTGTTGCTGCTCAAGCGCTTCACGCCGCAGGCGGCCGACGCGCTGCGCGGGCCCTTGCGCCTGGCGCACGCCGCCATCGACTTGCAGGTGATGTTCCTGCTCGAAAGCGAATTGGCGCAGGCCGCCGACGCTTTCGCCGTCAAATTCGCCGACATCATCGCGCGCCACCGGGTCCTGCTGGGCAATGACCCTTTCGCCAGCCTGCACACCAGCCGCGATGCCGTGCTGCGCCGGCTGCGGCAAGTGCTGCTGAACCAGCAGGTGCGCATGCGCGAACGGTATATGCTCTTGAGCCTGAATGAAGAACAGCTGGCCGGCGCCATCGCCGACGCAGCCGGTCCCCTGCGCTCGGCCGCCGCCTCGCTGGCGCAGCTGGAGGGCAAGTCTGCGCTGTCCGGCAAGCAGGCGCTCGAAGCGTTTGTCGACCAGCTGGGCGAACCGGCCCTGCACACCGCCCTGCAAGCCATGTCGGCGGCGCGCGAAACGGCGCGCCTGGCGCCGGGGCAGGCCCTGCCCGCCTTCACAAGCCTGATGACGATTACCGAACGCCTGCGCGAGCACGCGGAGACCATGCGGTGAGCGGTCTCAATCCCTTTGACTGGAGCGGGCCGTGGTTCCTGCTGGCCTACCTGATCTTCGGCGCGCTCGTGTACTACGGCGTGCGCGAGCTGCTGATCCGCCAGGAAGTGCGCAATCCGCACGCCCAGCTGTCGCTCGCCGACGATCCCTACCGCATCGCCTTCTTGCGCGGCGGCGCCCTCGAAGCCGTGAAGATCGCCGCCATCGTGCTGGTCGACCGCGGCTTGCTGCGCGCCGACGGCCCGCTGCTGGAAACGGCCAGCGCCGACAGCCTGCGCTTCGCCAGCCATGACATCGAACGCGACGTGCTGCGGCTGTACCTGGGGCGCCAGGGCCACAGCAGGGAACTGGCCGTGCAGGCCGGGATGCTGCCCTCGTGCCGCGCCTACCAGGAAACCTTGACGCAGCAGGAGTTGCTGGTCGGCCCGCCGCTGCTGCGCCGGCGCGAACGCATCACCTGGGCCGCGCACTGGCTGCTGGTGACGGTGGCCGGCGTCAAGGCCGTCATCGCCATCAGCCGCCAGCACTACAACCTGCTGTTCCTGGCAGTCCTGCTGGCGATTTTTCTCCTCATGCTGCGCGGCTTGCGCACCCGGGCGACCAGCTGGAGCGCGCAGCGCCTGCTGACCGACTTGCGCATGCTGTTTGGCCGGCTGAACATGCGCTCGGCGCGCCTGCAGGCGGGCACCAGCAGCGCGGACATGGCACTGCTGGCCGCCATCTTCGGCATCGGCGCCCTGCCCTTGTCCGTGTACGCGTATGTCGCCGAGCTGTACCCGGCGCCCCGGCACAGCTCGGGCGGCGACTCGTCGTCCGGCGGCACGGGCGACTCGGGCGGCTCTTCATCGGGCGGCGGCGATGGCGGCGGTGATGGCGGCGGCAGCGGCTGCGGCGGTTGCGGCGGTGGCGGCGGCTGTGGCAGTTAATATGGGGGCAACATGCGACCGCGTCGGGCTGGGCTGGCGCGGCGAACTGGCCGCCGGCATCCTGTCCAACCTGGCGCGGATCGACGTGCTGGAAGTGATCGCCGACGATTATTACCATGCCCCGCGCGCCGGCATCGCCGCCCTGCGCAGCCTGGCGCGTCAGGTGCCGGTCAGCCTGCACGGCGTTGGCATGGGGCTGGCCTCGACGATACCCGCCGACCCGCGCCGCCTGCACGCGATGGCGCGCCTGATGAAGGAGGTGCAGGCGGAATCGTGGTCCGAGCACCTGAGCTTTGTGCGCGCCGGCGGCATCGAAATCGGCCACCTGGCGGCGCCGCCGCGTACGCCGCATAGCGCCGCCGGCGCCGGCGCCAATATCGCGCTGGCCACGCGCATCGTCGGCAGCGCGCCGCTGATGGAAAACATCGCCACCCTGGTGCAGCCGCCGGCCAGCACGCTGGACGAAGCGGAATGGCTGGCGCGCATCCTTGACGGCGCGCAAGTGCCGCTGCTGCTGGACCTGCATAATCTGTATGCGAATGCCGTCAATGCCGGCGAGTCGCCGGAGGCACTGCTGCTGCGCCTGCCCCTGGCCAGGGTGGGCGCCGTGCACCTGAGCGGCGGCCGCTGGATAGCTGCGCCGGACGGCGGCCAGCGGCTGCTGGACGACCATCTGCACGACGTGCCGCCCGCCGTCTTCGCTTTATTGACCCAGCTGGCGCGCCATACGCCCCAGCCGTTGACGGTGATCGTCGAACGCGACGGCAATTACCCGTCGTTCGAGCACGTGCTGGGCCAGCTGGAACTGGCGCGCGCTGCCTTGCGCGCAGGGCGCAGCGCATGAGCTCTCCCGCACTGGAAACCTATCTGGCCAGGCTGTACACGGACGACGCCGTGCGTGCTGCCTTCCTGCTCGCGCCCCGCGCGCAAGCCTTGCTGCACGGCTTGTCGCCGCAGGAAGCGGACGCGATGGCGGCGATGGACCGCGTCGGCCTGCAGATGGCGGCGGCCAGCTATCGCGCCAAGCGGGCCGGGCGCACCGAAACCGGCGCACGGACTACGCCGGCGCCACGCTGGTGGCGCCGGCTGCTGGTTACCTGGACCTGACCGCCTACATCTGCCACAGCCGTAGCGGCAGCAAACCCCACCAGGCCAGCACCAGCAGCAGTTGCAGGGCCGCCAGCAAGGCCACCCAGTCCCATTTCGCCCACGAGCCCGCCTCGGCTAGCGTGCCGCGGCTGCGCCAGCAGCGGGCCAGGCCGAACGCCGTGGCCAGCGGCAGCGCGCCCGTGACCAGCGCCAGCAGCACGCTGGCCACGGTAACGTCGCCCAGGCGCAGGTAGGACTGGAAATAGAAAAACGGCAGCGGCAAGAGCAGCGCCAGCAGCGACAGCAAGGGCGCGAACAGATGGTCGCCCCGCCCCAGCCTGCGCAGCGCGGCGCGCCAGACGCCCACCACCAGCACGTGCAGCAAACCGGCGGCACCCAGGGCCAGGCTGCCCCACAGCACCAGCATGCGCAGCATCGACGCGCGCTCATAACTGCGCAAGCCGTCGCTGAGCACATGCTTGCCATCTTCCTGCATCAGCACATGCGACGCGGTGCTGCGGTCGCTGGCGCGGAACAGCAAGCCGCCCACCGGTTCCAGCTCCTTCGGTTCGCCCTGGAACGGGATCAGGAACAGCGATTCGCCATCCCATTTGACGCGCGTAAAGCCGAAGACGGCATCGACCCAGGCCATGCTGGCCATGGCGCTGGGCGACGGCACGTAGACGCCCTGCCAGTTTTCCACCGTGGGCGCGGGCGTGCCCTGCGGGGCCGGCGCGCGCAGCGGCAGTTCCAGGTCGCGCAGCAGCAGGCGGTTGAAGCGTTCATAGTCGGCCCGCTCCGCATCCGTGTTGAAGGCCACGAAGAAGGCGCTGTCCTGCTCCGGATAGATGCACAGCATGGCGCGGAAACCCACGGCCGTGCCAGGGTGGCAGGCGCCCACCACATTGTGGCGGTCGCGCACGGCCAGCGCCAGGCCGTGGCCCGTCGCCAGGCCCGCCTGCGCCGCATCGGTGCCGGCCGGTTCGGACAAGGCGCCCATCAGGGCCAGGTCGATGAACTGCGTACCCTGCAGCTTGCCGTCGCCCATCAGGAACTGCGCCAGCTTGCCCATGTCGGCCGCCGTGGTGGTAAATTGCGCGGCCGGACGCAGATACTGGGGCACGGCCGGCTGCGCCACGCCATGCTCGAAATAACCCATGGCCAGGCGCGGGTCCGCCTGCGCGCCTGTCTGGCTGACAAAAGCAAACGTGCTGTCCGCCATGCCCAGCGGCTGCAGCAGTTGCGCGTCGAGGTAGCGTTCATACGGCTGGCCCGTGACTCGCTCGATCACCATGCCCAGCAAGCCATAGCCCATGTTCGAGTAGGCGTAGCGGCTGCCGGGCCGCGTGCGCACGCGCAGCAGATTGCCGCCGCCGTCAAAAGCGGCGGCCAACGGCGTGTCCGGCGCCGGTTTCAGGCTGAATGCCTGCCAGAAGCGCACATTATCGAGGCCGGCCGTATGCGCCAGCAGGTGGCGGATGCGCACGGGATCGCTGGCCAGCCACGGGTTTCTCAGCGCCAGCTCGGGCAGTACCTGCTGCAGGGGCGTGTCGAGCGTGAGCTTGTCTTCGCTGATCAGGCGCAAGACGCCCAGCGCCAGCGCCACCTTGCCCACGGAGCCCACCTGCATGCGCGTATCGGCCTGCATGGGTACTTGCCTGGCGGCATCGCGCAAGCCGGACGCGCCGACTTTGACTGTGCCATCGGGCAAGATTTCGCTCCAGACGGCGCCCGCCAGGCCCTCTTCCTTCAAGCCGGCGGCAAACTCCGCCTCCAGGGTGGGGCCGGCGGCGTGCGCCGCCGTGGCGCAGCACAGCAGCAAGGCCGGCACGGCGCGCCGCAGCCATGAGCTGGCGCGCGCGGCCAGGGTGGGATATTGATTTCGTTTCAACAATGTATTCTGCCTTTTTCCATGGACTGCGCTGCCTCGCCGCTTTGCTTGTTACAATTAAAAATTGCGCAACGACGGGAGCCTTCATGTCACAAGATATTATTTTGGATACCCAACTCCAGCAGACCAAAAACCTGGCCTGGTGGTTATACCTGATACATGGCGCCAGCTTCGTGTTTTCGCTGGGCGCGTTTTCCTTCATTCCGCTCATCATCAATTATGTGAAGCGGGATGAGGCGGCCGGGACCTTCGTGTACAGCCATCACAGCTGGATGATCCGTTCCTTCTGGTGGTATGTGGCCTGGATCGTCGTCGGCGCCATCCTGTGGATCACGCTGATCGGCATTCCGCTGGCCTTCGTCGTGTGGGGCGTGGCCTGGCTGTGGAAGGCTTACCGCCTGCTGCGCGGCTTCCTCGACCTGAACAACAACAAGCCCGTGCCCATGTAAAAGGTGCTTCGCGGCAAGCTAACGGCTTGCCGCTTCCTGCATCGCCGCGAACGCCCGTTCGATATCGGCGATCAGATCCTGCGGATCTTCCAGCCCCACGTTCAGCCGCACCAGCTGGCCCGGCAACTGCCAGCCCTTGCGCATGGCGGCGATACGGTACGGCATCACCAGGCTGTTCGCGCCGCCCCAGCTGTAGCCAATCTTGAACAACTGCAAGGCATCGACGAAACGGTCCGTCTGCGCCTCCGTGTAGCGCGCGTCGAACAGCACGGAAAACAGGCCGCCCGCCCCCGTGAAATCGCGCTGCCAGATGGCGTGGCCCGGGCAATCGGCGAAAGCCGGATGCAGCACCGTGGCGATCTCCGGGCGCCCCTTGAGCCAGGCGGCCACCGTGCGCGCGCCCCTGTCGTGGGCATCGAAGCGCAGCTTCATGGTGG
This sequence comes from Janthinobacterium sp. GW822-FHT07A03, assembly GCF_058798815.1. Lineage (NCBI taxonomy): Bacteria > Pseudomonadati > Pseudomonadota > Betaproteobacteria > Burkholderiales > Oxalobacteraceae > Janthinobacterium > Janthinobacterium sp. GW822-FHT07A03. The sequence continues at coordinate 1,228,158 of NZ_JBXAKW010000001.1, read as the reverse complement.
GCAAGCCGCGCAGCACCAGGTAGGCGTCGTCCGCGCCCACGCCCATGCCCAGACGCATGTGCGCCTGCGCCAGGCGGTCGTGCAGCGCCCGCTCACGCGTGATCAGGGCGCCCATCAACACATCCGAGCCGCCCGACTGGTATTTCGTCAGCGCCTGCATGATGATGTCCACGCCCAGGTCGAAGCCGCGCAGGGCCAGGCCCGCCGACCAGGTGTTGTCCAAAGCGACGAGCACGCCGCGCGCATGGGCTGCCGCGCAGATGGCGGGCAAGTCCGGCACTTCCATCGTCACGGAACCCGGTGCTTCCGTCCAGATGAGCTTGGTATTCTCCTGGATCAAGGCGGCAATGCCGGCGCCGATGAGCGGATCGTAATAGCGCGCCGTGATGCCGAAATCCTGCGCCAGCCAGCGTCCCAGCTCGCGGTTCGGGTTGTAGATGTTTTCCGGCAATAACACGTCGTCGCCCGTCTTCAGCAGGGCGAAATCCGCCATGGCGATGGCCGCCAGGCCCGACGGCGCCAGCAGGCAGTGCGTGCCCCCTTCGATCCCGGCCAGCCGCGCTTCCAGGGTGAACGTGGTGGGCGTGCCGTGCAAGCCGTAGGTATAGGCGTTCTTCTCTTTCCAGTCGCCCGAGCGCATGGCCGCCACATCCTTGAACAGCACGGTCGAGGCATGGTGGATGGCGTTGGGAAACGCGGCAAAGCCTTGCGGCGCCTGGTAATCGCTGTGGATCAGCGCCGTCTGGGGGGATTTGATTAGGGTCATGGCGTTGTCGGATAAATGCGTGGGTAAAGGCGGACCGCATGTTGCAGGTCCGCCCCGATTGTAAGGGCTTTGCTCAAGAACTGCCGTACGACTGGCCACCGGGCGCCTGGCGCACGGCGGAATCAATTTGATATTTTTTTGTCATTTATCATGTATTATTTGGATGCTTTATTTTTAATCTTTTAATTTTATACACTCCATCGAGAGGAATATCCCATGTTGAAAAAAATATTGCTGGCTTCCGCCCTGGCTGCGGCCACGACGACGGCGCTGGCGGCTCCGTCCGTGCCTTATCTGATCAATTTTTCCTATACCGGCTTCTATGATGACTTGAACGGCGGCGCATGGAATCCCGATCTGCGGCTGGAAGGTAGCTTTAGCGCCAACAATATCAATGGCGACAATGTGATCACGAAAAACGAAACCTACAACCTGATATTCAATGGGAAGAACTATTACAGCAGTTGCAATAATGGCAATATCTACATGCGCTGCGGAGTCAATGCGCTGGAATATTCGGCTGAAGGCGGCCTGAAGATCTCAGCCTATTTCGAAGGCAGCTATCCCGATGAAACCTATTTTGGCACGCTGAAGACGGGTGACTCGTTCGCCTACACCTATTACCATCCTTTCGATCCCCGCTCGACCAGCATCAGCGTCCGCTGGTCGCCCGACACCAAGCTTACCATCAGCCCCGTGCTGGTGCCCGTACCGGAACCTGAAACCTACGCCATGCTGCTGCTGGGCCTGGCCGGCATCGGCTTGATGCGGCGCCGCCGCGCAATCTGAGGCGTGCAAAAAAAAGGGAGCGCCAACTGGCACTCCCTCTTCTCGGAACAGCATCGATGCCGCTTGCGCGGCCATGTCAGCGTTACTCTGCGGCCCCCCACAGGTCGTGCGCGTCCGCGGAAGTAATTTTTACGTCGACGAACTGGCCCACCGCCAGCTTGCGGTGCGGCTCGAACGGCGGTTTCACATACACGACGCCGTCGATTTCCGGCGCATCGGCGCTGGAACGGCCCACGCCGCCCGAGCGGGTGACTTCATCGATGAGCACGCGCACGGTCTTGCCGACCTTGGCCTGCAGGCGTTTCTTGGAAATTTCTTCCTGCAGCAGCATCACGCGGCCACGGCGCTCTTCGCGCAGCTCTTCCGGCACGGGATTGGCGATGGCATTGGCCGTTGCGCCTTCGACGGGCGAATACGCGAAGCAGCCGAGGCGGTCGATCTGCGCTTCCTTGAGGAAATCGAGCAAGTACTCGAATTCCGCTTCCGTTTCGCCAGGGAAACCGGCGATGAAGGTCGAGCGGATGGTCAGGTCCGGGTTGATGGCGCGCCAGGCCTGGATGCGGTCGAGGTTTTTCTCGCCGCTGGCCGGGCGCTTCATGCGTTTCAATACGTCAGGATGCGCATGCTGCATCGGAATGTCGAGGTAAGGCAGGATGTGGCCGCCGCTCATCATCGGGATGATCTGGTCCACGTGCGGGTAAGGGTACACGTAATGCAGGCGCACCCAGGCGCCGTAGGACTTGGCCAGCTCGCCCAGCGCTTCCGTCAGCTGCGTCATATGGGTTTTCAAGGGACGGCCATTCCAGAAGCCGGAACGGAATTTCACGTCCACGCCATACGCCGAGGTATCTTGCGAAATCACCAGCAATTCCTTGACGCCGGCCTTGAACAGGTTTTCCGCTTCGATCATCAATTCGCCGATCGGGCGCGAGACGAGGTCGCCGCGCATCGACGGGATGATGCAGAAACTGCAACGGTGGTTGCAGCCTTCGGAAATTTTCAGGTAGGCATAATGCTTCGGCGTCAGCTTGACGCCTTGCGGCGGCACCAGGTCGAGGAACGGCGCATGCGGTTTCGGCAGGTGAAAATGGACGGAATCCATCACTTCGGCCAGCGCGTGCGGGCCCGTGACGGACAGCACTTTCGGGTGCACCTTCATGATGATGTCGTCGCCGGCAGCATCTTTCTTGGCGCCCAGGCAGCCGGTGACGATGACCTTGCCGTTTTCAGCCAGCGCTTCGCCGATGGCGTCGAGCGACTCTTGCACGGCAGCATCGATAAAACCGCAGGTATTGACGATCACCAGATCGGCGCCAGCGTAGGATTTCGCCGTTTCGTAGCCTTCGGCGCGCAGTTGGGTCAGGATTTGTTCGGAGTCGACCAGCGCTTTCGGGCAGCCGAGCGAGACAAAGCCCACTTTCGGCGCCGCACCTGGCATGGCCTGCATGGCCTCGGGCTGGGCGGAAGGAACGGGAATACGGTGAATTTCAGACATAGTTGGCAGCTAGTAAAATGGTGAGGCGAATCGTCTATTGTACCCCGAGCCGCCCTTAGCTGTCAGTGGCGGTCTGGTTTTGCTGCGGGATATGCAACGGTGGGAGCCACGGGCGACCTGCCCTGAGCATATTCTTTCACGCATTCCATATCTGGCTGCAGCCGATACTTGACTAATGTACTTGTTATTTCATACACAGTCTCGCTATAATAAAATTTTATTGCACTGTGGAAATAAAATGTTCATCAAAAATCTCGTTGCCAACGTTTTTGCAGGAGCCGTCTCTGCGCTGATGCTCGGTGGCTGTGTCACAACGCATGTGCAGCGCCCTCTCAGCGTCGGCGTGCCCTCCGAAGGTACAGCCGTTACTGTCAGCATTACTGCCAACACTGATGATGTGAACGGATTGGGCCAGATCACCTTGGGCCGCCTGAGTAGCGGAGACGCAGTATCCAGCCTGGTCCTCCAGCAATATATCCTGAACCAGGTTGCCAAGGATATGGCGCGCGACACGACTCTTTTCATGGGGACCCTGCCACCGGGGAAATACTACTTCAGTCAACTGGCCGACTCCGGCAAATCAAACCGCTACATCAAAATGGGCAGCGGCCTGGACTTATTTACTGTGGAGGAAGGCAAGCCGGTCGATCTGGGCCGCCTGATCGTCACTCCTCTTTATGGCGAGCGTGTACTGGTCGGCCGCAGCGTGCGGGTGCGAGACAACCGCACCCTGCTCGAACGCTATTCTCCCGAGCACCTGAAGCTGTTTGCACCCGAAAAGACAGTCAGCTGGTCCGGATCGCGCAGTGATACGGATCGCGCTGAGGAAGTCGCCATGGCCCGCCCCACCGGCGCCGAATGCGTGACGGAGCTACCAGACGGCAGCGTGGCGGCCGCAACCCGCATGGGCACAGTGCTGTGGCGCAGCCCTGAGGGAACATGGAAACAACTGGCCAGCGACAAAATAGAGACGCTGAACTGCGTGCAGCCGGTGCAAATGCCGGATGCAGACTTGCTGGCCTTCGGCGAGTTCGGCACCCTGCTGCGCCATGCGCCGGGACAGAACAAGCTTGAACCGGTTGACACTGGCAACCTTCCCTATGGCAATCTGGTCGGACTGGCTGGCAATATGGACGCTGGCTGGTATGTCGCCGTCCAGCGTAACAATGAAGTCACGATTTATCATTCCGCCCGTCTCGAGCGCGGCGAGTGGAATCAGGTACGCAGTGAGAAGCTGGGGAAGTGGCTCCTGAACCAGGACACCTGGTTCTGGCTGCGCGATATCGGCACAGGCTTTGCCTACACGTCGACGAAAGGAACGCTGCACCTCTACGACTACGCCAGTGGCCAGTGGTCAGAGCGGGCAATGCCCGATCGCCGTGTGGATGCGATGCGCATCAGCGGCAGCAGCATGTGGAGCCTCATAACACAAGGTTACGGGCCATTTGCGATCACCTCCAGAGATGCTTTCGTTTCAGTGAATCAAGGTCAAACCTGGCAAGAGGTCACCGCTAGCCACATTCCGCTGGTTCAGCGTACCGATGGCACCCTGCTGCGTTTTGAAAGCAGTCTGATGAGCGATACGACCTTACATGCCAGTAGCGACATGGGCAAAACGTGGACACTGGTGAACGCCAAACCGAAATCACGCGAGTTGACCCCGCTTAAATCGGGTGCGATTCTGGGAAAAATAACGCGCTGGAGCGTGCCGGCGCAATTTGAAATATCGAACGACGGCGGTAAAAGCTGGACTGCCGAAAGCATGAAGTGAAAGTTCTGACCGTCAGTCGACAGTGCCATGCCCACCCGATGTGAACGATGACTACCAGGCGGCATCCGTGCCGTCTGCCTGGATTGACTTGCAGAGTAAGAGCCGGATGGCGGACGCGCCTGAACATGTGGTGGAAGGCACGTCGATTGAAACCCTGATTGAGCAGATCTTTGCCAATCAGGAAGTCAGCTATATCCACGGCCACAACGCCAGACGCGGTTGCTACGCTGTCCGGGTTGACCGGGCATAGGTAGCAATGAATTGCATGTGCGATTCTCAGGCTCCTGCATCGCTTATCATCAAATGCAGGCTATGAGCTTGCTCAGTCCGGTTCCAAAGCACAGCAGGAAGCAGCACCTGGGAATTCAATACGTAGCTTGGGCCAGGTACCTTGCCAATTCTTGCCACGCACGCGGCCTGCGTAGACCGATTGCTTCGCTGTCAGAAATCGCTCTGTCGGCCGGACCACCAGATCGAAAAGATCATGCAGGCCGAAAGGAGCCGCTATATCGATGTCTGAAGGTCATTGAGTCGCACACCCACGGCAGTGGCGGTTTCCGGCCAGTATCTCATGGCATCGGAAGCGCTCAGGTAAGGCAGGTCCGCATTGCGTTCATGCATACGCGCCTGATTCTTTACCGACCAGCCCAGCGTGCCCTCGGCTGCAATCATTGATTGCAATTGCTCAAGCAGCGCCATACATACTCCTCGTGGACCTGCAGTTGCATATCAAACGAACGCTGCGATGTCATCCTTGCCGGACAGCGTCTGCCCATCAAGGAAAAATGGTTGTACCATGCTCCGATCAAAACCTGGCACACCGAGGCGATATGGCGCCTGAATGCACAACGGCACAGGAACTCCTGTGCCGTTGTAAGACGTAAAAACCGGATCAGCTTATTTTTTGTCCGTCGGCGGAACCGGCGGCACAAACGGGAACGTGCCGAACAGATTCTTGCTCTGGCTCTGCATCTGTTCCTGCATCTGCACGAACAGGCTCTTGCTCTGGTCGATGTAGTTGTTCATCATGCCCTGCATCATCGGGCCCTGGACATTCATGAACTGGGTCCACATTTCCGGGCTGAATGGCTTGCCTTCGAAACTGCCGGCCGACGTGCCCGTGAATTTGTGCTGGATATCGGTGAACGCCTGCACGTTCTTTTCCAGGTAGGATCCCATCATGCCCTGCATGGCGTGGCCATAGTAGCGGATGATCTGCGACAACACGCTGCTCGAGAACATGGGCGCGCCGTTCGCTTCCTCTTCCAAAATGATTTGCAGCAAGATGCTGCGCGTCAAATCTTCATTGGATTTGGCATCGACGACGGTAAACACCTCATTGTCCAACACCAGCTGCTTGACGTCCGTCAAGGTGATGTAGGAACTGGTTTGCGTGTCGTACAGACGGCGGTTGGGATATTTTTTAATCAGGCGGTCTATACTTTTTTTTGCACTACTCATCACAAGTTCCACTTATTGCGCCGCAGCGCATACTGAGTTAATCCGAAAAAAAAGCGAACGTGGGTCCGCTTTCGCACCTGCCTACGTTTTCCATTATAGAGTGGAAAACGGCTCCATTGCACATCAGGGTAGTAGATTCCCGCATTTATTGCAACGCAACTAAAAGTAGATTCCTGACAAGACCGGAGATTACGCCGGTCTTGCCGGGCAAAACGCTTTGTGAATTAATCTGCCCTGACTTTAACATACCGCCCCGGCGCCGGCTCGATTGCCGCGTGGCGCTTGTTGCCCGGCTTGCCTGGCGCCTTCACCTGGGCGCCGCCGTGTTCGGCCAGGAAAGCCGCCCATTCGGGCCACCAGCTGCCCACGTGCTCGGTCGCGCCTTCCATCCATTGCTCGGCAGTCAAGGGCCTGGATTTCGCCGTGCGGGCGCCTTTGCCTGCGTCGTTGCTCCAGTAACTGCGCTTTTTCTTCGACGCCGGATTGATCACGCCGGCGATATGGCCCGAAGCACCGAGAATAAAGCGGTTGGCTTTCGGTTTTTTCGGGTTCAGCAAGGCCGTGCTGGCATAGGCCGCGCCCCAGGGAACGATATGGTCTTCGCGCGAACCGTAGATGAAAGCGGGCGCGTCAATGCTGCTCAGGTCGACCTTTTCACCGGCCACCGTCAGCTTGCCCGGCACCTTCAGGCTGTTTTCCAGGTAGGTGTTGCGCAGATACCAGCAGAACATGGGGCCCGGCAAGCCCGTGCCGTCGCCATTCCAGTACAGCAAGTCGAACGCGGGCGGCTCCTTGCCCTTCAGATAATTCGACTGCACGTAATTCCACACGAGGTCGTTCGGCCGCAGGCTCGAGAAAGTGCTGCCCAGGTCGCGGCCCGACATCAGGCCGCCCTTGGCCAGGGTCTGCTCGCGCAGCGCCACTTGCGGCTCGTCAATAAAGACGTCGAGCGCGCCCGTGTCGCAGAAATCGAGGAAGGTGGTCAGCAGGGTCAGGCTGGCAGCGGGACTCTCGCCCCGTGCCTTGAGCACGGCCAGCGCCGTCGAGACGATGGTGCCGCCCACGCAAAAGCCGAACATGTTCAGCTTGTCCTGGCCGGAAATGTCCTGCGTCACCTGGATGGCTTCGATCACGCCTTGCTCCACGTAATCGTCCCACGTCAGGTGCTGCATGCTCATGTCCGGATTGCGCCAGGACATCAGGAACACGGTATTGCCCTGCTCCACCGCATAGCGCACGAGCGAGTTTTCTGGCTGCAAGTCAAGGATATAGAATTTATTGATGCACGGCGGCACCATCAGCAGGGGCCGCTGGTGTACCGTGGGCGTGCTTGGCGTGTACTGGATCAGCTGGAACAAGGCGTTTTCAAACACCACCGTGCCCGGCGTGGTGGCCACGTTGCGGCCCACTTCGAAGGCCGATTCGTCCGATTGCGAGATGCGGCCCTTCTGCATGTCGGCCAGCATATTGCTCAAGCCCTTGGCCAGGCTTTCGCCCTTGGTCTCGATCAGGGTTTGCTGGGCGTCGGGATTGGTGGCCAGAAAGTTGGCGGGCGACATGGCGTCGACGATTTGCTGTACCGCAAAGGCAATCTTTTGCTTCTGGTGCGGCGTCGCTTCCACGGCATCGGCCATGGCGCTGAGAAACTCGGCATTGAGCAGGTAGGCGGCCGCGTTGAAGGCCGACAGGGGGCTGGCGTGCCAGGCGGGCGCGGCGAAGCGGCGGTCTTTCAGCTCCGGCGCCTTGCCGGCCATAAAGTCAGCCCACAAACCCGTCAGCTTGGCCACATAGGCATTTTTCAGTTGCTCGATCGCTTCCGGCTTGATGCTGGCGCCCGCATCCTGCAAAATGCCGGCAATCGGATTGCCCTGGGGCTGCGGTACCATGTTGAACCACATCTTCCACTGCTCAGGATTGCTGATCTGCGCCATCCATTCCTTGGTCATCATTTGAGGATCGGGCATGTTCATAGATATATGTAAGTCCATTCAAGATTGAGGGACGCCGAACAAAGCCTACTGCGCGTCGGTATAGGCGGCCTGCGATGCTCACCGTACTAGAGTACGGTTGCGCTTCTTAACCACCTCTCCCTTCCGCTCGCTACGGTTTTGTTAGGCGCCGAAACGTAGTCGAAAAATAAATACTTTTGGATCATCTGCATGCAAACTCTTACCCACTGCCACTACTCATGATGCTCATGACCGCTGTTGCCTGGATCTATGTCGTCGGCCTCATGGCGCTGACGGAACCGTCCATCGTCGCCGGGGTGATGACCTTCGTGCTGTACTGCGTCATCCCGCTGTCCATCCTATTCTATCTGACGGGCTCGCGGCGACGCAAACGCAAGGCTGAGCGCGTCGCTGAACTGAACGCCCACGCACTCGCCTCAGCAGACGATAAAACAAAAACGGCAGACACATAAGTGCCTGCCGTGCAGATTATTTGCGCCAGATCAAACTGGCCTGTCTTCCCGTCACGCCGTCGCGCCGGTACGAGTAAAACTGCGCCGCATCGCTGACGGTGCAATATTCCCCGCCCGCCACTTGCGCCACGCCATCGCGAAGCAGCATGGTGCGCGCCAGCGCATAAATATTCGCCAGGTACTTGCCCGGCTTGCCGGCGATGGCGGCGAACGCATCCGACAACACTTGCCGTTCAGCATCATCGCGCGCGCCGTCGCGAAACGCCTGCAGCACGTCCTGCCCCACTTCGAATTGCTGCGGGCCAATGGCTGGCCCCAGCCAGGCGAGGATCTCCGTCGCGCCCTGCGCGCGCATGCTGTCCACCGTACGCTGCAAGACGCCGTTGGCCAGGCCGCGCCAGCCCGCATGCGCCGCGCCGACGACGAGGCCATCGCTTGAGCTGAACAGCACCGGCAGGCAATCGGCCGTCATCACCACGCACACGGCGCCCGCCTGCGTGGCGATGCTGGCATCGGCATCGGGCACGCAAGCGCCCAGCGTAGCGGCATCGGCAACGGCCACGCCATGCACCTGCGACAGCCAGGCCGGCTCGGCAGGCAAGACTGCCGCCAGCCGCGCTCGGTTGGCGGCCACATGCGCGGGCTCGTCGCCCACGTGCGTGCCCAGGTTCAAGCCGCCGCCGCCCTGCCCGTCACCATATGGCCCCTGGCTGACGCCGCCTGCGCGCACGGTCGCCAGCGCGCCCACGTTCGCGGGCAGGCCGGGCCAATGGGGAATAATGCAAGGCAACGGCGACGTCATCAGACCTGTTCCGGCTCGGGAATGCCGGCCGTGGCGATCAGTTGCGCGAAATCATCGGCCAGCGGCACGATCCACTCGCACGCTTCCAGGGTGCCCGGATGCACGAGGCCCAGGCGGCGCGCCTGCAGCGCCTGGCGCGAGAAGACGGACACCAGGTGCTGCTTGCCGTACACGTAATCACCGACCAGCGCAAAGCCCAGGTGCTGCATGTGCACGCGAATCTGGTGCGTGCGGCCTGTTTCCAGGCGGCATTGCATCAGGCTCACGGGACGGCGGTCGAGTTCGCCGCTGCCGATCAATTCATAGTGCGTGATGGCGGGCTTGGCGGTGAAATTCTCCGACACGGCCATCTTGACCCGGTCGCGCGGGTGGCGCGCGATGGACGCATCGATGGTGCCCGCCATTTTCGGCGTGCCCCATACCAGCGCGAAATACTCGCGCTTGACGGTGCGCGCCTGCAGCTGGCGCACGAGGTCCGTTTGCGAAGCGAGGGTCTTGCCAACGACCATCAGGCCGCTCGTATCCTTGTCCAGGCGGTGCACGATGCCGGCGCGCGGCACGCCGGCCAGCTGCGGGCAGTGGTGCAGCAAGCCGTTGAGCAAGGTGCCCGACCAGTTGCCGGGGCCCGGATGCACGACCAGTCCGGCCGGTTTGTTGATGACGATGATATGCTCATCTTCGTGCACGATGTTCAATTCCATCGCTTCCGGCTTAAAAGCCTCGTCTTCCGGCGCGCTTTGCGGCAGAATGACGATCTTCTCGTCGCCATAGGCGGTCATGTTGCGTTTGGCAACTTTTCCATCGACGGTCACGAAACCGGCTTCCAGCCACAATTGCAAGCGGCTGCGCGAGTATTGCGGCACCAGCTGGGCGATGACTTTATCGAGGCGGTGGCCGCAGGCGTCCGGCGTCAGTTCCAATGTAATCGGGGCCATTTCCTCGAAGACGTCGTCGGCGGCAAAATCGCCGTCAAACGCCTCTTCGGCAGCATGGTCAGAAAGGGAGTCAAACGCGGGGTCAGCCAAATTAGGCTTCGGAGTTAATATCACAGCATTCCCATCGGCTATAATCAGCCTATTGTAAAATCTTGGTTAAAACCTTCTTGCAAAACGTCATGCAAAAAAAATTATCGTTGGTAGTCGCTTCAGTCGTTCTGCTCGGCATGTCCGCTTGCAGCTTGTTGCCTGAAAAAGTGGATGAGACCAAAAACTGGTCCGTTACGAAATTATACTCGGAGGCGCGTGAAGAAATGGCCGGGCAGCACTATGAAGCTGCAATCGGCCTGTTCCAGAAGCTGGAGGCTAACTATCCTTTCGGCAACTATGCTCTGCAAGCGCAGATGGAGATCGCTTACGCGTATTATAAGTCGGGAGACCAGGCTCAGGCACTGGCCGCCGTCGAACGCTTCATCAAGTTGCATCCGAACCACGCCAATGTGGATTATATGTACTACTTGCGGGGCCTGATCAGCTTTAACGACCAGATCAGCTTCCTGAACTTCCTGTACGAGCAAGACCCGACCGAGCGCGATCCGAAAGCCACGCGCGAAGCGTTTGCCGCCTTCAAGCAACTGGTCGACAAGTTTCCAAATAGCAAATATGCGCCCGATTCGCTGGCCCGCATGAACTATTTGATCGATGCCATGGCGAAATACGAAGTGCACGTGGCGCGCTATTACTACCGCCGCGGCGCCTACCTGGCCGCCGCCAACCGCGCGCAAACGACGGTGAACGACTTCGCCGCCTCGCCGGCCATCGAAGAAGCGCTGTTCATCATGTACCGCTCGTACGACAAGCTGGGCTTGACCGACCTGCGCGACGATACCTTGCGCGTGCTGACCAAGAACTACCCGAACACGGCATTCCTCAGCCCGGAAGGGGTGAACAAGGAACGCAAGTGGTGGAAATTCTGGCAGTAAAATGAAAAAACCGGAGCTTGCTCCGGTTTTTTACTTATTCGCCGACCTTGCGCCGGAACACCCAGCTGGTGTCGTTCGACGCTTCCGGCACATACGCGTAGCCATCGACGTCGAACTGCTTCAGCTGCTGCGGATCGCGGATATTGTGGACGGCCGCATAGCGGGCCAGCATGCCGCGCGCGCGCTTGGCGTAGAACGAGATGATTTTATATTTGCCGTTCTTCCAGTCCTCGAACACGGGCGCGATGACGGGCACGTCCAGCTGGCGCGGCTTGACGGATTTGAAATATTCTTCAGAAGCAAGATTTACCAGTACCTTTGCGCCCTGCTCCTTCGCCGCGCGGTTCAGGCCGTTGGTGATGGTGTCGCCCCAGAACGCATACAAATCCTTGCCGCGCGCGGTCGACAGGCGCGTGCCCATTTCCAGGCGGTGCGGGTGGATCAGGTCCAGCGGGCGCAGCAAGCCGTACAGGCCCGATAAAATGCGCACGCGCGACTGGGCATAGTCGAGCTGGGCCGGCTGCAGGCTGCGCGCCTCGAAACCGGCGTACACGTCGCCATTGAAGGCCATGATGGCCTGGTGCGCGTCGTCGAGCTTGGGGGTCCAGGACGCGTAGCGGGCCACGTTCAGGGCGGACAAGGCATCGGAAATACCCATCAGGCTGCCCACTTCGGCGGGCGAGAACTGGCGCATGCGGGCTATGAGCTGGGCGGAATGGTCGAGAAAATCGGGGGTGCTGTGCAACGAGGTTGTTGGCGGCGTCTCCAGGTCGAGACTCTTGGCGGGCGAAAGCACGATCAACATAAATTATCACTACAGAATAGAATTGCCGACATGATACCTGCTCCACAAAAACTCGTCCTCGACACCAACGTTTGCCTCGACCTGTTCGTCTTCAACGACCCGCGCTGGGCGGGCCTGCTGGCGGCCATGGAAAGCGGCGCCGTGCACGCCATCACGCGCGAAGATTGCCGCGCGGAATATCTTGTCGTATTGCATTATAAACATCTGCCCCTCGACGAAGCCAGCCGCGCCATTGCCGCCGCCCGCTTCGACGCCCACATCAGCGTCGTGGCGCCGCCCGTCTCCGGCGTGCGCCTGCCCGTCTGCACGGACAAGGATGACCAGAAATTCCTCGAACTGGCGCGCGACGCCAACGCCGATATCCTCATCACCAAGGACAAGGCCCTGCTGAAACTGGCCCGCAAGACGGCCAAGGCCGGCATGTTCAGGATCATGGTGCCGGAAGGCTGGACGTTGCCGGGCTGAGCCGCCAAAGCCCCGCACGCGACAGGGCGCGCTGCGCTAGAATGGGAAACGATTCCACTTTCCGCACCGCGGCCCTACCGTTCATGAACAGCCCGTCCCTGCCCCACCTGACTCCCACCCTGACCACCCGCCTGCCTCTGGTGGGCACCACCGTGTTTACCCGCATGTCCAGCCTGGCGGCCCAGCATGGCGCCGTCAACCTGGGCCAGGGCTTTCCCGACTTCGATTGCGACCCGGCACTGGTCGAACGGGTCAGCGACGCCATGCGCGCCGGCCACAACCAGTATCCGATGATGACGGGCGCAGCGCCCCTGCGCGAAGCCATCGCCGCGAAGATCGCCAGCCTGTACGGCCACGCCTACGATGCGGGCACGGAAATCACCGTCACGGCCGGCGCCACGCAGGCGCTGACGACGGCGATTTTGTGCTGCGTGCACCCGGGCGACGAAGTCATCGTCATCGAACCGGCCTACGACAGCTACCTGCCCGCCATCGCGCTGGCCGGCGGCGTGCCCGTGCTGGTGGCCATGCAAGTGGGAGAGGCGGGCTACAGCGTGCCGTGGGACAAGCTCGCTGCCGCCGTCAGCAGCAAGACGCGCTTGATCATCATCAATACGCCGCATAACCCGACGGGCACGATCCTGCGCCCGGCCGACGTGGCGGCGCTGGCCGACATCGTGCGCGGCACGCAAATCCTGATTTTGTCCGATGAAGTCTACGAGCACATGGTGTACGACGGCGTGCGCCATGAGTCGCTCGCCCGCCATCCGGAACTGGCGGCGCGCAGCTTCATCGTCTCCAGCTTCGGCAAGACGTATCACGTCACGGGCTGGAAAGTGGGCTATGTGGCGGCGCCCGCGGCCCTGACGGTGGAATTTCGCAAGGTGCACCAGTACAACGTGTTTACCGTCAACACGCCCATGCAGCACGGCATCGCCGGTTACATGGCCGACCCGCAGCCGTACCTGGACTTGCCCGCGTTTTACCAGCGCAAGCGCGATTTGTTCCGCGACGGCCTGGCGGGCAGCCGCTTTACCCTGCTGCCGGCCGACGGCACGTATTTCCAGTGCGTGCGCTACGATGCCATTTCGCAAGAGACCGAAGCGCAGTTCGCCGAATGGCTGACGGCGGAAATCAAGGTGGCCGCCATCCCCGTGTCCGCGTTTTACGCGCAGGGCAAGGAATCGGGCATCGTGCGCTTCTGCTTTGCCAAGCAGGACGAGACCTTGCGCCTGGCGCTCGAGCGCCTGCGCAGCATTTAACGACAGTACTTCTCCGCCCCGGCGGAGCAAAGGATGACAGCATGGTACAGCGTCGCATCGGCCCGGCCGACCTGGTTCCCGGCGAACCCCTGCCCTGGGATCTGTTTCTGGCTGACCATAGTGCCGGCCCGCAACTGCGCAAGGGGCAGATCATCACGGACGGCGCGCAGCTGGGGAGGCTGATGCAGCTGGGCCTGTATGTGGGCACGCCCGACCAGCCATCCGTCTTGCGCTTGCTCAATGAAGCGGCGCAGCGCCTGGAGCGCCTGCTGCTGGCCTTGCGCAGCGAAAACAATGCCGAGCGCGACGTGCGCGACATCGCCCGCGAACTGCTGCGCGCGCTCGAACACGATGCCGACATCGCCCTGGCCAGCATCCTGCTCAACCAGATCGCGGGCAGCTACGCCGTGCGCCACTGCATCGAAACGGCGCTGCTGGCCATGCTGGTGGGCCGCAGCATGCACAAGTCCCACGATGAACTCTTATTGATCGGCGCGGCCGCGCTGACGATGAACGTGGGCATGCTGCGCCACCACGACAGTTTCCAGGACCGGCGCGGCCCCCTGAACGACGACGAAATGCGCATCGTGCGTCTGCATCCGCAGGAAAGCACGGAATTGCTGCGCTGCGCCGGCGTCGACGACGAGGAATGGCTGAGCTGTGTGCTCTTGCACCATGAAAACGATGACGGCAGCGGCTACCCGCAGGGGCGCACGGCCGATGAAATCCTGCAGAATGCCAAGCTGATCGGCCTGGCCGACCGCTATTGCGCCCGCGTCTCGGCGCGCAACTACCGGCGCTCCATCGTGCCCGACCAGGCGCTGCAGCATATCTTCCTCGACCAGAACCTGCCCATCGACCCGCTGCTGGGCGAGCAGTTCGTCAATTTGCTGGGCAAATATCCGCCCGGCACGCTGGTGCGCCTGCGCAGCGGCGAACTGGGCGTCGTCACGCAACGGGGCGCCGCCCACGTGCACCCGCTCAGCGACCCGCTGGGCGCGCCGCTGGCCGCCGCCGAACTATCGCGGATGACGCCGCGCGACACGGGCGACAGCCAGTTCGCCATCGTCTCGTCGCTGCATGAAGACGATGCCGGCGTACACTTCAGCATGCGGCATGTCTGGGGCGATGAGGCGCGGCTCTAGTCTGTCCGGATGACGCCGGGGCCAGCGCCACACAGTGTTACTTCACGGTTTAGGCGGACGAATGCCCGTGTACTGAGCGCTGACGAGCAGCCATTGCTTGTCGACAAGCCGGGCGACATACCCGGCGCGCATGGCGAAGGTGCGGGCCGCCCCTTCCTGATTGAGCCGGTAGGACAGCCGGGCCGAGATGAGCGCCGTATCGCCAAGGAGGCGCACCGCCGGTTCATCGACCTGGACTTGAGGACCCGGCCGCTTCTGCTCCGGCGCATAGAAGGACAGCATCTTTTCACGGCCGTCCACCTCGCCGACCGGCGATATTTCCACATAATTCTCGGCCGTGATGGCTTTCAAGGCGGCTTGATCGAAGCTGCTCTGGGCCTGCGCATGGCGCTGCACCAAAGCCACCAGTTCGGCGTCGGCGGGCGCCGCGTTCGCACTACCGATAACGCCCAAGCTGCCAAGCAGGCAGGTGGAAAGGACATGTGGAAAGGTCAATTTCATGCGTGTTCATCCTGGTCATGGTCATTGGGAAGCGTCCGTTGATGACTGCGCTACCGTCAGCATCGGACACCCGCTTGCGGGCCTCGCCTCACGAGAAAGCCCACTGCATGCTATCGCCTTGCCCATTTCTGTAGCATGCCATTGCGACAAACCGCTG
Organism: Janthinobacterium sp. GW822-FHT07A03; assembly: GCF_058798815.1. Lineage (NCBI taxonomy): Bacteria > Pseudomonadati > Pseudomonadota > Betaproteobacteria > Burkholderiales > Oxalobacteraceae > Janthinobacterium > Janthinobacterium sp. GW822-FHT07A03. The sequence goes on along the minus strand of NZ_JBXAKW010000001.1, from coordinate 1,212,399 downwards.
GATTGGTGGATTGAAATGCCATTCCACCGCCTCGGGATGCGCATGGCGATGCTTTCAGATATGCCCGCAAGCCCTGCCTCAGCGCGCGTCGGGCAACTTCTGTTGCAGATCAAGGTTGAGCGCCCACTGCTCTTCCACGGCAATGGCGCGCCGCGAACTGGTCTTGAGGGAACCCTCTTGCGTCCACAGGAATGGATAAAAATTCAGGCATAGCTCGCCGGGCAAGGGCAATTCGGGCAATTCGTCAAAGTCCTCCGCGTCGCCAGGCTGGCGGCCGTAAAACTGCCGTAACTGGCTGGTAAAGGCCCATTGGACAAACGTCGTGAAGCCGATCTCCAGCGCTTCCCACTCCAGCGTCTCGGGAGCCAGGTAATACATATTGCCCTGATCGTCCCCGAGTGCGCCGCCATTGATGGCAAAAAATCCGCCCAGCACGTCGTCGGCGACCAGCAGAAAACCGTCGGCCTTTCCTTTGTTCCAGGCAGCGATATCCCGGCCCAGCCTGGCATGTCCCGACCCCAGTATGCGCAGCCAGCCGTCATCCACCAGGATGCCTCCCGTTTCATAGGCTATCGCCCCCAGGGGAGAGCGCGTGGTGACCTGCAGGCTCAGCAGCACATCCTCCCTGCCGGCCGAGGGTGGCAGCAATTCCACCGGCAAGTCGGCCTCGTCGGCCCATTGCCTGATCAGGGGAAATGCCGGGTCTTCGCTATCGAGTAATTCATTCAATGTACGCATGCAATCTGACCTTATCGATGAGCGCTTGCGGCAGTCCGGGAGCGCAAGGGCGCTGCGGACATTGCCGCTTCGGCGCTATTGTTTTTCGCACACGGCCGGCCGCGACAACATGCCCGCATCCGGGTGGCCGGCAGCCGCAACCTTCGGCACTGCTGATGCCAGAGCAATCTGACTACCTCACAAGATTGCTATTCATCACTATTTCCCTTATTTTTATTTCATAATAGTAATGCAGCGCGCTATCTTCGCTGAACTGATTTTCCAGGACGACAACATCAACATTTTTTTCAGGAAAATATACCTTGACCGATGCAAATCCCAATCCCTTCCCAGAGTGCCCGATGTATTTTACGGGTGTTTTATCGCTCACATACACACCGTAGCCATATCCTACGTCTTCAGTTCCGAAAGCAACATGCTGGCTGGATATGGTGTAGTCAGTCATCAGTTTATAGCTTGTCGGTTTTAAGATCTTTCCGTTGTGAAGCTTATCATCCCAGACAGCCAAATCCTTTGCATTGGAAACGATCCCTCCAGCCGGAATAAAACCGAGCCAGCCTGCGCCCTGAACGGGATGCTCCTTCAACTCCAACACATTGTTTGAATTGACATAAGCCTTGATAACGTTATTCTTCTTGTTTTCTTCATAGCAAAAACTGTTGTGCATTCCCAGTTCCTTGAACAAGTCATTGGCCGCCTCGATATACGTTTTCCCGCTGACTTTTTCAAAAATAGTGCCCAGCATGGTGTAGGTCGTCACCCCATACAGGAAGCCCGTTCCGGGCTTGAAGCTCAGCGGCTTGTCAATGTCAGTGATTCCCGCCGAAAAGTTCAGCAGTTGATGCACCGTCACCTCGTCGGCCCAGGCCTGCGGCAAATCGGGCAAATATTTTCTGACGGGACTGTGCAAATCGATGTTGCCTTTTTCAACTTCCCTCAACATCAGCACGGCCGTAACCTGCTTGCTATTCGACATGATCCGGAAATTATCCTCCAGCCTCAATGGTATTTTGTTTTCCACATCCGCATACCCAAAGGCTTTTGAATATGTCGTCTTGCCATTTTTCGTGATGAGAATGACGCCATTAAAACTTCTTGGACTTGTTGTCTGGATCAATCTGTCAATTTCAGCGGCGTAGCCATCTGTCTTTTCCGCACGTGCATTATCGCCAAGCTGCGCATACACGAACGTCGGGATGGTCAACAAGAAGGAGAGCGCCAGCATCATCAGTGACGAAGCCATTTTTTTGCCGGCATCTGGAGTTTTCATGGGGATATCCCGGGTTGGCTTATTACTTCCAGTGAAACCGGTTTCAATTCGAGGATTTCAGGTAGGCCCGCAAGCCATGCGTGAGCACAAAGGGAAACACGCTCGCGTGGTCTTCGTCCGCGAACACGCGCAGGCGGGTCTTCAGGCCGGGAAACTTGCGCGATTTCAGCTTGCCGTCGAACTCGCGCAAGTCGGCCACCATGTCGGCGTCTTCCTCCGCACGCGAACGCTTCTTTCCTGCTGACAATTTTTCCAGGCCGCCGATGCCGAAGAATACGGACGCGGGCAAGTCCTTGTGGCTGCCCGCATACGCCTGCTCGCGGTCGAACATGACGCCGGCGTCGTACCACAGCGAGGGGCTGCCGAGGATGTAGTGCTCGAAGGTACGCGGTTCCGTCAGCAGCAATTGCAGGCCCAGCAGGCTGCCGTAGGAATGGCCGATAAACACCTTGCGCTGCATGTCGACGCGATAGTGCTGTGCGATGAAGGGAAACACCTCGCCCGAGACGAACTGGCCATACGCCTTCGCTTCGCCGAACGCCGGTTGGCGCCCCGGCATGTCCGAGCGGTAATCGTGCTTGCGCGGCGTGGTGGGCGTGTAGTCGCGGCGGCGGCTGTACACGCCGCCATCGCCGTTGGCGTACGACAGGCCGACCACCACCACTTCTTCCATTCCCGCATGCTTGTTCAGGCGCTGCGCGATATTGCGCACGACGGGAAACGCATAATTGGCATCGACGACGAACAGTACTGGATAGCGTTTATTTCCCTGCCGATAGGAGTCGGGCAAGGCGACATAGAGCTGGTAGTCGCGCTTCAATCCTTGCGCGCGGATGTCGCGCACTTCGGTATTCTCAAGAACGTAGCTGGCGGGAGCGCTGGCGGGGGCGGCCAATGCGTTGTTGGCAAGCACACACAGGGCAATGACGAGGCTGACAGGTTTCAAACTGGTTTCTTTCATTAAGGCAAACGTTACTTCGCCGCAGCCGCCGTCAACTGCACCAGCTTGCGCTCGACAAAGGCCTGCAGCTGGGGCGACAGGGTTTGCAAGCTCTTGGCGCGCTCGAACGCCTGGCGCGCCTGGGCCGGGTGATTGTCGGCTTGCAAGGAGATGCCCAGGCCCATCCACCAGACGCTGTTGTCGGGTACCGCCTGCAGGGCCTGCTGGTAGTGCTCGGACGCTTCGCGGTAGCGCTGCTCGCGCTGCAGCACGCCGGCCAGGAAGGCGTGGTATTCGCCGTTGTCGGCGGCGTACGGCAAGCTGCGCGTCAAGGTGTCGAGGGCGGCCGCGCCGCCGTTGGCCTTGTCCAGCTGCAAACGGGCCAGCATCATCGCTTGCGCCGGCTGTTTCGGGTCCAGCGCCAGGCTTAGCTGCAACTGGCGCGCAGCTTCGTCGGGGCGCTGCGCTTCGAGCAGCAGGCGCACCAGGGTTTCGCGCGCGCCCTGGTGGCGCGGGTCCAGCTGCAGGGTCTGCTGCAAGGCCAGCATGGCGTCGGAGACGCGGCCGTCCTGCAACTGGGCCAGCGCGCGCCGGTATTCATTCTCCACGCGCTGCTGCGGCGTGACTTGTTTTCCGTCAATGATGCGCTCGCTGGCAGCCGGCACCGGCGTTTTCAGCACGGGCGCAGCGGCAGGCTTGGCGGGTTTTTCCATGATGCGCCGCACTTCGGCGGTCCGCGCCCTGGCGGGCGCCGGGGCGGGCTGCCCGGCCTGGGACACGGGTTCGGGCTCTACCGCCGGGGCGGACACCACCGGCGCAGGCGCTACGGCGACAGGCACTGGAACGGGCACTGGAACGGGTACCGGCACAGGCGCCGGAACCGGGTTGCTGGCCACATTCACCAGCACGGGCGGCACCGCCGGCCGCTTCAGGTAGACCCAGCCCAGGGCGATGGCCACCGCCGTCAGGCCGGCCGCACCGCCGAAAACGAGCGCGCGCGAGACGCCCCGCTCGCGTTCAGGCACGGAGCGGATGCCGGCCGCGTCGCCGCGTCCATCGGGGGTGCCGCGCGCGTCGAGGTCTTGCAACATCTTGTTAATCAGGCTCATCTACAGGCTCATCTTCGTCATCGGTTCAATAAAGTCCAGCTCACGCCGCAGGCGGCCAGCACGCCGGCGCCGGCCAGCCACGGCCATGGCCGTTGCCAGAAACGGCGCGGCTGGCTGGCCAGGGTATCGCTGGCGGCCAGCCCCACGTGGCGGCCGCTGACCTGTTGCCGCCCTTCCCCATACGCCACCATCAGCGCCTTGTGCGCCATGATGTTGATCAGGCGGGGAATGCCGCCGGACGCCTTGTACAGGCGGGCCACGCCGCCACGGCTGAACAGGCGCGCGCCGTCGAAACCGGCCACGCGCAAACGGTGCGCCACATAAAAATCCACGTCGTCGCGCGACAGCGGTCCCAGGTGATAGTGAAAGGTGATGCGCTGCGCCAGCTGGCGGATCTCCGGCAGGGCCAGCTTGACGTCCAGCTCCGGCTGGCCGAACAGCACGATCTGCAGCAGCTTGCGCTTTTCCGTTTCCAGGTTCGTCAGCAGGCGCAGCGCTTCGAGGCTGTCGACGGGAATCGCCTGGGCTTCGTCCAGGCACAGCAGGACGCGCTTGCCTTGCGCAGCCAGGTTGAGCAGACGCAAGTTGAGGGACTTGAGCAATTGATGCTGATCAGCATCTTTCTCCAGCAATACGTCAAGATCGTCGGCAAGGGCCAGGATCAGCGAACGGGGCGGCAGATTCGGGTTCGGGATGTAGGCCGTGACGAAGTCCGGCCCCAGCGACTGCATGAACTTGCGGCAAAGAAAAGTTTTACCCGTGCCCACTTCGCCAGTGATCTTGATGAAGCCCTCGCCATTGCGCGCCGCCACCAGCAAGGTGTTGAGCGCCTTTTGCGACTGCGGGCCGTTGAAGAAGAAACTGGTATCGGGCGTGAGGCCGAACGGCGCCTCGCGCAAGCCGAAATGGGCCTGGTACATTTAGCGCTGCTCCGACGGCCGGCGCGGGTCGAGCGCCTCGATGCGCCTGCCGGAATCGAGCAAGTCCTCGTTCCAGCTGCTGGCGCCTTCGACGATGGTGGGCTTGATCAGCACCACCAGCTCGCGCTTCTGGATCACCTGGCCCGTGTTGCGGAACAGCGCGCCCAGCACGGGAATGTCGCCCGCGCCCGGCACTTGCGAACGGTCAGAGGTGGTGGCCTGGCGCATCAGGCCGCCGATGGCGACGATGCGCCCATCCTGGCTGCGCACCATGCTGTCCATTTCGGACGTGCTGGACGCGGCCAGCGGCAGCTTCAGCGAGCCCGCGCTGCCCAGGTCGATCTGCTTGTTGACGGTGGTCACCTGGCTGACGGACGGATGCACGTGCAGGATGATGTTGCCCTGCTCGTCGATCTGCGGCGTCACGTCCAGCACCACGCCGGAAAAGAAAGGCTGCAGGGTGACATTCGGGCTGGAGGTGGTGCCGCCCGTGGTGCCGGTGGAGGTCACGGTGGTGCTCACGCCCGTGACGAAGAATTCGTCCGTGCCTATCTTCAGCACGGCCTTCTGGTTGTTCATGGTGGCGATGCGCGGACTCGACAGCACGTGCACGGCCCCCTGCGACTCCAGGAAGGAAATCATGGCGGCGAAATTGGCCGTCTGGAAAGCCAGGCCGAACATCGAGCCGGCCGCATTCGCCGCCGAACTGAGGCCAAAACCGCTGCTGGCCGTCAAGCCGCTGCCATTCGTCATGTTCGGCGGCTGGCCGCCGTTGAACGGCAGCGGCGCCAGGGTGCCGCCCGGCTGGATGAAGCCCGTCGAAATGCGGTTCGTGTGGCCGCTCTTGATCGAGGCGAACGACGCCCAGTTGATGCCGGTCTGGAAATTATCGTTCAATTCCACTTCGAGAATCTTGGCTTCCAGGATCACCTGGCGGTCTACCGACAGCTGCGTTGCCTTCAGGTACAGATCAACGGCACGCAGCTCATCGGGCATGCCGCGCACGACGACGACGCCGGACTGCGGGCTGATCACCACCTTGCGGCCATCGGCCGTGCCGCCGATGATGGCGCCCAGCGAGTCTTTCAGTTCGGCCCAGAAATTGCTGTCGGACGTGGTGCTCAGATTGGAACTGTCCTGCACCACTTGCTGGCCCGACTGGCCCGGCTGCTGCGGCAGGTTCTGCTGCGCCTGCTGGTTGCCGTTGCTCCCGCTCTGGCCGCTGGTGCTGGTACCGGCGTTCGCTACCGACGTCGAGGAAACGCGCAGGTTCGACATGCCCTTGCGGTTGCCCGTCAGATAGTTGACCTGGAACATGCGGGTTTGCATGGTGAGCGGGCGTATCGTAATGCGCGTGCCGTCGACCTTGTAATCATAGCCATACAGCTCGCGTACGGCGTCGAGCGCCTCGAACAGGGTCACATCTTTCAGGTTGGCGGAAATATTGCCCTGCACATCAGGATGCACGAGCATGTTGTAACGCGTGCCGTTGACGAGCGAGTGAAAGAACTGGCGCGCCGGGACGTTATTGAAGGCGACGTTAAAGCGCTCGTCGAGCACGCCGCGCGCCTTGGGCAACTGCGCGGCCAGCGCGGACGCCGGCGGCAGCAGCGCGTTTTCCACGGCCGCCGACTGCGCCGCAGGACTGGTGGTGGCCGCTGCGCCCGCCACCTGCTCCTTGATCGCATTGTAGGTGTCGCGCTTTACAGGCGCGACGTTGCAGGCGCACAAACCCGCTGCAAGTCCCAGGACGCCCGCCCGCTTGCTTATTTCAAGTATCTTCCGCATTCCCGCCTTGTGTTTATTGGGTGACATGAACCTGTTTCCTTCGCACATGCATTGCATCATTCGCATCGACCGCCTTCGGATACAGCCGCAGCGTTTCCAGGGTCTTGCCGCGCCGCAACGTCACGCTCGCCTCGCCGATGCCGACGACGACTGCGCCGCCCACATTGTCGCCCGCGCGCACGCTGCGGCCGTCGATCACGGCCAGGCGCCGCCCGCCGGACTGATTCGAAATCAGCACCGATTGCAGCTGCGGCCGCGCCGCGCCGGCAGACGCCGCACTGCCCTGGACGGGCGCCGCATCGGGCGGCCGCGTGGGATCGGACAGCTGGGCAAATGCCCCTGGCGCCAGCGCCAGCAGCGCGCCCGCAAGGGCGGCACGGCAACCGGCGCGCATCACAGGGCGATCCATTTTTCGTCCAGGCTGAGCGTGTACAAGGTCAGGCTCAGCGTGGCATTCGGATACTGCTCGACTTTCATGTTGACCTTGCCCCAAAACACATGGGCAGGCATGGCCTCTACGGCATTCATATAATTCACCATATCCAGGTAATTTCCGCGCAAGACAATTTCCACGCCATGACGGTACAGCACGGCAGGCGACTTCGCCGGCTCGGACTCCGCTGGCGCTTGCCCGGCAGGCGCGGGAACGGCGGCAGCTGCGGACGCCGGCACCGCCGGCTTTGCGGCCACATGGCCGCCCTGTCCCATGGCGCCGGAAGGCAGCGTGGTCAGCGACACCAGGCGCAGGTTGGCCTGCTGTTTCAGCAACTGCTGCAGCATCGGCACGATGCGCTCCGGCGCCACCAGGCCATTTTGCGTCGACTGCAAGGCATGCCGCCTCTGCTGCACTTCCTGCCTGATCCGTTCGAGCCGGACGCGGTCCTGCTGGTCAGGGTCGCCCGCATGCGCGGCCATCCTTTGCGACACCTCAACATCGGTGGCCGCGACGGCCTGCTGCCGCTGGGCAATTGTATCGGTCAGCGCCTTGCGCCTGGCTGACTGCGGATCGACGAACAGATAGAAGACCATGAAAATCAGCAGCGCCGCACTGGCACCAAAGACCATGGCCCGTTCCCGCACGCTGAGCGCATCAAACTTCAGGGCAAATTTTTGCCATTGCTGTTTCATTCTTTAACCGTCCCTGCGCCGCTGGCCGGGGCCGCCGACGATTGCAAACTGAATTCGATAAAGCGCGGCGCCGGTGCTGCCACGGCAGCGGCCGGCGCAACGCCCGGCAACGCCGGCACAGCGGCCGGCGCCGGCGAGGCAGTCTGCGCAGCAAGCTGGGCGCTGGCCATATCCAGGCGCGCGAACGATTTTCCCTGCAAGGCCGGCTCCCGGGACAAGGCGAGGATGTACTGCGGCAGCAAATCCGGCTGCACGACCCGCCCCTGCAAGCCGATCTCGCTGCCGGCGCCGGCGATGCTCGCGCCCGTCAGCCACAAGCCATTGACCCTGGCGCGCGCAAACGCGCGGAAATAGTCGGCATAGCCGTTTGTATTGCCCAGTTCGCCGCCCTGCAGAATCTGCCCGGCTTCCAGCAAGGCGCTGCGGTCGGCTTCGGCCTGGCGCAGCGCGCCCGCGATCAGCGGGTCCTTGCCGGGCACGGGAAACCGTGCAAACACGTCCGTGCGCCGCGCCTCGCGCGCGTCGAGCATGAGCTTGGCATCGGCCGCTGCCTGCTCCAGCGTAGCCACCTGGTGCGCGCCATACCAGACCAGCACGGCACTGACGGCGGCGATCAGCCCCAGCCCCTGCAGCATGCCCACTGCCGACAGCGCCTGCTTCTGTTTTTCAAAGGCAGGGTTGAATAGATTGATTTGCTGGCTCACGCTGGCATCTCCTCCTGCCGCAGGGCCGCACCCAGGGCCAGGAAAAAGCGCGCCTGGCCGCCAGCGGCCAGCAGATCCGGCACCTTGGAAAAATCAAACAGGTCCGCCAGGTCCAGCGCCTCGACCGGCATGTACAGATTGTCCGCAAGGTAAGCATGCAGACCATCGCTGCCAGTGGGCGCGAGCACCAGCCTGGCAACGGTAATAAAATGGAATTGACGGTCGAAATGGTCAAAGGAACGCTGCAGTTCCAGCGTAATCTTGTCGTAATACTGCTGCCGCTGGGTGTCGCCGGTCTCGGCCAGCTGCGCCACGGTCACGTCGATGCGGCGCGCCAGGTACAGTTCGCCATCGGACGTCACGGTCAGCAGCCCTCCTTCGCCATCGAAAGACAGCATGGCCAGGCCGCGGCCCTGCGTCTCCATCAAGCCGGCGATATTTCGCTGGGCCATTTCCGGGATATCGATGACCGACAGGGCAATCTTGCATTCGCCATACAGCGCCTGGCGCTGGGATACGGCGCTGTTGCGCGCCGCGACGGCGAACAGCGATTGCGCGCGGCCCGGTCCGTTCTTGTCGCCAGGAATATCGACGACATCGACGGTGGCATCCGCCGCCGGAAAGTCGATCATGTCCTTCAGGCGCCAGCGGACGGCAGTCTTGAGCTCTTCCGGCGGCACGTTCGGCGCGTCGATCATCAGCAACTGATACTCGCCCGCACCGAGCAAGGTGGTGCTGCGGTAAGACTGGGCATGCACGTCCCGGTTCATTTTTTCCAGGGTGGCCGCAGGCAACGGCTTGCGGCCGGCATACATGACCGCCGCCTGCACCAGCGGCTTGTCGTCCGCACGCCGTTTGACCACGGCGGCGCACACACCTTCCGCCGAAAATGATGTCGCCAGCCAACCCTCGTGTTTTTTTGCTTTTGCGAATAAACCCATGCCACCGATCCAGATAATGAAATGCTACGACAGCGGTGCCGCCCGAATGATGCATTCAATCAATTTTAATTCATAGCAGGTAAGAACAGGTTAAAAAAGAAACAATTGACAACATATTTTCAGGAAAACACCACGAATGTCACGCTACCCCGAAAAATCGCGCGCCCTTCAATATATTTCGCGCGTGTACAGCATGAAGTCGCTCTTGAACGTGCCGATGGTCTCGCGCGCCTGTCCCGGCAAGTAGGGAATCAGCGACTGCAGCGTGAGCGTGCCCTTTTTCGTCACTGGCGCGGCGGGCTTGGCCATCAGCACGCTGCCGCTGCCCTGCTGCAGCAAGCCACTGTCGGACGGCAAGGTGGTGGCGGCCGGCAACTGGGCGTCCGTCAGGTTGAGGTAATTGTTCAAGACGAAATTCTTGCGCAGCAGGGCCGTGCAATTGTCCAGCGTATTGGCGGCAAACGCGCTGCCGTTCCAGTATTGCGCCGCCAGGGGCACCAGCAGCGCGCGCTGTTCCGAACCGTACATATTGTTGATGCGCAAACGGCCATGACGCAGCCGGGTATCGCCGACAGCGACGCTGGCGGCGGGCGCGACCGCAAGACCATTCACGCTGGAAATGAGCGCGCCATCGCTGTCGCTGATGCCCACCACCAGCGAAAAATCCTCATACGGGCCATCCTGGCCGCTGGCCAGCCGGTTAAAGCTGTGCAGTACCGTGATGCCGGTCGCGCCGCTTGGAATGTCCTGCTGCAAGCCAGGCGCGGCCAGCGTAATGGTGCCGGCGCCGGCAGTGCCGGCCTGCACCGTGTAGATGGCGCTGTCGCCGCCGAACTTGATCAGTTCCCCCGCCGACAGGCCGCCGCTGCCGGCCACCGCCACTTGCGTGCTGCCGGCGGCATAGGCGGCGCCGTCCGTCGAGTAGGAACGCCCGCTGCGCCCCTGGCTCCACGCGAAGGCGGGCAAGGCCGGCGCCAGGCGGCCGATGGACAGCGCCGCGCCGGCATTCGCCGCGCCCACGCTGACGCTGGCGAGTGCGGGATAGCCGCTGCCATAGCGCGCCAGGATCTGGTTGCTATTGCTCAATGCCGTCGCGCCCAGCACGATGCCCAGTTCGCGCTGGCCCATGTAGGTAAAGTCGCCGCAGGCGCCGGTCAGTGCGCCCGTAAGCGCATAGTGGTCAGGAAAAAAGCGGCCGAAGACGGGCGCCGGAGTTTGCGCCTGGTTGGCGATATTGCAGCCGAACTTGCCATTGACGGCCGTATTGCTGCTGCTGCCGATCACGCAGTCGCCGGGCTGGTCGACGCTGGTGTAGGCATTGTCGAGCACCGCCTCGGGCAGCATGCGGAAGGTGCCGACATCGCCGTAGCTCACGCCGCTGCTGCTGGCCAGGCCGCTGGCCAGCACCGCCTGCCCCAGCGGGAACGGGCTGGCGTTGGATGTCGATGCCAGGCGGTCCGTGTAGTCGGTGGCACTGAGGAAACCGGTGATTTTCTGGCCGGCAACGGAATTGTCGACCAGCGGCGTGCCGTTATAGCCAGCCGCGGCAGCAGCACTCAGGCTAAACTGGGCGCCCGCCGCCAGGCTGGGCGAGCCGCTCAGGCCGCTGTTACTCATATTGGAGCTGAGCGTGAACTGCTGTGGCCGCACCGCAAAACTGTCGGTCGAGCAACCCACATTGGCGGTGCCGCACACGGCCGCGGTGCAAGTGACGCGCACGCGCACGTCGCGGTAGGCGCTGTACCGGGGCGCCACGGCGCTGATGGCGGTGGCCGGGATGCTCACGTTGGTGCTCGAATAGCCGCCCGTGAACGCCACCAGCCCCAGCGGAATCACCGCCGTCTGGGTAAGCGGGCAGTTATTCGCCCCCAGCGCCACGCCGGTGGCGGTATTGGCCAGCAAATCCACCGTGGCCGCGCCAGCGAACGTCGTTTCCAGACTGGCATCGGTCTTCAGCTTGACCAGGTCGAGCTTGAAGGCCGTGTCGGCCAGCTTGGTATTCAGCCGCGCATAGCTCAGGCTGCTGGTGCTGGGCACGCAACGGGGCGACGTGGCCTCGCAGGCGTTGAAGCGCGCCACCGCGCACGCCTTGATCACCAGCGACTGGTCTTCCTGCTCCGTGAACTGCCCATCCGTCACATTCACGCTGACGGTGGCGGCCGTGCCGCTGCTCAGGCCAAACACCGCCTGGTACTCGCCGTTGAACAGATAGGTCGCCACGCCGTCGTTCAGCGCGCCATTGGCAAGCACGCCATAGCCCGAGATCAGGGCCCAGTCGCCGATGCCGTTCGAGGTACTCAGCTGGATTTGCGTGGTGTTGTTCGGCATCACGATATTATTGTGATTGACGTCATGCGCCGTGACCGTCACCGTGCTTTGCTGGCACGTCAGGCCCGTGCCCGTATTCGTCACCGCATAATGATTCAGGCAGCCTGCCTGGCTGAGATTCTGGTCGCGCTGCACCAGCGCCAGGCCGCCCTCGTAATTATAGGCACGCAATTCGTCGATGGCGCCGTCGGTGGAGTTGCCGCTGCCGTTCTGCCCCGTGAATGCGCTGCGGTTGTCGCCGATAAACAAGGTCCCGATGCGCGGCGACACCACCGCCGCCGTGGTAAATGCCGTCTCCTTTTGCAGCACGCCGTCGACGTATATGCGCAAGTGGTCGCTATTGGCGGCGGCAAGCGCATTGAAGCTCCAGCTGACGGCGATATGCTTCCAGGTGCCGGCGGCCACCGTATTGGCGGCCGTTTCCACCGTACGCTGGTTGCCCAGGCTATCCGTGACGACGAAGCGCAAGGCGCCCGTGCTGCGCCGCACAAGAAAAAACCATTCATTGTTCATCTGCGTGGCGTCGAGCAGCTGCGCATCGCGCGCGCCGCTGCCGGACCAGGCCGTATTGGCCTTGTACCAGAACGTGATGGTGCCGGCGCCGCCCATGGTGCCGGGCACGGACAGGGCGCTGTCGATGGCGTCGATGGCCGCGGCGCTGGTATTGAGGGGAAAGCTGGCGGCACGGCAGACGCGGCCGGCGGCGATGGTCTGCGCGCCGCCCAGCACCGTGCCGTCGCGCCCGTTACCGCTGGAATCGCTAACTTGCCCAGGCGTATTGTTCCAGCTGGGCTGCTCCATGCGGTACTCGATCACGGGGCGGGGAATATAGAACTTGATGGCCGAATTGCTGACCGGAAAGCCTGTCTGCGGCGTGTCGTAATCGTTGCTGTCGGCTTGCCAGCCGATCTGTCCCAGTTTGGCGGAAGGCCCCGCCACTGCCGCGCCGTACTGGTAGATGAATTCGCCGTTTTCCTGCAAGATCAATTGCAGGCTGTAGGAGCCGGTCGGATTGGCGCCCGTCGTCCACTCCGGCACATTATTCCACGTCACGACAAAACTGCGGTATGGCGCCGTGCCGATGGTTGCGTAGCTGACATAGCAGGTGGCGCGGCTGGCGCAGGCGGTATTGTAAGTGGGCAATTCCAGCTTCGAGGTGGGATCGAGGTCGTTGCCATAGATGCGCATGGTGTAGTTCAAGCTGCTGTCCGGATAGGGCAGCGTCTGGACGGGGCTGCCGTAGCCGCACGTGACGTTGTTGTTGAACTGCACCCGGCCATTCGTCATCACGCGCAGGCTGCTGAAGGCCACGCCCGAATACATGAAGCTGAATCCGATGGGCAAGGCGTCGCTGAGGGTGTCGTCAAGGATGGGCGGCGTGGTGCCGCAGCCGGTGGCGCCATTGAATTTGTACGGCGAGGTGTTGTAGCCGAGCCTGGCATGATTGCTGGCGTCGATCCAGTTGTAGGCAAAACTGGTATTCGCGTACGTCACCGCGTGTGCCGGGGTGCAGCACAGCATCGCCAGCAAGACCAGACGCCCCAGTGCATGTATCCATACTGCCGTGACTGCCTGCATGTCGCTCCTTTGGTTTGCCTTGCCTAGAACTCCGCCTGCACGACGCGCTGCACGTAATCGGGATGATTCGTGGCGTTGGCGGTGGCGCAAACGCCGCCAACGGGCTGATTGCAGCCCGTGGCGATCACCTGGAAGCGCGGTACCGCGCCAGCGGTCTGCGTGCAGCGCACGGTGACGGAAAAACCGCTTAGCGCGCCAGCCGCGGGCAAGGCAAAGCTGCTGCTGGCGGCGCAACTGTTATTGACGCGCTGCTGGGACAGCCCCCACTCCATGCCGGCCCGGGCCGCCTGGTAGGCGCGCGCCCCCTGCACGTCCAGCGCCGACTCGGCATGCTGCATGGTCGAGATGGAAACCAGCGCCGCGCCCAGCGCGGACAGCACCACCAGCAGAAAGATGGCGGTGATGATGCTGAAGCCGCGCGCCGGGCGGCGGCGCGGCATGGGGGTGGCGGTAGCGGATATCGTCATGGCGAATTATTGACCTGTGCCTGCTGCACCAGCGTGATCTGGCCGGCATTGCTGCCGGGCGCGCCCAGGGTCAGGCCGATGCTGACCAGGCCGCGCTGCAAGTTGGGCAGCGTTGCGAAAGAAAAACCGCAGCCGGCGACCTGCATCGCCATCAACGCTGCCGACGGCGCGCTATTGAGCGGTGCGGCGGTGGCGCTCACCGGCTGGGCGGGCTGGATCGCATAGCCCGCATAGCGGGTCAGCGTACCCGTGCCGTTCGCATTCGGCGCGCAGTGATAGGTCACGACCGTACTGACCACCTGGAAACGATAGCTGAGGGAAGGCATGGACGGCGTTTGCGCGACAAAGGGGTTATTGGCCAGCGTGACATTGTTGCCGCTGATGGAGGCGACTTGGGCGCGGTTGCATTGCCCGCTGCAGTTATAGGCATCCACGGGAGGCTGGTCGCCCAGATTATTGACGACGATAAAGTCGCCGGCCACGATGGTCTGCAAGCCGGCAGGCACGGCGCCGACGATGGTAAACACGTTGGCATTGGCGACCGGCGTGCTGGGATCGAAGGCCAGCACATTGCCCGGCGTCAAGCTGAGATTGTCGTCTTCCGACAGATAGCGGCCGCCCGTCTTCGTCAGCAGCAGCTCCAGATAGCTGCCACTGCCGTTGCTCGTCACGCGCACGCTGTTGGGCAGCGCCAGGCGCACGTCGCGCGCGATGCGGCGCGCCGCCATATCGGCGGCATCGGCCAGTTCGGCCCGGGCGGCCACGTCCAGGTAGCCTTGCACGGGCGCGCGGATGAATACCGTCACCATGCCGGCCACGATGGCCGTGATGATGATGACCACGATCAGTTCAATCAGGGTGAAACCGCGCTGCCGGTGGCGTAAAAAAGTCATCATGGGACGGCATTTCCTGCGTAGCGCACGCGGTAGCCGGCCAGCACCAGTTGCTGATTCGTGCCATAAGTCACGGTGACAGTGACGCGCAGCACATTCATATTGACGGGCGTGGCGCCCGAAGGCAAGGTGGCGCCTGCCGGCCCCAGTCCCGCATCGGGGCTGATGGCCACGCTCACCGCATAGCCCGCAGGAAAGCTGTTGCCGGCCGCGTCGGTCGTGTAGCTCACGGGCGTATTGAACGCGCGCACGTAGTCGCTGACATTGTAATAAGGCCGCCCCGTGGCGGGCACCGTCGCGCTGACATTCTGCGGCGTGATGCAGCCGGTGGGATTGGTGGCACTGTCGAACGGCGCGGCATTCGTCGCCGCATCTGCGGCCGGATCGGCGACCGGATCGCAAAACGTGAAGCGCGCCATGGCCACCTCTTCCAGCATGCCCTCGGCCAGCGCCAGCGCCTGCTTGCGCAATTGCGGGTCGGCGCTGCTGGCCGTGGTGCGGCTGAAAATCTGCAGCAGCCCCAGCACGGCGATGGTGACAATGACAATAAAGATGACCAGTTCGATCAGGGTCACGCCGCGCTGCCCTGCCCTGCGCAACGGCAAGACGGCTATCCTAGTAATGGACATAGCCAGTCTCCCCTTCGACGATGATGTTGCGCGTCATGCCGCCGCCGCTGACGGCGATGCTGACGCGCGCGGGAAAGCTCGATATGGGCTCGGCGTCGCCCGCCTTGAAAGGACGACCCAGGGCATTGAAGTAAAAGGCGGCGGCATTCGCCGGCACGCTGTAGCTGATATTGCCGGGCGCCGCTTCGCACAGCCACGCCGTGGTATTGGCGCAGGCGGCCAAGGTGGCTTTGCGGCCGCTGTTGCCGCCAGCGGGCGGCAAGACGCGGTTGGGCGCGTCGCAGGCTGTATTGAAACACAGGGCGATGCGGGTGCCGTCGAGCTGCACGAAGACGGGCCGGTTTTGCGCGATCGCCAGTTTTTGCGCATAGCGCAGCATGCTCACGTTCTGATCGGCAAAGCTGCGCGCGTCAAAAGTATCCTGCTGAAAGAAACGGGGAGCGGCGACGGCAGCCAGCAGCCCACCCACCACCAGCACGGCGATCAGTTCGACCAGGGTGAAGCCGCGCTGCAGGCGCCCACGATTGGCAGGCCCGGCAAATATCAAACCTGCTGGAGACAGCATCGTGTACTCGCACCTATGGCAATGGGCGGCATGCCGGCTGAAACATGCCAGGAAGAATAAAAACGCCTGGCAAGCCAGGCGCATCTCCTGCGGCGCGAATTACCGCCGCGGCAGGCGGGAACTACGTCCTTAACAATTTGGAGAGGGAGTGGCAGGCGCAGCACTCACGACCGCCGCGGCAGTGGCCGTAGCCGGCGTATAGGTAAACGCGCAGGCAAGATGGTTGGCATCGGCGGCGATCGATACCGGCGCCGTGCCCGTGACATTGTAGTCGCCCAAGCCACCGGCCGCCAGCAGGATGCCGGCCGCATCAGGATAACCGTTCGCCATGGTGATGGTCGTACCTTCCATTACCACAGGAGGAATTGTGCCGACGGCAGCATTGTTGACCAGCCATTGCGCATGGGCCAGGGAAGCGGCGGCCTGCACCGTGGCGCGAGCGCCGTTGACTTTCGCCAGGCGTGCATCGGCCGACAGATTGACAAAGCGGGGAATCGCGGTGGCCGCCAGAATGCCCAGGATGACGATGACGACGACTAACTCGATCAGCGTAAAGCCCGCTTGGCCACCTTGTTGAAAACGACGAATTGACTGCAGTTTCATGCTGATCTCCAAAAAATCAAAAAAACAATGCTGGCAAAATTTGCCGGCAGAATAAAAGAACTATTTCAGCCCGCCCGCATCACCAAGCTGTATCAACGCCACTTCAGGCGCATCCACCGGGGTTGAGGGCTCGGCTCGGGTAGCGGACGCTTGCCGCAAGCTTACCTTGAATTGAAGCAACTCGGAACGGCCAAGGCCGAAAGTGTTGCTTCGATTTAATACATATATCAATTCTGCATTACTTCTATCAAAAAACCAATGTCTTTGGGGAAGTTTTTCCAACTCCGGCGCCGCATATTCCCCCAAATAGTTGGGCGGCTTCTCGGCCAGCCAATCGAAGGGGTTTTTTCCCGCCAGCGCAGGCAACTGATTTTGCCGGTCAGCCGCATACAATTCCAGCGCTTTCATGCGCAGACCCGCGCGCAGCGCCAACACCGTTTGCTGCACGGCGACCCGTTCCGCTTCCTGCTGGACCGCCACCAGTCGGCTCAGCAGCACGGTCGCCAGCACGGCAATGACGGACACGGCAACGGCCAGTTCAAACAGGGTGAACCCCGTCTGCCCTGCCCTGCCTGCCGCGCTGTTGTTTTTTGGCAAAATGCGCGGCCTCATTTATGCAGGGCCACCTTGCCCAGATCCCACACCGGCAAGAAGATGCCCAGAGCCAGCACCAGCACCATGGCGCCAAGAAAGGCGATCAGGATGGGTTCGATCTGCGCGGACAAGGTCTTCAATTCGTAATCCACTTCCCGTTCGTACATCTGGGCGATTTCATTCATCAAATCATCGAGTGAACCGGACTCTTCGCCGACGGCGATCATCTGCAGCACCACCGGCGTGAAGACGCCCGCCGTCACCGAGGTGCGCAAGATGCTGTCGCCGCGCTCGACGCCGTCGCGCATCTGTTCCACGCGGGCGCACAGATACGCATTGTCCACCGTTTGCGACACCACCGTCAGCGCCTGCACGATGGGCACGCCGCTGGTGCTCGACAGGGCGAAGCTGCGTGCGAAGCGCGCCATGGTGCCTTTCAGGATGATCTTCCCTGCAATGGGAAAACGCAACTTGTAGCGGTCCCACGTGTAACGCCCCCTGACCGTGCGCAGCCAGGCCCGGAAAGCGGCTATCGCGCCGATAGTCAGTAGCAGCAGCATAGGCCAGTACGCCACCATGAAGGCCGACGTGGCGATCAGGATGCGCGTCATCAAGGGAAGTTCGGCGTGAAACGTGGCGAACACTTTCACGAACTGGGGAATCACGAACATATTCACAATGACCATGGCGATGATCATGGCCACGATCACGAAACTGGGGTAGCGCGTGGCCGACTTGACGCGCGCGCGCATGTCGCGGTCGAATTCCAGGTGGTCGAACAGGCGCAGGAAGACTTCATCGAGGCGCCCCGTCATCTCGCCCACGCGCACCATCGACAGATAAAACGGCGTAAACACGGCGGGATGGCGCGCCATGGCGGCCGACAGCTCGCGCCCCGCATCGAGCGATTCGCGCACGTCCTTGATGACGCGGCCGAACGCGGGGCTGATGGCGGACTCCTGCAGGCCGGCCAGGCCGCGCATGATGGGCACGCCCGCCTTGAGCAGGGTGTACAGCTGGCGGCTGAACAATTGCACGTCCATCGAGCTGACTTTTTTCTCCGTCAGCCGTTGCCACCAGCCGATATCGGCGCCGGTGGTGGCGGCCTTTTTGGTCACCAGGATTTCCACCGGCGTCGCGCCCGTGGAAAACAACTGATCGGCCACGGCGCCGCTGTCCGCGCCCTCCATCACGCCGGTCAGCAGTTCGCCGCTGGCATTGCGCGCCTTGTAAGCAAAAAATGCCACGTCAATCCTCGCTCTGGTTGCTGATGCGCATCGCTTCCATCACCGTCGTGCGTCCCTGCACCACCAGCTGCACGGCGTGACGGCGCAGGGTTTCGCCCGCCATCTGCGCCGTCGCCACCTTCATGAAGTGCGATGGATCGGCATGGTTGGCGGCGTCGGCCACGGCGCGCGTGATTTCCAGCAATT
The DNA here is from genome assembly GCF_058798815.1 of Janthinobacterium sp. GW822-FHT07A03. NCBI lineage: Bacteria > Pseudomonadati > Pseudomonadota > Betaproteobacteria > Burkholderiales > Oxalobacteraceae > Janthinobacterium > Janthinobacterium sp. GW822-FHT07A03. The sequence goes on along the minus strand of NZ_JBXAKW010000001.1, from coordinate 1,193,771 downwards.
CGTACACGCCCGTGCGGCCCCGGTAACCCATGCCGTTGCAGTGCGAGCAACCCTTGCCGTGGAAATACTGGTTGCGCTCGACCAGCTCGCCCAGTTCCAGGCGCAGCCATTCGTATTCGTTCGGTGTGGGCGCGTACGGCGTGCTGCAGCTTTCGCAGATCACGCGCACCAGGCGCTGCGCCAGCACGGCTTGCAGCGAACTGCCCACCATGTAGCGGGGCACGCCCATGTCCATCAGGCGCAGCGGCGTGCTGATGGCGTCGTTCGTATGCAGGGTCGACAGCACCAAATGACCCGTCATGGCGGCGCGCAAGCCGATCTGCGCCGTTTCCTGGTCGCGCATCTCGCCGACGAGCACGATATCGGGATCCTGGCGCAGGGCCGAACGCAGCACCCTGGCAAAGTTCAGCTCGATTTTGTCGTTGACTTGCACCTGGTTAATGCCGGGCAAGCGGTACTCGACGGGATCTTCCACCGTAATCAGCTTTTTTTCCACCGAATTGAGTTCGGACAAGGCGCAATACAAGGTCGTCGTCTTGCCGCTGCCCGTCGGCCCCGTCACCAGCACCAGGCCGTTCGGGCGGCTGACGATGGCGCGGAACTGCTGCACCAGCTTGGGCGGCATGCCGATGGCGTCCAGGCGCAAGGTCGTGCCGCCCTGGTTCAGCAGGCGCATCACCACCGATTCGCCGTACTGCGTCGGCATGGTGGAAATACGCACGTCGATGCGCTGGTTTTTCACGCGGATGGCGAAGCGGCCATCCTGCGGCAAGCGTTTCTCGGAAATATCGAGGTCCGACATCAGTTTCAGCCGCAGCGCCAGCGAACTGGCGATCTTGCTGTCCGCTTCCGTCTGCAGGTGCAGCACGCCGTCGATGCGGAAGCGGATCTGCAGCCGGCCTTCCTGCGGCTCGATGTGGATGTCCGAGGCGCGCACCTGCGTGGCATCCTCGAACACCGATTGCAGCAGCTTGACGATGGGCGCCTCTTCCAGGCCCGGATTGGCGGCCAGCGCGCCGAAGTCGACGGACACGTCGCCCAGGTCCTGCTCCAGCTCGCGCGTCAGGGTCGAGATGTCTTCCGTGCGGCGGTAGATGCGGTCGATGGCGGCCAGCACTTCCGTTTCATTGACCACGGCCAGTTCGATATGGCGCTTGACCAGGCGCGAGATTTCATCGTACGCGAACAGGTCCGTGGGATCGGACATGCCGACCAGCAAGCCCTCGCGGCGGTCTTCCAGCACCAGCGCGCGGAAGCGCCGCGCCTGGGTCTCCGGCAGCAGCCGCACCAGTTCGGGATTGATGTTGAAAAACTTCAGATTGATGTAGGGAATGTCGAGCTGGCGCGCCAGGGCGCCCGAAATCTGCTCTTCCGTGACGAAGCCGTGCTCGACAAAAACGCGGCCCAGCTTGCGTCCCGAACGCTTCTGTTCCGTCAAGGCCTGGCCCAACTGTTCTTCCGTCAGCAATTTCTGCTGCACCAAAATTTCACCGAGCCGGACTTTCTCTGGCCTTGCCATGCTTGCTCCTCGACAAATTCTTCAGACAATACACGCCATCGGCGTGCGCAGGTATTTTATTCCAGAACATGTTGTTTCTTAAAGAAAATACATTGCGTCGCTTGATTTTTGCGCATTTCAACACTCTGCAAGGAAACACTTGCCCCCCGCCTGCGCCCGTGACAATAATGGCGGTCGTTCACCGTCTTGCCTGCCAACCATTGCCCCTATGAACGCCTGCGCCATCGAGTTCCACAACGTGCATCTGCATCTGGCAGGCAGCGCCGTGCTGCGCGGCGTCGACTTGCAGGTGCGCGCGGGAGAACTGTTCGGCCTGGTCGGCGTGAATGGCGCTGGCAAGACTTCCCTGCTGAAATGCCTGCTGGACTTCTGCACTCCCGAGCGGGGAGACATCGCCATCTTCGGCCAGCCGCACCGGCACGGCGCGGCGCGCCAGCCCCTGTCGTTTCTGCCGGAACGCTTCCAGGCGCCGTATTACCTGACGGGCGGCGACTTCCTGCGCTACCTGGCGCGCCTGCACAATGTGCGGCCCGATGCGCAAGCCGTGCAGCAGGCGCTGGGCGCGCTGGACTTGGCGCCGGACGTCCTGCAGCGCCCAGCGCGCGCGTATTCGAAAGGCATGATGCAGAAACTGGGGCTGGCAGCCTGCATGCTGTCGGGCAAGCCGCAACTGGTGCTGGACGAACCGATGAGCGGACTCGACCCGAAGGCGCGCGCACAGTTCAAGCAAGTGCTGCGGCAAGCGCGCGCACAGGGCCGCGGCGCCCTGCTCACCTCGCATGCGCTGGCCGACGTGGAAGAATTATGCGACCGCATGGCCATCCTGCATGGGGGCCGCATCGTATTTGCGGGCACGCCTGTCGAATGCCGCGCCCGTCATGGCGGCGCGGCAGACGCCAGCCTGGAACAGGCTTTCCTCAATTGCATCGCGACATGAACGGTCCCGATCAGGCGCCCCCGGGGCGGCCCTACGCGCCCTCCCCGCACGGCATGTACCTGCGCCATTTCGGCTTGCGCACGGCGCCGTTCGGCATTACGCCGGACCCCGCCTTTTTTTATCCCGGCAATACGCGGGGCGAGCTGCTCGACGCGCTGCTGTATGCCGTCATGCAAGGCGAAGGCATCATCAAGCTGACGGGCGAAGTGGGCAGCGGCAAGACCATGCTGTGCCGCATGCTGGCCGAGCGCTTGCCGCCCCAGGTCGACGTGCTGTACCTGCTCAACCCCCGCCTGGAGCCGGACGACGTCCTGTACGCCATCGCCGCCGAACTGGGCCTGGAACTGGACGGCTGCCGCGCCGATGCCGTGCTGCGCGCCCTTCACGGCGAATTGATCGCCCGGCATGCGGCCGGACGCCAGGTGCTGCTGCTGGCCGAAGAAGCGCAAGCCATGCCGGGCGCCACCCTGGAAGCGCTGCGCCTGCTGACGAACCTGGAAACGGCCAGTCACAAGCTGCTGCAGATCGTCCTGTTTGGCCAGCCGGAATTGCAGCACACCCTGGACTTGCCCCAGTTCCGCCAATTGAAGGAACGCATCACCCACAGTTTTACCGTGCCGCGCCTGCCGCAAGCCTTGCTGAACGACTATCTGGCGTGCCGTTTGAGCGCCGCCGGCCGTGCGGCGCCCCTCGTCTTCACCCCGGCCGCGCTGCGCCGGCTGGCACGCGCCTCGCAGGGCATCGTGCGCAGGGTCAATATCCTGGCCGACAAGGCCTTGCTGGCCGCGTTTGCGGACGATGCGCAGGACATCCGCGCGCGCCACGTGCGCATGGCCATCGCCGACAGCCCCTTCCACTGTCCGCCCTGGCACGCGGGCAAGCTGCTGGCGAGGGTCTTGAGCGCGCTGATGCTGCTGCTGGCTGCTGCGCTGCTGTGGCAATGGCTGACGCCGGGACTGACGGCAGCTATCTCGGCCCCGGCTGCCGTCCCACGCGCACCGCTGCCAGCGCCATCGACGCTGCTCGACAGCAAGCTGGCCGAATCGCGCGACTGGCTGACACGGCAAGGGCCGCAGCAACTGGTGCTGCAAATCACCAGCCTGCCCGCCACCGAAACAGTCGCGGCGGAAACTTTCCTGCGGCAAGCACAGCAAGCCATCGGCTTGCGCGACATCCACGTGTTTCGCCTGCCTGGCGCAACGCCCGCGAGCGCCGCCGCGCGCCTGGTCATCGTCTACGGCAGCTTTGCCGACCGGGCCAGCGCCGATGCCGTCTGGGCCAGGATCGCCCCCACGTCGCCACGGAAAATATTGCTGAACGACATAGATAGTATCCGCACGGAAATGAAAGCCACGGCAACGGTACAAACGGCGCGTGGCACCCCCTGACTTTATTTCGGTATATTGCCTCCAGGGCCCGCACACGCGATTGCTTTTAGGCGATCATGCTGGGTAAAATTACAAAAGCACAACATGACTCCAAGGGCGAACTTTTCATGAATCAACACCCTATTCCTGTGCTGGCCTCCTGGGTCGCCCTCGCCTGCAGCACCGTGCTGTCCGGCTGCGCCTCGCATCAAATGCCGCTGTCGCCTGCCCACCTCAATGCCGCGCCCCGCCCCGGCGGCGCCATTCCCGAACCGGTGCAGCAAAGCAGCGCGCTGGCCGCGCCCTTGCCCGCACCCAAAGTGGAAACCTACAGCGTCACCGTGCACAAGGTACCCGTGCAATCGCTGCTGTTCGCACTGGCGCGCGACGCGGGCATGAATATCGACATCCACCCGCAGATCGAAGGCAGCGTCACCCTGAATGCGCTGAACCAGACCCTGCCGCAATTGCTGGCGCGTATCAGCAAGCAAGTCGATATGCGCTACGAAATCGATGGCAAGAACCTGCTGGTGTTGCCCGACGCGCCCGTATGGCGCAATTACAAGGTCGATTACGTCAACATGGCGCGCAGCACCAACAGCAGCGTGAATATCGCCACGCAAATTTCCACGGCGGGCGGCGGCTCGAACAACGCCAGCAACCCGGTTGGCAGCACGCAGGGCAGCGGCGGCAATGGCAATAACAATTCGACCACCCTGGTCGTGAATCGTTCGGAAAATAATTTCTGGTACAGCCTGGAAAAGAATATCCGTGACCTGCTGCGCGAAACCACGCTCAACGACGTGCAGGTGGATCCGCTGGCGCAGCTGAACCAGCAATTGACGAGCGTGCCCGGCCAGCAGGGGCAGCAAGGCCAGCAGGGACAAGCGGGTCAGCCAGGCCAGCAGCAGAATCAGGGCGGCAATCAATACGGCGCCCAGGCGCCGATGCAGTATGGCAATCCGAATGGCGGCCAGCCTGCGCCAGGCCAGCAGCAGGGCAACGCCAACGCAAACCCGTCCCAGCCGCTGGATGCGAACGGCATGCCGCTGCTGAAACTGGCCAACAAGGGCAGCCCCTCGTCCGTCGTCGTCAACGTGGAAGGCGGCTTGATCGCCGTGCGGGCCACGGGGCGCCAGCACGAAAAGATCGCCGAATTCCTCGACGCCGTGTTGCACAGCGCCAAGCGGCAAGTGCTGATCGAGGCAACCATCATCGAAGTGCGCCTGAGCAATGAATACCAGCAAGGCATCAACTGGTCGCGCCTGACGGGCAGCCTGAGCCTGAATCAGAAGCAGGTGGGCACCTCGCCGCTCAGCAGCGGCGTCACGCCCGGCTCCACACCCGGCATCTTCGTGCTCAACTACATAAAGGACAGTTTCGCCACGACCATCCAGCTGCTCGAATCGTTCGGCAAGGTGAAAGTGCTGTCCAGCCCGAAAATCAGCGTACTGAACAATCAGACGGCCATGCTGAAGGTAGTCGACAACAATGTCTTCTTTACCATCAAGGTGACGCCCGCCGTGATCAGCTCGACGGGCACCATCACCACGCCGGCCACCTATGAGTCGAAGCTGGAAACGGTGCCCGTCGGCTTCGTCATGAGCGTCACGCCGCAAATTTCCGACAGCGACGAGGTCACGCTCAATGTGCGCCCCACCATCACGCGCATCGTTGGCTACGTGCAAGACCCAAATCCGGCCCTGGCCACGGCCAGCGTGATCAGCCGCGTGCCCGTGATCCAGGCGCGCGAGCTGGAATCGATCATGAAAGTGGGCAATGGCCAGATCGCCGTGATGGGCGGCCTGATGCAGGATTCCATCGACAATGCCAAGGATGGCGTGCCCGGCCTGTCCAGCCTGCCTTTGGTGGGCAATTTGTTTACCTATCGCAATGAGGCGAGCAGCAAGACGGAGCTGGTGATCTTCATGCGCCCCGTGGTGGTCAAGGATGCCAGCGTCGACGGCGATTACCGCGACTACCGCTACCTGCTGCCCGGCCAGGCGCCGCTGAACAGCCAGCCGTACACGGATGGCCCGCCCGCGTCCGCCGTCCAGCCGCAGGCACGCCTGCAGGGAGACGTCCCATGAGCTTGCTGATGCAGGCGCTCAAGAAGGCCGAGCGCGCCAAGCAGAACAGCCTTTCCGACGAGGAACTGGAAAAGCCGTCCGAAGCCTACGACCAGGTGCTGGAACTGGCGCCGGCCGACGCCCTGCCGCCCCGTCCCATGCCTGCCGCGCCACCGCCCGTGCAGCCGGCAAGCACCTTGAGCCTGGAACCGCTGCCGGACGCACCCGCGCCGCAGCCGGCACCCGGCCCAGCCCAGCCAGGTCCGCAGCCAGGCTCGCAGCAAGGCGCACCGCCCGGTCCGCCTCCCGAACCGCCGCGCGCGCGCCCCGAGCCGCCGCCCGCCAAGCCACGCGCCAGCCGCAGCAATCCGCCGCCGAAAGGTCCCACGGGCCCCATCAGCGTCGACCCGGCCACCGTGCGCCTGGGCGTGCTGCTGGCGATCCTGCTGCTGGTGGCCGCTTCCATGGCGTACTGGTACTGGCGCGCCAGCACCAGCCCCGGCGCGGGCGCCAACCTGCCCGGCGTGCCCATGCCATTGACGGATGCCCCGGGCACGGCCGGCGTTGCCGGCCCCATCGTGGTGGTGCCTGCGGCGGGCGGCGCCATGCCGGACGCCCCCGCGCCCGCACCGCTGCCGCAGGACGTGCCGCGCGAACAGCGCCCGCCAGCCGGCGCGGCGGAACAGCAGGCGATGATCCAGGCCGCCGCGCAAGCGGCCGTGGCCGCCCAGCTGGCGCAGCTGCCGCCGCCTGCACCGCCCAGCCTGCCACCGGTCATGGCGCCCGACAACAGCCAGATCCAGGTGCTGCGCAACGATACGGCGCCGCAAATCAACCCCGGCGTGCAGCAAGCCTACCAGGCCTTCAACGGGGGCCAGCTGGGTCTTGCTCGACAGCAATATGAAACGGTGCTGCAGCAGGATGCCAACAACCGTGACGCGCTGCTGGGCCTGGCGGCCGTGGCCCTGCGCGAGAACCAGGGCGCGCAGGCGGCGGCCCTGTACGTGCGTTTGCTGGAAATCAATCCGGACGATGGCGTGGCGCTGGCCGGCCTGATCGGCCTGCGCCAGGGCGACGTGGTGCAGAGCGAGGCCAGGCTGAAAGCCATCCTGGCGCGCAGCCCCGACAGCGCCCCCGTGCTGTTTGCACTCGGCAATGTGTACGCCAAGCAGCGCCGCTGGAATGAAGCACAGCAGCAGTTTTTCCGCGCCTACGGCGCCGCGCCCGGCAATCCCGACTATGCCTTCAACCTGGCCGTGGGCCTGGACCGGCTGAACCAGCCCCGGCTGGCCGCCACGTATTACCAGCGCGCCTTGACCCTGGCGCAAACCACGCCCGCCGCCTTCGACCAGGCCGTCGTGCAAACGCGTTTGCGCGAACTGGCGGCCCCCGCGCCGGCGGCCCCGGCCGAACCGCTCATCACCCCACCCCGTCAGGAATAAGCACTACATGGCAGAACAGGCAAAACTTCCGCTGGGCAAATTGCTGATCCAGAAAGGCGTGATCAGCGAAGACCAGCTGCGCATCGCGCTGATCGAGCAGCGGCGCAGCAGCGAACCGCTGGGCAAGCTGCTGATCACCCTGGGCTTCGTCACGGAAGCGACGGTGCGCGAAGCGCTCAGCGAAAACCTGAAACAGGTCAGCGCTGACCTGTCGAGCCTGGTCGTCGACGCCATTGCATTAAAACTGATCCCGAAGGACGTGGCCAAGCGCTACCGCGTCTTCCCCATCGTCTACGAGCGCCAGGCGGACAATTTGATCCTGGCCATGGCCGACACCAGCAACATCGTTGCGCTCGATCAAATCAGCGCCATGCTGGTCAAGGGCATCACGATTTCCACCGTGCTCGTCAACGAATCGGACATTTCGCGCGCCATCGACCAGTACTACGGTTTTGAATTGTCGATCGACGGCATCCTGCATGAAATCGAGACGGGCGAAGTCAGCTACCAGAGCATGGCTTCGCCCTCGGACGAGTACAGCCAGCCCATGGTGCGCCTGATCGACGCGCTGCTGGCCGATGCCGTGCAGAACGGCGCCTCGGACATCCATTTCGAGCCGGAACAGTCGTTCCTGCGCATCCGCTACCGCATCGACGGCATCCTGCGGCAAATCCGCAGCCTGCACAAATCCTACTGGCCGGCCATGGCCGTGCGCCTGAAGGTGATGTCGAACATGAATATCGCCGAGGCGCGCGCGCCGCAGGATGGGCGCATCAGCATCAAGTTTTCCGGGCGACAAATCGACTTCCGCGCCTCGGCGCAGCCCACCACGCATGGCGAAAACGTCGTGCTGCGCGTGCTGGACCGGCAAAAAGGCATCGTCCCGCTCGATGCGCTGGGCCTGGCCGAAGCGGAACTGAACCTGCTGAAACTCATGATCGCGCGCCCCGACGGCGTGATCCTTGTGACGGGCCCGACGGGCAGCGGCAAGACCACCACCTTGTATTCGATCATCAACCACATCAACACGGAAAGCGTCAATATCATGACCCTGGAAGATCCGGTCGAGTATCCGATGAACATGATACGCCAGACTTCCGTCAACGAATCCGTCAAGCTGGGCTTTGCCGACGGCATCCGCTCGATGATGCGGCAAGACCCGGACATCATCCTGGTGGGCGAGATCCGCGACCGCGAAACGGCGGAAATGGCCTTTGCCGCCGCCATGACGGGCCACCAGGTGTATTCCACCCTGCACACGAACTCGTCCATTGGCTCCATCTCGCGCCTGCTCGACATCGGCATCCTGCCCGACATCATGGCCGGCAACATCATCGGCATCGTGGCGCAGCGCCTGGTGCGCCGCTTGTGTCCGCATTGCAAGGAAACCGTGATCGCCGACGACGTCGAGCGCCGCCTGCTGGGTTTGACAGCAAGCGATGCGCCCGTCTCCATCTGCCGCGCCGTGGGCTGCGAGCGCTGCGCGCACCAGGGCTACAAGGGCCGCCTGGCGATCATGGAAATCCTCAAGATGACGGCCGAACTCGATGAATTGACGGCGCGCCGCGCCAGTTCGCGCGAATTGAAGAACGCGGCGCGCGCGGCCGGTTTCAAGGGCATCGTCGACGACGGCATGCGCCGCGTGATGGAAGGCGTGACCACCCTGGAAGAAGTGGGCCGCGTGGTCGACCTGACGGAAAGGCTGGCCTGATGGCGCAATATGTCTACCGCGCCATGGATGCCGCCGGCACTTTGATTCCCGGCAGCATGGAGGCGGCCAACGTGCCGGACCTGGAAGCGCGTTTGCACCGCATGCAGCTCGACTTGATCGACTGCAAGATCACGGGCCAGTATCTGGTGCTGCTGGGCAAGCGGATCATCCACCGCCGCGACCTGATCAATTTCTGTTTCCACATGGAACAGTTGACGGGCGCGGGCGTGCCCATCCTGGAAGGCTTGAACGACTTGCGCGAAAGCACGGACCACCCGCGCCTGCGCGAAGTCGTCACGGATCTGATCGAAAGCATCGAGGGCGGCCTGCCCCTGTCGGGCGCGCTGGCCCAGCATGGCGATATCTTCGACGCCACGTTTACCAGCCTGATTCTTGCGGGAGAACAAAGCGGCAAGATCGCCGACGTGTTCAAGAACCTCTCGGAAAGCCTGAAATGGCAGGACGAGCTGGCCTCGCAGACGCGCAAGATCGTCATGTACCCGATCGTCGTCGCGCTGGTGGTGGCGGGCGTGACGTTTTTCCTGATGATTTATCTGGTGCCCCAGCTGACGGCTTTCATCCGCAACATGGGCGGCGAGCTGCCGCTGCACACGCGCGTGTTGATCTTTGTATCGAATGTGTTCATCGATTACTGGTATGTGCTGCTGGCCTTGCCCGTGCTGCTGTTTTTCGGCCTGCGCGCGCTGATCCGCCGCAGCGAGGCGGCCCGCTACGCCTGGGACGGCTTGAAGCTGCGGCTGTGGCTGGTCGGCCCCGTGCTGCACAAGATCATCCTGGCCCGCTTCGCCACGTTTTTTGCCTTGATGTATGCTTCCGGCATCACGATACTCGAATGCATCCGCCTGTCCGAAGGCATTGCCGGCAACCAGGTGGTGGCAGCCGGCCTGCGCCGCGCCGCCCAGCTGATCAGCGAGGGCTACGGCGTCACGGCCGCCTTCCAGCACACGGGCATCTTCCCGCCGCTGGTGATCCGCATGCTGAAGGTAGGCGAGGCCACGGGCTCGCTGGACACGGCCTTGCGCAATGTCAGTTACTTTTACAACCGCGAAGTGAAGGAATTGATTGAAAAAGTGCAAGCCATGATCGAACCGGCCATGACGGTCATCCTGGGCTTGCTGCTGGGCTGGATCATGCTGTCGGTGCTGGGGCCGATCTACGACACCATCAGCACGATCAAAACTTGAGGCCGCCGTGTTCCGCAAACAATTACTCTACATTACCAGCGACGCGCTGTGCGCCTACGACTGGGACCACGGCGTGCTGGGCCAGGGCCACGTGTTCCCCGCCAGCGCGGCCGGGCTGGACGGTTTCGCCGCTTGGCTGGAAGATCCGCAGGCACAGCGGCTCGACGTGCCCGCCTACCTGCTGACGGACCTGATCGAGGAAGATTTCCAGCGCCAGCTGCTGCCCCACGTGCGCGGCAAGGCGGGCCGGGCCTTGCTGGAGCGGCGCAAGCAGCAGTTGCACCGCGACACGCCCTACCGCGGCAGCACCCTGCTGGGACGCGAAAGCACGGGCCGCCACGATGACCAGGTGCTGTTCTTTGCACTCACCAACCCGTCGCTGCTGCAGCCGTGGACGGAGGCGCTCGAGCACTTGCGCGTGCCCGTGGCCGGCATTTATTCGACCAGCCTGCTCAGTATCGCGCTGGTCAAAAAGCTGTCGATCGCGCACGAACACTTGCTGCTGGTGACGCAGCAATCGGGCGGCTTGCGGCAAAGCTATTACGAAAAGGGCCAGCTGCGCTTTTCGCGCCAGACGGCCACCATCGCACTCGACGGCGTGGCCGTGAATATTGCCCTGGAAACGGAAAAGACGCGGCAATTTCTCACCAGCACGCGCATGCTGGCGCGCGGCGACGTCTTGAATACCGTCATCCTGGCGCCGGCCGCGCAAATCGCCAAGCTCGAATTGCTCTGCGACAACGGCGTGGAAGTGGCTTACCACTTCATCGACCTGCAGCTGGCGGGTGCACGGGTGGGCTTGCGCCGGACGCCGGCGCTGGCCGACGAATTGCTGCTGACCTTGCTGGGCAAGCATCCGCCGTCCAGCCACTATCCGCCCGGCGCGCTGTCCCGCTACTACCACTTCCAGCGCGCGCGCAAGACGCTGTATGGCGCCAGCGCGCTGATCGGCGCGTCGGCAGCTTTGTGGTGCGCGATTAACTTGCTTGGCGGCATAACCGACGGGGCCGCCACGCAGCGCCTGGAGCAGGAAACGGCGTCCTACCAGGAGCGCTACCGCAACGTCATGTCGACCCAGCCGCCAGCGCCGGCCAAGACGCAGAACATGAAGGTGGCCGTGACCCTGGGCCACATGATCGCCACCCAGGCGCCGGAGCCGGGCCGGCTGCTGGGCATGCTGAGCGCCGCGCTGGACCAGGCACCGCAAGTCGCGCTGGGCCAGCTGCACTGGCATGCGGGCCAGGCGCCCGCGCGCGCGGCCGGCGGCCAGCCACCGCAGCAGCAGCAGCAGCAGCAGCAGCAAGGTGGCACGACCGGCAGCGCCCTGGCCGGCATTCCCGTCGCGCCGCCGCAGGCGCTGCGCCTGGAAGCGGACGTGGCCATGCCGAACAACGATTACCGCGCGGCCCTGGCCGCCATCACGGCCTTCGCGCAAATCCTGGCGCGCCAGCCGGGCATGCAGGTGACGATCGAGGAAACGCCGCTCGACTTGCGCCCCAGCGTGGCCCTGTCCGGCAAGAGCGCCGCCCCTGCCCCGGACAGCCAGGCCCGCTTCACCCTCTTGCTCGCGTGGCAGCCATGAGCGGCCCCGTCAAGCAACCGCCCCTGCCCGGCATGCAACGGACGGGCGCGCCCGCGCGCACCCTGCCCGCCTGGCTGGGCGAACTGCACCTGATACGCCGCGCCCTGCTGTGCTTTGCGCTGACCATGCTGGCCAGCCTGGTGCTGCTGAGCCTGAGCATCGCCTACCGCGCGCGCGAAGCGCAGCAGCTGGACCTGGCCCAGCGCACGCGCTCGGCGGCCACCACCCTGTTCAACCACGCGGAAGCGGAAAAGCAGGAAATCCGCGCCTACGAACCGCAATTCCTGGCCTTGCGCCGGCGCGGCCTGATCGGCGAAGAAAACCGCCTGGCCTGGATCGATGCCATCCGCCGCAGCCAGGAACAGCGCAAACTGTTGCCGATCAGCTATGACATCAGCCCGCAGCAAGGGCTGCAAGTGCCGCTGCCCATGGTGATGGGGCAATATCATCTGTACGGCAGCCGCATGCGCCTGCAGATGGATTTGCTGCACGAGATGGATTTGCTGAACCTGCTCGGCGATTTGCGCCAGGCCGGCTATTTCGCCGTGCAGGATTGCACGCTCAAACGCCATGCGGCGGCCGGGGCCGGGCCAGGCGGCGGCGGGGCATTGCCCACCCTGGGCGCCGAATGCGAGCTGCTGTGGCTGACCCTGGGCAGCGCGCCCGTGCCGGGGCGGCCATGAAGACCACCCTCGTCCTGTGTGCGCTGCTGGCTGGCGCCGCGCTGACGGCCCAGGCACAGTCGCCGCAGCTGGGGCGATTGTTCCTGTCGCCCGAGCAGCGCGCCCAGCTCGACGCGCAGCGCTACGGGCCGCCGCCGGCCAATCCGGCCCTGACGCCTCCGCCGCCACCGCCACCGCCGCCACCGCCCGCCCCGCCCGTGGAATTGAATGGCGTGGTACAGCGCAGCAGCGGCCGCTCCACCGTCTGGCTGAACCAGGAAGCGCAGAACGAGCCGCACAACCTTCTTGCGCGTGAGCAGCCCGGCAGCCTGACCTTGCGCCTGTCGACGGGCCAGGTGGTGCTCCTGAAACCTGGCCAGCGCTACGACCCGGCCAGCGGCACGGTCACCGAGGCGCAGCCATGACGCCGCGCCAAACTCATTGCCAAGCGCATGGCCAGGCGCGTCGCCAGCGCGGTGCCGCCCTGTTGCTGCTGGTGGCCGTGCTGGGCCTGGGCGCGGCCAGCCTGCTGATCGGCGCCTTTGGCCGCAACACGGGCGAGGCCGAACGCCAGCAGCGCACCCTGGCCACCCTGGCGCAGGCGCGCGACGCCTTGCTGGGCTTTGCGGCGGTCAACGGCCGCCTGCCCCGCCCTGCCGCCTCCGCCCTCGACGGGCGCGAACGGGCCGCCGACTGCGCCGACGACGCCGAGTGCAGCGGCTTCTTGCCGTGGGTGGCGCTGGGCGTGGCCGGTGTCGACGCCTGGGGCAAGCTGCTGCGCTACAGCGTCACGCCGGAAATGGCGCGCGCCCCCATCGTCTCGTTTTCCGCCGTTGCCAACAGGGTCGTGCTGGGCCGCGACGGGCGCGGCGAACTCGCCTACGTGGCAGGACATGACCAGTGCGACGTGAGCGCGCAATGCCTGCCCGTCGTGCTGTTCTCGCAAGGCAAGAATCACTACGGCACGGCCGCCAGCGGCGTGACGCAGATCAATACGGCACACGGCAATATCGACGAAGCCGCCAACGACAGCGCGAGCCGCCGCTTCATTAGCCGCCCCGCCACCGAACTTGCCACGCTGCCCGGTGGCGCCTTTGACGACATGCTGACCTGGATTACCTTGCCCACCCTGTATCAACGCATGCGCGCCGCGCGCAACCTGCCATGAGCGCCCGCCATGCGCGCCGCCAGGGCGGCTTCTCCCTGATCGAGATCGCCATCGTGCTCGTCATCGTCGGCCTGATGATCGGCGGCCTGGTCACGCCCTTGACGGTGCAGCTGGAACAGCGCAAGGTGGCCGAGACGCAACAAGCGCTGAATGAAGCGAAAGAAGCGCTGACGGGCTACGCGCTGCGCTACGGCTACCTGCCGTGTCCCGCCATTTCCGCCGGCAATGGCCTGGAAGACCGGCGCGGCGCCCGCTGCACGGGCGAAAAACGCGCCGGGTTCCTGCCGTGGGCCACCCTGGGGCTGCGCCAGGGCGACAGCTGGAACAATCTGTTCCGCTACAGCGTGACGCCGGCCTTCAGCGACAGCGAGCAGCAGTTCAACCTGGGCACGCCGCGCGACATCAGCATCGTCACGCGCAACGGCGGCGCACTGCTGCAGGCGACGGCGTTGCAGGACATTCCCGCCATGATCATGTCGCACGGCAAGAACGGCTTTGGCGCCACGGGCGTGCAGGGCCAGCGCCAGGCTGTGCCTTTCGGCAACAATGTCGACGAGCGCAACAATGCATCGAACGCCACCACCTTCATCAGCCGCGCCGCCAGCGGCCCGCAGCAGCCCGGCGGCGAGTTCGACGATATCGTCGTCTGGCTGTCGCCGAACATCCTGTTCAACCGCATGGTGGCGGCGCAAAGGCTGCCCCGCTGATGCCGATGCTCCTGCCCGCCCTCACCATCGCCCGCTACACGCTGCTCGAAGCGCTGCGCAGCCGCCTGCCGTGGCTGTTCATGCTGGCCGCCTGCGCCGGCGCCGGCCTGGCCGGCTTCCTGCAGCAACTGGCGCTGACGGAAAGCGGCGCCGTGCAGGCGGCGCTGCTGGCGGCCACCCTGCGCCTGGCCAGCGTCTTCCTGCTGGCCACGTTCATCATCACCAGCATGGCGCGCGAAGCGGCCGACCGGGGCCTCGAGCTGCTGCTGGCCTTGCCCATGCCGCGCGCAGCCTACCTGCTGGGCAAACTGCTGGGCTACGGGGCGCTGGCGGCCGTGCCCGCCGTGCTGTTCGGCCTGTTGATGGCGCTGTTTGCCGCGCCCGCGCAAAGCGCGCTGTGGGCGCTGTCGCTGCTGGGGGAATTATGGATCCTCGCCGCCTTCAGCCTGCTGTGCGCGGCCAGCCTGCAGCAGGCCCTGCCCGCGCTGGCCGCCACGGGCGGCTTTTATGTGCTGGCGCGCATGCTGGGCAGTCTGCAACTGCTGGCGCACGGCCCGCAGGCGGGCGACTCCCTGGTGCAACGGGCCACGGCAGGCGCCATCGACGTGCTGGCCCTGCTCTTGCCCCGCCTCGACGCCTTTGCGCGCACGGAGTGGCTGCTGTATGCCACCGGCGACTGGCAAGCCCTGGCCGGCGTCGCGGCGCAAACGGCCATCTATGTCGCCTTGCTGGCCAGCTGCGCGCTGTGCGACTTTTACCGCAGGAACATCTGATGGCCGCCGCCCTGCGTCCCTGGTCGAGCGTGCCGCGCCCCCTGTGCTGGCTGCTGGCGGCCTGCCTGCTGCTGCAGCTGGGCTGGCGCCTGGCGCAGCAGCACGCACCGCCACAGGCGCGGCCCCTGCCCGCCGCGCCGCCGGCAGCCGTGGCGCGCCTGGCCAGCCTGGGCGAGCCGCTGGCCATGTCGAAGGCCATGCTGCTGTACCTGCAATCGTTCGAGGACCAGCCCGGCGTCAGCCTGCCGTGGAGATCGCTCGACTATGACCGCCTGGCCGGCTGGCTGGAGACGGCGCAAACGCTCGATCCGCGCAGCCAATATCCGCTGGTGGCCGCCAGCGAAGTGTACGCGGGCGTGGCCGACCCGCGGCGCGCGCGGCGCATGCTCGATTTTGTCGCCGCCAGCTTCGCCGCCGACCCGCAGCACCGCTGGCCCGCCATGGCGCAGGCGGCGCTGGTGGCCAAGCACCAGTTGCATGACCTGCCGCTGGCGCTCGCCTATGCACGCCAGCTGCGCCGGCTGGCGACGGGGCCGCAAGTGCCGGCCTGGGTGCGCGAAATGGAAGCGTTCATCCTGGAAGACATGGACCAGCTCGACAGTGCCCGCCTGGTGATCGGCGGCCTGATCGCCGGCGGCCAGATCACCGATCCGCACGAGCTGGCCTTCCTCGCGCGCAAGCTCGACGAGCTGGCCCAACAGAAAAAGGCGGCGCCGTGAGCCGCCGTCCGAAATGCCATGCGCGCGCGGCGCCATTTGCAGTAAACTGCCATCCCAAGCACCAGCATTTTTTCCAAGGACATCCCATGCTTCCACGCCGCCAGCACGGCTTTACCCTCGTAGAAATCGCCATCGTCCTGGTCATCATCGGCTTGCTGCTCGGCGGCGTGCTCAAGGGACAAGGCTTGATCGACAGCGCCAAGGTGAAAAACATCATCCAGCAATCGAATGCGCTGACGGCCGCCGTCAACGCCTACCAGGACAAGTTCCGCGCCCTGCCCGGCGACGATATCCAGGGCACCGTGCACGTGCCCAATTCGGCCGGCAACGGCAATGGCGATGGCCAGATTGGCGACGGCCAGCCGCGCGAATTCACGCTGGCGCCGCAGCACCTGGCGCTGGGCGGCTTCATTACCGGCTCGTTCAACGGCACCTCGCAATTCATGACCAGCGCCCAGGGCGGCGCCGTCTACCTGTACAACGACGAAGTGGGCGGACGGGCCGGCAACGGCATCCGTTTCGACAACTTGCCCGAGAGCTACGCGGAGCAGATCGACAGCAAACTCGACGATGGCGTGGCCAGCACGGGCAGCGTCCGGGCGAACATGCCCTATGGCAATACCGGTGCTATCATCCCCCGCACCGCCGTCTTTTTCTAAGCCGCCAGTCACTATCGAAGGAATACCATGCCACTGCACCGCCAACTCATCGTCTCCCTGGCCGCCGCCTGCGCCTTGCTGGCCGGCAGCGCGCACGCCCAGTACGTGGGCCGGACGGCCGGCCCCGCCGCGCCCGGCAGCGTGGCCGCCATCCTGAAAAATCCCGTCGACGACCAGGCCGTCGTGCTGCGCGGCAACCTGCTGCGCAAAGTGGGGAACGAAAAATACACGTTCTCCGACGGCACGGCGGAAATCCGCGTGGACATCGACGACAAGGTCTTCATGAACCGCAAGATCGACGCCAGGACCCGGGTGGAAATTCGCGGCGAAGTGGAAAAAGACTTCATGGAAAGCCCGGAAATCGATGTCGACGTACTGACCGTGGTCCCCTGAGCTTCCTTGCCCTCCCGCCGCCACGGCGGGAGGAGCGTCCCCCCCCTTCTGTATGCCTTGCGCAACCTTTTTTCCATCCAAGAAACTAGGCTTGTCAGAACAATCAATTTCGTCTAGCATCTTTTCATTCAAGGTCAGCCAGCGCCAGCGTGAGCCTGCCTGTCGACTCATCCATTCTGGGAGCTTTCCGGGTGCAAGATTTGCCTTCGATACGCTCAAGAATTTCATGGCTGGTGTTCGCCTGGGTCATTCCGACGGCACTCGTGTTTCTCCTGCTCGTGGCGCAAAGCTACACGCGCGAACGCGGCCATGTCGTCAGCGAAACGGCACAGGCGGCACGGGCGGTCGCCGCCGCCATCGAACGCGACTTGAGCGGCGCCCAGATGGCCGCGCGCATCCTGGCCGCCTCGCCCGCCCTGCAGGACGACGATATCGGCGCCCTGCGCGCCCTGGCCGGCAGCCTGCTGCAGCCGGGCCGGGCCGTCAGCGCCTACATCATCTCCGACGCCAAGGGACGCCAGCTGGTCAATACAGCCTTGCCCGCCGGCCAGGTGCCGCCGCCCTTGCCGCAGAAATGGGCCGCCAGCATGGAGCGCGCGCGCGACTACGGCAAGCCTCGGCTGACCAGCCTGCTCATGGCGCCGGACGAGGTGCCGCGGCTGGCCCTGAACCAACCCTTGCCGCGGAATCAAGGTCCCGCCTATGTGCTGACGGCGCTGTACCCGCCCGACTACCTGCCCGTGCTGCTGCGCGAGCTGCACCTGCCGGCCTACCTGGGCGCGGCCATCGTCAACGCCGACGGCATCAACGTGGCGCGCACCCTGGCGCCCCAGCGCTATGTGGGCCAGCGCAGCCCGGCCCCCCTGCTGGAGCAGATACGCCAGGCGCGCGAAGGCGTGCTGCGCCATGCCACCCTGGAAGGCATCGACGTGTATACGGGCTTTCGCCGCGCGCCGGACGACGCCTGGACGGTGGCCGTCACCATCCGCACCAGCACGGTGGCCGAAGCCCTGCTGCGCTCCGTCGTCACGGGTTCCCTCATCCTGGCCCTGCTGCTGGGCGCCGGCTTTGCCCTGGCCTGGCGCGTGGGCGGCCGCCTGGCCCGCACCCTGCAGGAACTGACCGTGCAGATCCATGCGCTGGCGCAAGGCAAACCCTTGCTTTCGAACAAGCACTCGGACCGCGAATCGGCCGACATGGCCAACGCCCTGGGCGCGCTGGAACGCGACTTGCGGCGCCACCGCACGCAGCTCGAAAGCCTGGTGGACGAACGCACCCTGGCCCTGGAAAAATCCACGCGCCTGCTGGAAACCGTCTACGCGACGGCGCCCATCGGCATGCTGTTCGTGGACCTGGACTTGCGCATCGTCATGGTCAACCAGTACCTGGCCGCCATCAACGGGGCCAGCGTGGCGCAGCATCTGGGCCGTCCCGTGGGCGCCATGCTGTTCGACGCCGCCGTGCGCATGGAGGTGGAACGCTGCGTGCGCCAGGTGCTCGAGACGGGATCGCCCATCGTCGACCTTGAATTGCAGGGCCATAGCGGGCAGCAGCGCGAGCAGCTGAGCCACTGGATCGTCTCGTATCACCCGATTTTCGGCCCCGAGCAGCAGTTGCTGGGCGTGTCGGGCCTGTGGCTGGACATTAGCGAACGCAAGCGCAGCGAAGCGGAATTCCGCCGCTCGAAGCACCTGTTCGGCACCATCATCGAAAACATTCCCGCCATGGTCTTCGTCAAGCGCGCCGACAAGCTGAGCTTTGAAATGGTCAACCGCCACGCGGAACTGACCTTGGGACGCTCGCGCGAGCAATTGCTGGGCAAGACCGACCACGACTTCTTCCCGCCGCAGCAGGCGGCCGCCTTCGTCAGCGCCGACCGCAAGCTGCTGGCCACGGGGCAGATGGTGGAAATCGAACAGGAGCCGATCAACACGGCCGACGGCACCACGCGCCACTTCACCACGCGCAAGGTGGTGCTGCGCGACGACGCGGGCCGCGCCAGCCACGTGCTGGGAGTATCGATCGACATCACGGAACGCAAGCGCGCCACCGAGGTGCTGCACGCCACCACCTTGCGCCTGGAACAGAGCGAGCGCTTCATCCGCACCGTCACCGACAACCTGCCCGGCATGGTGTCGTACTGGGGCGCCGATTTGCGTTGCCGATTTGCAAATAATTTCTATAATGAATGGTTTGGCCGCAGCAGCGCCGAGCTGGCCGGCATCCACATGAGCGAATTGCTGGGGCAGGAACTGTTCGATGTGTATGCGCCCCACGTCGAGGGCGTGCTGGCGGGCCGGCCGCAAAGCTTCGAGCGCGACCTGCTCGACCCCACGGGCCAGGTCTGCCATACGTGGACCAATTACATCCCCGACGTCGATGACAACGGCGGCGTGCGCGGCTTCTTCGTGCTGGCCTCGGACGTCTCCGAACTCAAGCGCACGGAATTGCGCCTGCACGAACTCAACGAGCAAATGGTGCGCGCGCGCGACAAGGCCGAGGCGGCCAGCACGGCGAAGAGCGAATTTGTCGCCAACATGAGCCATGAAATCCGCACGCCGATGAACGCCATCATCGGCCTGGCGCGCCTGCTGGAAGAGTCGCCGCTGGAACGGCGCGAGCGCAGCTACGTCGGCAAGATCCAGATGGCCACGCAGTCGCTGCTCCATATCGTCAACGACGTGCTCGATTTTTCCAAGATCGAGGCGGGACAGATGGTGCTGGAACAGCGCCGCTTCCAGCTCGAGCGCATGCTCGACAGCGTCGGCGTCCTGCTGGCCAGCGGCGCCTGGGCGCGCGGCGTGGAGCCCGTGTTCGTGCTCGACCCGGGCGTGCCCGATGAACTGATCGGCGACGCCCTGCGCGTGGAACAGATCCTGATCAACCTGGTGGGCAACGCCGTCAAATTCACCGCGCATGGCGAAGTGGTGCTGGCCATCGCCATGGTGGCCGAGGATGCGGCCAGCGCGACGCTGGAGTTTTCCGTGCGCGACACGGGCATCGGCATCGGCGCGGCCGAGCAGGAGCGCATCTTCGACGCGTTTTCCCAGGGCGACAGCGGCACCAGCCGCAAATACGGCGGCACGGGACTGGGGCTGGCCATCTGCCGGCGCATGGTGGAATTGATGGGCGGCAAGCTCAGCGTGAAAAGCGCGCTGGGCCAGGGTTCCGACTTCCGCTTCAGCTGCCGCTTCGGCAAGGTGGCGCCGCCGCCCGAGCCGCCGGGCAAGGCCGCGCCCAGGGATCTGTCGCTGCTGATCATCGACGACAACGCCAGCGTGCGCGCCATGCTGGAAGGCTGGTGCGCGGCGCAGGGCTGGCACAGCCGCAGCGCCGACAGCGGCGCGGCCGGCCTGGCGTTGCTGCGGGCCCACGCCGGCGGCGCGCCGGCGGCAGACCTCGTGCTGCTCGACGCGGCCATGCCGGGCATGGATGGCATTTCCATGCTCACCGAGGCGCGCGCCGGCGCGCACCTGGCGCTGCCGCCCGTGATCATGCTGGTGGCCGACCACGACAGCGAAAACCTCGAACGCCTGGCCGACAGCCTGATGCTGGCCGGCATCGTCTCGAAACCGGCCACCCCGGCGCGCCTGCTGGCGGCCGTAACGGCCGTGCGCGACGGCCGCAATGGCCGCAACGCACCGTCCGCGCTGCCCGTTTCCACGCCCCTGTCGGGATTGCTGGAAGGCATGCGCGTACTGCTGGTGGAAGACAATGAAATCAACCAGGAGGTGGCGCAGTACATCCTGCTGCACTCGGGCGCGCGCGTGGCCGTGGCCGCCAACGGCAAGCTGGCCGTCGACCTGCTGGCGCAAACCCCGCAAGCCTGGGACGTGGTGCTGATGGATTTGCAGATGCCCGTCATGAATGGCTATGACGCCACCCTGGCCATCCGCGCGCTGGGCTTGCCGGACCTGCCCATCGTCGCCATGACGGCCAATGCCATGGACGAAGACCGCCTGCGCGCCGTCGCCAGCGGCATGAATGCACACGTGGCCAAGCCCATCGATGTCGACGAGATGATCCTGACCCTGAACCGGCTGGTGCCGGCGCTCCCGGGTGGCAGCGCTGGCGCCGTACAGGCGGGCGATGCCGTCACGCAGACGCCGGACCTGCCGGCCGCGGTACCCGGCATCGACCTGGCGGCGGCCCTGCACCGCTTCGGCGGCGATTACGGCGCCTTCCTGGCCCTGCTCAAGCGCTTTGAGAATTCGCAAGGCGACGCCGTCGAGGACACCCGGCGCCTGCTGGCCGCTGGCCAGACGCGGCAGGCGGAACAACTGCTGCACCGCGTCTGCGGCGTGGCGGCCAACCTGGGCGCCACGCATGTCGCCAGCCTGGCCGGCGAGGCGGAAAAGGCGCTGAAAACGGGGCAACCGCACGCCTCGTCCGCCTTGCTGGGACAGCTGGAACTGGCGATGGCGGAAGTCATCGAAGCGGCGCGCACCCTGCCCTCGCCCCTGCGGCGCGGACAGCCGGCAGCGGCAGCGCCCGGCAGCGCACCGCTCGACCTGCGCGCCGGCCTGGCCGAACTGCTCGTCTTGATCCGCAACAATAACCTGAAAGCGCTGGCGCAATTCCACGCCCTGCACGCCGCCATACAACAGGCAGACCGAGAAGCGGCCCTGGCGCTGGCCAACGCGATCGAGACACTGGATTTTTCCGAAGCGGAAAAACTCGTGCTCGATCAGCTGAAACGAGAGGAAAACAAGTGAGCTGGACCAACCTTGCCATGAACGGGCGCATCCTCATCGTCGATGACGCCATGGAAAACATCCAGATCCTGCACCAGCTGCTGCGCGAGGAACACGACGTGCTGTTCGCCCTGAGCGGCGTCAAGGCGCTGGAAATTGCGCATAATCAACTACCGGACCTGATCCTGCTCGACGCCGTCATGCCCGGCATGGATGGTTATGCCGTCTGCAACGCGCTGCGCGAATCGGCCATCCTGAGCGCCATCCCCGTCATTTTCGTCACGGCCCTGAACCAGCCCGAGGACGAGACGCGGGCGCTGGAAGCGGGCGCCGTCGACTTCATCACGAAACCATTCAACGCGGCCGTCGTGCGGGCCCGCGTGCGCACCCAGCTGACCATCAAGCGGCAGGCCGACGCCATGCGCGAGCTGTCGCTGACGGACTCGCTGACGGGCGTGGCCAACCGGCGCAGCTTCAATGACACGATGGACAGCGAATGGCGGCGCTGCGCGCGCGACGGCGTGCCGATGGCCCTCATCATGGCCGATATCGACCACTTCAAGGATTACAACGACACGTATGGCCACCAGGCGGGCGACCTGTGCCTGCAGCAGGTGAGCGCCGCCCTGCGCCGCTGCGCCGTGCGCCCGCCCGACCTGCTGGCGCGCTACGGCGGCGAGGAATTCATCATCCTGCTGCCGCAGGAAACGCGCGACGGCGCCGAAGTGGTGGCCCAGCGCATCCTCGACGAAGTGCGCGCCCTGCAAATTCCCCACGCCAGATCGAGCGTCGGCCCGCACGTCACCGTCAGTCTGGGCATGGCCAGCGTCATGCCCACCGAAGGCATGGATCCCAGCGCCCTGATCCGCGCCGCCGACGCCCTGCTGTACCGCGCCAAGCATACGGGGCGGGACAGGTATTGCGCGGAAGGAGAGTGAGATAGTTACGGATAGCAACGCATCAAAAACTCCGCCACGCACACGGGTTTCGTGTCGCCTTCCCTCTCCATGGTCACGGCCCAGTTCACTTGCGCCCCTTCCGGCACGTCCTCGACGGAAAGGATGTCGAGCCGCGCGCGCAGGCGGCTGCCCACGGGCACGGGCGCGGGGAAACGCACTTTATTGAGGCCGTAGTTGATGGCCATGCGGATGCCGGCCATGTGCAAGGCGCCCGCAAGCATGGCCGGCAGCAGAGATAACGTCAGGAAACCGTGCGCCACGGTGCAGGCGTACGGCGACTCGCGCGCACAGCGCTCGGCGTCGACATGGATCCACTGATGGTCGTCCGTGGCGTCGGCAAAGGTGTCGATGCGCTGCTGCGTGATGGTGAGCCAGTCGGACACGGCCACGTGCTGTCCCGACAAGGCCTGGAAACCGGCGATGCCGGCGATGTCACGCATGCTGCTCTCCGGCCGGACGGCGGCCGAACATGCCCATGCCTTCGACGGTGGTCACCACCTCGCCACGCTGGTTACGCACGCTCCACACGGAAATGACGATGCCGCGGTCCGGCTTCGAGGTCGACGGCCGCACTTCCTTGACCTGGTAGGTCAGCTGCAGGGTGTCGCCCGCGCGCACGGGCTTGAGCCAGCGGATGCTGTCCAGGCCGGGCGAGCCCATGCTGGACGAATACTTGAGCAGATTGTCCACCACCAGGCGCATCATCATGCCGCAGGTATGCCAGCCGCTGGCGATGACGCCCTTGAAGATGGTCTTTTCCGCGGCCGCATGGTCGACATGGAACGGCTGCGGGTCGAAATCCGTGGCGAAGGCGATGATTTCCGCCTCCGTCACGTGGCGCTGGCCCAGGTCGATTTCCATGCCTTGCGTAAAGTCTTCGAAATACCAGTGCTTGGGTTTGATTCCGGTCAATGCGGTCATGCGGTCTCCGTCGGCAAGAAGCCCGGCTGGGCGATAAAGCGCTCGAGATGGTGCTCCACGTCGCCCAGGGTCAGGGCGATCATGGAGAGGCGCTTGAAATGATGGGCGGCAGGCAATTCGTCCGTCACGCCCATGCCGCCATGCAATTGCACGGCTTGCTGGCCGACAAAAGTAGCGGCCAGGCCCACCCGCGCCTTGGCGGCGGAGACCGTGCGGCGCCGCTCCGCCGCGTCCTCGCTGCCGGCCTTGGCGGCGGCCAGCATGGCCATCGAGCGGGCTTGCTCGAGGTGGATGAACATGTCGGCCATGCGGTGCTGCAAGGCCTGGAACTTGCCGATCGGCGCGCCGAACTGCTGGCGCGTCTTCAAATATTCGAGGGTAGCGGCAAAGATGGCGTCCATGGCGCCCACGGCTTCCGCGCACAGCAAGGCGGCGCCATAATCGAGCGCCGCGTCGAGCACGGGCCAGCCCTGCCCCGCCTGGCCGATCAGCGCGTCGTGGCCCAGCACCACTTGCACGAGGGTCACGGTGGCGGCGCGCTGGCCGTCGATGGTGCGGCAATCGCGCACGGAAACACCGGGCGCGTCGACGGGCACGAGGAACAGCGAGATGCCGTCCGTCTCATCCTGGCCGCCGCCGCTGCGCGCCGACACGATCAAAGAATCCGCCTGGGCGCCATGGATGACGACGGTTTTCTCGCCGTCGAGCACGAAGCCGTCGCCGCTGGCGATGGCCGTGGTGGCGATGTCGTGCATGTCGTGGCGCGACTGGCGCTCGCCCAGCGCGCAGGCGAGCTTCAGGCTGCCGCTGGCCACCTGTTCCAGCACCGCATCATGGCCGCCGGCCAAGGTCAAAAAGCGCGCCCCCAGCACGGTGGCGAAATACGGTTCGACCACCAGGCCGCGGCCCAGTTCCTGCATCACCAGCAGCATGTCGACGGCCGTGCCGTCGAAACCGCCCGCGGCGGCCGGCAGCGGCAAGGCCGTCATGCCCAGCTCGGCCAGGGTGGCCCAGGCGGCATCGGACGTACCCGTGGCGGAATGGATGATGGTTTGCCGCGTTTCAAACGGGTAATCCTTGTCGACCCAGCGCCGGAGCGCGTCGGCGAATTGCTGCTGTTCGTGATTAAAATGGAAGTCCATGTCGTCTCCTTCTGGCTTACAGGCCCAGGATCATCTGCGTGATGATGTTTTTCTGGATTTCATTCGAGCCGCCATAGATCGATGTCTTGCGGTAATTGAAGTAATACGCGGCCAGCGGCGCGGCCAGGTCGTCGCCAGCGCTGCTGTGCGGCGCCCCGCCGTCAAGAAATGCCGGATCGAAAGGCAAGGCTTGCGGGCCGATGGCTTCCACCATCAATTCCGTCAGTTGCTGCTGCAGCTCGGAGCCGCGCACCTTCAGCATCGACGCCTGCGGCCCCGGCCCCTTGCCCTCGTCGCTGATAACGCGCAAGACCGTCATTTCCAGCGCCATCAGTTCGATTTCCAGGGTAGCGACCTTGGCCGCAAACGCGGGGTCGTGCAGCAGCGGCGCGCCGCGCTTGTTCTGCTGCATGGCCAACTGCTTGAGGAAAGTCAATTCGCGCTTGGAGCGGCCGACGGCGGCGATGCCCGTGCGCTCGTGGCCCAGTAGATACTTGGCGTAGGTCCAGCCCTTGTTTTCCTGGCCGACCAGATTGCTGACGGGCACGCGCACGTTGTCAAAGAAGACTTCGTTCACTTCATGCTCTTCATCGAGCATGATGATGGGACGCACGGTGATGCCCGGCGTTTTCATGTCGATCAACAGGAAACTGATGCCTTCCTGCTTGCGCACCGTGCTGTCCGTGCGCACCAGGCAAAAGATCATGTCCGCGTGCTGGCCCAGGGTGGTCCAGGTTTTCTGGCCATTCACGATGTAATGGTCGCCGTCGCGCTCGGCCGTGGTTTTCAGGGAAGCGAGGTCGGAACCGGCGCCGGGTTCGGAATAGCCCTGGCACCACCAGTCGTCGCAATTCAAGATGCGCGGCAGATAGTATGCTTTTTGTTCGGCGTTGGCGAAGGCCATGATGACGGGCGCCACCATGTTGATGCCGAATGGCAGGATCGGCGGCGTGGCGGCACGCGCGCACTCGTCTTCCCAGATGTGGCGCTGCACGGACGTCCAGCCCGTACCGCCGTATTCGACGGGCCAGGCCGGCGCAGCCCAGCCTTGTTGCGCCACAATTTTATGCCAGCGCACGTAGTCGTCCTTGACCAGGCGCAAATGCTGGCGCACCTTGCGCTGCAGATCCGCCGGCAAATGGGTATCGAGGAAGGCGCGCACCGTGTCGCGGAAAGCCGTCTCCTCGGCCGTGTAATGCAGGTCCATGTCTGTCTCCTTGTTCTTATCGGTTGCCGTGATGACTGCACGCAAGGAAGCTCAGCGCACAAAAAAGCACGACCGTTCTCAAGGATTGTACAACAGATTCGGAGCAGCGCCAGGGGTTTTACAATGGCTGGCGCGAAGAGGGAGTTGACTGGAATTGGCCAGCCGCCGACGGCTACCGGTTGCCCAGGGGGGCGTTCAGTGCCAGAACCTTTGAAAATGCTTCAGCGATGAAATCCATGAATACGACGGCCCGCGTCGGCAGCAGCCTGTTTGCGACATAGACGATCTGCACCGGCACAGGCAAGGCGGTGTGCCCTGTCAAAAGCAACTGCAAATTGCCATTCCTGAGTCCTTCTTCGAACAGCCACTGCGGCCCGTGTCCGATACCGAGTCCCGCATTGACCAGTTCGCGCACGGCCTCAGGCGAGTTCACCCGTACCTTTCCGGATACTGCTACTTCCGTATCCCGGAAGCGCCATGTGGCGCCCGACGACAGCAGGGTGTAGATCACACAATCGTGCCCGCGCAGATCATCGGGCGTGACCGGGATGCCACGTCTGGCGAGATAGCCCTTGCTGGCCACGAACACGCGCTCGAACAGTCCGATGCGCCGCGCGCGCAGGGCGCTGTCTTCCAGATGGCCGATCCGGATTGCCAGTTCCGCCCCTTCATCGACCAGACCCACATAGCGATCATTGATCTGGAGATCGAGCACCAAGCCAGGATAGCGCTCCAGGAAGGCGGGGACATGCGGCAAAACAAATGCATGTGCCAGAGCGGTCGGGCATGCCACGCGCAGCAATCCGGACGGATCGACGTTCTCCCTGAAAGACGATTCCGACTCGTCGACGGCGTCAAGGATGCGCCGGACTTCCGCATAGTAGCGTTCCCCTTCGGGCGTGAGGGCAAGTTTGCGCGTTGAGCGGTGCAGCAGCCGCGTCTGCAGATGCTCTTCCAATGCAGCCACATGACGGCTGACGTTCGGCTGCCCCAGGCCCAGGTCGCGGCCGGCAGCGGAGAAGCTCCCCGTCTCCACCGCGCGCGCGAAGCATGTCATCAAAAGAAACCGGTCCAAAGTTACCCCCTCCAATTCATGCAGCTGAAGCATGAATCATATGCAAAGAGACGATCTTATCGAATTTCAGGCATGAGCGCATAGTTCTCTCCACGGCAGGTCAGCCAACGCTGGTTGACCATGAATCACCTACAGGAGAATTTTATGTCCCGCTTGCAAGGAAAACGTACTCTTATCACCGGCGGCACCAGCGGCATCGGCCTCGAAACAGCCAGGCAGTTCCTCGCCGAAGGCGCACGCGTCATCGTCACCGGCGTCAATCCGGAGTCCATTGAGAAAGCCAGGAAAGAACTCGGCGCCGAGGTTCTGGTGCTGCGCGCCGATTCCGCCAGTGTCGCTGCCCAGAAGGAATTGGCGCACGCCGTCCAGGCGCACTACGGCCAGCTCGATATCGCCTTTCTCAACGCTGGCGTATCCGTCTGGAAGCCGATTGAAGCTTGGACGGAGGAAATGTTCGACCGTTCCTTCGACATCAACGTCAAGGGGCCCTATTTCCTGATCCAGGCGCTGCTGCCAGTGTTCGCGAACCCCGCATCGGTGGTGCTCAACACATCGGTCAGCGCGCACGTCGGCTCGGCGCACTCATCGGTATATGCCGCAACCAAGGCCGCATTCTTGAACTTGTCGAAAACGCTGTCGGGCGAACTGCTGGCACGCGGCGTTCGCGTCAACGCCGTCAGTCCCGGTCCCGTCGAAACGCCGCTGTACGACAAGCTCGGCATCCCGGATGCCTACCGCGATCAGCTCAACAAGGAAATTACCGCAACGATTCCGTTCGGCCGCTTCGGCACGCCGGAGGAAGTGGCCAAGGCGGTGTTGTACCTCGCTTCCGACGAGTCCCGCTGGACCGTCGGCTCCGAAATCATCGTTGACGGCGGCCGTATGCTTAATGGCTGACCTTAACGGCTGACGTCGCACAACCGCCGAACTATACGGATACGCCCTTTCGTTCAGCGGGTCGCCATCGCGTTGCAGGAAAAAGGGATCGCTTTCGAGCGTATCGATGTTGATCTTCGCGACAAGCCGGAGTGGTTCCTTGCCATGTCCCCGATGGCCAAAGTGCCGCTGCTCCAAGTTTTACACGGCAACGGGCGTCAAGCCACCCGGTGTTTGACGGCCTCGCACGGATAGCAATCTGGCTTCCACGGCCAGTCTGACGGATGTCAGGCAAGCCACAACATGATTATTGCCGCCCGACTTGATGAAACCAACCAGCCGAGATCAACCATACAAATGCAGCAACACCTGCACGGCAACGATCTTGACAATGGTCATGCTGGGAAAAATCATGGCGTAGCCCAGGTTCGGGCGGTCCGACCTGGCCAGGCGGTTGGCGAACACCAGCACGGCCGGATTGCCCGTGGCGCCGGCCGCGATGCCGAGCAACTCGGGAAACGGCAGGCGCAGGAAGACCTTGCCCAAAATCACGACGAGGGCCACCACCACCAGCACCGTCACGGCCCCCAGCGCCAGCATGGGCAAGCCGTCGGCACCTACTTGCTGCACGAAGGGCAAGCCGGAGGCCATGCCGACGGAGGCGAGGAAAATCGTCAAGCCATAGTTGCGCATGACCAGGTTGGCCGACAGAGGCAGGCGCCAGCTGATCTTGCCCACCCTGCCCAGCCGTCCCAGGATCAGCGCCATCACCAGCGGGCCGCCCGCCAGCCCAAGGCTGAACGAGCCTATCCACGGCAACGGTATCGGCACCAGACCCAGCAGCACGCCCAGCACCATGCCCATGCCCAGCGAGACATAGCTGAACTCGGCCGTTGCCGTGATGGAATTGCCGAACAGCTTGCGCACGTCGGCTGCATGTTTCGCTGGTGCAATGGCCATCACCCTGTCGCCGAATTCCAGGGTCAGGAATGGATGGGGCAGGATCATGGCGTCGCCACGGCGGATGAAGGCGATCTGCAGGGGAAAATCCTTCGCCAGGTTCAACTCTCCCAACGGTACGCCGACGATTTCCGCGTCCGAGACGAACACTTCCGTGCCGTCGAACGCGCTGCGGTCCTTCATCAGCCGTCCCGGGTCGAGGTGGCCCAGCGCCGTGCGCGCCGCTTCCACGCCCGCCACCGTGCCCGACACCATCAGCGCGTCGCCCACGCCCAGCACCAGGCCAGGATCGGGCAAGCGGTTCTGGTGGCCCTGGCGCACGCCGATCACTTGCACGCCCGCCAGCGGGCCATCGGCCAGCTCGGACAGGGCCGCGCCCGCCAATTTGGCTTCGTCGATGGTAATTTCCGACACGACGATCGGTGCCGGCGGCTGCGTCAGCACGGGTTTTAATATCCTCCCGGCCAGGTACAGGCCCAGCATGGGACCGACGACGCCGAACGGATACGCGACGGCATAGCCGACGGCCGCGTCGCCATTGCCGTGCGACGCTTCCAGCGCCGCCTGCAGGGCTGCCGTGCTGGTCATGGCGCCGGCAAACACGCCGCTGGCCATGCGCAGCGAGATATCGATCCACTGTCCGCCCCAGACGGACACGGCCAGGCCGCCCATGACGGCGGCAAAAGCGATCAGGTTGTGTTTCTGCCCCGCCCCGCGCAAGCCGGCGAAGAACTGCACGCCGTATTGCACGCCTATGCCATACAGAAACAGCAGCAAGCCGATGGAGCCGACCATGGGCGGCGGCACGGCACCGGGAGCAAAGGCGCCCAGCGCCAGCCCCGCGAACAGCACGCCGCCCACGCCCAGCGAAAAGCCGAACACGCTGATGCGCCCCAGCGCATAACCGGCGCCGATGACGAGAAACAGGGCGAGGATCGGCGTGGACTCCAGCGTGTGGCGAAATAATTGAAGCATCGGGCAACCTTGGTCTGGGGAAGGCCCAGTTTAGCATGCTCAAAAGCAACACGATGCCTGGATGACAAGCAAGCGTGCGCCGTCTGCCGCAGTAAAAAACGGGCAAAAAAAAGCCCGCTGCGGGAGCGGGCTGAATCTATTTCCTGTGAGGAAGTAGAGGAGACAGGTGCAATGATGCCGCGTTGCAGCATATAAAGCCAATTGCATGTTGTGATGATAGAAATAGGTTCTATCAATATCTCGTTCAGGCCGTTCCAAAAACGATCAGCGTTCGATCCGATCCTTGCGGGCGAGTAACCAGCACGCGGGCGTGCTCCACCGGTACGCAAGTCTGCGGCACAAACCCCGTCGGCAATGTCCCGCCATCGCGCCTGAGCATTTCCGGCTCGTTGATCACGTCATACTCTGCACGCTTGAAAAACAGTTGCTCGATATGGGTACCGGGGTTTTCCGCTGGCTGCGGCTTGACGACGATGAGCGACCAGTGGCCTTCATCCCCCAGGAATTGCTTTTGCTTCAGGAAAGCGTTGACCCTGTCAGCAGGAGGCGCCGAGCCGGGCAGCTCGCTCTGATACATGGTCAGCGGGCACAGCACCGTGCCGGCCGGCCATCCCATATCAGGCAGCGCTGCGACCGTCTCCGGACGCAATTGGGCCACATGGCGATCAAACGGATGCCGCTCCTCCGAGCAGGCGCCAAGCGCCATCAGCGCAAGCATGCTGGCGGCGCGCAACAAAGGCATCATCAACTTGTCTCCTTGTGTATGGTTTAACAAGGGTATCTTATGCGATGCAGCGGTGAAAGCCCGCGCGATAATGCGTAACGGCAAAAAAAAAGCCCGCTACGGGAGCGGGCTGAATCTATTTCCTGTGAGGAAGTAGAGGAGACAGGTGAATGATGCCGCATCGCAGCATCATTATCCAATTGCATGTTGTGATGATAGAAATAGCTATTCCCTATATCTGCCCTCTCCCCCTGCCATCCTCAGGCAACGTTATCGCCACGCAAGGTTTTCGCGGCCGCCACCATGTTGGCCAGCGCGGGAATCACTTCTTTCCAGCCGCGCGTCTTCAGGCCGCAATCAGGGTTGACCCACAGGCGCTGCGCGGGAATGCGTTCGGCCGCCTTGCGCATCAGTTTCACCATCTGTTCCTGGCTCGGAATGTTGGGCGAGTGGATGTCGTAGACGCCGGGGCCGATGTCATTCGGGTAATTAAAATCGTCGAAGGCATCGAGCAATTCCATGTCGGAGCGCGAGGTTTCGATGGTGATGACGTCCGCATCCATGCCGGCGATCTGCGCGATGATGTCGTTGAATTCCGAATAGCACATGTGCGTGTGGATCTGCGTCTCGTCAGCCACGCCATTGGCCGTGATGCGGAACGATTCCACGGCCCAGCGCAGGTAGTCGGCCCATTGCGACTTGCGCAGTGGCAAGCCTTCGCGCAGCGCCGCCTCGTCGATCTGGATCACGCGGATGCCTGCCCGTTCCAGGTCCTGCACTTCGGCGCGCATGGCCAGCGCCAGCTGGTGGCACGAGACGGAACGGGGCTGGTCGTCGCGCACGAAGGACCAGTTCAGGATGGTGACGGGGCCCGTCAGCATGCCTTTCATCGGCTTGTCCGTCAGCGACTGGGCATAGGTGCTCCACTCGACGGTCATGGCGCGGGGGCGGCTGATGTCGCCGAACAAAATGGGCGGTTTCACGCAGCGCGAACCGTACGATTGCACCCAGCCGAACTGGCTGAAGGTGTAGCCGTCCAGCTGTTCACCGAAATACTCGACCATGTCATTGCGTTCCGCTTCGCCGTGCACGAAGACGTCCAGGCCCAGCGTCTCTTGTTCCTTGACGCAACGGGCGATTTCCGCCTGCATCAGCTTTTTATAACTGGCCTCGTCCAGCTGGCCGCCGCGGAACTGGCTGCGCGCCTGGCGGATTTCCGCCGTCTGCGGGAAGGAACCGATGGTTGTCGTCGGGTACAGCGGCAGTTGCAGCAGCGCAGCTTGCTTGGCGGCACGCTCCGCATAGCCGCTGGCGCGCTGGCCCAACGTCGCATCGATGCGCGCCACGGCCGCTTTCACGTGCGGATTATGCACACGCGGCGACTGGCGGCGCGCTTGCACGGCCGCATGATTGGCATCGAGCGCCGCCTGCACGGCGGCGCGGCCGTTATTCAGGGCGCCGGCGATGGTGTGCACTTCATCAAGCTTCTGGCGGGCGAAGGCCAGCCAGGATTGGATATCGGCATCGAGCTTTTGCTCGCTGTCCAGGTCGACGGGCACGTGCAGCAAGGAACACGACGGGGCGATCCACAGGCGCGATTGCAGGCTGGCATGCACGGGTTCCAGCCACGCCAGCACGTCGTTCAAGTCCGTCTTCCAGATATTGCGGCCATTCACCACGCCCAGCGACAGCACGCTGGTGGCGGGCAATTGGGCGATGACTTGCTCCACTTCATCGCGGGCATTGACGGCATCGAGGTGCAAGCCTTGCACGGGCAGCTTGCACGCCAGCGGCAAATTGTCTTGCAGCTTGCCGAAATACGTGGCCAGCAGCAGGTTGACGTGCTTGACCTTGCTCAAGGTATCATAGGCCGTCACCAGCGCCTGCTGCCAGGCGCCATCGATTTCCGTGACGAGGATTGGTTCATCAATCTGCACCCATTCCACGCCCTGGTCCGCCAGTTCCTGCAGCAATTGCACGTAGACGGGCAGCAAGGCTTGCAGCAGCGCCAGCTTGTCGGAATCATCCTTGGCCTTGCCCAGCCACAAGTAGGTGACGGGACCGATCAGCACGGGCTTGGCTTTCACGCCGAGCTGGCGCGCTTGCGCCAGTTGCAGCAGCAGGCGGCTGCTGTCGAGCTTGAACTGCGTGCCGGCCGAAAATTCCGGCACGATGTAGTGGTAATTGGTGTCGAACCATTTCGTCATTTCGCCGGCGTGGACGCAGCTGCAATCGCTGTCGCCGGCCGAGCGGCCGCGGGCCACGCGGAAATAGTTGTCGAGGGCGGCGCCTTCCAGGCCGCGCACGCGTTGCGGCAGGTTGCCAAGCGTAAAACTCAGGTCCAGCACCTGGTCGTAGAAGGAAAAGTCGCCCACGGGCGCCAGGTCCAGCGCGTGCTGGTCTTGCCAATGGCGCTGGCGCAATTCGGCGCCCTGGCCTTCCAGCGCGTCCAGGCTGCTTTGGCCCTTCCAGTAATCTTCCAGGGCGAATTTCAGTTCGCGTTTGGCGCCGATGCGCGGGTAGCCCAGATTGTGTGTCGTGACGGTCATGGCAATGCCTCCTGGTGAAGTATGGAGACATCATAGGGGCTTTCATCCATGAAAAATAATGGTAAAACTTCATGCATCCATTATTAATATTCATGTGAGACCATGCTCGAACGCATCCACTTGGACTCGCCGACGGCCGTCGCCTGGCGCAGGCCGGGCCATTCTTGCTGTGCGCGACAGGCAAAAAAAAAGCCCGCTGCGGGAGCGGGCTGAATCTAATTCCTGTGAGGAAGTAGAGGAGACAAGTGCATGATGCCGCATCGCAGCATAGTTATCCAATTGCATGTTGTGATGATAGAAATATGATTCATCAATATCTGCCGCCGACAGTGGCCGTCAGGCGCTGGCCCGCGCGATCAGCTCGTAGGCCAGCGGCGCCAGTGCCGGTGGCGCGGCGCCCTCGTCCACTTCGCCCAGGCGCTGCAGGATGGCTTGCGCGGCCAGGCGGCCGATGTCGTAGCGCGGTACGCGGATCGTCGTCAGCGCCGGCATCAGTTTTTCCGAGAACGGGAAGTCGCCGAAGCCCGCCACCGCGCATTGCTCAGGAATACGGATACCGAGGCGCGCCGCTTCATAGATGGCGCCGGCGGCCATGTTGTCGTTGGCAAAGAACAGCGCGTCGGGACGCTCGGCGCGCGCCATCTGCTCGCTGAACACTTGCCCGCCCGCATCGAGCGGCGCCGTTACCGACGCCTGCACGATTTCCGCACGCAAGCCCAGCTGCCGCATGGTTTCTTCATAGCCCTGGGCCCGCTTGCGGGCGCGGAAATCGCTGCCGATGCCGCTGTCGACGTAGACGATGCGCCGGTAGCCTTGCGCGTGCAGGTACAAGGTCATGTCGCGCCCCGTGGCGATGTGCGAAAAGCCGATCTGCGGATATGGCCGCTCAGGGCGGATATCCCACGTCTCGATGACGGGAATCTGCAAGCCCGCCAGCAAGGTTTCCGTGGCGGCGCTATGGTCGGCCCCCGTCAGCACCAGTGCGCGCGGCGACCAGCCGAGAAAGGCGCGCACCACCTTTTCTTCCGTCTCGATCGAATAATCGTGGGTGGCCAGCAGCAGCTGGTAATTGTGCTGCGACAAGGTGGTCGACAAGCCCTGGATGGTTTCCGCAAAGATGGAATTGGACACGCTGGGCACGATGGCGCCCACGATGCGGCTCTGGGTCGAGGCCAGCCCGCCGGCCGCCTCGTTACGGATATAGCCGAGCTGGTCGATGGCGCTCTTGATGCGCTCGCGCGTTTCCTGCGACACGCGGTCCGGCTCCTTGAAATAGCGCGACACGGAAATGGCCGAGGTCTGTGCCAATTTGGCCACATCGAACACGGTGCTGCGGCCGAGGCCACGCCGCTTGCGTACTGGGTCGTTCATGGGTACTGCCTTCTCAAAAATCGGTGATCAGCATGCATCATGCCATGGCCGGCCGCACAGGGGATGCCAGAGTGGCGCCGGTGCGCTGCGGCTGGCCGCAAAGCGTGCCGGCTGGGCCGCAGGAATTCCCTATTGGAAATTGGCGCCAATGAAATCATGCCGATAGTGTAATGGCTACGCGCGTTCTGCCTGCATTAAATCTGTTGACAGCCCCGTACGATTCAAATTATATTTCGCTGTACTTGCAATGTTAGCGCTAACAAAGGCGGCAAGCAAGACCCTAGACAGCAGCACTGGAACGCCATACGCAGCGCGCCAGGCATACGAAAAGGACATACATTGAGCTCCGCTACCTCCCGCCGCACGCTGGAATCCCTGCGCAGCCAGCGCTGGCTGGCCCCAGACGACATGCGCTCGTTCGCCCACCGCCAGCGCCTGCAGCAGATGGGTTTGCGCCGCGAGGAATTCCTCGACCGCCCCGTCATCGCCATCATCAATACCTGGAGCGACCTGTCGCCGTGCCACTCGCACCTGCGCGAACGGGCCGAGGCCGTCAAGCGCGGCATCCTCTTGGCCGGCGGCTTCCCCGTCGAACTGCCAGCCCTGTCGCTGGGCGAAGTGATGGTCAAGCCCACCACCATGATCTACCGCAACTTCCTCGCCATGGAAACGGAAGAACTGCTGCGCTCGCTGCCCATCGATGGCGCCGTGCTGCTGGGCGGCTGCGACAAGACCACGCCCGGCATGCTGATGGGCGCCATCAGCATGGATATCCCCGCCATCTTCTGCCCCGCCGGCCCCATGCTCAACGATCGCTACCGTGGCCAGAGCGTGGGCGCGGGCACGCACACGAAGAAATTCTGGGACGACTACGTGGCCGGCGACATCGCCAAGCCCGAGTGGATCAAGCTGGAAGCGAAGATGACGCGCTCGCCCGGCACCTGCAACACCATGGGCACGGCCTCGACCATGACCTCCATCGTCGAGGCGATGGGCTTTACCTTGCCGGGCGCCACCAGCATTCCCGCCATGGATGCCAACCACGTGCGCATGGCCTCGCAATGCGGCGAGCGCATCGTCGGCATGGTGTGGGAAGACTTGAAGCCGTCGCGCTTCTTTACCCGCGCCGCGCTGGCCAACGGCGTGGCCGCCTACATGGCGCTGGGCGGTTCGACCAACGCGGCCATCCACCTGGTGGCCATCGCCGGGCGCGCCGGGCTGGCCCTGTCGCTCGATGAAATGGATACGATGGCGCAAAAAGTGCCCGTCATCGCCAACCTGTTCCCGTCCGGCGACAAGCTGATGGAAGATTTCTTCTATGCCGGCGGCATGCCGGCCCTGCTCAAGGAAATCGCGCCGCAGCTGGACTTGACGGCCTTGACGGTGACGGGCCGCAGCCTGGGCGAGAACATCGCCGACGCCGTCTGCCTCGACGACAGCGTGATCCGCAAGGTGTCGCAGCCGGTGGCCGACGGCGCGGCGCTGGCCGTCCTGCGCGGCAACCTGTGCCCTGGCGGCGCCGTCATCAAGCCGTCGGCCGCCAACCCGAAATTCGCCAGACACCGCGGACGCGCCCTCGTGTTCGACTCGAACGCGGAGATGCTGGCGCAAATCCACGCGCCGGACCTCGACATCGATGAAAACACCGTCTTGATCCTGCGCAATGGCGGCCCCATTGGCGCACCGGGCATGCCGGAATGGGGCAACCTGCCCGTGCCGAAAAAGCTGTTGCAGCAAGGTATCCGCGACATGGTGCGCATCTCCGACGCGCGCATGAGCGGCACCCACTACGGCACCTGCGTGCTGCACGTGACGCCGGAAGCGGCCGTGGGCGGCCCGCTGGCTTTGGTACGCAACGGCGACATGATCGAACTGGACATCGCCGCGCGCAGCCTGAACATGGATGTCACGGACGAGGAACTGGCGCGCCGCCGCGCCGAGTGGCAGGCGCCGGCGCAAAAATATGCGCGCGGCTACACCAAGCTGTACATGGAACACGTGACGCAGGCCGACCAGGGCTGCGACCTCGACTTCCTGCTGGGCAATGCCGTCACGCCCGAGCCGCCGATCTTCTGACGCCGCCGCCTTCCCTACATATATATAGAGAGCACAAATATGGATATCCTGGACAATCGTTTCCGCACCTTGCTGGCGGACAACGCAGTACCGCTGGGCAGCTGGCTGATGGCCGGCACGCCCGTGACGGCCGAAGCCATGGGCTGTGCCGGCTTCGACTGGCTGGTGCTGGACATGGAACACGTGCCCATCGACTACCAGGACGCCTACCAGATCCTGCAAGCCGTGGGCGGCACGCCGGCCTGCCCCGTCGTGCGCCTGGCCTGGAACGACCTGGTGCAGATCAAGCGCGCGCTCGACATCGGCGCGCAAACCCTGATGTTCCCGTTCGTGGAAAACGCCGGGGAAGCGCGCAGCGCCGTGGCCGCCACCCGCTATCCGCAGCCGGGCCAGGCCATTCCCGGCACGCGCGGTTTTGCCGCCATGCACCGCGCCAGCCGCTATGGCACCGTGCCCGACTACGCCACGCGCGCCAACGGCGCCGTGTTTTCCATCATTCAGCTGGAAACCCCGGCCGCGCTGGCGCAACTGGAAGAGATCGCCGCCGTCGATGGCGTCGACGCCCTGTTCGTCGGCCCCGGCGACCTGTCGGCAGCCATGGGCCATATCGGCAACATCGGCCACCCGGACGTGCAGGCGGCCATCGCCGATGCGGCCCGCCGCGCCCGCGCCATCGGCAAACCGATCGGCATTGTCGGCCCGTCGCCGGAAATGGTGCACACTTTCATCAGTTACGGCTATGACTACGTCGCCATCGCTTCGGACATGGGCATGATGATGCGCCAGGCCAACGCCTTCATCACGGCCCTGAAACCGTCGCTGGCGAAAGCGCTCGACACGGGCGCCTACTAATTATTCTGTTGTAACGCACTGTTGTAAAGCACATAACGCGCTCAGACGCGTCATTCGCATCTTTTGGAGACAAGCATGTCAGGTGTAAAACTGGAAAAGGTCGTCAAGAAGTACGACAACGGCGTCGAAGTCATTCATGGCATCGACCTGGAAATCAAACAAGGCGAGTTTGTCGTCTTCGTGGGCCCTTCGGGTTGCGGAAAATCAACACTGATGCGCATGGTCGCGGGGCTGGAAACGATCACGGGCGGCACCATTTCCATCGAAGGGCAGGTGGTCAACGACTTGCCGCCGCGCGAGCGCGACATCGCCATGGTGTTCCAGGACTATGCGCTGTATCCGCACAAGTCCGTGTTCGACAACCTGGGCTTCGGCTTGAAGCTGCGCAAGTTTCCCAAGGCGGAAATCGAACAGCGCGTGCGCGCCGCCGCCGCCATCCTGAAGATCGACCATTTGCTCGACCGCAAGCCGCGCGCCCTGTCCGGCGGCCAGCGCCAGCGCGTGGCCATGGGCCGCGCCATCGTGCGCCAGGCCAAGCTGTTCCTGTTCGACGAACCGCTGTCGAACCTGGACGCCCTGCTGCGCTCGGAAATGCGCACGGAAATCAAGAAGCTGCACCAGCGCATCGGCGCCACCACCATTTACGTCACGCATGACCAGGTCGAGGCGATGACCCTGGCCGAACGCATCGTTGTATTGTCTGGCGGCAACATCATGCAGGTCGGCACGCCGGACCAGATCTACAACGAGCCCGTGTCGAAATTCGTCGCCGGTTTCACGGGCTCGCCGCCGATGAATTTCCTCAACGCCAAGGTGGCGCGCAATGGCGCCGGCCTGGCCGAGATCGTGCTGGGCGCCGCCCGCCTGGCGCTGCCGCCCGAGCGCCAGGCCGCCTGCGGCAAGTTCGATGGCCGCGCGGTGGAATTCGGCATCCGCCCGGAAGACATTACCCTGGAAGCGGCCAGCGCCGCCAGCGCGCCGCTGGCCGCGACCGTCGTGGTGGTCGAACCGCTGGGCGCGGAAACCCTCGTCATCTTCCAGTGCGAAGGCGGGGAATTGACGGCGCGCCTGCCGCCCACGTTCGCCCTGGCGCCGGGACAGCAAGTCACGGTACAGATCGATATGGAGAAAATCCACCTGTTCGACCCGCAGGGCGGCGCGGTACTGCCATCCAAATAAAAAATAGTGCTAACAAGGCCACAGGCCGTCATCGCATACCCATCAGGAGACACCATCATGCGTATCAAATCCCTCGTCCTGGCGCTCGGCGCCACCTTTGCATTGACCACCGGCATGACTACCGGCGCGCACGCGCAGACGGTCAAGGTCTTCGTCGGCGGCCAGGAGCGCCCCGAAGTCATGCGCGAACTGTTCGCCAAATTCATGGCCGCCAATCCCGGCGTCAAGATCGACCTGGAAACGGGCGGCGCCACGTCCGAATTGCAGCAAAAATACCTGAACACGGTGCTGTCCGCGGGCGACACCACCCTGGACGTGTTCCTGATCGACATCATCCGCCCGGCCCAGTACGCGTCGGCCGGCTGGATCGAAAGCCTGGACAAATACCTGGGCGCCGACCGCGACAAGGTCATGGGCCAGTATTTGCCCGCCTACAAGCAAGCGAATATGGTCGACAACAAGGTGGTGGCACTGCCCGCCTTTGCCGATGCCATGTTCCTGTACTACCGCAAGGACTTGCTGGCCAAGTACAAGCTGGCGCCGCCGAAAACCTGGGATGAGCTGGCCAGCGTGGCGCGCACCATCCAGGCCGGCGAAAAGAATCCGGAACTGCAGGGCATCAGCTTCCAGGGCAAGGCCATCGAAGGCGCCGTCTGCACCTTCTTGCTGCCGTACTGGAGCCAGGGCGGCGAGCTGGTCACCAATGGCAAGCTGACCCTGGACAAGCCCAAGGCGGAAGCGGGCCTGGCCATGTGGCGCAAGCTGGTCGACCAGGGCGTGGCGAAGAAAAACATCGCCGAAGTGGCCACCGACGATACGCGCAAGGAATTCCAGGCAGGCAACGTCTTGTTCGCCGTCAACTGGGGCTATGCCTGGAACCACTTCCAGGATGGCGCCGAGAGCAGCGTGAAGGACAAGGTGGGCGTCGTCAGCCTGCCGGCCATGCAGGGCGGCAAGCCGGCCTCGTGCATCGGCGGCTGGCAGTGGGCCGTGTCTTCCTACTCGAAGAACAAGGCGGCGTCGGCC
Source organism: Janthinobacterium sp. GW822-FHT07A03 (assembly GCF_058798815.1). Taxonomy (NCBI): domain Bacteria; kingdom Pseudomonadati; phylum Pseudomonadota; class Betaproteobacteria; order Burkholderiales; family Oxalobacteraceae; genus Janthinobacterium; species Janthinobacterium sp. GW822-FHT07A03. The sequence goes on along the minus strand of NZ_JBXAKW010000001.1, from coordinate 1,154,272 downwards.
AAGCTGGTGCGCTGGCTGTCGAGCCCGGAAGTGTCGAAACAGCTGGCCATCAAGGCATCCAACCTGCCCGTCTACCCGTCCGTCTACCAGGACAAGGACGTGCTGGCTGCCAATGGCTGGTTTGCCGACGCCCTGCCGGTGGTGCAAAGCGCCCGTTCGCGCCCCGTCACGCCGCGCTACAGCGAAGTGTCCGAAGCCGTGCGCGTCAACACGAATGCCGTGATGGCGGGCGTCAAGACGCCGGCGGCGGCCGTGGGCGAGATCGAAAGCCGCGTCAAGCGCATCCTGCGCTAAGGGGCATGCGCCCGGCCGCCACGACGGCGGCCCGGGCGGCACACGCATACGCACACCGCAACAGACGAGGAAATCATGAGGCAACGCACCCTGAAAAGCCGCATCACGGACCCCAGCGAAACAACGCTGGCCTGGGTCCTGCTGACGCCGGCGATTCTCTTTTTACTGCTGATCGTGGCCTACCCGGTCGGCAAATTGATCTACAACAGCTTTTTCGACATCCGCCTGTCCGGCGGCAGCCTGCCCAGCTTTGTCGGGCTGGACAACTACAAGATGGCGCTGGAAGACGCGCTGTTCTGGAAGTCGCTGAAAAACACCGTCATCATCACCGTCGTCACCGTGCCGGGCGCGCTGGTGGCGGGCCTGGGCCTGGCCATGCTGGCCAACATGCCGTTCAAGTACCGCTGGCCCGTGCGCCTAGCGCTGCTGCTGCCGTGGGCCTTGCCGCTGGCCTTCGTCGGCCTGATCTTCGCCTGGTTCTTCCACAGCGAATACGGCCTGGTGAACGACCTGATCCGCCGCATCGACCTGCTGCTCCCCGGCCTGGGCTGGCAGCCGCAGATCTGGTTCAATTCGCCGGTCTTGACCATGGCTGCCATCTGCATCACCACCATCTGGAAAACCTCGTCGTTCATGGCGCTGATTTTGCTCGCCGGCCTGCAAACCATCCCCGCCTCGCTGTATGAGGCGGCCGAAGTGGACGGCGCCAGCAAGTGGAAGCAATTTACGGAAGTGACCCTGCCCCTGCTGGTGCCATCGATGCTGGTGGCGCTGATCTTCCGCACCCTGACGGCCATCCAGTCCTTCGATATTCCGTACAACATGCCCGGCCCGGGCGACGAAACCAAGACCCTGGCCATGTATATCCAGTCCAATACCGTCGATTACCTGGACGTGGGCTACGGCTCGACCCTGGCGGTCTTCATGTTCCTGCTGTCGATGGCCACCACGTTTGTGTATCTGAAATATGTAAGAGGAGACAAAGAATGAGCGGCCTGTTTTCATCGAAGCGCCTGCGCTGGTTCGCCGCCGCGCTCGTCATCCTCAATGGCGTCTTCCCCGCCCTGTGGATCCTGTTCACCTCGCTCAAGACGGAAACGGAGCTGACGCAAAAGCCGATCACCTACTGGCCGCACGAACCGACCATCGGTAACTTCATTTCCGCCTTCCAGGACCAGCCGCTGCTGACTTTCCTCACCAACAGCCTGATCGTGGCCGGCCTGTCGACCCTGCTCAGCCTGTTCATCAGCGCGCTGGCCGCGTATGCGATCGCCCGCCTGCGCCTGCGCTTCCGTGGGCTGATCCTGACGGCCATCATCGGCGTGTCGATGTTCCCGCTGGTGACCTTGATGGTGCCGCTGTTCGAAATCATGCGCAGCCTGGGCTTGCTCAATTCCTACTGGGCGCTGGTGCTGCCGTACACGGTGCTAAACCTGCCCATCTGCACCCTGATGATGGTCAGTTTCTTCCAGGACATTCCACGCGACATCGAAAACGCGGCCATGCTCGACGGCTGCACCCGCCTGAGCGCCCTGTGGCGCATCGTGCTGCCGCTGGCGGCACCGGGCGTGGCCACGGCCGCCATCCTGGCGTTTGTGAACTCCTGGGACGAGTTCCTGCTGGCGCTGTCGATGAACTCGGCCGTGGCTTACCGCACCCTGCCCGTCGGCATCCAGCTGTACCAGGGCGAATTCGCCTTCCCGTGGCCGATCATTTCGGCGGCACTGGTGGTGGCCATCGTGCCCATCGTCGTGCTGATCGTGATTTTCCAGGAAAAGGTCGTTTCCGGCCTGACCTCGGGCGGCTTGAAAGGCTGAGGCATGGACCACCAGTCTCCTTTCACCCTGGCGCACGGCGACTGCCGCGCCGACGTCCACCCGGCAACGGGCGGCGCGCTGGCGGCCTTCCGCTGGCGCGGGCGCGACATCCTGCGCGCCGCGCCGGCCAATGCGGGCGTGCGGCAGATGGCGTGCTATCCGCTGGTGCCGTATTCGAACCGCATCGGCGACGCCCTGCTGCAGGCCAATGGCCACACGCATGCCTTGCGCGCCAACTTCCCGCCCGAGCCGCACAGCATCCACGGCTTCGGCTGGCAGCGCGCCTGGCAAGTGACGGCGCGCGCGGCAGACAGCGCCGAACTGCTGCTGGTGCATGGCGGCGATGCCGACTGGCCGTTCGCCTGCACGACCCGGCAAACCGTGCTGCTCGACGCCGCCGGCCTGCGCCTGACGCTATCCGTGCGCAATGACGACACGCGCGCCATGCCCGCCGGCCTGGGATTCCACCCGTATTTCCCGCTGGCGCCCGGCCTGCGCCTGCAAACGCAGTGGGATGGCGTATGGAGCATGGGCGATGACCATTTGCCGGCCGGCCTGGCCCCCGTGGCGCAAACGTCGCCGTTCGCCGCGCCGCAACCGGTGGCCGGCTGGCACAGCGACCATTGCTACGGCGGCTGGACGAGCCGCGCCAGCCTCGATTACGGCGATTACAGCGTGCAGCTGTCGGCCAGCGACAACTGCCGCCACCTCGTGTGCTTCGCGCCCGGCGACGAACGCAATTTCATCGCCATCGAACCCGTCACGCACGCCAACAATGCGTTTGCGCTGGCGCACCAGGGCGCCGCCGGCACCGGCATGCGCCTGCTGGCACCCGGCGAGAGCCTGCACATCGCCATGCGCCTGGCCATTGAAGAAACTGCGGAGAGCCAGCATGCGTGAATGGCAAGCCGAACTCGTGCTCGACGCGCGCGCCCAGCTGGGCGAATGCCCGCTGTGGAGCGTGGCCGAGCAATGTCTGTACTGGATCGATATCGCCGGACGCCGCCTGCACCGCTACGAGCCGTCGACAAGCCTCGACCGCGTCTGGTGGGTGCCGTGCGAGCCGGGCTGCATCGCCCTGGCTGAAAAGGGCGGCCTGGTGGCGGCCCTGCGCGACGGTTTCTACCGTTTTTATCCGCAGGAAGGCTTGCTCGACAAGCTGGCCGACGCGCCGTACGACAGCGCCAGCATGCGCTTCAACGATGGCCGCTGCGACGGCGCCGGGCGTTTCTGGGCCGGCGCCATGTACGAACCGCGCACGGCGGAACTGGCGGCCATGTTTTGCCTGGAACGTGGCGCCACGCGCCTGGGCTGGGGGCCGCAGCAGGGTCTCGGCGTCAAGGTCAGCAACGGCCTCGCCTTCGCCGCCGACGGCCAGTCGCTGTTCCAGTCCGACACGCCGAACCACGTGATCTACCGTTTCGCCTTTGACGCGGCCAGCGGCCAGGTCGGCACGCGCAGCGTATTTGCCCGCCTGCCCGCCAGGGGCGAGGAAGCCGTGTATGGCGGCCGCCCCGATGGCGCCGCGCTCGATGCCGAGGGCTGCTACTGGAGCGCGCAATACGAAGGCGGCCGGGTGCTGCGCTTCTCGCCGCAGGGCGAGATCACCGGCATCGTGCACGTGCCCGTCGCGCGGCCCACGATGATCGCCTTTGGCGGCGCCGACCTGCGCACCCTGTACATCACCAGCGCGCGCGAAGGCGCGAGCGACGACGAACTGGCGCGCCAGCCGCAGGCCGGCGGCCTCTTTGCCGTGCGCCTGGACGTGGCGGGCCGCCCCGAACCCCTGTACCGGGATTGATTTCCCGCAATACTCCCACCGTGAGGACAGCATGAACGCCAACATCACTCTCTACCCCAGCCTGCAGGACCGCGTGGTTTTCGTCTCCGGCGGCGGCTCCGGCATCGGCGCCTCGCTGGTCGAGCACTTCGCCCTGCAAGGCGCGCAAGTGGCTTTTTGCGACATCGACCGCGACGCCAGCGCCGCCCTGGCCGCGCGCCTGGCCCCCCTGTGCCGCCATGCGCCGCATTTCGTCTACAGCGACATCCGCGACATCGCCGCCTACCAGGCCAGCCTGGCCGACGTGGAAGCGCGCTTCGGCGCCATCCGCGTGCTGCTCAATAACGCGGGCCGCGACGACCGCCACAGCCTGGCCGAGCTGACGCCCGAGTACTGGGACAACTGCCTGGCCCTGAACCTGAAGCACCACGTGTTCGCCATCCAGCAGGTGGCGCCCGGCATGGCGGCCGCCGGCGGCGGTTCCATCATCAACCTCGGCTCGATTTCGTGGATGCGCGGGCGCCCCAACCTGGTCGGCTACACCACGTCCAAGGCGGGCATCGCGGGCCTGTCGCGCACCCTGGCGCGCGAGCTGGGCGAACAGAATATCCGCGTCAACGCCATCGCGCCCGGCGCCATCGCCACGGACCGCCAGGCGGCGCTGTGGCGCGACCCGGAAGAGGACCGCAAGTTCATCGAGCTGCAATGCCTGAAATACCGGCTCGACGCGGGCCACGTGGCGCGCACGGCCCTGTTCCTGGCGGCCGACGACTCGGACGGCATCACGGGCCAGAACATCATCGTCGACGCCGGCCTCGCCCAGGTGTCCGTCGCCGGTTAAGCAGCATCCCCCATCCAAGGAGAACCCCATGTTGAACCTGCAAGACGCAAGCCTGTTGAAACAACAATGCCTGATCGACGGCGCCTGGTGCGACGCCGATGACGGCGCCACCATCGACGTCACCAACCCTGCCACGGGCGCCGTCATCGCCACGGTGCCCCGCATGGGAGCGGCCGAGACGCGGCGCGCCATCGCCGCCTCCCATGCGGCCTTCCGGCTGTGGCGCAAGCAGACCGTCAAGGCGCGTGCCACGGTGCTGCGCGCCTGGCATGCGCTGATCCTGCAGCACGCCGACGACCTGGCGCTGATATTGACCAGCGAGCAAGGCAAGTCGCTGGCCGAAGCCAAGGGCGAAATCGTCTCCAACGCGGCCTACCTGGAATGGTTTGCCGAGGAAGGCAAGCGCGCCTACGGCGACGTCATCGCGCCGCCGTCGAACGACAAGCGCATCGTCGTCATCAAGCAGCCGATCGGCGTGTGCGCGGCCATCACGCCGTGGAATTTCCCGAACGGCATGATCACGCGCAAGGCCGGCCCTGCCCTGGCCGCCGGCTGCGCCATGGTATTGAAACCGGCGTCGCAAACGCCGCTGTCGGCCCTGGCGCTGGCCGAACTGGCGCTGCGCGCCGGCGTGCCGCCCGGCGTCTTCAATGTGGTGACGGGCGCGGCGCAGGCGATCGGCACGGAACTGTGCCACAACGACCTGGTGCGCAAGATCACGTTTACGGGCTCGACGGAAGTGGGCGCCTGGCTGTCGCGCGAGGCGGCCGGCACCATCAAGAAGCTGTCGCTGGAACTGGGCGGCAACGCGCCCTTCATCGTCTTCGAGGATGCCGACATCGACGCGGCCGTCGAAGGCGTGCTGATGTCGAAATACCGCAACAGCGGCCAGACCTGCGTGTGCGCCAACCGCATCTACGTACAGGACAGCATCTACGACGACTTCGCCGCCCGCCTGGTGGCCAAGGTGGCCGAGCTGAAACTGGGCAACGGCATGGACGCGGGCGTGACGCAAGGCCCGCTGATCGACGAAAACGCCGTGCGCAAGATCGAGCAGCACATCGCCGACGCGCTGGCCAAGGGCGGCAAGCTGGCCATCGGCGGCAAGCGCCACGCGCTGGGCGGCAGCTTCTTCGAGCCCAGCGTGGTACTCGAGGCGAACAGCGACATGCTGGTGGCCACCGAGGAAACCTTCGCCCCGCTGGCGCCGCTGTTCCGCTTCGGCAGCGAAGAGGAAGTCGTCGCCATGGCCAACGCCACGCAGTTCGGCCTGGCCGGCTATTTCTACAGCCGCGACCTGGGCCGCGTCTGGCGCGTGGCGGAAGAACTGGAAGTGGGCATGGTCGGCATCAACACGGGCATGATCGCCAACGAAATGGCGCCGTTCGGCGGCGTCAAGCATTCGGGCATGGGCCGCGAAGGCTCGCATTACGGCATGGACGACTTCCTCGACATCAAATATTTGTGCATGGGAGGGATTTGATTATTTCAATGTAGGCAAGGCAGGGATCGGCAACCATACTCATAAAAAACACAGGAGACAAGACCATGCAAACGACATTACGCAAAACCACGCTGGCCGCGGCCATCGCCGGCGTGCTTCTCGCGGCGCCATTTGTTAGCGCTAACGCACGCGCCGACGAACTGAGCGACATGAAGGCCATGCTGGCCCAGCTGCAGGACAGAGTGGCGCAGATGGAAGCGAAGGCCGCGCAGCCCGCTCCCGCAGCACCTGCGGCAGCGATGGCTGCCACGCCGGCAGCCGAGCCGCTCAAGGCGGCCACGGGCTTCAACTGGAAACTGTACGGCCGTGGCGATATCGGCTATACGGTCTCGCGCGGCAAGGATGCCAGCGGGCGCGAACTGACCAACCACCGCCTGAACCAGGGCGAGATGGCCAGCCGCCTGGGCATCAGCGGCGCCTGGATCTTCAGCGACGAATACAAGGCCATCTTTGGCGCCGAAACGGGCTTGAACTTGTTTAACGGCAACGCGGGCGGCGGCACGCAAAACAACACCACGGCGTCCGTGCTGTTCAACCGGGGCTCGACGGTCGGCTTTGCCTCGACCACCTGGGGCTCGATCGAAGGCGGCACCATGTACATGGCGCCGTTCTGGGTCTCGCTGGGGGCCGACCTGGCCTCGGCGCACAATTACGGCGCCAACGACTTCAGCGCCCTGTTTTCGCTCACGCGTCCCGAATCGCTGGGCCGCTATCTGAAAGACCCCGTGACGGGCAACGCCAGCAAGACGACTAGCTTGGCCGGCAACAACTCAGGCACGGCCTTGTTCTACGGCAACGCCTTGCGCTACCGCAGCCCCACCTGGAACAACGTCTCGGCGGAAGTGTCGTATTCAGCCGGCCAGCAGGCGTCTTCCGCCACCGACCTGGAAAACGATGGCCGCAGCTGGGCCGCCAACGTGCTGTACAAGAAGGGCGACCTGTTCCTCGGCTATGCGCACATGGATTACCAGCAGAGCAACGACATCAGCACGGCCAGCACGCCCAACTTCATCAAGCGAAACCAGGTCACGGACATCGTCGGCGCGCGCTACAAGTGGCACGATTTCACTTTGGGCGGCTCCTACACCTCCTACCGCGTGTCGAACGCCGGCGGCTATGCGGCCGACGCCTTCGGCGTGTCGGGCGCGTATGACATCGGCAAGCACCGCATCGAGGGCAGCCTGGCGCACATCAGCTATGAGGGCGCCAATGCCAAGGGCGCTTTCGGCACGAACACGGGCGACGGCGTGGGCAAGCCAAAGTCGACCGCCTATTCGCTGGGCTACCTGTACAACTTCCAGCCAACCCTGTCGTTCTATGCCTACGCCACGCGGATCGCCAACAACAGCCATGCCAAGCTGGGCGTATTGCAGTTCCGGGGGGACAATAACTACTTCGGCTACAGCCCCGTCGAGCTGACCGCCGGCATGTTCCTCGTCTTTTAATTAGTGCAGTACCGCCGGCCCTCCGCAAGCACCATCATGCGCCAGCATGCGGGCGGCCGGTTTTCACAGGAGTCGATCGTCATGCAGTACACACTACACCAGGAAAATGACAGCGTCGCCTTGCGCTGCGCCGGCCGCTTGCTGCTGCGCCACGCTGCCGATGCACCCTGCCTCTTCGTCGGCCAGGGCCGCGAAAGCATGGAAATGTACCGTGGCAACTTCGCCATCGAGGACTATGTCGAGGAGCGCACGCCCCTGCGCGCGCTGGCCGTTACGCAAGACGGCGACGGCGCCACCCTGACCTTTTCCCGCCATGCGGGCGACGCGCCGCAGCTGGTGCTGGCCGTCCAAGCGACGCCGCACGGCGTGCACCTGGTGGTGCGCTACGCGGCGCCGGGCTGGAACCGCCTGTGGCTGCGCCTGCCCGCGGAACAGGACGAGCATGTCTGGGGCTGCGGCGAGCAGATGTCGTACTTCGACCTGCGCGGCCGCCACTTCCCCTTGTGGACGTCGGAACCGGGCGTGGGCCGCGACAAGTCGACCCATTTGACGTGGCAAGCGGACGTGACGTCCAAATCGGGCGGCGACTACTACCACACGAATTATCCCCAGCCGAGCTTCATCTCCTCGCAGCGCTACTGCCTGCACGCAGAGACGACGGCGTATGCGGACTTCGATTTCCGCCAGCCCGACTTCCACGAACTGCAATTCTGGGCCATGCCCGAGCGCCTGGAATTCATGCTGGCCGACTCCTTCGTCGACCTGGTCGGCGTCGTCTCGCAGCGCTTCGGCCGCCAGCCGCAACTGCCGGCATGGCTGCAGCATGGCGCCATGCTGGGCCTGAAAGGCGGCGAAGAGCACGCGCGCGCCATCCTGGCGCAGGCGCAGGAACACGGCTTGCCCGTCAGCGCCCTGTGGTGCGAAGATTGGGTAGGATTGCGCCAGACTTCGTTCGGCAAGCGTCTGTTCTGGGACTGGCGCTGGCAGCCGCAGCGCTATCCTGACCTGAAAAACTGGATCACCGACCTGGCCAGACAGGACATCCGCTTCCTCGGCTACGTCAATCCCTACCTGTGCAACGACGGCGTTTTGTACCAGGAAGCGCTGCGCCAGGGCTTCCTGGCCACGGCCATCGATGGCGGCGCCTACCTGGTGGACTTCGGCGAATTCGATTGCGGCGTCGTCGACTTCACCAACCCGGCCGCCGCGCTGTGGTTCGAGGAACGCATCCTGCGCCAGGAAATGCTCGATTTCGGTCTGTCCGGCTGGATGGCCGACTTTGGCGAATACCTGCCGATCGACTTGCGCTTGCACAATGACGCCGACGCGCGCCTGATGCACAATGCATGGCCGACCCTGTGGGCCGAAGTCAATGCGCGCGCCATCGAGCGGGCCGGCAAGACGGGCGACGCCACTTTCTTCATGCGCGCCGGCTACACGGGCGTGCAGGCGCACTGCCCCCTGCTGTGGGCAGGCGACCAGTCCGTCGATTTCAGCCGCCATGACGGCTTGCAGACGGTGATCTGCGGCGCCCTGTCGTCCGGCTTGCTGGGCAACGCCTACCACCACAGCGACATCGGCGGCTATACGAGCCTGTTCGGCAACCTGCGCACGGCCGAGCTGTTCCAGCGCTGGACCGAGATGGCCGTGTTTACGTCGATGATGCGCACGCACGAAGGCAACCGTCCCGACGAAAACTTCCAGTTCTACCAGGATGAAGACGTGTTGCGCCACTTCGCCCGCATGACGCGGCTGCACGTGGCGCTGGCGCCCTATATCCGCAGCCTGGCCGAGGATGCCGTGGCGCGCGGCCTGCCGCTGCAGCGCCCCTTGTTCCTGCACCATGAAGGCGACCGCGCCACCTACGCCATCCAGGACCAGTATCTGTTCGGCCCCGACCTGCTGGTGGCGCCCGTGCATGCGGCCGGCGCTGCGCGCTGGAGCGCCTACCTGCCGCAGGGCGACGCCTGGATCCACCTGTGGAGCGGCGCCGCCTTCGACGGCGGCCAGCGCGTGGAAGTCGATGCGCCCCTGGGCCAGCCGCCCGTCTTCGTGCGGCGCGGCTGCGCGCAGCAGGACTTCTTCCTGTCGCTGGCGGCTTGACCGGCATGAGCGTGGCGTCGCATCTGCTGTTCCTGGCCTGCGTGGCGCTGGCCAGCGTCGCGCAGAACCTGACGGGGTTTGCCTTCGGCCTGATCCTGCTGGGCCTGACGGCCGTGCTGCACCTGGCCAGCCTGGGCGACGTGGCCAACGTGGTCAGCGTGCTGGTGCTGGTGAATGCGGCCATCACGTTTGGCCGCATGCGTCCGCAGCTGGCCTGGCCCGTGTTCGGCCCGTCGCTGGCCGTCAGCCAGCTGGGCGTGGGCGCGGGCGTGGCCCTGCTGGGCTGGTTCAGCGCGCAGCAGGTGACCTTGCTGCGTTTCCTGCTCGGTTGCGCCATCGTCGTCTGCGCGTTCATGCTGGTGCTGCGCGCCAGCGCGCGCCGGCAGCAATCGGGCCTGCCCGCCTTCCTGTTCTTCAGCGGCGTGTCCGGCGTGATGGGCGGCCTGTTCGCCAGCGCCGGGCCGCCCATGGTGTACCACCTGTACCGCCAGCCATGGCCGGCCGACATGATCCGCCACTCGCTGATCGTGCTGTTCGCCGCGAATGCCGTGCTGCGCCTGGCGCTCGTGCTGGCGCATGGCCAGTTCAGCATGACGGCCTTCTGGCTGAGCCTGGAAGCCTTGCCGCTGGTGACGGGCCTGACGTGGCTGGCGCGCCGCCACCCGTCGCGCCTGCCCATCGAACACGTTCGGCGCGCCGTCTTCGTGCTGCTGCTGATCGCCGGCCTGGCCCTGGTGCTGCCGCCCGTGCTGTCGCTGCTTGCCTGAGGCGGCGCCTTTTTCAGCTTTCTTACCTTCTACTACAAGACGAATCTTCCATGTCCGCTTCCCGCTTTTCCTCCCTGCCCGCCGACTGCGACCTGCTGGTCGTCGGCGGCGGCATCAATGGCGCCGGCATCGCGCGCGACGCGGCCGGCCGCGGCCTGCGCGTGGTGCTGTGCGAACAGCACGACCTGGCGCAGCACACCTCGTCCGCATCCACCAAGCTGATACACGGCGGCCTGCGCTACCTCGAATACTATGAGTTCAAACTGGTGCGCAAGGCGCTGCAGGAACGCGAAGTGCTGCTGCGCGCCGCGCCCCACATCATGTGGCCGATGCGCTTCGTCATGCCGCACGACGCGGCCCAGCGTCCCGCCTGGATGATACGCGCGGGCCTGTTCCTGTACGACCACCTGGCCAGGCGCGCCTTCCTGCCCGCCTCGCAAGGCATCGCGCTGGACAAGCACGCGGCAGGCGCGCCCCTGAAAGCCGGCTACCGCAAGGGCTTCGTGTATTCCGACGGCTGGGTCGACGATGCGCGCCTGGTGGTGCTCAACGCGCTCGACGCGCAGGAACACGGTGCGCACATCCTCACGCGCACGGCCTGCGTCGATGCGTGCCGCGAGGGAGACGCCTGGCACGCCACCCTGCAAGCCGAGGATGGCCAGCGCAAGACCCTGCGCGCGCGCGCCATCGTCAACGCGGCGGGGCCGTGGACGGCGCAATTCGCCGGCGCGGCGGGCGGCGGCAAGACCCAGGGTTTGCGCCTGATCAAGGGCAGCCACATCATCGTGCCGCGCCTGTTCGAGCATCCGAACGCCTACATCTTCCAGAACCCGGACCAGCGCATCATCTTCGCCATTCCCTACCAGGACGACTTTACCCTGATCGGCACCACCGACGAGGAGTACAAGGGGGAAGTCGCCCAGGTGAAGATCAGCCAGGCGGAGATCGATTACCTGTGCCAGGCGGCGAACCGCTATTTCAAGCGCGAGATCGCTCCCGCCGACGTCGTGTGGACGTATTCCGGCGTGCGCCCACTGCTCGACGACAGCGCGCAGAACGCGTCGGCCGTCACGCGCGACTACCTGCTGGAAGTGGCACGGGGCGCAGCGGCAACGGGCGCGCCCCTGCTCAATATCTGGGGCGGCAAGATCACCACCTACCGCAAGCTGGCCGAGGAAGCACTGGGCATGCTGGCACCCCTGCTGGACAACGCCGCCCCGGCCTGGACGGCGCACGCGCCGCTGCCCGGCGGCGACCTGCAGCAAGAAAACCAGCTGGTGGACAGCCATGATTTCGACGCCTTTCTCGCCCGCTTCCAGCGCGACCACGCCTGGCTGCCGCCCGCGCTGGCGCGCCGCTATGCGCGCGCCTACGGCAGCCGCGCCGCGCGCCTGCTGACGGGCGCCGCCGCGATGGCCGACCTGGGCGCGCAGCTGGCGCCCGGCCTGTACGAAGCCGAAGCGTGCTATCTGATCGAGGTGGAATGGGCCAGGAGCAGCGACGACATCCTGTGGCGGCGCAGCAAACTGGGGTTACGCTGCGGGCCAGCCGACGTGGCGCGCCTGCAGCAATGGCTGGCCGTCCATCTGGCGCAAGAGGTGGCGGCATGACGTATCTGCTGGCCCTCGACCAGGGCACCTCCAGTTCGCGCAGCATGGTCTTCGATGAATCTGGCGCCATCGTCGCCGTGGCGCAGCGCGAGTTTCGCCAGCTCTTTCCGCAGCCGGGCTGGATCGAGCACGATCCCATGGAAATCTGGCGCAGCCAGATCGATACCTGCCGCGAAGTGCTGGCCAAGGCGGGCTTGCAGGCGCGCGACCTGGGCGCGCTGGGCATCACCAACCAGCGCGAAACGACGGTGGTGTGGGACCGCGCCACGGGCGAACCCGTCTACAACGCCATCGTCTGGCAAGACCGCCGCACGGAAGCGCTGTGCGAGGACTTGCGGGCGCGGGGCCTGGCCGGCGCCATCCACGCGAAGACGGGCCTGGTGCTCGACCCGTATTTTTCCGGCACCAAGCTGCGCTGGATACTCGACGAAGTCCCAGGCGTGCGCGCCCGCGCCATGCGCGGCGAACTGGCCTTCGGCACCATCGACACGTGGCTGGCGTGGCAGATGACGGGCGGCCGCCTGCACGTGAGCGACGTCACCAACGCTTCGCGCACCATGCTGTGGAACCTGCATGAAGGCTGCTGGGATGCCCAGCTGCTCGACTGGCTGGGCATTCCCGCCAGCCTGCTGCCGTCCGTCCACCCATCGAGCCACGTGTACGGCGAAACGGATGCCGAGGTGCTGGGCAGCCCCGTCATCATCGGCGGCATCGCGGGCGACCAGCAGGCGGCGCTGTTCGGCCAGACCTGCTTTACGCCGGGCATGGCCAAGAATACCTATGGCACGGGCTGCTTTTTGCTGCTCAACACGGGCGAGCAGTGCGCGCAATCGCAGCATGGCCTGATCAGCACGGCCGCCTGCCAGGTGGGCGCGCAGCCCGCGTATGCGCTCGAAGGCAGCGTCTTCATCGGCGGCGCCGTGGTGCAGTGGCTGCGCGACGGCCTGGGCGCCATCGGCCACGCGGGCGAGGCGGAAGGCCTGGCCGCCTCCGTGCCCGATTCGGGCGGCGTCGTCTTCGTGCCCTCGTTTACGGGCCTGGGCGCACCGTACTGGGTGCCGTCGGCGAAGGGCGCCATCCTGGGCCTGAGCCGCGGCAGCACGGTGGGCCACATCGCCCGCGCGGCGCTCGAGGCGATCGCCTTCCAGAGCGCCGCCCTGCTGGGCGCCATGACGCGCGACGCGCAGGCGCCCATCACGGAACTGCGCGTGGACGGCGGCGCCTGCGCCAACAACCTGCTGCTGCAATTCCAGGCCGACTTGCTGGGCATCCCCGTGGTGCGCCCGCAAGTGATCGAAACGACGGCGCTGGGCGCGGCCTGCCTGGCGGGCCTGGCCATCGGCCAATACCGTGGCGTGGAAGAACTGGCATCGCACTGGCGCGCCGACCGGACGTTTTTACCCAGCATCGGCCGCGACCAGGCTGCCAGCCTGATGCAGCAGTGGGAGGTGGCGGTGCGGCGGTTTACGGGCAGTGGCGAGGGATAGTCGCCCAGAAAGACAGGCAAAAAAAAGCCCGCTGCGGGAGCGGGCTGAATCTATTTCCTTGGAGGAAGATAGAGGAGACAGATGAATGATGCCGCGTTGCAGCATATAAAACCACTTTATATTCGTGATGTCAGAAATACGCGGCAGTGATATTAGGGGCAACAGACAATTCCATGCGGCAACTTTTATGCTGCCGCTTCCGTTTTCCCGTCGCCGGAACGCAACATATTCTTGATGCCGCGCAAGGCTTGCCGCACCCTCGCCTCGTTTTCGATCAGGGCGAAGCGCACGTATTCATCGCCGTATTCGCCGAAGCCGATGCCGGGCGACACGCTCACCTTGGCCTTTTGCAGCAGCAGCTTGGCAAATTCCAGCGAGCCCAGGTGACGGTAGGCTTCCGGGATATGCGCCCAGATATACATCGAGGCCTTCGGTTTTTCCACCATCCAACCCGCTTCATGCAAGCCTTTCACCAGCACGTCGCGGCGGCGCTGGTACTGGGCGCAGATTTCCGTCACGCAACTTTGATCGCCTTCCAGCGCGGCAATCGCCGCCACTTGCACGGGCGTAAAACTGCCGTAATCATGGTAGCTCTTGATGCGCGCCAGGGCCGCCACCAGTTCCGCATTGCCGACCATGAAGCCGATGCGCCAGCCCGCCATGTTGTAGCTTTTCGACATGGTGAAAAACTCGACGGCCACGTCGCGCGCACCCGGCACCTGCATGATGGACGGCGCCTTCCAGCCATCAAAGGTGATGTCGGCATACGCCAGGTCGTGCACCACCAGGATATTGTGCTGTTTCGCCAGCGCCACGACTCTTTCAAAGAATTCCAGTTCCACGCATTGCGCCGTGGGATTCGACGGGAAGCCCAGCACCATCATCTTCGGTTTCGGGTAGCTTTCGCGGATCGCCCGCTCCAGTTCCGCAAAGAAATCCACGCCCGGCCCCATGCGCACGGAGCGGATATCGGCGCCCGCGATCACGGCGCCCCAGATGTGGATCGGGTAGCTGGGATTGGGCACCAGCACCGTGTCGCCCCGGTCCAGCGTCGCCAGCATCAGGTGGGCCAGGCCCTCCTTCGAGCCGATGGTGACGATGGCTTCGCTGTCCGGGTCGATGTCGACCTCGTAGCGCTTCTTGTACCAGTGTGCAATGGCGCGGCGCAGCCGGGGAATACCTTTTGACGCGGAATAGCCGTGCGTGTCGGGGCGTTTTACCGTCTCGACCAGCTTGTCCACGATGTGGGCCGGCGTGGCGCCATCGGGATTGCCCATCGACATGTCGATGATATCCTCGCCACGGCGGCGCGCGGCCATCTTGAGTTCGGCGGTGATGTTGAAAACGTAGGGGGGAAGGCGATTGATGCGCGAAAAGCTGCGCGGAGCTTGGCTGTCGGTCATGGTATCTCTATACGTAAGCGCCCGGATCCGTCCGAGCGACGTTGGCGCAATGCGTGCGCCTGTGACGATACTAACCCGGCTTTGACAGCACTGGCAAGTGTGTAGTCAAGCCGTTACAATACAGGCTGATCGAAAATGAGTGCACCGGTTGGTAACCCGGTAAGTGCCTGGCACCGTCCGGCATGCTCCCGCCCACGCGGACCCACGGCGCTGACCCCTGGCTGTTACACCAGCCGGGGAGGTGTTCTGGTTCGTGCATCTTCCCGCCGCGCCATCCCTCCCCTGCTTTGATGAGGAATAAAAAACGGATGGCAACACACGACACCGCAGTAACTGGCATGACCCTGGACCGCGCCGGCATGGAGCAGCAACTGGCCCTGCCAATGCGCCACTTCATCGATTGCGCCTTCGATGGCGAAGACTTCTCGCGCCTCGACTTGCAGGGCTGCACCTTCGAGCGCTGCACCTTTGCCGACACCAACTTGTTCGCCAGCAAGCTCGCGCGCAGCACCTGGCGCCGCTGCCGCGCAGGCAGCGCCGATTTCGAATCCGTCGACGCCGTCGACGCCAGTTTCGAAGGCTGCGACCTGAACAACACGAAATGGCGGCGCGCCAAGCTGGCCTCCGTCACCTACCGGGGCTGCAAGCTGACGGGCGCCTCGTTCGAGGAAGCGGCTCACCTGGGCCTCACGTTCGAAGACAGCCTGCTGGTGGGCGCCGACCTGCGCGGTTTTTCGTTCCGCAAGGCAATACTCAAACAGCTGGATTTTTCCGAC
This sequence comes from Janthinobacterium sp. GW822-FHT07A03, assembly GCF_058798815.1. NCBI lineage: Bacteria > Pseudomonadati > Pseudomonadota > Betaproteobacteria > Burkholderiales > Oxalobacteraceae > Janthinobacterium > Janthinobacterium sp. GW822-FHT07A03. Next base: position 1,138,445 of record NZ_JBXAKW010000001.1, on the reverse strand, counting down.
GCCTACCTGGCCGGCTGCGACTTCCGCGACGCCGTCTTCGAAGGGGGCAGCTTGCGCAATGCCACCATCAAGCTGGCGAAGTTCCAGGGCGCGGACCTGCGCGGCGCCGATATCGACGGTTTCAAGCTGAGCGAAGCTGCGTTGCTGAAAGGCGCCGTCATCACGCATGCGCAGGCGGCAAACTTCATGCGCGCACTCGATCTGGTGGTGATTTAAAAAACACAGGCAAAAAAAAAGCCCGCTATGGAAGCGGGCTGAATCTATTTCCTTGGAGGAGATAGAGGAGACAAGTGCATCTTGCGGCATTGCGGCATATCACGCCACTTTATCTTCATGATGATAGAAATATCCATCAGTGATAATGAGCGGCCATCAGGGTTTCAAGCCGTGCGGCGTGTGGCCAACGGTAAAAATTCTGCCAGCCATACCAGCACGGCCAGGCCCGGAAACGCCATGCCGGTCAGCAAGGTTGCTTGCCAGCCATAGCTGGCATACACCCAGGCGCCGACGGCCGAGCCGGCCGCGCCGCCGGCGAAGAACAGGGCGAAATACAGGCCGTTCAGGCGGCCCCGCACTTCCGCGCCCAGGCTGAAGATGGCGCGCTGGCCCAGCACCAGGTTGGCCGCCACGCCCATGTCGAGCACAATGGACGCCACCACCAGCAAGCCCAGCGCCACATGTTTCGAGTCCGGCGCAAACATGGGCAAGGCAAACGCGACGATGCCCAGCCCCAGCGCGGCAGCCGTGGCCGGCAAGGTGTGGCCCGCATCGGCCAGGCGGCCGGCGATGGGCGAGGCGACGGCGCCCGCCATGCCCACCAGGGCAAAGATGGCGATGCCCGTTTGCGACAGGCCGAACGCGGGGCTGGCCAGCACCAGCGGCGTGACGGTCCAGAACAGGCTGAAGGCGCCAAACAGGCCCGCGTGATAGGCGGCGCGGCGGCGCAGCACGGGCGTGCCCAGCAGCAAGTGCCACAAGGACGCCATCAGGGCAGGATATTTCATGCTCGACACGGGTTGGCGCACGGGCAAGGCGCGGCGCAGCACCAGCGCCAGCACTACCATCAGCACGGCGGCGCCGCCGAACACCACGTGCCAGCTGGCGTGCGCGGCCACCAATGACGCCACGGGGCGGGCCAGCATGATGCCCAGCAACAAGCCGCTGACGACCTTGCCCACCGTCTGCCCCCGTGTCGCTTCCTGCGACAGGTGGGCGGCAAACGGCACGATCACTTGCGCCGCCACGGAACCGAGGCCGATGGCCAGCGCGGCAGCGAGGAAGACGATGGCGCCTGTACTCAGGGCCGCCGCCACCAGGGCCGTGGCCGTCACCAGCAAGGCCGTGACGATCAGGCGCCGGTTTTCCAGCAAGTCGCCCAGCGGCACGACAAACAGCAGGCCCAGGGTATAGCCGACTTGCGTCAGGGTAACGATCAGCCCGGCCGCCTTGGCCGACAAGCCCGTCGAGGCGCTGATGGGCCCGACGAGGGTTTGCGCGTAGTACAGGTTGGCCACGATCAGGCCGGAAGCGATGGCCAGCAGCAGCACCATGGCGGGTGCAATGTCGTGGGGAGCGGAAGATGAGGCCTTGTTCATGTTGTTTCCTCGGTTCGGTAGGGATGGTGCCATTCTAGGCAAAACCGGGGCAAAGATAATCAGGGCATAATCCATTTATACTTTTCACATAAAATGAACAATGAGAATGGAAGCTATCCCATGGACAAGATCAAGGCCATGCAGACCTTCGTGCGCATCGTCGAAGCCAACAGCTTTTCCAAGGCGGCCGAGACCTTGAATTTGCCGCGTGCCGCGCTGACGGCCACCCTGCAAAAGCTGGAAGCCTATCTGGGCACGCAATTGCTGCAGCGAACCACGCGCCGCTTGTCGCTGACGCCGGAAGGGGCCGAGTACTTTCGCCACTGCATCGACATCCTGAAGGCCGTCGACACGGCGGAACTGGCGTTTCGCGGTCCCGACGCGACAAAACCGCGCGGCTTGCTGCGCATTAACCTGCCCAATACGGTGGGCCGGCGCCTGATCATTCCCCATATCGCGCACTTCCACGCCGCCTGGCCGGACGTGCAATTGCAGCTGAGCCTGACGGACCGCCTGGTCGACCTGACGCAGGAAGGCATCGATTGCGCCTTGCGCGTGGGCACCTTGCAGGATTCCGCCTTCATCGGCAAGCAGGTCGGCCTGATGCGCTTCGTCACGTGCGCCTCGCCCGCCTACCTGGCGCGGCACGGCACGCCGCACACCCTGGCGGACCTGGCCGCGCACCAGGGCATCATGCATTACTCGGGCCGCACGGGACGCGCCTTCGACTGGGATTTCCTGCAAGGTAAAGAGGTGGTGCGCGTGCAGATGGCCGGCCCCATCGCCGTCAACGACGCAGACGCCAGCGTCGCTTGTGCGCTGCAGGGGCTGGGACTGGCACAGGCGGCCCAGTACCAGGTGCGCCAGCACCTCGACAGCGGCGCGCTGGTGGCCGTGCTGGCCGATCATCCGCCGACGCCCATGCCGATGTCGCTGCTGACGCCGCAAGGCCGCCTGGCCACGCCCAAGCTGCAGGCGTTTGCCGGCTGGATCACGGCCCTGCTGGCCGCCCAGCCCGACGTGCAAGCGAGCACGCACAGAATCTGAGGCAAAAAAAAAGCCCGCTGCGAGAGCGGGCTGAATCTATTTTCTTGGAGGAGAATAGAGGAGACAAGTGCATTATGCTGCATCGCGGCATATCCATCCAATTGATTGTTGGAATGATAGAAATACGCCAGACAGATAACTGAGCAAGGCGAAAAAAAACCGGCGCCGCAAGGAGCCGGTTTTTTACTGCGTGAAAGGCCTTACTTCGCTGCCGTCACCGGCGTCGCCTTGCCATCCGCGCCATACGGCAAGACCTTGGCCGCCATGCGGGTATCGGCCTTGATCAGCGCCACTTCGTCGGCCAGGATGCGCGCCGCTTCGTTCAGCAGCACGTCCTTGGCGCTCTTGGCGGCCGTTTCGGCATCCAGTTCCGCACTCAGCGCGCGCTCGTCGCCCTGCAAGCCGTCGTCGGTGCGCAAGGCGCCCTTCACGGCGGCGATCTGCTTGGCCGTCTTGTTGGCCGCTTTCGCGCCCTTCAGCACGTCTTTCGGATCGGGAATCACCACCAGGTCGTCGGCAGGATTCGAAATCTGCGCGATCAGGCGTTTTTCACGGGCCTTGGCGCGCGCTTCCTGGGCATCGCGCTCCTTGCGGCGCACGGTTTCATTGAGCGAAATCTGGTTTTCCTTGCGCTGCTTGACGACGAGAGCGATGTCATCGAGCAAATACTGGAAATCCTTGTCCTTGGCGACGCGCGCTTCATGCTTCTTGTCCAGCAGCGGCACGATATCCTTCAGGTCGCCCGTCGGCATGTAGGGCGCCGGCTTGATGGCCACCCATGGCAAGGCATTGTCATAGCTCGATTCGCCGAAGTTCTCCGTGTCCGACATGGCCGGCAGCTTGATGTCGGGCGTGACGCCGCGCAACTGCGTGGTGCCGCCATTGATGCGGAAGAACTGGGCGATGGTCATCTTCAGCTCGCCGAAACGGGCTTTCTCGCTGCCGCCAAAACGGTCGAGGTTGAACAAGGTTTGCACGGTGCCCTTGCCGAAGCTGCCTTCGCCGATGATGACGCCACGGCCGTAATCTTGCACGGCGGCAGCGAAAATCTCGGACGCGGAAGCGGAACCGCGGTTGATCAGCACGCCCATCGGGCCATCCCAGGCCAGGCCGGAATTGGTGTCGCTTTCCACGTCGACCTTGCCTTCGGCATTGCGCTGCATCACGACCGGTCCCTTGTCGATGAACAGGCCCGTCAGTTCGACGGCTTCGTTCAGCGAACCGCCGCCATTGTTGCGCAAGTCGATCAGGACGTTGTCGACCTTGTCCTTCTTCAACTCGGCCAGCAAACGGCTGACGTCGCGCGTGGCGCTTTTAAAGTCCTTGTCGCCACGGCGGCGCGCTTCGAAGTCCTGGTAGAACGTCGGCAGGGCAATGACGCCGATGCGGCGCTTGACGCCATTTTCCCGCACTTCGATGATCGATTTCTTCGCCGCCTGCTCTTCCATGCTGATTTTCTTGCGCACCAGCGGCAAGACGACATGCTTGGCGTCCGGACCGGCGTCGGCCGGCAGGATGTCGAGGCGCACGGTGGAATCCTTGGCGCCGCGGATCAGCTGCACCACGTCATCGATGCGCATGCCCAGCACTTCGGTGATGGGGCCGCTTTCGCCCTGCCCCACGCCGACGATGCGGTCGCCCACTTTCAGCTTGCCCGACAGGCCGGCCGGGCTGCCAGGCACGACTTCGCGCACCACCGTGTACTCGTCGCGCGTCTGCAGCACGGCGCCGATGCCTTCGAGCGACAGCCGCATGGCGATGTCGAAGTTGTCCGAGGCGCGCGGGCCCAGGTAATTGGTGTGCGGTTCGATCGACATGGCGTAGGCGTTCATGAAGATCTGGAACACGTCTTCGCTGTTGAGCTTGCGCGAACGGGTCGTGTAGCTTTCATAGCGCTTGTCCAGCGTCTCGCGGATGGCCTTGTCTTCCTTGCCCGCCAGTTTCAGGCGCAGCCAGTCGTTCTTGACGCGCTTGCGCCACAGGTCGCGCACTTCCTCGTCGTTCTTCGGCCAGGCGGCCTTTTCGCGGTCAATCTGATAGCTCTCGTCGGCGGTAAAGTCGAACTTGGTCTTCAGCAATTCACGCGCATAGGCCATGCGCTCGTCGAAACGCTGCTGGTACAGGTTGTAGATGGCAAACGGCGCCGTCAGGTCTTCATTGATGATGGCGTCGTCGAGCTTGGTGCGCAAGGGAGCGAAGCGGTCGATGTCGGCTTGCACGAAGAACAGTTTTTCCGCATCCAGGGACTTGAAATAGCGGTCGAAGATCTTTTCCGACATGGCGTCGTCGAGCGGCATGGCCTTGTAATGGACGCGCGTCAATACGCGCGATGCCCACAAGGCGGCCTGCGTTTGCTGGGCCAGCGGCTTCATGGTGAGCGGAGGAGCGGCGCTCTTGTCCGTCTGGGCTGCGCCAGCGTGGGCTGACAGGGCAAGCACCAGGGTGACCAGCATCATTTGCTTCTTCATCGGCTTCTCCGAAAATTAGTTAAATCAATTCCAGGCGGCGCAGAGATGCATGCGCCAGCCAGCAAGACAGTAAGGGGATACACGACTGGTCTGCATATTATTCTACAGGATACGGCCTGGCAGTCTCCCATGGAAGATCAGTTTCTTCCTGGAAGCTTAAACGCGGATTAAAGGCGGCGTCTCATTCATTACAAAGTGAAACATTCGTGAGAAAAATCGCATCATTCAGCAGCGACGGATATCAACATGCGCCATTGGAATGCGAAAAGTCAATAGACTGAAGCGGCAATCCTTGATCTCGATGATGTTTTTATGCGAAAAAATGATTCCTGCGGGAAACACTTAGTAACAAATGGCAAGCGACATGCTATCATCGCGCCCTGAAATACAGCTTGCCTGCGCGCCGCTCCCACAGCCGGCGCGCCTCCGTTTCAACAGTACTCCCCACCAGATCCCCTCCCCGCGTGTCATGTCATGACCAGGAATGGCCGAGCTGATTACCCTTTGCCAGACTCACACTATGCCTACAATTTCCTTCTCCCCCCGCCACTGGAGTGTCGGCGGCAAGATTACCGTCTTCACGTTTGCCCTCGTCAGCCTGATCCTGGCCAGCCTGACGGCCTTGATGAGTATCAATACCTCGCGCGTGCTGGAACAGCGGGCCGAAGCGGCCGTCACCAGCGAACTCAATAGCGTCATGACGACCACGCAAGTCTTCCATACGGCCATGGTCAACGAAGCGGCCAGCTTTGCGCGCCTGTTCGCGGCCGAGTTTCCCGGCCCGTTCACGGTCGACGCGGGCGCCATGGTGGCCGTGGCCGGCAAGGCCACGCCGGCCCTGGCCAACGGCGGCAAGGTGCTCAACCTCGACACGGCCGTGGTCGACCGCTACACGGCGCAAACGGGCGTGATCGCCACCATCTTTGCCGCCAACGGCGATGAATTCGTGCGCATCAGCACGTCGCTGAAAAAACAGGATGGCGAACGGGCCATCGGCACCCAGCTCGACCACAACCACCCCAGCTATGCGCCGCTGCGCGCGGGCCAGCGTTTCGTCGGCATGGCAACCTTATTTGGCAAGCAATACATCACGCAGTACGACCCCGTGCGCGATGCGGCTGGCAAGGTGGTAGGCGTGCTGTTCATCGGCCTCGATATCAGCAAGAATCTGGCCATGTTGAAAGACAAGATTCGCCAGGTTAAGATCGGCCAGACGGGCTACATCTACATCCTCGATACGGCGCCCGGCGCCAACTACGGCCACATGGTGCTGCACCCGAACAGCGAAGGCAAGAGCGCGCTCGACTTCAAGGCCAGCGACGGCCGCCTGTTCATCCAGGAAATGCTGGCGCAGAAAGACGGTGCCATGCGCTACACGTGGACGGCGCCCGGCGAAACGAGCGCCAGCGCACGCGAAAAGCAGTTGTTTTACCGTCAATTCAAGGATTGGCAATGGATCATCGCGGGCGGCACGTTCACGGACGAAATCACGCTGGAGGCGCGCCAGCTGCGCAACCAGCTGGCCATTTCCGGCTTCGTCGCCCTGCTCGTCTTCGCCCTGCTGTTGTACTGGCTGGTGCGCACCCTCGTCTCGCGCCCGCTGGCCGCCGCCGAAACGGCCGCCGCGCAAATCGCCGCCGGCGACCTGACGGTGCATCTCGATACCAGCAGCCTGGACGAAATCGGCCGCCTGCTGCGCGCCATGAACCGCATCAGCGACAACCTGTCGCAAGTGGTCGGCAACGTGCGCGGCGGCGCCGGGCAAATCGCCACGGCCTCCGGGGAAATCGCCAGCGGCAACCTGGATTTGTCGAGCCGCACGGAACAGCAAGCCAGTTCGCTGGAAGAAACGGCCGCCTCGATGGAAGAATTGAGCTCCACCGTGCGGCAGAACGTCGATCACGCGCAGCAAGCGAGCAAGTTGGCGCATGAATCGTCCAGCCTAGCAGCCGAAGGCGGCGCCGCCGTGGCGCAGGTGGCCAGCACCATGGATGCCATCCGCAGCTCGTCGGGCAAGATCGCCGACATCATCGGCGTCATCGACGGCATCGCCTTCCAGACGAACATCCTGGCCTTGAACGCGGCCGTGGAAGCGGCCCGGGCCGGCGAACAGGGACGCGGCTTTGCCGTCGTCGCCACCGAGGTGCGCACCCTGGCGCAGCGCTCGACGGCAGCGGCGAAAGACATCAAGGACCTGATCCAGGCATCCGCCGGCACGGTGGACCTGGGCCACGCGCAAGTGAGCCAGGCCAGCGCCACCATGGACACCGTGGTGGCCAGCGTGCAGCAAGTGAGCACCATCATGGCGGAAATCGCGCAGGCGAGCGAAGAGCAGCGCAGCGGCATCGAGCAAGTCAACCAGGCCATCGCCCAGATGGACCAGGTGACCCAGCAGAATGCGGCCCTGGTGGAAGAAGCTGCCGCGGCCGCCGACGCCCTGCAGGAGCAGGCGCATGAGCTGAACCAGGTGGTGGGCGTGTTCAAGCTGTAATTTCAAGCCTGGTGCTAAGATGGGGACGAATCCACCTTGCCAGGAGACACGATGCACGACGACTACGTTTTAATTGCCCGGCTGATGATCCCCACGGATGCCCACGTCATCCGCGGCTGCCTGGCCGCGGCCGGCATCGACGTGCTACTGACGGACGACCAGCACATGCAGGCCGACATGCTGCTGGCAGCCGCCATCGGCGGCGCCCGCGTGATGGTGCGCGAACACGACGTGGCGCGCGCGAATGACATCCTGGCCGCCTTCGAGCGGGGCGACCTGGCGCTGTCCGACGATGCGGACGTGGGTGTGCCCGTCGCCGAATAAGGAATTAACTTACGAGTAGAAACAGCGCCCGCACGCCTGGCGGTAGGCCTCGTTGCCGCCAATACTGATCTGCTCGCCTTCCTTGATGCGGCGGCCCTGCTCGTCCACGCGGATGTTCATCGTGGCCTTCTTGCCACAAGTACAAATATTCTTCAATTCCTCGATATCGTCGGCCAGCGCCAGCAGGTAGGCCGAGCCGGGGAACGGTTCACCCTTGAAATCCGTGCGCAAGCCGTAGCAGATGACGGGCACGCCCTTCACTTGCGCCAACTGGTGCAATTGTTGCACTTGTGCCGTGCTGAGGAATTGCGCTTCGTCAACCAGCAGGCAAGCCACCTGGGGTATATCGTCAAGGAAATTCGTGTCGGCATGGAAGATATCGACCTGGCGCTGCGGGCCCAGGCGCGAGGTGACCCGGCCCACGCCGTAGCGGCTGTCGATGGCGGCCGTGTACAGGCGCACCTGCTGGCCCTGCTCTTCGTAGTTGTGCGCGACCTGCAACAAGGCCGTCGACTTGCCCGCGTTCATCGCGGAATACCGGAAATAAAGTTTTGCCACTGCCGCCTGCCCTGTCTGGTTGATTTTCAATACTATTTAGTATCTTTTCGAGGCGTGATTATAAATCGCAATGGTGAGCTTGCGGCAGCTTAATAGTCCTGCCTGTGGCGCGGCAAGCGGGCCAAAAACGGCGCATACTCGAATCGCGCGCGCTGCAGCCGATATGCGCAACGCGCATATGCAAGCATGGAAACATTCGTTCGCCGCACTCGCCCACCCGCCTACACTGCGCGGCACGGAAGGCGGCTCGGGACACGATCCTGAGCGGCTGTTTCTCTGACAGGAGCCACCATGAATGATCGAATGCCATCCCCCTCCCAGCCGCCAGCGCTATACAAGCTGATCGGCAATACCCCGCTGGTCGAAGTCACCAGGCTCGACACGGGCCTGTGCCAGCTGTTCCTGAAACTGGAATCGCAAAATCCCGGCGGTTCCATCAAGGACCGCATCGGCCTGTCCATCATCGAAGCGGCCGAAGCCGACGGCAGCTTGCAGCCGGGCGGCACCATCGTCGAGGCCACCGCCGGCAATACCGGCATCGGCCTGGCCCTGGTGGGCCGCATCAAGGGCTACCGCGTGATTCTCGTCGTGCCCGACAAGATGTCGACGGAAAAAGTGCTGCACCTGAAGGCCCTGGGCGCCGAAGTGCACACCACGCGCTCGGACGTGGGCAAGGGCCATCCCGAGTACTACCAGGATTACGCGGCGCGCCTGGCGCGCGAACTGCCGGGCGCCTTCTTCGCCGACCAGTTCAACAATCCCGCCAACCCGCTGGCCCACGAAACGACGACGGGGCCGGAAATCTGGGAACAGAGCGGCCATGACGTCGACGCCATCGTCGTCGGCGTCGGTTCGTCCGGCACCCTGACGGGCCTGACGCGCTACTTCCGCAAGGCCCAGCCCAAGCTCGAATTCGTGCTGGCCGACCCGCAAGGCTCCATCCTCACCGAATACATCGACACGGGCAAAGTCAGCGACACGAGCGGCTCGTGGGCCGTGGAAGGCATCGGCGAAGATTTCATCCCGGCTATCGCCGACATGGACAGCGTCACGAAGGCCTACACCATCACGGACCAGGAAAGTTTTGACTCCGCGCGCGCCCTGCTGCGCGCCGAAGGCATCCTCGGCGGTTCGTCCACCGGCACCCTGCTGGCCGCCGCCCTCAAATACTGCCGAGAACAGACGACGCCGAAGCGCGTCGTCACGTTTGTCTGCGACACGGGGACGCGCTATTTATCCAAAGTCTACAACGACGGCTGGATGCGCGACCAGGGTCTGTTGCAGCGGGCGCTCTCGGGCGACTTGCGCGACCTGATCGGGCGCCGCTACGACGAGGGCGACGTCGTCAGCGTGGCGCCGGGCGACACCCTGCTGACCGCTTTCAACCGCATGCGGGCCAGCGACCTGGCGCAGCTGCCCGTCATCGACGGCGGCAAACTGGTCGGCATTATCGACGAATCGGACTTGCTGCTGCATGTGTCGAGCGACGCCGCGCATTTCGCATCGCTGGTGGGCGCCACCATGACGACGCAGATCGAAACGCTGGCGCCATCGAGCGGCTTGCCCGCCCTGCGCGCCACGCTGGACCGGGGCTTGACGGCCGTCGTCGCCGACGATACCGGCTTCTATGGCCTGATCACCCGCTTCGACCTTCTCAACCACTTACGCAGGACACTATCTTGAGTAAAGAAACCACCCGCAAGAGCCATCTGGCCACCCGCGTCATCCACGCCGGCCAGTCGCCCGACCCGTCGACGGGCGCCATCATGCCGCCCATTTACGCCACCTCCACCTTTGTGCAGGACAGCCCCGGCGTGCACAAGGGCCTCGATTACGGCCGCTCGCACAATCCCACGCGCTGGGCGCTCGAGCGCTGCGTGGCCAACCTGGAAGGCGGCAGCGCCGCGTTCGCGTTCGCCTCGGGCCTGGCCGCCATCTCGTCCGTGCTGGAATTGCTGGACGCGGGCAGCCATATCGTCGCCGGCGACGACATGTACGGCGGCACCTACCGGCTGTTTGAACGAGTGCGCCGCCGCTCCGCAGGCCACGAATTCACGTACGTCGACCTGACGAATCCGGAAAACCTGCTGGCCGCGCTGCGCCCGGAAACAAAGATGGTGTGGGTGGAAACACCGACGAATCCCATGCTGAAACTGGCCGACTTGCGGGCGATTGCCGACATCTGCCGCGAACGGGGCATCATCGCCGTGGCAGACAACACGTTTGCCAGCCCGCTGGTGCAGCGCCCCCTGGAACACGGCTTCGACATCGTCGTGCACTCGACCACCAAGTATCTGAACGGCCACTCGGACATCATCGGCGGCATCGCCATCGTCGGCGCGGAAGAACGCCAGGCGGAATGGCGCGAGCAGCTGGGCTTCCTGCAAAACTCGGTGGGGGCGATTGCGGGGCCGTTCGACAGCTTCCTCGCCTTGCGCGGCATCAAGACGCTGGCCATCCGCATGCAGCGCCATTGCGCAAGCGCCCTGGCGCTGGCGCAGTGGCTGGAGCAGCAAAAGGAAGTAAAAAAGGTCTTCTACCCGGGCCTGGCGTCGCACCCGCAGCACGCGCTGGCGCAGCGCCAGATGGATGGTTTCGGCGGCATCATCTCGATCGACCTCGATACGGACCTGGCCGGCGCACGGCGCTTCCTCGAGCGCTGCGAAGTATTCGCCCTGGCCGAAAGCCTGGGCGGCGTGGAAAGCCTGATCGAACACCCTGCCCTGATGACGCATGCCAGCATTCCCGCCGAACAGCGGGCAAAACTGGGCATCGGCGATGGCTTGATCCGGCTGTCGGTGGGGATCGAAGACCTGGAAGACCTGCGGCATGACTTGCGCACGGCGCTCGACGCGATCTGATCGGCCCAGCGGCTATTTTCCTGGGTGGTAGCGGCGCTCCAGGTGCCGTTCCACCTGCTCGGGATAAAACAGCACCTCCTTGAACTCGCCCCGCGCATACATGGCCGCCTGGTCCTGGAAGTGGGGCGACTTCGGGTCGCCGCTCTGGCCGCCCGCGAGGATGCTTTTCGCCTTGATGCGGGGGCCGAATTCCACGGCCGCGACAAAGCTGTTGCCGCGTTCGCCGTAAATTCGCTTCGTGGTACTCCTGCTGCTCTGGCCATACGCGGCCAGCGCGCCCCAGTTACCCGATGCATACGGCACGGGCAAGCTGGCTTGCGCATCGTCAAACGGCTGCACGATGTCGCCCGTCAGGCGCTGGAAACGGTTGATCTCGCCCCACGGCGTTTGCCAGTGGCCGAAATCGCGCTGCAACTTGTCCGCCGCAGTCGCCAGGGCGGCCAGGCGCTGCGCCGCAGTGACCTTCTCCGTCGCCAGAAAATCGACTACCGGCACGCCCTGCTCGCGCGCCTGCTTGCCCGTCAATTCCGCCAGTTCCTGGCCCCAGAACACGGCCAGCGAGGTAGCCGTGGAAGTGAGCGAATAGCGCCAGTCCCAGGCCCGCAGCAAGGCGATCTTGTCGGCCAGCGCCCGCTGTTGCGCGCCGCCGGCCGGCAGCGCATCGTAGGCCGCGAACAGCGGCGGCAGCAGCGCCTCGAACGCCGTCAGTTCGCTGTCGTAGGAGGCGGCGATCAGGCTGTCGAGCGTGAAATTCGTCCTGTTCTGGAAAACCTTGACCGCATGCAGGCCGCGCGCGTTTTCGCCATACACGGACATGTAGGCGGGATAGTCCTGCTGGCGCGGGCTGTTGGCACCGGCCGCCGAATACGGCCAGTTGTTCGTATTCTGGATCCAGCCATTCTTCGGATTGAACAGGGTGATGGTCTGCGCCACCGTGTGCAGCCCTTGCCATTCCGTGGCAGGGTCGCTGCCGTCGACGGGCTGCTTCCAGTTGAAGCGCGGGTCGCGTACGGGGATGAAATTGCCGTGAAAATAGGCGATATTGCCATCCGCATCCGCATATACCGTATTGTTCGACGAATTCGTGCGCAATTCCATCGTTTGATAGAACGCAGCATAATCGCGCGCCTTGGTGCGCGTGTACGACTGCGTCAACGCCTTCAACGGTTCATTCATCAGGCGCACTGCCACCCATTTACCGTCCTGCGCGCGCACGATGGGGCCGTGGTGGCTGTAGTAGACGGTGATGGTTGTCGAGCCCATGCCGCCATCGGCCAGTTTATAGGGCACGGTAATCGGCACGGCTTTCAAGGGGCGCAGCCCGCCGTCATAGCGGTAGAACCAGGCGCCATCCTTGTCGACGATGCTTTCCAGGTATTCGTCGATGACGTCGCCGCCGCCCGAGGTATGCATCCAGCCCAGGCGCTCATTGAAACCCTGGTAGACGAAGAACTGGCCCCAAGTGACGGCGCCGTACGCGTTCAGGCCTTCGCCGCTGGTGACCTGCACTTCGGGACGGAAGTAGAACGAGGTGTGCGGGTTGATCATCAAGAGCGCATGGCCGTTTTTCGTGATGGCGGGCGCGATGGCGAAGCCGTTCGAACCGCTCGGCTCGGGCTCCAGACCTGACGCAAACCCGGTTTCCACGCTGGCCAGCGCCACGGCAGCAGGCTTGGCCTGCTGGCCGTAAAACGCTTCGAGCCGCGCCAGGTTGACCGATTCGATATCGCCGCCGATGCTGCCCTCGCTGAAACTGAGGGCCATCCACGGCTCGAAATGCGTGATCAGCCGTGGTTTCACGTGCGGATGCGTGGCCAGGTAAAAATTCAGGCCATCGGCAAACGCATCCATGAGTTTCTGCAGCCACGGCGGGCTGGCGCGGTACTGCGCCTGCAGCTCAAGCGGATCGATAAAAAGCTTCATGCGCAGGTCGCGGTACAGCTCCCGCTCGCCCTCCACTTCCGCCAGCCGCCCCATGGCGTTGATGTAATTGAGTTCCACGCGGGGGAAATCATCCTCTGCCTGCGCATACATCAGGCCAAAGACGGCATCGGCGTCCGTCTTGCCCGTCACATGGGGCACGCCCCACGTGTCGCGCGCGATGCTGACATGGGCGGCCTGCGCCTGCCAGCGGGCCATGTCGGCGGCAGCAACGGCGAGCGCCGCCAGCGCGGGAGCACTGGCAACGATGCCGCAGGCGACGGCGGCGAACAGGGTACGGCGAACTGGCATGAACTACTCCAATAGTCAGGATGCGTCGATCAGCGTGGCGATACGCTGGTTGAGTTCCACATTTTCCGCCTGCAGCTGCGCCACTTTCTGCTTCAAGCTGGCGATCTCGCCGCGCAGGCGCTCCGTTTCGGACGGCGCCTGCGCCGCGTTGTCCGCCCACGGCTCGTTGCCCGTTTCCGGCGTGTCCTGCGAGACGTGGATTTTCGGCTCGCGCGGCGTGCGCGTGGCGGCGCGCTGTTCGCGGATTTCCTTGGCCGCCTGGCGTAATAACTTCTTGCCGCCGGCGACGGCCGCCACCTGCTCTTCCGGCGGCAAGGATGCCACGGTGGCCGCCGCATTGATGGAGATCGTGCCCGAACGGACGGCTTCCACCAGTTCCGGCGACGCCGCCTTCTGGATCTTCTCGATCTGGCTGATCTGGTTGCTGCTCAATCTGGCCGCCTTGGCCACCTCTTCGCGCGTGCTCATGGGAGGCTTCGGCGCGTTTTCGCCTTCCGGCGCATCCTGGGCGCTGACGGGCGCCGGGCTGCGCGCGGCGACGATTTCCTTCTTGCGCAGAGCCAGCACGCCGCGCTGGAAGTCCGATACGCTGCGGCGCGCCAGGTGATTGTCGATCATCCACAGCATGACGTCGTCGAGCGAGGTAAAGCTGGTGTTCTGGATGGTCTTGAATTCGATGCCGTGCTGGCGGCAGATGGCGTAGCGGTTATGCCCGTCGATCAGCACGTCGTTCCACAGCACCAGCGCATCGCGGCAGCCTTCGGCCAGCAGGCTGCGTTCGAGCGCCGCGTATTCGCTGGCGGTGAGCGGGTCGATGTACGACTGCAACACCTGATTGATAGTGATATTCATGGTTGTCCTCAATATTGCGGCGCGATGGTCCGCGCCGGCACGAATGCTACACCATCCACCGTCCCTGGCCGGGTAAAATCACGGCGGCACAGCTCATACAAAAACACGGACCATGAAAAGAAAGTACGCCACTGCGATCATTTTTGCCGTTGCCGCCATCGGCTTCACCTGGGTCAGCCCCTACATCGCCATGTACCGCATCAGCATCGCGGCGAAATCCGTGCGCCTGGAAACCCTGGCGCAGCACGCCGACCTGCCCGCCGTGCGGGCCAGCGTGGCGCGCCAATTGCGCGCGGCGGGCGAAACGGCCAATGACGATGACTTCAAGGAAATGCTCGACGCCATCGTCTCGCCGCCCGGCATCACGGTGCTGATCCTGCACGGCAAGCAGGGAACGGACGGCCAGCGCCACGACTTCGGCATGGCGTACCGCTCGTGGAATGAGGTGGTGCTGCGGCGCGCCGGCGCCGGCCCCGCCGCCAGCCAGTTTCTGCTGCGCCGGCACGGCATCTGGGACTGGAAATTGACGGATATTATCTTGCCGCCGGAATTACTCTAAAGAAACTTGATCTAAAACAACACTTACCTAAACCGCCATATTGATTTCTGGAAATATTATGTAGAATACCAACGCTTCAGGCGCACCGGGTCGCCAGGCATCCGAGAGATTGCACGATGAAAAGAATGATGTTTCTCGCTGTAGTGGCACTGGTCGCGCTGGCCGGCGTCTTCTATGGCAGCCCGTATTTCACCATGGACAAGATCCACACGGCCACCATGGACGAGGATACGCAGGCGCTGGCCGCGCAGATCGACCTGACCCAGTTGCGCGGCAGCCTGGGGCAGCAACTGCATGCCCTGTTCTCGGCGCCGGAAGTGGCCGACGACATCAGCCCCGACGTCATCGATCCCTTGCTCGACACCATGCTGATGCCCGAAGGCATCGTCGCCTTGATGAAGCTCAATGACCGCTACGAAAAGCCGATCGCCAAGGTCAGCGACATCAGCGGCCGCAAGCGCAACCCCAAGCCCGACTACAAACTGCGCTACACCTCCTGGAACAGCGTCGTGGTCCAGCGCGCCCACAGCAAGAGCCATATCGGCGAACTGACCCTGACGCGCGACGGCCTGTGGCGCTGGAAGCTGGTGTCGGTGGCGCTGCCAAAGAACCTGCTGGCCGACGCGTAAAGGCCCGCCCTTCGTATCGGCAAACCAGCGGCTATCCGGCACTGGACACTGCTATCATCGGGTTTTGATTTCCATCGGAGGCAGCATGTCGGACCTGGTACAACACGCACTGGCCCACGCGGGCAAACCGGCCACCACGCCGTGGGTGGTGACCCTGATCAGCGGTGAAAAACTCACCGGCCCCATTTCCCCGCTCAGCGACGGCTGCTACGCCATCGGCCTGGGACAAATCAAGTACTTTTCCAGCGACAAGGTCGCCTGCCTGAATGTATCGGGCGCGGGCGCGTTTCCCATCTGATCTGAATATGTTGGCAATGGACGACGCGCAGCATAATACGCCGGACAGCCTGGCGGCGCACCTGCAGGCGCTGGAAGCGGCGCTGCAAAGCCAGGCCGTGCGCGCCGACAGCGGCAGGCTGGCAGCATTGCTGGCCGACGACTTCGTCGAGTTCGGCAGCTCGGGCAATCTCTGGACGCGCGCGGCGACCCTGGCGGACTTGCCGGCGGAAGACTTTTGCCCGCGCAGCATCAGCGATTTCCAGGCCCGCCGGCTGGCCGACGATGTGGCCCTGGTTACCTACCGCTCGCAACGCCACGCCAGCGCCGCCCTGCCCGCCAGCGCCAGCTTGCGCAGTTCGCTGTGGAAATGGCGCGATGGCCGCTGGCAAATGTTTTTTCACCAGGGCACGCCGATTCCCGGCTGAGCCTCTTCCCGGACGCTTTTCCCGCGCCCGATGCTGCGGCGCAGGAGCCAGCGTTACGTGCCGAAAAGTTGTTTTTTGGCACGCAAAATCTCATTGATTTACTGAATTTTTTGTGCAACAATGAATTTAATAAATAAAACAAATAAATTATTGAAATCGGTTTTTTAAGTAAAACGATCCTCACACCACGAATCCGTGTTTTGGATAGAGAAGCACTGCGCAGGGCACGACCCGCTGCCAGGCAAGCCGCCTGCCACCCGTCCCACGCAAGCCCCCCTTTCTAATCGTCACCACGTATCTTGGGAGAGACATCATGGATAAATTCACCGTTCGCACCCAGCTCACTCTGGCTTTCGGCCTGCTGGTCTTTTTCCTCATCGGCATCTCGGTGCTGTCCGTGCGCAGTTTTTCCACCTTCAATGCCGGCTTTGACCGGTATGTCAACGGCATCATGGCCCGCGCCAATACGGCGCACCGCGTGCGTGACGCGATCGACATGCGTGCCGTGGCGGCCAGGAACCTGGTGCTCGTCACCAAGCCGGAAGACCTGGACATCGAACGCAAGCACGTCTTGCAGGCACACGCCGATGTCGCCAGGAACATGCAGCATCTGCTGCAGCTGGCGCAGGAGCCCGGGGTGTCGGACGAGGTGCGCGGCGTCATCAACAAGATCGACGGCATCGAAAAACGCTATGCCCCCGTGGCGCTGGCCATCGTGGACCTGGCGCTGCAAAAGAAGAGCGACCAGGCCATCGCCAAGATGAACGAGGAGTGCCGCCCGCTGCTGGCCGCCCTCGTCGCCGCCAGCGATGAATATTTCGCCCTGACGGACCAGCGCTCCGCCGTCATCCTGCAGGAAGACAACGAGCGCTACATTCTCAACAGGAATATCCTCATCGGCGCCAGCTTGCTGTCCATCGTGCTGGCGGCCCTGGCGGGCTGGCTCATCACGCGCAGCCTGCTCAAGGCGCTGGGCGCCGAACCGAAGCAGCTGTGCGACGCCGTCAGTCTGCTGGCCGCTGGCGACCTGACAGGCAAACTCAACGTTGCACCGCACGATAGCGCCAGCGTGCTGTCGGCGCTGCAGCGCATGCAAGTCTCGCTCACCTCGGTAGTCTCGTCCGTGCGCCAGGATTCCGACACGGTCGCCCTTGCCGCCGAGGAGATTTCCACCGGCAACAGCGACCTGTCTCTGCGCACGGAACAGCAAGCCAGTTCACTGGAAGAAACCGCTTCCTCGATGGAAGAACTCACCAGCACCGTGCGCAAGAATGCGGAAAACGCCCGCGAAGCCAATGTGCTGGCCACGACGGCATCGGACGTCGCCAGCAAGGGCGGCGCCGTGGTGGGGCAAGTGATGGGCACCATGGACCTGATCAGCGAATCGTCGCGCAAGATTGTCGACATCATCAGCGTCATCGACGGCATCGCCTTCCAGACCAACATCCTGGCCCTGAATGCGGCCGTGGAAGCGGCACGTGCCGGCGAACAGGGCCGCGGCTTCGCCGTCGTGGCCACCGAAGTGCGCGGCCTGGCCCAGCGCAGCGCCAGCGCGGCCAAGGAAATCAAGACCCTGATCGACGACTCCGTCAGCCGCGTCGATGCGGGTGCCAGGCTGGCGGCGCAGGCGGGCACGACTATGTCGGAAGTGGTCGCCAGCGTCGCCCGTGTCAGCAACATCATCGCTGACATCACGATGGCCAGCCAGGAACAGTCCACCGGCATCGAGCAGATCAATCAGGCGGTGGCCCAGATGGACAGCGTCACGCAGCAAAACGCCTCGCTGGTGGAAGAAGCGGCGGCGGCGGCCGAATCGCTGCGCGACCAGGCCAGCCATCTGGTGCAAACCGTGAGCATCTTCAAGACGCACGACAGCCATGTGGCGGCGCACGCGCCAGCCCCGGCACGCGCCAGCGCCAAGCCGCTGCGCCTGGTACCGGCGCCCGCCAGCAGTCCCGCCAAGCGCCAGGCAGCGCCCGCGAAACAGCGCGCGGTGCAAGCGGAAGCCGTGACGGCCGGCGATTGGGAAGAGTTTTAAGCAAATAGAGGCATGCGGCCACGCATGCCCCGCTTCAACCGCACAGGGGAGAGCCGCAGCCGGCCTCCCCTGTCGCGTTGCAACAACACGCCCTTCGCATAAAAATCCGCGGCAACTGTTGTATTTCTGGCGCCAGGATCCCGGCACTACACCCAAATGGCGCACGCTTTTTTGCGCAGCCGCAGGAAATCCCATCGTCCTGTCCCGCCTCTCTTGCGCCCGCGCAGGCCTGCCGGCACCCCACTATGCACCCGCCCGATATTGACGACAAATACGATTTTATTCGCGTATTAAGTCGAAACGGATATGAATAGCGGCAGCTGGGAAATGGCATGAATACTAAGATTTTCCGTGCTAGCATGATTTTTCGTCTAGCGGACTCGCGCCTGCCTGGACCTTTCGAACAACCTTGACCGACAGGAGCCGTTTCATGATGACACCGCATGCCAGCACAGTACGTCACACCCTGATTGCCCTGGCAATCGCCGCCGCCTTTCCGTTGCAGGCGATGGCGCAGGCCCAGGACAGCGTCCCGGCGCCAGCCGCCGACGCGCCTGCCGCTGCGTCGGCACAGACTGGTCCTGGTCAGCTGGAAACGGTGATCGTGACGGCGCAGCGGCGCGCGGAAAACATCAAGGACGTGCCCATGTCCATCGCCACCCTGAAAGGTGACAAGCTCGACACGCTGACGGCCGGCGGCGCCGACATCCGCTTCCTCAACAGCCGCTCGCCCAGCGTATCCGTCGAATCGGACTACGGCCGCACCTTCCCCCGCTTCTACATTCGCGGCCTGGGCAATACCGACTTCGACCTCAACGCCTCGCAGCCGGTGGGCCTGGTGATGGATGACGTGGTGCAGGAAAACGCCATGCTGAAAGGTTTTCCCGTGTTTGACGTGGATCAGGTGGAGGTGCTGCGCGGGCCGCAAGGCACCTTGTTCGGCCGCAACTCGCCGGCCGGCGTGATCAAGTTCGATTCCGCCAAGCCCGTCTTCAAGACGGAAGGCTACCTGAGCGGCGGTTTCGGCAAGGATGGCATGAAGAACCTGGAAGGCGCGTTCAACGTGCCCGTCAGCGACACGGTGGCCCTGC
Organism: Janthinobacterium sp. GW822-FHT07A03; assembly: GCF_058798815.1. Taxonomy (NCBI): domain Bacteria; kingdom Pseudomonadati; phylum Pseudomonadota; class Betaproteobacteria; order Burkholderiales; family Oxalobacteraceae; genus Janthinobacterium; species Janthinobacterium sp. GW822-FHT07A03. The sequence continues at coordinate 1,118,996 of NZ_JBXAKW010000001.1, read as the reverse complement.
GCTTTTCCGGCCAGACGCAGCGCCGCGACGACCGCGTGCACAACCCGCGCCCCACCGGCACGCGCGACTTCGAAGGCTATGAAGACAGCGCCGCCCGCCTGCAGGTGCTGGTCAAGCCCACGCGCGATTTCACGGCCCTGTTCAACGTGCATGCGCGCAACCTCGACGGCACGGCCACCCTGTTCCGCGCGAATATCCTGAAACAGGGCACGAACGACCTGGTCGACGGCTTTGATTATGACAACTACCCCACCGATGGCATCAACCGCCAGCACCTGAAAACCAAGGGCGCCAGCATGCGCCTGAAATGGGACTTGCCCGGCGTGACCCTGCATTCGATCACCGGCTATGAAAAACTCGATTTCTACAGCCGCGCCGACGTCGACGGCGGCTATGGCGCCGTGTACGCGCCGCCGATGGGCCCGGGCTTCATCCCGTTTGTCGTGGAAACGGCCGACGTGATCCCCAACCACAAGCAGATTTCGCAGGAATTCCGCGCCGAATCGAGCGCCCGCGGCCCGCTGCAATGGATAGGCGGCCTGTTCTACTTCAAGGAAGACATCCAGATCGACAGCATCAGCTTTGACAGCCTGGCTCCCGGCAATCCGCAAAACAGCGCCTATGCCACGCAAAACCAGAGTTCGAAGTCGTACGCGGCGTTCGGCTCGCTCAACTACACGGTCTCGGACGCCCTCAAACTGCGCGCCGGCCTGCGCTACACGAGCGACAAGAAGGATTTCTCGGCCAAGCGGGTAGAAGCGACCACGGCCGGCCCATTCAACCTGCACGACACCTCGCACAACGTCAGCTGGGACCTGAGCGGCACCTATGTGCTGACGCCGGCAACGAATGCCTACGCGCGCATCGCCACCGGCTACCGCGCGCCGTCGATGCAGGGCCGCCTGAACGGCCTGGCCGACCGCCCTTCGTTTGCGGGCGCCGAGAAAGCGCTGTCCGTCGAGGCGGGCATCAAGCAGGACCTGTTCGACAAGCGCGCGCGCCTGAGCCTGGCCGTGTTCCAGTACCGCGTGAAGGACAAGCAACTGACGGCCGGCAGCGGCGCCGTCAACATGAACCAGCTGATCAACGCCGACAAGGCCACGGGCCGCGGCGTGGAACTCGATTTCCAGGCAAATCTCAGCGATTCGCTCAGCATGACCCTGGGCGGCAGCTACAACCACACGGAAATCCAGGACAAGAAGCTGTTCGTGCAAAGTTGCGGCAACGCGCAAAACAACCCGGCCAGCGGCTGCACCGTCACCGATCCGCTGGGTCCGTTCAAGGGCACGGCCTACATCGACGGCAACCCGCTGCCGCGCGCGCCGGAGTGGCAAACCAACTTCACCCTGAAATACAGCATTCCCCTCGCCAATGGCGAGTTCTACGCCTACACGGACTGGGCCTACCGCACCAGCTACAACTTCTTCCTGTATGAAGCAAAGGAATACAAGGCCAAGGAACTGCTCGAAGGCGGCTTGCGCGTCGGCTACAAATGGGACAAATACGAACTCTCCGCCTACGGCCGCAACATCACCAACCAGATCCAGTCGCTGGGCGCGATCGATTTCGATAACCTGACGGGCATCATCAACGAACCGCGCACGTATGGGGTGCAGTTCAAGGCGACATTTTGATGCTTGATTGGTGACAATAAAACCCGGCCTCGCTCGTGTTGGGGACGGTCCGCCCCCGACACGGCGCCTAAGTTGCTGCCAGAAACCCGCGCGTAATCGCAACTGATTTTGTCGGATTTAATCAGGAATACGGGAAATGGCGGGACGCAAAAAAAGCCACTAACCCGTTGAATGCATTGGGCTTAGTGGCTTTTCTATTTTCTATACTACCGAATTCTGTGCGCTGGTGCCCGGAGCCGGAATCGAACCGGCACGCCCTTACAGGCGGGAGATTTTAAGTCTCCAGTGTCTACCAGTTTCACCATCCGGGCAGCGCGGCGAGATTCTAGCACAGGTGATGCTCATAACGCCATTCTGTGCCGAATGGAAGTCATTCTGGATAGCGCCTGCGGACTGGCGTGATCGGACCGGGCGGCGCCGCACGCAATGTAATCGCTGGCTCAGCCCTGCATGGCCATGCTCGACCCGACCTGTTCAAATGGCATGCAGTGAGCACAGCATTGTCTTCGAGGCGGACTTCAATCACCTCGAAACGGTCGATATCTCGATCAAGCTGAACCTGACCGAGCGCGCGGCCGTCAAGGCCGGCGAGGCGGGCCGCCTGGACATCAAGTACCTGGCCGAAATCCAGCACATGCCGGCCTAGGCGGACGAGTTCTGGAAGCTGTACGACGGCGACACCCCACTGGCCGGATGGCGCACGCCCGACGCCAGGCCATGAGCGACGACCTGCACACTTTGGCAACCTGGGCCGGCGCCCTGGTGGACAAACGGCGGCCTGCTCAGCGCCGCGCCATCAATCACAAGGGGGCCATCGACCTGCGCCGCAGCGAGGCGCAGCGCATCAAGGCGCAGCAAGGGCCGGATGGGACGGCCTACCCGGCGCGCAGGCCGCGCGAGGAATTCAACGGGAAGAATGGGAGGATCAAGCGGCAGAAGGCGGCGGCGTTCGCCAAGATCCGCACCTCAAAACACCTGAAAGTAAAGGCGACCGACGACCAGATCGAGGTCGGCTTTTTTGGATGGGTGGCGCGCGTGGCGCATGTGCATCAGTTTGGCCGGCAAGATCACGTCACCAAAAACGGCCCCGTCTACAAGTACCCGGAGCGGCCGCTGCTGGGCTTGAGTGAACAGGATCGGACGTTGATACGCGAATCACTATTACAGCACATCAGGTCGGGGGGAAAAAAGCGATGAATAGGTGCAAACCGACATCAGAAAAATTGTTACCAAGAAACAATTCAAAATGGTAATATTATTTTTAATAATATATTTTATATAAATTTCTCAGGAGAAATAGTGAAATATTATTCCGTAAGCAGTCTCCTCATTTTCATAGCCAGTTTCCTCTCGATAGCACCTTCACCTGCCAACGCCGACAGCACTGTAGAGATACATGAGTGTGGTCCTGGAAAAAAATGGGCTTATCGAGAGGATGGCACGCAATTTTGCAAGACTGAATATACGCCTAGTCCAATTGACTATGGATTTGGTGGAGCCAAGCCCGGCGACGGTGGTCAAGGTGGCTCGCCGAAAGCAGCTCCTACATATGAGAGTAACTCGAATATAGATAAAGACTGCCTATCCGGCGCCCCACAATCGACTAATAATCCAGTTGTAATAGCTACAGGGGAAAAGCACAAGACAGAAACGGATTTTTTTCCCATGGCGAGTACGGGCTTAGCTTGGCACGGACCTATCGCAGCCGCCAAGCAACCGGTACATTTTTCGGGAAAAATTGGCTGTCTAAATATGATGTTCCGCGGATTATCGCCAACACTGCGGGTTGCATCAGGATGGATTCGATGTGCATTCCGCAGTCAGCGACGGTCATTGACTCGAGCGGAAAACAGTTCACGCATCGTTACAAGCGTGATGTCGGAGAGGAAGGTACCTATATCTACACGCCAGGTGGCACCGATACGGTAGGTGAATTGCAATATACATCGGATGGCTGGACTCTGTTCAAAGGAAAACTCATTTACTCCTATGATACGGGTGGGCGCATTCTTAGCATTGTCAATCTCGTCGGCGTAGGTATTTTTTATGAGTACAACGGCGTTAATCGCGTCAGCAAAATATCCAATCACGTAGGCCAAAATATCCAATTCACCTATGGAAATAATGGCTTAGTTGCCACCGTGCGCGACTCGGCAGGCAGCCTATGGAGCTACGAATATAATGCTTCGGGTCTTCTGACGAAAGTGACATCGCCGGGTAGTTCGCCAGACATTCGACAGTACCACTATGAAAATGCCGATCCAACCTTGCTCACTGGCATTTCGATCAATGGAGAGCGCTATAGCACCTATAGCTACTATCCCGACAAACGGGTGCAGCAAAGCGGTTTGGCCGGCGGTGAGGAAGTCGATACCTTCGTTTACGATGCGTCGGGAACCACGGTCACTACCGCCAAGGGCGACGTGACACGCCATGCTTTTTCCAACATAAACGGTGAACTCAAAAATACCAGCATTTCCCGGGCAGGAAGCACTACCTGCAGCGCCGCAGCTGCTGCCAGCAGCTATGACGCCAACGGATATTTAAGTACCACGACAGACTGGAATGGCGTAGTGACATCCTATCGCTACAGTGCTGATGGAAAGCTGTTGCAAAAGACTACTGCCACGGGCACCTCCGCTGCATCGACCACTCGCAATAGCTGGGGTGGCGACAATATCAACCAAACCGAGTTTCTCGATTCGACCAACCAAGTCTATGCACGCATTCAATACACCTATGTAAATTCAGGACTGGCGACGGGCAAGCTTGAAAGTACGACGTTCTCGGATGTTCTCAGCGGCAGCCAACGTGTGACGCAATATGCTTATAGTTTCCATGGCAACGAAGCTATTGCCAGTCGCACAGCCAGCGAGTCGCTGCCCTCAGGCGCAGCAACATATACATCGGCATACGATTTGTCCGGGAACCTGATTTCACGTACGAATCCCCTGGGACAAGTGGAAACCTGGGGCGATTACAATGGCCTCGGCTTACCGATGACCTATGTCGACGTCAATGGCGTCACGACCAGCTACACTTACGATCCACGTGGCAATATGTTGTCACAAAGCACGAATGGACGCGCCACTACCTATACCTATAACCATGACCGCCAGATCAGCACGATTAGCAGTCCGGATGGCAGCGTGCTGCGCTACCAATACAACGCAGCGGGACGCTTGAAACAGGTAGGAAATGCGCTCAATGAATACGCAAACTTGGCTGTCGACGTGGCCGGCAACAGCATGACCAGCAGCTCTCCCAGGCACTATGCCGACATCAATGGCACAGTGCCAGTCGCAGTGGGTACGACAGAATTTAGCAGTACCACCGTCCTCGATTCATTGGGCCGCCCGTACACGCAGTTGGGCAACAATGGCCAACGGGTCGAAAAACGCTACGACAACAATGGCAATCTGACCAGTAGCACCGATGCGTTGGGCCGTACTACTTCTTATCAGTATGATGCGGTTGATCGTTTAACCAGCAGCACAACGCACGATGGCGCCGTAACCTTCCTGGAATATGATGCGCAGGGCAACCTGGCATCGGTGACCGATCCCCGGCCGCTGCAAACGCGTTATACCTATAACGGTTTTGGCCAAGTCACCTCAATTGTCAGCCCGGATACGGGCACCACTACGTTTAGTTACGACAGTGCCGGTCGTCTCAGTTCCGAAACCAAAGCAGATGGGAAGACCATTTTGTATTACTGGGATAGCTTGGGTCGCAAGCGGGCACGTATCAGTGGAGGCATCACTGAAACCTTTAACTATGACGAGGGTCAATATGGCAAGGGGCGGTTGACCAGTTTTACGGATGGAACCGGTGAGACGAAGTATGCCTACAATGCCAGTGGCAACCTGCTTAGCCAATCCAACAATATCTGGGGCAATTTGTTTACAACGAGCTGGTCCTACGATGCGGCAGGCCGCTTGACAAGCATGACGTATCCTCGCGGTCTTGTTCTCAATTATAAATACGACGGCATTGGCCGCGTTACTAGCGTGACGAGCAATCTCGGGGCACCATGGAATACGCTGGCCGATAACTTCCTCTATCAGCCAGCGGGTGGCGCACTGTACGCCTGGCGCTTCGGCAACAATGTCCCACGCTCTATACGGTTCAACGCCGATGGCCAGGTTAGCAATGTATATGGCGGAGCACAAAATACAGCCTATGTGTATAACAGCACAGACCAGATGAGCATCATGTACGACTATGCCAACCCGGCAATGACGCAGTCAGTCAACTACGATGCGGTGGATCGGGTGGCTGCAGTATCGCGCGCCAATGACGTGCAGGCATTTTGGTGGGATACCGCCGGCAACCGAACTGGACATGATCGCTACGGCACCGGATATAGTTTGCTGACGGATTCAGCTAGCAACCGCCTGTCGTCCTGGAGCGGCAATGGCCAGTGGCGCAACTTTGCCTACGATGCGGTCGGCAATCTAACAAGCGAATCACGCCATGACGGCACACGCTCGTATACCTACGATGCCATGAACCGCATGGCGTCGGTGAGCACCAATGGCACGGCCGTTGGCAACTACTATTGCAACGCGCTGAATCAGCGCATGTATAAAAATACCCAGTCAGGCGGCGTACTCAGCGTCTATGGTCCCGATGGCCAATTACTGCTAGAAGAAGGCATGTTGAACACCAGCTATATCTGGCTGGGCACCGAATTGCTAGGAATCTTACGCGGCGGCTGGTTCTACGCCAGCCATAACGACAAACTGGGCCGGCCGGAAGTGCTGACCAACAGTACCGGGGGCGTCGCCTGGCGCGCCGCCAACGCTGCATTCGACCGCACCGTCATTGTCGACAATATCGGCGGCATGCATGTCGGTTTCCCGGGGCAGTATTACGATACCGAGTCGGGCTTGTGGTACAACTGGAACCGTTACTATGATGCCTCGTTGGGGCGGTACTTGCAGAGCGATCCAATTGGACTTGCCGGCGGTATCAACACCTATGCCTACGTTGGCGGTAATCCTCTTATGGCCGTGGACCCAACGGGGCTTGATATCATGGTTATAACTGGCGGTGTGCGTGACGGGAGCTCAAATGTATTTGGGCACACAGCGGCTTCGATCCAAGGTTTCGGCATGGCCAGTTACGGGAACAACACAGCGGCCGGAAGCTCTACTTCCGCCTACCTCACTCGCGAATCCTCTGCGCGCGCGCAGCAGGTCACGGTTATATCAACCAGCGCTACGCAAGATGCCTTGGCAGCTCAGTTTGTCAGAAACAATGATGTAAACGGAATTGGACTTCTTGATAATTGTGCAGTTAGGGTCAATCAACTTTTAAATGCTGCGGGAGTTGCCACAGGTGGCATTCCGTTTCCAGGTGGCGTCGCCAGAGATGTACAGCAGCGCCCTGGAGCGGTTACTTTCTTCATCCCTCAGGGAGGCCCAATTCCGCCGGGCTTGGTACGGCGGTTAGGGGGGTGGTGACGCATATGAAACGCAAATTTTGGACAAAAATTTTGTCGGTAGGTGCTTTGATTCTCCCCGCCATTTATTTCTCATCATGCTCATATGTTTCACATAAGGGGCGTGAGGCTTTTAGTACGCTGAGTAAAGGTGACACTGAAGAGCAGGTGATAGCGAAATTTGGCACCCCGACAAGGCGTCAGCCCCGTGGCGTGGTCTATCGTCGGTATGCCAATGATGACTGTACAGAACCTTGTATTGAGCGCCTGTGGTTCGAAAACAAACTGTCTCCAGTGGATGAGGCTTGGGCAGTGAGTCTCGATTCAAATCGACGAGTGATAGCGTATTCGTACTACATGTCGCCATAAGCGAATCTTTGTCGATTTCTCGTAGGTGGCCAACTACGCGAACGGAGCAATAAGGCAAGAGTGGCCGCGTCAACACCATTTGACGTCGGCCGTATCCTGTTCGTATCCTGTTCGTATCCTGTTCGTATCCTGTCGTATCTTGTCCGTATCTCGCCCGTATCCTATCGTCGCCTATTACAGAGCGATCCGGTTGGATTGGAGGGCGGGACGAATACCTATGCTTACGTACTTGGAAATCCAATATCATATTTCGACGCCAATGGACTTGCCGAGATACGTAAGTAGCATGCCAGAATCATTACGTCTTAGCCGTGGATATTAAGTTGGATATCAACCTGCCCCCGCGTGCATCCGCACGCGGACTTCGGCAACATGCATTGCATGAACGCCGACCTGTCCGACCTCCTCCGCTTGCTGCAAAACCTGATCCGCCTGAGTACCATCGCCCAGGTCAAAGGGGCCAAGGCGCGCGTCAAACTCGGTCCCAAACTCACCACCGAATGGCTGAACTGGGCCACACTGCGCGCCGGCAGCACGCGCACCTGGTCGGCGCCCACAGTCGGCGAACAGGTGATCGTCTTTTCCCCAGGCGGCGACCTGACGCGCGACATCATCCTGCCGGCGCTGTACTCGCAGGCATTTGACGCGCCCGACACCAACGACAGCATCCACACCACGCACTACCCCGACGGCGCCGTGGTGCAGTACGACCATGCGGCCCATACCCTGACGGCAGTGCTCCTCGGCGGCACCGCCACCATCACCACCACCAAGGTCACGTCGAACGCGCCGAGCACCATTTGCACGGGCGACCTGACCGTCACGGGCAATCTGCTTGTCGAGCAAGCGGCGACAGTCAACGGCGCCACGGCCCTGAATGGCGACGTGAACGCCAAGGCCGGCGCCGCTGGCGGCGTGGCCATGGCCGTGCAAAGGACAATCCAGGCCAGCGAGGACGTGCTGGCCGGCGCCATCAGCCTGGCCAAGCACCCGCACGGCGGCGTCAGAGCCGGCGGCGACCAGTCGGGCGGGCCGCAAGCATAATGGGCATGCACGCCGCTACCGAGCGCAGCCTGATGGGCTTGGGCCATCTGCGCCAGTCGGTTGCCGGCATTTTGACCACGCCTCCCGGCACGCGCATCCGCCATCTGCACTAATTCGGCCTTGCCGCGATTGTCAGCGCGCTCGTTTCCGACATTCGGGAATGCCTGCCTCGCTGGCGTTTTTACAACAACACCCATCGCTCCGCCTCCTCTCCCGCACCTCCGTACTGATATAATACTTACAATCAAGTAACATTCCGAAATGTGCGCCTTCAGGCTCCCGCAACCGTCTGTGTACTGCTAGCCCATGCGCTCCCTTTTCGACCACGAGATCATCAAACAGCTGCACAGCGGTGCCCGCTCGCGGGTCTACCGCGCCAGGGCCGCCGACGGCACGGCGCTGATCGTCAAGAAGCCCAATCAGCAGTTCCCCTCCTTTCAGCAACTGGCGCAGTTCAAGCGCGAGTATGCGATCGCGCGCCGCTGCAGGCATCCGGGCGTGGTGCATCCGCTGGCACTGCAGCTGCATGGCGGGTGCTGGACGATGATCGTCGAAGATTGTGGCGGCCAGGCGCTCGACCAGGTGTTGCGCACGCAGGTGGCGGCGCGCAGGACGCCGTCGCAGCCCGCACTGGCGCTGGACGATTTCTTCGACATCGCGCTGCAACTGTGCGCGGCGCTGGAGGCGGTCCATCATCAGGGCGTGATCCACAAGGACATCAACCCCGCCAATCTGGTGTGGAACGATGAACGGCGCCTGCTGCAGCTGATCGATTTCGGCATCGCCTGCGAACTGCCGTACGAAAGCCACGGCATCGCCAATCTCCAGACGCTGGAAGGCACGCTGCGCTACATGGCGCCGGAACAGACGGGGCGCATGAACCGGCGCGTCGATTGGCGCGCCGATTTCTATGCGCTGGGCGCCACCTTCTACGAATTGCTGGCCGGGCAGGCGCCGTTCGAGACGCGCGACGAGATGGAACTCGTGCATTGCCACATCGCGCGCAGTCCCGACTGGTCGCACCCGGCGCTGGCAAGCTTGCCTGGCCAGCTGCTGCCGATCATCCAGCGGCTGCTGGAAAAAAATGCCGATCACCGCTACCAGAGCTTGCAGGGCTTGCGCAGCGACCTCGAAGCATGCCGCGCGCAAAAGCCGGCGCAGGCGCTCAAGCTGTCCGACCACAACGGCCGCTTCCTCGTGCCGCAAACGCTGCACGGGCGCGAGGACGCCATCGCCGCGCTGCTGGCGGCGTTTGAACGCAGCGCCGCGGGCAGGTGCGAGATGCTGCTGGTCGCCGGCCATTCGGGCATCGGCAAGTCGGCGGTTGTCAACGAAGTGCAAAAGCCCATCATCGCCCGGCGCGGCTGCTTCCTGTCCGGCAAATTCGACCAGCTCCAGCGCGACGTGCCGTATGCCTCGCTGATCCAGGCCTTCCAGGGGCTGGTGCGCCAGCTGCTCGGCCAGCCCGAGGAAACGCTGCGGCAGTGGTCCGCAAAGCTGCACGAGGCGCTGGGCAGCGGCATCGGCATGCTGGTCGAACTGATTCCGCAACTGGCGTTGGTCGTCGGCCCCGCGGACGCGGTGCCCGCGTCGGACCCGGCACAGGCCCAGCTGCGCCTGGACCGCCTCTTCCCCCGCTTCGTCGAAGTGTTCGCCTGCGCCGGGCATCCGCTGGTGCTGTTCCTCGACGACCTGCAATGGGCCGATGCGGCCACGTTGCGGATGATCGAACTGCTGATGGTCTCCTGCGACAAGAGCTGCATGCTGTTCATCGGCGCATATCGCGACAACGAAGTGAGCGACGCGCATCCGCTCATCGCGCTGCGCGACAAGCTGCTCGCCCGCGAGGTCCGCCTGTCGACGCTGTTACTGAGCGCACTGACCGAGCCGCAGGTGGCGCAAATGGTCTCGGCCACCGTGCGCGTGGCGGCCCACGACTGCGCGCCGTTGACCAGCATTTGCTACCGCAAGACGGCCGGCAATCCCTTTTTCCTCAACCAGTTTCTCGCTTCGCTCAATGAGACGGGCCATCTGCGCTACCGGGCCGAGGGCGATTGCTGGGATTGGGACCTGCCCGCGATACAACAGGCCAAATATACCGACAACGTGGTCGAGGTGCTGCTGGAGAAAATCCGCCGCCTGCCCGCGGTGACGCAGCACCTGCTGCAACTGGCCGCTTCCTGCGGCAACCGCTTCACGCTCGACACACTCGCATTGGCAACGGACCGCGCCCCCCGGAAAACGCAGCAAGACCTGTGGCCGGCGCTCAGGGCAGGCTTGATCCAGCCGCTCGACGAACGCTATAAGTACGTCAGTGGCGACAGCGACGCGGCCAACAGCGGCGTCGCTTACCGTTTCCTGCACGACCGGGTGCAGCAAGCCGCCTACCTGGTCGCCGATGCGGTTACGCGCACTGAAAATCATCTTCTCATCGGCCGCTTGCTGCTGCGGCATACGGCGCCGGAGCGTCAGGACGAGGCACTGTTCGAGATCGTCGAGCAGTTCAACGCCGGTCGCGCGCTGATCAAAGATGCAGGGGAGCGCTTGCGGCTGGCGACGCTCAACCTCCAGGCCGGCGTCAAGGCACGGCGCTCCGCCGCGTTCCAGTCCACGCTGGAGCACATGCGCATAGGTCTCGAGCTGCTGCCGGCGCAGGCATGGAGCGTCCACGCCGGTCTCTGGCTCGACCTGCAGCTGGGCGCGGCCGAAGCGGCCTACCTGTGCGGCCAGTTCGATGCCGCCGAGGCGATCTACCCGCTGGTGCGCGCCCACTCCCTGAGCCCCCTGCTGCAGCTGCGCTGCATCGCCATCCAGGCGCACCAGTATCAATTGCAGGGTCGCCTGCTCGACGCCATCGCCGTGCAGCGCGACGGCCTGGCCCTGCTGCACATCGACATCCCGCACGAGGTGGCGCACATGAAGGCGCGCTTCAGCGACATTCTCGCCGACATCGGGCGCCAGCCCGGCGCGCACGCGCCCGACACCCTGCTGGCGGCCGATGACATGTGCGAACCGGACGCCGTGGCCGCGATGCAGATGATGCAGGGCTTGTGGATGGCCAGCTATTACGCCGGCCAGCAGGATCTCAGCGCGCTGATGGTGGTGTCGATGACGCGGCTGTCCATGCAACGGGGGAACAGCGATTTCAGCGCTGTCGCCTATGTCGGTTACGCGATGATGCTGGCACTGTACAGCGGCGACGTCGCGCGCGGCTATGGCTTCGGCGCGATGGCGATGGCGCTGGCCAGGCGCCGCGCCAACCTGCAGACGCGCACGCTCACGGGCCTGATGTTCGGCGCGCTCAGCAACCACTGGACGCAGCCGCTGCGCAGCTCCGACGCCCTGTACGAGGAAGCCTTTGGCTGGGCGCTGGAAATCGCCGATTTCGTGCAGGTCGGCGTGGTGGCGGCCGTGCGCGCCACCGACCGTATCATCCTCGGCGACTACCTGCCGCACCTGATCCACGACATCGAGCATGACCTGGCGCTGATGCGCGCCAACGGCCAGCAGGCGATGGCCGATTGCTGCGTCGCCGCCGCAGTCCAGCCGATCAAGAGCCTGATGGGACTCCTGCCCCGTCACGACAGCTACGATGACGGTGCCTTCAGCGAGGCGCGCTTCCTCGAACACTATGGCGGCTCGCAGCTGTACCGCGCCTACTTCTTGCAAGGGAAGATACGCAACGCCTACCTGTTCGACGTCGCCGACGCCGAGCTGCTGGCCGGCCAGCTCGGCATCGTCACCCAGATCATGCGCGGCCAGGCCAAGGTTGCCGAGTGCAGCTTCTACGCCGCGCTGATCCTGGTCCGCGCCTTGCGGCGCGATCCTGCGCGCCCCGATGCGGGCGAAATACTGGCCATGATCGGCACGCTGCAGGCGAGTCTCGCCGGCTGGGCCAGACAGGGCTCGGACAATAGCCATGCCAAACATCTGCTGGTGATGGCCGAGATGGCACGCTACCGGGAAGACCTGCAACTGGCCACGCGCCTGTACCAGCAAGGGATCGACGCGGCCGGCCTGGCGGGCTACGCCAACATGCAGGCGCTGGGCAATGAACTGTGCGGCGAATGCTGGTCGGACCAGGGCCACGCGCGCGTGGCCGGCGTCTTCATCCGGGACGCCATCGCGCATTACGGCCAGTGGGGCGCGCAGGGCAAGGTGGCGCAGCTGCGGGCACGCCACGGCGCACTGCTGTCGAGGATGGAAGACCGCGGCACGCACGGCGGTGCCGCGCTCGACCTGGTGTCGCTGCTGAAAGCGTCGCAGATCCTGTCGAACGAAGTGGGCCTGCGCAACGTGCTGACGCGCCTTATTTCCATCGTGTGCGAAAACGCCGGCGCGCAGGTAGCGCGCCTGCTGCTGCTGTCCGAAGGCAGCTATCAGCTCGAGGCCAATATCGATGGCGATGGCGTCGCCGTCCTGCAGGCGCGCCCGCTCGACCTGAACGCCGCCAGCGACCCGCAGTTCCCGCTGTCGCTGCTGCGCTACGTGATTCGCACTGGCGCCGAGGTGATCGAGGACAGCATCACGGGCGTCTCGCGCTTTGCCGCCGACCCTTACGTGCAGTTGCAGCGGCCGCGTGCCGTCATGTGCCTGCCGATCCGTCACGGCGGTCAGACCGGCGGCATCCTGTACTTCGAAAACCGGCTTGCCGAGGCCTCTTTCACGCAGGAGCGCGTAGAGTTCCTGCGCATGCTCGGCGCACAGGCGATGATCTCGATCTCCAGCGCCAGGCTGCATGACAGCCTCGAACGGCGCGTTGCCGAACGCACGGAACAGCTGGAAGACGCCAACCGCAAATTGGCGACCTTGTCCATCACCGACGGCCTGACGGGCCTGGCGAACCGGCGCCATTTCGACGACGTGCTGCGCGCCGAATGCGCGCGCGCCACACGCGTCGGCCAGCCGCTTGCCGTCATCATGCTTGACGTCGACTACTTCAAGCTATTTAACGACCGGCACGGCCACCAGGCCGGAGATGCATGCCTGATCCGGGTCGCGCAGGCGCTGGCGGCCGGCATGCGACGCGCGGGCGACCTGACGGCACGCTATGGCGGCGAAGAGTTTTCCATCGTGCTGCCGAATACCGGCGCGGACGAAGCGCGCCTGACCGGCGAAGCGCTGCGGCGCGCCATCGAGGACCTGGGCATCTGCCATGAAGGTGCGGATGGCCAGCAGGTGACGATCAGCGTCGGCATTGCTATCCAGCCACCACCGGGCGCCGCCGATCCGGACGCCCTGTTGCGCCTGGCCGATGCCGCGCTGTACCAGGCCAAGGATGCGGGCCGCAATTGCGTGATACTCAGGATTCTGCCGGCTGCGTGACCGGCATGCGGCGCGCTGTGCTCACGGCACTGGCCGACACCTCACTCGCTGCCATGACTGTTCTCGCGCGCCTGCTGTCGCGCTTTTTCGCTTGACGCCAGCCCGTTGAAGAACAGATTGAGCAGCACGGCAACGATGGCGGCCAGCAGGATGCCGCTATGCAGCAACGGCGACAAAGCCTTCGGCATGTGCTGCGCATATTGCTCGGCAACCAGCGGCAGCATGCCGAAACCGATAGCCAGGGCCACGATGAACAGGTTGTTGCGGTTGCTCTTGTAGTCGACGCCGGCCAGGATGCGGATACCCGTGGCGGCGACCATGCCGAACATCACCAGCCCTGCCCCGCCCAGCACGAACGCCGGTACGGCTTCAGCCGTCTGCGCGATCTTCGGGATCACGCCCATGACCAGCAGGATGAGGCCGGCCGCCACGCAGACCCAGCGGCTGCGCACGCCCGTCACGCCCACCAGGCCCACGTTTTGTGAGAACGAAGTGTACGGGAAGGTATTGAAGATGCCGCCGATCAAGGTGCCCAGGCCATCGACGCGCAAGCCGCGGCTGATGTCGGCCTGTTCGATACGCTTGCCCGTCATCTCGCCCAAGGCCAGGAACATGCCCAGCGACTCGATCATGACGACGATCATCACCAGGCTCATGGTCACGATGGCAACCACGTCGAAAGTCGGCATGCCGAACTGGAACGGCGTGACGATGGCAAAAGCCTTGGCGCTGGCCACCTTGGCGAAGTCGGCCTTGCCCAGCGCAAACGACAGGGCCGTGCCGGCGATGATGCCGATCAACACGGCGATATTCGACAGGAAACCGCGGCCATACTTGGCCACCAGCAAGATAACGGCCAGCACGAAGAAGGCGATGCCCATGTTGTCCAGCGCGCCGTAGCCGGGATTGGCGATCAGGGGCACGGGGCCGGTTGGCGCGGGCAAGCCAGCCGCCGTCGCGGCAGCGGCCATCTTGAGGAAGGCGGGATCGGCGATTTGCGCCATGGCGGGCGGCCCGCCCATCGCCCAGTTTACGCCCACGCGCATCAGCGACACGCCGATCACGGCGATGATGCTGCCCGTGACCACGGGCGGGAACAGCGCCAGCAGGCGGCTGATGAACGGCGCGATCAGCATGGAAACGACGCCGGCGCCGATCACGGCGCCAAAGATGCCGGTGATGCCCAGGGCCGGATTGTTCGCCATGGCCAGCATAGGACTGACGGCGGCAAAGGTGACGCCCATCATGACGGGCAGGCGGATGCCGAAATGCTTGCCGATTCCCAGGGACTGGATCAGGGTCACGAGGCCACAGCAGAACAGGTCGGCACTGATCAGCGCCGCCACCTGCTCGGGCGGTAGCTTGAGCGCTCGGCCGACGATCAGCGGCACGGCGATGGCGCCCGCATACATGACGAGCACGTGCTGCAAGCCCAGGGTGAACAGTTTGCCGGCCGGTAACACTTCATCGACGGGGGACGGCACGGCAGGCGCGGCGCCGGGAATGCTGCGGTGGATGGATTTCAAGCGGGGAGTGGCCATTTACGCTCCATTTCCTGGGTTACCGCGACCGGAATGGGCGCAGGTGAAAGGGAAAAGCAAGAGAGAAACGGGACGACAGGAACACACTGGCGGCCGATGATACATGCGAAGCTCCTTGGATGGGATGAGCAAGGTATGCCATGCACGCATCGTGCCAGGTGGATTGTATACAGAAATTGTGGCAAAAAATCATCAAAGATTGGGCAATTTGACGGAGGATGCACCGTTTTCTGTCACGCCGCCCCGCACATGCACCAGAAGGCGGCACATGGCGGCAGCGCTGGCAGGCCACTGCTGACTTGTGACTCTGCTTGGAACGCCTATCAAAACCTGATATGCATCCCTGAAACACGTCGTCATTTGCGGCCTGCAATGCCCACCGGCCCGGAGACCCCGTACTGCGTACCGTTGCGCTTCCTGGGCCAGCGGGGGCGCGATCCCTCCTTACGCCCGCTACGGTTTTGCCAGGCGTTGTTAATCGTCGTTAGCCCTCGGAGCAGGCATCGAGCAGCGATTCCAGCTGGCGGACATGGGCGGCACGCAATTGCTCGCGCGCCAGCAAGGCTTGCACTTGCTCGTAGATACCGTGGGATGGCACCGCCGGCAAGATGGGCGCGACGGGGCGCGTGGCGATGCATGGCGCACTCACGGGCCACGCTTCCACTTTCGATGCTGGCGCGCAGGCCGCACAGCCGGTCAAGAAACTCACCAGCAATAAACTGGCGAGGCTGCCTGAATGTCTTACGGCACTTTCACGCGGCCGCCTCATGGCATTTCGCTGGCGATCAGCGCCTCGGCCGCACGGCAGGCATCGCCTTCTGGCTGCAAGGCCAGGATGCGCGCAGCAGCCGCTTGCGCGTCCGCCTGCCCGGCCTGCGCCGCGGCCTGCGCCTGCCTTACCCGTGCCGACCGGCGCGCGCCCTCCTCCCGCATCGCGTTCAGCGCCTGGTTCTGGCGCCGCAACACGCCCTGCACCTCGCTCACTTGCGCCGCGCACGCAGCACGGCCCGTTTCGCGGCCCCAGCGCTGGGCGCAAAACACGGCCGCGCCCAACAGCAACAGCATGGCCGCAATGCTCAACGACGGCTTCATGCCAGCACCTTGCACGCTGCCTGGTACAAGGCCAGGCGCTCGGCCAAGCCGTTCACGCCACCGTTGATGCGACGCGTCACCCGTTCCTGGTCGCCCGCATCGGCCAGGCGGTTCAAGCCGCGCGATTGCCAGAACCAGCCCGCCGAGCGGCACGCGAAAGCCGTTTGCTCCAGCAACGGCGGCGCCGCCAGCAGGTCCTGGCCCAGCGCCACGCCACACGCCGCATAATTGGCGCGCCCCGTCACCTGCAGCAAGCCGCGCCCCTTGAAGCGCACGCCATCTCCAACGATCACATTGCCCAAGTCGGCGCGTCCCTCATAAGCCGCGCCACTGGCCAGCTCGCGCACATAGCGCAACTGTCCCGATTCGTGACCGACCTGCGCCAGGAAAGACGCCTGGCGCAGCGGCGTATCGATGCTGAACTCAGCCATCGCCGCATTCAGCGGCGCCAGAAACAGCATAGCGCGACGGCCAGCCAGCGGCATGATCTGCATCAATTGGGCGCCGGTCACAGCATGCCCCGCACATCCTTGACGGCAGCGGCCGCATCAGCCGCCAGTTCGCCGATATCCTTGCCGCGCCGCTTGTCGAACCAGCGCACGCAGGCGCCCAGCACCCACCAGGCGGGCAAACCGGCCGCCACCATCAGCGGCGCGGCGATGAACAGAAATCCCGTGGCAGGATCGCCGCCATACAGGCCCGCCACCGTCTTCGCACTGTCGAACAGGCTGGGCCACCACGACAGCACGGCCGCCACGAGCACGGGTCCGAGGAAGGTGGAAATGATGATGCTGGAACAAAAACGAATAAATGCCTCCTTGGTGGATTGGGGCCACATGAACATGAAGCCCAGCGACGTAGCGGCGGCGCCGGCCAGCACGGGCACGCCAAACAGTTTGATCAATGCGCCGCCGGCGGCGGTGGTTTCGAGGGCCATGATTGCCTTTCAGGTGGTGGAAATAAAAAAACCCGCCGAAGCGGGTTTGCATGTAGCAAGCACAGTATTTATGCCACCTTCACGATGACACGGGCGCGCCCATCGTCTTCGATGGCGATGACCTTGCCGATGGCGCGCATGTATTGCTGGAGTGTCATGTCCTCCTCATTGATGGCAATGCCCGCAATGCCTACACCATCCTGTACCGGTACGATGAACTGGCCGGGAACCGCCCCATGGATGTTGCATGGCACCTGGCCGGCGAACGCGATGCGATCGACCGTCTGGCGCAGCGCTTCGAGTGCTGCATCGAAGGCAAGCCCGGGAGCCTGCCGCGCCGCCCACGCTTCATCGGTATCGCCTGCCAGCAACACCTCGCGGTACACGGCGGCCTTGGCCGGAACCGCTGGCGTGACCAGCGTCAGGCCGTCGTAGACTGCTTCGACAGCGGGTTGCGCCTCGCTGACCAGTTGCGGCTCAACGCGATCAAGGGTGCGCGTCACGGATGCCGGACGCGGGCCAAGTTGCTGCGACCACTTGTCGCCGCCCACCATGCAGGGATCGGTGGATTTCACGGCAAACGAGATGGCGTCTGCCCAGCGATCGGTAAGCTTGCCATCTGCGCCGATGCCGATCACCTGTCCTGCCGCGACGCTGCCGCAGGCAGGACCCTTGAACATGTATTCGGCATAATCGGCGCCGCTGGCATTGATCGTGCCGGCGGCATTGATGCTGCGGCCATTCAAGGAGGTCTGCGTCACGCGCATGACGCATTCCGAACCGTTGCCGTAACCGGTAGCGCCCACGTTGAAAATTGCCGAGTTGACGATTTCCAGATTGCGCGTTCCCTCCACTTGGTTGGGATTCTGGATGACGCTGTAATACGTATCGTCGTATTCTTCCGGCGTGCCGATCCGCACGTACTTCGGTATCGTCACATAGCCGTTTCCACGAACGATCAGCAAGCCTGGCGACATTTGTCCGCCTGGCGAGCTATCGCGCGCCGTTAAATAGAGGGAAAAGCCATCCTTGACATAACTGCCCCCACGCCCAGCACGGGTAGCAAAAATGAATGCCCCTTCAAACGCCTTGCCCGCTATGCCCGTCACGCCAAGAGACATGGCCGGGTTAATGCTCTCCAACATGTTTCCTGCATTGTTTACGGGGGCATACAAGATGGTATGCGCCAGACCGTCCACACTGCGCGCGTAGACGCCTCGGGTACTGTAGATATGCTCCGTACTTCCTAGCGAGCCGCTCATAACCCCACCCGTCAAGGGTACCGCGTTGTAGGGGCCGGCCGAGAACGCCGAATATAGTGTGTTCAGCCGTTCATTGACATTCGGCATGCCGTCGTAAAAATAATCAGCCATTTAAATTCCTTCGATTTGTAGTGGTGCAGAATAAGTGTCAAAGTACGGCGTAGCTACCGCGTCGCCATTGCTGGCTTTGCCATACAGCATGTAGTCCTGCTCCAGCAGCGGGTCCGGATTTTCCGGGAACAAACTGAACAGCATTGCCTGGCCCTTGCCGTTCTCGCGCAGGATGCGCATGAAGCGCGCGCGGTCCATCGGTGTCAGGTGCGTCAGATTGATGCTCAGCTTGTCGCTGGTCGTGCCCAGCGCGGTTTTCAGGTTGCCGGCACCCGTGCGGTAATTTTCACTGCTATCTTGGGTCTGCAACTGGGCGCCATACTCGGCGTTATATTGCGGTGACCAGTAGTTGCCCACCACCAGACGCGAGATTTCCAGGTAGCCTTCCGGGCTTTGCGGCGCAGACACGTCGATCACTATCTGGCGCACGCGCACAGGCGCGAACCATGTCACGCCGTCGGCGCCGCCACCACGCGCCCAGGTGTTCACGCCGCCCCACTGATAGCCGTTCCAGCCAAGCGGCAGCACGCCCCAGGGATAGGAGCCGTGCACGGCGGCCGGGCATGGGAAGATACTGCCAGTGTCGAACACCGGCACGGCATCGCCCGGCTGGGCATAGCCGCGCACGCGCATGCGCGCGCTACTGGTCATGTTGGTGGAGATCAGCGCCACGCAGGCGATGGACTCCTGCGTTGGCCAGGTAGCGGTGATGATCTGTGCAGTGCCGCTGGCGCGCAAAACGGCATTCTTGCTGTCGCGCTGCAGGTTAGCCGGGCCCAGTTCGCCGGTTTGGCTCGATGCAGTCAGCACCGCGCGGTCAGCGGCGTTGTCGTGGATGATGCGAAGATTGCTCATGGCAGCAGTGCCCCTTTCAGGATGAGGTAAGTGGTTGGCAAAATAAATCCAGTGGTAACGCCGATCAGCTCGGCAATGGACGTGCGGCGCCACATGCCCCGATAGAACTCGGCATGCCAGCGATTGGTGCCGGTGCCGGGATCGTATGACGGGTCGGAGTTTGGACAGCCCATCCCGGCAGACCGGATCAGCGGCGAGATCGTCATGACAGCCCCATTTGCTACAACAGTTTGATCAATACGCCGCCAGCGGCGGTGGTTTCGAAGGCCATGGTTGCCTTTCAGGTGGGCGAAATGAAAAAACCCGCCGAAGCGGGTTTGGGTGAGATTGCTGCCTTGCTATACCGCCTTGACCATCACGTAGGCCCTGCCGTCCGGCTCAAGCGAGATCACGCGGCCGACGGCGTGCAGGTACTGCTTCATGCTCAGATCGTCCTCGCGCACGGCGATGCCCTTGATGCCGGCACCATCTTGCACCGGCACGACGTAGTCGCCCGGCTGGGCGCCCAGCACGTTGACCGGCACGCGGCCGGCGATGGCGATGCGGTCGACTTTCTGGCGCGCGGCTTCCAGCGCCGCGTCGAAGGTGGCCATGGCCTGGACATCCTGCTGCAGCACAGCGTTGTGCGCGGCCAGTTCAATAGCGAAGGCGGCCTGCTTTTCTGCCCATTCGTCATCGGTGTCGCCGGGTTCGGTTATCACGTCCTCGTATTCCACTGGATTGGTACCAGAAACTGGCTGCTGCGTGACTACGTCCTTACGACGCAGGGGCTGGATTGGCGCGGCTCCTGCCTGGGGCGATGGACGCGAACCCAAGCCACTGGCCCAAGAATCACCACCGACGAAAGACGGGGCCGTCGATTTGATTGAAAACATGACAGCATCGGCCCACTGGTCGGTGATTTTGTTTTCGGCGGTAATGCCAACTATTTGTCCAGGGAAAATTACACAGCAGTGTGGATTCTTAAAGATATATTCGGCATAATCGTTACCAGAGGTATTAACTGTTCCTGCAGCTGATATAGAACGGCTGGAATTACTGTTCTTGCCAGCATATATCACAGATAACGGTTGGCCCCATGCGCCTCCGCCGTCCGATGCCAATACGGCGAAACTTGGGTTAGCGGCGCCATCGCGCCCCACATATAAAATCTCGTCACCCTGTGCCGTGCCCCGGCTTATATTGTGGCGCAAAGTAGATACATCCGTGCTGCCAGCTTTCAGCAAAGGCATATACACTCGCCCATTACCATAGGCGGCAAGCAAATTACCGGTCCAGGAATTTGAGTTGTTATCCCAGGCTTTGAGCGATAATTTATACCCCTCCTTGTAGAGGCTTCCCCAGCCTCCGCCGGTTGTGAATCCGAATAGACCGGGGAAAGCGGCCCCTGCAATACCAGCGAATCCTAGACGCAATACTTCGGTCTCATCCGTCTGGTTTACTTTTTGCTGCCCGCGCGCAATGAAGGAAGTCCCATAGTCGTAGGGGGCAAGAGCGCCAACGCCGACTATATCCGTAAATATCGTGCCACGGAAAAGCGCCTCATTGCCAGTCATCGCCTGCCAGCGCGGTGCAATATAGCCCGGGGTACCTGGAACTTGTGCCGTATCAAATACGATAGTACCTTCCGGAGCTGAGTTGCTTTCAACTGGTGTTTGGTATGTGGCGGCATCCATCCCTACCAAATCAAAAGAGAGCGTGGCATAACAACCCGCCTGAAAATAGGCATAGACATCATATTTCCCATCAGCACGTTTATAGACAACGAACCGTGACTGAACTGTACGCGCGCCCTCCATATGCCAGTCGACGTAAAATCCCCCTCGCACCCCGATTAGAATGGTCACCGGCGTGGTGGAAATAGCTCCCCAATTTTCATTGAGAATTCCCTTGATGAGCAAATTATCATGACCGCCGATGTTCTCTTCTCGTAATGTGGCGATCAGCAGCCACTTTGGTGTTGGTGCCCCTTGCGCAAGGTAACTGTAGCCATATTTGGCAGTGGGCCCCGAGCACAGCCTGGCGTTCATTTGGATTGGTATGTTGGGATCGATCCACGCCGGGTTCATATAGCCATTCGGCCCACCCACCGGCGACATCCCCACCTTTGGCGCATACGACGCCACCACGGCACCGCGCCCGGCCAGTTCATTCAAGCGCTGGATCGTATCCTTTTGTCCATAGTAAAAAAAATCAGCCATTACAATTCCTCTATTTCAATGTTGGTGGCATAAGCCTGGAAAGATGGCGTGGTGATGGCGGCCAGGTTGGCCAGACGGCCATACACCTGGTGTGCTTGCTCCAGCTCAACGTCATCGCTATCCGGGTACAGGCTGATGAAAAGCGGGCGCGACAGGCCGTTGCCGCGCACGATGCGCCACAGTTCGGCACGGTCCAACGGCGTCATGTGATCGAGCGCGAGCGACAGCTTGCGGTACATCACGCCGCGCTCTACCTTCTGTTCGCCAGCGCCATTGCGGTACTGGCTGCTGGTATCGACCGGCGCAATGCCGGCACCATACGAAGCGTTCTGCTCGGGACTCCAGTAAGCCCCTGCGACCAGGCGCGCGGCCTCGATGTAGCCGGCAGGATTGTCGGGATCGGCCAGGTCGATCACCAGTTTTCTAATGCTGCGCATCTGGAACCAGCAACGGGCGTAGGTACCGCCGCCATAACTGTAGGCATTCAAGCCCAGCGGCAATGCCCCCCAATCCCACATGCCCAGCCGCGCATACTCGCACGCCGGCACAACGCCGGTATCGAATCCAGGCGCAGCGTCGCCAGGCTCGACGTAGCCGCGCACGCGGATGCTTGCCGCTGGGGTCAGGTTGCAAAACGGCAGGGCCACGCCACCGACAATTTCCGGTGCCGGCCACGTTGCTACGATGCTCTGTACCGTGCCAATTGAACGCAGCACCGCAGACTTTCCTTCGCGCTGCAGGTTGGACGGTCCCAAGGTGCCTGCCTGGTTCGATGCAGTCAAGATCGCGCGGTCGGCGGCGTTGTCATAGATGACGCGTAAATTATTCATGTGCCCTCCTGTCCTGGCCAGACGATGGCGTCGAGCGCTTCGAAGGAAGTAGCGACAGCGATCTGCTCGCGCAGCTTGCGACCAATGGCGAATGCACTAGCAACATGCTCACCGAGCGCAGCGCCAACGGCAATCATGCCAGCCGCATCGAGCGTCAAGTGGGTGTTATCCGACAAGGTCCAATCGATGCTGTATGGCTGGCCGACAGCTTGCGCCAGCAGGGCAAGCTGTGCGGCTCCAACGATGCGATCCTTGTCTGCCTGATACGTGGCACCGCAGCACACAAAGTCCGCAGCCTCGGCAAGAGCACGCGCCCGCTTGATGCGCGCCCAGGTACGAGCTTTGACGCTATCCAGCGTTCTTGCATCTATCCACATGTCTGCCGCCGCATCGTATTCGTGATGCTCGCTGGGTTGTGGCGGCAACGCCTTGCCGGTGCGCTCGTTCATGAGAGTGCCATCGCTGTTGACAATGATTGTTTCCATTAAAAATTCCTTGCGATCACTGTCGCTTGACATTGTTTAAGATAAAGCCGCCGCATATCCGCAGCTGTGAGCGATGCATTGGTAGCGGAAACGCCAAACTGGACAGTGTTCCCCGCGTTGACGTACAGCGTTTTTCCGTAGCCCGTCGCTACAGGAGCATCTCCAGCCTGCCGCTCCTGAACTCCACTCAGCCATTCCCACGTCCCGCCATTGATGCGGTACCAGATGCTCAACTGGTCGTCGACCACCGCAGTGCAAATGATCGAAAAGAACACGGCGCCAGAACGGATCCGGCGCTCGGCAGGCCACCATGGAGCGTTGTGCATGAACAGAACTTCCTCAGACGTGAATACAACGGCGGAACTGGCTGGCGAATCCTGAATAAACACTCCTGACGCGGAAGACTGTAGCGAGACAGATGAATACTCCGGCTCGAAAAATGCAGTTGCTTTGGCTGATGTACCGACTGATACGCGCGCCGACGAGAGGTCACCAGAAAACGTTCCCTTCACCGAAATCAGTTCACCTGAAAATTTCCCGCCAGCCGCAAAGACTGTTCCAGTGAACGTGGCAGCACCGTTCGCGATTCTCAATCCTGGCGCATAGATCTGGCCGTCCGCATCAATTTGAAGGTATGACCCCAGGTGATAGTTTCCAATCAAAAGTCCTGCCGAACTGAGGTGATACCCGATGCCTCCATTTGCGGGCCAGGTATAGTCCGAATGCGGATAGCCATCGCCACCATGCAGCACTCCGCTGTAAATATCGCCTGATGTGATATTCCCCAAATTCGCATTGATTGCAGACACTTTGTCTACTACCAGTGCTTTCGCCGCCACAGACCCATCCACCAGCAAATTTCCGTTCAGCACCGTACCCAGCACCAGCCAGGCGCCGTTCTCAAAATACTTCGTCACCGCATGCGTCGCGTCGTACAGCGTGACCACGTCGCGGTTGACCGGCGCCCCATAGCCTGCCTTGCCGATCTCATAGACAGCCGACGCATCCGACCAGCTGGCATAGCCGGGTGCCGTCACCGTCACCGTGCCGCGCTGGCCGGTAGTGCCGTCGGCGGCCAGGCGCGCAGCGGCGGCCCATTCGCCTGGGGCGATATCGTCGGTCGCCGTGCGTGAAACAGCCGTGGCGCCGGACGTAAACAGATAGGCGCCGCCCGCCGCCGGCACCTGCGCCGACCAGCCGTTGTTCAGGCCCGTCAGCGCACCCGTGGCAAACGTGAAGGTGCAGGCGGCCGAGGGCAACGCGGGCGCAATACTGGTCGCGCCGCGCTGGTAGATGCGCACGGGCGCCACATTCAAGCCGTCGGTACCATCCTTGGCCAGCTGCACCGCCCCCGCCCATTCATTGGCGGCGATGTTGTCCGTGGCATTGCGCGAGCTGGCGGCGGCCACGCGCACGTACAACGGCGCGGTGCCGGCCGGGATATTCTTCGACCAGCCGTTGGCCAGATCGTTGCCGGCCGGCGTCGTGATAGCCGCCATGGCAAAAGTGAAAATCACGTCGCCGGGCGTATCGGCTGGCGCGGCGGCGGCGCGCTTGTAGGCGAAAGCCTGGCCCGTGTTCAGGCCAGCCAGGCCCGTCTCGCCGGCGGCGCCGTCGAAGACCTTGCTGACCATGTAATTAGCGATGTAATCGACGCCAAACTCACGGATGCGCGCCTGCACCAGCGCCGTGTCGGTCGTCATGCTGGCAAAATCGACCGTGGCCACGTTGCCGTTTACCCGCAAGGTCGTGCCGGACGATACCGAAAACACGATATCGCCCACCACGTTCACGGGCTTGGCCGTGATGGCGATCGAACCAGGCGCACCCTCGCCCGCGCTATTGACGCGAAAGACGGGCGTGCTGGCGGCCATCAGAATCGCCTTGCCGTCGGCAACGGTACTGAAGCGCTCCGCCGTCGCCTGCAGCAGCGTATCGCGTTCCCCCACAATCGCGCTCATGCCAGCACCCCCACCGTCACTCTGCCCGTCAGCCAGAAGCGCGACAGCATCACCACCACGCCAGGCACGCCATCGTGCAAACCAAAGCGCTCAGCGCGCAGGGTTACGGGCTGCCCCAATTCCAGCATCATCATCTCGGGTTCTCCATCGAATTCGTAAATGGTGCGCGGCACCTTGTTCAATTCCAGACGCCGCTGCGCTTCCGCGCGGGCATCGGCCCGCGTCTTCAGGCAGGTATCGATCTGCACCGGGTCGTCGGACAGGCGGTAGCGCGTGCGCACCGCCGCGTCGACCACGGTTTCGGTCAGCCATTCGGTGGCGTACAAATCCGCATGCGCGGGCGGAATGCTGGTCGTCAGGCCCGCCTGCAGCGTGTAGTTGCGGTCGAAGCCGATCTTCACGGCCGCCGTCACGGGCAGGCGCTGCGCGGGACGCAGCGAGCGTTCGCGCATCTGTTCCGGTCCGATCGCCACCGGCACGCCGGCGGCCGGCAGCGCGATCTGCACCAGGCGCAGCTGGCCGGTGCGCGACATGACCGCCTGGGCGCCCACGCTGGCCGCCAACTGCTGGATGGCCTGCGCCTGGTTCGTGCGGTCCGCAACATACAGTCCCACCGGTTGCGGGTGGGCCGCATCGAAGGCAGCCAGGTTGGCCAGGTCCAGGTCAGCCTGCGTAAAACGGTCGGCCGCCTTGCCGTAGGCCGTGGCGATGCGCTGCACCAGCGGCGCGATGCGCGGCGCATAGCCGCCGCCCTTGTCGCCCTGCACGCTGGCCGTGATCGTGGTGGAAAACGGGTCAGTCGTCAGGTTGAAGCGGCCCGCCTGGTCATTCAAGGCCACGGCGATCGGCTTGCCGTTCGTGCGCACCTCGAACGTCGATTCGACCGCGCCGAGAAAACCATATTCCAGGGTGGAGGGATCGGTCAGCAAGGGCGCCACGTTGTGGCATTCGCCGAACGGCACCGGCAGGATGGCGTCCTTGTTCGGCGTGCTGCCACCCAGCTTGGCTTCGGAGATCGGCGTATTCAGGCGCTGCAGCTTGTCGCGCAGCACCAGGTTGACCGACTCGCGCCCCGCACTGGCCACGTCGGCGATGATGCCGTCGAAGACCAGCTGGAAGTCGGCCCGCGGCCAGGAAGGATCGCCGGCCCAGGCCTTGATCGGCCGGTTCATCCATACGTCGTCCAGCCAGCCATCGAGAGCCCCGTCGGCATTATCGAGTTCGATATCGCCGCCCGACAGCCCCGCCTCGCCAGACAGGCTGACCTGTTCCGTGAAGGCCAGGCCGCCCTTGGCCAGCGGCAGGTACGCGGTATTCGCCGGCACCTCCTGCGGGCCGGTCACGTAGGGCCGCGAAGCGATAAACCGCGTCACCTCGCTGCCGGCCACATTCACCTGCGCCTCGATCAGCACCATGCGGATGGCCGACGAGCTTTGCAGCCATTCCTGAAATTGCGCATCGGTCATGCGTATTCTCCTTTCACTGCAGTGGCCCAGGCAGATGCCCTGGACGATTTATCCACGCCATCGACCACCGTCCTGGCAGCGTTGGCGTTCGATTCAAAGGTGGCCTGGATAGTGGCGCCCGTTTGCGCCCGCTGGTCGGCACGCAAGCCTTCCAGCTCCACGCGCATGGCCTGGTTGTCCTCGCGCAGGCCGCGGATTTCGGCGACAAGAACCTCGGAACCCACGTTCGTGGCCGAGGAGTAGCGCACGGGGTCGAAGACGGCCGCCGTAACGGGGGAAGTCATCGCGGCCAGTGCCGCGACCACGGGAGGATTGCTGAACTGCACCCCGAGGTCCGCCGCACCGCCCATTGCTGCCCGCAGACCGGCGATGGCCTGCGCCACCGTCAGCACGCTGTCGTTAATGGTGATCAAGCCCGATACCTGGGCATTGAGTGCATCGAGGCTGGCCTGCTGCACGTCGACCTGCGCCGCTGCCCATTTCAACGCTTCCTTGTTCGCTTCCACCACGCGGGCATAATCGGCCGCATAGCGGGCGTCGGACGCATTGACCACTTGCGATGCCGTCAAAAACGCCTGTTCGGCGGCAGACAAGCCCGATTGCGCCGTCGCGTCGCCCGCATTTGCGGCCGCCAGTGTCTTCTCGAACTGCGCCCGCGCCTCGGCGTACTTCTGCTCCGGCGTCAGCGTCGACTGGGCGCCCAGCGCCATGCTGGAATTGAGCCCGTTCAAAGTCGTCACCCACGATTTCGATTTCTCCAGCGCCGACTTGGCCGCCGCCGATTCCGTCTCGTAGGCCTTGGCCAGCGCATCCTTCGCACTGGTTACCGCTTTGACGGCCTGGATCTGATCGAACAGCCCGCGATTGACTTCGGCAACGCTGCTGCGTTGAGCAGCCAGCAACTGCGCTTCCGTCTTCGTCAATTCGTTCAACTGCTGCTGCATATCCTTGCGCTCGCTGGCGATGTCGCTGGCCGTCTTGCTCACTTCGGCGAGCTCGCCGGTGGCGGCGCTGAGGTCGGCCGCATAGTCGGCCGCCTTTTTGAACGGCTCGGCGATGGCAAGCAGCTGCACATACATGTTCTGGCCGGCGACCGTGTTCAGGTCCTGTGCCAGCACCAGCGCCTTGAATTGCTCGCTCGTCGTCACGCCGGACTGTCCCATCGCCGCCATCGCGCTGCGCACCGATTTGGTGATGGGATCCATCTGCTCGGCTTCGCTCAGGAAGTTCTGCACGAAGAAGCTGGTGCCGCTGGTCAGGGTATCGAGATCGCCAGCCGCGTTTATCAGGCTTTCGCTCAGGGCCACCGCGGCAAGACCGGAGCTGTTGAACGACTTGCCCAACACGGCCAGCACGTCCGACACCTGCATGTAGTTGTTGGCCACACGCGCCAATGTTTCCAGATAGCCCTCGCCCACGGCCTGGTATTTTTCCAGGCCGCCCACACCGAACTTGGCCATGTCGTCGCCCAGCTTCGAAAAAGCCGCTTCCAGCGCCTTCTGTACTTCTTCTCCCTTCAAATCCTTCAGGCTGATCTTGCCCAGGCTGACGACGAAGGAATTCAAGCGTGCCGCGAAGGCGTCGCCGCCCAAACCCAGGGAATCGGCCGCCGCGACGATACTCGTGCGCAGACCCAGTACGATTTTTGTAAACTGGTCGTTCGTTTCCGCTCCCATGGCCGTGAGGTTCGTGGACTTCTTATCGCTGGAAAACCAGCCGCCGGACTTCTTGATGTCGACATAGGAATTTACATTGAAGCCGGATTTTTCCAGCGCGCCAAGGCTTGACGAGTTGGTCACGATGCCCACATCCTGCACCGTGGTCTTGCCGCCAAAAATGCTGCTGACGACGTTGCCAATAACGCCGCCGCTGGAACTGCCTTTGGTTCCCAATGCGGAAGTCAGGATGTCCGAGCGCACCAGCAAGCTGCCCAGACCTCCAATGCCTGACACAATTTGCTTGAGCGAGACCACCATCGACGACGAATACGCGAGGCCCAGGCCGGAGTTTTTCTCCATGATTTCCAGGCTGTTGGCGATCGACGCCGATTTCGCGGATGAATCACCGAGCACGGTGCCTGTGCCGGTTGCAGCCTGGCGATCCTTGGCAGTGGTATCGGCACCGCCACCACCGCCGGAAACGGCGACGCCGATTGCCAGCAACATGCCTGCCACCATGGCAAATGCGCCGATATTGGCGGGAAACGGTGCCGCCAAGGCCGATGCCAGCGCCGACACGCCATACGCGCTGGACTTGGCCGTTTCCGCGGCAGTTACCGGCGCGACCGACGCCGCCGCACCGGCGACCTCCGCCGTGGTCGCCGCAGTCTTCGCCGTAGTCACCAGGGTGATACTGGTCAGCTTTTCAAACAGCGACTTGGCATTCATGGCAAATTCATAGGCGCGGAATCCTTTTTCCACCTTTTCCATGAGTTCATAGCCGGCCGACTTCTCTTTGAAAAAGCCCTTCGCGGCAGTCGCCATGTCGTGATACTGCTTGACCGTGGCCTTTTTCTTGTTTTCCTGCGCCTTTTCCTGTCCTTTCTCGGACGGGTCTTCCTTCACTTGCTTGGCGAAGTTGAAGTCGATATCCTCTTGCGCCTTGCCGAAGCCGACCATGGCAACAGTCATTTTCCCGATGATCCCGCCGACATTGCCAAAGGCCTTCTCCAGTTTTGTCGCCAACTTATCGGCAAATTCCCCTGTTTCCTTCCACTCCGCCTCGCTATATTTGCGCGTGGGCGCCGCCGGTGCCGCCGGTGCTGCCTTTGCCTTGGCATCGGCAGCCTCTTTGCCTGCCGTGTCCAGCTTGTCCTGGCGCTGTTCATCAAACGCAAAAGTGCCATATTTGGCGCCTGCGCCGGCTGTGGCGGCGCTACCCGCGGCGCGGAAAGCCGCCAGCCTCGAATAGGCATTGCCCAAGCCATTGACCACCTTGAATGCATCGGCCAGCGACTTCGCCTCGCCGCTATTTAGTGCTCCCATGGCCTTCGAGGCGGCGGTGGCGTCACGTGCCTGCTCCGCCAGGGCGCGCAGCAACAGCGCCGACGATTCCGCCTCTGTATTGGCCGCCTTCATGCCCTCGGCCGCAGCCAGGCTGGCCTCGCTGATTGCTTTCAGTACCTGCGCGGTGTCGGTCGCCTTCGTCAAGTCAATGACAAGTTTTAATTCTGTTATCTCTGGCATGGTTGGCCCATAAAAAAAGCCGCGCATGGCGGCCGGGTTGAAAAATGCGGGTCAGCCCGCCGCATGCTGGTGCGACAGGAACAGCGCGTCGAGCTGGTCCAGCAGCTGGTGCTCGAACGGCTCGATGGCGATGCCGTGTCGCGCCTGCCAAGCGAGGATTTCCATGCTGGCGATGGGGTTGACGGCCATGCCGTTCTGCCGCTTGCGGTTCAATTGCGCGAACCATTCCCACACGTGGGCCAGCTCGAACGGCATGGGCGGCGCCGCCTCTTCGGGCGGCGCGCGGTACAGCGGATGGCGCCGGGCGGCATCGATATGCTCGCCCTTGGCATGGCCATCGGCCGCCCGCGCACCGCGCTCGAACTGGTGCCCGGCGTAGCGCAGCAGGCTGGCCGTCAGAGTTTCAAAAAATTCGACTCGTTTTCCAGCGCCGTGGTCACTTTTTCCTGCCAGGTCGGGTATTTTTCAAAGGCCGCTTCCAGCAGCGCAGCATCGAGTGGCACGGGTGCGCCGTTGCTGGTGAAGCCGTACCAGCCCGTGACCACGGCCAACGCCAGGCGTTTCTGGTTGCCGTCGATCGCTTGCACCAGCAGTTCCGCGCCTTCGTCGGTGGAGGCGTCGATGGCCGTCTTGCGGCGCGCCGATTTTTTATAACCT
Organism: Janthinobacterium sp. GW822-FHT07A03; assembly: GCF_058798815.1. Lineage (NCBI taxonomy): Bacteria > Pseudomonadati > Pseudomonadota > Betaproteobacteria > Burkholderiales > Oxalobacteraceae > Janthinobacterium > Janthinobacterium sp. GW822-FHT07A03. The sequence continues at coordinate 1,088,595 of NZ_JBXAKW010000001.1, read as the reverse complement.
TCTGCGCGCACGGCGTTGTTGGCCAGGCGGTATTGCTCGCTGTTCTTGCCGACGATGGTCAGGCCGGCCACCGCTTCGCCGTCCGCGTCGAAGATGACGGGCACGTCGAAGGTGACGGGCGTGGCAGCCGCGTGGATATTGCCGATGTCGAAACCTGCCTGGATTTTTTGTGCGTTGTTCATGTGTGCCGCTTTCTGAATGAATTCAATGGGATAAAAGGTAAAAGGGCCGCCTCACGGCGGCCCCGAAACAAGCGTCAGCCGCTTACAGCGCGCTGTCCTGGATGGTCAGGGTGGTCGCTTCATGCTGCGCATCGGCGCCCTTGTAGCGCAGGACGTCGAAGGCGCAGGTGACGATCTTGTTCTTCTCGCCGTCGTCGATCTTGGCCGAGGTGATCTTGATGCGGCCCATGGCCAGCGCCAGCACGTCGGCGGTTGGCGCCGTGCCCGACGCCATGGCGTAGGCCAGCGGGATTTCCGTCTCGGACTTGAAGTAGTCGAGGTAGGTGGTGTCCTGCAGCAGCACCGTGAACTGGCCCGAGCCCATCACCTTGCCGCGCGAGGCGGCCGTGGCGTACTTCGAGCCGATCACCGGGTCGACCTTGACCTGGCCGTCGAGCGAGACGGACATGCCGGTGCAGATCTGCGACGGGATGCCGTTCACGGACAGCATCGCCGTGGCGCCCGAAAACTTGCCGGTGCCCGGCGCGGCCAGCGGCGTGGGGAAGTACGGCACGGCCGTGGTCGGGCCTTCCGCCTTGCCCATCAGGGTGAAGTCCAGGCTGGTGATGCCGTTCGGCTGCACGGCGATATCCATCTTGCTGACCAGCTGGTCGACGAAGCTGCGGTGTACGCCGATCTTCGGGTCCTGCACTTCGGCCGTGAACCAGTCGGTGGTGTGGCCGCTCAAAGGGGTGAAGCTGCGCTTGCCCACCGCCGCCACGCCGACCGAGTCGCCGGCCGCCTTGACGATCATGGCCGAACCGTCCATGAACTGGCCATTCAGGTTGGTCGCCGTCACCGACGTGACGAAGAAGTTCTTCGCGTTGTTGGCGGCGGCCGGCGCCGTCATGCCGGTGATGCGCACCACGCTGCCGGCGCGGAAACCTTCTGCCAGCCAGGAACCGGCGCTGCGCGTCAGGCCGGAGGCGGCAGCAGCGATGGTGGTTTGCGCGGCAGCGACGCCGCCGGCCGTGAAGTCGCGGCGCAGCAGCGCTGCCATCAGCGGCGCGTAGGTGCCGCACGCCGCTTCCGCCTTGATGGCGCCCGTGGTGCGGAAATTGCCCAGGCGGGTATCGCCCTGCTGCTGGCTGGCGTCGATTTCGGCGCTCGCATATTTGTCCGCTTCCGTGTCGAAGGTGGCCGTGACGCGGGGATAAATCTGGCCGCCGCCGGCGGCGGCCTTGCTGCCTTCGGCGCTTTGTTTGCTGATAACGATCAAGCTGTCGATGCCGTTTGCTGTCGATGCCATAAGTAATACCTTTCGTGGGATGAAAAAAAAAGACCACAGATGTGGTCTTGAGGGGGGAACTGCCAAGTATCGGGAAAATAAAAAGCCCGCGCGCGGTGAGGCGGCGGGCTGGCGTCCGGATGGCGCGGGGCCGTGCCGGACGGAATGGGCGAAGGGGGCCATGAAGGCGGTTCGCTGCGCTGAATTCCCCTATCGGTGTCGCGCCGAAAGCGCGTCTATTACGAGTGGAGAAGCATGTGGTCCTGCGGTGTCGCGGTGTTGCTGTTGCTGCGTGATCGAGACTCTATTGTAGGGGCGTTTTTTGCATCACCAGGCATATTGCAGAATTTTTTCAGTGACCCAGGCGGCGCATGGCGCGGGCCCCGTGCGACTGGAAGATGCCTTCCAGCTCGCTGACCATATCCTTGATGCGTTCGAGCTCAAAGCCGCCGGAGCAGCTGATGGCCGCTTCGCCGGCACCGTGGCACGCCTTGCAGACGACCGGCGCGCCGGCCTGCATGGCGGCGACGACGCCCGTGCCGTGGCAAACCTTGCATTTGCTGTCGAGCCAATGCGCGAGCGACGCTTCGGCCACGCGGCGGTACAAGGTATTGGCGGCCTGCGCATCCCAGGCCGTCTGCGCCTTGACCCAGCGCCGCGCGCGGCCCTTCTGCGTCACGGCCGCCGTCCAGGCGCGCAGCAGCTGCGCCAGGTTGCCGGCATTGCCCTCGAACAGGCGGCTGACGGTGCCGTCCGCGTATTTGACACGGCACAGCAAGGCGCCCATGTCGCCGGCCAGCGCGGCGGCCGCGATCACGTCCAGGTCGTGGTGGACGGCGTCGTCGCGCAGGTTCTGCGACGACAGCGATGCGATGAATTTTTCTGCAAACCCCATGATTTTCTCCTCGTTGATTCTTATCTTAATTTTCCTGCGCCGGCCCGAACAGGGCCGCCACCAGCGGATCGCGGCGCGCCGCACCGCGTGGCCAGCTGGCCGTGCGGCGCACCTGCGGCGGCAGTTCGGCCCAGCCGTCGACCTCGTCGTCCTGTTCGCCCAAGGCGTATAGGGCGGGCCGCTGGCGCCCCGGTTCCGTGCAATGGCGCTGCGCCAGGTGGATCTGTCCCATGCCGCACATGTGGCGCAAATAGCGGCTCATGGTGCCCGCGTCGAGTCCCAGCAAGGCGGACAACTGCGCCGCGCTGGCCTGGCCCTGCTCGCGAATGTACTGCGCGATGCGGGCGATATGCAGCTGCGACTTCTTGCTGCGTCCCTGTAACTGGCGCCCCTGCCGCGGCACCGCCCTGCTTTCAACCGACTGACTGCTGTTCAACATCTGCCTGACCTCCCGTGGTGTCGCCAACCGGCAAACGCTGTAGTACGTTTGCGACAGGCAACAAGTAGACTTTATCAATCGCTAATGTTAAAGTCAAGCATTTGGTAATTTATCAAACGGTAAATTTCAGGTTTAATGTGGAGATGGATATGTATCAATACAGACGCGACCGCCTGCTGGCCCTGATCCGCGAGCACTACGACAACACGCGCAAGAAAATTTCCGACGTCAGCGGCTGGAGCGAGGCGCGCATCTCGCAAATCCTCTCGCCCACCTACCGCGAGGGACGCGCCTTCAGCGAAAAGATCGCACGCAAGCTGGAAGCGGACCTGCGGCTCGACAGCATGTACTTCGACCAGGGCGCGGCGCCCGACCAGGCGGCCATGGCCGCGCGCGCGCTGGCCGGCGTGCAGCCCGTGGTCGTGGAAGATGGCGAGGATGAACGCTTTTACCCGATCCGCAAGGTGAAGCTGCGCCTGTCGGCCGGCATCACGGGCTTTGCCATCGAGCCGGAAACGCACGACGGCAGCACCATCAGCGTGCCGCGCAGCTGGGTCGAGCGCAATGGCTACCACCCTGAAAAACTGGTGGCGATCAAGGTCAAGGGCGAGAGCATGGAGCCGGCCCTGTACGAGGACGACGTGGTGATCATCAATACGGCCGACAACCGGCCGGCCGACGGCATCGTGTTTGCCATCAACTACGAAGGCGAGCCGGTGGTCAAGCGCATGGCGCGCGATATCGGCGAATGGTGGCTGACGTCGGACAACCCCGACCAGCGCAAATACCACCGCAAGCTATGCCGCGGCAATGAATGCCTGATCGTGGGCAGGGTCGTGCGCAAGGAAAGCGACCGTATTTGAAAACGAGGTTTATCGATTGATAAACTTCGCTCCCGTCACGGCGCTTAAGCCAGCGCTGCCTGGATCTGCTGCAGCGATGCCGGATCGTCCATCGACGTCAGGTCGCCCGGACTGCGTCCTTCGCAGATGGCCTGGATCGAACGGCGCAGCAGCTTGCCCGAGCGCGTCTTCGGCAGCTGCGCCACGAACAGCACGCGCGCGGGCCGCGCCACGGCGCCCAGCTGGCGGTCGACCACGGCCATCACTTCGCGTTCCAGTACCGCCTTCGCCTCGACGCTGTCGAAGCCCTGCGGATTCTTCAGGATCACGAAAGCCATCGCCACCTGGCCTTTGAGCTTGTCTTCCACACCCACCACCGCCACTTCCGACACGTTCGGATGGCTGGAGATGCTTTCCTCGATTTCGCGCGTGCCCAGGCGGTGGCCGGCCACGTTGATCACGTCGTCGGTGCGGCCCAGAATAAAATAATAGCCGTCCGCATCGCGCACGCCCCAGTCGAAGGTGGAATACACTTGCCGACCGCTGAAGGTGGACCAGTAGGTGTCGACGAAACGAGCGTCGTCGCCGTAGACCGTCTGCATGCAGCCGGGCGGCAGCGGGCCTTCCAGCACCAGCACGCCCTTCTCGTCGGCACCGCACTCCTCGCCCGTCGCCTCGTTGAGCAGCCTGACCCGGTAGCCGTACATGGCCACGCCGGGGCTGCCCAGGCGCGTCGGCGTATTGGCAATCCCTTTCGCCACCGAGAGGATCGGCCAGCCCGTCTCCGTCTGCCAGTAGTTGTCGATGATGTCCACCTTCAGTTCGTCGGCGATCCACTGCGACGTGGTTTCATCGAGCGGCTCGCCCGCCAGGTACAGCGCTTTCAGGGAGGACAAGTCGTATTTGCGCATCAGTTCCACCGGGTGCTTGCGCAGCACGCGGATGGCCGTCGGCGCCGAGAACATGCGCGTGACCTTGTATTTTTCAACGATGCTCCACCAGATGCCAGCATCGGGGCAGATGGGCAAGCCTTCGTACAGGATGGTGGCCATGCCGGCGATCAGCGGGCCGTACACGATGTAGGAGTGGCCCACCACCCAGCCGATATCCGAGGTAGCAAAGAAGGTTTCGCCGGGCTTGCCGCAGAAGTTGTACTGCATCGACGAGGCCAGCGCCACCGCATAGCCGCCCACGTCGCGCTGCACGCCCTTGGGTTTGCCCGTCGTGCCCGAGGTGTACAGCACGTACGACGGCTCGTTCGATTCGAGCCAGGCAACGGGCACCTGCGCGTCCAGATGCTGCTCGCGCAGGGCCGCGTAATCGACGTCGCGGCCCGGCGTCCGTTCCATCGGCAGCATTTGGCGGTCGACCAGCAGCACGTACTGCGGCTTGTGCGCCGCGATGCGGATGGCTTCGTCGAGCAGCGGCTTGTAGGCAATCGCCTTGCCATTGCGCGAACCGGCATCGGCGGAAAATACCAGCTTGGGCTGCGCATCATCGATGCGGCTGGCCAGGCTGTTGGCGGCAAAGCCGCCGAACACCACGGAATGCACGGCGCCGATGCGGGCGCAAGCGAGCATGGCAAACGCCGCCTCGGCGATCATCGGCATGTAGATCAATACGCGGTCGCCCTTGACCACGCCGAGCGACAGCAAAATGGCGGCGCAGCGCTCCACTTCGCGCTGCAGCTCGCGAAAGCTGTAGCTGCGCTCCGTATTCGTTTCGGTGGAAATGGCGATCAGCGCGGCGGCATCGCCCTGGCTGTCCACCCAGCGGTCGACGGCGTTGTGGCACAGATTCGTGGTCCCGCCGACGAACCATTTGGCGAAAGGCGGGCGGGAATAATCGAGCACTTGCGAAAACGGGGTGTTCCAGTCGATCTTGTCGGCTTCCTCGCGCCAGAAAATGTCAGGCGTGTCGATCGAGCGTTGATAAAATGCTGCGAAATTCATGTCTCCTCCGGTAGGCGTGCAATCTGTGTTTTTTTGTTCGTGCATGTTCTGCTTATCTGTTCATCTGCTTCCTCCAGTGTGGCTATGCTGTGTGGCGAGCAGCCGCCTTGAAAACAATGCCGGCTGCGCCGCCGCGCAACTATTGCGTTCCTGCGCGATCCGCGCGCGGTTTTCCTCAAGGCTGGCGTCATCGAGCGGCATGCCAAACTGCCCATCGCCAGGCGCATGGTCCTGTGGCGACATCACGCGCCGCAGCACGATATCGCCCAGCGCCTTCTTGAAATGTCCGGCCTCCCAGTACCAGCGCGTGGCAGTGCTCCGCTCATTGGCGGCGGGTATCGGCTCGCAGTTGTATGCGCCATAGCCGCTGAAATCAGTGAGGGAAATATGCGCATCCGGGTAGCGCTCCTTGAGCGCGCCAATTTCCTGCACCAGCTGTGCTTTCCACAATTCGAACAGGGGCCACAGCCCCGCGGCCTCGAACATGGCAAGCATTTGCGCGTGATACGGATAGATCGCCAGCTTGATATCGGCCTCGGTGGCCGCCATCGCCAGCAAAAAGGTGCGCAGCAATTGAAAGTCTTCGGTGGCAAGGCCACGCGTCGATTTGCGGCGCAAATTGGCGGCGCTTTCCTGCGCCCGCTGCGTGAACATCTTGTGGTAGCCATCCCGGCGCGCATGGGCGCCGTACTCCAGCAAGGGATTGAAGCCATCGGCAGACAAGGTGTCCGCCTCATCGTCGTGCTGAATGCGCAGCGTGTGCGCGGCGTCCCGGATGGACGCCAGCGAAAAGAGCGCATCAAAGCGCCAGAAGGCGCGGCCATGCGCGGGCGCAGCGGCCGCTGGCGCCGGACGTGCGGACGGTGCGACGGCGGGATTGAGAAAATCGATGAATTCCATGCCCACGATGACCGTGCGTGGCTTGACGCCGGCCTGCAGCAATTGCGCGAACTGGCTGGCGGACGTGGCCAGTCCCGTGCCGGGAATCGCCAGGTTGTAGCCGGCACCGTGCCTTGAAAAAGCGCCGGCGCGCGGATCGAAGCCGATCTCGGCACGCGAGTTCCCCAAGATGACGAATTGCGGCCGCAGACGCAGCGCATGTTCCTGCTTGATCTGGTTTTGATAGCGGGTCAGCCCCGGCTTGACGGCATTGAAATGCTCGCGGCGCACGATCCCATACACGCCATACGGATCGACGATGAGCACAAAAGCGCAAACGATGATGGCGCCCGACACCAGCGAGAGAAGCAGCGTGAGCAGATAAAGCCTGAACGGGGGGCGTGTCATGGCCGCCCCCTAAAATTGAAAGTACAGGAACTCGGCCGGCCGGTTCAAGGCCAGCGTGCTCGCCAGCGCCAGCGCGGCGATGGCGGCGGCCCACGCCGGCGACGCGCGCCAGGTCAGCCAGCGCAAGACGCCCAACCCGCCCTGCCCCGCCACGGCCTGGCCCTCCCTGAAATCGAGCGCCGGCCCGAAGCGCCGCATGATCTGCTGCGTATTGGGCAAGGCGAAAACCAGCACGGCCGCCATCGCGATCCACGTCCAGCTTTCCATGAAGGCCGTGCCGCCTCCCAGATAAAACGACACGCCCAGCATCCCCAGCAAGGGCTGCACCGGCAGCAGATAGGGCGCCAGCGCATCGGGCAAGGCCAGCCCGAAACCGCCGGCCATGCCTTTTAATATTGTCAGGGCGCTGGCCATGTCGGGCGCGCGGAAGAAAACCCAGGCGATGCAGACGGCGGTGAAAGTGAGGCAAGTCGCCACGACATTCCCGCCGCGCGTACCGGACTGCAGGTGCAGCTGGCGCGCCACCGTGCTCCAGCCCTTGTGGATGACCAGGTAAGCGCCGTGCAGCGCCCCCCAGACGATGAAATTCCAGCCGGCGCCATGCCACAGGCCGCCCAGCACCATCGTGACCATCAGGTTCAGGTAGCGCCGCACGGGCCCGCAGCGGTTGCCGCCCAGCGGGATATACAGGTAATCGCGCAGGAAGCGCGACAGGGTCATGTGCCAGCGGCGCCAGAATTGCGCGATATTGCGCGCTTTATAGGGCGAGTCAAAATTGAGCGGCAGGCGCACGCCGAACAGGCGCGACAAGCCGATGGCCATGTCGGAATAGCCGGAGAAATCGAAGTACAGCTGGAACGCGTATGCCAGTACCCCGCCCCAGGCGACCAGCAGCGATGGCGCGGCCGGGTCGCTGAACAGCGGTGCCGCATACGGGCCGATGTTATCGGCGACCAGCACTTTCTTCGCCAGCCCGATGACGAAAATGGTCGCGCCGATGGCCACATTCCTGGCCGAGAGGCGGAAAATCCGCTTGTCGGCAAATTGCGGCATCATTTCCTTGTGGTGCAATACGGGGCCGGCGATCAGGTGCGGGAAATAGGTGACGAACAGCAGATAGTGGACAAAGCGGCTTTCCTGCGCCTTGCCCTGGTAGGTGTCGACCAGGAAGGCGATCTGCGTAAAGGTGAAAAACGAGATGCCGATGGGCAGCACCACATGCAGGACGGGCAGCGGCTGCGCCAGCAGGTCCGCCACGCTGGCAACAAAGAAGCCCGCATACTTGTAATAGGCAAGCAGGCCCAGATTGGCGGCGATGGCCCCGATCAACAGGCCCTTGCGGTGGCGGATGCGTCCAGGCCCCAGCCGATCCGCGCACGCGTAGTTGAAGACGATGGAGGCGAGCAGCAGCGGCAGGTAGCGGTAATCCCACCAGCCATAGAAAAACAGCGAGGCGCCGGCCAGCCAGGCGGTGGCCCACACCTGGCTGCGCCGTCCCAGGATGAAAAATCCGGCCACCGTGATGGGCAGATAGGCAAACAGGAAGACGTAGGAGTTAAATAGCATCGATTGTTCACCAGTCAGGAAGCATGGGAGGCCGCCACCGCACGCGCATCACGGCTGACGCTCCCCCATTCTCCTTGTCGCTCAGTTTCTTTGCTAGCAGAAATATCAACTGATTTGCATGCGCATCCGCCTATTTGTGCTGGCAGCTTAAAACGCGTCGCCGGGAATGCGTACGCTGCCCTCCATCAGCACGCGCGCGCTGCGGCTCATGATGGCCTTGGTGACGCTCCAGACGCCATCGGCCAGCGCCGCTTCCGCCCCCACCGTCAGGGTGCCGGACGGGTGGCCGAAGCGCACGGAGTTGCGGGGACCGCCGCCGGCCGCCAGGTTCACCAGGGTGCCGGGAATGGCCGCCGCCGTGCCGATGGCAACTGCCGCCGTGCCCATCATGGCATGGTGCAGCTTGCCCATGGACAGAGCGCGCACCAGCAGGTCGATCTCGCCCGCTTCCACCTTTTTCCCGCTGGACGAGACATAGCCGGCCGGCCGGGCGACAAAGGCCACCTTCGGCGTGTGCTGGCGCTTCGCCGCTTCATCGAGATGGGAAATCAAACCCATGCGCAGAGCGCCATGCGCACGGATGGTCTCGAAACGGGCCAGCGCGGCCGGATCGCCATTGATGGCGTCCTGCAGTTCCGTGCCCGTGTAGCCGATGGCGTCCGCGTTGACAAAAATCGTCGGGATGCCGGCGTTGATCATCGTGACTTTCAACACGCCGATGCCGGGCACGTCGAGGTCATCGACGAGGTTGCCGGTAGGGAACATGGCCGAGCTGCCACCATCGCCGCCCTCCTCGTCCGCGGCCGGATCGAGGAATTCCAATTTCACTTCGGCAGCCGGGAAGGTCACGCCATCGAGTTCGAAGTCGCCCGTTTCCTGGACTTCGCCCTGCGTCATGGGAACGTGGGCGATGATGGTCTTGCCGATATTGGCTTGCCAGATGCGCACCGTGGCGATGCCGTCGGCAGGCACGCGGGACGCGTCCAGCAAGCCGCTGGCAATGGCGAACGAACCGACGGCGGCCGACAGGTTGCCGCAATTGCCGCTCCAGTCGACGAAAGGCTTGTCGATAGAAACCTGGCCGAACAGGTAGTCGACGTCGTGCTCCGGCTTCGTGCTTTTCGCCAGGATCACCGTCTTGCTGGTGCTCGACGTGGCGCCGCCCATGCCGTCGATCTGCTTGCCGTAGGGGTCGGGGCTGCCGATCACGCGCAGCAGGAGCGCATCGCGCGCCGCGCCCGGTACTTGAGCGCTGGCCGGCAAATCCTGCAGGCGGAAGAACACGCCCTTGCTGGTGCCGCCGCGCATATAGGTGGCGGGGATCTTGATTTGGGGTACGTGGGTCATGAAATTTCCTGAAAAGCCGGGCAGCGCGCGCCTGCGCGCCACCCGGTAAATGACGAACTGCTTACGCTGCTTTGGACGATTCGAGGAAATCCTGCGCGAATCGTTGAAGAACGCCGCCCGCCTCGTAGATCGACACCTCTTCCGCCGTATCGAGGCGGCAGGTGACGGGCACGTCGACCGTTTCGCCGTTCTTGCGATGGATCAACAAGGTCAAGGTGGAGCGCGGCGTGCGCTCGCCCACGACGTCGTAGGTTTCGCTGCCGTCCAGGCCCAGGGTCTTGCGGTTCACGCCAGGGAGGAATTCCAGCGGCAAGACGCCCATGCCCACCAGGTTGGTGCGGTGGATGCGTTCAAAACCTTCGGCCACGATGGCTTCCACGCCGGCCAGGCGCACGCCCTTGGCGGCCCAGTCGCGCGAGGAACCCTGGCCATAGTCGGCGCCGGCGATGATGATCAATGGCTGCTTGCGCTCCATGTACACCTCGATGGCTTCCCACATGCGCGAGATTTTTCCTTCCGGCTCGATGCGCGTGAGCGAACCGGCCTTCACTTTACCGTCCTCGACGACCATCTCGTTCTTCAGGGTCGGGTTGGCGAACGTGGCGCGCTGCGCCGTCAGATGGTCGCCCCGGTGCGTGGCGTAGGAATTGAAGTCTTCCTCGGGCAAACCCATCTTCGCCAGGTACTCGCCGGCCGCGCTGTCGAGCATGATGGCGTTCGATGGCGACAAGTGGTCGGTGGTGATGTTGTCGCCCAGGACGGCCAGCGGACGCATGCCTTTCAACGGCCTTGCGCCGGCCAGCGCGCCTTCCCAGTACGGCGGACGGCGGATATACGTCGTTTGCGGACGCCAGTCGTACAACGGGCTGACCTTGATGCCATCGTCCGCCTGCGCGGCGAACATGGGAATGTACACCTTGCGGAACTGCTCGGGCTTGACGCTGGACGCGACGATGGCGTCGATTTCCTCGTCGGACGGCCAGATATCCTTGAGCAGAATGGCCTTGCCATCCGCGTCATGGCCCAGCACATCCTTCTCGATATCGAAGCGGATGGTGCCGGCGATCGCGTAGGCCACCACCAGCGGCGGCGAGGCGAGGAAAGCCTGTTTCGCGTACGGGTGGATGCGGCCGTCGAAGTTGCGGTTGCCCGACAGGACGGCCGTGGCGTACAGGTCGCGCGACACCACTTCGTCCTGGATCACGGGGTCGAGCGCGCCCGACATGCCGTTGCACGAGGTGCAGGCAAACGCCACCACGCCGAAGCCCAATGTTTCGAGTTCCGGCATCAGGCCCGCTTCCTGCAGATACAGTTCCACGGTTTTCGATCCTGGCGCCAGCGACGATTTGACCCAAGGCTTGCGCGTCAGGCCGAGGCGGTTCGCATTGCGCGCGATCAAACCGGCGGCGATCATGTTGCGCGGGTTGTTCGTATTGGTGCAGCTGGTGATGGCGGCGATGATGACGGCGCCATCCGGCATCTTGCCCGGTTCGTTTTCCACCACGCCGGAGATCCCGCGCGCGGCCAGTTCCGACGTCGGCACGCGGTTGTGCGGATTCGACGGCCCGGCGATATTGCGCACCACGGACGACAGGTCAAACGTCAGCACGCGCTCGTACTCGGCGTCGGCCAGGCTGTCGGCCCACAGGCCCGTTTCCTTCGCATACAGCTCCACCAGTTTCACCAGTTCGTCGTCGCGGCCCGTCAGCTTCAGATACTTGATGGTTTGCGCGTCGATGTAGAACATGGCGGCCGTGGCGCCGAATTCCGGTGCCATGTTGGAAATCGTGGCGCGATCGCCCAGGGTCAGGTGCGAGGCACCCTCGCCAAAGAATTCCAGGTAGGACGAGACGACCTTCTGCTTGCGCAGGAACTCCGTCAGCGCCAGCACGGTGTCGGTCGCCGTGATGCCCGGCTGCGGCTTGCCCGTCAGCTTGACGCCGATGATGTCGGGCAAACGCATCCACGAGGCGCGGCCCAGCATCACGCTTTCCGCTTCCAGGCCGCCCACGCCGATGGCGATCACGCCCAGCGCGTCGACCATCGGCGTGTGCGAATCCGTACCCACCAATGTATCAGGATAGGCTACACCATTTTGCACCTGGATCACTGGCGACATGCGCTCAAGATTGATCTGGTGCAAGATGCCGTTGCCTGGTGGAATCACATCAACGTTCTTGAACGCTTTTTTCGTCCAGTCGATGAAGTCGAAACGGTCTTCGTTGCGGCGGTCTTCGATGGCGCGGTTCTTGGCGAAGGCGTCGGGGTCGAAACCGCCGCATTCGACGGCCAGCGAATGGTCGACCACCAGCTGCGTCGGCACCACCGGGTTGACCAGGGCCGGGTCGCCGCCCTGGGCCGCGATGGCGTCGCGCAGGCCGGCCAGGTCGACCAGGGCCGTCTGGCCCAGGATGTCATGGCAGACGACGCGGGCGGGAAACCACGGAAAGTCCAGGTCGCGGCGGCGTTCGATGAACTGGCTCAGCGACGCGTTCAGGGTGGCCGGGTCGCAGCGGCGCACGAGGTTTTCGGCCAGCACGCGCGAGGTGTAGGGCAAGGTGGCGTAGGCGCCTGGCTGGATCGCATCGACGGCGGCGCGCGTGTCGAAGTAGTCTAGCTGGGTGCCCGGCAAGGGTTTGCGGTGCAGGGTATTCATGGGGATACTCATTGCTGTGCTCATTATTTGCGGTCCTTGATCGGCACGAATTCCAGGTCTTCAGGACCCACGTAATTGGCGCTCGGGCGGATGATCTTGTTGTCGATGCGCTGTTCGATGATGTGGGCGGCCCAGCCCGAGGTGCGCGAGATGACGAACAGCGGCGTGAACATCGCCGTCGGCACGCCCATCATGTGGTACGACACGGCCGAGAACCAGTCCAGGTTCGGGAACATGTTCTTGATTTCCCACATGACCGATTCCAGGCGCTCGGCGATGTCGAACATCTTGGTCGAACCCGCTTCCAGCGACAGATTGCGCGCCACTTCCTTGATAACCACGTTGCGCGGGTCGGAAATCGTGTAGACGGGGTGGCCGAAGCCGATCACCACTTCCTTGTTGGCGACGCGTTCGCGGATATCCGCTTCCGCTTCGTCGGGGTTGTCGTAGCGCTTCTGGATCTCCAGCGCCACTTCGTTGGCGCCGCCGTGTTTCGGGCCGCGCAGCGCGCCGATGGCGCCCGTGATGGCCGAATGGATGTCCGAACCCGTGCCGGCGATGACGCGGCTGGTGAAGGTCGAGGCGTTGAATTCGTGTTCCGCGTACAGGATCAGCGAGGTGTGCATGGCTTTTTCCCACGACGCCGACGGTTTTTCGCCGTGCAGCAGGTGCAGGAAGTGGCCGCCGATCGAGTCGTCGTCCGTTTCCACTTCGATGCGCTTGCCGTTATGGCTGTAGTGGTACCAGTACAGCAGCATGGAGCCGAACGATGCCATCAGGCGGTCGGCGATGTCGCGCGCGCCCGGCGCGTTATGATCGTCCTTTTCCGGCAGCGCGCAGCCCAGCACGGACACGCCCGTGCGCATCACGTCCATCGGGTGGGCGGCGGCCGGCAGCGCTTCCAGCGCCAGTTTCACTGCCGACGGCAAGCCGCGCAAGGACTTCAGCTTGGCCTTGTAGCCCTTCAGTTCCGCAGAGGTCGGCAGCTTGCCGTGCACCAGCAGGTAGGCGATTTCCTCGAATTCGCAGCTGTCGGCCACGTCCAGGATGTCGTAGCCGCGGTAGTGCAAATCGTTGCCGGTCTTGCCGACCGAACACAGCGCCGTGTTGCCGGCGGTGACGCCGGACAGGGCGACGGATTTTTTAGGCTTGAAAGTGGCGGCTTGCGGTGCGGTCATTGTGTTCTCCAGATTGAATAGTCTCGGGTGCGTCACTGCGGGACCGGCATGCGGTCCCTGCTTCTTTACTTATTTCTGCTTATTTCTTTTGCGCGGCGAACAGCGCGTCCAGTTTCTGCTCAAAATCATGATAGTTGATCGATTCATACAGTTCCATGCGCGTCTGCATGGTGTCGACGACATTCTTTTGCGTGCCGTCGCGGCGCAGCGCCTGGTAGACGTTTTCCGCCGCCTTGTTCATGGCGCGGAAGGCCGACAGCGGGTACAGGGCCAGGCCCACGTGGGCGCTGCGCAGCTCGTCCAGGGTGAACAGCGGCGTGGAACCGAATTCCGTGATGTTGGCCAGGATCGGCACGTTGACGGCCTTGGCGAAGGTGGCGTACATGTCCAGGTCCGTGATGGCTTCCGGGAAGATCATGTCGGCGCCCGCCTCGACGCAGGCGACGGCGCGTTCCAGTGCCGCTTCCAGGCCATCGACGGCCAGCGCATCGGTACGCGCCATGATGACGAAATTCGGGTCCGTGCGCGCATCGACGGCCGCCTTGATGCGGTCGACCATCTCTTCCTTGCTGACGATTTCCTTGCCCGGACGGTGGCCGCAGCGCTTGGCGCCCACCTGGTCTTCGATGTGCAAGCCGGCCGCGCCGAACTTGATCATCGATTTCACCGTGCGCGCCACGTTGAAGGCAGAGGCGCCGAAGCCCGTATCGGCGTCGACCAGCAGCGGCAGGTCGCACACGTCGGTGATGCGGCGGATGTCGGTCAGCACGTCGTCCAGGCTGGAAATGCCCAGATCGGGCAGGCCCAGCGAGCCGGCCGCGACGCCGCCGCCGGACAGGTAGATGGCTTTATAGCCGGCGCGCTTGGCCAGCAAGGCGTGGTTGGCGTTGATGGCGCCGACGACTTGCAACGGGGATTCTTCCTGGACGGCCTTGCGGAATGCGGCACCTGCGGAGTATTGAGTCATGTGTTCACCTTATGGGTTTCGGATGGTCCCGAATGTTTCACGGAGTGGCTATGCACACTGGTATTGCAAATGCCGTGCCAGGGCCATCCAGGCAGGCGAAAAAGCCGCTGCCGCAGAGTGAAAACACAGGGAAGATGCCCATTTGGCGTCGCGTCGCAGCTGTCGCGCTGCGGAACAGCGATGTCACGTTTGGCGTCAAAAACGTTTCATTATTGTTTCATGTAATCCATTTTGAAACATTAAATGAAACATGCAACACCCCGGAAAACAGCAACGACGAGGGCCAGGGCTGGCAAGGCGCGCAATAAAAACAGCCGGCGGGCGCCGGCTGAGAGTAAGACGAGTGATGAATACGAGTGCTACTCGAGGGCAAACTAGGCCAGCCGCACCAGCGGATTGGCGATGATGTTGTCGATCTGGCGCACGGCTTCTTCGCAGGCGGCGGCAATGGCGCCTTCCTCGTCGTCGCGCACGAACTGCATGGTCGAGCCTTCGAATACTTCCAGGCCTTCCGCGGTGGCGCGTTCGATATCGCAACTGGCCGACCATTTGCCATCGGTGGTGGGCACGGCCAGGGGAACGATTTCCCAGCCTTTATAGTGAATGTTAGAACTGCTATTCATGGGGTGCCTCCTTTGACTGACTCAATACTGGAAATCGTAGCATGAAGCGGGACCGCTAGCGACGTGTTTCACGCGTCGGCGCGCGGTCAGGCCGACTTTCAGGCTAAACGATTTACGCTGGCTCAAGGACGCAGCAGATTATCCACTTCCGTCCTGGCCACTTCCAGGCCCGCCGTGCAGGCGGTTTCGGGCGCCGCGTAGCCGCCCAGGGTGCGGCTGCGCGTGATGGCCTGCGCTTCCGGCTCGCCCTCGCGCTGCAGGCGGTAGGTAAAATCCCATAAATCGTCGTTGTCCTTTTGCGGGGTCACGGAAATCGTAAAACCACGGTACTGTTCGCTGCGTGCAGTGATATCGTTCATGAATTCCTCCTTGGAAGAATGAGGTTACCATGCTGCAAGCGTCAGGGTGCGCACGACTGTGACGGGCGCATGCATGCCCGCATATCTGTTTTTCGCATGTCAAATGTCGATTTGCAGCATTTTTTTAGCGAACTCTGGCGATATAATGCCATTCCCTTGCCCGTCCCTTGCCGCCGTGATGACTCCACAAATCCAAGCTTTCTTCGACCCCGCCACCGCCACCGTCACCTACGTTGTCTACGAAGCCGATGGCCGGGACTGCGCCATCATCGATTCCGTGCTCGACTACGATCCCAAGGCGGGCCGCACCTCCACCGCCTCGGCCGACAAGGTGATCGCCTTCGTGCGCGAACATGGCTTGCAGTGCCGCTGGCTGCTGGAAACCCACGCGCACGCCGACCACCTGTCCGCCGCGCCCTACCTGCAGCAGCAGCTGGGTGGCGACGTGGCCATCGGCGCCGCCATCCAGACGGTGCAGCAGGCGTTCGCCGCCGTCTACCATCAGGATGACGCCAGGGCCGACGGCTCGCAGTTCGACCAGCTGTTCGCGCCCGACCAGGTGTTTCATATCGGCAAGCTGGAAGTGCGCGCGCTGCACGTGCCCGGCCACACGCCGGCCGACCTGGCGTACCAGATCGGTGACGCCGTCTTCGTGGGCGACACCCTGTTCATGCCGGACGTGGGCTCGGCCCGCTGCGATTTCCCCGGCGGTTCCGCTACCCTGCTGTACCGCTCCGTGCAGCGCCTGCTGGCGCTGCCGCCGCAAACCCGGCTGTTCATGTGCCACGACTACCCGCCCAACGGCCGCGCGCCGCGCTGGGAAGTGACGGTGGCCGAACAGCGCGCCAGCAACATCCACTTGCGCGACGGCATCACGGAAGACCAATTCGTGGCCATGCGCACGGGCCGCGACGCCACCCTCGACATGCCGACCCTGATCCTGCCCGCCATCCAGGTCAACATCAACGCGGGCAAGCTGCCCGAGCCGGAAGACAACGGCGTGCGCTATCTCAAGATACCGCTGAACGCGATCTGATTCCTGCGGGTACCCGTCCCCGCCGCTCCTCCTTTCTTGACATCACGCAAGTTCCACCCCGGGCATTCCGCATACAGTGCAGATTGCCCGGGCTCGCCTGGGCGCCGCTTTTTCCTGTTGAACCTTGACGGAGCGCCCACATGCTTCCCGACTACACGCCAGGCGCCGACTGCCTGCTGCTGGCCGAAGCCGAAGGCACGGCCTTGTTCAGCCATGCGCTGCTCAAGGCCGTCACGCGCCTGCCGCGTCCCGGCATCGTCATCTTCGTGCATGGCGTCAATTCCGATGGCGAATGGTATGAGCAGGCCGAGCAAGGCCTGTGCGCCGGGCTGAATGCCCGTCTGAAGCGCCGCGACGAAGACCTGGAGATCCCGGGCCCGGCCGCCGGAAAGATGCAGGCCGCCACTTACGCACGCGAACTGACGGATGACGGCTTCCTCAATCCCAAGCGCAACGCCACTACCTTTCTGCAGCCGGACGACGCCAATTCGCCCGTGATCCGCTTTCGCTGGGGCTACAAGGCCAACGGCGAAGAGTTGCAGGCATTCGGCGACGGCATCTATCTCAACGAAAAGAATTACTGGGGCGGCGGACCGTTCGCCAACGGCTGCAGCGCCCTGCCTGAGCTGTGGGGCCAGGGCTTGTCGGAGGAGCTGTTCCTGTGGATGCATATCCAGCACATGAACCCGACGAATGACCGGCAAGTGTATGCCTGCCCGCCGCGCCCGTACTTCGTTTTCGCCGCCTGGCGCCTGGCGCGGCTCGTGCAGTCGATCAGGGCATGCCAGCACGACGCGCCCGTCACCATCGTCTGCCATAGCCAGGGCAATATGGTGGCCATGGCGGCCGCCTTTCTCGGCGAAACGCTGGGCGCCTCCGCCGTGGCCGACAGTTACGTGCTGTGCAACCCGCCCTACAGCTTGCTCGACAGCAACTTCACGGAAAACTGGGTCAGCGGCCATCTGAAGGATGAGCACGGCAACACGGGCCGGCAAAAATATGAGGCGCGCACGCAAACCTTGAAAGCGTTTTTCAATATCCTGCGCACCCGCTCGGCTATGCAGCAGGATGCCGCCTTTGTCGATGAGTGCAGCGCGAATCGCAAGCCTGCGCGCAAGGACAGCTATACGGCCGCGTCCGACCGCGCAGACTACGGCTTGCAGGGTTCCACCTATGGCAGGGTTACCTTGTATTTCAATCCGCACGACCAGGTGATTTCCGCCACGCCCGTGCAGGGCATAGGCTGGCGCGGCATGTCGGCACAGGAAATTGCCGATACGGGCGGCGAAGGGGTCTTCACCCAGCGCGTGTTTGCGCAAAATCACCTTGTCGGCCAGGAAAATGAGAAGGACTATGACATCTGGCAGCGCAATGGCCAGCCCTTGACGCCGGACAGCCTCGATTTCTGGCACCCGCGCTCGCTGATCGCCGAGTACTCGATCGAGAAGGGCATGCGGGCCAGCAAAGGCATCGGCCGCAAGATACTGACCTTTCTGTTTGCGCCCATAGTCATCATTCTCGCCAAGACTGCAGGCACGCGCATCAACGCCCTGCCGCCCAAGACCTGGCGGCTGCCGATGAAGGCGCCCAGGCTGCCCGAGCCCTTCCTGCCCCATTCGAAACGCTTTGCCGATACGAGCGAACAATTTGACGAAGACTGCGATGCGCCCGCCGACTCCCTGCACAAGGACCGCGCCGCCGAAGCCGACGATGCGTATGCGCCTTACCGATCCCTGGGCAAGGGCGACGCGCAGACCGAGGCGGCGCTGCGCTACGAACAGAATGGCATGCTGCGCATGCAGGCCAGGCGCGACGGCTGGGTCGAAAAAGGCAAGCCGGTGACGGCGGTGGACGAGCCGGAAGAGGCTTCCAAAGAATTCAATGCCTGGCGCAAGAACGAAATCCAGAGCTACCTGGCCGCCAATATCGACACCCACGCCACCGATCACTCGACCATCATGACCAATCCCGAGCATGCGGAAAAGGCGCTGGCGTATGACGTGGCGGTGGGGGTGTGCACGATCGGGCAGGAGGCGTTGCGGGAATTAAGGGTTGCGGCGGATTGGCAAATACTAAGAGGACTGGAGAATACCGACAAAAACAAAGAATTTTTCGAGTATTACAACAAGGGAAAATTTAAAGGCGTACCTCTGTTTGAATGGGCAAACGACAAAGATAGCCCCGCCAAAAAGCCGGAAAGCATCAGTGACGAGCGCCAGAATGCCAGGCCTGCCGCCCCTTCCACCAACTTTGCACTGAGGACTGACGGTGCGTAAGTTCATTGCCACGCCGCGCCAGCGATTGGCCTGGGCGCTTACCACATTTCTCTTCATCATTGTCCTGACACTTTGGTCCATCTGGCCGGGCTATGCCGGCCACCAGACTGTCCATACACCTGGAGACCTCATGAAACAGTTCCTCGCGCTGCCCATGCTCGCCGCTTTCTCCATGTTTGCGCTATTGACAGCCTGCGCCATGAAGCCGGTGCAGAAAGAAGAAGGTCTCCCAAAAATCACTGTCCAAGTTCCCTTCCGGGCACAAGTGGTCGGCCTGCAGTGGCTCAATCCGCTGCAACGGCTCGACTATCCGACCGAGTGGCAACTGTTATGGACTCTCGGCCTGGCCAAACCCAACAAGAATGACGATATGGTCAGGACGGATCCCAGGGGTTTCAGCACCTTGCAGGCCGTCGCCCCCATTGCCCACGATATCAATGGAAGGGAAACGTTCAAGGGTTACCACCAGAAGTACTTACAAGAACTGATGAGCAATTTCCACGATATCTATTTCTCCAGCCCCACCTACTTCTACCACGTCTATCCCAAGGATCAAAAACAGAACTGGCGCGAACTGGCCGGCATCCGCGTGGAATATGCGCTGCCTGAAGGAAAATTCGATCTGGCAGAAGTTCACCATACAATAAAAGATGAAATTACTAGCAACTTCGACATCGGCAACACCCACTTCCCCACCCTCTGGACCCGCGCCACCCCGCCCGACGTGCGCATCACCCTAGGCGGCAACAATGCGGGCTTCGTCTCCCTGCAAGCCGCGCTGGCCTACCTGGAAGCGCATCCGCAGGAAACCGTGTGGGTCATGAACTGGGATGCGCCGAGCCGGCCGAAGCCCATGCAGATCAATGAAAACCTGGTGCTGCTGGTCCTGGCCGGCCCCGGCTACAAGACGCAGCGGGCGGCGCTGGCGTGGATAGGCTATCCGGCCACGAAAAGTGTGGCTGATTTTGCACTGACCAGGGACAAGCCGCCGCGCGCCGTGCAGGCGTGGCAGGCGGCGTTCGCCGAGGCGGCGCGCCTGGGCGGCAAGACGGAAGAAGAGATCGGCTACATCATCCACGACGCCAACAAGACGTTGCCCGCCTCCTCCGACCGGCTGGCCCAGCTGGCGCATGCCTTGAGCCTGGAAGTGCCGGACTTCGACTTCCTGCCGCAGACTTTCAATACCCCGGCTCTGCTGGGCGAAATGGGTGCCGGCACGGCGCTGACCAATGTCGCCCTCGGCATCGCCCATGCCAACCACGTCGGCCAGCCCGTACTGGTGGCGGGCACCAGCGATCCCGACAGCGTCACGGGCGTGCTGGTTTCGCCGCCGGACAAGGTACGCCCCATCGCCCACGACAAGCCGTGGTTCCGCGCGCGCGGCGAAAACCATGCGTATCTGCCGTGGTGGGGCATCCGCCACGATACGGCGGACGACATGCAGGGCTACTCACAGTGAGGTGGATTAATGGCTTACGTAATAAATCAACGCGAGCTGCGCACATTAGCCGCCGTCGCCGCTTTCACCATGTTTGCGCTATTGACAGCCTGCGCCATGAAGCCGGTGCAGAAAGAAGAAGGTCTCCCAAAAACCACTGTCCAAGTTCCCTTCCGGGCACAAGTCGTAGGCCTGCAGTGGCTCAATCCGCTGCAGCGGCTCGACTATCCGACCGAGTGGCAGCTGCTCTGGACGCTCGGCCTGGCCAAACCCAACAAGAATGACGATATGGTCAGGACGGATCCCCGCAGTTTCAGCACCCTCCAGGCAGTCGCCCCCATTGCCCACGATCTCGATGGCACGGAAACGTTCAAGGGCTATCATTATAAATATGTGCGGAAATTAACCAGTCTATTTCATGACATTTACTACTCCAGCCCCACCTACTTCTACCACGTCCATCCCAAGGATCAAAAACAGAACTGGCGTGAACTGGCAGGCATCCGCGTGGAATATGCGCTGCCTGCGGGCAAATTAGATCCAGAGGAGGCAAGAAACACTATACGCGAACGCATCACCGATACCTTCAGCATCGGCAATGTCAATTTCCCCACCCTCTGGACCCGCGCCACCCCGCCCGACGTGCGCATCACCCTGGGCGGCAACAACGCGGGCTTCGTCTCCCTCCACGCCGCGCTGGCCTATCTGGAAGCGCATCCGAAGGAAACCGTGTGGGTCATGAACTGGGACGCGCCGAGCCGGCCGAAGCCCATGCAGATCAATGAAAACCTGGTGCTGCTGGTCCTGGCCGGCCCCGGCTACAAGACGCAGCGGGCGGCACTGGCGTGGATAGGCTATCCGGCCACGAGGAATACGGCCGATTTTGCACTGGCCAGTGACAAGCCGCCGCGCGCCGTGCAGGCCTGGCAGGCCGTATTTGCCGAGGCGGCGCGCCAGGGCGGCAAGACGGAAGAAGAGATCGGCTACGTCATCCACGACGCCAACAAGACGTTGCCCGCCTCCTCCGACCGGCTGGCCCAGCTGGCGCATGCCTTGAGCCTGGAAGTGCCGGACTTCGACTTCCTGCCGCAAACCTTCAATACGCCAGCCCTGCTGGGCGAAATGGGCGCCGGCACGGCGCTGACCAATGTCGCCCTGGGCATCGCCCATGCCAACCACGTCGGCCAGCCCGTACTGGTGGCGGGCACCAGCGATCCCGACAGCGTCACCGGCGTTCTGGTCGCACCGCCGGACAAAGTGCGCCCCATCGCCCACGACCAGCCGTGGTTCCGCGCGCGCGGCGAAAACCATGCGTATCTGCCGTGGTGGGGCATCCGCCACGATACGGCGGACGATATACAGGGCTATTCGCAATAAGGTGGCGCGGCGTTCGCCGGCCGTGCGCGCCGCCACAGCTGTTGCTGGCCGATGCTGAGCCGTTCCAGCTCGCCCGACGCCAGCAGGTGCTCCAGCGCGGTGGCGATGATTTCCTGCGGGAAATCACCTGCCAGCCACCACTGCACCACGCCTTCGAGCGTATCGGCGCTGTTCGGATACCTGTGCAGATAGTTGCGGATCGCGTTGACTGCGGCGTGCTCGACGTCGGAAAATGGTTGCGCCATAAGAGTTCTCTGCGTTGACAGTGAGGAATGGCCGGCATGCCGGCAAGAGACCGCGCCAGTCAGGCGGCACGGCCGTTCGCGGGAATCTTACTCGCCCTGCTCCGGTGCCCGCCCGATCTCGCCATCGATATTGGCCAGGAACCAGGCCAGCGACGACATCAGCGCCACGTTGCGCTTCAGGTTCTCCGGGTCGACCTTGTCCAGCGTATCGGCGGGCGTGTGATGGTAATGGAAGTAGCTGTGGCTGTCGACCAGCGGCTCGAAACTGGGCACGCCGCCCGTTTCCAGGCGGTGCAGGTCGCCCGTTCCCAGCGCGTCGCGGCGCGTAAACGCGTGCGCACCCATCGGTTGCAGGGCCGCGCGCAGCGGCGTAAACAGTTTTTCCGACTTCGGCCCCACGCTGGCGAGGATGCCGAACGGACGGCCGGCGCCGCTGTCCATCTCGATGGCCGCATATTGTTTGCCAAGCGCCTGCTTGTGGGCCTCGAAATAGGCCTGGCCGCCGCGGCCGCCGTTTTCCTCGTTCATCCAGGCGATCACGCGGATGGTGCGGCGCGGACGGTAGTCGAGCTTTTTCAGGGTTTCCACCACGCCCATGGCCGCCACCACGCCGGCGCCGTCGTCGTGCGCCCCCGTCGCCAGGTCCCAGGAATCGAGGTGGCCCGAGACCACCACCACTTCGTCCGCCTTGTCCGTGCCCGGCCAGTCGGCAATCACGTTGTAGCTGTCCGCTTCCGGCAGGTTTTGCGGCGTCAGGGTCAGGTGCATTTTCAAGGGCCCGCGCGCGGCCAGGCGGCCGATCAGCAAGGCGTCTTCCACGGTGACGGCAGCGGCGGGAATGCGTTTATTCTCGTCGAGGCCCGTGGCGCCCGCGTGCGGGATGCGGAAGTTCGCGCCGCCGATCGAGCGCACCAGCGCGGCCGCCGCGCCCAGGTCGGCCGCCGCCTTCGGTCCATTGAAACGGAAGCGCGAACCCTGGCCGTAGGTCACGCCAGCCAGGCCCCGTTCGGCCATCTCCTGGTCGAACGGCGTGTCGATCAGTACGATGACGCCCTTCACTTCCGACGCGCGCGCCTTGAGTTCGTCCAGGCTCTTGACGATGATCACGGGCGCCGTCAGGCCGGTGGCCGGGGTGGCGCCGGAGCCGCCCAGGGCGGTCAGTACCACGCGCTGCGACACGCCCTGCGGACGGCCCGCGTAGTCGACGATTTCCGCCGTTTCCACGCCGCGCACCCAGTGCGGCACTTTCACGGGCTGCAAGGTGACGGTGGCGCCCAGCTGGCGCATGGCGTCGGCCACCTGCTGCACGGCGGCGGCCGCGCCGGCGGAACCGGACAGGCGCGGGCCGATCAGGTCCGTCATGTCGGCCAGGCGGGCGTAGGCCCAGTCGCTTTGCAGCGCCGTGTCGCGCACCTGCGCCAGCGCTTGCGGCGTATTGCCCGGTGCGGCGGCAAAGGCGCCGGCGCTGACGATGCAGCCAAGGGCAAGGGATAAAACGGAACGGCGCAGTGGCGCGCCAGTCAGGAGGGTATGCATGTGATGTCAGTTCCAGTCAACGAGGTCCAAGCGGGTACGCCGTGGCCATGGGCAAGGCGCGGCTTTCTACGATAGCGTATTTATTCTGTCATTGCAGCAACTTTTACGGGATCGATTGCCTCTTGCCCCCGGAGTCGATTACCATGCAGATCGTGATCGCTACCGGATACCGCCATGCTCAAGGGAACACTCTGTACCGTCCGGCATCTGCAGGCCGCCGACCTGAATACCTATATTTCCCTGGTCAACGACCTGCCCTCGCGCGGCGAGTTTTTCTCCATGCAATTCAAATCGCCCGAGGCCATGCGGCGCGACTTCCTGCAATCGGGCTTTGTCACCGAGGACAGTGAATTGTTCCTCATCGAGGACAAGGCCCAGCACATCATCGGCACGATCACGCACTTCAAGAGCCGCACGCCAGCCTCGCGCGAGATCGGCTACCGCCTGTTCGACCGGCAGCGGGATGGACACGGCTACATCAGCGAAGCGACGCGCCTGGTGGTCGACTACCTGTTCAACGCCTATCCGTATCACCGGCTGGAGCTGCTGATGGACCCGCTGAACATCGGCTCCGAGCGCATCGCGCAAAAGAACGGCTTTACCCAGGAAGGCTTGATGCGCCAGGCCTTCTTTATCAACGGCGTGATGCGCGATGTCAAAATATACAGCCTGCTGCGCCCCGAATGGCAGGCGCGCCTGCGCTGACTTGTTACCGCCGGGGCAGGATTGTAATAAGTTGTATTAGACGTGGAACAAGGTTGCGGCAGCAGATATAGTCCAGTCCATGCAGATCATTGTGATCTCGCCGGAATGGAAGGAAATGCCATGTTGAACAAGAAACTCCTGGGTGCGGTAATGGTAGCGGCAGTGGCTGTGTCTTCGGCCGCAGTCGCCGGTGACCGCGACTTCAATACCGTTGCAGGCGCCGTTGTCGGAGCGGCCATTGGCAACAGCACCGGCGGGCGCAATGGCGCGATCGTCGGTGGCGTGCTGGGCGCGGCCGTCGGCAACAGCATCAGCACGAATGACCGCTATTACGACCGTGGCGGCTATCGCGGCGGCTACCGCGAAACCTATTATGCGCCTGCGCCGCAACCGGTGTACTACGCCCCGGCGCCGCAGCCCGTGTATTACGCGCCGCCTCCGCGCTACTACGGCCCGCCGGCTGTCGTCTACGTGCAACCGGGCCGCGGCTACTACCGCGACCATGGCCGCCACGACTACTATGATCATGGCCGTGGCCATGGCTGGGGCCATCGCCGTTAAGCACCGCCCTGCCCCTGCACCATGAAAAACCTGCGCCAGCCTGCTGCCGCAGGTTTTTTTGCAAGATAGGCAAGGTATCGCCGCGGCACAATATCGGCTAAGCTGTGTCCTATGATCAACATTTCTGGCCGCCTGGACCGCACCAACCGATGCATTTAATCAAAGACGCGCTCGACTTCGGCCCCTGGCTCGATGCCGCCGCCGGCACCAGCGTGGGCGCCGGGCCCCTGCCACGCCGCGAGAACCAGGACAACTTCCTGCTGATCGATGCCAGCGGCCACGCTGTCTGCCTGTCGCGCCAGGCGCCGTTCCACTGCCAGGTGCCGGGCTGGCCGCGCGGCCATGTGCGCGCCGCCGTGCTCGACGGCATGGGCGGCCACGGCCTGGGGCGTGAAGCGGCGGAAGCGGCCGTGCAAGGCTTGCTGGCCATGCCCGCCTGCCTCGACACGGCCAGCCTGGCAAGCAAACTCGACGAGTTGCACACGCGCTTGCAGGACACCTTCGCCAGGACGGCGCCCGCCCAGGCGCGTCCGCCGGGTACCACCCTGACCTTGCTGGAAGTGCCGCCCGGCGAAGCGCCGCTGCTGTATCACGTGGGCGATTCGCGCCTGTATGAAATTGCCGACGGGAAGGCCAGCATCCTCACCGTCGACCACGTGCCGGCCACCGTGTACGCCATGCGCGGCGCCCTCGACGAGATGCACTGGCGCGCCGCCGTGCATGGCGAGCACCATCCGCAAATCTCGCAGGCCTTTATTTTAGGCAACGCCATCAGCGACAGCTTGCAGCTCGACAAGCCCCTGCGCGGCCTCGATGCGGCTACCTTGCCGCCCTTCCTGGCGCACCTGGGCGACCGCCGCGTGCTGCGCGTACGGCGCGGCGCCCACTATCTGCTGGCCAGCGACGGTTTCTGGGCCTGCGACGATCCGCTGGCCCTCATGGCCCGCTGGCCCGCCCTGTGTGCCGGCAAGACCGCGGCACAGGCCGTCAGCGCCCTGTTCGACGACTTTCTCTCACACCCGCCAAAAGGCTTGCATAGCGACAACATTACCTTGGTGGCGCTGCGCTTCGATGCCGCATTCACCGTCCCAGGCGGCTAAGTAATCGTCAGGAAATTATTGTGAATTTATGACAAACAGAACCGGATGCTATACAAGGCGCCGACTGCGACGCAGTGCGAGCACTGCTAGCAGTTGGCAACGCAGTAGAGCGCCGGTTATGGAAGTCAGAGATCACAAGAATTTATTGGGGGTTACTTAGCCGCCAGGTAGCCGGCCGTGGCCGACACGGCCGACAAGGCGGCGCCCCAGGCCATGTCGATCGCCGTCAAGGCCAGCGGCCAGTCGCGCAAGGTCGCATAGTTGCTCAAATCATAGGTGCCGTAGGCAAGCAACCCCAGCAGCGCGCCCAGCGCCGCCGCCGTGCGTCCGCGGCGCGCGCGCAGGCCGGGCAGGATGGCAAAGACCAGCAGTCCGGCCACGTACAGCAAGTAAAACAGCACGGCCGGCGCCCAGCGGGGCGTGTCCGCCAATAGCGGCCCCAGCGCAGCGGCGTACACGGGCTTCATCAGCACCGCCAGCCACAGGGCATCGATGGACAGGAATACACACAAGGTGGCGCCATAGGCAATGGCAAGCTGAAGCGGGCGTTGGACAGGCATGGTCATCTCTCGGCGTCAGGCAGCGTTGGGGGAACGGTTGCGCCAGCATAATGCAAAACGCCGCCACGCTCGCGACGGCCCGCATAAAAGGAACCACCGCCGCGGCGCGCGGTCTGACGGAAGGATCTCTCCCAACGTCACCAGGAGCATGCCATGAGCAACACCATCGCTACACCGCAGGCCGGCGCCGCCGGCGCGCCCGACTACGCCGCCATCAAGCAGCGCCAGCAAGCAGGCTGGGCCAGCGGCGACTTCGCCGTCATCGGCGTGACGCTGCAGCCGGTCGGCGAGTCGCTGGCCGAGGCCGCCGACATCCGCGCCCACGAAGACGTCATCGACATCGCCGCCGGCAACGGCAACGCCACCTTGGCGGCGGCGCGCCGCTTTGCCCGCGTCGTCTCCACCGATTATGTGCCGGCACTACTGGACAAGGGCCGCGCGCGCGCCGAGGCGGAAGGGCTGGCCGTGACCTTCCGCGTGGCCGATGCCGAAGCCCTGCCCTTCGCCGATGCCAGTTTCGACGCGGCCCTGTCGACCTTTGGCGTCATGTTCACGCCCGACCACCGGCGCGCGGCCAGCGAAATGCTGCGCGTGCTGCGTCCCGGCGGACGCATCGGCATGGCCAACTGGACCCCGGACGGCTTTATCGGCCAGCTGTTCAAGACCATCGGCAAATATGTGCCGCCCCCGCCAGGCGTGGTGTCGCCGGCCCGCTGGGGCGAGGAAGCATATGTGCGCGACCTGTTCGGCCAGGCGGCCGAGCAGGTGCACAGCCAGCGCAAGGACTTCAATTTCCGCTACGCCTCCGCCCACCACTGGGTACAGGTCTTCCGCGATTATTACGGCCCCGTCCACAAGGCCTTTGCCGCGCTGGACGCGGCCGGCGCCGAGGCGCTGGAGCAGGAACTGTTCGCCCTGCTCGAACGTCTGAATACGGCGGGCACCCACTCGCTGGTGGTGCCGGGCGAGTATCTGGAAGTCATCGTCAGCAAACGGCGCAGCTGAAAATACATGCCAAAATAACATATCCAGAAAGACATAAAATGTGTTTTTAAGCAATAGTTTCCATGGCATGCATGACAAGCTGTGACCAGGGACATGAATTTGGGCAAAAAGAGCGCATTCCAGCGCCGCGAAAGTTGCCAAGCAGGCGCAAAAGCGCGTAAGCTCTCATGTATAACAGAGGGCAAAATGTCCCCGCTCGATTCGAGTCAGAATGTCATGAAAAAATGCAGCAACCCGGAGCACCCGCACTGTACGTTCTGGGTCTTGCCTGGGGAAACAGTCTGCGCGGGCAACCACCCGCAAGCGACGACTGATCCCAGCAGCTACGACCTGTTGACCGCACTGCGCAGCACCCGTTCCGAGCCATCGGCAACGGCGCTTCCGCACGCCCGTGCGCATGATGCTGTGATTCGAGATGCGGTGATTCGCGATGCTGCTCAAGCGGTGACCGGCCCTGTGCCGGCCTCGGCCGGCCAGCCAGCGTTTACGCCAGCGCCAGCTGTCCCGCCCGCCACTGCGCCGGCCTACCAGCCGATACAATCCCACCTGCACATCAGCGGCTTCGACCCCCGTGCGGCAGGCGGACGGCAAACCCTGAAAATGGAATTGCGCGGCATGAGTGCCGCCTGCGCACCGCAGCTGACCTTGCGCTTGCGCTCGGACCTGATCCCGCGCGGCGCCGTCCAGCATGATTTCGTGCGCACCACGCGCGGCGACTGGCGCCCCGTGTTTGTCGAGTTTTCCTCGCGCAACAAGGAACACGGGCAATACCAGATCGAGGTGGAAGTGCACAGCCACGTCGATGGCGCCGTGGCGCAGAAATGGGTATGCACCTTTGTCATCCTCGTGCCGCGCCGCGATGCCACCCTGACGGAAATCCACCAGATCTTCCTCAGCACGCACAAGAATGTGCGCGTGATGGCCGACGACGCCTCGATTGCCCGCGTGACGGGCGGCGACGGCTGCAACCTCGACGTCACCGCGCGCAATGCCGGCATTGCCCACGTGGATTTATCGGCGCCGCAAGGCAAGATCGACATGGGCTTTACCACCATCGCCTGGGACGAGGAGCTGATCGAAGTCGACCTGCCCGCCGCCAGCCACTGCCATCCGCACCCGAGCCAGGCGGCTTGCCTCGTCAATGCGGCGCCGGAAGCGGGCGAACAGCGCCAGATCCGCCTGTTCGCGCTGGAAGAATGCATGCTGGGCCGCTTCGAGCTGGTGGACCCGGAAGCCGACGTGCTGCTCAGCCATTTCAGCCCCGACGGCCAGGACAACAATGGCTTGACGCGCCGCCTGTCGGGCCGCCACGCCATCATCCGGCGCAGCCAGCAAGGCTTTGAAATCGAAGACGTGTCGCGTTACGGCATGCTGCTCGATGGCGTATGGCCCGGCAAACACAAGCCCGTCGCCCTGCGCCTGGGCATGCGCATCGAATTGTCCGCCAGCATCAAGGGCATCGTCGTGCTCAGCGTCACGGCCCTGCTCGCGCACGGCGTGATCCTGCACCGCATCGACCACGGCGCCCGCGCCGAGTGTTTTTACCTGCTGCTGCCCGACACCCAGCCCACGCCGGCCAGCCACCTGGCCACGCCGCAGGCCAGCTGCCTTCCCGTGCTATTCCACCGCAACGGGGGTTTCTGGCACCTGGACACGGCCAGCGGCAAGGAAACCGCGCTGGCCCCCGCCACCGCGCTCGACAAGCTGAGCGGCTTCGCGCGGCACAACCGTTTCGCCAGCGAACCGTATCCGGAATGCTGGATCATCCGCACTGAAGGCGCCGAGCTGTGCGATAGCAGCGCGCTGATCGCCTGACAACGCCTCCTCGTATCTCCTTGATCACTAAGTAACCCCCAATAAATTATTGTGATTTCTGACTTCCATAACCGGCGCTCTGCTGTGTTGCCCGCTGCTAGCAGTGCTCGCACTGCGTCGCAGCGGGTGCCTTGCATAGCATCCGGTTCTGTTCGTCATAAATTCACAATAATTTCCTGAGGATTACTTAGCGCGGCACCAGTACGAGAAAAATCATCGACAACCCCAGAATAAACACCGCTTCCAGCGTAAACACGATGGCGGGAATCTGCAATTCGCGCGGGATTTTCATGGCGAGACCTCTTCAAAACGTGGCACTGCTTTCAGCATAGCGCGCCCTGCGCCAAATACATTATCAGCCGCACAACACACTTGGCCGGCCGGCATCAGGCGCCGAGTCCGCCATCGCATTCATCCCGACACACAATTTAACACTTTAATAGCAGATATTGCGCAAATAGCCCCAAGCGACGCCCTTGTGTACTGTATATTCATCCAGTTAATATTTCCCGTACTTCACAAAGCGCCCACACGGCGTTTTACATTTCCTATGGCTTCCAACAAAGCGCATCATGCGACCGGTTGGGCTGCCGGCGTGATCGCCGCAGCCCTGGTCGCGCACGCTGGCGCCGGCGGTCCCTATCAAGTGCTGAGCATGCTCGCCTTTGTCATGGGGGCGCTGGGCGGCACGGCGCCGGACTGGCTGGAAGTGGCCTGGTGGGCGCGCACGCACAAGCTGTGGATCACGCACCGCACGTGGACCCACTGGGGCCTGGCCTGGATCGCCCTGCTCGTCTACACGTATCTGCAATTGCCGCACCACCTGTGGGCGCCGCCCCTGTTCGGCTTTGCCGCGGGCGGCATCATGCATCTGCTGGCGGACTGGCCCAATCCGCTGGGCGTGCCATGGATTTTCCGCCGCCACTCGCTGCGCTGGTGGAAAAGCGGCCGCCACGACATCATCGTCATCATCGCCGCCTGGCTGGCCGCCACCATCGTGGCCGACCACGTGTTTTTTGACGGCATCCACTGGCAGCGCAGCGTGCTGGCCTTCGAGGCCCTGCTGCACTGGTCCGCCACTGCCCTGCAGCAAGCCTGGGCGGATCTGCAACAGTGGCAGGAGCGCTGGCGCCTCGGCGGCTGACGCGGATTGACGCCGGCGCCGCGGCAATGTGATAATGAGTATCATTCTCAAACAGCCCAGCCAGCCGGCACCCCGCGTTCCGTCAGCCCAGCCCATCCCTTGCCTGGAGAACGCAGTGAGTACCGTCAGTCCCACCCATGCCAGCCACCTGAGTACTCTGTACAGCGAACACCACGGCTGGCTGTATGGCTGGCTGCGCGGCAAGCTGGGCAACCGTGCCGAGGCGGCCGACCTGGCGCAGGACACGTTTTTGCGCCTGCTGGGCAAGCGCGAGGTGACACCGATGACACCGCTGCGCGAGCCGCGCGGCTACCTGGCGACCATCGCGCGCGGCTTGCTGATCGACCGCTACCGGCGCCAGGCACTGGAACAGGCCTACCTGGAAGCGCTGGCCCAGCAAGCCGAGCCGGCATCGATCTGCGCCGAAACGCATGCCATCATCATCGAAACCCTGCTCGCCATCGACCGCCTGCTCGACCGCCTGGGCGCGCGCACGCGGACCATCTTCCTGCTGGCGCAAATCGAAGAACTGAGTTACGTGGACATCAGCCGGCGCCTGGGCGTCTCCCTGCCGACCGTGAAAAAGCACCTGGTGCGCGCCTACACGGAATGCCTGATGCTGGCGGCCGGCTGATGTTTTCCCCTTCCACCCCGCAGTCAGCGCCAATCGCCCGCAAGGTGCTGGCCGCCGCCGCCCACTGGCATGTGGAGCGCCAGTGCGGCAGCGCCGACCCGGCCGCCCTGCAGGCATGGCGCGACGCCAGCGCCGAGCATGAACGGGCCTGGGAGCTGCTGCAGCGCATGGACAACCAGCTGGCCATCATACCGCCGGCGCTGGCAATTCCCGCCCTGCAGGCGGCGCAGCAGCGCCGGCGCAGCGCCGCGAAAGTGCTGGCCATGCTGGTGGCGGCCGGCGGCGGCATCGTGCTGGGCCAGGCGGGCTTGCAGTCCGCCCCCTGGCAAGCATGGACGGCGTCCTTGCGCACGGCGCCGGGCCAGCGCCGCCACGTGGCGCTGGCCGATGGCGGGCACATGGAGATGAACACGGACAGTGCCGTCGACGTCGATTACAACGCCGCGCGCCGCCGCATCCGCCTGCACCATGGCGAAATCATGATCACGACGGCGCCCGATGCGCGCCCCTTCCTCGTCGACACGCCGCACGGCGTAATCCGCGCGCTGGGCACGCGCTTCGGCGTGCGCTGCGATGACGGTGACAGCGTCGTCAGCGTCTTCGAACGCGCCGTGGAAGTGCGCTGCGCGGCGCGCCCGGACGCCGTGCGCCGCCTGGAAGCGGGGCAGCAGCTGCGCTTTGGCGGCACCGGCCTGGAAGCCGTGCTGGCCATGCCCGCGCACCAGGACAGCTGGCTGCGCGGCATGCTGGTGGCGGCAGACTGGCCCCTGCAACAGCTGGTGCAGGAGCTGGCGCGCTACCGGCGCGGGCGCCTGGCGTGCGACGCCGGCGTGGCGCAACGCCCCGTCACGGGCACCTACCGGCTCGACGATATTGACGCCGTGCTGGAAAGCCTGTGCGCCTCGCACGGGCTGCAAGTGAGCTACTTCACGCGCTACTGGGCCACCGTGTCGGCCCGGTCAACGTAATTATTTTCAGTTTTTTTGCGCCAGGGGTTGATGTTTCGCTGCGCTGCTTCGGCTTGACAGGTAAGAAGCCGATTCATCCACCATTGACCATACCCTGAGCAGAAAGACCGAGCATGCAGCCGACCACCCCCGTCCTCCATCCCGCCGCGCGCGCCATCCGCCTGGCCGTCCTCGCCATGGCTTGCGCCGCCCCCGCCGCCTTCATCGCCGCGCCCGCGCTGGCGCAAGGCCAGGCCGCCGCTGCAAGCGCGGCGCCGCAAGCCTACGCCATTGCGGCCGGCCCGCTGGCCACCGCCCTGAACGACTTTGCCGTGGCCGCCGGCGTCAGCCTGTCGACCGACCCCGCGCAGACGCGCGGCCTGCGCTCGCCCGGCGTGCGCGGCAGCCACAACGTGACGCAGGGCTTTGCCCAGGTGCTGGCCGGCAGCGGCCTGGAAGCGGTGCAGCTGCCGAACGGCGCCTACGTGCTGCGCCAGGCGGCCGCCCCCTTCGCAACGGCGGCGGGCACGGAAAAGACCATGGCCCCCGTGGTCGTGAACGCCAGCATGGAGCGCGACCCCGTCAGTGAACACAGCAACTCGTACGCGGCGCGCGCCGTCACCGTCGGCAAGGGCGTGCAGACCCTGCGCGAGATTCCGCAATCCGTCAGCGTCGTCACGCGGCAGAAAATGGATGACCAGAACCTCAACACCATCGACGCCGTGCTGGCCAACACCACCGGCATCACCATGTACGACAGCCCCATGGGCGGGCGTTATGTGTATTCGCGCGGCTTCATGGTCGACACTTACCAGTTCGACGGCGTCAACCGCGCCATGTACTACCCGCAGGCGAACAGCTTCACCAGCAACACGGCCATGCTCGATCGCGTGGAGATCGTGCGCGGTGCCACGGGACTGCTGCAGGGCACGGGCTCGCCCGGCGCCGCCATCAACATGGTGCGCAAGCGCCCGCTGGCGGAAAAGCAGGTGCAGCTGGCGCTCGGCGCGGGCCGCTGGAACGATGTGCGCGGCGAAGTCGACGTCACCGGCCCCTTGAACGCATCGGGCAGCATCCGCGGCCGCGCCGTGGCCGCGCATGACCAGCGCGATTATTTCTATGACGTGGCCGACAGCCGCACGGACGTGCTGTATGGCGTGCTGGAATTCGACCTGGCGCCGGGCAGCAAGCTGACGACGGGCGCCAGCCATGAAAAACTGAAATCGACGCCGTTTTTCTCCGGCATGCCCCGTTACCTCGATGGCAGCGACCCGAAACTGCCCCGCGAGACCTTCCTGGGCGCCGACTGGAACCGCTGGGCGAGCCGCCAGACGGCCGTCTTCGCCGAATTCGAGCACCGCTTCGACGCCGACTGGTCGCTGAAAGCCAGCGCCAACTACACGCGCGAGCGGCATGACGTGAAATACATGTTCAGCCAGGGTGCGATCAATCCCGCCACCCTGGCTGGCATGATGATGTACGGCGGCGTGTTCGACTACGGCAGCACCAACAAGGGCCTCGACCTGTCGCTCGACGGCAAATTCAACGCCTTCGGCCGCCGCCACGGCTTCAGCGCCGGCATCAGCACGAACCGCCTGGAAAGCGACAGCGATTTCAATCTGGCGCTGCTGCAGCAAGCGAACAATCCGCTGCTGCCGAATCACGGCGTGGCCGAGCCGAGCGACGCCTGGTTCCGCGAACACAGCTACCGGGGCGACCCCAGCGTGACAAAAATGACGCAGACGGGCGCCTACGGCGTGGCGCGCTTCAGCGTCAGCGATCCGCTCACCGTGGTGGCGGGGGCGCGCGTGTCGAACTACAAATGGAGCAGCGTGTACCGCGACACGGGCGAGGTGTACATCGACCCGTACCGCGAAAATGGCGTGGTCACGCCGTATGGCGGCGTGATCTACGCATTCGACAAGCGCTGGTCCGGCTACGCCAGCGTTTCCGACATCTTCCAGCCGCAAAACCAGCGCACGGCCGATGGCGCCCTGCTCGACCCGCTCAAGGGGCGCAACCTGGAAGTGGGCGTCAAGGGTGAACTGTTCGACGGAAAGGTCAACACCTCGCTGGCGCTGTTCCGCATCGAACAGCGCAACCGCGCGGAACTCGACCTGGTGAACACCTGCTCGTCCGGCACGGAGTGCTATTTCTCGACGGGCAAGGTGCGCAGCGAGGGCATCGATGCGGAAATCAGCGGCGAGGTGGCGCCGGGCTGGCAGCTGTTCGCCGGCTATACCCTGAACAACTTCAAGTACCTGGAGCAGACCTCGAACGCGGGCGTGATGTTCGCCAGCACCTACTCGCCGCGCCACATGCTGCGCGCGTGGGGCGACTACCGCCTACCCGGCGCCTTGCAGCAGTGGAGCGTGGGCGGCGGCGTGAACTTCCAGACGGAGAGCTCGCGCATCACGCGCGACGTGACCGTGGCGCAGGGCGCGTATGCCTTGTGGAGTGCACGCGCCGCGTACCAGATCGACCGCAACTGGACGGCGTCGCTGACCGTGACGAACTTGCTCGACAAACGCTACTACCAGACAGTGGGCGCGCCTGCGTGGGGCAATTTCTATGGCGAGCCGCGCAAGGCGCAACTGACCTTGCGCGCGCGCTTCTGATCCCGTCCTAGCTCGCCGGGCGCAGGGGCGCCTTCGGCAGCGGGATGAATTCCGTCTCGCCCGGCACCTGCCCCATGCGCTGGGCGCTCCAGTCGTCGGCCGCCTGCGCCAGGCGCTCCTTGCTCGACGAGACGAAATTCCAGAACAGGTAGCGGTGGCCGTCCAGCGGTTCGCCGCCGATGACCACGAACTGCACCGGGCCGCCGCCTGCCGTCACCACGGGCACGGCGCCCGCTTGCAGCAAGGCCATGGTGTGCGGCACGAGCGCCACGCCGTCGACCAGCACCTCCCCGCTGATCGGATAAATCGCCGCTTCCGGCGGCAATCCCTCCAGCCGCAGCTCGCGCCCCGCCTGCAACGCTACATCGAGATACAGCGTCTGCATGTAGGTGCGCACGGGCGACGTCTGGCCAAACGCCGTGCCGATCAACACTTTCACCACGGCGCCATCGAGCGGCACGACGGGAATGTCGGCCTGCGGCGTGTGCGTGAAACTCGGTTCATCCTCTTCGTGCGCCTTTGGCAGCGCGGCCCACAGCTGCAAGCCGTGCGTGCGGTGCGGCTGTCCCGCCAGGTCGTGCGGCGTGCGTTCCGAATGCACGATGCCGCGCCCGGCCGTCATCCAGTTGATGGCGCCCGGTTCGATGCGCTGGTACGAGCCGATGCTGTCGCGGTGGTCGATCGCGCCCTCGAACAGATAAGTGACGGTGGCCAGGCCGATATGCGGATGCGGGCGCACGTCGTGGTTGGCGTCGGGCGCCACGTCGATGGGGCCGAAATGGTCGAAGAAGATGAAGGGACCGACGGCCTGTTTGACGGCGGAAGGCAGCAGACGCCGCACGACAAAGCCGCCGCCGAGGTCTTTTTCGTGGCTTTTCAGGATGGCCGCGCTCATGCCAGCACCGTCGTCACTTCGGTGGTCACCGCCGTCATCAATTTATGCAGTGGGCATTTGCCGGCCGCGGCCAGCAATTCCTGGCGCTGCGCATCCGTCAGTTCGCCCGTCAGGTGCAGGGTGGCGGCCAGGCGGTACACGCCCTTGCGCTCTTCGCTGGCATCGCGCTCGGTCGACACTTCCACGTGTTCCAGCGGGATGCCCTTGTGTTTGGCGTACCAGACGACGGTGAGCGCCTTGCAGGCAGACAGGGCCGCGTCGTACAGGTCGTGCGGCGACGGGCCGGCGTCGCCGCCGCCCTCCTCCACCGAGGCGTCGGCGGAAATGATGTGATCGCGCACGTGCACGATGTGGCGCATGGGTTGCGACTGGTCGCGGATGGCTTTGATGGTCATGGCGTTCCTTGGTGCGTTTGGAAAGCCACAATTTACACCGTTTGCCCGCTTGGCGCAGCCCGCTCCCTGCTAACTGGTCATTTGATACGGAACACGGCATCGACCGTCTGTCCCATCTTGAGGGCGGTGACCATCAGCATGTCGTCAGGGTTTTGCCGCTGGCGGCTGTTGGCGCGCTGGTAGCGGTCGGACGGCACCAGGCCCACCGCATTGCCCAGGTTTTTCAGCTGGTCCGAGGAAATGTCTGCCACGGCGCCCACGCGCTTGCCGAAGCCGCGCGCCATGGCGTCGGCCTTGCGCTGCGCATCCTTGACGGCCTCGCCCATCAGTTCCTCTTCCAGGCGGATGCGCTCCCTGGCACCGAAGGTGACGGCAAACGCATCGAGGTTGGGCATGGCCAGCAGCGGACGCATGACGGCAGGCCATTTCGACAAATCGGCTACGTTGATATGCACGCTCGCCTTGATGACGTACTGCGGATTGACGGGGTCCTGTTCCGCGCCCTTGCGGATTTCCTTGCGCACGTCGCGCACCTCGATGCCGGCCGCCGCTTCGGCCAGACCCTGCTCCACCAGCAGCGCCTTGATTTCCGCGATGCGCGTCTGCACCAGCGCCGTGGCCACGTCCGGCGCGGGATCGAAGGCGCTGACATCGAAGTCGATCTCGCCCAGGTCCGGCGTGACGAAGCTGTAGGCCGTGCCGGTCGCATGGATGAAGGGATAGGAGGGCAGATCGCCGGCCAGGGCGGCGATGGGCAGGCAGGCGAACACGAAGGACAGCAGGCGGCGTTTGAACACGGAGACTCCAGCACGGTTAGGGTGCATGAAGTATCCGTCAAGATGACATATTTGACAATAAATCAATCGAGCGTGCGCGCCACCCGGAACCCCACGATGTCGTTCGACAGCACGGTGGAAAAACCGTTGCGCAGGGCCGAGCGCAGATAGCGCGGGTGGTACAGCCAGGAGCCGCCGCGCAGGATGCGCCGGCTGCTGTCGCTGCCCTCTTCCCATGCGCTGCCATCGACGGGCGCGCCTTCGTAATTGTCGTGCACCACGTCCTGCACCCATTCCCACACATTGCCATGCATGTCGAATAGGCCCCAGGAATTCGGCGCGAAGGTACCGAGCGGGCTGGTACCGCCCCGGTACACGCCGCGCGGGCCGCCGTTGTACACATACAGGCCGTCGTAGTTGGCTTGCTCGGTGCTGATCGTGTCGCCCACGTTGAAAGCCGTGCGCGTGCCGGCGCGGCATGCGTATTCCCATTCCGCTTCGCTGGGCAGGCGGTACTTGCCCCCGGTACGCTCGCTGAGCCAGGCCAGGTACAGCTGCGCGTCATTCCAGCTCACGCCCACCACCGGGTGCTGCTCGTTCTGCACGAAGCCGGGATTGTCCCAGTCCGTCTCGGAACCGCCCGCCCAGCCGGTCGCCTTGACGAAGGCGCGCCATTCGCCCACGCTGACAGGGTGACGCGCCAGCGCAAACGGGCGCTCGATGCCGACCCAGTGCTGCGGCATCTCGCGCTCGAGCCAGGCCTGTTGCGAGCCCGCCTGGATGGCGGCCTTGTGTTCCGTCTCGTGCGCGCCCATCTGGAAGCGGCCGCTGGGAATGAGTACCAGTTCCGGCCCCTGCCCCGAGCCGTCGAGAAAATCGTCGCGCAAGACGCCTTCCGCATTCGCCACCGGTTGCGCATGTTCGGGTTCCGATTCCGCTTCCGGCGCCGGCGCGGATGCCGGCGCGGGGACAGCTGCTGCTGCGGCGGCGCGGCTGGCCTCTTCGCGGCGCGCGCGTTCCTGCTCGGCGCGGTAGGCCGCCTCCGCCTTGGCGACGATGGCCTTGCGCTGCAATTCCTGGTGTTCCTGCAAGGCGGTGGCGGCATCGGCTTCGCGGCGCGCGCGCAGCTGGCCGCGCAGCGCTTCCTTGCGCAGCTTGCGCGCCTCTTCCGCTTCGAAATGGCGCTGCGCCTCCTGCTCGCGGCGCAGTTTGTCCAGTCGCTGCTTTTCCAGCGCCGCAGCCTGGATTTCCGCCTTGCGGCGCTGGTCCAGTTCTTCCTGGCGCGCGCGCGCCTCTTTGACCGCCGCCTCGCGGGCCTGTTCGGCGGCCAGCGCCGCCTCCTTTTGCTGCTGCGCCGCGCGCGCCTGCTGCTGGCGCGCCTGCTCCGCCAATTCTTCGGGCGACGGCCCGGCCGCGCGTTCCAGGCTTTCCAGCAAGGCCTGCACCGATTGCGGACGCAATTCCGGCGTCAGCGAAAACCCGTTCTGCAGCACTTGCCACTGTTGCGCATTGAGCGCTTGCGGCGCCGAGGGCAGATGGCTGGCGCTGCGCGCGTCGTCGAACGGCATGCGCCCTTCGAGCATCTGATAGATCATCACGGCCACCGCATACACGTCCAGGCGCGGGCTGGGCTGGCGCTGGTTGGCGCCGGCCTCGGGCGCCCGGTAGCCGTGCGTACCCGCATTCGGCATGTCCAGCGCCAGGCTGCTGTCCGCATTGCGCACGCGCGAAGCGATGCCGTAGTCGAGCAGCTTGACGTCGCCCTTCGCCGTCAGGAAGACGTTGCCCGGCTTGATGTCGCGGTGTACCAGCTTGTGCTTTTCCCACGCATACGACAGGGCGTCGGCCACCGGCTGCAGCAGTTCCTGCACCGTGGACAGGGGCAGCGCGCCCTCGCGCGCCAGATAGTGCTCGAGGTCTTCGCCATCGAGGCATTCCATGATGATGAAATAGCTGGCCGTGGCCGGGTCTTGCGCCCATTCGTAGACGCGCACGATATTTTCATGCGCGAGCTTCCTCGCCTGGGTCGCTTCCTCGATCAGCAGCTTGGCATGCGTGGCGCTTTGCGTCAGCTGCGGCGGCAAAATCTTCAGCGCCACCATTTCGCTGCTGCCCAGCTCCGCGTGCGTGGCCAGGTCGGTGGCTTGCCACACTTGCCCCATGCCGCCCGTGCCGATCAGCCGTTCGAGCCGGTAGCGGCGGTTTTGCGGGCCGATTTCCTGACCCGTCATGAAGCCCAGCTCCGTGCCCTGGCGTACGGGCAGCGGCGCGGCCACGGGAGCGGCGCCGGGCGGCGCGTACTCGGCGTCGAGAATGGCGTTCTTGCGGCGTTCAAATTCCTGCTCGCTGAGCAGCCCGTCGTCGTGGAGGGCGCGCAGTTCCCGCAGTTTGTCTCGTGCTTTTTGCATCATCTGGGGTGAAACGCTTCCATCAAGGCTGCAGGGCGACGCCGCAGGCGGCGCAGAATTTATCTTCCGGGTGACCCGCGCGCTGCGCATGGCCGTTCTTGCAGCGGGCCGGCGCTGATGCTGGTGCGGCGGCGGCGCCCGGCTGCAGCGCCTGCGCCACGGCCACGCCCAACTGCGCCTGCGCCGACAGGCCGTGCGCGTGCGCCGCGTTCTGCAGGTTGATCAGGTCGAGCTGCTGGCGCCGTTCGCGCTCCGCCTGGCCTTCCAGGTAGCTGCGTTCCTGCGCCACGCTGTCCTGCGCCATGCGCAGCGCGTCCAGCGGCGCGACGCTGTTCTCGGCCGCTGCCAGCGCCGCCAGCGCGTGAATCTGCTCGGCGCTCATGCCCGCCTGCAGCTGCACCTTCAGCACTTGCGCCAGCGCGGCCGCATTCTGCCCGGCTGCCATGGCCACCTTGCCCGTGTCGCTCAGGGAGCCGATTTTCTCGATGCGGTCGATATCGATGCGCGCCAGTTCGGCCGCATGCGCCTGCTGCGCCAGCAAAGCTTCATATTCTCCCTTCCAGCGCGCGTAATCGCTTTCGCGCTGCTGCGCCATGGCCAGCAAGTCGCGCTGCCATTGCGCTTCCTGTTCCAGCTGGCGCAGCTGCTGGCGCTGTTCCTCGATGGCCAGCGCGTCGAGCTGCGCCAGCTGCGATTGCTGCTGCAGCTGGCGCGCGTGCACGCCGTCCGCTTCGATGGTGCGCAGCAGCTTTTCCTGCTGCGCGATGGCGTCCTCGCGCGCGCCGCCGCGCCGCAGCGCTGCCACTTTTTCCGCGATTTCCGCCGCCTGCACCTGGGCCGCTTCATCCTTGTGCGCCTCGACGCGCAGCAGTTCGCGCTGGCGCGCCAGCTGCATCTGGTCTTCCCACTCCTGCACCCGCTCGGCCTCGCGCTTGCGCGCCGCGTTGGCCAGCATCAGGCCCTGCCAGGCCGCCTGGTGCTGCTCCGCCTCCAGCTGCGCCTCGCGCCGGGCCGCATCCGCTTGCGCCTGGCGCAGGCGCGCCAGCTGGGTGCGGCGGCCCGTCTCGTCGTCGATCAGCAGCGCGCTTTCAATCTGCTGCGCGATCGACTGCAAGTGGACCTGATGCGTAAAGCGCTGCTGCGCCAGCTGGATCTGCTCACGCCCGTGCAGCTGCGACAATTCCAGCTCGCTGCGCATCTTGATGGCGGCCAGCGCGCGCACGTGTTCCCAGTTGGCCGCTTCATCGGCCCGCTGCGCGCCCTTCTGCGCCAATTCCTGTTCCAGCTCGCCCAGCGCCAGCGCGGCACCATGGTCGAGCGCCTGGCGCCGCGATTTCGCTTCCAGGATGCGGCCGTACAGGTCGATCTGGCGTCCGCGCAGCGCCTGCAGGCGCTGCGCTTCCTGGTGGCCCAGCTCCGCTTTTTCCAGTGTCGCGTCCTGCCGCAGTTCGGCGCGGCGGTGCGCATGGCGCGCCGCCAGTTCCTCGCGGCGGATGCGCTGCCATTCTTCCTCGTCATACAGCTGGTCGAGCTGCTTCATGCGCTCCAGGCTGTGCTGCTCCAGCTCCTGCGCCGGCAAGCCGCCCAGCCACAGGGTGCCGATACTGGCGCCGGCGCCAGCGTCACCGTCGCGTTTGTCATGGCGCAAACTCAGCGTTTCCACGCGCGCCACGGCCAGGCCGGACGGCGCCAGGCGCTGCGTCAGGGCCGATTGCAGGCGTTCGTTCAGTTCGGGGCGCAGGTCGGCATTCGCGTCCATCTCGCGCAGCGCGCGGCTGCCGATGAATTCCAGCGCAATCTGGCGCACGGACGGCAGCAGCAAGGCGTGCAGGTGGGCGCGCGTGACGGCGCCTGGCGCGCGCATGAACTGGCGCGCGAACGCATCGGGCTGGCCCAGCGCGATATCCACGCGCAGCGCGGCGGCGACGTCCAGCCGCTCCGTGCTGGCCAGCCCGGGCAGGTCGAATTCCAGGCTGACGGCGTCGGCGCGCGCGATCAGCACTTCGGCCGGGCGCGCCGGCAGCAGCGCGGGCAGGCGCGCGAAGAAGGCGGCGCTGTCGTAGTCGCCGGCCGGTATCAAGGTGAAAGCGTCCGATTGCACGATCCAGGCGCGCGACTCGGCGGGCACCTGCAAGCGGCGCGCCGCGCTGCCGAACAGCGAGGACAGCTCGCGCACGCCGAAGAACAGGGCCAGTTGCCCATCAGCAAGATGCCATTGATTGGCATGCAGCACCGCGTCGCTGTCGGGGGCGCCCAGCGACAGGCCGCATTGCGCGCAATAGCCGGCGGCGGCGCCGTTCTTGTGCTCGCAGCGCGGGCAGCGGGCGCCGCCAAAACCAAACAATTGGAACATGTGTGACTCCTGATGAGAATGATTGTGCGCGCAAGTGTGTGCAACACGGCTGCCATGCCGATTCTAGCAGGACAGCTGGCGCGGCACCTGCCGCGCGCCGCGCGTGCGCGCCCCGGCACACAACACTGTGCAGTGTCAAATAATGCCATGTGGCAAGTACATTCATATGCACGGATACAGGGCTAATTAGGCCTCAATTCAAGCGGTCGCCCGCCAATCCCGTGCGCAGGCATTTCAGCGCCGTTTTTTTGCAGGCCATCCCGCCAAAACCACGGCTGGTCGCATGCGCATGGCGGGCGGGCGCGCGTGTGGCTACAGTGCAGACATACCCACCCGCCACCGAAAGGAACGATCATGAAAA
Source organism: Janthinobacterium sp. GW822-FHT07A03 (assembly GCF_058798815.1). Taxonomy (NCBI): domain Bacteria; kingdom Pseudomonadati; phylum Pseudomonadota; class Betaproteobacteria; order Burkholderiales; family Oxalobacteraceae; genus Janthinobacterium; species Janthinobacterium sp. GW822-FHT07A03. The sequence continues at coordinate 1,046,850 of NZ_JBXAKW010000001.1, read as the reverse complement.
CCCTGAAAAACATGGAAGCCATCTTCACCGTCGCCGTCGCCATCGCCTGCGGTGCCAGCTATGCCAGCTTCACCCGGCCACAGGCGGCCGAAACCGGCGATGCGGCGCAGGCCCGCGCCATCCCCGTCGTGGTGGTCAGCGCCAAGCGCCTGACGGAGCAGGAAAAGAAAATCTCGCTGATCGAGGAACGGCAAGCCTTGCTGGGCAACACCACCGCCAGCACCCTGTGAGCCGCCCATGCCGACTCCACGCCGCCTGGCGCCAGTTTGAAGAGCGCCGCGCCAGGCCGCCATTTGTATCCGCCACGGATACACGGACACACAGCATTGTGTCAATTGTAATAAGTTGAATCAAAGGCGAAAAAACGCCAGCAAGCGCCTATAGTCCATTTCACGCAATCACCGAAATGGAGCACACCATGAAACCCATCGCACTCTACGCAGCAGCCATGCTCGCCATCAGCACCGCGGCCTTTTTGCCCGTGCAGGCCATGGCACAGAATCAGCTCGGCGTCAGCATTGTCGTCGGCAACGCCCCGCCTCCGCCACGGTTTGAAAGCGTGCCAGCGCCGCGCGCCGGCTATGTCTGGGCGCCCGGCTACTGGAACTGGGATGGCCAGCGCCATGTCTGGAACAATGGCGAATGGCTGCGCGAACGGAGCGGCAACCAGTACCGCCGCGCCGCCTGGATACAGGAGAACAACCGCTGGCGCCTGGACCGTGGCGGCTGGGTCGCCGCACAGGTGCAGCCCGTGCGCTATGACGAAATCCGCATCGCCCCGCCGCCGCCGCGCCGCGAAGCCATCCCGCGCGCGCGCCACGGCTACATCTGGGCGCCCGGCCACTGGGAATGGCGCAGCCAGCGCTACGCCTGGACGCCTGGCGTGTGGATCGCCGAACGCCCCGGCTATGTATATGCGCCACCGGCCTGGAACCAGCGCGACGGCCGCTGGCAGATGGAGCAAGGCCGCTGGTCGCCACGCGGGCCGAACGGCGACCGCGACCGCGACGGCATCCCCAACCGCTATGACCGCGACAATGGCAACCGCCACGACCGCGACGGCGACGGCATACCGAACCGCGACGACCGCCGCCCCGATAATCCGCGCCGCGATTAATACGCATCCGTAGTCCGCACAAGGCCACCCATCGCGGTGGCCTTGTCATTTTCCGGACATATCCGTGTATTAAAATCGCGCGACGATCAATCACACTGCGCGAGAAAGATTCACGATGGCGATGGAAACTGCCGGTTTTACTTACGGCTCGGATACCTCGGGCCTGGTCTGGGGCTTCCTGTTTGGCCGCGCGGCGCAGCCGCTGGCGCTCGACTCGACGGCCGCGCTGGCCTGGCTGGCCGATGGCGCGGCCCGCCAGGCACAGGAGTTCGTCTGGCTGCATTTTAATTTGTCGCATGCAGCCAGCGAAAAATGGCTGATGACGCACACGCAGCTGGCCGACGAATTCTATGAAACCCTGCACCAGGGTTCCCGTTCGACGCGCATCGAGCAGGCGGAAAACACCCTGATCGCCGTAGTCAACGATGTGGTGCACAATTTCTCGTTCGAAGCGTCCGACATTTCCACCATGTGGGCCAGCGTGGCACAAAACCTCGTCATCACGGCGCGCCGCGCGCCGCTGCAGTCGATCGAGCGGCTGCGCCAGGCCGTCATCAAGAACCACGAGCCGATCCGCTCGTCGGTGGAACTGCTGATCCATCTGCTGCGCGACCAGGCCGACGTGCTGGTCAACATCGTGCGCGACGCCGTGGCGCGGGTCGACGATATCGAGGATCACCTGCTGGCCGGGCGGCTGGTGCCGAAACGCGAAGACCTGGGCGCCATGCGGCGCGTGCTGGTGCGGCTGCAGCGCCTGCTGGCGCCGGAACCGGCCGCCCTGTTCCGCTTGCTGCAGCGTCCGCCCGCATGGGTGTCGGAGCTGGACAGCCTGGAATTGCGCCAGTCGACGGAGGAATTTTCGGTGGTGCTCAGCGATATGTCCTCGCTACAGGAACGCATCAAACTGCTGCAGGAAGAGATTGCCGCCAGCGTCAACGAGGAAAACAGCCGCAGCCTGTTCGTGCTGACCATCGTCACCGTGCTGGCCTTGCCGATCAATATCATCGCCGGCATGCTGGGCATGAATGTGGGGGGAATTCCGCTGGCCCAGCACCCGCAGGGCTTCTGGATCATCGTTGCCATCATCGTCACGTTTACCGTGGTGGCGGGATGGCTGGTGGTGCGCGTGCAACGCAATAGTTAATTTCTGGCAACACGACCTGGCAGGCGAACGGCAGGCGCCGTCCGCCATCGCTGCTTAGCGGTGGTATTCGCCGGCCCGTTCAGGCTGGTAGACGATTTCCTCGATCTTGACCTTCACCACGCCGCCGGGCATGGGCCAGGCGATGCTGTCGCCGACGGACAGGCCCAGCAGCGCACTGCCGACGGGCGCCAGCACGGAAATGCGGTCGGCCTGGCCTTCCACATCCTTCGGATACACGAGCGTCAGGCAGAATTCCTCCTTGTTTTCCACCGTGAAGCGCACGGTGGAATTCATCGTCACGACGGTCGGGGGAATCTCTTCCGGCTCAAGCACCTCGGCGCGGCCCAGCTCATCGAGCAAGGCGGCCTTGTCCGGCGACAAATTATTACCCAAGGCATACAACAACGCTTCCAGTCGTTCCAGGTCTTGTGACGACAAAATAATTTTTGGTTTTTTTTCCAAGATATCCTCACTATTCATCATTAGGGCGACGTCCGGTTTTGCTGGCGGCAGCTTGCTTGGCCGCGGCAGACAAAACAAACAGCATCAGAACGTCCATCATCAGCGGATTATGGACGAACTCGCGGAGCAAGGCCATAGCGTTCTCGCATTCTTCATTAAAATTTATTAAAATCAATGACTTGCAATGGCCGATACGGTCAAAAAGTTAATCCGTGCCGGGATGGACGCAGGCATTGAAGTTATTCTTGATGGCATTTTGTTTGCCGTCAGCATGTTTTTAGAGAAAAAAACCAGCGGGCAAAAAAAGGATTAAAATTCAACTTGAATTATTATTAGAAAGACACGCCCCGCCTTTTCCGCCTGTCTTGTCGTCTTGCCCGCTGCCAACGGCGTGCTGCATGGATACTAAATTGCCGCGTACCCTGTACTTTCACGCTGCAAAATGACAATATGTCGGCCTTAACAACACGTTGAGAGTTCCGGCTCACTTCGGTTTTCATCAGACTGGAACGTAAAGTATGGCAGGGCGAGGCGGGATCACACGGGGCGGCGGCAAGCGGGGCCGGCAGGAGAATGCGTCATGATGGCGCCCTTGATGCTGCCTTCCGCGCAGCTGCGCGGCGACCGGATAGCCCGGCTGAACTTGCTGGCCGCGGCAGCCATGCTGGCCATGGCCAGCCTGCTGCTGATCCTTTTCCAATTGTTTTCCCTCCAGGCATCTTTCCAGCGCAGCCTGCACATCCAGGCCGACATGCTGGCGCCCGCCGCCACCCAGGCCATGCGCCAGGACAATCGTCTTGCCGCGCAACAACTCCTCGCTCCCCTCGCCGCCGCCCCGCATATCCGGCAAGCACTGCTCTACACCCCCTATGGCACGCCGTTTGCCCGCTACGCGCGCAGCGGCGCCGATGCCGTGCCCACGGCGCCACGCAACGGCCTGCACATCGATTACCTGGACGGCAGCGCCGCCATCCTTAAGGCCTTGCCCGGCGGCGGCGCGCTGTACCTGCGCGCCAGCCTGGCGCCGCTGTACGCCAGCCTGGCGCAATTTGCCGCCTTTACCCTGCTCGTCTGCCTGTGCGCATTCGGCCTGACGTTCCTGATGGTGCGCCGCACGCGCACCGCCGCCCAGCATGCGGAAAACCATCTGCACTACCTGGCCCACGTCGACTCCGTCACGCAGCTGCCGAACCGCCATGAATTCAACGACGCCCTGGCCTACGCGCTGGCGCGCGCCGACCGCCAGGACAGCAGCGTGGGCCTGCTGCTGCTGGACCTGGACAATTTCAAGATCGTCAACGATACGCTGGGCCACCATTGCGGCGACCAGCTGCTCAAGCTCGTCGCCGCGCGCCTGGTGGGCATCCTGCGCGGCACCGACATCATCTGCCGCATCGGCGGCGACGAATTCGTCGTCATCGTCGAACCGGCCGACGACGCCTCGGAAATGGCCAGCGTGGCGCGCAAGATCCTCGCCGTGCTGGCCCCGCCATTCGACCTCGAAGGCCACCAGCTGTATGTCAGCGCCAGCATCGGCGTGAGCCTGTACCCGTTCGACGCGCAGGACGTGGCCACCCTGACGCGCAATGCCGATACGGCCATGTACCACGCCAAGCACCAGGGCAAGAACCGCTACGCCGTGTTCAAGGCCGAAATGGAATTGCGCGCCCAGCGCCGCCTGCGCATGGAAGCGAACCTGCGCCGCGCGCTGCAAAATGAAGAACTGTATCTGCACTACCAGCCGCAGATCGACTTGCGCAGCGGGCGCATCGTCGGCGTGGAAGCGCTGGTACGCTGGAACTGCCGCGAAATGGGCCAGCTGAGCCCCGCCGAATTCATCCCCGTGGCCGAGGAAAGCGGCATCATCGTCGACCTGGGACGCTGGGTGCTGCAAAGCGCCTGCCGCCAGGCGGCCCTCTGGTGCAAGGCGGGGCTGCTCGATTCGCTCGAGCACGTGGCCGTCAACCTGTCGGCCTGCCAGGCGCGCGACCCGGGCCTGATGGACGATATCCGCGCCATCCTGCACGAAACGCAGCTGCCGCATGGCTTGCTGGAGCTGGAAATCACGGAAGGGGTCTTGATGGACAATATCCACGCCAACGTGGAACTGATGCGGCGCCTGCAGGAAACGGGCATCCATTTGTCCGTCGACGATTTCGGCACCGGCTATTCATCGATGTCCTACCTGAAGCGCCTGCCGATCGACCAATTGAAGATTGACCGCAGCTTCGTGCACGACCTGCCCGGCGAGGGCGAAGCCATCGTCACGGCCATCATCGCCATGGCGCACAGCCTGCACCTGAAGGTGGTGGCCGAAGGGGTGGAGACCTTGCAGCAGGTGGAGTTTTTGAGAACGGCGGGCTGCGACAATGTGCAGGGCTACTTCTTTGCGCGCCCGATGACGGCGGCGCAGCTGACGGCACTGCTGCTGGAGCGGCGCGACTGGAGCACGCGCACGATCCTGCCGGCGTAAAAAAAGGGCAGAACCGCTGGTTCTGCCCCTGGCACCTACTTGATATTCATCAAGCCAATTTCGCGGAATGCTCGCGCGTGGCGTGGAACGTCAGCTTCGGCCAGCGCTCTTCCGTCAGGCGCAGGTTGACGCCCGACGTGGCCAAATAGGCCATGTTGCCGGCCGCATCGTAGGCCACGTTGTGGCCCAGCGCGTTTTCGAAGTCCTGCAGGACGCGCTTGTCGTCGCAGCTGACCCAGCGCGCGCTGCTGATGCTGGTGCCTTCGAACACGGCGTCGACGCCATACTCGTTGAGCAAACGGCTGGCCACCACTTCGAACTGCAGCACGCCGACGGCGCCCAGTACCAGTTCGCCGCCCTGCACCGGCTTGAAGACCTGTACCGCGCCCTCTTCGCCCAGCTGCTGCAAGCCCTTGTGCAACTGCTTGATTTTCAAGGGATTACGGATGCGCACGGAGCGGAAGAAGTCGGGCGCGAAGTACGGGATGCCGGTAAACGTCAGCATCTCGCCTTCGGAAAAACTGTCGCCGATCTGCATGTTGCCGTGGTTCGGCAAGCCGATGATGTCGCCCGCGTACGCTTCTTCCACCTGTTCGCGCGAGGAAGCCATGAAGGTCACCACGTTCGACACCTTGATCTCTCGCCCCAGGCGCAAGTGCTTGACCTTCATGCCGCGCTCGAAACGTCCCGAGCACACGCGCAAAAAGGCGATGCGGTCGCGGTGCGCCGGGTCCATGTTCGCCTGGATCTTGAAGACGAAACCGGTGAAAGGCTGCTCGGACGGCGCCACCGACCGCACGGTCGCGTCGCGCTCGCGCGGCGCCGGCGCCCAGTCGACCAGCGCCGAGAGAATCTCGCGCACGCCGAAGTTGTTGATGGCCGAACCGAAGAACACGGGCGTCTGCACGCCGGAGAGGAATTCCTCCAGGTTGAACGGGTTCGACGCGCCGTGCACCAGCTCCACTTCCATGCGCAATTGATCCATCTCAAGCGGGAACATCTCCTGCAGGCGGGGATTGTCGATGCCCTTGATGATTTCAAAAGCGCCATCGGCCTTCTCTTCACCGGCCTTGAACAGCATGATTTCGTCGTTCAGCAGGTGGTACACGCCGCGGAAGTTCTTGCCCATGCCGATAGGCCAGGTGACGGGCGCGCACTGGATCTTCAGCACCGATTCGAGTTCGTCGAGCAGGTCCAGCGGATCGCGCGTCTCGCGGTCCATCTTGTTCATGAAGGTGACGATGGGCGTATTGCGCATGCGGCAGACGGCCAGCAGCTTGATCGTCTGCGCTTCCACGCCCTTGGCCGCATCGATCACCATCAGCGCCGAGTCGACCGCCGTCAGCACGCGGTAGGTATCTTCCGAGAAGTCCTGGTGGCCCGGGGTGTCGAGCAGGTTGACGACGTGGTCGCGGAATTCGAACTGCATCACCGAGGAAGCGACGGAAATGCCGCGCTGCTTCTCGATCTCCATCCAGTCCGACGTCGCGTGGCGGCCCGATTTACGGGCCTTGACGGTACCGGCCATCTGGATCGCGCCCGAGAACAGCAGCAGTTTTTCCGTCAGCGTGGTTTTACCCGCATCCGGGTGGGAAATGATGCCGAAGGTGCGGCGGCGCTGCACTTCGCGCGCGATCACGGCCGGCGCCTTGCTGCTGACGACGGTGCTGGCGGAATCGGCTGCGCTATCCGCGTTGTCAGTGGAATCGGGGGTGTTGATGTCGTTCTCGTTGGCCATATTGGTGACCATAATATGGCCCTCGCAAAAAACCCTCGATTTTACAGAAGGATCGGCCTTCCGTGTGAACTGCTTCACTCTGGCGAACCGCAAAATCGGCGGCGCGAATTGGCCACGCAGCCGCGCAGTTCATCAAGGGGTCACAATCCGCAGGCAACATTGCACTGCAGAAATGTTGTCACCCTACCCTGGAAACCCGATGAAAATGCTCCTCACCCCCGCCATCCGACTCATGCAGCGCCTGCGCCTGCTGCCCAAATTCATGCTTGTCTGCCTGGTCTTCCTGCTGCCGCTGGCGCTGGCGACCACCCTGCTGATCTCGGAACTGGGCAAGTCGCTGGCCCAGGCGCAGGATGCGCAGCGGGGCGTGGCGTATGTGCGCCAGCTGCAGGAAGGCACGCGCCTGCTGCAGCAGCGGCGCGGCCTCGAACACTTGCGCCTGAGCGGCAAGGCGGGCATGGACAACACGGCCGTCAATGCGCGCATCACGGCCGCGCTGGCGGCCCTGGCGCGCCTGCCGGCGGGCGCGGGCCTGCCGCAGGCGGCCGAATTGACGAAGCAGTGGCAAGCACTGCTGGGGCGCCAGGCGGGCCTCGCGGCGCGCGACAGCTACGCGGCGCACACGGCGCTGCTGCGCCAGGCGGCCAAGCTGGGCCAGCTGGTAGCCGACCGCTCGCACCTGAGCCTGGACCCGGACGCGGGCGCCAACCACCTGAGCGCCGTGTTTACCGCCACCTTGCCCGACCTGGCCGAAAGCCTGTCCGACATCGCCGGGCGCGGCGCCGCCTACATCGACACGGGCCTGTTCGAGGCGAACGAGGACCAGCTGGTCAACGCCAACGCCCTGATCGCGCGCCACGAACTGGAACGCCTGCCGGCCCGCTTCGACGAAATCCTCGCCGCCAGGCCGGAATTGCGCGCCAGCCTGCAGCCGGCCCTGAAAGCCGTGCCGGCCGCACTGGCCTTCCTCGAACGCACGAAGAATGAAGTGACGAATTCCTACGACCAGACCTCGGGCGCGCAATTCCACGCGGCCGGCATGCAGGCGATCGACGCCCTGCACGCGCTGTCCGGCGCCTCCGCCACCGCGCTCGACAGCCTGCTGGCGCAGCGCATCGCGCGCGACGAGGCGCGCCGCGGCCTGATCCTCGCCGCCATGCTGCTGGTGCTGCTGGCCGCCGCCTACCTGTGCGCGGGCTTTTATGCCGCGTTTGCGCGCGACGTGACGCAATTGCGCCTGGCCGTCGGCGCGGCGGCGGCGGGCGACCTGTCGCAGCGCATCACTTCGCAGGCGCACGACGAAATCGGCGACCTGGTGCGCGACTTCGGCGCCATGACGCATGGCCTGGCCACCCTGGTGCAGGAAATCCGCGGCGGCGCGGCCGTCATCGCGGCGGCCGGCGCCGATATCGCGCAGGGCAACGCGGCCCTGTCCGGCCACACGGCCACGCAAGCGGACGCGCTGGGCGCCACCGTGGACTCGATGCGCGAGCTGACGGCCACCGTGGGCCGCAACGAAGCCCACGTCGGACAGGGACGCACGCTGGTGGCGACGGCGGCCGACGTGGCCCTGCGCGGCGGACAGACCGTGGGCGCCGTGGTCGAGACCATGGCCTCGATCAAGGCCAGTTCGCACAAGATCGTCGACATCATCGGCGTCATCAACGGCATCGCCTTCCAGACGAATATCCTGGCCCTGAACGCGGCCGTCGAGGCGGCGCGCGCGGGCGAGCAAGGGCGCGGCTTTGCCGTCGTGGCGTCCGAGGTGCGCAGCCTGGCGCAGCGCTCGAACGAGGCGGCGCTGGAAATCAAGCGCCTGATCGGCGATTCGGTGGCCACCGTCGATGCGGGCGGCGACTTGGTCAATGCCGCCGGCAACACCATGCGGCAAGTCGTCGATGCCGTGCAGCAAGTGGCCGTGGTAATCGGACGCATCAGCAGCGCCGGCGCGGAGCAGAATGGCGAGATCGCCCGCATCAATCATGCGCTGGCGCAGATCGACGACATGACGCACCAGAACGCGGGTCTGGTCGACGAGGCGCGCGCCGGTTCGCAGCGCCTGCACCAGGAAGGCGAGGCGCTGACGCAGGCCGTGAGCCGCTTCCGCCTGGGGGAACACGAGGCGCCGGGCAAGCGCCAGGCACCCGCCGCGACCGTGCGCGACGGCTTGCCCAGCGTGCGTCCGGCCGGCCTGTGGAGCGCCAATAAACCGCGCGTCATATCACAAAATCGCGCAGAACGGCCCAAGGCTAGCTAGTCAAAAGTGTGCACGTAGGACAAGGACTACAATTTCGCCTCAAAAGAGACTACAAAGTGGCGACTGCTAATCTTATGTTCGCCACTTACATAAGCTTTTAAAGTAGCTACATCGCGATCTGCACCGCGCGGTCGAAGAAAATGCCGTGACTACATGAAGCCGGCAGCTTTTTTGACCAGCAACGCGGCAGTCGCACTCCGATGTAAAAAGCCTGTGAGGAATACTATGAGCCATACTCAACTTATCGCCCCGGTCCAGAAGAACCAGCTGCTGCCGCGCGCCATGCCGGCGGCCGGACGGGAAATCAAGCTTGCGTCGCGGGTTAGCCTCAGCAGTGCACAACAGAATGAATTGCTGGCCGCCCTGCCGCGCGCCGCGCTCGAATCGCTGTTCGAAGACCTGGAACTGGTAGAACTGCCTTTCGGCAAGGAATTGTATGCCTACGGCAATAATCTGGAATACAGCTATTTCCCCACCACCGCCATCATTTCATTGCTGTATGTAATGGAAGACGGCGCCACGACGGAAATCGCCGTGGTCGGCCATGAGGGCGTCGCTGGCGCTTCGCTGCTGGCAGGCGAGCGCGCCATGTGCACGGCCGTCGTGCAAAGCGCCGGCTACGGCTACCGCCTGAAAACGCAAAGCTTGCGCGACGCCTTCAATCAAGGCGGCGCCCTGCCCCAGCTGCTGATGCGCTATACCAACGCCCTGTTTGCGCAAATGGCGCAGAACGCCGTCGGTGGCCGCCACAGCTCGATCGAGCAAAAACTGTGCCGCTGGCTGCTGGACCGCCTGGACCGTTCGCCATCGAATGAATTGAAAGTGACGCAAGAGCTGATCTCCATCATGCTGGGCGTGCGCCGCGAAAGCATCACGGCTGCCGCCGGCAAGCTGCAGGAAGAAGGCTTGATCCACTATCGCCGCGGCAATATCACGGTGCTGGACCGCGCCGGCCTGGAATGCTATGCGGGCGAGTGCTACAAAGTGGCCAAGACGGAATACGACCGCTTGCTGCGCGACGTGTCGCGCTGCTGATGACAAGCTGCCGTTGACCCGGCAGCATGGACAAAAAAATGGCCGGGCTGCATGCCCGGCCATTTTTTTGCGTTCAGAACCACTCACACGCTGGCGTCTTCGTCGATCTCTTCCGGCTCCGGCGTCAGCGGCAAGGGAATCACGGCTTCCACGCAAGTCCCCTTGCCTTCCGGCCCCTGGCGCACGGTGAGGGTACCGCCCAGCAGCAAGGCCCGCTCGCGCATGCCCAGCAAGCCGTGCGACATGGGCTTTTGCAGCGCATCTTCCGTGATGCCGATGCCGTCGTCGATGACGCGCAGCACCAGGCCGTGCTCGTTGCGCTTCAATGTCACGCTGACCATGCCGGCGCGCGCATATTTCAGGATATTCGTCAGCGATTCCTGCACGATACGGAACAGGGCAATCGTCAAGGTCGCTTCGCGGTTGTCGATATTGATGGCCACGTCCGTTTCGCAGCGAACCGAACTCATGCGCGCAAAATCCTCGCAATAGCTTTCGATGGCGGCGCACAGGCCCAGGTTGTCCAGCAGGCTCGGGCGCAGGTCTTCCACGATGCGGCGCTTCAGTTCCACCGTTTCCAGCAGGGTCGCCTTGGCGCGGCGCAATTGCGCGGCCAGTTCCGGCTGCGCGTGCGCCAGTTGCTGCGTAACGGCGCCCAGGTCCATGCTGATCGAGGTCAGGTTCGCGCCCAGCTCATCGTGCAGCTCGCGCGCCAGGCGCGCCTTTTCCACTTCATTGACGCTGATCAAATGGCGCGACAGCACGGATAATTGCTCGGTACGCTTGCTGACCGTCGATTCCAGGGTGTCGTTGGCATTCTGCAATGCATACTCGACGGCCGCGCGGTTCTGGAAGCTGCGCCGCACCAGCTGGTAAAACATGATCAGCACGAGGATGGCCAAGGCATTGATGCCGATGCCGAGCAGCACGGCTTTCTGGTATTCATGATAAAAGGCGGCGCTGCCGGACGACAGCGCTTCATTCTGTTCGCGCGTCATGATCACCACCTGCAGGCGGATCTCGTCCATGGTGGCGCGGTCATCGGTCACGCGGGAAATGTTGACGATCTCGGCCAATCCGCCCTGCTTGTAGACGTCGATCGATTGTTGCAACATCGACATCTTGCGGCGAATCAAGCTTTTCAGCTGACCCAGGTTTTTCAGCTGGGTGGGACTGCCCGCAAGCAAGGTTTGCAGCTCGTTGAATTCGTTGTCGATTTCGGTGGTAGCGGTCTTCGACGGCCCCAGATAGGTTTCGGAGCCGGAAATGAAATAGCCGCGCAAGCTGCTTTCCGCATCGAGCACGAGCACGTTCAGATACTGCAGGCGGTCCGCCACGCGGGCGCTCTGGCTGAGCAAGGCATTCGTGCCCTTCAGCGACTGCAGGTTATGATAAAGACTGAAACCATTCAGTACAAGCAACAAGGCGCAAGTCACGCACAGGATCGTCTTGTACAGGGGCAGGCGGTGATTCGGGGCCGGTTCAGCGGTGAAATACATCCTGATGTGCATCCTTAGCAAGGTTCGGCGCGGGAGAGAGCGCCGGCGCCGGCCAATTATAGTCCTCGCCACAAACTGCTGCACTGCACAAGTCGTGCTGGCCAGCTGGCTGAGCGATCATGTTTCCATGATCGCACCGCAGCGCTAGTCAAGCAAATTGTTTTTCATTGCGTAATAGGTCAAGTCGCTGTTGGATTGCAAGCCCATTTTTTCCATGATGCGCGTGCGGTAAGTACTCACCGTCTTGATGCTCAGCGACAAGGCCACGCCGATATCGGACACGGTGGCGCCGCGCGCCAGGCGCAAAAAGACCTGGAACTCGCGGTCCGACAATTCCGTATGCAGGGCGGCATTCGTGTCGCGGTCGAACGACTGCGCCAGCAACTCGCCCACGGTCGAGCTGACATAGCGGCGTCCCTGGAATACGGTGCGCACGGCCGTCATCAGCTCATCGGCTTCGCATTCCTTGTTCAGATAGCCATTCGCGCCCATCTTGAACAGGTTCAGCGCATATTGCTGCGCGGGATAGCCGCTGAGGATCAGCACGGGCAATTCCGGCTGGCCCTGGCGGATCGTGCGCAAGGTATCGATGCCGCTCTGGTCGGGCATGGCGATATCGAGCAGCAATACATCGCAAATTTCGCGGCGGGCGATATCGAGCGCTTCGCGCCCCGTACCGGCTTCCGCCACCACACTGAAATCGCTTGACGACGAAAAAATCTGTTTGAATCCAGCTCGTACTATTTGGTGATCATCACAAATGGCAACGCGTATCATTGTTTCCCCTTAAATTTTCCTGGCCTGGGAAAGACTACCGGAACCTGAACGCTGCTCCAGCTTAGCGTCACTAACAAAAACGCAACATTAACATTATATTCAAAATATGGCGCGCCGTACGGCAGCGGCAGCGCCAAGGCGGAGCGCCCATGCAGCATAGTCAACCGCTACCGCACAACCCCACCTATATTGGTACAAATCTTATTTTAGCAAGTTTAAAATCGCAATTAATTCATTGCGTATCCACGCGCGGTCCAGCGGCGCTTCCTGCGGCACGACGGGCATGGCTGGCAGCACCGGCAATTCGTCGGCGATGGCATGCGATGCGCCACGGCTGTCGAGCTTGTTGCGCGCGCCGCTGATGGTAAAGCCCTGCTCATACAGCAATTCGCGGATACGGCGTATCAGCAGCACCTCATGGTGCTGATAATAACGGCGGTTGCCACGTCGTTTGACCGGCTTGAGCTGGGAAAACTCCTGCTCCCAGTAGCGCAATACATGCGGTTTGACGCCGCACAACTCGCTCACCTCGCCGATCGTGAAATAGCGTTTCGCCGGAATGGGCGGCAAGGGGGCGATCAACTCGGTTTTACTGATGCGCTCGTTCATCGCCACTCACTCAGGCAGCACGTGCCAGCGGACTGGTCTCTTCGACCATGCTTTTCAACTTCTGGCTCGCATGAAAGGTCACGACGCGGCGCGCCGTGATGGGAATCTCTTCGCCTGTCTTCGGATTGCGGCCTGGCCGTTGCGGCTTGTCGCGCAACTGGAAATTGCCGAAACCGGACAATTTGACGGCCTCGCCACGCTCGAGCGCATTGCGGATTTCGTCGAAAAAGGTCTCGACCATATCCTTCGCTTCGCGCTTGTTCAGGCCCACTTGCTCGAACAACAATTCGGCCAGTTCCGCCTTGGTCAAGGTGGGTAAATCTTTTTCCGCTTCCTGGCGCACTTTGGCAACCAGCATGGCCCGATGTAAATCGGCGGCCAGTGCGGATTGCAGTACGGCGGAATCAACGTCGCTGTTATTAATTTTCCTGCCCTGCCTTTTCTGTGCGCCCGAGCCTGCCACATGGCAAGCTCGTCTACGGTTGACGACGGAAAGGCCGTCACGCAAAAAGCGACGGCCAGTCCGGTAATTACGAACGCAGTTTCGCGTCGTGGCCCTGCTTGGCCGCATCGATCAGGACAGCCATCAGGCCGTCGACGACATCGTCTTGCAGGGTGTTTTGAGTATCTTGCAAGCTAATCCGGAAAGCAAGGCTTTTTTCATCCGTTTCCAGCCCTTTTCCACGATATTCATCAAATAAAACAATGGCTTGCACGATACGCGCTGCAGGGCTAGCCTTCGCGGCGGCATGGAAACTGTCGAGCAGATCCTGCACGGCCACCGATTGCTTGACGACCACGGCCAGGTCGCGGCTGGCGCCAGGGAATTTCGAGATTTCCTGGTACACGGGCACGACTCTTTGCGTCAGGGCAGCGGCATCGACTTCGAACAGCACGGGCGCCAGCGGCAAGTCGTACTTCTGCATCCAGCGCGGGTGCAATTCGCCGATGAAACCGATGACCTTGCCATCGAGCTCCACATTGGCCGAACGGCCCGGATGCAGGGCTGGATGTTCCGCCTTGGTGAAACGCAAGACCAGCGGCGCGAATAGCGCTTCCAGATCCGCCTTCACGTCGAAGAAGTCGACCGTGCGGGACGGCTGGCCCCACTGCTCGTCCGCCACCGCGCCGTAGGCCATGGCCGCCACGCGCTTGGGCTGGGCGTAGCCAGCCACCGACAGCGGGCCGTTTTCCACGCTGTCGTCGCGCTGGTAGATGGCGCCCACTTCGAAGATGCGCACGCGGTTCGTCTTGCGGTTCAGGTTGTAGCGCACGTTGGCGATCAGGCTGCCGATCAGCGAGGAGCGCATCACGCTCATCTGGCTGGCGATCGGGTTCTGCAATTTGATCGGATTCGTGTTGCCCGAGAAATCGCGCTCCCATGCCGTATCGACAAAGCTCATGTTAACCACTTCCTGGAAGCCCAGGTCGGCCAGTTCATGACGTACCGCAAACAAGGAGCGGGTATTTTCTGGTGCAATCTGCATCACGTTCGCTGCCACGGGCGGCAAGGTCGGGATGTTTTCGAAGCCATACACGCGCGCCACTTCCTCGATCAAGTCTTCCTCGATCTCGATGTCGAAACGGTAGCTGGGCGAGGTCACGGAAAACACGCCGTCGGCCAGGGTGAATGGCAGGGCCAGGCGCGTGAAGATATCGGCGATCAGCTCATCCGTGAGCGGCACGCCGATGACTTTTTGCGCGCGCGCCGTGCGCATCGACACGGGCTGGCGTTGCGGCAGGTTCACCACGTGGTCGTCGACGGGGCCGACGGTGGTGGCCGGCGTGCCGCAGATTTCCACGATCAGGGCCGTGATGCGCTCGATGTGCTCGACGGTGGTGGCGAAATCGACGCCGCGCTCGAAGCGGTGCGCCGCATCGGTCGAGAAATTCAAACGGCGGGCGCGGCCTTGAATGGCGTTCGGCCACCAGAATGCCGCTTCCAGGTAGATGCTGTCCGTATCGTCCGACACCGAGCTGGCGTCGCCGCCCATGATGCCAGCCAGCGATTCGATTTCCTGCTCATCGGCAATGACGCCGATCCACTCGTCGACGGCAACGGTGTTGCCATTCAACAACTTGACGGATTCGCCCGCCTTGCCCCAACGTACGTCGAGACTGCCGTGGATCTTTGCCAGGTCGAACACGTGGCTGGGACGGCCCAGTTCCAGCATGACATAGTTGGAAATATCGACCAGGGCCGACAGCGGACGCTGGCCGCTGCGCTCGAGGCGCTGCTTCATCCAGTCCGGCGTGACGGCACGAGCGTTCAGGCCGCGGATGACGCGGCCCGTGAAACGGCCGCACAGGTCCGGCGCGCTGACTTTCACAGGCAGGATTTCATCGCTGGAAACCGGCACGGTGCGGAACTGCGGCGCATTCAGGGGCACGCCCGTCAATGCCGACACTTCGCGCGCCACGCCCAGCACGGACAGGCAGTCCGCCTTGTTCGGCGTCAACTTGATGGTGAATTTCAAGTCATTAAGGGCAAAGTAATCGCGGAAATTCTGGCCGATGGGCGCGTCGTCCGGCAATTCCATCAAGCCGGCGTTTTCTTCCGACAATTTCAATTCGCGCGCGGAGCACAGCATGCCTTGCGACTCGACGCCGCGCAGCTGGCCCACCTTGATTTCAAACGGCTTGCCATCGGCGCCAGGGGGCAACACGGCGCCCGCCATCGCGCAAACGACTTTCAAGCCCGGGCGTACGTTCGGCGCGCCGCAGACGATGTTGAGCATGGTGCCCGTGCCGACATCGACCTGGCACACATTCAGGCGGTCCGCATTCGGATGTTTCTCCATCTCCAGGACCAAACCCACCACCACGTTCGAGAATGGCGGGGCGACAGGATCGACGTCCTCGACTTCGAGACCGGACATGGTCAGCAGATGGGCCAGTTCGTCCGAAGTCATCTTCGGATCGACCATGGTACGGAGCCAGTTTTCGGAAAATTGCATAATCAAGCCTTCAAATGGTCAAAGCTCACAGCGCGAGCGCACGGGCGCTCCAGCGCCATGAATCAAACGGAACAACGCTTAGTTGAATTGCTTCAGGAACCTTAAATCGCCCTCGTAGAACAGGCGCAGGTCGTTGATGCCATAACGCAGCATCGTCAAGCGTTCCAGGCCGGAGCCGAAAGCAAAACCGATGAATTTCTCGGGATCGAGGCCGAAGTTCTTCACCACGGTGGGATGCACCTGACCGGCGCCCGACACTTCCAGCCAGCGGCCTTTCAGCGGGCCGGAGCCGAAGGCGATGTCGATCTCGGCCGACGGTTCCGTGAACGGGAAGTACGACGGGCGGAAGCGCACCTGCAGGTCGTCCGTCTCGAAGAAAGCCTTGACGAAGTTCAGGTAGATGCCCTTCAGGTCGGCAAAGCTGATGTCTTCGGCGATCCACAGGCCTTCGACCTGGTGGAACATCGGCGAATGGGTGGCGTCGCTGTCGACTCGGTAGGTGCGGCCCGGCGCGATGACCTTGATCGGCGGCGTATGCGTGCGCGCATAGCGCACCTGCATCGGGCTTGTGTGCGTGCGCAGCAGCAAGGGCTTGCCATCGGTGTCGTTGCCATCGATGTAGAACGTATCTTGCATAGAACGGGCTGGATGGTTTTCCGGGCTGTTGAGCGCCGTAAAGTTGGTCCAGTCATTTTCGATTTCGGGGCCGTCGGCCACGTCGAAGCCGATCGAGCGGAAGATTTCCTCGACACGTTCCCACGTGCGCATCACGGGATGGATGCCGCCAGGCATGCGGCCACGGCCTGGCAGGGTCACGTCGATCGCTTCGGCGTTCAGACGGCCTTGCATTTGGGCATCGGCCAGCGCATCACGGCGCGCCGTCAGCGCGTCCTCGATCTGCACTTTGACGGCATTGATCAGGGCGCCCTGCGCCTTGCGCGCGTCCGGGTCCAGCTTGCCCAGGCCCTTCATCATTTCAGTAATCTGGCCAGTCTTGCCCAAGTAGCGGGCTTTGGCGTTTTCAAGTGCGGCAGCGTCTGCGGCGGCGATAAAGTCAGCCTGGGCCGAGACGACGAGTTCTTCTAGGGAGTTCATGCGGCTTTTCCTGTTTTGGACATCAATTCTGGACTCAGCTATCTAAAGTCCAACAATCAAAAACGGAAACGGGGCATAAGGTTCACACCCCTGCCCCGCTCTTTATAACGTCACCCTGGGATGACGTTGTGCAATGACCGATGCTTACGCAGCGATTTTTGCTTTAACTGCGTTGACAATCGCAGCGAATGCTGGCTTGTCCATCACAGCCATATCGGCCAGGACTTTACGGTCCAGTTCGATATTTGCTTTTTTCAAGCCGTTCATGAATACGCTGTACGTTACGCCATGCTCACGGGAAGCGGCGTTGATACGGGCGATCCACAGGCGGCGGAAAACGCGCTTCTTGTTGCGGCGATCGCGGTAAGCGTATTGGCCAGCGCGCATAACTGCTTGCTTGGCAACACGGTATACACGACTGCGGCGACCACGGTAGCCTTTAGCTTGAACAAGAATCTTCTTATGACGGGCACGAGCTGTAACCCCACGTTTTACTCTAGGCATAGTAACTCCTTAAATTGAGTGTGAGATTAAGCAGTCGGCATCATGCGCATGACGGATGTGACATCCGATGCGTTGATGTTACGGGTACCGCGCAACTGACGTTTGTTTTTGGTGGTTTTCTTGGTCAGGATGTGGCGTTTGAACGCGTGACCCGACTTGACTGTTCCACCTGGACGCACGCGAAAACGTTTTTTCGCGGAGCTTTTGGTCTTCATTTTAGGCATAGCAATCTGTCCTCTTACGGACAGCTCCATTTATAACAGGATTGCAGGTGGCAACACGACGCTGCGCTTAGATGCCTGCTTTCACATGTTGTGCAGCGGATGCGAGTCCGCTACAGTTCACGCGGCCCGCACATTGCTGAGCGGGCCGCGCAAATTCTGCCTGGAATCTGGTGTCACACCCATACAGGCGCAAACCACGTCGATCCACAGTAAAACGCTATTGTAGCTTACTTCTTCTTCTTAGGCGAAAGAACCATGATCATTTGGCGGCCTTCCATCTTCGGGAACTGCTCGACCTGGCCATACGGCTCCAGATCGGCTTTCAGACGTTCCAGCATGCGGAAGCCAATATCCTGATGCGCCATCTCACGACCGCGGAAACGCAAGGTGATCTTGGTTTTATCGCCGTCTTCAAGGAACTTGATGAGATTACGCAACTTGATATTGTAGTCACCATCATCAGTCCCCGGACGGAATTTGACTTCCTTCACGAGGATGATCTTTTGCTTCAATTTGGCTTCGTGAGCTTTCTTTTGCTCCGAATACTTAAATTTGCCGTAGTCCATCAAACGGCACACCGGCGGCTGCGCGGTAGGCGCAATTTCCACCAGGTCGACGTTTGCCTCTTCCGCCAGGCGGAAGGCTTCAGCCAAACTTACGATACCGAGTGGCTCGTTATCGACCCCGCTTAAACGCATTTCAGGGGCAGTGATTTCGCCATTGATGCGATGTGACTTGTCAGTAGCTATTGTAATTTCCTTTAAAAATCTTGTAAGACGGTCGTGCAGCGAGTTTCCTCGTCAGGCCTTGGTGTCGACTTCATGTTTGAGTCGCTCAATCAGGGCATCGACGGACATGACGCCCAGATCGACATTGCCCCGCGCCCGCACGGCCACTGTATTTGCATCCCGCTCTTTGTCGCCAATTACTAAGATGTAAGGCAATTTTTGTACGGAATGTTCACGTATTTTATAGGTAATCTTCTCGTTACGCAAATCAGCCTGTACGCGCAGCCCCGCTTTGCGCAGTTTTGTTGTTACTTCTTGTACATAATCAGCTTGGGCGTCGGAAATATTCAACACCGACACCTGCACCGGCGACAACCACAGCGGCATGGCGCCCGCATAGTGTTCGATCAGGATGCCGATGAAACGTTCCAGCGAACCCACGATCGCGCGGTGCAGCATGATCGGCACCTGGCGCGTGTTGTCCACGGCCACATATTCAGCACCCAGGCGGCCCGGCATCGACGGATCGATCTGCACGGTACCCACTTGCCATGCGCGGCCCAGACTGTCTTTCAGGTGGTATTCGATCTTCGGACCGTAGAACGCGCCTTCGCCTGGCAATTCCGTCCATTCCACGCCGCAGGCGCGCAAGGCCGAACGCAAGGATTCCTCGGCAAAATCCCACGACTCTTCCGTGCCGATGCGGTTATCGGGGCGCAAGGCCAGTTTCACGTCGATATTCGTGAAGCCGAACGCCGTGTACACATCCATCGCCTGCTGGTGGAACGCCGTCACTTCGCCGGCGATCTGCTCTTCCAGGCAGAAGATGTGGCCGTCATCCTGCGTAAAGCCGCGCACGCGCATCATGCCGTGCAAGGCGCCCGACGGCTCGTTGCGGTGGCATTGGCCGAATTCGCCGTAGCGCAATGGCAAGTCGCGGTAGCTGCGCATGCCATTGTTGAAAATCTGGATGTGGCCAGGGCAATTCATCGGCTTCAGCGCATAGGCGCGGTTTTCCGATTCTGTGATGAACATGTTTTCACGGTAATTATCCCAGTGACCGGTTTTTTCCCACAGGCCACGGTCGAGAATCTGCGGCGCCTTGACTTCCTGGTAGCCGTTGACCTGGTACACATTGCGCATGTATTGCTCGACCTGTTGCCAGATCGACCAGCCTTTCGGGTGCCAGAAGATCAGGCCTGGCGCTTCTTCCTGGAAATGGAAGAAATCGAGCTGCTTACCCAGCTTGCGGTGGTCGCGCTTTTCCGCCTCTTCCAGATTGTGCAGATACAGCTCCTGGTCTTCCTTCTTGGCCCAGGCCGTGCCATAGATACGCTGCAGCATCTCGTTTTTCGAGTCGCCGCGCCAGTAGGCGCCGGCCAGCTTCATCAGCTTGAAGACTTTCAGCTTGCCCGTCGATGGCACGTGGGGGCCGCGGCACAAGTCCGTAAACTTGCCTTCGGAATACAGCGACACTTCCTGGTCGGCCGGAATCGAGCCGATCAATTCAGCCTTGTACGCTTCGCCGATACCCTTGAAGTAGTCGATGGCTTCGTCGCGCGCGACAACCTTGCGCGTGACTTGCTCATCCTTCTTGGCCAGTTCCGCCATTTTCTTTTCGATCGCCGTCAAATCTTCCGGCGTGAACGGACGCTTGTAGGCAAAGTCATAGTAAAAGCCGTTGTCGATCACGGGACCGATGGTCACTTGCGCGTCCGGGAACAGTTCCTTGACGGCATATGCCAGCAAGTGGGCCGTCGAGTGGCGGATCACTTCCAGGCCGTCAGCGTCCTTGTCCGTGACAATCGCCAGTTCCGCGTCTTGCTCGATCAGATAGGAGGTATCGACCAGCTTGCCGTCGACCTTGCCCGCCAAGGCAGCCTTGGCCAGGCCGGTACCAATATTGGCCGCAACCTGGGCCACGGTGACCGGGCCGTCAAATTGACGGGCGGAACCATCGGGAAGTCGGATTGTAAGCATATTGATCTCCATATCGGCGCTGGCGCCAGGTAAAACTGCAATGAATGGTGTGGACTGAAAAACTGAAAGGAAAACGCAGACGCAAAAAAAACGCGGACTAGCCGCGTTTTTCACTTTTTTGAGACAAAGGAAACCCGTTCGACTAGCGTCACTCCCAAAGCTTGGTAGTAGTTCGCGGTGTCATAACCGGTTTTACCTTTCTCTCTAACTGCATTCTGGTGGGCGGTGAGGAATTCGAATCCCCGACCCCTTGGATGTCGACCAAGTATTCTAACCAGCTGAACTAACCGCCCGTAAAACTTTTGTTGATCATTGCATTTCAAATGACCGCTTGCGGCTTGCGCCAGCTTAAAACTCTTTAAAACTACTTACTGCTAAATTCTGGTGGGCGGTGAGGAATTCGAATCCCCGACCCCTTGGATGTCGACCAAGTATTCTAACCAGCTGAACTAACC